>CAZDWS010000003.1:0-329908 GCA_964509295.1 uncultured Geobacteraceae bacterium | reverse complement strand
AGAAAACCAGCGTAAATAACAAAAAAAGGAGCGCTGTGTTGTCAGCGCTCCTTTTGAGGTTTCATAAAATTATTGAATTATTTTTGTGCTAAAGCGGTACGGACGTTTGTCTCTATTGCCCCAAGTTGGCTTGAGCCGGCTACTGTTATATTAAGGTAGTGTGTTTTGGACTGAAATAGTAAAAGGTGATGTTTGGAGCCTTGTACTGCAGCAGATATCAGGTCTCCAGCTCCCATCAGACTGCCCAGCTGGCTGGCAAACATTGAAAGATAAAGGCCGTTAGCTGCATAGGTTGAGCCCTCGTATGTGGCGTCATCTACCGGTACACCTTCTTTTGTCTGAACTACAGCATATTCAACTTCTGGAATGGAACTAAGTTTTTTGTTGATATCACTCATTGGCTGTCCCCCCTTACGCACAGTTGTCTCTTGTGTGATTTGTGTAGTTTCATCAGAGGATGGTTTAGACTGTTCGTCTTTAAGGCGGTGGGCTTCGAGTAGCAAATATGTAAGGCTTTCATTTATAGTGCGGCAGGTTGTGACAATCTTGGGATCAGCTTTGAATTCGCCGTTTGGCCAGTGAATGATGTCAAAAAAAGCTTCTCTACCGGTTTTGTCATCAAGTTCAGCGTGAACAAGTTCTCCATCACGGAAAAAAATTACACCTTTTTGTGGGCCATGTTCAACAGAAAGGCACCCCGAAAAACGGTTGATATTTTTGATTTGTATCAAGTCCGCCAGCGTCATTCCGCTTAGTGCGCCTTCAAATCCCTTGTCTACTGGCTGATTCAGAGCTTCTTGTGCCATAATGTCCTCCGCTATAAACTGGTTGTATAACAGTGACTAATGTAAGTATATAACAATATATACCTCGAAATAAATAAATCAATATTTTTTTCATGAATATCAATGTTAATTTTAAGTATATACTTTAATCTGATTGATACAAAGCACTTTAAAGCGTTTATCTGAGATATTCTGATACTTTACTAAAATAGATATCAAGGTCTTCATTGATAAAATACCTCTGCGGGGAAACTTGCAGTGATACATCACCTTTGTTTACAATTACTGTTTGGGCTGAAGTCAGCCTCGGCAATATCGAAGCAGGGGTAACATTAAGTGATGATCCCAGTACCAAAAGTAAATCACATTTTTTAATAAGACGCTCTGCCTCTTCATATGCTATGACAGGTTCGCCGAAAAAAACAATATCTGGTTTAAGATATCCGCCACATTTCTGACAAATGACGACTGGATATGAATTACTGGATGCAATTTCATCGCACCACCAGCTGCAAGTCAGACCTTTGATTTGTTGTTTGCATGATTGGCATGTTGCGGAGTTATAGGAACCATGTAGTTCGATCACATTTTGACTGCCGGCTGTCTGATGAAGTATGTCGATATTTTGGGTAATAATACCTTTTAAAAAGCCGGCTTGTTCCAGTTTAACCAGAAAATTATGTGTAAATGTTGGTTTAATGCTTTTCAAACTCTCTGTAAAGTCATTTGTAAATTCATAAAAATATACTGGATTACTTTTAAACCACTCAATATGAAAAACTTTTTCAGG
The DNA here is from genome assembly GCA_964509295.1 of uncultured Geobacteraceae bacterium. Lineage (GTDB taxonomy): Bacteria > Desulfobacterota > Desulfuromonadia > Geobacterales > Pseudopelobacteraceae > JBGSQR01. Next base: position 328,333 of record CAZDWS010000003.1, on the reverse strand, counting down.
ATCATATCTTCTTGTAACATAAAGTCCCCTAGGACCTCTGAAGTCAGGAATTCCAGCTGAGGTTGAAATACCTGCACCCGTAAGTGCAACTACTGACTTTGCTGAATTTATCAGTTCTGCACACTTTTGCGGTTCCAGAGAGTACATTGATACCTCAAATATTGCAGTATTGTCTAATTAAGTTCCAATTCAGAAAGTGGCAGAAGTTTAATCCCTTCAAGGCGAGGAATAAATGCTGCATCATCCAAATGTGTATTGATTTCGGTTTCTTGAAGTTTCAGGCGAATACGGTCATCCTGTTTGTTCCGGATATCAATTTCTGATGCGACCGGGACCCCATTAATAAGCGAATAATCTTCATAATAGATCTTGTCACCATCTGTATTTGTTTTTACTGTAATCAAGCCGTTTACAACTGTAATATCTTCTTTGGTGCCTTGGTTATTGATTCTTCCATATGTTCCGTCCACTTTCATCATGCCGACTGGATCAGCATCCATTGTCCAGCGCATTAAGCTCCAGCTCTGTGCTCCGCCTTTTCGGGGGAGTTGATTGAAGTGACCGGTATAGGCAACTCCTTGAGATGGATAAACAAGTGTTATCTGGTTTCCAAGAGCAAAAACTTCAAATACAGTTGTTCCAAATGGTGATAGCAGTATCATATGAATCTTGTCGGGACGTCGGTAGACCATAAAGCCATTTCCGGACAGGTTTTGATCGGAAGTCTGTAGAGAGAGCGAAATGCCGGTTGACATGGTTTCCACAATTGCACCCTGATTATATATCAACGGGGTCTTGGTTGTATGTGCGCATGATGTGGTTATAAGCAGGATAAAAAACGCTATTGAGCTTTTAAATATATTCATTAAGTGGTTAATTTCCTTGTTGTATAATGCATAATTCACAATATCTGAATCAGAGGTTAAAGTCACTTTCAGTAAAACCGGTGTTTTTTTTGAATTTCCTGAATGTCATTGTTGTTTTATCGCCATTTTGTTCGTTGATTATAATTTTTTTTATGGTTCCATCGGTTTGGAAGGTGATTGACAGTTCTTTTACCATCCCTTTTTTCAAAGGCGAAATATCAAGAGTGTAGTTTGAAGCTGTAAGGTCCGCTCTTAGATTAACTCCATCCGGTATCTTGGTAAACGGAGTTGTCAACTTGGAAAACCACTGTTTAAGACTTTGTTCCGGTGGAAGCACTATCCTGTTTTTGCTTTTGTCTTTACCATTTGATTGCTCAATTATGTTATCACGCAGAAGAAGACGACTGGAGTAGGGTGGTTTAATCTCCATAAAAAATGTATCAGGCTTTTTGAAACGTACGACTCCTGAGGTCGTCATAGAACGTTTCATAATTGAGAGCTGTTTTTCCTGAGTTATTTCAGCAGTAAAATCGGAGGTGTCTGCAAATCCTTTTCTCAAAGCTTCAAGACCAAGAAGAGGATCTATTGAGCGAGCATGGGAAATAGATTCACAGAGCAAACAGACGATAAAAAAAAGAATAAAAAATAGGGATTTATAATTCATATTAAATTGTACCGATCCCAAGTGTCATTGTAGCTTCCACCAGTTTAATACTGTTGCAGCTAACTTCTCCTTTAACCAGACAAAGTCTGCCGAATGATTTTATAACATCAGTTCGTATTTCCAGTGTGTCTCCTGGTAGAATCTGGCCATTAAATACTGCATTGTCAATAGCTGCAAGAAAACCGCCTTCTCCTTCCTGATGACTCGCAGCAATACCGGCCAGCTGTGCAATGCATTCAATCAGCATTAATTGAGGGAAGTCTTCAGCTGAGTTGGATACCTGTTTAATAGCGCATGCGCTGACTCCAGGTACGACCTCAGTAATCCTGTCAATTAACAGGAATGGGAAGCGATGTGGCAGATAATCTGTGGGCTTTAGATTATTCAGAAAGCCCTCCGGTGAATCGAATGGAATAATAAGGGCCTTCTGGTGAAGCTGTCAAATATAACGCCTTTTCTGAGCATTGAATTGAGTTAATTAGACAAGCGATTGAAGTGGCACCCATTGCCAGTGAACGTCCGACAACAGGTGCAATATCGATGCGGCTTGATTCTGGAAGTCGATTCATCAAGGCTGGTATCGCTGTTACTGTGCCGGAGAGTCCTATATGAGTGATACTGGCACAGTTGCCAAGTAAAAGTTCGCATCCTTCCGTTTCAAATTCAGGCGGTAACATGCCGATAGTACAAATTTTGTCAACGGATGCTTTTATCTTTGCATTTCGCTTACGGGCGCTCTCTGTTTTTTCCAGGACAATTATGCCACATCCTTCTCCGAAACCTGCTGCATAGGTTTTAAGTTGTCCTAAAGAGTGAAGCCCATCAATAATTAATGGGTTTAATTCATCAATGCCGCCCACCAGCATAATATCGGCTCGATCTTCTTCGATAAATCTGCAGGCCATCAGAAATGCTGACTCTGCAGAACAAAAGCGCTGCACCATTGTTATGTTTGGCCCTTTTAGTCCATGTTCAATAGATGCATTGCTTGCAGCAGCATTGGAAACCGTATTTGGAAACAGCATGGGTGACAATCCTTCAACTCCGGAATTAAAATATCCGGTCAGGAATTCGGATGAATTGCTCACGCCACCAAACCCACAGCCCATGGCAATCCCAATGCGCTCAGCATCAATGGTCTTTATGTCAATACCGGCATTTTTAAGAGCCAGGCCAGCAGTTGCTGTCGCAAGTTGGCTGGAACGGTCCATTTTGCGTGCTTTGAGCGGCGGCATAAAGTCGGAAGCTTTGAAAAATGAGGCTTTTCCCCATTGTAGTGAGTGGTTGTCGGGGATAGAACTCAGAGCTGAGCTGCCTTCACTATGGGCTTGAATAATAGGCGCTATTTCAATTCCGGCGGCTGTTATTGCGGAGTAGCCAGTGATTACTATGTTGTCGAATAATTTATTCATTTCCCGAGTACCAGCGATGTAATGTTGCCGCCAAAAGCAAATGAGTTTGAAATAGCAATAGTAGAGTCAGTCGCTCGCCTGCCATCATGACAATAATCCAGATCGCATTCTGGATCTCGCCCCTTGAAATTAAGTGTCTGTGGAATAAAATTATTTTTCAGACTGATAATCGTTGCCAGTGCTTCTATGGCCCCGGCAGCACCAAGACAGTGTCCGGTCATGGCCTTAGTAGAAACCAGAGGTACATTGGCCGCCTGGTCACCAAAAACCAGCTTCATTGCATTTGATTCAACAATGTCATTTAGCGGAGTGCCGGTACCATGGGCATTGACCCATCCGATCCGGTTCAGTTCGATTCCGGCAGATTCAGCTGCTTTGGTCATAACCCTTGCAGCTGTAGTTCCGGTTGGTTCTGGAGCTGTCATATGATACGCTTCACCAGCCAGCGCATAGCCTAATACATAACCGAAAATAGTAACCCCACGACGAGTTGCTTCTTCCTCATCTTCAAGTACAAGGCAAGCCGAGCCTTCACCCAGTGAGATACCCTGGCGACCGATGCTAAATGGTGAACATGGATTCTGATCGACAACACGGAGTGAATTGAATCCGGCAAAAGTAAGAATGGAAAGAGTATCTGAACCTCCGGCCAGCACTGCCTTCTGTGCGCCTGAGGCGACCAGATCTGCTCCCCAGCCAATGGCGGTAGCAGAAGATGAGCAGGCCGTCGTAATGCTGTTTTGGTAGCCGCATAATCTGAATTTCCTGGCAATTTCGGTTGTTGTTCTATCTGGAAGCAGGCCTCGAAGTAGGGATGGTGAGGCTTTGATGCCTGAAATATGTTCTTTGAGCCAAAACTCGGAGTGAAACATTCCAGCAGCTCCGGCACCCATTGAGACGCCCATCTCCCATGGAGTATAGTGCCCCAGTATTCCACTGCTGGATATTGCTTCTTCTGCAGCAATCAACCCAAACTGGTCCGCACGGGAAAGCTTATGAGAGTCCCGTTTTGAAAAGTATTCAAGTTGGTCGTAGTTTTTAACCTGGGAACCCAGTGAAGTGGGAAAAGGGGATGTATCCAGCATGTCAATCGGAGCAATTCCGCTCCTGGAGTTCAGGAGAGCATCCGTAAGTTCCTGAACATTTTTACCGGCACCGCTGAAAACACCAATACCGGTTATTGCCACACGTTTATTTTTCATTCAGGCTATACCACCATCTACAGTCAGATACTGACCGGTAATATATGAGGCATTTTCGGATGCCAGGAAAACCACTGCCTTAGCAACCTCATCTGGCTTTCCCATGCGGCCTAGTGCCGATGAGCCAATGATTTTTGATATTTGGTCCTGTTTAAGTTTTTCAGTCATCTCCGTTTCAATCAAACCTGCAGCAACGGCATTAACACGAATGCCCAAAGCACCTACTTCACGAGCAAGCGATTTTGTGAAGCTGATCATAGCACCTTTTGAAGCGGCATAATTGGTTTGTCCTGCAGCCCCAAGAATTCCCGAAATTGAAGAGATGTTGATAATAGAACCGCTGCGAGCAGACATCATGCGGCGGACACCCCATTTGCAACAGTGAAATAGCGGATCAAGATTCGTTCGTATGACAGAGTTCCAGTCATCCTCTGACATCATAGCCAGATAACAGTCTCGAATAATGCCAGCATTGTTGACGAGTACATCAAGTCGACCACCAGCTTTTGAAGCTGCATCAATCAACGCTTGAGCCCCTTCGGATGTACTTACATCACCTTTAACAGCTGTGATGCTGCCGGAAAGTCCTTGCGCTTGACTGACAATTTCTTCAGCGGCATTATCGTTACTTAAGTATCCGGCATAGACCGCAGCTCCCTGACTTGCAAACCGGAGTGAAATAGCTTTGCCGATGCCGCGCGTTCCGCCGGTAATAACAACTACATGATTTATAAATTCCATAAAATTCCCTTCGATTTAAGAACAGGCCATCATAGCTATTTAAAAGTTCAAAGTCTAGTATGTATGGCTTGAAATCAGTTGCCGAGAGGTCTAATACGGCTTCTGCCAAGGCGTTTCATTAGTTTCCAGAGAGGGCCTTTTACCTTGAACATGCGCAGGGCCTCCAGCATTGCCGGACTGGTATTGATGTCCAGGCCAGGTACAATCCAGGTACGTCGTTTTAACGCTTCTATTGTTACCAAATGACTGATGGTGTCTTTTATCTCTGGTGAAATATAGAAAACCGGTTCAAGCATTGACACACCTTCTGCAATTACTTTGTCATTTATGGCGACCTTTTCCAGCTGGGTGCCCGGATAAATCCTTATGCCGGTCATTGCAATGACTGCGGTAGGCTGAACCCGGTCCATCAGGTCAAATGTTTCTAGTATCGTTTGATTGGTTTCACCCGGACCGCCAAATAAAATGTAGTGGGCAAAGTCGATGCCTGAATCATGACACAATTGAGATGAGTTAAGAATGTTATCAATTGAAAAAGATTTACCCAGGTTTTTAAGCATGGTATGGGAACCTGATTCACTGCCGAATTCAACTGCATCACAGCCTGCTTTCAGCATTAGCTCAAGTAGTTGTGGAGATATAAATCCGGGGCTGATAAATGCTGTCCAGTTGACTGATAGTTTTTCATCAATCATGGCTCTGCATAACAGCTCAGCAAAGTCAGTTGGGAAGTTAAATATATCATCAACAAAATAGATATAGTCAACGCCATAAACTTCAATTAAATAGCGGATTTCTTCAATAATATCAGCGACTGGACGAAGTCTTGTGCAACGACCTTCCAATAGAGGATAGGTGCAGTAAATGCAGGTGAAGGGACAGCCTCTTTTTGTCTGGAGATTGGCCATGCCCCCATCATGGTGATAACGTGAGAGATCAAAAAGAGAACGGTCTGGTGCTCCTATGGCAGTTACATGTACTGGTGGCAGGAATGAGGTTTGACCAGCGACCAGAACACCATTTAAAGCAGAAACATCAATTCCTGCTTCTATGCAGGCAAGCAGTCTGGGAAGTATCTCTTCACCTTCACCTATTACACCGTAATCGGCACCTATGGTCGATAGCAGTTCTAACGGCATTAGTGAAAAACCGGAGCCACCTATAATAGTGGTTACTTTTCCTTTGCATAGTGAAACAATGTCAGTAGCGCCTTCATAATATGTAAGGCTTCCTGGCCAGGTAACATTATCGAGATTTCTAAGTGAAATTAAGACTGCATCAGGACCAAAACTGTCCAATGCAGATGAAACTGATTCAGTTGGATTTTCTGTGAAACATAAATCAAGAACAGATAGTTGATGTCCTGCAGATGAAAGAGAGGGGATCAGGTAGGCAAGTCCAATTGGAAAAACCGGGTAAGGATCACGCTCTCTATTAGCAGAAATCAGGAGGAGTTTCATTCAGTCTCCAGCCATTCCATCATTTTCTCAATACGATCAAGTATGTCTGGAGGGAGTTGGAATTGCAGTACACCTTCAAGATTGGTCATGGCATGGGTTGTGATACCTGTGGCCAACCTGTTGCCGGAAAGATCAACTATTTCACTTGAAAATTGAAGAGTTGCTGTTTCTGTTCTGAGAAGGCTGGTCCGCACGGTTAGTTGATCATTAAACCTGGCTGGTTTCAGGTATTTAATGTCAATTGATATGACAGGACCTAAATAACCTTCTTTTGAAAGACTGAACGGGTCAAGGTTGAATTTTGAAGCCAGAGCTACTCTGCCAATTTCCATCCAAGACACATAGTGCCCATGCCAGGCAACCTGATAGGCGTCAATTTCGTTAAACCGAACCTTTATCTGGGTTTCATGATATTTCAATGGTTTTCCTGTTCGCTTTCTATCCAGCGGTTAAACTTTTTCAGCGCATTTCCTGTTCCTACTTCGATGAATTTTATGACCCCTGAAGCTTTCAGCATGTTAAATGTTCTTTCCCAATATACGGGACATAGTAACTCATCATGCAGAAAATTACGAATGTCTACAGAACATGTCAGAGCTTCTCCGTTGTGAGATACAAGAGGAACTGCGGGAGTTGCGTATTTATAATCGTCTAAAATAGAATTAAGCTCTGCTGAAACTTTGGCCATCAAGGGGGTGTGTAACGGTGCATCACAGTCAAAGTGAGAAGCGGAGAAAGCTCCGGCAGTCATAACCCTTTCCAGTAGCGGAAGCAAATCTGATTTTAGCCCGGCCAGCAGAAAGTGCTTGTTTGTATTGAAATTGGCAACGTAGGTGCCAGACCCAGAAAGCATTGGTAAAAGAGTGTTTGCTGCAAGACCGATTACGCAACCAAGTAAATATTGATTTTGCTCGTTCATTTTGGCCATGCAGTTGCCGACCCGGAAGACTATTTCAAGCGCATCTTTTTCTGAAATGACTCCGCTTGCTGCCAGAGCCGGATAAATGCCCATACTATGCTGGGTAATAATATCAGGTTTGTTGCCACTACCAATGAGTTTGCGGGTGTTATAGAGGCTCATGGCCACACCGTATACCTGCATGCAAACATTTGGTGACATGCCTGAAATCAAAGATGAGCAGTTACTCAGGTTAAAATCTGCCTGTTTTCGGCATAGTTCTGAAATCTCATAGAAATCTCTGTCTTCATGGTGACTAGTCTGAAATTTTAAAGGCTGCCCCGGGTACATCCAACAATTCATGCAGAAGGCCTCTTACGTCTGATTGCAGCACGGAAGCCGATATTCATGGGGGCAAAGACCTGGACAGAACGATGGAGTTTGAATATACGCTTGTACATTGAGGAAAACGAATAAAAGGAACTGTTCAGCCATTCGTAGCCCTGTTGTAGTTGTTCAATAGTCATTCCTCGCGGTTGAAAATTGATATGCTCCATATCATAATTACGCCAATCATTGCTGATAATGCGTCCTTCTGCTTCCAGCCTTTTTCTTACTGCTGTACCAGGGTAGGGGGTCAATAAAGGGAAGATGGCAGCTTCAAGACGTGCCTCCTCACAAAAACGAAGGATTTTGGGGAAGATATCGGGAGTGTCACCATCGTAACCGAGAACGAATGAACCAAGAATACCGATGCCATTGTCTCTGAACTTGTTGGCGTTGTCCAAAAAGGATAGGGCGCGGTTTGTGACCTTGCCCATGGCGGTCAGGGAGTCCTGGCTGAGTGATTCGAAACCGACAAACATTCCGACACAACCGGCTTCACCCGCTGCCTTCATCAGCTCCAAGTCGCCGGCAAAATCAATCGGAGCATGTGACAGCCATTTGAAGTCCAGATATTTCATTCCATTAAACAATTCGAGAGAATATTTGCGGTCGGCTACAATGTTATCATCGACAAAAAATATAAAAGAGTTGGATTTACGAAGTTCAGCTAATTCGGCGAGTACCACTTCAACGGGTCGTTTACGATAGTTTCTACCATAAAAAGCTGTAACAGAACAAAACTCGCAATCAAATGGGCATCCTCTTGTTGTCTGGATGGTATTTGTCAGTAGATAGCCTTTACCTTTGAAAATCTCCCGGCGGGCGACAGGAATATCTGCCATGCTCATCAAGGAGCCGGTTTTGTAGATTTTCTGCAAAACTCCAAGGCGGAAATCGCTTAACAGCTGGGGCCAGACAATTTCACCCTCTCCAACAACTACAGCATTGACATGGTTAAGGGCTTCGTCGGGCAGGTTACTGGCATGAAAACCACCCATTGCAACTGTTTTACCAAGTTGCCTGAATCTGTCAGCAATTTCGTATGCTCTGGGCGCTTGGGGTGTCATTGCAGTTATTGCTATGACATCGGCATCAGTGTTGTAATTGATTTTTTCTGAATGGTCGTCACACAGCTCCACATCCCATTCAAGTGGAGTGACTGCGGCAATGGAGGCCAGTGAAAGTGAAGGGAATCTGAAGGCCAGCTCCCCCCACAATCTCCCCTTGGGCCAGCCTGGGGAGATAAAAAGGACTTTCATTTGCGATTTTCCGAGATGTATTCGGCCATACTACGTACAGAGGCAAATACCTTTGAGCCGGTTGCTGCATCAGGAACTACAACACCAAACTGTTTTTCCATGGCGACAACCAGTTGCAAGGCATCAATTGAATCAAGACCAAGTCCTTCGCCAAATAGGGCACCATCAGTTTCTATCTCATCTGGTGACATGTCTTCAATGCGTAGGCTTTCGATAATCATCTGCTTAATAACTGGAATCAACTCTTCTGACATTTAAACCTCTTGTTTATAGGATAATTTATGTTTGTTTTTTAGACTAAATTTTGTTTTTACCCCAGAAGTCATAAAAATTGTACCACTGGTCCGGATATGAGCTGATATACTGCTCAAAAACATTAACCAGCTTTTTCATGCCTTCCCGGATGGCCCTGGCATGCTCACTGTGTCCACCCTTAAAGTAAATAGCCTGCTCCATTAGCGTCGCATACTTTCCATCTATAAATGGTACAAAAACCGGTATTACAGGTGCTCCACTGGCAATTGCCAGGTAAGCGGCCCCTACTGGAAAATCAGTTGGTTGGCCAAAAAAATCCATCAAAATAGTGTTGGATGAGCCATCGCGATCTCCAAGCAGGGCCAGTATTTCATTTCTTCGCAAAGCGTTGATAGCTTCGATAATTGCCAGTGGAGATTTGTCCTGGCGATCAACATAGATAAAATGTATGCCGCGTTCTTGACGAACCATTTCACGTAATTCGTTTACCTTTTCATCCGGCTCCCGAAAGGTCATAACATTAATCTTGTAACCCATGTCTGCCAGGCCCAGTCCGCCCAGTTCCCAGTTACCTAAATGCGGAGAAACCAGTATGGCACCATTTCCTGCAGAAAGGGCTTCATCCAGAGGTTTGCTACAGCTTCGCTCTCCGATCATGTCTTGTAGCTTTTTGCCCTGTAGCCTCATCATCAGCATCACATCACACCAATTTTGGGCGTAATTTACAAATGTTGAAAAAACCAGCTTCTCAACACCTATTCTGCCTTTTACGACACATAGGTTTGTGCGTACGGACTTGCGACCGTTTTCCATAATCAGATAAAAGAAACCACCCCAAAAAATGGTAAAAGGTTTAAAAAGTCTTCTAGGGATTAAGATGGTGAACAGTTTGATAAAGAACAGGTTTATTCCGCTATATAGTGTCATCTTAGTTTAAACTTTATTTTGAATGAATAGGTTCAGATACATTAGTTTTTTACAGACCGTTTCTTTTTTATCGGGTGATCACTGAATTCGGTTTCCCATACTTCATCGGCAATTTCAGCATAAGCTTCAGAGTAGTTATCCATTTTGTCAGCCAAGCCCTTGTAGATATCATCGGCTCCGTCATGTGTCGGGTAAGCTCCCTCACTGGCAAAAAGCTCTCTTCCAACTTCCGGGTGGTCAATCAGCATGCATGGTCGTAAAAGGTTATCATGTTCACTCTGCTTTTGACGTATTTTGGTGAAAAACGGAGAAGCCAGGGCGTCACGGATAGAGGTTTTTCTGATGTTATCAACAGCAAAATGACAAAACACACAAGGTTCAATATCGCCATTGGCATTTATGTGGAAATATTTACGACCACCGGCAATACAGCCGGAAATGATTGGCCCATCGTTCCAGAAATCTATAAACAACATACCTTTTGTCTCTCTGTATTCGTCGACAGAACGTCGCAGACGGTCACGTTGCTCCGGCAAAGGCATCAATTCCGGATCCGGTTTTCTTCCGACAGGCACATAAGAGAACAGCCACAGGGCGAATACGCCCTTACTAAGCAGCATGTCTATGTATTCGCCGTTATTGATGATGTCAGTGTTTTTACGGGAATGAGTAAAAGAGCCGCAAAAAGACAATCCATTGTTTTTCAATAGATCCATGGCGTGCATAACCTTTTTGAAATGACCAGGCCCGCGGCGCTCATCAGTTTCCTTCTCGTAACCTTCCAGGGAAAACGATGGCATTACATTGCCAACTTCAATCAGCTTTTCAACCATCTGCTCATCAATTAAACCGCCATGGGTAAAGACCAGAAAGGCCATATCGCTATGTTTTTTGAATATCTCGAAGATGCCATCCATATAGAATGGTTCGCCGCCTGAGATAACGGCAAAATAAACACCCATTTCCTTCATCTGATTAAGTATGGAATCAATTTCGTCAAGTGAAAGTTCCAGAGATTTTTTGTAATCACCGGCATAGCAACCATAACAATTGAGGTTGCAACGCATGGTTGGGCTGATGACAACCGTTGAAGGAGGGTAAAAGCCGTTTTTGTCGGCCCATTCTTTTCGCTTGTTTGTACCGTTGAGAAGGTGGTTAACAGCAAGATTACTGATCCATTTATCGCGCTGATTTGGGTGCAGATCACGTAAAATTCTACGTGGAAACTCCATGCTTGGGTGCTTGTCTCTTACAAGGCCGCGAATCCAGCGAATACGCTCTTTGTAATAATCCTTTTTAGGAATCATTTCCATCAGATGCGTCATGCGGATCAGGGTTTCATCCGATGAATTTGTTGCCATGGAGAGTAAATAGGAAAGAACTTTTTCTTTTGTGTAACTTTTTAGTGATTCAATCATTTATAGACATACCTCATTGCATGTAGCGTAGAAAAGTCATACAGATTGCCCAGGTGTCACTGAATGGACGATAGTGGCTTGTTGGACGGCCATCTGCAACTCTTGCAGCAATTGGAGTGGAGCCGATACTGAAGCCACCTTTCCACGCCTTCATCAAAATCTCCATCTCCAGGTTGTAACCCTTGCAATTCAGTTTAACTCCCTGCAAAAGCCTGGCAGTATAAAAACGAAAGCCGGATTGACTGTCGGTAATGTCAAATCCGGTTCGCTTACGCATGCACCAGACACCAAAGCGGTTCCAAAACTTGCGTAGACCGCTCATTTCTTCAAATTGAGTAAAACGTGAAGCAATCATCAAATCAACGCCACTTTTTTCTGCCGAACTGATTAAAAGTGGAACTGCAGATGCATCATGCTGACCGTCAGCATCCAGCGTAATAATGGCGTCAAATCCTTGTTGCATTGCCCATTCAAAACCTGTTCTAAGAGCACTTCCCTTACCAAGATTGGTCTTGTGCCTTAAAAGAGTTAGTTTCAGGGCGGGCAAGTTAGAAACGGTATTATCAGTAGACCCGTCATCCACAATAATTAACGGGATACCAAATGCATGACATTCTATAACGACCGCATTTAGGGTTTTCTCTGCATTAAAGGCCGGGATCAGGATGCAGGATCTCATGCTGAAACCAGTTCTTTCATGGTGGTAAAACTGAATGTTCTAAAAAGATCTTTCAAACGTGGAGTTGCATCCTGTCTTGTTCCGTATGCAGCAAAACTTTTCAGCAACGGAAGCTTTAGTCTTGGGCCATCAGGGTCTATTTCGCGAGGGTGCAGAAATAGAATCGCTGGCTGATTTAAATCATTATATGCTTTAATGGTTTTTTTAACAAATGGTAAAGGTAACAGTCTAAATGCCCATCCACCTGCTATGGGCAGATTTTTTGTCATAATTGAGGCGACCATGGGCGGAAACTCCATCAAGTTCCCGCTGTTTGTCTTTATGATAAATGGTTTTTTTGCTCCTTTAGTATCTCCAACCAGTGGAAGCGGATTAAGGCTTGAGTCGTATAGATAACCTTCTTGAGCAAGTATTTCAAATGCCCAAGGCGTTTCTTTAATCGAGAGAGACCATTGTGGAGCTCTAAAGCCGATCGGTTTTACACCGGTTTGTTGTTCAATTATATGATCGGTTTTTCTTATTTCACTTCTAAACTCATCTGCTGAAAGAGATGTAATTAAGCGATGTGAATATCCGTGAGAAGCTATTTCGTGACCGGCATTTGAAATAAGTGGTGCAAGTTCAGGTTTTGCTTCTGCTACCTGTCCCAAAATAAAAAAAGTTGCCTTAATATTAAACTCGGATAACAGTTTAAGTATGGCTTCAATGTTTTTTCGAACACGGAACTGTGCAGGCGCCACAACTGGATTCTTTTTTAAACCGCAGACATGATACCAGTCTTCTACATCGACTGTTATGACATTTTTAAGTGAATTCAACAAACCCCAGCCTATTGATAAATTTTAAAAATACAGAAAATTGAAGATCAAGTCAATATCTCTATCTTTTTTGAAATTTACGATAACATTTAGTTTTAAAAACGAAACTTGTTTATTAAAATTTTTGCCAAATCTTTTAAAATGCTTTTTTTATCAGTCAGCGACTTAAGATAAAATGGGACAACACATCCGCAGCGGGTGCAGTCTGCCTTTTCGCCAAGCATGCAAGGTTTCTTTAGTTTCCCATCTGCAGCATAAGCAAAAGATTTTTCTGCAAATGGGCATTTGTCTGTAACAGACCGGCATTTATCTGATTTCATAAACCTGAGAGAGCGCTCAGTGTTTATAATGAAATCACCATATATTTCTTTGTTTTTAATCAGAATATCCAGGGTCGAGTCTTTTTCTTTTCCACCAAGCCAGAGATCGTCATCCAAACCTTCAATTGGAGTGAAAAAACTGAATACAATGTGCTTTACATTTGTATTTAAATACCAATCATCAAGCACTTCTGCAATATCTGCATGATTTTGACTGGTTATGCAGAATGCAATGGTAATTTGTCGGCCGGGGCTGTTTGCAATGTTTTCCCTGATCCGTTCGTGCAGGCCGGGTAACTTGCGCATTTTGTCATGACTGGCTTTGTTGCCGTCTATTGAAATATACCAGCTGACATCTTTCCAGTCAGGAAGCGGAATAGTTCCATTTGTTGTTATGGTGTTGTATTTGAAGTATTTTTTGCCGAGTTCTATTACAGGCTGTCTCAGCAATGGTTCACCTCCGACCCATGTGCATTGGAAAAGATTATATCCATTGCTTTTCATGCTCTCAAAGTGCTCTTTCCACTGTATTTCTGTTAACTGCTCTGTTTGATCTTGCTTGTAAAAATAACAATGATCGCAATGGAGGTTGCAATTGTTTGTCACATCAACTGAACCAAAGCTGTTAGCAGGGATTCCAAATATAAAAAAACCAATTTGAGCAATGTTATAAAGCGAAAATGAATGTTTGGTTTTTGCTATCGGTACCGTATGTGGATCTGTCATTAAACATCACTTTCAATAGTTTAGTTGGTTTCTGGAAATATGGATTTAAATTAAGGACTCCAGCGATTCAACAATATGGATTGCAGCAGATAAGTTTTCTTTTGGGTAGCTGTTGGTTACGGCGATTACACTTAACCCGGCTCCATTTGCCGATTTAATTCCAGCTGGTGTATCTTCAACTACAATTGTGTTATCAAATGTTAAGTTCTTGTCTGAGTGCAAACTACTCAGCTTCTGAAAAGTCAATTGGTAGCTTTCCGGGTCAGGTTTGCTCTTTTGTACGTCATCAGCCGTCACAATTAAATCAAAACAGGAAGAAATATGAAGTAGTTCCAAAATCGGCACTATATCAGAAAGCAAAGCTCCACTGCATATTGCAAGTGGAATACCGCTGGCGTGCAGGAATTTGATCAACTTCACAACACCTGGGTAGGCAACTACTCCATCAAGAATTACTTCTTGAAATACCAAGGCCTTTTCAAGAACCATTTTGTTAAGCTCTGTTTGTGATAACTGGCGATCTTTAGAATTAAAGGCTTCTTTAAATGCATCACGGTCATCAAAACCCATATAGGTTTCAATATATTCATCCCAGGTAAAACCAAGTCCAAGTGGTTCCAGAATGCGTTGAAATGCCTTGTAATGAAGCGGCTCGGTATCAACAATCACGCCGTCAAAGTCAAAAATAACAGCTTTTACCTCTAAGTTACCCCTGAACATTACCATGAATTCACCATTACCAATCCAGCCCCTCCCTGAATAGCAATGGGGGCAAAAGTTAATTTGTTGCCTGAAGAATGATAAGCGGTGATAACTCTTCCGCTTAGTTCACCTAAAGCCGCTCCTAATATTACATCGCTTGCCCAGTGTTTGTTTTTGTACATACGTGAAAAGCCAACAAACGTTGCTGTCAAATAATATGCAGTTTTTACAGCATAGTTATCCGAAGAAGACGCCATTACAGAAGCAATGGCAAACGAGCTGGATGTATGCATAGAGGGGAAGGAGTCATAATCGTTTTTGAATCCGAATGGATTAAAGTCGCCTTTTGATGATGTGGCGTTAGGTCTGCCACGCCCCACGGACTCTTTGATGATGAATGTTGATGCGTCAGCCAGAATAAGTGCCTCACCTATCATTTCGCCGGTTTGTTTCCATCTAGTTGAGTTGGCAGCAATGCCGCCACCATAGACAAGTGTAGCAATTCCAAGATGAATATAGGGGTCGCCAATCAGGCTTCCTATGTTTGTAATGTTTTTTGTTGTACTGTTTTGTCCGTTTTGAAGATGCTTTTGTATGTCCTTGTCAAAAATATATGTCAGTGCAGTCACGCCAAGAACGCCAGATGTTAATAGGTAATTATTGTTTTTAAGCTGGAACGGTGTAGTTACAAAGTCAATGGACTCATCACTCAGATGCTTAAGGCCTTTGGATAGCTCATTTGTAATAGAGTCTGTGCCGGAATCCGCTCCAAATGCATTTAGCGGCAAACTCAAGATAATTGACAAAATGACTGTAAAAAAAACTTTCAATATTAATCCTTTGCTTTTGCTTGAATATACAACAAAAAAACTACTATCATGGATCCAATAGTATCTGCCATGAAGTCAAGCAGGTCCGCATTACGGTTAGGTGTTAGCCATCCTTGCAGCAGTTCTATTAGTCCACCAAAAAATGAAGTTGAAATAACTGCAAAATAGCCTGATAAATTTAGGGAGGAGTTTTGTAATCTAAATGTTTTAAAAATAAAATAAGCAAGCAACCCAAAAGCACCCGCATGCTGAAGTTTGTCCCATCCTAGTGGACCTTCAAGTTGAGGTGGTGATGGTGTTAGGCAAAAATATATCAGGGATAGAGCCCATAAAATAACTGCCAATCGCCAAAAATATTTACTGAAGTTGCTATTTGACATTAAATCTGGAATTTAGCGGGATGATGTGAACAGTAATTATCAAATTGGCGTCCTGAGAAAGAATTGGAAAATTAGATGCTATTTGTACCATGTATTTGAAAGTCAGACAAGTTTTGGAATATATTGGTGAAATCATATTAAAAAAAAGTAATTATGATCTCGATTAAGGATAGATTGGTTTATTATTGATATTAAGTGAAAAAATGTAAATAAACTTGACGATTAATATATATGATCTATTATTATCCTGTTTGTGTTTGTCACCAGGTACAAGATAAATTATATCACTACTGAGGAGGCAGTTCATGGCATTACGTGTAGCTATTAATGGGTTTGGCAGAATTGGCAGGATGGTTCTGCGTGCAGCTTGCAAGGACAAGAACATTGACGTGGTAGCAATTAACGATCTGACCGATGCTGCAACATTAGCACACTTGTTTAAGTATGACTCAGTTCATGGTATTTTTCCTGGCAAAGTTGAACATACCGCCAATAGTCTAGTAATAAATGGAAAGTCTATTAATATATTTGCTGTTCGAAACCCCGCTGAGCTTCCTTGGAAAAAGGAAAAAATTGATGTAGTACTTGAGTCCACAGGACTTTTTACTGCAAGAGATAAGGCAGCATTGCATATTGAAGCTGGTGCCAAGAAGGTTGTAATTTCTGCGCCGGCTACAGGTGAAGATATTACAATTGTTATGGGTGTAAATGATCATCTCTATGATCCTAAAAATCACAACATCATCTCTAACGCCTCTTGCACAACCAACTGTCTGGCTCCTGTCGCCAAGGTCTTGAATGAAGTTTTTGGTATAGAAAAAGGTCTGGTTACAACTGTTCACTCCTATACTAATGATCAATGCATTTTGGACCTTCCACACAAGGATCTGCGTCGTGCTCGTGCGGCGGCCATGTCCATGATTCCTACCTCTACCGGTGCTGCAAAGGCTGTTTCATTGGTTTTGCCGGAATTGAAAGGGAAGCTGGATGGTATGGCTATTCGCGTTCCTACTCCTAATGTTTCAGTTGTAGATCTGGTTGTGACACTAAAAAAGAAAACCGATGCTGTAAAAGTGAATGCTGCACTTAAAAAAGCCTCTAAAGGATCTTTGAAAGGCATCTTAGGTTTTTGCGAAGAACCGCTTGTTTCGATTGATTTTAACGGAAATACACTTTCCTCTATTGTTGATGCGTCTTGTACTAAAGTCATCGGTGATAATATGGTTAAGGTGCTTTCCTGGTATGATAATGAATCCGGGTTCTCAAACCGTGTAGTAAGCCTGCTAAATTTAATTGCCTCCAAAAAATAACAAATTAATTTGTAGTAAAGAGAGGGGGGATCCGTTCCCCCTCTTTTTTTGTTAAAATCATTTTTAGAGTTATGGAGTGGAATATGACGATCTGCTATATCGACCAGCTTAAGGAATTGATAGGAAAAAAAGTATTTATCAGAGTTGATTTCAATGTCCCACAGGATGACCAGGGAAACATAACCGAAGATACCAGGATTGCAGGAGCTGTTAAGACGATCAGATATGCCATGGAAAAAGGTGGCAAAGTTGTATTGGCATCACATCTGGGGCGACCTAAAGGTGAAAAAAAATCAAAATATAGCATGGAGCCCGCAGCAGTTAGGCTTTC
Source organism: uncultured Geobacteraceae bacterium (assembly GCA_964509295.1). Classification (GTDB taxonomy): domain Bacteria; phylum Desulfobacterota; class Desulfuromonadia; order Geobacterales; family Pseudopelobacteraceae; genus JBGSQR01. Next base: position 310,748 of record CAZDWS010000003.1, on the reverse strand, counting down.
AGAAATGCTTGGTAAAAAAGTCCTGCAGGCCCCGGACTGTTTTGGCCCTGATGTTGACAAGCTGATTGACGCAATGCAGCCGGGTGATGTTGTCATGCTGGAAAATGTCCGGTTCTATCCGGGCGAAGAGACTAATGATGGCGACTTTGCTAAAAAACTTGCTAATAATTGTGACGTTTATATAAATGACGCATTTGCCGTTTCGCACCGTGCTCATGCGTCCGTAGAGGCAATTACCAAAGTAATACCTGTAGTGGCGGCAGGTTTTCTGATGAGAGATGAATTGACATATTTTGATAAGGCAATGAGTAACCCGGTGCGTCCATTGGTAGCGATTCTGGGTGGTGCTAAAGTGTCAGGCAAACTCGAAGTGCTTCAGAAGCTTGTCAGTAAAGTGGATAAAGTAGTTATCGGCGGTGGCATGGCCTTCACTTTTCTGAAAGCCATGGGATACGATGTCGGCAAGTCACTGGTGGAGGACGAACTTGTGTCGGTTGCAATTAAAATCATGGCCGATGCAAAGGAGAATGGCGTAAAATTTTATCTTCCGATTGACTGTGTTGTTGCAGATAAATTTGACGCTAAAGCAACTAATTATATTACTCCAGTTCAAGAAATACCGGAAGGATGGATGGCTCTGGATATTGGACCTGCATCAGCAACTCTTTTTGCAGAATCGCTTCGTGATGCTAAGACTGTTATCTGGAACGGTCCAATGGGTGTTTTTGAAATGGATGCCTTTGCGCGTGGTACATTTGCTGTGGCCGAAGCGGTTGGAAATGCATACGCCACAACCATAATCGGAGGCGGTGACACTGATTCCGCAGTTCGCAAAGCCGGTGTTGACAATAAGGTCAGTTATATATCAACCGGTGGTGGCGCTTTCCTTGAATTATTGGAAGGGAAAATTCTACCAGGCGTAAATGCATTGGATATACAAGGCTAAAAAACAGGGGGTAATATGCGTAAACCGGTAATTGCTGGGAATTGGAAACTGTTCAAAACAATTAGTGAAGCTGTTGAAATGGTAAATGAGCTGAAACCGCTTGTTTCAGCATCAAATAATGTTGAGATCGTTATTGCTCCTGTATTTACTGCACTTAGCAAGGTTGCAGATGTAGTTAAGGGGACAAATATAATGCTTGCTGCCCAGGATTGTTTCTGGGAAGAAGAGGGGGCCTTTACTGGTGAGGTTGCACCTAGGCTTCTTGTGGATGCCGGTTGCAGCCATGTGATAATCGGTCATTCTGAACGGCGTCAGTATTTTGGAGAAACTAACGTAACTGTCAATAAGAAAAGTATGGCTGCAGTTGCAGCAGGCCTTACTGCAATCGTATGTGTGGGTGAAACTCTGTCAGAACGTGAATCTGGCGATACTTTTAAAATCATTGAAGAACAGATAAGAGGTTCTTTGTGTGATTTTACAGCTAAGATATTCGAAAGCGTAGTAATCGCATATGAACCGGTCTGGGCTATCGGAACCGGTAAAACTGCCAGTAACGATCAGGCTCAGGAGGTACATGCTTTTATTCGTAAATTACTGGGCAACGTTTTTGGTGATGTGGTAGCCGATACAACCCGAATTCTTTATGGAGGGAGTGTAAAACCGGATAATGTAAATGGTCTGATGTCCCAGATAGATATTGATGGTGCGTTGGTTGGCGGCGCCAGTCTTAAAGCAGATTCTTTCGCTTCAATTGTAAATTTTACCGTTTAGAGTTTGAATGAGATTGTTTAGTGTCATTATCCCTTTACAAAAACCTGAGCCCTGTGGTACATAATTTATTCTTATAACTTAAGCAGGGGATCTGAATGACAATCTTTTTAACAACTATTCATATTTTAGCATGTCTTGTTTTGATCGCAGTTGTTCTGCTGCAATCCGGTAAGGGCGCAGATATGGGTGCATCTTTTGGAAGCAGTGGCAGCCAGTCTGTTTTTGGAGCCGGTGGTGGAACAACTTTCTTGAGTAAGATAACAGCCGCTGCAGCTGTTATCTTTATGCTCGGTTCTCTGGCATTGGCATATGTTTCGGGCTTGCCTTCTTCGTCCTCAATTATGTCTGACAAAAGCGGTCCTGCGGCAGTGGATAAAGCACCTGTTCAGCAGCCAGCTCCAGCAGGCCAGACACCATTGGCACAACCGCCTGTACAGGGTAAACCGGCAGCAGCTCCGGCAGTTCCCGCCCCTGCACAAAAGTAGAGTTTTTGCTTGATCTGGTTTGAAAGCTATGGTATAGATTTGAACCCAAACAAAAAAGCAGTTTTTAGTTTGGTAAATAAAATATGATTTTGCGGTGGTGGCGGAATTGGTAGACGCACCAGCTTGAGGGGCTGGCGGGGGCAACCTCGTGATGGTTCAAATCCATTCCACCGCACCAATTATAACAAAGGGTTGGCTAGAAATAGCCAGCCCTTTGTTTTTTGTTGATTATAATTTAGTATAAACTTATTCCTTATTCATTTTTATAATAAAATGTTCTAGTGCTGTTGCGCAGTTTGAAAAATGCAGTATTATTTAATCATAATGATCTTCTAATTTAAATAGGAGGTATACCATGATTAAGTTGGATGGTTTTAAAGCAGGGTTGTCCGGGGTCGTTCAGAAAAGGGTCGAAGAGGCGGATACTGCCTCCTATTATGGTAGTGGAGTGCTTGGAAAGCTTTTGGCTACGCCAGTTTTTGTCAAGTTGATGATTAAAGCTTCTACAGAAATAGTTGATCCCCTTTTGCCAGAGGGATATATTACTGTAGGCAAGTCTATGGAGTTTACTCACGCTGCACCAACTGCCCTGGGCATGACAATTACTGTTCAGTCAACACTGGAGAGTGTTGAGGGAAATCGTTTTGTTTTCAAGATAATTGCCTGTGATGAATTGGGTGAAGTTGGACATGGTAAACATGAGCGAATAGTAGTCAGTGAGAAGGTTTTATGGGAAAAGGCACAAGAGCGTATGCAGAAACCTGTGGAAGAACTTAAAAACTACAGGATCTGATTTTTATTGGTAAACCACTGGTAAAAAGTAAAAAATGCTTAAAAGTTAAAAGGAGAATGTCATCATTATTTTGAGACATTCTCCTTTTTGTATTTTAAGTACTTTTTATCAGTTCAACTATTTTTTGATAAAGTTTGTCGCCATCACTGGCTGTGATTTTTTGCTTATTTACGGTAACAGTTGGTTTCTCACGACAGCTACTACACTGTTTGATACAACTCTTTATTTTTATATCAAGATCAGGGTAATCATCCTTAAGCTGCCTGTAAACTTTTCCTTTACCTTTGTTGTGTTCACAGAATCTTATTTTCATATTAAACTGCCAATGGTGCGCCTAGTGGTGGAACAAAAACACGTTGAGCCATTTCAGCGTCAACCATCAATATGCCATGTCCGTTGTCGCCCACAATTTTAAGTTTGGCAATCAAATCTCTGTCGTTATTTTCTTCTTCAATTTGTTCTGTTATGAACCACTGCAGAAAAATTTGTGTCGCATGATCTTTTTCCTGAACAGCTTGCTCTGTCAATTCGTTGATGCATTTGGTAATTAATTGTTCATGTGCAAGAGTTTTTTCAAAAATATCCAATAAAGACTTGTATTTGTTAGGTACAGCTTTATTTGCCGTCAATTCAACATTGTAACCCTGGTCAACGAGATAGGTGTAGAATTTCATAAAATGAACCAATTCTTCACGATATTGTACCATGAACCAGTTAGCAGCACCTTTTAGTCCCATTTCATTGGTTACTGATGACATTGAAAGATAAATATGAGCCGAAAAAAGTTCCAGATTCATATGTTTGTTAAGTGACTGCGCCATGCTTTTGCTGATCATTGTTTGATCCTCCTGTTTTTTATTAAATTATACATCCTTACTGCATTTAATTGCAACGCTTGAACTTGGTCTTGTAATCTTTAAGAGCATAAAGCATCCAATCAAAAACATGGGCAGGCTTAGTAATTGTCCCATGGAAAAAAAGTTCATAAAATAGCCAATTTGTGAGTCCGGCTGTCTGAAAAATTCAACAATGAAACGGAACAGGCCGTAGCCTGCGAAAGCTGTCCAGGTTGCAACGCCATTTATTGGTGAATAACGTGCTGCAAATCTGACAATAATAAACAGTAGTAAACCTTCAAGAAAAGCCTCATAAAGTTGAGAAGGATGTCTTGGCAACATGCCCGCTCCTGGAAAAACAATTCCCCATGGCATGTCTGTTGTTCTGCCGTAGAGTTCCCCATTGATAAAGTTGCCTATTCTGCCTAACCCCAGCCCGATTGGAGCGCATTGAGCAACCATGTCATTCAGGACAAGAAATGGAATTTTCTTTTTCCGCGCATAAAGCATGAATGCCGCAAGTACACCCAGCATTCCGCCATGAAACGACATGCCACCCTGCCAGATAGCAAAGATTTGCAGTGGATGGGCAATATACTGGCTCAGGTCATAAAAAAGAATGTATCCAATTCTACCACCTAAAATAACGCCTGTTGCACCAAAAAAAACAAGGTCTGAAATGTCATCGGCTGTCAGTGCCAGTTTTTTTCTACGTGATTCTGCCAACAGAAAAAAATAGGAAAATATGAATGTAAGTACATACATTAACCCGTACCATCTGAATTGAAGTGGTCCCAGGCGGAAAAAAACCGGATCTATTTCATGGAATTTCATATGTCTTGGTAGCCCTTATTGACCTGATTCGCGAGAAGCTGAAACAGATCGCATATGCAGCGTTTTTATGAATAACGCATCAGTGGATTTTTTGATTTCCTCAACAACATTATCAGGCATTGGCGAGTCCAGTGACAGTATCACCATGGCTTCACCACGCTTTTTGCTGCGTCCCAGATTCATGGAGGCAATATTAATGTCATGTTCTCCCATGATTGTCCCAATTTTTCCGATCATGCCGGGACGGTCATCGTAATGCAGTAATAGCATATATTCTTCCGGTGTGAAATCTACCGAGTAATTGCGTAATTGAACTATCCGTGGCGCACCTTCAAAAAGAGCTCCCGAAATACTCCGTTTAGACCCCTGTGCCTCAATTGTGAGTGATATTTTGTTGGAAAAAACATCGACACTGGTAGATTTGGTCTCTTCGACAATTATTCCCATTTGTTCAGCAATAAGTGAGGCATTAACCATGTTTACCTCCTGATCAACCCGGCTATTCAAAAGAGATGACAGGCCGCTTACGGTCAAGGGCGTGCAGTCATTACGGGCGATATTTCCGGAATAGCCGAAGATAACTTTATCCAGATTATTGTCAGCGAGCTGTGCAGCAAATTCACACATGACATTAATCAAGTTCAGGAAAGGTCGCATCTGATCCATCAAGGTCATGTCGAACCGAGGTATATTGACCGCATTTGCCATTGGCTGGTTATCCAGGTATCTGATGATCTCTCTGGAAACATCAATAGCGACATTTACCTGAGCCTCAAATGTATTGGCGCCAAGATGCGGAGTCACTACCAGGGTTTTACTGTCGATTAACTGTTTGAGAAGTTCTGATTGTGGTGGTTCTTCACTCCAGACATCCACTGCACCACCAATAACTTTACCGGAACTGAGATTGTCAAGCAGGGCTTTTTCATTGATAATGCCTCCACGAGCCACATTAACAATAATAACGCCATTCTTCATCAGGTTAAACTCGTTTTGGCCGATCATGTCTCGAGTCTCATCGTTGAGTGGAGTATGAATGGTAATTATGTCGCATAAATTGTAAATTTCTTCGTGCGAAACAAGCCTGACTCCGAGATCACTGGCCCGTTTTACAGATACATAAGGGTCGCATCCCAGGACATCGCATTCAAATGCCTTCAGGCGCGCTGCAACTCGGCCGCCAACTTTACCAAGTCCTATTACTCCGACAACCTTGTCTTTTAACTCATGTCCGGTAAAGGGCGCTCGTTTCCATTCCCCGGATTTCAGGCTGGCATTGGCATTCGGAATATTTCTGCAAAAGGAGAGCAGCAGTGCCATGGTGTGTTCGGCGGCACTGTTGGTATTGCCAAATGGTGCATTAACAACAATGATGCCTTTGCTACTGGCATAGTCAACATCAACATTATCAATGCCCACCCCGGCTCTTGCCACGATCTTCAGGCGTTTGCCCGCATCCAGAACGTCTTTGTCCACATTGGTTCCGCTACGGGTGATAATTACATCGTAATCAGGCAAAATCGACAACAGCTCGTTTTTGCTGAGACCCAGTTTGACGTCCAGTTTTATACGCGGTTCCTTTACGAGCAGGGCCAAACCTTCTGCTGAAACTTCATCTGTTACAATCACCCTCATAGCAATCCTCTTATGAAAAGAATTAAAAATAAAAATATTAGACCTGCAGGCTTAAAAATGCAAGCTTCCCATGGCTGTTATGGGCAACTTAGCTCTTGCCTTATTGATTTTGCAAGGTGTCTGGGCTATTGTCAATTACTACAAATTGAAATGGAAGGATAATTGTGGATACTGTTTTGCCTTTTAATATTGTTCTTGTTGAGCCGGAAATTCCACCAAATACCGGAAATATTGCCAGGCTCTGTGCGGCAACTGGCGCTGTTTTACACCTGATTGAGCCTCTTGGTTTTTCAATTGATGACCGTCAGATGAAAAGAGCCGGTCTTGACTACTGGAAAAGCGTGGATGTGCGTCTCTGGCCAAGTCTTAATCATCTTATGGGTTCTGATCCGGGAGGGCGTTTTTTCTTTTTAAGTACCAAAGCTTGCAAAAGTTTTCTGGCCGCGGATTTTCAGCCAGGTGATTATATTGTTTTTGGCAAGGAGACAAAAGGGTTACCTGAAGAGCTTATTACAGCGCACCCTGATACCTCAATAACGATTCCCATGCCTGCCGGTGCCGTCAGAAGTCTTAATCTGTCCACTTCAGCAGGTATTGTTTTATATGAGGCACTGCGGCAGACCGGGATAATAACCAAATGATTACCACATCAGAAATATGTAAGGGGTATTTAACAGCTCATATTCCGGGGGTAGGCGGAGTAATTAAAGAGACTCCTGAAGATTTTGTCGTAACCGAGATCCCTGCATACGAGCCGAGCGGAGTTGGTGAACATCTTTATCTAACAATTGAAAAGTGTGGAATAACAACTTTGGAAGCTATCCGTCGCGTGGCTCAGGAGCTGAAAATAGCGGAGAAAGAAATCGGTTATGCCGGAATGAAGGATGCTGTTGGAGTAACACGGCAGACAATTTCCCTGCAGAAAATCAAACCTGAAGCCGTTTTGGGGCGCGACTTGAACGGTGTTAAAGTCCTTGGTGCTGTCAGTCATGGCAATAAGCTGAAACTTGGTCATCTGAAGGGAAACCGGTTCAGGATTGTTGTTCGAGGAGTTACTCTTGATTCCTCTGACTCGATAGCTGCAATTTTGTATGTTTTAATCGCACGTGGTGTTCCTAACTGGTTTGGATACCAACGCTATGGTATTCAAGGCAACTCTCATCTGATCGGAAATGCTATGTTGCGTAGAGATTGGAAGTCTGCAGTTGACAGTCTGATCGGGAATTCGCACTCTGTTACGGATGCTGACTGGAAGTCAGCGATCGACTCCTATAGGCATGGACAATACTCAGACGCCTTTAAGCGGATGCCAAAACATTGCCGCAGTGAGCGTGATATTCTTCAGCGGCTCATCTCAAAACCGGACGATCACGAAAAAGCATTTTCCGTAGTGCACCCGCGTCTGAAAAAACTCTATCTGTCAGCATATCAGTCCAGTCTGTTTGATAAAGTTGTTAACCAGAGACTGGCTGAGCTGGATCAAATCTGGCAGGGGGACCTGGCCTGGAAGCATATAAATGGGGCCTGTTTTCTGGTTGAGGATGTTGCAGTTGATTCAGAAAGAGCGGCCCGGTTTGAAATTTCAGCTACCGGCCCCATGTTTGGCTGCAGAATGAAGCAGCCCTCAGGCAGGCAACTTTTACTGGAGCAACAGGTACTGGTCGATGCAGATATGGAGTTAGATACTTTTGATCCAGGCAATGGTTTGTCATTAGAAGGGGAGCGTCGCCCATTGCGTGTTCCGCTTGGTGAACCGGTATTTCAGCTTGAAGGCGATAACCTGATACTAGAGTTTACTCTTCCCAAAGGTTGTTTTGCCACATCGGTAGTTCGGGAATTCACGAAAAACTTTTAGAAAAGGAATATTAAAATGAATTCAAATATAGGTTTGGTCGATTCTCACGCACATATTTACTATAAGGATTATGCAGACGATCTGGATGAAATGCTTAAACGGGCAGATACCGCCGGTGTAAAAGCTATTCTGGTTGTGGGAACTGATATTGAATCCAGTCGTCAGTCTGTAGCAATGGCTCAAAAATATCCACAGTTATATGCTGCGGTTGGTGTTCATCCCCATGATGCGTCACGGGTTACTGAAAAATGTTATGACATTCTGAAAGAGCTGGCACAGTCCAGTGAAAAAGTCGTTGCGATTGGTGAAATAGGTCTTGATTTTTACCGTGACAGGTCGCCCAGGAATGAACAGGAAAAAGTTTTTAGAAGATTTCTGCAAATGGCAGATGAATTGGGTAAGCCGGTAATTATCCATGACAGGGATGCCCATGAACGAATAATGGCTGTTTTGCAGGAGGAAAAAGTTCGTAAGGGCGTTCTGCACTGTTTTTCCGGCGATGCCGCGATGGCGGCAGAGGTTGTTGCAATGGGCTTTTATGTCTCCATTCCCGGTACAATTACCTACACTAAAAATGAAATACAAAGAGATGTTGTGCGCACTGTCAGTATTGATCGCTTACTACTGGAAACTGATTGCCCTTATCTGTCGCCAGTGCCGTTTAGAGGGAAGCGCAATGAACCGGCTTATATTACTTATGCCGCTGAGCAGATTGCTTTATTAAAGGGGCTCACCTGTGAAGACGTTGCGCGCATAACTACCAAAAATGTACGAGACCTGTTTGGGATTCGCCTGTGGGACCAGTCCACAAAGATTGCATATAAAATAAGGAATTCGTTGTACTTGAATGTAACCAACCATTGTTCCAACCGTTGTACATTCTGTGCAAAGTTCGAGGATTTTACAGTAAAAGGCCACAATCTACTGTTGGATTCAGAACCATCTGTTGATGAGGTTCTGGCTGCTATTGGCAAACCTGATAAGGAAATTGATGAAATTGTTTTCTGCGGATACGGAGAATCTTTACTGAGGCTTGATCTGGTAAAGCAGGTGTCATTCGAGTTGAAAAAAAACGGCTATAGAATTCGGATCAATACGGATGGTCAGGCTAACCTGGTGCATGGAAGAAACGTTTTGCCGGAACTCAAAGGGTTAATAGATTGCGTTTCTGTGAGCCTCAATGCACCGGATGCTGCCACTTATGGACGTCTTTGCAATACTCCTTTTGGTGCTGCCGGTTTTGATGCTGTATGTGATTTTATCAGACAGTCCAGGAAGTTTATTCCAAAAGTAGTTGCAACAGCAGTCACTATTCCGGGTGTAGATATTGATGCATGCAGAGCTTTGGCTGAATCATTGGGGGCTGAATTCAGAGTCCGAGAATTTTCTGAGGTTGGTTAATTACGGAGTTGGCAATGACAGCCTTTAATTATGATTTATGGTGATGTTTTCAAATTGATGTCTTGTGTCAGCAGATTTTATATTTAGGAGGTGTTATTAATATTAAATTAAATTGCTGATTGTTTTAATTATGAATTTTGTGTCGTTTTGTAATTGTTAAATATGGCAAATAAAATGGACTGATATTATATTTTCAAATGGTTGAATGGAGATATTTTGACTATTGAACAGGCCTTTGGAAATGTTATTCGTAAGTTGAGAAAGGAACGCAAGTTTTCTCAGGAAAAACTGGCGTTTAACAGTATGCTTGACCGTACTTTCATCTCCTCGCTGGAATGTGGCAGAAAGCAGCCTACGCTGGTTACCATATTCCAGCTTGCCGAAGCTTTTAACATACCCGCATCTTTGATTGTTTCTGAAGTTGAACTGTTATTAAAATCCCAAAACATATCCGTAAAACAAAGCATAAGTTCTTCAGTCAAAATATATCCGGAATGGAGAAGTATTTTGGACAATTTATCGCTGGAATTGAGTGAAAAGTACCGGGGATCTGAGACAATTTTACTGGTCGACGATGAGAAGTGTTTGCTTGATATGTTGGGCGAGTTTCTAAGAGAGTTTGGTTACAACGTGATCGCTGCCAGTGACGGTCAGCATGCTCTGGAGCTTTTTAAGGATTGTCACAATGATATAAAACTTATTGTAATGGATGTTGTTATGCCTCGGCTGGATGGTGTCAAGGCATATAAAGAGATGATAAAAATCAAGTCAGATGCCAATATCCTGTTTATGAGCGCTTACCCCTCCAACTGCTTTAGTGATTTTGACGTGGAGTACAATTTTATCAAAAAGCCCCTGAGCCCATTTGAGTTGGTTCAAAAAGTCAGGAAATGTATAGATTTGTGATTATTTGAAAAAAGAATTATTGTTTGCAGGCAATTTCTTTGAGTGTTGCGGTAGAACTGTTGGGTATAATAGGAAAATATTCTTCTTTTGCAGTTGAAATAGGTTTGAAAGTGAATTCCCTGCTTGATCTGTCCAGAACTAACGGCATGACATCCGGCTGAGTGCTGGCTGTTTTAGAAATGATCTCATCTTTTTCAGAGTAGAAGTAGCCGACGTTCATCTTGTAGCTATTCGCGGTGCAATTAAACATGTACATGTTTTTTGCATATGTCGCATCTTTTTCTTCCAAACGTATCTTTTTCCCAAAAATGGTTTTAACCCATATCTTGGCAATTCCCTTTTCCGTTTTCTCAAACTTGTTTAGTGTATAGTGAAGTTTATCGTTTTTATCCGTAGCAAAATATATCCATTTTGTGGAATCTGCATTAAATCTTGAAGAGCAGGCGGTCATGCACAATAAAGAGGCTAAAAGTAAGGCTGAAATTGATTTCATTGATTTACCCTGCCAAAAGTTAGATAAACTGCAGATGAGAAAAAAGCACGTGGAAATAATCCACGTGCTTTTGAAAATTTGGGGTGGCTAGAGGGATTTGAACCCTCGAATGTACGAGTCACAGTCGTAAGTGTTGACCGCTTCACCATAGCCACCATAAAGAGTCTTTTTAAATATATTAAAGACCACGCCAAGTCAAGTAATTTGTTCGTGGATTAAAAGCTAGACTTCAGAAATATCATTACCGATGATTTCCACATCCGGCCAGTTTTCATAGATCCAGTCTTCTACTTTTTCCAAAGCACTGCGGGCAATGCCCTTGTCCGGGCTGACGGTTACGAATGCAAGTACCGCCAGACGCGGGTTGTCCTGGCGGTCTATTTCGGCGCAGGAGACGTTGAAACGGTTGCGGGCTCTGCCCAGTATGCTTTTGACGATACCACGCTTCTCCTTAAGACTGTATGACTGCAGAGATAAATGTATTTCCAAACAGTAAATGTGCATATCTTAGAATTCCGCGTGTCTTGGTGTGCGCGGAAATGGAATAACATCGCGGATATTTTCCATACCGGATAGATACATGACCAGTCGTTCGAATCCCAGACCGAAGCCGGCGTGGGGACAGCTTCCCCAGCGGCGGCTGTCCAGATACCACCAGAGCGGCTCTTCGGCGATATTCAATTCGGCCATGCGCTGAGTCAGGCGGTCATAGCGCTCTTCACGCTGACTGCCGCCGATAATCTCTCCCACTTTCGGCACAAGAAGGTCCATGGCTGCAACAGTTTTACCATCCTGATTCTGGCGCATATAAAAGGCCTTGATGTCTTTGGGATAGTTCAGGATAAAGGCCGGGCCACCCACAATCTGCTCCGTGATATAGCGTTCATGCTCGGTCTGCAGATCCAGACCCCATTCGACCGGATAAGCGAAGGAGTTACCGGATTTCTGCAGGCGATCAATCGCTTCGCCGTAATCCATTCTGACAAAGTCCGCTTCAGCAACACTTCGGATTCTTTCCAGCAGGCCGTTTTCAATCTGTTTGTCAAAAAAGGCCATATCATCGGCACATTCATCCAGCGCAAACCGGCAGAGGTAACGTACAAACTCTTCTGCCAGGGCCGCATCGTCTGCCAGGTCGGCAAATGCTATTTCCGGTTCTATCATCCAGAATTCAGCTGCGTGCCTTGGCGTATTGGAGTTTTCAGCCCGAAAAGTCGGTCCAAAGGTGTAAATGTCAGAAAAAGCCTGGGCAAAAAGCTCCCCCTCCAGCTGACCACTGACAGTCAAACCTGTCTTTTGGGCAAAAAAGTCCTGGCTGAAGTCTGGCTGGCCTGAAAGTAAAGGTGGATTGGCTGCATCCAGCGTTGTCACGCGGAACAGTTCTCCTGCACCCTCACAGTCGCTGGAGGTGATAATCGGCGTATGTACATAGAGGAAATTCCGCTCGTTGAAAAAACGATGGATCGCCTGGGCCAGTTGCGAACGAAGGCGAAAAACAGCGCCAAAGGTGTTGGACCTTGGTCGCAGATGGGCAATGCTGCGCAGATATTCAAACGTATGACGTTTCTTTTGCAGAGGGTAGGATTCATCACTCTGGCCGATTATTGATATATCTTTGGCCTGCAGTTCATTTTGTTGACCGCTGGCGGGTGATTCAACCAGATTCCCGATTACTTTGAGTGCTGCGCCTGTGGCTATTCGAGAAACCTCATCAAAATTGTCCATGCCCTGTTCGGCAACTATCTGGATACCGGCCAGATTTGATCCGTCATTCAGTACAATAAAAGCAATGCCCTTGGAAAGCCGAACTGACCGAACCCACCCGGCAATATGGTATTCCTGGCCGGTAGTGCCGCTTGCCAATATGTTTTTGATTGTGGTTCTCATATAATTCCCCCAACTGGCTGATATTTTATGGAATGATACTTCCAGCGGACTCTGGATGCAAGCCGGTTGTTTGTTTGACGTTAAACTACTGCTGTGTTAAAAGAAAAGCGTGCGAATTCTATTGATTACAATTTTATTGCAGTTTCTGGCGGCACCGGTTTTTTCCGCCAACAGTGCAAACAGGTTCGGTGGTGTCGGTGTTGACGGAATTCCGCTTTCTGACGGTCAGATCAAAATCCGGCAGATTGTTGCCGGAGGTCCGGCGCATCAGGCCGGTATCAAGGCCGGGGACATCATAACCCACATTGATGGAAAGCCAACTTCCGGTAGTGATTTTCAGCAAATGGTCCAAAAAAGGTTAAGAGGTGTTTCCGGGTCCCCTGTTGTTTTAAAAATTAAACGGGCAGGAGAGGAAAAACCTTTAACCTTTGAATTGAAACGTCGACAGCTTCTTGTTTCTCCTTCCAAATAACCTCAAGATAATCCTTTGAATTTCATGGCTCTGCCATCTTGATTGGCGATGGCGGCTTCGTGACATACTGCTTTAACGATGTCCAATAATCCTGTAATCTTCCCCGTTGCGTTTTTAATAGTCCGGTTGAGGAGATTATCGGTATGTCCAAAACAGTTAAAATCATGAAAACCATGGACGGCAATACAGCTGCCGCTTATGTGTCATACGCCTTTACAGATGTTGCTGCGATTTTTCCCATAACTCCATCCTCTGACATGGCTGAGCGTGTTGATGACTGGTCGGCACAGGGTAAAAAGAATATTTTCGGTCAGAATGTCGAAGTTGTGGAAATGCAGTCAGAAGGCGGTGCCGCCGGTGCCGTGCACGGCTCTCTCCAGGCCGGAGCCTTGACCACTACTTACACGGCTTCACAGGGCCTGTTGCTGATGATCCCCAATATGTACAAGATTGCCGGTGAGCTTCTCCCCAGCGTTTTTCATGTCAGCGCCCGTGTAGTCGGTGCCAATGCCATCAGCATCTTCGGTGATCATTCCGATGTCATGGCTACACGTCAGACCGGTTTTGCCATGCTGGCCAATAGCAGCGTTCAGGAAGTAATGGATCTGGCCGGTGTAGCCCATCTGTCAACCATCAAAGGCCGGGTGCCTTTCCTGAATTTTTTTGACGGTTTCCGTACTTCCCATGAAATCCAGAAGATCGAAGTTATGGAGTATGATGACCTGGCAAATCTTCTGGACCGTGATGCCTTGAACTCATTCCGGCGCAATGCCCTTAACCCGGATCATCCTGTGCTGCGAGGAACCGTCCAGAATTCTGATATCCACTTCCAGCAGCGTGAGGTTTCCAATCGTTACTGGCAGGAATTGCCGGAGATTGTGGAAAACTACATGGCGGAAATATCCAAAATCACAGGCCGGGAATACCATCTGTTCAATTATCACGGTGCACCTGATGCGGAGCGGATGATCATTGCCATGGGTTCCATGTGCCAGACGATTGAAGAAACCGTTGATTATCTGAATGCCCGGGGTGAGAAGGTCGGCCTGCTCAATATTCACCTTTATCGTCCTTTTTCCATCGAGCACTTTTTTAAGTATATCCCTAAAACAGTTAATAAGATTGCTGTACTGGACCGCACCAAGGAAATGGGTGCGCTGGCGGAACCGATTTATCTGGACGTCAAAACCGCCTTCTACAGCAGCCAGTGGCATCCGGTGATTGTTGGCGGACGTTGCGGGGTAGGCGGCAAGGATATTATTCCGGCCCACATTCATGGCGTCTTTGAAAACCTCAAACAGGATCAACCTAAAGACAATTTTACCGTTGGTATTATTGATGATGTCAACCACACATCATTGTCTTTTGGTGATGATATCGACACTACCGCAATCGGAACCAAAGCCTGTAAATTCTGGGGTCTTGGTGCCGATGGCACTGTGGGTGCCAATAAAAACGCCATCAAGATCATCGGCGACAAGACCGACATGTATGCCCAGGCCTATTTTGCCTACGATTCCAAGAAGTCCGGTGGTATTACCGTATCCCATCTTCGTTTCGGCGATAAAACCATCAAGATGCCGTACCTGATCAACAAGGCAGATTTTATCTCCTGTTCTCAGCAATCATATGTGGAAAAATACAATCTGCTGGAAGGTCTGAAGCCGGGCGGCACCTTTCTGTTGAATACAAACTGGTCCGCAGCAGAACTGGAACTTCATCTTCCCGGTTCAATCAAGCGCTACATTGCCGAGAATAACATCCAGTTCTACACGCTCAATGCAATGAAAATTGCTGAGGATCTGGGGCTTGGCGGCCGCTTCAACATGATCATGCAGTCGGCCTTCTTCAAGCTGGCAAATATCATACCACTGGAAAAAGCGGTCCAGTATCTCAAGGAATCGGTGATCAATTCCTACGGCAACAAGGGGAGCAAGGTCATTGAAATGAATAATGCCGCCATTGACCAGGGGATTGAGGGTAGCGTCAAGGTTCAGGTTCCGGATGCCTGGAAAACTGCTGTTGATACTGCAGCCGATCAGGTCCACACCGCATGCGCCTGCAGCAGCGATGTCAAAAAAGCAGTTCCGGCGTTTATCTCGAACGTCCTGGTGCCCATGAACCGCCAGGAAGGGGACAAGCTTCCCGTCAGCGCATTCCTGGGGCAGGAGGATGGTACTTTTCCGTTCGGTTCTGCTGCCTATGAGAAGCGCGGCATAGCCATCAACGTACCGCAATGGCTGGCTGACAACTGTATCCAGTGCAATCACTGCTCTTACGTATGCCCCCATGCCACAATTCGCCCAATTCTGGTCAATGAAGAGGAACTGGCAGCGGCACCGGCTGGTTTTACAGTCAAACCCGCATCTGGAGCAAAGGATCTGCAGTTCCGTCTGGCTGTTTCACCTAATGATTGTACCGGCTGTGGTAACTGTGTTGAAGTATGTCCGGCCAAGGAAAAGGCGCTGGAAATGAAACCGCTGGCCACACAGATGGATCAGGATCGTCTTTGGGAATATGCCATCAGTCTTGCGCCTAAGAAGAACCCTGCCAACCTGTTCAGTGTTAAGGGAAGTCAGTTCGAACAGCCGCTGCTGGAGTTCTCCGGTGCCTGTGCCGGATGTCTGGAAACCGGCTACGCCAAGCTGGTCACCCAGCTGTTTGGCGACCGGATGATGATTGCCAATGCCACCGGCTGTTCGTCCGTCTGGGCCGGCAGTGCGCCATCTGTACCATATACAACCAACCACCGCGGTCATGGCCCTGCCTGGGGCAACTCATTGTTTGAGGATAATGCGGAATACGGACTGGGCATGATGCTGGGAGTCAAGCAGTTGAGGAAGCAGCTGGCGCAGAAAATTGAACAGGCTGCCAAGATGGATGTTGGTGACGAGTTTACGGTTGCATGCAATGACTGGCTCAGTAGTCAGGAGTCGGGCGAGGGGACGCGAGAGCGGGCTGACCTGCTTGTTTCATTGCTTGAAGTTGTTAAGGGTAATGATCCGTTACTAAACGATATTTATGCAAACAGAGATTTTATGGTCAAGCGTTCTCAATGGTTGTTCGGTGGCGATGGCTGGGCCTATGATATTGGCTTTGGCGGTCTGGATCATGTGCTGGCTTCCGGTGAAGATGTCAACGTTCTGGTCTTTGACACGGAGATTTATTCCAACACCGGTGGACAGTCCTCCAAGGCTACGCCAACTGCAGCAATCGCCAAATTCGCCGCCAGCGGCAAAAAGACCAAAAAGAAAGATCTGGGACTGATCGCCATGAGCTATGGCTATGTCTATGTGGCACAGATCGCCATGGGTGCTGATAAAAACCAGACCCTCAAGGCAATTGCCGAAGCTGAAGCCTACCCGGGTCCGTCACTGATTATCGCCTATTCACCCTGCATCAGCCACGGCCTGAAAGCCGGCATGGGTTGCAGCCAGGCAGAAGCCAAGCGGGCTGTAGATTGCGGTTACTGGTCCCTCTATCGCCATAATCCGCAACTGAAAGAAAGCGGCAGCAATCCGTTTGTGCTGGATTCAAAAGAGCCGACCATGAATTTCCGAGAGTTTCTGATGGGGGAAGTGCGTTACTCTTCCCTGAAAAAGCAGTTCCCGGATGTGGCAGAAGAGTTGTTTGCCAAGACCGAGCAGGATGCCATGGAAAGGCTGCAATCTTACCGGCGGTTGGCCGGTTTATAATCGAATTAGTTGTTTAGTATGAATGAAAACGGCCCACACACTCTCAGTGTCTGGGCCGTTTTTGTATTTTAGATTGGATTAAAAATCCGAATCAGGATCAGGTTGTTGTCGGTTTCTTGCGTGTCACGGTTTGCTGGTTGATACGGGTTTTAGGCTGCCTGGCGGATACCGGTTTTGTCTCTCTCCGTTCCGTCCTTTTGCTGTAATGCTCCCTTGCTGTTCCCGTAACCGCTTTCTTGGAAGCTGTTCCAGCCAGGCTTTGAACTTCGTCGCTGGTTAGCAGACGGTACTGTCCAATTTTCAAATCACCCATCCAGACCGCGCCGTAGCGGACCCGCCTGAGTCTTACAACTGACAGACTGACAGCTTCACACATGCGCCTGACCTGTCTGTTGCGCCCTTCGTGGATGGTGATGGAAATCCAGTCATTCTGCTCTCCATCCTTGATCAGCTTGACTGTAGCCGGAGCGGTTATCTTATCGTCAATCATTACGCCGTGTGTCAGCTGGTCCAGCTGGCTCTGGTGAACTTTGCCACGAATCCTGACCTGATACTCCTTGTCGATTTCGTGGCGCGGGTGCATCAGCTTGTTGGCCCAATCACCATCGTTGGTCAGCAGCAGTAGGCCTTCCGTGTTGTAGTCCAGGCGACCAACCGGATAGACGCGCTCTTTGACGTCCTTGAGCAGATCCGTAACCAGTTGACGACCTCCCGGGTCGTCCATGGTCGTCATATAGCCGACCGGTTTGTTCAGAAGGATGTAGAGATGGCTGCTGACCGGTTTAACCGGTTTGCCATCAACAGTGATATTGTCCATGGCTGGATCAGCCTTGCTGCCCAGTTCCGTAACAACAACACCGTTGACTGAAACACGTCCGGCCAGTATCAGTTCTTCAGCGGCGCGGCGTGAGGTGATTCCGGCCTGGGAGATAAGTTTTTGAAGTCTTTCTTGCATGGAAATCCTTTGTCAGTTCAATTAAAAATGGGGGCCAGTGCCCCCATATGAAGATATTTTACAGAATAGTTTATTCTACAAACTGCGACATGGCCCTGAATTTATTGTAGCGATCATCAATCAGCTGTTCGATTGTCATGTCGTTCAATTCGGCCAGGTTTCTTGAAATAGCTTCTTTCAGGTTTTTGGCCATCTGTTCATGATCCCTGTGTGCGCCGCCGACCGGTTCCTGAATGATCTCATCAATTACACCCAGTTTGATAATGTCTTTAGCCGTCAGTTTAAGCGCATCAGCAGCCTGTTCACCTTTAGTGCCGTCTGACCAGAGGATGGCTGCGCACCCTTCCGGTGAAATAACGGAATAGATTGAATGCTCCAGCATCAGGATCCTGTTTCCGACAGCCACAGCCAAGGCGCCACCGGAACCGCCTTCACCGGTAATGCAGGTGATGATCGGGGTGGCTAGGCAGGACATTTCCCTGAGATTACGGGCAATTGCTTCGGCCTGGCCCCGTTCCTCGGCACCGATGCCGGGGTAGGCACCCGGAGTGTCCACAAAAGTAATTACCGGCAGTTTGAACTGCTCTGCCATCTGCATAACTCTCAGAGCCTTGCGGTAGCCCTCAGGATTGGGCATGCCGAAGTTTCTGTATACCTTTTCCTTTGTGTCGCGACCTTTCTGATGGCCGATAACAATTACCGGCTGATCATCAAAACGGGCCATGCCGCAGATGAGGGCGTGATCATCACCGAAATTACGGTCACCATGCAGTTCGGTGAAATCAGTAAACATCAGATTGATATAGTCCAGCGTAAAAGGACGGTTGATATGACGTGCCACCTGGGCGGTCTGCCAGCGGGACAGGTTTGTAAATATGTCTTCGCGCATCTGCTCCACATGCTTTTCAAAAACAGCCAGATCAGCATCCAGATTAAGTCCGTCGGTGGAAAGCTTCTTGATCTCTTCTATTTTTTTTTCAAGTTCGACAATAGGCTTTTCAAAGTCCATGGGAAATGGTGTTGCCATTAAATTAACTCCTTTGCATCACTAATTCCAATTCCAGATCAAAGCCCCACCTTCGTTGGCTCGTCTTAGGTTCCTCAACGTACTTACCTGTACGCCTTCGTCACCTCAATCCTCACCGCCTTGGTGGCATCTTCGATTTGAAATTGGAAAACACACTAAAAAATCTACTCAAAAGAGACAGCATTATAACCAAACAGCCTTTCCACTTCCAGCTTTAAATCATTGCTGGCGATTACGTTCATTTTTGCCGGTAGCGGCATGGTGGAACGGCTACGTTCTGCCAGTATGAAATGGATAAAGGTAGGAATGTCTCCGCTGTGGCGTTCAATGATTGTTTTCAGTGATTCCAGCCTTTCTGCCGAGGTCTCTTCAACGCGCAGGTTGATGGAAATCTTTTTGGTTGTCTGGGCCTGGGCATCGTGCAGATGCTGAATATCACCGGCTGGTCCGCGATTCTTGATCTGCCATTCACTGGCCCCTTCTTTCTGCCCCTGGACCAGGATTTTGGGCCCCTTCTCGGTTCTTTCCAGTTTACCGGTCACAAACAGCGGGTCGTCCGATTTCAACAGGTTGGAGGTATTGGCGTAGATGTCTGAAAAAACGGTGATTTCCACAGAACCGGTCAAGTCTTCAATGGAAGCAAAACACATGCGGTCACCCTTTTTTGTAATGATCTCACGGAAGGCGGATACAATGCCGCAGATTCTGACTTCACCGCCGTCAGCCATATCGCCCAGTCTGGAGATGTCGGCGCAGCCCAGTCGTTTCATGTCCTGAATGTAGTTATCCAGTGGATGGCCGGTAATCAGGAATCCCAGGGCTTCTTTTTCATAGGCCAGCTTTTCTTTATCGTGCCATTCCGAAACCACAGGCAACTTGCCGCCGCTGCCGTTGAATTTTACTACCTCATCCGTTCCGAACAGGGAAACCTGGGCACTGTCACGTTCCTGTTGAATCCGCTGGCCAACGCTCATGGCGTTTTCCAGCCCTTCCATCATGGAGGCGCGGGTGGCTTTAGTGGAATCAAAAGCACCGCATTTGATCAGTGCTTCAATAACGCGTTTGTTGACCCGGCGCATGTCAACCCGCTCGCAGAAATCGAACAGGCCGATAAAGGGGCCGCTCTTGCGGGCTTCCAGTACGGCTTCGATTGCTCCGCTACCGGCACCTTTTATGGCACCCAGGCCAAAGCGCATGGAAGTACCCACAACCGTAAATGTCAGGCCGGATTCATTGATATCAGGAGGCAGAACATCGATTCCCTGTTCCCGGCAGTCGGCAATGCTCTTGATTACTTTGTCGGTGCTGTCCATGTCGCAGGTCAGCAGCGCTGCCAGAAATTCCACCGGATAATGTGCCTTCAGCCAGGCGGTCTGGTAGGCGATCAGGGCATAGGCGGCGGAATGGGATTTATTGAAACCGTATTCGGCAAACTTTGCCATCTGGTCAAAAATCGCCTCGGCCTTTTTGGTGTCGATACCCTGTTCTTTGGCACCGGCCAGGAAAGGTTCCTTTTCCTTGGCCATAACAACCGGGTCTTTCTTACCCATGGCACGACGCAGAAGGTCGGCACGTCCCAGTGAGTAACCTGCCAGGGTCCGGGAAATCTGCATAACCTGTTCCTGGTAGACAATGACACCGTAGGTATCTTTCAGAATCGGTTCCAGTTCCGGCAGGTCAAAGACAACCTTTTGGCGGCCATGCTTACGCTCGATAAAGTCATCCACCATGCCGCAGCCCAGTGGACCAGGTCGATAGAGGGCGCAGGCAGCGATAACGTCTTCGAAGCAGGAGGGTTTCAGTTTGACCAGCATCTCCTTCATGCCGCTGGACTCAAGCTGGAAGATGCCGGTGGTGTTGCCGGCCGAGATCAGGTCATAGCTGGCCTTGTCGTCATCGCGCAGCAGGGTGATGTCAAATTCCGAATCCTTGCCGGCCCGGACCAGCTTGACTGCGTTATCAATAACCGTAAGGTTTTTCAGTCCCAGGAAGTCGAACTTTACCAGGCCGACCATTTCCGTATATTTCATGGAATACTGGGTATTGATGGAGCCGGTTTTCTGGTCCTTGTAGACCGGTATGAACTCTTCCAGCTGGCGAGGCGCAACAACCACACCGGCGGCGTGGGTGGAGGCGTGGCGGGTCAAGCCTTCCAGACAGAGGGCCGTGTTGAGCAGATCTCTGACCTGTGGATCCTGATCGGCCAGTTGATTCAACTGTGGTTCCTGTTTAAGCGCAGCACTCAGCGTCATGTTCAGGTCGTCCGGAATCAGCTTGGCGATCCTGTCCACGTCACCGTAAGCCATATTCAAAGCCCTGCCCACATCGCGTATGGCCGCTTTGGCTTTCATTGTACCGAAAGTAATAATCTGACAGACCCGGTCGCGACCGTATTTTTCAATAACGTACTGGATGACCTCTTCCCGGCGGTCCTGGCAGAAGTCAACGTCAATATCAGGCATGGAGACACGTTCCGGATTAAGGAAACGTTCAAATAGCAGGTTGTAGGGTAGGGGGTCCAAGTCCGTAATGCGAGTGGCATATGCTACCAGCGAACCGGCAGCAGAGCCCCTGCCGGGACCAACCGGAATGCCCTGTTTTTTTGCCCAGATGATGAAGTCCGACACAATCAGGAAGTAAGCCGGAAATTTCATCTGTTTGATACAGTCCAGCTCGATACGCATTCTGTCGTAGTAGGACTGCACCTGCTCCGGTGTCATATCCGGATATTTGGCGCGGATGGTCACCATGCGCTCGGCAAGCCCCTTCATGGCCAGATCTTCCAGCATATCGTCATGATTCATACCGGCCGGTGGTTCAAAGTGCGGGAAGTAATACTCTTTCTCAAGCGGCAGCTCAAGATTGCAGCGATCCGCAATGGTCAGGGTGTTGGCAACCGCTTCCGGTGCGTAAGAGAAGGCAGCCTTCATCTCGTCCGGAGTCTTTACGTAGAACTCTTCGGCAGAAAAACGCATGTGAGTCGGGTCGCTCATGGTTTTGCCGGTCTGGATGCAGAGCAGCACCTCGTGGGCACGGGCATCTTCGCGATTCAGATAATGACAGTCGTTGGTCGCCACCAGTGGAATCTTAAGTTCCGCAGCAACTTCCATCAGGCGCTTGTTGACCACATCCTGTTCCGGCAGGGTATTTTCCTGCAATTCGATATAATAACGATCCGGGAAAGTTTCACTGTACCAGCGGGCGGTTTCAATGGCCTCTTCCATTTTACCGCGTCCACACTGCATGGCGACCTCGCCTTTCAGACAGGCGGATAGGGCGATCAAGCCATTGCTATGCTTGGCCAGCAGTTCACGGTCAACACGGGGGCGGTAGTAAAATCCCTCCTTGTATCCGGCGGAAACCAGATAGGAAAGGTTTTTATAGCCCTCAATATTTTCACAAAGCAGGATCAGGTGATAGGCGGCGTCGGAGATACCCTTGGCATCTTTTGAAAAGCGTGAATCAGGAGCCAGGTAGACTTCGCAGCCGATAATCGGTTTGATCTTGGCCTTTTTGCATTTCAGATAGAACTCGACTGCTCCGAACATGTTGCCGTGATCAGTCAGGGCAACCGCAGGCATGTTGTATTGCTTGGCCTTACTGACCAGGTCCTCGATGCGGATGGCACCGTCAAGCAAGGAATATTGTGAGTGCAGGTGAAGATGGACGAACTGAGGCGCTGCCGGGTTTTCCGTATTTGAAGAAGGTTCCATGATGTACTGCCTTTCGTTAAATCAGTGAAGCTGAATTATGCCTCATAGCAAGATGCGGTGTCAAGGAAAGGGAATTGCCGCAATATTTTGTGTAGAATGGCGAGCAGTTGGCAGTTTACTGGTTTTCAGATACAATCAGCACCTAAGAAAACCATGGTTTTTGCCATAAAGGAACTGTTCTGAAAAACTCCGTGTTTGCAGATCTCTATGCAGTCGTAGCCAGCATACCGGCTGGAAGGGTAGCCACCTATGGGCAGGTGGCCGAACTGGCCGGACACCCAGGTTATGCACGCCAGGTCGGTTATGCTCTCAGTGTCGGCAGCGACAAAACACTGCCCTGGCACCGTGTTGTAAACGGACAAGGTCGCATCAGCCAGCGCACAGACGGTGGCCCGGGCGACATGATTCAGCGGTTGCGACTTGAGGAAGAGGGGATAGAGTTTGATGGGCAGGGGCGAATTCCGCTGAAACGATTTCAGTGGATGCCAGAGACCTGGTGAAAAAGGTTGTTGCTTGTGCCAGGACAACCAACTTAGTTATCCAGTACGCTCCTTACCCGTCGCAGCAGCTGAACCGGTGAAACCGGTTTGTACATGACATCCGCTAAAGGTTCTAGGCTGATGCGATTCTCCAGAATATCGGACGGGTATCCGCTTAGAAATAGAAACTTTACATCGGGCTTGATCTGTATTGTTGCTTCATACAGCTCCTTGCCGTTCATTTTAGGCAGCACCACATCACTGAGGATCAATGTGACCTCTCCACTATGCTGACGATAAATTTCAAGAGCCTCTGCTCCATTTCTGGATGCTAATACTTGATAACCCGCACCGGACAAAATCTCTGACAGGATCTGGTGCAGCAGTTCATTATCCTCCACAAGCAGTATCGTTTCGCTGCCGGTTGGAGTTTTATCGTCAAAGTGTTCCCGAGCCTCCTGACTCTTATCATCACAAATCGGTATGAATATTTTGAGTGTAGTACCGTGATCTACCTCGGAGTAAACATCAATAAACCCGCCATGGGCCTGTACGATGCCAAAGACAATTGAAAGGCCGATGCCGGTTCCCTTGCCGACATCTTTGGTGGTGAAAAACGGTTCAAAAATCTGTTTCAGTTGGTCAGCCGGAATCCCGTAGCCGTTATCAGAAGCGGTCAGCAGGGCGTATCTACCCGCAACGCCGGAGCCATAGGCGGTGGTAAACGACTCGTCAATTTCGATTGGGCTTGCAGTAATGGAAATTGTTCCACCTTTAGGCATGGCATCGCGGGCATTGGTAGCAAGATTCAGCAACACTTGTCCCAGTTGACCGGCATTGCCCAAAATCAGCAATTCCTTATCGACCAGTTGCGTAGTTACTTTGATGTCCTCGCCGATGATCCTGCCGATGAGTTTAAGGAAATCGTTAACCACATCATGGAGATTGATACGCGAAAATTCCGCTTCCTGTTTTCTGCTGAACAGCAAAAGGCTTCTGGTCAACGCCGCAGCCCGGTCCGCAACGTCAATTATATTGCGGGCATACTCATGCTTGTTTTCGGTTGATTTATCCGGTGAAACAATAAAAGTGGCATAGGCGAAAATTGCTGTCAGCAGGTTATTGAAGTCATGAGCAATCCCTCCGGCAAGCCTGCCGACCGCATCCATTTTCTGGGATTGAAGCAACTGGGACTGGAGCTTCTTCATGTCCGTAATATCCACATGAACACCCACAATTCCGCAGAACTCACCATCAACACCCCGCACCGGTGCTGATTCGGCAATCACAATCAGATCACGGCCATCTTTTGTTTTGCGGTGTGATTCGTAGGTTGCTGACGTGCCGCTTATAAAAGCCTGATCAAGCTTCTGACGCACTTTTATTCTCTCTGCCCCGTCAATATAGGGAAGTTCTTTTCCGATCACCTCTTCAGCAGTCCAGCCGTAGAGCCGCTCCGCTGCCGGGTTCCAGATTTTTACCGTGTAATTGACATCCAGCATCATGATCGGGGCAGGCGAGTTTTCAACAATGGTTCGCAGCAGAGAAGTAGTTTCAATCATCTGCCGTTCATGAGCCTTACGTTCCGAAATATCGCGTATGGTCGCCAGTAATACCGGGCCTTCCGGCAGTTCCAGAGGGCTTAAGGCAATATCTGCATCAAATAATTCACCATCAAGCCGTTTGTGCTGCCACTCAAAATGCAACGCAGCACCTTTAGAAGCCTCGTTTGCAAGTTCAATTGCCCGTCGGGCTGATAATGTGCCGTCCGGTTGCTGATCAGGAGACAAGTCATCTAAAGATTTTCCGGACATTGTCTCTCTGCCTGCACAGCCAAAAAGACGCAGGGCAGCTTCATTACACTCTTTGATATATCCGTCCTTCAGGGTGATGATAGCGTCACTGCTGGCATCAAAGATGGCCCGGAAACGTGCCTCCTGATTGCTGATTTCCCTGGTTTGCGACTTTGATCTGCGCCTGAAGATATAAGCGATTACGGCAGAAAGTAAAAATGCCGCAAAGGTAATAATCATGGCAGGATACATCCAGGCAGAGGTGGCCGTTGCGCGTGCTCCGCCCATCCATTTCATGAATGATTCATGATAGGGTGAGTTGTTGTCCTTGATCAGCGCATCAAGATTGCGGCTCATTTTTTCCATCAGTTCCTGATATGCGCCAGTGCGAAATGCCAGGCTGATCTGAACGGGGAAAAATACCACCTGTGTTCGTATTACCCCGAATTTTGTCGAGGAGTTCAGGCCGAAAGAACGGGAAACAATACCGAAATCTACCTTGCCATCCCTGATCTGTGCAAAAACATCCTCATAGCTTTTGGCCTTAACCAGCACCGGGTTGGCACCAAAGTTTCTGGCAAGGCGTTGGAACTCCATACCGTAAATATCGTCCGTCTCAACGGCAACGGTCTTTCCGTCCAGATCAAGTATGGAGTTTATGGAGAGTTTTTTGCGGGAATAAACGGTTGCCCAATTGTTGAAGGCTGCCGTTTCTACAAAATCAATTGTTTTGCGGCGTTCCTGCGTATTGGCCACCGCCAGCGCCACATCGACTTTTCCAGTTCGTACGTTTTTCAGGCAACCGGCGAATGAGCCTCTCTTGTACTCATAGAGCACATCTGCCTTTTTAGCCAAAGTCTCCCAAACTTCGACAAAGAAACCCTCTGGCTTGTTTTCCTGTGACCAGCGTGAAAAAGGCGGGTTATTGTATACACAGACAGTCAGGATCTGTTTGTTTGCTTCAGCATTGGTAAAAGGCGGGAGAATAAATCCACCATCGGAGCAACCGATCAGGATTGACGTTAAAATGATTGTGATCACTTTACGCATGGTGAATTCCTTTGGAATGCGTTTTAAAATTAATGGTTGGCGGTTAATTACTCATGTTTCAGTTTAGCAAGTCTTTGTTATATGAAAAGCAAAATACTGATGATAGTTGACCGTTGAGTTGTTATTTATCTGTAAGGTTATGATTTTTGCTTATATCTGTTTGGTTCATCAAAAAAGGTGACATCAACATAACCGGCATAAATTTTTCCTGAATGTTTTACGCCAGCGGGAATGTAGTAAATATCACCCTTTTTATATGTTTTGGATTCATCATTAAAAGTTAAGTCAATTTTACCTCTGATCACAATTCCAACCTGGGCCGCATGTGAATGCTCCGGCAGAATAACATCTTCTTCAAATTCCATGAAAATTATCTGGTGATTTTCAGCCTGAGATAAAAACGCCTTTAGCCCGTTTAATGGGATATCAGCTTCTGGTAGATTGGTTATTGGGGCTGGGAATATGTTATTCATTTTGATTACCTCTGTATAACGGTGCGGGAGACTACTTGACCTTACCTCTCACTCTGACTATTTCATTCCTTGCAGCAATTCCATCAGCACACTGTCGGCAGTATCGATCCGGATAAACCCCTGACGGGGATATTCCAGGTCAAGGATAACAAAGACCGTAATTGAAATGATCGTTGCAAAAGTAACGATATGCAACTGGCTGCGTCTGCCGCAGGACATGCCATACCCGGCCAGCAGGGCGCTGAGAAGACTCAAACCTCCCAACATGATAAAGATGATGCGCGGTGGATGATTCTGCGTTGCCACTGCACGGGTGGTGGTGATATCGAACATCTCGTTGAGTGCTGGGAGCATTAGCATGGCAGCGGAAGGTGGAGTATTGTTTGAGTTGGTTGCGGTAACAGCCTTTGTCCAAATTTGACCCTGCAAGGTCGATTCTTTTTTTGCCAAGGTAGTTGTGTCGCTCTGATGGTCAAGGGTATTGTATCGCGAAATTCGTACCTCCAGATAACGGCGGAACAAGTCACGCAACTCCGCATGTGAACTCTTCGGCAAGGTATCAATGCGCAGATATGCCGTGCCGATTGCGTTAGCCTCTTGGCCAATTAACAGGCGACGCGCTTCAAACCGGGTCGCAGCACCTGAAAATGTGAAAGCGATCATCAGCCCCAGTAAAGCGAACACAGCACCTTCTACTGCCCCCAGTCCGTTCGGAACATTTTTTAGGTCTCCAGGTCGCTTTAATAAACCTATGCGTCTTCCAATCTCCATACAGGCTACCATGCCAACGAACAGTCCAATTGCTGATAGCAATGTTGTTTGTGTAAAACTCATAGCATCTCCGTATAGCGGCTCGACAGTTAACCCGTATGTCCAATCTTTTCTGTCTGGCGATGACCAGCAGTCTTTGGGGGAGCATCGTTTCAAATCATTTGTATTGAGTTTAGACTTGAACGTTCATATTTTCCTGGTTGGGTATTGTTTTATCTAAATCGATCAAGCATTGTTTTGTGCCAAGGGCAGACCTCTTGGGCCTCTTGAACAAGAGGTTAGGACCTCAGAACGTAGCTCACGGGAAGTGCACTTACATATAACCCAACTCCGAATATGGTATGAGTCGCAATGCTTTTCAGTCTTGCCTGTGACGGATTGGGTGTTTTTGAGGAAGCAATGCCGAAGCCTACTAATGGCTGCATAATAAAGAAAGGCAACACTACGGTTCCGATGCCATAAAGCAATGCGGGCAGGAAAGTGGGGCGTGTAAGCCATCCGCCCGGTGCAAGAGCAACAAACACAAGTGCAAACGCGACTCCAATAGAGTAGTGGGCAATCCAGCCAATCGTGCATTCAAAGGATTTATGCGGTGCAGTGGTGATATTTGCATGCCTAATTGTACCCTCTGGCATGTGGCGAACCCAGCGTCCAAGTAAACAGTAATTAAGCGATTGAATACCAAAGGCATATTTCAGGAAGAGATTCCAGAGGTCCATGATTAAACTCGCGCCGAGACCAATGGCAATTGCACCAAGGATATAAGATGTTTCAATTCTCATAATCCACCTCGATGTGGCTGTCAACATACAGTGAGAGAATAACGGCGGTTTTTGGTATACTTAGTTTTACCTCAGCTTCTGCAAACGGAATGATTGTTCAATATAAATCAGATTGCCATTGACATGAATAATACCTCAAAAGGCAGTTGTTCAAAGGTTGCAGTTTTTGTCTCGCTGAATCCTAAATTGCGATACCACTCTTTCAGTTCTGCCTGTTCTGCAATGATGCTGATACCTATTTCTTTTGCTCCCAGGGATTTTGCAACAAATATGGCGTACTCGGCCAGTGTGCGGCCATAACCAAGGCGCCTGTATGCGGGAAGCACGGACAGGCGCTCCAGGTAACAGGTCTCAGGGGTGGCCTGCTCCACTGCCAGGCATCCGAATGCCTGCCCACCGGTTTCCATCAGGTAATAGCGGATGCCTTTTTGCATCGCATCAATGACCCACTGCTGGCTGCAGTTGGATGGATGTCTTGGACAGTTCTGTTCGGTCAGATTGAAGCGCATGGCCACATCATGGAAGGCTTCCCGGATTATGCCTGTAATTACAGGTATATCTGTTTCGGATGCTGGCCTGATATGAGCGATAACAGGTTTTTGGGTCATTTGTGTCCTTTCTTTATGGGCATTATGAGTAGTGAAGGAATTAAAGGGTACTGGTCAATTCCTTGATCATAAAGCAGGTGCTCCCCTCATGTTTTTCGAACCATCTGCCTCCGTTATCTAAAAGGGTAAAGGGGACAGGCTACTTTTTACTAATCCTTGATCATAAAGTAGCCTGTCGCCATATTTATTTCATGAAATTGTTAGTTTTAAGGTATGATCAAAAAAATCAGTCGCTAAGAAGTACCTGTGATTTCAGATCCTTGGCAATGCTAAGCATGATCTTCTTATAGTCAGCTGCATGTTCAGGGGAACAAATATTCGATGCTGTTTTGTCTGTCAGTACGCGTCGCACAGTAAGAGTATTGGCTGATTTCCGGTAGGTCGACTTGTAGTCTATGATAGCGCCGGACACCGAAAAATCCTTCGGAATGGCGACAATGTTCATCGACTCCGGAAACTCCAACTCATACTCTTCGACGCTCTTCCCGCCAACGCATGTTTGCTGTTTTTTTGGCAATGGACCATATGCATCTTTCAAAAATCCTTCAATAGGCAGAAACGAAACTGCTGCAGGCCTAATCAGAATTCCTGTCGCGCTTCCCACGGGTACGTAATCCTCCAGATTGAAGGTAATTGAAAAGTTGTAGGAATCAAGCATGGCAGTGGGGTCGTCCTTGGTAATAATCCCTGTGCCGTGTGAGCCTTGCGCTTCCAGCATCATTTTGGCCGCAAACTCTTCCTGTTCGCGCGGATAGTTACGCCAAACCGCCCGTGCACTGATGCCGGGTAATCCCTTCATTTTTAGATCCATACTTCCTGTGGCAGAGCCGTTTGCATTGATGCGGAGTTTCGTCCGCAGAATCTGCTCGTGTCCGTATTGGGCCATAGACGGCGTCTTTGTTCCTTCGCTGTAATTGGAAACCAGCAGAACTGGCTTCTCACCCAAGACGATCGGTAACATGCCGAACGGCGTATAAGTAGAGGTGGAATCAAGGAAGATATTCAGGCTCGGGATAAAGTTGATGACATGATTCACTGAAGATACTACCGGGATGCTTGGAAGCTGGTAGAGGGAGCCAGCGTTTATAAGCGCCTGATTACTTTCAATGTTTTTAGCCGCAAGTAACGCCTGCAGGAGGGTTGCATGATCCTTGCAATCGCCCATCCTGTTGTCGAGAATAACATCAATGTCTCGAGGTACAACTGCGCCGACACCAATACAATTGCCTCCGTAGGAGATGTTTTTCGCCACCCAGTCGTAGAGGGCCTGTGTCTGCAATTCAGGTGTAGCCGTGTCTGCAGCAATTTCAGATGCCAGCTTCTTCACCCTTTCGGTAACGGCAGCTTTCGGCGTAGCCCGGTCACCGTATGCCGCGGCAATCTCCTTGTAGCTATTAAATGTTGAAACATAAAGGGAAGGCTCGTCGCCGACCACTGAAATACCACTGTCGGAAGGAGTCCACTTTTCAGGAGTTTTGTTCTGGAATGTCCATCGCAATGTTTGCTTCCCGTCTTTTTTCATCGGTTTCTGCTCGGTGAGAAAATAGTTTTTATGTTTTAGATCCATTGTGACTGGGGCTGTTATTTCAATGGCAACATCGTCGTATGCCAAATAACGGGAGAAATTGTGGGCAACCGAAAACTGTTTCGGAAATATTCCCTCGGAATTGGTGACTCGGTAAGAAAAAACCATAGAGTCACCTACTGCCAGATCAGGAAGTAAAACCGATATTGTTGTTTCATCGGAGTAAAGAGGCGAGGCTTTTTTATATCCGTCATTTGTAGTGACCTGATAGCTGTTTTTAGGGGCTTCAATCCGTTGTCCAGATTTCTTGATTGTGTAGGCTTCCAGAATCTCTCCCTTGGCGACACTTGTGCTAAAAGTGACGGAAGCATTTTTTCCCCTATTTAATGCACTTTCTTTTAGTATTGTAGCTGCCCATTTTTGTGTTTCTACATAAGAACCGTCAGCATTAACATCATAGGCAATATGCCAGCTGGTATAGCGGATTGGGATGTCGGATTCCGTCATCGGTTCGGCAATTGCAATTGTAACTGTCATCAGAAGTAGCATAATCGAAGCGAAAAATTGTTTCATGTTCCCTCCAGGGTTATTGAAAAAATGTGAATTTCACAGTTATTTCGAATGGACTCTCAAACTTAAACGAAAAATTTTCATTTGAGTAAATAGCCATTTCAAAGTTTCTTTCATATTGTTCTCCGCTATAGCCTGTCAATCTAAGGTTTACTTAAAAGAAACTTTTTTACTAAAAAAGATGCTTGTTTCTTGTATAGGTAATCACACAACGTTTACGAATTTTAAGTTGTATGTATTGTTTTAATGATTTGAAGAACTATACGAAATGTTTAAGAGGCTGTAAATTAAAAAATTGTATAGAGGCGCAAGCGATTGAATAGAATAATTTAGTTCTGGTTAACAAGTAGATTTTGTCAAACAGTATAGACGATTGCATGAAATGGCGGTTGGCTATAGAATCAACTCCAAATAATATTTGATATGATATTTACCCACACAAAACGAGGCCAACTATGGATATGACACTGGACGATATTGAAGTACGCGTACTGGGCAGCCTGATCGAAAAAGAACTGACCACACCTGAATACTACCCGCTTTCACTTAACTCTCTGACCAATGCCTGTAACCAGAAATCCAACCGCGATCCGGTGATGGGGTTGAGCGAGGAAGAGGTTGTGCGGGCATTGGATTCACTGCGTTTTAAACAGCTGGTGGTGCTTTCGGCTGATGGCGGGCGGGTGTCCAAGTACCGCCATCTGCTGGCGGAAAAACTGGGTTTGATGCCGGCTGAGCAGTCGATTATCTGTGAACTGCTGGTGCGCGGCCCGCAGACTGTTGGTGAGCTGCGTACTCGTGGAGAGCGGATGCATTCCTTTGGTGATTTGGCAGCGGTGGAAGAGGTGCTGCAAGAATTGATTCAGCGGGAAAAGCCTTTGATTGCCCTGCTGCCGCGCCAGCCGGGTCGGAAAGAGGGGCGATATGCCCAGCTGTTTTCCGCTCTGCCAGAGATTTCTGCTGATGAGCATATAAATGCGCCTGAAGCGGCGCGGGTGAGGGTGACGGCAGAGAACGACCGGATTGCAAAGCTGGAAGCTGAAGTGGCGGCGCTGCAGAGTGAGGTTGCGGAACTTCGGAAGATGATGGAGGAGTTCAGGAGGCAGTTTGAGTAAACTGAAATACTATTTGCCACATCCAAAAGTAGGCGCTTTAAAGCAAGGCTAAGAGAAATCAGTATAAAGTCATAATATTGAAATCGTAGTTTTATTCAATCCTTCTACCTCTGGGAGAAGGTGGCCGAAGGCCGGATGAGGGAGGTTTTTGCTTTTAAAGCAACTTCTTACCCTCACCCTAGCCCTCTCCCAGGGGGAGAGGGGACTTTAAGCTACTTACCCCTTAGTTCCGACTGTCTGCTCATTTTCGCATATTCCGCTTCTGAAGCCCTCAGGTAAACCGGCAGCAGTTGCGCCGGTTTTATCGTTTTCCCGGCCTTGTATTCTTCCATTGCCAGCACAGCACCATTTGCCGCATGGACAGCATTGTGGGTGAATGGTGCGAAGATGGCCTTTGCTCCCATTTTATCTGCAATAACCTCTTTAAAGCGTACAGCACCGTCGCCACAAAAGATAACCGGCTGGTCTACTGTATTTATGATCAGCTCCAGAAATGCCTCCGGTGCCATGACACAGTCTTTGATGATTGTTTTCGGAGTTGTGCCGGAACAGTCGAACAGTGCGCCGTAAATTTCGCTTTTGCGGGCATCCAGTAGGCAACAGACAGGGTAGGCGGCCAGGGGCAGATTGCTGGCCAGCAGGGCCAGTGTGGAGAAACCTACACATGGTTTACCGGTAGCCAGGGCAAGTCCCTGGACAGTTGCCACTCCGGCGCGGACTCCGGTGAATGATCCGGGGCCGACAGAGCAGGCAAACAGGTCGATATCGTTAATAGTCAAACCGGCAATGGTCAGCAGACGCTCTATTTCGGGGATCAGTCTGGCAGACAGGGTGCGGTCGGTGTTGAAGACGGTTTCAGCCAGTACTTTTTCGTCAACAGTAACGGCAACGCTGGCCAGCGGGTTGGAGGTGTCAACACTTAAAATACGCATTTATTGGATCTTTCATTGAAACATATACGGGATTGGAAGCGTTTGTAACTTAACGTGAAAAATGTTGAAAATCAAGCCGGATCGCTCTTCTGCTAACGGTCAATATTACCAAATCAGTTGTATGATCATATCAGGCTACAAAAATTATCATTACTGAAAATAAGAAGGGCGACCGTTAGGCCGCCCCCTCAGATACTTAAAAAATATCAGTCTTTTCGATTAACCCTGGCCGGTGAAATATCTGACAATGTCGTTGTAAAACGCCAAAACCATTAAACCCAGCAGTAGGGCCATTCCGATCTGTTGACCGTATTCACGGATTTTCTGGCTGACAGGCTTTCCAGTGACCAGTTCCCAGAAATAGAATACCAGGTGGCCGCCGTCAAGTACTGGCACCGGCAGCAGGTTCAGGATTCCCAGGTTGATTGACAGCAGCGCCATAAAGGCCAGAAAGCTGGACGCACCGGCAGCAGCCTGTTCTCCGGCCATCTTGACAATCATGATCGGACCGCCGACCGTATCCAGCGGTACTACCCGCTGAATAAGTTTAACCAGAGACATGACCGTCAGTTCGATAACGGTTGCAGTCTGGCTTGTACCTTTGACAACAGCATCTATCGGGCCGTAATATTCTGTAATAACCTCTCCGGCAGAAGCTACGCCTATGGCAAAACCTTTTACATCCTCGCCGAACAGATTTTTGCTGACTCGTGCTTCCGGAGTGATGTTGAATGATAGTTCCTGAGTATCGCGTTTGACAGTCAGGCTGACCGGCTGTCCTTTGCTGCCGGAAATCAGGGCGGCAATCTCGTCCCAGCGGGTGACCGGTTTGCCGTTAATTACCTTGATGACGTCACCCTTCTGGATACCTGCCCTGAAGGCTGGTTTATCGTTAGGGACTTCGCCGATTTTTGCAGTCAGGGTCGGTACACCTGTCATGGATAAAACAATAAAGGCCAGCCAGGCAAAGACCAGGTTAAAGACCGGACCAGCCATGACTATGGCAATCCGGGCCAGCGGCGGACGGTGGGCAAAGGAGCGTTTCTTCTCCTCTTCAGTGAACTCATCCGGTTGCCGGACTACTTCTTCCGAGAGTTCTCCCTTTGACTTGTCGTCATTACCACCTTCGATAATTCCACCTTCACCAAAGAGCTTTACAAATCCACCCAGCGGAAAGGCCGACAGCATGTATTCCGTCTCACCAATCTGTTTGCTGTAAACCTTTGGGCCAAAGCCGAGGGAAAATTTCTCGACTTTGACTTTGAAAAGCTTGGCAACAAGAAAATGTCCCAGTTCGTGAACAAATATCAGTATACCGAGTGCTATGATTGCGTAAAATAGTGTCATATCAGTTAGTTAAACTCCCGCAGATTTCAAGCGCCGTTTCGCGTCCCCACTGGTCGGCCTTGAGAACCTCATCAATAGATTTAAGATCATGGGCTTTGTGGGCATCCATGGTGCGTTCAATAATCTGTGCTATCTGCATAAAGCCGATTTTACCATCCAGAAATTTTTCAACAGCAATTTCGTTGGCGGCGTTCATGACCGCCGGCATACTTTCACCATCATTCAATGCACGATAAGCCAGTGAGAGGCAGCGGAACTTTTCCAGATCCGGCTTGAAGAAAGTCAGGCCGCACAGGGTGGTCAGATCCAGGGGTTGAATGCCGGAAGCGATACGCTCAGGGTAGGAGAGAGCATAGGCAATGGGAGCCTTCATATCCGGTGTGCCGAGCTGGGCTATTACACAGCCGTCAACATAATCGACCATTGAGTGAATAATGCTCTGCGGGTGTATATTGACATCAATCTTTTCCAGCGGTGCGTCAAACAGCCAGCGCGCCTCGATTACTTCCAGTCCCTTGTTCATCATGGTGGCTGAATCGATGCTGATTTTTTTCCCCATGCTCCAGTTTGGGTGGTTCAGGGCGTCACGAACCGTAACATTGGCAAGTTGCTCTTTTGGGGTATTCAGGAACGGCCCACCGGAAGCGGTCAGGATGATTTTGTTGATATCCTCGTTGCGATGCCCCTCCATTGATTGAAAAATAGCGCTATGTTCGCTGTCAACGGGGTAAAGCTTAACTCCATACTTTTCAACCATTTCCATAAACAGGTGCCCGGCAGTAACAAGTGTTTCCTTGTTTGCCAGGGCGATATCCTTACCGGCCTTGATGGCAGCGGCTGTTGGTACCAGCCCGGCTGCACCAACAATGGCTGCAACAACCATTTCAGTCTGATCTGCTGTTGCTGCTTTTATAAGACCTTCAACTCCACCGACGATTTCCACATCAAGTCCTGTACACAAATCACGCAGACGCGGTACGTCGGATTCCGATGCAACTGCGGCAATGCGGGGGGAAAATTGCCTGATCTGTGTAGTCAGCAGTTCGAGGTTTTTTCCGGCTGTCAGGGCAATTACGCGGAAACGGTCAGGGTGAGCAGCTACTATCTCAAGAGTGCTGACGCCAATTGAACCGGTTGAGCCGAGTATGGATAGATTCTTCATATGTCACTTATCCCTTGAAAATATAGATTGCATAATAATAGGTTACCGGCGCAGCAAAGATAATGCTGTCCAGTCGATCAAGCACTCCACCATGACCCGGAATAATAGTTCCAGAGTCTTTTACTCCAAAACTGCGCTTGAGAAGTGATTCAAACAGGTCGCCGGTCTGACCGATAATTCCGATAACAATGGCGGTTAACAGGGCGTCTGAAATAGTCAGTTGTGGAAAAAAGGTAAACTTGGCCAGCATGGTGCCGCCAATACTGCCGAATAGCCCCCCGATAGCACCTTCAATGCTTTTTTTAGGGCTGACTGCGGGATAAAGGCGGTGTTTGCCGAATGCACTACCACAATAGTAGGCGGCCGAGTCATTAGTCATGACTATCAGCATTATTACGATCAGCCACTGAATTCCATAAGGTGTCTGGCGAAGCATGATCAGGTGCATGAGCAGAAACGGAATGTAGACAAATGCCAAAGTGGCGTAGGCCACTTCCTGGGCGGATTTGCTAATGTCATTTAAATGAAACAGGAAGTGCAGTGCAAAAGCAAGGAATAGAAAGGCGATGGTTCCAAGAAGAAGGCGATCTTCACCTAGCAGAGGCAAAAAAATTAAAGTGGTGCCGCTGATAGCTGCCAGCCAGGAGTCAATTACCCTGTCAGGCATGGACATATTGTAGAATTCACGAATACCGATGAATGTGCATATTCCAAGCAGAATAGCGAAGTGAAATGCACTCCCCTTAATAATTGTCAGGGCAACGATCGGCAGCAGGACTAGGGCGGTTAGCAGTCGTTTAATGGTTTATCCTTTTTGCGTAAGTAGAATCTGTTTAATCAATTTAAAGTTGATTTGTCTTTAATATCTGATCACTGGTTTTACCAAAACGCCGTTCACGCGACTGGTAGTCCAACAGGGCCTTGTGGAATTCATTGATTGTGAAATCAGGCCAGTTGGTTTCAGTAAAGTACAATTCAGTGTAGGCCAGCTGCCACAATAAAAAATTGCTGATGCGCATTTCACCACTGGTGCGAATCAAAAAGTCCGGATCAGGCAGTCCGCCGGTATCCAGATAGTTTTCAAAAATGTCTGTAGTTATGTTATCTACGGAGAGTTTACCAGCAATTACGTCCTTGGTTACTTTGGTTGCTGCCATGCACAGTTCCTGTCTGCCGCCATAGGAAAGGGCAAGTGTCAAAACCATACCGGTGTTGCCGGAAGTCTCCTTAATAGCGTCATCAAGCGTCTGGTTGACGTCATCCGGTAGATCACTCCGTTTGCCGATGACATTGTAGCGGATGTTTTTACGCATCATGCGTGCTGTTTCTTTCTGAATATATTTTTTCAGAAGAGTCATTAATGCACGGACTTCAATGGCAGGTCTGGACCAGTTTTCGGAGGAAAAGGCAAACAGTGTCAGATATTTAATGCCTAGCTGCCACGATTGTTCAACAACCATGTTAACAGTCTCGGCACCACGTTGATGGCCGACTATTCGTTTAAGCATGCGCTGTTGTGCCCAGCGACCATTGCCATCCATAATGATGGCAAGGTGTTCAGGTAATTTCTGTGGATCAAGTTGGTGCATCAAACTTCCATAACCTCTTTTTCTTTGTGGGCAACTGTTTCATCAATTTTTAGTTCGAATGATTTAGTTGTGTCCTGAACTTCTTTTTCAAATTTCTTCAATTCATCTTCCGTAATGCCCTTATCTTTTTCCATTTTTTTGAGTTTATCAATCGCATCGCGACGAATATTTCTCAGGGCAATTTTGTCGTCCTCAGCTTTTTTCTTGAGATCTTTAACTATTTCCTTCCGACGCTCCTCTGTCAGCGGCGGCAGGTTAAGGCGGATTGTGCGTCCATCGTTTGATGGGGTCAGACCTATGTTGGAATTGAGGATGGCTTTTTCGATTGCCGGAATTATTTTTGGCTCCCATGGAGCTATGGTAATAGTACGCGCTTCCGGAACAGCCAAGGTTGCCACCTGGCTGAGAGTTGAAAGGTTACCGTAATAATCAACTTTGATGCTATCCAGGATGCCGGTGCTGGCACGTCCGGTACGAATCTTCTGAAATTCGTTCTTCAAGACATTCAGCGTTTTTTCCATGTGCGATTTCATGTCAATAATAATTGATTTAGCCATATCTATTCTCCTTGTACGATTGTGCCGATCTCTTCGCCATTGATAACTTTTTTGATATTACCTTCAGTTGTCAGATCAAAGATGATAATTGGCAGTTTATTGTCCATACAGAGTGAGGTGGCGGTTGCATCCATCACCTGCAGCCCCATGTTCAGGACATCGATATAGGTTAATTTAGAAAACTTGGTTGCTGTGGAATCTTTTTTAGGGTCGGCTGTATAAACTCCATCAACCTTTGTTCCCTTAAGAATTACCTGTGCGTTGATTTCCATGGCACGCAGGCTGGCAGCTGTATCGGTTGTAAAATAGGGGTTGCCGGTTCCGGCACCGAAAATTACTACACGTCCTTTTTCCAGATGACGCATGGCACGACGTCGGATATATGGCTCTGCCACTTCCTGCATGTCGATGGCCGATTGAACGCGAGTTTCAACACCAGCTTTTTCCAGCGCATCCTGCATAGCCAGGGAGTTTATCATTGTGGCCAGCATGCCCATATAATCAGCACTGGCACGGTCCATCCCTTTGGATGAAGCAGCCAGACCACGAAAAATATTGCCGCCGCCAATAACGAGTGACAGCTGGACACCTTGATCAACCACTTCCCTGATCTCTCTGGCAATGGTTGTGATCGTCTTAGGATCGATGCCGTAGCCCTGTTCGCCTGCCAGGGATTCGCCTGACAATTTTAGAAGTACTCTGGTGAATGACTGTCTGCTCACGTTGCGACTCCTTTCTGGTTCCGTATGCTATATCAGTTTGTGTTGGGAATTATAACCAGCAAAATTTGTCATTCAATAGAGTCTCTTGCAAAACTACTGCGGGCCAGTTCTGCTTCGTTGCCGTTCGCTCAGAAGCTCAACGTACATAAGGGTACGCCTCGCTCCCTCGCTTACTTGCGCCTTGCATAACTGTCTCCTCATGACATTTTGCAAGAGACTTTGTAGTTTAAAAAAAAAGCCGGCCATTTCGGCCGGCTTGAAGTCTTATTTGAGGCCGGCCGCAGCCGCGACCTCGGCGGCAAAGTCGGATTCTTTCTTTTCCAGTCCTTCGCCAAGTACAAACCTTTCGAAGTTCTTAATAGTGACTGTGCCACCGTTTGCTGCTCCAACTTCCTTGAGTACCTGAGGAATGGTTTTATCGGTATCTTTAACATAAACCTGCTCATTGAGGCAAATTTCCGAGAAAAACTTATTGATTTGACCATCAAGAATTTTTTCGATGATTGCATCAGGTTTGCCCGATTCTTGAGCTTTAACGCGGTAGATGGCTTTTTCACGCTCGATAACATCAGCAGGGACCTGATCACGTGTAACGTAACGTGGGGCAGCAGCAGCTGAATGCATTGCAAGATCTTTAGCCAGTGTCTGCAGGGCAGGAAGATTTTCGGCAGTAGTTGCAGGTGTTTCAAGTTCCACCATTACTCCGATTTTGCCTCCGCCATGAATATAAGAGCCGATGCAACCATTACCGGCAACATCAAATTTTACAAAGCGACGGATCTGAATGTTTTCACCGATAACGGAAATTGACTCATTCAGGTAGGTCTGTACAGTTTTGGCAGCATCAGCACAGTATGGCTGCTCAAGCATTGCAGCGCAATCTGCAGGAGATGTGGACATGATGTGTTTACCGATATTTGCTACAAAAGTCTGGAACATTTCATTTTTTGCAACAAAATCGGTTTCGCTGTTGATCTCAAGCAGTACGCCTGTTTTAAGGTCGTCAGAGATTAAAGCGGCAACGATACCTTCAGTAGCTGCTCTGCCTGATTTTTTTGCAGCTGCGGCCAGACCTTTAGTGCGAAGGAAGTCTACGGATTTCTCAAAGTCACCATCATTCTGCTCAAGCGCTTTTTTGCAGTCGAGCATGCCGGCGCCGGTTGATTTTCTTAATTCATTGATTTGTGCAGCTGTTATAGCCATTTATAAGCTCCTTCCTTGCCAGGCAGGGAAATTATTGAAATTTTGATAAAAAATAAATAATTACAGCAGTTGTACAAGCAGATTGAATATTGGTTATTCAGCGGCTTCTTCTGCAACTACTTCTTCTACAGCTTCAACTGCACCTTCGCTGTCTTCCTGTAGTGCGGATTTGCGTGACTGATTGCCTTCGATTACAGCGTCTGCGATTTTTGATGAAAGCAGGCGGATAGCACGGATTGCATCGTCATTACCCGGGATAACGTAGTCGATCGGCTCAGGATCGCAGTTTGTATCAACAACTGCAACAACTGGGATACCAAGTTTGTTGGCTTCCTGAATTGCGATTTCCTCGTTTTTAGGGTCGATAACAAACATAACGCCTGGAAGCTTATGCATACCTTTGATGCCGCCCAGAATCTTCTGGAGTTTGATGCGATCTTTTTCCAGCAGAAGTCTTTCTTTTTTGGGATAAGCATCGATGGTGCCGTCTTCAAACATGGTGTCGATTTTTTTGAGGCGGTCGATACTCTGTTTAACGGTGGCGAAGTTAGTCAGCATGCCGCCAAGCCAACGTTGATTAACGTAATACTGGCCACAACGTACAGCCTCTTCAGCAACTGAATCCTGGGCCTGTTTTTTTGTGCCGACGAACAGAACTGTGCTGCCGTTCTGTGCTGCGTCTTTTACAAAGCTGTATGCGGATTTGAAGTAGCGGACGGTTTTTTGAAGGTCGATGATGTAAATGCCGTTACGGGCGCCGAAAATGTAAGGTTTCATTTTCGGATTCCAACGCTTAGTCTGGTGTCCGAAGTGAACGCCAGCTTCCAACAGTTCTTTCATGCTGATACTTGACATACTTTTCTCCTTTGGTTTGTCCTCCGCCCCATTGAATCCCTGCAAGTCACAAGGGACACCGCCGGCTTAATTCTGGGCGTGCGAATTTAGAAACGTTAGTTTGTAACACAATTATGTGATGTAAAGCAAGTGTAAATATGGATCTGTTATGATGGGTCCTGGTTGCCAAGCTGTTTGTTTATACCTTCTAAGCCTTCCAGTGCGCTACAAGGAATAGAAATGTGTGGAGAGTTGATTTTTGCCTCCCGTGGATTAATGCGGATTACTGAAGCATGTTCATATCTCCAGCCGATATTCTCGGATTTAATGCGGATAGTTGGAATTGCAGTTCCTGCGCCCATTTCAATTACTGCAATTCGTTTTTTATTATGTAAATTAAGAAAAGTATCCAGGTGTTTTTCCTGTTCGTTTGTGCGGCTGGATAGCCATGACCAGTCACCAAACATGAGAATATTAGGTCGACTTACTCCGTTACAATACGGACAGGTTGGTATGTTCAGTGCTCTCATTTTTGTCTGATCGATTGTAATCTCTTCATTGTTTGCCCAGATCAGATGGGTACATGGTTTCAGACATTGCAGATAGTGAATCGAGCCATGTACCTCCAGTATCTTGTTTTTATCAAATCCGGCTTTCTGGAATTGGCCGTCAACGTTGGAAGTGACAACAAAATAGTCGGCATTGTTTTGTCTGATCCAATTTAGGATTAAATGGAAGCCATAATGAGGGACCGTATTGCGATAAAGATTGGTGCGGTGTCCGTAAAATCCCCAGCCAAAGGAAGGATCTTGCTGAAAATGCATTGGGTTAGCGGCTTCTACGAATGTAAGTCCAAGCCGGGCATAGGCCGGATAAGCCTTCCAGAACCCTGCATCGCCACGAAAATCAGGCAGGCCGGAATCAACACCCATACCGGCACCTGCGGTTATGATGAAGACTTCGGCCTGTCTGATAATTTCTGCTGCTTTTTTAAACATGCTGTTCGTTAACTTAGTTTGTGAACGAACAGCCCGCTGCGCAATTTAGGTTCAAACCAGGTTGATTTTGGAGGCATGATCTGGTCCTGATCGGCCAGTTCGATCAGTTCGATTATGGACGTGGGGTGCATGGAAAAAGCCACTGCGTACTCTCCTGAATCAACAAGTTTAACCAGTTCATCATTACCCCTGATGCCACCAACAAAGTGAATACGTTTGTCTGTGCGCGGATCGTGTACGCCGAGATAGGGACTAAGAAGCTTGTCCTGAAGAATGGAAACATCTAACCGCGTCACAGTGTCGGACTCGTCTACAATTCCAGGTTTGGTGCGTAGATGATACCAGTGTCCGTCCAGATACATACCGAATTGGTGACGTGTTGCAGGAAAAACCGGTTCAGGAGAGAGGCTGACATCAAAAGTTGACTTGATCAGCGTCATAAGTTCTGCCACGTTGTGACCGTTCAGGTCTTTGACCGCTCGGTTATATGGCATGATATTTAGCTGGTTTTCCGGAAAGATAACTGTCAGGAAAAAATTGTATTCCTCTTGGCCGGTATGGCCGGAGTTTTTTTCACGACGCAATTCACGCACTCGTCCTGCTGCAGCGCTGCGGTGATGTCCGTCTGCTACATAAAGACGGGGGATGTTTTCAAAAAGCGTGGTCAGGCGTTCAATCTGAACAGGTTGATTGATGACCCAGACCGTATGAGAAACGCCGTCCACTGCAGTGAAGTCGTACTCCGGTGTGCCGTTTGAAACCAAGTCAATGATTTTTTCTACTTCCGAACAGCTGCGTGACAGGTAGAAAACAGGCTCGTCATTGGCGTCCAGATAGTCAATATGCTTGACGCGGTCATCTTCCTTGTCCGGCCTTGTGTGTTCATGCTTCTTGATAACTCCGGTCTGATAGTCATCCACACTGGCGCAAACAACCAGACCAGTCTGGGTAATGTCGCCCATCTTTTGTCGATAAACGTAGTAACAATCCGAATCTTCCTTGAAAAGATCGCCATTATTGATAAATGCATCCAGATTCAGTCTACCTTGTACATAAACCTCTTCATCATGAACATCAACTGTATCCGGCAGGTCAATTTCCGGTCGTGATACATGAAGAAAACTGTAGGGATTACCTGCAGACATTGCTTTTGCTTCTTCAACATTCATTACGTCATACGGAAGTGCTGCAACCTTGTCTGCCAGTTCTGATTTTGGGCGTAAAGCCCGGAATGGTTTGATAATGGCCATTTTATCCTCGTTGATTTACATTTTATTGAAAATATCTACGTGCCCCGATAAAGCGTTTTTCAAAATAACTTTCATCAATGCTTGTTACCTTAATATCTTCTCCACGTCGTGGAGCATGAACAAATCTGCCTTCACCTACATAAATGCCAACATGG
This sequence comes from uncultured Geobacteraceae bacterium, assembly GCA_964509295.1. GTDB lineage: Bacteria > Desulfobacterota > Desulfuromonadia > Geobacterales > Pseudopelobacteraceae > JBGSQR01. The sequence continues at coordinate 268,129 of CAZDWS010000003.1, read as the reverse complement.
TTTATTTTGCTTTCTGATGAACCGAAAAATACAAGATCCCCATCCTGAATATTCTTTTTTGAGACAGATTCTCCTGCTTTGAACTGATCTCTTGAAGTTCGTGGAATATTGACTCCGCAAAGATTATAAACTGCTCGTACAAAACCGCTGCAATCCATACCATCAATGACATTATTTCCACCCCAGCGATAAGGGATGCCGACAAAGCGTTCAGCTGTTCTGGCGGCAATAGAACCCATGTCGCGGTCATTGCGGACAGGTTTTGATTCGTTTTTGTCAGCATGTTGAGTTGTTTTGCTAACTTCTGTTTGCCTGGCTTCTTTAGTTTTGTGTATCTCAGTCGGTTTTGTCTTTTCCCAGGCAGGGTCGCTAGGTTTTGCAAAGACGACTTCGTTGGGCGGTGCAATATAATAGTTATCTATTATCCCGCTTGATACGAGTTTTGTTGCTGCGGAACGTGCTTTGACCTTGGTGGCAAAGTCTCCAAAACGAACTGCGTATATGCCGTTGTCTTTTCTGAAATAGAATGCTTCAATGCCTTTTGACTGAAGTTTATTGGTAAAACGCTCGGCATTGTTAACGCTGGAAAAGGCACCCATCTGAATTGCATAACCAAGTCGCTTTATTCCGGGTGCAGGAGCGGCTGTCGCAAAAGTAGCGATGAGAAATATATTGAAGAATAAATAGATTATGATTGGTTTTATTTTGGTGAGCATTGTCTGTTTAAGGTCTGCCGTTGATTTATAAGTATTTTACCAGTATCCATAATTGGTGGGTTGGAGTAAAGAACTTTTTGCCATGATTCTTGCCAGAGATATTGATCAGATTTATATGAATTAAGTAATAAAAAAATGTTTACGAAAAAAATATTTTGGAGCATATTATAAATTAGAAATATCATGTGGATATAGTTAATGTTAATTGGGGTTTGATCATGGCTTTGAACAGCATAACATCAGCTGAAAATTCATCAATGCCAACAGCTAGTGTCTCTTTAAAAATTGCTGCATCTTCAATAGTTGTTGAATCAAATGCCGGTGGTACGAAAGTAGAACCGATTAAAACCTCAGTAGTAGAACCTGTTGATACCGTTACTCTTCAAAATAGACTTCAAAATCCCAAACAGGAATCAAAAACTGAAAAAAATATCAAAGAAGAAAGCAAAAAGAGTGATCTGACCAGATCAGTCAGTGACGTTCTTTTTGACTATAACTCAAAAGGTGATTTACGTATTAAGTTTATGGATAGCGGAAACAAGCTTGTTTATCAAACCCCACCAGTTTTATTTGCCAGAATAACAGATTTAATGGCTCAGTCTCAATCAGCTGTAGATACAAAGGCCTAGTTATTCAACGTCTCCAACCTTTCTTCTGACTCCCATTAGATAAGCTACGATGAATTCTTCCAGAGCCCCATCAAGAACAGAATCCGGGTTACCGGATTCTACGCCTGTCCGCAGATCTTTAACCATTTTATAAGGGTGCAGGACGTATGATCTGATCTGGCTGCCCCAGCCGATTTCCTTCTTCTCGCAGGCAATTTCTGAAGCCTTGGCTGTCCGTTCCTCAAGTTCCTTTTCATAGAGTTTAGAACGTAATACTTTCATCGCAGTGGCTTTGTTGAGGTGCTGGCTACGCTCGCTTTGGCAGGCAACAACAATATTTGTTGCTATATGCGTAATACGTACCGCCGAATCCGTCGTATTAACGTGCTGCCCACCAGCACCGCCTGAACGGTAGGTATCAATTCTTAAGTCCGAGTCGGATATCTTGATATTGATATCTTCTTCTTCAATCTCGGGAAAAGCATAAACAGATGCAAAAGAGGTATGGCGACGGGCATTGCTGTCGAAGGGGGAAATTCGAACCAGTCGATGGATACCGGCTTCTGCTTTCAGGTGCCCATATGCGTACTCTCCACTGACACTGAATGTGGCAGATTTAATGCCGGCTTCATCACCAGCCTGATAATCGGTTATGGTGGTTTTCCAGCCCTTTTTTTCGCAATAACGCAAGTACATTCTCAGGATCATTTCTGCCCAGTCCTGTGACTCGGTTCCACCTGCCCCCGGGTTGATGGAGATAAAACAGGAGTTGCGATCATGAGTACCGGAAAGCATGCGTTGAAACTCAGCTGCGTCAACTTCCTTTTGAAGGCGCAAACCGAGTTCAGCTGTTTCGACCAGTGTTTCTTCATCCAGGGCTTCTTCGCCAAGTTCAATCATAACCTTGTAATCAGCCAGCTGCCGGTTGAGTGAATCCCAGTTTTGAACTGTTTTCTCAAGGTTGGCCCGTTCTCTGAGGATATGCTGTGATTTTTCAGCTTCATCCCAGAAGCCCGGAGCTGCAATTTTTGATTCAATTTCCTGGATCGACTCACGTTTGACTTCTATGTCAAAGTGACCCCCTAAGCTGTTTAATACGCTCTTCCAGGTCATTCAATCGTGCAGTTTCTTCACGGAACATTGTAATACTCCTTATTTGTCTGTGTCTGATTCAGTTTTAGATTTAATTTGTTTGTTTTGTTTAAACCAGGCTATCAGCAAAATTGACAGTGTAAGTAATACAGCCAGCCAGGCAGGTTTATCACCAATTTTCAGGTAGATTGAGTCTCCGGTGCCCGGTCTTACTTCACCGGTACGAAAATCTTCTTTGAACAATTCAGTCATGTTTCTGATATGTCCATTGTGATCAATGATTGTAGTAATTCCGGTATTTGCTGCCCTTAACATTGGTGTTCTGGTTTCCACAGATCGGAAGGCTGCAATCGATAGATGTTGATAAGGGGCAGAAGATTTGCCGAACCATGCATCATTTGTAATATTGACCAGGATACGTGCGCCATTGTTGACATATTCACGGGCTACTTCCGGGAAAATTGCTTCAAAGCAGATCAAAGTACCAAGCATGGCTTTATCTGTTTTAAGCGGAGTTGCACGCTCTCCAGGAGCAAAGTCACCTATACCGACAACGATCTTGTTTATAAAAGGGAAAAAACGACCAAGTGGTACATATTCACCAAAAGGCACCAGGTGTATCTTGTCACTCCTGCCGATTGTTTCGCCTTTAGGGGAAATCACAAAGGCACTGTTCAGGAATGTGCGTCTGCCATTTCGTATTTCATGGGCAGGGCTACCGGTCAGCAAGGTCGCAGAGAGGTCTTTGGTAAGTTTTCTCAGACGTTCTGCATACAACTCTTCATCCTGAAAGAAAAAAGGAATTGCACTTTCAGGCCATACAATCAGGTCAACACCTTTAACAGAAGCTGCGCGGGATAGGCGTTCGTAAATACTGACTGTTTTTTCCTGAAAAGCAGGACTCCACTTAACGTCCTGATCAATATTACCCTGAATTAAAGCAACTTTTAGAGGCAGGTCTTTTGATGCTTCACGAGAGTTCAGTCTGTTGAAGCCATATATAAGTGTTGCAACTAGCATTATCAGGACAACAATGGCACTTTTTATCGGATAGCTGATTTTAGCACCTGTGATAGCTCGTACAATACGGTAGAGTACAACGTTAGCCAGTACAATCAGCAGAGTGATTCCATAAACTCCTGCAATATCGGCAATCTGAATCAGAGGTAAAGTACGATACTGAGAGTGACCTAACATGGCCCATGGAAATCCGGTCAACAGAAATGATCTGATAAAGTCAAAAGCGACCCAGGCAATAGGCAGGCTTATGGCAGACTTAATCCCCACGGACTCGCCCAGGCGTGACACCATCACTGCAAAGCCATAAAACAGCGCCAGCCATAATACCAGCATCAGATAGATTGGAATACTGATCGCCCATGGCAAATGACCATACTGTGTAACAACAATATTGATCCAGTATAGAAGTAGCGCATATGCTGTTACGCCGCAGGTGACTCCGACCCTGAATGCTGTTCGCAGTGTTGTGCCCTCAAGTGCCATCAGCAGTGGAACCAGGGCGATCCATACAAGAAAGGACAAACCTGTATTTGGAAAGGCTAGGGCGATAAGAAGACCGGAAGTGATTGCAAGGCACCCGGAACGATCAAAAAGAGATGAAAAAAGATTACCCATGAGTCGACCGGTCACGGGGTTTCCTGTTGATTTTCAACTGTTAATCTGGTGATGCGGACTTTGATTATTCTGCGCTTGTCTGCATCAAGAATAGTAAAATGCAGATCTTCATTGACAATTATATCGCCGATGGCAGGAATTTTACCTGTCAGATGGAAAATTAGACCACCGATAGTGTCAAATTTGTCTCGTTCAATTGTAACATTGAAAATTTCTTCCAGGTCTTCAACCGGCATTCTGGCATCAGCAGTGATTGATCCATCTATGTTTTTAACGTACTGCTCTTCTTCGCGGTCGTACTCGTCCTGAATGTCACCCACAATCTGTTCCAGCAGGTCTTCAATTGTAATCAGTCCGGAGGTGCCTCCATACTCATCAATTACAATTGCCAGATGAACGTGCTTGAGTTTGAATTCCTGCAGAAGTTGCTCCAGATTCTTGGTTTCAGGAATAAAATAGGGGGGACGCAGCAGGGAACGTACCTGTACCAGTTCGTCCTTGATACCCCAGCATTTGAGAAGATCCTTGGCGTAAAGCAGGCCGATGATGTTGTCGATATGGTTTTCATAAACTGGAATACGCGAGTGGCCACAGGAAATAATAGTTTTAAGAATCTCAGGAATGGTCGCCTCAACCGCTATGCAGGCCATATCGGTTCTAGGAACCATGATTTCTCGTACTACAGTTGATCGTAAAGAAAAAATGGAGCGGATCATCTCGCTCTCTTCTTCATTGACCAGGCCTTCACCCTCACTGACTTTAATCAAATCATGTATTTCGTCGGCGGTTATTTTTTTTCTTCCGTTTACAAACCGGTAGATCAATTCTCTGATGAGGTTTTTCTTACTACTGCCATCTTCCAACTTTTAGATCCTCCTTTTTTTATTGATTAATTTTTTGATTAGATCAGAAATATTTAAATGAGAGCAGAACCAAAATTGTTATAACAGAACCAGTAATACCGCCAAGAATAACTTCTTTTATTGTATGAATACGCATCAGCAAACGGGAATGGCTAACCATTACAGCCATTGACAGGCAAAGTAAAGAAATGAGGGGGTCTTTAGTGTTCAGCGAGACAGATGTTGCAATAGAGAATGCAATTGCAGCATGACCACTGGGAGTTCCTCCCTGCAGTGGAGTACCTTTCCTGGAAATACTTTTCAGGATAATTACCACAATTATTACTATCAGAACAGATACTACTGTTCCTATATCAGAAGTTGATCCAAACATATTAAGTACCTTTGCAAACTGTGGCAATACATACTTGGCCAGAATAAGATAACCTATGATAGCTGAGCCGATTGCAGCCATCATTACTGCACCTGCAGCAGTATCCTTGGCTACTTTGGCCATTGGGTGATAATCGGGTGATATCAGATCAACAACCGCTTCAATTGCAGTGTTAACCAATTCGGCAAAAAGAACGAAAAGGATGGAAAGTGACAACAATGCAAATTCCAGCGGTGAGATGCGCAGAAATAAAGAAGCAAGCAGAACCACAATTGCACAGATAAAGTGGTTGCGCATATGCTTTTCAGTTCGAGCCGCGTGAATAACACCGTTAATTGCGCAGTTGACTGAGTCTATAAAACGGTCGGGTTTAATAACCCTTCCTTCTTCAGAATTCGGAATAATTCCTTCTCCTTTTTTTCCATTTTAATTGCTTCGTCTTCACCGCTACGCTCATGATCGTAACCGCAGAGATGCAGGATTCCATGCATCAGCAGGAAACTTAGACGTTCGAAATGATCCATGTCTGCATTGATCGCTTCGCTGAGGGCCGTATCTGCTGAAATAATCACATCTCCAAGGGCCTGGGGATTTATGCCGGCATAGTCGCCTTCCTGTAAGGAGAAGGAGATTACATTGGTTGGCCGGTCCTTAGAAAGATAATCGCGGTTTATACGGCGAATCGCCATGTCACTGACTATGGAAATTGAAAGTTCTGTGTTATCAGGACATCCCAAGTCTTTTAAGATCTTCGCTGCCACTGCTTTTAGCTGACTCGATTTGATTTTGTGCCGTCTTTGGCGGTTGTTCAGCAATATCTTCACTATTATCCTCTCCGTTAGCGGGTTTGGTCTTTTGGTTGTCTGAATATTTATTTCTGCTCTGGTTTTTAGAGCTGTTCTTTCCCTTATATACCGGTTCCGGATAATCAATTCTCTGATGGAAAATTGCGTTCAGGGTAATGTTAAAGCTTTTGGCAATTTCGTGAAGATTTTTGAGGGTCAACTCGCATTCGTCAAGTTGTCCATCTATGAAAATGTTGTTGATGATTTTTTGTACCATCCCCTGAATTCGGTCAGGAGTTGGATTTGTAAGAGTTCGCGAGGCCGCTTCAACGCAGTCTGCCAGCATTACAATACCGGCCTCTCTGGTCTGAGGCTTTGGCCCGGGGTATCTGAAATTCTTTTCTTCGACAGTCTGTCCAATAGCCTCTGCCTGGCTTTTGGCCCGATTATAAAAAAACTTGATCAGTGCCGTACCGTGATGTTGTCGGATAATGTCTAAAATAGGCTGGCCGAGATGTTTTTCCCGAGCCATCTCAGCACCTTCCTTGATATGCGATATTAAAATCAGGGCACTCATACTGGGTGTTAACTTGTCATGCCGATTATCATCGTGAGCCTGGTTTTCAATGAAATATAGCGCCTTTGAGGTTTTACCGATGTCGTGGTAATAGGCTGCCACCCGGGCCAGCAATGGATTGGCATTGACAGCTTCTGCAGCACCTTCAACCAGGTTTCCTACCATTACGCTGTGGTGGTAGGTGCCTGGCGCCCTAAGCATGAGATCTTTTAACAGGGGTGAGTTCAGATTGGCAAGTTCCAGAAGCTTAATGTCGGTAGTGTAGTGAAACAGCATTTCTATGACCGGGATAAAACCGGATGCCAGAATGGCACTTAAGAGTCCCGATAGTATGGCAAAAAAGATGATAAACAGAGTCTGGGTACTAAAAAGTGAATTGCTGAAGGTTTGAAAAGAAAGTGCAAGTGCCACATTAACCACAGCCACCTTCAATCCGGCTGTATAGATTGTACCTCTGTCCGTACACTGTCTAATACCGTGTGCGCCGACAATTCCGCCCAGAAGAGCATAAATGACAACAAACATGTTGTTTTCAAATAAAATGCCGAATAAAGGGGCCAAAATTGCGCAGTATACGAGGGCCACTTCGGAATTGATGAATACCCTCAGGATCATGGCACCAGCGGCAAAAGGCAGCAAATAGTAATAGTGATCCGGGTCAATATGCGGAAACACGGAACCGATATTTTGTGAGATCAGCAATGCCGTTTTTGAAACGAACAAGCTGCTGGTTATCAACGTGAAAATTATCAGAATGTCTTTGTTGGAAGGGTTGAATTTTCGTATATTTTTGATGGCAAAGCGATAAGGTAAGTAAAATAATACCAATATCATTGTGAAAATGCCGCAAGCTGTAAATAAAATATTACTGTTTTCTTTCTCATGAAATATTGCTGCCAGTTTCTGTGCCTGCTCCGGAGATATGCGTTCTCCTATTCTGACAATCATCTCTCCTTTTTGTACTTTAAACAAAACAGGTCTTACCGTTTCCATGGCAGTTTTGCTGCGTGCAACGGAAGCCTCCTGATTGTAGTAGAAGTTGGGAAGGATAATGCGAGTTAAAATAGCGGAAATCTTACGGGAGTCATCCTGACTAATGCCTGAAAAAGTCCAGTTGGCTACAGTTTTTCTTGCTTCACTGATCTCTATATAACTGGTGGTTGCATTGCCAATGCCGAGCATGCTTCCCTTATTATCTATAATTTCGATGCCGCGCCTTACGTCAGTCTGGAAAACTGTGCCATCAAGAACAATTTTATTGCTGTATAAGTCATTAAGTTGTTTTGTCAGATCAGAAATAAAAGCCTTATCTGACTTGATATTTGTCAATACCTTAATGTCATCTGCTGAAAGTTCCGTCTCCAGTAGTGGTGAGAGTAATTTCCCCCATTGCTCATTTTCTGGTTTAACATTTTTTGCGTTTTCGTTGTGAACAGTAGTCAGAACCTGTTGAATTTTTTCCAAAATGTATGTCGGAACACGATCACTGAAATTGTAAATTATGGGGGCCAGGTTTCCTGTTTCCTTACGACGCAGGTCTGTCATGGCCTGATCTTCAACAAGATAGTCCCGTGAGGCGCGTATATCAGAAGTGGCAATATCTCCAGGCTTGAATTCGATTTGAAGGTGACGTCCTGGTAAGATGATGAAAGTCAGTAGGATTGAATTTATAATGAGTAGTATAAGCCTGTTGCGGCGGGCAGTAAGAGGATTGGAAATTTTTTTGATCGCAGAGTCAAAAAGGTTTAATCCCAGTATGCTTAAATATGTAAGGGTGTTTTGATCCTGATTTTTACCGTTTTGTTCCGGCATATTCCCGTAGGTACTTTTTATATGGTTATTTTATAAAAAACTGTTCTAAGTATTTGAAATAAGAATTAAAGATAACTCTTATCATCACAAGTGTCAATATAACTGTTTTAATCAATATTTATTGGGTAGATGTCTTTATTCTTGTATTCATGATAGCTGAAACTAAAAAGCACCCGAAGACATTTACGGGTACTTTTTAGTATATATTGGTAGAAATATATCAATTGAATCAATGTTTTTTCTTATCACCCGGCAGATATTCACCCAGGAATTTATGCTTGTATTCCATAAAAATATTGTTGCCAATTGCTTCTCTGATTTCGGCCATCATGTTCAGGTAAAAATGAACATTGTGTATGGCAGAAAGTACGGCTGAAATCACCTCATTTGCCGTAAACAGGTGATGAAGATAGGCTCTGGTAAAGTTCTGGCAGGTGTAGCAGGAACAGGATGGGTCAATGGGAAAGAAGTCCCGTTTGTAGTTTTTGTTTGTCAGGCGGATCTTGCCGCGACGTGTAAACAGAGTGGCACTACGGGCATAACGTGTCGGGATGACGCAGTCAAACATGTCAATGCCGCGCTCTACGCTTTCCAGAATGTCTTCAGGCAGTCCGACGCCCATCAGATAGCGTGGTTTATCTTCCGGTAGATGTGGGGCGGTCCAGCTGACAACTTTTTTCAGCAGTTCTAACCCTTCTCCAACACTTACCCCACCGATTGCATAGCCAGGCAGGTCCAGTTTGCGCATCTCTTTTGCGCACATGGCCCGCAGGTCTTCGTAAACGCTTCCCTGAACAATCCCAAACAGTGCCTGATCATTACCTGTCATGGCATTTTGACACTCTTTCAGCCAGCGGATGGTCTTTTTTGTGGACTGTTCTGCGTAAGTTCTATCGCAAGGATAGGGGATACACTCATCAAAGGCCATGATGATGTCGGCACCCAGATCCTGCTGGATTCGTGTTGCACTGGCCGGATCCAGATAAATTTCGTCACCGGTGATTTCATGTTTGAAAAAAACACCGTCTTCGGTGATGCGCTTGTTTGGCAGCGAAAAGACCTGGAACCCACCGGAATCTGTCAGGATTGGTCTGTCCCAGGCCATGAACTTGTGTAGTCCGCCGGCTTTTTTAACTAACCCCTCGCCAGGCTGTAGATGAAGATGGTAGGTGTTACTGAGGATTATCTGTGCACCAGTTTCTTTGATTTGTGCAGGTGTGAGCGGTTTCATGGCGCCGTGGGTAGCTACCGGCATAAAGATCGGGGTTTGAATATCGCCCCTGGAGGTAGAGACTACGCCAAGTCTTGCAGCACTGTTTTTATCTTTTTTAAGCAGTTTAAATTCCATTTTTTCTCCGTATCCTGCTTTGTCTGACCTGTTGTTTCTCTAAATGAATTATATCTTTATATACAATCCCTGTCGGTTCAACAACTAAAAGAGTTAAATCATAGTCTTAAAATTGCTAACATGGACATGTAATGTTACAATTGTGTTAAAAATTATGAGCAATTGTCATGTATTCAAGTTTTGTATTGCATTGATATTTAATTCATCGGATGCTTCTTGTTGAGTAAATATTGAACAATTAATCGGGGTTTGGTTTATGACTGCAAAAACGGCGGCACCTAAAAAAGTGCCTGCAAATAAAATTAAAGTACAGATTCCTAAAAAGAATAAGGCGTTGGCTGAGCCCACTAAGGAAATATTATTCAATAATACTGAACCGGTTGATAAGGAATTACAGTCTGTGGAAGATAACACTAAACAATTTGATCTTACGGATAGTGAATGGTACCTCAATCGGGAGCTTACCTGGTTAGCATTTAACAGTCGTGTTCTGCATGAAGCAGAGGATACTCGGACTCCATTGTTGGAACGTCTAAAGTTTCTTGCAATAGTCAGTTCTAATCTGGATGAGTTTTTCATGAAACGCATAGGTGGACTAAAGCAGCAGATCGGTGCCTCCATGAGGGAGCTAACCCTGGATGGACGAACACCGCGCCAGCAGGTTGCAGAGTGCTATTCCGTTGTCAGGGAACTCGAATCCCGCAAAGAAGCTCTATTTATGCAAATACGCTCCTTGCTGGAAGAAAAGAATATAACCATCGAGAGCTATCAAGAGCTGTCTCTGCATGAAAAAAAGCAACTTAGAAAACATTATTACACAAACATTTTTCCTCTGCTGACGCCACAGTCTATTGACCCTGCACATCCTTTTCCATTTATTTCAAATCTGTCTTTGAACCTATTGGTTACACTCCGTTTTCCAAAGTCAAATCAGACCACACTGGCACGTATTAAGGTACCGGTTGGCCAGGATACTCCTCGTTTTCTTGCTGCTGGCAAAGGTGACCGGTTTGTTTTAATCGAAGATGTGATGATGAATAATCTGGATATGCTTTTTCCTGGGATTGAAATTGTATCCTGCGAACTTTTCCGTGTAACCCGTAACGCCAATACAGAAAAGGATGAGGAGGAAGCAGACGACTTGATGGCAATGATCGAGTCCGAACTTAAGGAACGTAAGTTTGCTCCAATTGTAAGGTTGGAGATTGTTGGTGGTATGTCTCCACTGCATAGGGGGCGACTTGCTTCCGAGTTGGAGCTTGATGAGGGAAGTGATGTCTTTGATGTGAGCGGTATTCTGGCAATGCGTGATCTATTGGAACTGGCGCGAATTGATATTCCGAAACTGCATGACCCTTCCCATCACCCGATTGATCATCCGCAGTTGCAGAGTCAGCATAATATCTTTCATATAATTCGTGAAGCAGGTGCCATACTGCTTCAGCATCCTTACGAGTCTTTTGCAACATCAGTGGAACGTTTTTTGAGAGAGGCTTCCGTTGATCCCAAAGTGCGTGGAATCAAAATAACCCTTTATCGGACATCCAGCCGTGGACGTATTGTTGAATCCTTAATCCAGGCAGCCCAAAACGGCAAGCAGGTAACGGTTGTTGTTGAATTAAAAGCCAGGTTTGATGAGGCTACAAATATTAAACTTGCGGAGCGGATGGAGGAAGCCGGAATTCATGTTACATATGGAGTTGTCGGTCTTAAAACCCACTGCAAAGTAATAATGGTTGTGCGTCAGGATTATTCCGGCCTAAGACGCTATATACACATCGGAACTGGCAATTATCACGCAGAAACAGCAAGAATCTATAGCGATGTGGGGATGTTTACCTGTGATGAAACGATTGGGCAGGATGTTACGGAGCTCTTTAACTATCTGACCACCGGTTTTATGGCTAAACGAAAGTATAGTAAACTTTTCCTGGCACCACGTTTCCTGAAAAAAGCCCTGAAATCGAAAATAGAGAGGGAGATTTCCATACATAAGGCGCAGGGTGGCGGGCATATTCAATTTAAAATGAATGCCCTGGATGATGGGGATATAGTCAAGGCGCTGTATCAGGCTTCTATGGCAGGTGTGAAAATTGATTTGATTATACGAGATACGTGCCGGTTGAGACCTGGTATTGCAGGACTTTCGGAAAATATTCGTGTAGTCAGTATAGTTGGCAGATTCCTTGAGCACGCCCGCATCTATTATTTCCGTAATGGTGGAGCCGAAGAGTATTTCCTTGCCTCAGCAGACGCCATGAAGCGTAATCTTGAAGCCAGAGTCGAAATTCTCTGCCCAGTTGAGCCCCCTGAACTTACAAAGGAACTTCGGGTTATCTTTGATACCCAGATGGTTGATCTGCGATCTGCATGGGAAATGCATTCGGATGGGAGTTATGTTCAGCGTATGCCTGGTGAGCAGAATAGTGTTGTTGGTAGTCATGGTGTACTGATTGCCAGAACGTTAAAAAGACTCAAAGAGTCGCTTAAGCATAAAAAGGGAAAGAAAAAAGTTGGCAGTAACTCCAAGTAGAATAAGCTTTATTTGAAATGTTTTGATAAGGCTTTGAATAATTTAACAGTTGGCTGTTTTGCCTTGCCGATATTGAACCAAAATGCTAGTTTAGCCTCGATTCTTAACAGAATGGAGGTTTTTTTATATATGCTTCGTTATTTTACAGCAGGTGAATCCCATGGTCCACAATTGACTGCCATTGTTGAAGGGATGCCGGCCGGCGTAACGCTTCTGATTGAGGACATAAACCACCAGCTTTGCCGTCGTCAGCAAGGATATGGGCGTGGTGGCCGTATGAAAATTGAAAAGGATACGGTTGAAATTCTTTCTGGAGTGCGCTGGGGAGAAACCTTGGCTTCACCTCTGACTTTGGTTGTAAAAAATCGCGACTGGGAAAACTGGGACCGGAAAATGTCTCCGTTACCACAGTTTCGTGATGATTCAGAGCCTGTTACCAGGCCGCGTCCAGGGCATTCTGACCTGAGTGGCGCTCTGAAATACGATCACAAGGATATGCGAAATATTCTGGAGCGATCCAGCGCCAGGGAAACTGCAGTACGTGTGGCGGTTGGAGCCGTTGCTAAGTCCCTTTTGAAAGAGTTTGGCATATTGGTTGGTGGAGTGGTTAGCGAGTTGGGTGGAATCACTGCCTCCAGAGCTGAAATGGATTATGAAAAATTATGGAAATGTGCTGAAAAGTCGGAACTTTTCTGCTGTGATGCAGATGCTGAACAGAAGATGAAGCAGCTGATTGATAAGGCAAAGCAAGACGGAGATACTTTGGGTGGTGTAGTAGAAGTCCATGTAACTGGTGTGCCGCCAGGCCTGGGAAGTTATGTTCAGTGGGATAGAAAGCTGGACGCTCGTTTGGCAATGGCTTTGATGAGTATTCAGGCTATTAAAGGGGTTGAGGTTGGTATTGGTTTTGAAACCGCCCGTCTGCCTGGTTCCAGGGTGCATGATGAAATTTTCAGAGATGCAGAGCGTTCAGCTCAAAAAGCTGTCAGCCCATATTATCGCCTGACAAATAATGCAGGCGGCATAGAAGGCGGTATGTCAAATGGTGAGCCGATTGTTCTTCGTGCAGCCATGAAGCCGATTCCGACTTTATATAAACCGTTGAGATCTGTTGATATGCAGACACATGAGCCATTTGAGGCAGCTATTGAACGATCTGATGCCTGTGCTGTTCCTGCAGCTCTTGTTGTTGCCGAGGCAGTTGTTGCAATTGAAATTGCCAATGCTTTTATGGATAAATTTGGCGGAGATTCTTTGAACGAGATCAAGCGTAATTATAACGGATATCTGGAGCAGATTCGTAATGCTTGATCGTCCTGTTGTTTTGACCGGTTTTATGGGCAGTGGAAAAAGTTCAGTCGGTAAGTTGCTGGCTGAATCATTGGATTGTTCCTTTATTGATCTTGATTCAGTTATTGTCGAGGAAGCCGGTAAAACAATAAACGAAATTTTTACTGAAAGTGGTGAAGGGGCTTTTCGTAAGCTTGAAAGTGAATGTTTGCAAAAGGTTTTGGAAAAAGGTGTGTCAGTGATTGCTAGTGGTGGCGGAGTCGTTGTTGCTGAGTCAAATCGGCGTCTGATGCGCCATAGCGGTTATGTGATCAACCTCTCTGCATCGTTAGATTCAGTTTTAAAACGTCTTGCTGGTGCAACAGATCGTCCTCTGTATTCAGGGCAAGATGCTGTAAACCGTGTCCAGAAGCTGATGGAAGAACGTAAACAATTTTATACTGATGCTGATATTAGAATTGACACGGACAATAAATCCGTGGAAGATGTGGTTTCAGAGATTTTGAAGGTTTTAAGGGAGTTGCAGGCTTGAATTTGATTACCGTTAATCTTGGAAAAGATAGTTATGACATACTGACCGGTAAAAAATGTCTGGATAAACTTGGAGCGCTTTGCAAGGAACGTGGACTTTCAGGCAAGGCAGCAATTGTAACAAACTCTACAGTTGCAGCGTTATATGGTGGTATTGTCAGTAAATCCCTGCAGGAAGCAGGTATAAAGGCTGTATTAATTGAAGTTCAAGATGGTGAAGAGTTTAAAAATACTGACACTCTGAATTATATTTACGATAAACTTATTGATTTCGGACTTGATAGAAATTCTTTTATTGTTGCTTTAGGTGGTGGCGTTGTAGGTGATATGGCTGGATTTGCAGCTGCTACCTATCTGCGTGGAATCCATTTTGTTCAGGTTCCGACAACATTGCTTTCGCAGGTTGACAGCAGTGTTGGTGGAAAGACAGCCATAGATCATCCGCGCGGTAAAAATCTGATCGGTGCTTTTTATCAGCCCAGTCTGGTGTTGATTGACGTTGATACTTTGAAAACCCTGCCGGTCAGGGAGTTCCGTGCTGGTTTGGCTGAAGTTGTAAAATATGGAATAATTCTTGATTCAGATTTTTTTGAATTTTTGGAGAACAATCTAAACAATATTCTGACGATGGATACTGATTCTCTTATTCATGTAATTCAGCGTTGCTGTCAGTTAAAGGCTCACATAGTAGAGCAGGATGAGAAGGAATCTGGCTTGCGAGCTGTGTTGAATTATGGACATACACTGGGGCACGCCCTGGAAACATCAGCTGGTTATGGTGTTATGGTTCATGGTGAAGCGGTAGCAATTGGAATGGTTCTGGCCGCTCGAATCAGTTTGTCATACGGACATTGCAGTTCTGAAGATGTGTCTCGGATTACCGGTCTGTTGAATGCTTTTCAACTTCAACTTTCACCGCCTGAAGTTGAAGTTGATTTATTGAAAAATGCTTTAGAAACCGACAAGAAGAGTCGTAGTGGTGTTATCAGTTTTATCTGTAATTGCGGGATCGGTAAGTTTACTGTTGAAAAAATGTCAACTGATCAATTGTTCACCTTAAGCGGACTGGAGGTGTGAAGGTATGCATCAAGACAGCGAATTAATCTGGGCTGAAATAAAAAAATATGAACAACGATTGGAAAAAAATCCTGAATCGTATCTGTTTGCTCGATTATCAGAGGTATATCTTAAGGTACAGTTGATTGATGATGCCTTGCATGTGGCTCGTCAGGGTACAGCGAAATATCCTTCTTATATTGCAGGGCAGAGGGCACTGGCAATGGCCAGTAACGCAAAAGGTCTTAATGAAGAATGCCTTCAGGCTCTTCAGAAAGTTGCCGCAGCTTCGCCGGAGGATTTGGAAGTTCAGAAGATGTTGGGCAAACTCTCTGCGGAAAACGGAAATAAAGCGGCTGCACAGAAGGCATTCAATACGGTGCTTGAGTTTAATCCCGATGATGAAGAGTGCCAGACGGAATTGAATAATCTTCTGGTTTTGGAAGCTGCTTCCGATAAAACCTATTCTTCGTCTGATACTGATTTTGGATTTGGGGCTTTTGTAGATGAACCGGAAGATGAAATAATTGAGCTGAGTGAGGCTGATATTGTTGAGGAGCCGGAGCTGGAGTCTACAATTGTAGAAGCCTCAGACAATAAGGATCATGACCCACTTACAACCGCTACGCTTGCAGAGTTGTATGTTAAACAGGGTTTTGAAGCCAAGGCGATAGGCATATACCGTTCAATGCTTGCCGAGAACCCTTTTAATAGTGCTGCAAGGGCAAGACTGGAAGAGCTTGAAGCTAAAACTGCAGCAGCGCAAGCCCAGACGGAATCGTTATCCACCTTTAAAGCTATGGAAAAACATGTTCCGGAATTCCCGGCATCCTTACAGGGCGTTACAGCACAAGCGATTGATACTCTGGAAGAATGGCTTGAAAATATCAGGAGGATCAAAGCATGTCGCTAAAAAACACCCTGTCAGAAATTGTTGATAATGTGGAAGGTGGAATTGCGGCTATCATTATGGCGTATGACGGTATTTCCGTTGACGAGGTAGTAGCCAGAACTGATTTTGATCTGCAATTGCTGACTGTCGAGTATGCATCATTACTTAAGGATATTAAACGAGCTGTTGAAATACTAAAGGTTGGGGATATGGAAGAAGTTTCCATTACAACCGGCCAGCTTTATGTCAATATCCGGGTTTTAAGTGATGATCTTTTTGTTGTTCTTGTAATGCTTAAAGATGGAAATCTTGGTAAAGGGCGATATTTGTTACGCCTTAAATCTTTTGAATTGGTGCGGGAGCTCTGCTAGACATGCGTATTCTGGTTCTGCATGGTCCCAATTTGAACCTGCTTGGCAAACGTGAGCCCGGCATTTACGGGACTCTGACCCTGGAAGAAATAAATTGTCAGTTGTCAACACTTGCATCAGATATTGGTTGTACTCTTACTTTCTTGCAGTCAAATTCAGAAGGCAATCTGATTGATGCAATTCAGGCATCCTCCGCAGGCTTTGATGGAATCCTCATAAATCCAGCCGCATATACTCACACCAGTATTGCAATACGCGATGCCCTGGCTGCTGTAGGTTTGCCTTTTGTTGAGGTTCATCTGTCAAATATTCATGCACGTGAAGAGTTCCGTCAGAAAAGTTTTACTGCCCCTATTGCAATAGGTCAGATATGTGGTTTTGGAGTGCAGAGTTATCTGCTCGGATTGCGTGCTCTTTTTTCTGCTTTGGATAATAAGTAATATTAGTAGAATGATAGTTTAAAAGTTGTTTTGATTCTTGGTTTAACAGGATGTCTAATGTATAAAAACAGGCGTTCCAGGCTGGACCGCTTTTTTAAAGAATACAAGGTTGAAGCAATATTATTTTCCAACCTTTTGAATGTTCGATATCTGTCTGGCTTTACCGGTTCTGAAGGAGCATTGCTTGTTACTCCTGAGGACTGCTGGCTATTATGTGATTCCCGCTATACTATTCAGGCCCGCCTTGAAACTGTAGATACTAATGTAATACAGTTCTCTGAAAAAAAGAATTCACTGGCTTCACTTATTGAAGAACAAAAACTTGACAACCTTGGTTTTGAGGCCGCCCATACTACTGTTGCCGCTTACAGAGAATTTGCTTCTTGCATAAAAGGTTGTGAGTTGGTTGCAATTGGTGACGGTCTTGATCAGATCCGTTCCGTCAAGGATCCCGATGAAATCAGCAGGCTAAGTGCTGTTGCTGCCTTGGCTTCAGCTGCATTGCAATCAATTCTTGGCCTTATCAAGCCTGGTGTTAGTGAAGCATTTATTGCGCGTGAACTGGAATTTGAAATGTTGCGCAACGGCGCACAGGGCAGAGCTTTTGATTTTATTGTTGCTTCCGGAGTTCGTGGCTCTTTGCCGCATGGCAGGGCTTCAGAAAAATTGATTGACAGTAATGAACTTGTCACAATTGATTTTGGCGCTGTACTGAATGGATACTTTTCAGATGAAACAGTAACAGTGGCGATTGGCAAACCTGATGAAAATATCTGCACAATTTATTCTGTTGTAAAAGATGCACACGATATGGCGATTGAAGCTGTCAGACCTGGCATCACTTGTGCGGAACTTGACAAGGTAGCCAGGGAGCATATTCGTTCATCTGGTTTCGGTGAATATTTCGGGCATGGGCTTGGTCATGGAGTTGGGCTGGAAATTCATGAAAAACCTGTTATCTCTCCAAGAAGCAATCTGATTATTGAAGAAGGAATGGTTTTTACGATTGAGCCCGGAGTTTATATTCCAGAACTGGGCGGTGTCAGAATAGAAGATACGGTTGTGGTTACGAAGGAAGGCTGCCGGATTTTAACTCAGACCCCAAAAAAACTTATTTACTTGTAAAAGCAGATATTTAACAAAATGTTTCTGTTCGGTTTGATTTTCTCTGGCAAGTTTGCCGGATTAAACTATATTCTTTGTGAGTGATTTGTATAGTTGGCAGGACCAAGTCTTAGAAGTATGCTGAATGAGTGAAAACAGTGAATATAATCAAGGAGAAAAAGATGGATATCAGAGAACTTAAAGTACTTGTTAAGATGATTACTGAAACCGATATTACAGAGTTCGAACTGGAGAACAATGAAGAAAAAATTGTCATCCGACGCGGCTTAAAACCTGAATATATTCAGATGGCTGCACCAGCTGCCTACTCAATTCCGCAGGCTGCCACAACGTCTGTTGCTGCTGCGGCTGCAGCTGCTGTATCTGCACCGGTTATAGCTGTTGAAGTTGGTGAAAAAATTACATCGCCTATAGTTGGAACATATTACGGTTCACCTTCGCCGGAATCACCGGCTTATGTTCAGGTCGGACAGGTGGTTGAAAAAGGCCAGCAGCTATGTATCGTTGAAGCTATGAAACTTATGAATGAAATTGAAGCCGAGTTTCGCTGCAAGATAGTCAAGGTCTGCAAGGAGAATGCTCAAGCTGTCGAGTATGGTGATGCACTGTTTGTTGTAGAGAGGCTTTAATCCCATGTTCCATAAAATATTAATAGCAAACAGGGGTGAAATAGCTATCCGTATCATCCGGGCTTGCAAGGAGCTGGGTATCAAAACCGTTGCTGTTTATTCCCAGGCAGATATAAACTCATTGCATGTAAAGTTGGCAGATGAAAGTGTCTGCATCGGTCCCGCTTCCAGTGCTAAAAGCTATTTGAATTTTAATGCGATTATCAGTGCAGCTGAATTGACTGATGCTGAGGCAATACACCCTGGATATGGTTTTCTTTCTGAAAATGCCGATTTCGCAGAAGTATGTGAAAAATGTGGTATTACTTTTATTGGGCCAAGTTCGGAAAGCATGCGCATTATGGGCGATAAAATCAGTGCCCGTCAGGCAGTAATCAAACAGGGAGTTCCAATCCTGCCTGGAACAAAAGAAGGTGTTCAGAACGTAGAAGATGCTGTAAAAATTGCCAAGGAAATCGGTTTTCCGGTGATTATCAAGGCAACTGCCGGCGGTGGTGGTAAGGGGATGAAAATAGTTCATTCCCCGGCAACTCTGGCTAACGCATTTTCCATGGCACGGGCAGAAGCACAGTCAGGTTTCGGAAATCCGGATGTTTACATTGAAAAGTATTGTGAAAAGCCTCGCCATGTGGAGATTCAGATCCTTGCAGACAAGCATGGAAATGTTATACACCTTGGTGAAAGAGACTGCTCGATCCAGCGTCGTCACCAAAAACTTATTGAAGAGGCACCATCAACGGTTTGTTCTCCTGAAATGCGTGAGGCAATGGGTAGTGCAGCTGTAAGAGCTGCTGCAGCGGTTAACTACAACAGCGTCGGCACGGTAGAGTTTCTGGTCGATAAACAGAATAACTTTTACTTTATGGAAATGAACACCCGGGTTCAGGTGGAGCACCCTGTAACCGAGATGATTACCGGGGTTGATATCATTCGTGAACAGATCAGGTCTGCTGCAGGGCTGCCACTGCGCTATAAACAGGAAGATATCAAGATCAATGGCCACGCAATAGAATGTCGTATTAATGCAGAAGATCCGCATAAGTTTACACCCTGTCCAGGTAAAATCACGGCTTATCATCCTCCGGGCGGTTTAGGTGTAAGGGTTGATTCATTTGTTTATGATCAGTATACTGTAGTGCCGTATTATGATTCCATGATTGCCAAGTTGATTGTTCATGCTGAAACTCGTGAAGATGCAATTAAGAGAATGTCAAGAGCGCTGGATGAATATATTATTGAAGGAATTAAAACCACAATAGTATTTCATAAGATTATCATGACAAACAAAGATTTTATCGAAGGTAATATTGATACTTCATTTCTTGAAAATGTAGTACTGGAGTAACGTTATGGACTTTCCTGAAGAGCTGAAATATTCAAAGGAACATGTCTGGGTTCGTATTGAAGGCCGATCGGCTGTCATTGGTATTACAGATCTGGCACAAGAAGAGCTGGGATTGATTTCCAGTGTTGAATTGCCGGATGAGGGCGATCTTGTTGAGCAGGATGATTCTGTTGGGTCAATCGAAGCTCGAAAAACTGTAGCTGAGATTTATGCACCTTTCAGTGGTACTGTACTGGATGTGAATTCCGAAGTTATGGACAACCCCGGACTTATTAACGATGACCCATATGATAGTGGTTGGCTGATTGAAATATCACTGGATGACGTGGAAGAATTAAAAGGCCTGATGTCGGCTGATGATTATGCCGAATATATAGAAAACAGGGATTAGTAGTTGTTATCATTATTATAATACGGGGCGGGGTGTGAAATATCCCGGCCCGTTTTTTATGGAAAGCTGGTTTTAAATGCTTCGTATCGGTCATATTGATTACGCAAACTGTACTCCAATATTTAATGCCATGCATGAATTGTTTTCTGATGGTGATTATGAATATGTTCGTGGTGTTCCGGCCAGTTTGAATAGGATGCTTGCTGCTGGAGAGATTGATATCTGTCCATCATCTTCAATAGCTTTTTCAATGACACCAGACAATCTGCTGATTATGCCTGATCTTTCCATCAGTAGTTTTGGTGCAGTTCAGAGCGTACTTTTATTTTCTTTAAAACCCATCGAAGAACTTGATGGCAGTACGGTTTTATTAAGCGCTGAATCTGCCACATCTGTAAATTTACTTAAAATTTTATTAAAAAAACGTTTTCGCTGTGAATGTATTTATAGATCTACAAATCAGACTGCGGTTGATGCATTGGGTGATGCCCAGGCAATTCTGTTGATTGGTGATTCTGCTCTTCACGCTGCCCAGTGTGAGCCTGCCGTCTTTATCTACGACTTGGGTGCACTTTGGTATGATTGGACTGGTACTCCTTTTGTTTTTGCTCTTTGGCTTGTTTCAAAAGAAGCCTTTTTGCGTTGTGAATCGGACCTTCTTACTCTTGCCAATCGTTTTGTTGCGGCCAAAAACTATGCAATGGCAAATCTTGAGAAAATAGTTGATGAATCTCCGGAAGAGTTATGGATGGGGCGAGAAAGACTATTGGAATATTGGAAGGTATTGTCCTATGATTTGTCTGAAAAGCATATTGAGGGTTTAAAACAGTTTTACACATTTGCAGCAGAACTTGGGTTAATAAAGTCTGTGCCGGAATTGGTTTTCATTAGGTAATGCAATTGGTTACTAGCTAATGTTAATCCTTTGATTGTTCTTTTTTCTGATGTAATCCGCAAGTATTTCCGAATGATCAAAGCAAAGTTGCGAAGGAAGTGTGTCGGGCGTAAAAACAGCCAGGTTTGATGCGTCGTCAGCAGCCATGGGTGTACCAGAGCCTTTTGCCACAAAGACAGTGGAAATGGTATGCATACGCGAGTCACGATCCGGTTTTGAATAGCAACCAAGTAACAGCAGGTCTGTAACTTTCAATGATGTCTCTTCGGCTGCCTCACGTATGGCAGCGCTTTCCAGACTTTCACCATAATCAACAAAACCACCCGGTAATGCCCATCCATGGGGAGGGTTTTTCCGCTCAATCAGAACTATTCCTGAATTGATTTCGATTATGATATCAACCGTCGGAATCGGGTTCCTGTACTGTTTTACTATTGATCCGCAATTCGGGCATTCAAGAGAATTGAATGACATATGTCTCTCCGGAAACTAAAAAAGGGGGGATATTGAATCCCCCCTTCAGAAATAATGTGGTCAAAGAAAAAATTACTTCTTCTTCTTGGCACCGGCTGCTTTTTTGGAAGCTTTGAGTGGGTTGACTTTGGCATCGTCTGTTTTAAGTTCAATCTTCACGTGGGTTGCGAAGTTACAGATGCCGTTCTGCCACTTTTTTTCTGGAGCAGGGTATGCATTACAGACCTGTCCGATTGTACCGGTTACGATCCGTTCACAACCCTCACAATTTTCAACGATCGTCTGGCAGGAGCCACCCGTAAAAATACAACCTTGTTTTCCCCAAAAGGTACACTCGATACCTGGAAGTACTGTCTGACACTGCATGCTTCTTCCTCCTGAAATTTGTTCGTGGACTGAAATATAAATGTAACAAGTATGGGTAAACAAAGTCAACAGGAAAAATCCTTTAGTTTATGGGCCTGTTTGACTTGACGGACCGGCATCTCTGTATTAATCTAATACGACAAAAGCTGTCTTATTATTTTAAGGATGGTATGAAAATGACGCGTATTGCTTTCGGAACGTCCGGTTGGCGTGGAATTCTTTGCGAAGACTTCACTTTCAGCAATGTAAAAGTTGTTATTCAGGCCATAGCAGATAACCTGATTGCGGCTGGAGAACAGCAGAAAGGCGTTGTTATAGGTTGTGATACACGTTTTATGGGGCCGCGCTTTGCTCAGGAGGCTGCGCGTGTATTTGCCGGTGCCGGCATCAAATCTTTTCTTTGTGATCGAGATGTGCCAACTCCGGTTATTTCCTTTGAGATCTTGCGTCGTAAGGCTGCTGGTGGTATCAACTTCACAGCCAGCCATAATCCACCAGAATACAATGGAGTCAAGTTTTCACCGTCATGGGGTGGGCCTGCTCTACCTGAAACAACACAGGATATAGAGCGCAGGGCTAATCAGATGCTCGGTACGGTTTGTTACAAAGAGCCTTTGCTGAGCGAAGCTATTCAGTTGGGCCTGCTGGAATCTATAAATCCGAGAGAAGAATATCTGAATGCCCTGGAGCAGAAGGTTGATTTTGATGCAATTGCCAGCCTTGGCAAGGTTGCATTGAATCCACTCTTTGGTACGGCTCGTGGCTATCTTGACGCACCATTAAGAAGTAGGAATATTCCTTTTGTAATGATCAACGATCATCTTGATCCTTATTTTGGCGGGCAGCCGCCTGAACCTTCAGAAAGTCATATCCCCGATTTCATAAAGCTGGTTAAGGGGGATCCGGAAGTAAAACTTGGTCTTGCAACCGATGGTGATGCAGATCGTTTCGGAATTATTGATGCTGATGGCAGCTTCATAGAGCCTAACTATATTATTGCTTTGCTACTGGATTATCTGATCAGGGTCCGCAAGCTTGAAGGCGGTGTGGCTCGCAGTGTGGCTACATCACACCTTATTGATGCTGTTGCCAAAAAACATGGTGTTCCTGTTTATGAGACACCAGTTGGCTTCAAGTATATTGGTGAACTGATCTGTCAGGACAAGATTGTTATCGGTGGTGAGGAGAGTGCCGGTTTAACAATCAAAGGGCATGTGCCGGAGAAAGATGGGATTCTGGCCTGCTTCCTTGTGGCTGAAATGGTTGCCAGGGAAGGTAAGTCGGTAAAGGAGCTGCTGGAAAAATTATACGGTGAGGTAGGGCGCTTTGTTACAAGACGCGATAATCTGAAGTTGTCTCCCGAACTGGAAATAGCATATGCTGCCAAAATTAACGCTGTTCCGCTGGAGGTAGCCGGCAGCAAAGTAATTGATGTAATCCGTATTGACGGGACAAAACTGCTTCTTGAGGATGGAAGCTGGATGCTTTTCCGTAAATCTGGTACTGAACCTGTAGTCAGACTTTATGGTGAGGCGTCTTCCGAGGCCCGTTTAACAGAAGTCATGTCAGCAGGAAAGGGTTTTATTTTAGGTTGAATTGAGTTTATTTGATGTTTTTTTTGATTCAGGACAAATTAAGTCTTGATTGTGTCTGATAAGATGATCATTATAATATTAAATATAGGTGGCAACGTTGCTGTCTTATTTAGTAATAAATTACGGAGGAATACAAGATGTGGGATTACACACCAATAGTAAAAGATCATTTTTTGAACCCCAGAAACGTTGGGGATATAGCAGATGCTGATGCAATAGGTGAGGTTGGTAGTCTGGCTTGTGGAGACGCCCTTAAGTTGTATCTAAAACTTGATGATAACAAGGAAAAGATCGTTGACGCCAAATTTCAGACATTCGGTTGTGCAAGCGCCATAGCATCCTCTTCAGCTTTGACTGAAATGCTTAAGGGCAAAACACTTGATGAGGCCATGGCGATCAGCAACCAGGATATTGCCGACTTCCTTGGTGGTTTGCCTGAGGAAAAAATGCACTGTTCGGTTATGGGACAGGAAGCCCTGGAAGTCGCAGTTGCCAAATATCGCGGTGAGCCCATACCCGCCCATGACAGCGAGCATGATCATGGCCATGCATATCCGGATTATGAAGGTGAATTGGTTTGTAAATGTTTCGGTATTACGGATACGTTTTTGAAAAAGGTAATTGAGACCAATAAACTGACGACCGCAGAACAGGTAACTCATTTTACAAAAGCGGGCGGGGCTTGTGGTGGTTGTATCCCAAAAATCAAGGATTTGATTGCCCAGGTACTTGGTGAAGCTGCGGCACAACCAAGAGTACGTCCTGAAAAACTTTCTAACATGAAAAAAATGCAGATGATTCAGGAAGTGCTTGAGCGTGATATCCGTCCATTGCTTTGGGCTGATGGCGGCGACCTTGAATTGATTGACATTGATGGTTCCAAGGTCCAGGTTGCCTTCCGTAAAGCTTGTGCAGGTTGTGCTTCCTCCGGTAATACCGCTCGAATGGTTGAAAGTAAACTGCGCGATCTCGTTGCCGAAGATATCGTAGTTGAGGAGGTGCCTGCGTGAAAGAAATCTATCTCGACAATAATGCCACTACCAAAACGGATGAGGCTGTTTTTGAGGAGATGCGTCCATACTTCTGCGAGTTGTACGGCAATCCCAGTTCCATGCACTTTTTTGGCGGTCAGGTACAGAAAAAGGTTGATGAGGCCCGTAACCGTGTAGCCGCTCTTCTTGGTGCTTCTCCCGAGGAGATCATTTTTACCGCCTGTGGAACTGAGAGTGACAATGCCGCCATCCGTTCCGCATTGGAAGTGTTTCCTGAACGTCGTCATGTAATTACTTCGCGTGTCGAGCACCCGGCTGTTTTGACCCAATGCCGCAACCTGACACAAAGGGGTTACCGCGTAACTGAAATCGGTGTAGATGGAGATGGACGTCTGGATATGGCTGAATACAAAGCTGCAGTGGATACTGATACCGCTATAGTTTCTCTGATGTGGGCCAACAACGAAACCGGTGTTATATTTCCTATTGAAGAAGCTGCTGCCATTGCCAAAGCCAAGGGCGCTCTGTTTCATACTGATGCGGTTCAGGCTATTGGCAAGATCCCGATTAATATGGCTAACTCTTCTGTTGATATGATGTCACTTTCCGGTCACAAGCTTCACGCTCCCAAAGGTATTGGCGTACTTTATCTGCGACGTGGTACACCATTTAGACCGTTTCTTGTGGGTGGTCATCAGGAAAAGAGCCGCAGGGCCGGTACGGAGAATACTGCAGCCATAATTGCATTGGGTAAGGCCTGTGAGCTTGCCGCAACACATATGGATCTGGAAAATACTCAGGTATTGGCCATGCGAGATCGTCTGCAGGATGCTTTGATGCAGGCCATTCCTTATGCACGCATCAATGGAGGTGCTGCAGAGCGTCTTCCAAATACGACTTCAATTGCATTTGAATTCGTAGAAGGGGAGGCTATTCTGATGCTGCT
This sequence comes from uncultured Geobacteraceae bacterium, assembly GCA_964509295.1. GTDB lineage: Bacteria > Desulfobacterota > Desulfuromonadia > Geobacterales > Pseudopelobacteraceae > JBGSQR01. The sequence continues at coordinate 242,449 of CAZDWS010000003.1, read as the reverse complement.
TTCTGAACATGGTATCTGTGCCTCCTCCGGAAGTGCCTGTACATCAGGCTCTCTGGAGCCTTCACATGTGCTGCGAGCTATGGGAGTCCCATTCACCTGCGCCCATGGGTCTATCAGATTCTCACTGTCACGCTATACAACTGATGCTGAAGTTGATACAGTTATCAAAGAGATGCCGCCTATTATCTCAAGGCTACGCCAGATGTCGCCATTTGGCCGTGAGTTTCTGAACGTAAAACCATAACTTTTATATAAATAGTCTAAAACAAAGGGCGACCAAAAGTCGCCCTTTGTTTTTTGCTGGAGAATCGTAAAAAACAGGTTAGAATATGTGGGTATTGAACGGCAGGTAATTTAACTGTTTACGAAAGAGAGTATGGCCAAGTATCTGATAAAGCGTATTCTGATGCTGATTCCTTTGATGATCGGCATAACATTGATAACTTTTTCCGTTATTCATCTTGCACCAGGTGAGCCGGTTGAAATGCAGATGGCCATGAATCCCAAAGTTGGCAAGGAGGCACGTGAACGCTTGAAAAAATTCTACGGCCTGGATCAGCCTTTGCACGTGCAGTATTTTGATTGGGTAGGTAAACTGGCAAGATTTGATCTAGGGCGCTCCTTTTCTTCTGATAGCAGACCTGTTGTTGATAAAATTAAAGAGCGGCTGCCTGTAACAATATCGCTTAATTTAATTGCCCTGATACTCGAATTTGGTTTGGCCATACCTATTGGTATTCTTGCAGCTACCCATCGGGATACTTTGCTGGATAAAGGTATTACAGTATTTGTTTTTCTCGGATTTGCCGTGCCGACCTTTTGGCTGGCCCTATTGTTAATGTATCTGTTTGGAGTAAAACTTAATTGGTTGCCGATTTCCGGTCTGCATACCCTGGGCAGTGATAGTTATGGTACGGTCAAGTACCTATGGGATATGGTAAAGCATCTGATCATGCCTGTAATGGTAGCCTCTTTTGGCAGTCTGGCTGGGCTTTCTCGCTACATGCGTTCATCAATGCTAAATGTAATAGGACAGGATTATATTACAACTGCTCGTGCCAAAGGGCTTTCGGAGAGAGTGGTTATTTATAAACATGCATTGAGAAATGCCATGCTGCCGCTGATTACATTGGCCGGTTTTTCCATACCAGGTCTGATTGGCGGCAGTGTCATATTTGAAACAATTTTTTCTTTGCCCGGTATGGGACAACTTTTCTACCAGGGAGTCATGTCTCGTGACTACCCGGTTGTGATGGGTATTCTTGTGATTGGTGCCTTTCTTACCTTGATTGGCAATCTAATCGCAGATATCTGTTATGCCCTTGCTGATCCTCGTATTCGGCATGGCTAGTTCAATTTGCATATGTATTTGATATATAAATTCATAGATATAATTAAGCTTTCATGAGTCTATTTTGACTTGACTTGAGTCAGCTGCTGTACTAACTTCTATAAAATTTTATAAATTCCAGGAGTCATTCATGCCCTACGATAAACTACAGGAAGGCTTGACCTTTGACGATGTCCTCCTCGTTCCGGCACACTCAGTTGTCCTGCCTCGCGACGCAAATCTTTCCACCCGTATCTCACGCAACATTGTACTCAATATTCCTCTTGTCAGTGCCGCCATGGACTCGGTTACCGAGGCCCGCACCGCTATCTGTATGGCCCGTGAAGGCGGAATCGGCATCATTCATAAGAACCTGAGTATTGAACAGCAGGCTTATGAAGTTGATAAGGTAAAAAAGAGCGAGTCCGGAATGATTGTGGATCCGATCACCATGAGACCGAACCAGAAAATCAGTGAGGCACTGGATATCATGGAGCGCTATCGTATTTCCGGCGTTCCTGTAACCAAGGCTAACGGCAAGCTGGTCGGTATCCTGACCAACCGCGACCTGCGTTTCGAAACGGATTACAATCTGCCTATATCGGCTCGAATGACAAAACGTAATTTAGTTACGGTCTCAATCGGAACGACCTTGGAGCAGGCGAAGGAACATCTCAAAAATACCCGTGTTGAGAAGTTGCTTGTGGTTGATGAAGACCGTTTTCTTAAAGGTTTGATTACTATTAAGGATATTGAGAAAGTTAAAAAATATCCTAATGCCTGTAAGGACAGTCTGGGGCGCCTCAGAGTCGGAGCAGCCGTTGGTCCAACAGCCGATATGGAAGCCCGAATGGAGGCACTGATCAAGGCCGGTGCGGATGTGATTGTTATTGATACGGCTCATGGTCACTCCCAGGGAGTTATCGATGCTGTCATTCGTGCAAAACAGATTTTTCCCGATTGTGAAATAATAGCCGGTAATATAGCCACAGCCGAAGCTGCTGAAGCTCTAATAAAAGCCGGAGTAGACGGTATCAAAGTCGGGATTGGGCCCGGTTCCATCTGTACAACACGAATTGTTGCAGGTGTTGGAGTCCCTCAAATCACTGCAATTCATGAGTGCGCACGCGTAGCCCATAAATATGGCGTTCCTGTGATCGCCGATGGTGGTATCAAATATTCCGGCGATCTGCCCAAAGCAATTACTGCCGGAGCCGACAGCATTATGATCGGGTCGCTTTTTGCCGGTACAGAGGAATCTCCCGGTGATACAGTTCTATATCAAGGGCGTACCTACAAGAGCTATCGTGGCATGGGATCTATCGGCGCCATGAAAGATGGTAGCAAGGATCGCTATTTTCAGTCGGAAGTCGGTGATGATGTAAAGCTGGTACCAGAGGGAATTGAAGGAATGGTACCACTGCGTGGACCACTTTCTGCAAATATCCATCAGCTGCTGGGCGGTCTGAGATCAGGCATGGGATATACCGGCTGTGCTAATATCAAAGAGCTGCAGGAAAAAGGGCGTTTTATCCGTATTACCGGAGCTGGCCTGAAAGAGTCCCATGTACATGATGTAACCATAACCAAAGAAGCTCCTAATTACAGAGTTGGAAACTGATACTTATGACAACAGATATACATAGCCAGAAAATACTGATTCTTGATTTCGGGTCACAGTACACCCAACTGATTGCCAGACGTGTACGTGAAGCCCATGTTTACTGCGAATTGCATCCTTTTGACATGGATCAGGCCGCTATAAATGCTTTTGCACCTACCGGAATTATCCTGTCAGGCGGTCCCAAATCGGTTTATGAACCAGGCGCACCAACTGTTGCAGAAGAACTTTTTGAAATGGGTGTTCCGGTATTGGGCATCTGTTACGGCATGCAACTGATGAGCCGACACTTTAGTGGCGAGGTAGTGCCTGCAGGTAAAAGGGAGTTTGGCCATGCTGAGTTACTGGCTTGCGGTGAGCCGGGACCTTTATTCGACGGTTTCTTTATAGAAGGAAAAAGCCCGGTCTGGATGAGTCATGGCGATCATGTCGCCCATGTACCTAAAGGTTTTGACGTGGTCTCTATTACCGATAATGCACCGGTTTGTGCTATTCAGGATGTTACCAGAAATCTCTATGGCGTACAGTTTCACCCCGAGGTTAATCATACTCCCCGTGGCGAACAGCTAATCGACACATTTGTTCGTAAAATATGCGGATGTACCGGACAATGGACTCCGGGACTGATTATAGAGGATGCTGTTGCCAAAATTCGGCAGCAGGTCGGCAATGATCGTGTAATCCTGGGTCTTTCCGGCGGGGTTGATTCCTCTGTTGCTGCTGCCTTGATTCATCGTGCCATTGGAGATCAACTGACATGCGTTTTTGTTGACAACGGTCTGTTACGTCTGGCCGAGGGTGATCAGGTTATGGCAACTTTTGCCGAGAACCTGGGTGTCAAAGTAATCCGCGTTGATGCTGAAGAACGATTTTTGTCGGCACTGGCCGGAGAGAGTGATCCTGAGCGTAAACGCAAGATTATTGGCGGACTGTTTGTAGAGATATTTGATGAAGAGTCCTGTCGGATTGAGGATGCCCGTTGGCTGGCCCAGGGAACAATCTACCCGGACGTTATCGAATCTGCCGGCTCAAAAACAGGAAAGGCACATAATATAAAGAGTCATCACAATGTTGGTGGACTGCCTGAACATATGAAACTCAAGTTGCTGGAACCATTACGTGAACTGTTTAAAGACGAGGTTCGTGCAATTGGCGAGGAGTTGGGTCTGCCACATCAGATGGTCTGGAGACATCCATTTCCAGGACCCGGACTTGGTGTTCGAATTCTTGGTGAAGTAAAAAAGGAATACGCGGATATTCTGCGGAGAGCCGATGCAATTTACATCGAAGAGTTATATTCCTCCGGTCACTATCAGAAAATCAGTCAGGCCTTTGCTGTTTTCCTGCCAGTCAAGAGTGTCGGTGTAATGGGGGATGGGCGTACTTATGAATATGTTGTCGCTCTCCGAGCCGTTGAAACCAAAGATTTTATGACTGCAGGCTGGTATCCATTGCCATATGAGGATATGGCCAGAATCAGCGCCAGGATCATTAATGAAGTCAAAGGGATCAATAGGGTTGTTTATGATATTTCCAGCAAACCACCTGCAACTATTGAGTGGGAGTAGTTTGCCGGGTAATAGATAGGGCGTTTACCGGTTTGAAATTCAATATGTATGATGTTGCGTATGACATTTGATTATCTTAAACTAGAGAGGTGTTAAAAGTGGCCGCAATTTCATTTGAAGAAATCATGTTTACCATAATGGCTGCAACACAGGATACTTTTAAAAGCTACATGAATATCGACCTGTTGGCTGGAAAAGTAGAAAAACGGGTAGTACCGGTGGATTCGGACGTTACGGGAATAGTCGGAGTTGCCGGTGATAGAGTTGGTTACATTATTATTGCTACAAATAAAGCAACTGCTCAATATGTTGCAAAAGAGTTACTGATGGTTGATGAGGCTGATGACGAGTGTATCCGGGATGCTGTAGGTGAGCTTACAAATAACATAGCTGGCGTTTTTAAAACAAAGTACCATGAGCATTATGGTAATGTTGCTCTGGGATTGCCCCTGGTTATTTCCGGTCAACTGCGCGCTATTTCTGAGCCACCAGAGGCTAATGAACAAGCCAGTATAAATGTTCAGTGCAAAGGAGTTACAATTCCGTTTATGACCGCCGATGGTAGTATAAATGTTCAAGTAATGGTGTACATGTAATATATTGGTTTTGTTGACCGCAATCTACAAGTGCCATCAGTGGATTAATATTCATGATGGCACTGTATAGCTTTGCTCTCAGTTATGAAATAAGACCATATCCTGAATTTCCAACCTTTACCTCTAATATTCCAGATTGCTACTTGATTTGATTGATATTAACTACCCTTTATATATCCAGCCAGGAGTAAGCATGCAGGATATACTGGAAAAATACGGTAACCTCTTGAGTGAGGTTGACAATTGGTTTGCCATTTGTCTACGTCAATACCCGGAAAATATTAGTTGTCAGCAGGGTTGCTCGGCCTGTTGCCGGGGGCTGTTTGACATCACTTTGATGGATGCTGTTTATTTGAAAAGTGGTTTTGATCAGTTGCCTGATGTGTTGAAAAACTTTATTTTAAGTAAGTCTCAAGCTCGAATGGATGCCATATCCAGGGCATATCCGGCTTTTGTCCATCCATGGCTGCTAAATTCAATCCCTGAAGCAGATTGGGATCTTGTAATGCCCGAGGATGATGAAATCCCCTGCGTGCTTCTATCAGAGTCAGGTCAATGTCTGGTTTATGAATATCGTCCCATGACGTGCAGATTGAATGGTATCCCGATGATTGATATATCTGGTGAAGAGCTGTTTGATGAATGGTGCTCACTGAATTTTGTAAATGTTGACCCACTGTTGATGGCTGGGTTACGATTTAACTTTAATGAGCTTTTTGCCCAGGAATTGCTTTTGTTCCGCGAGCTGAGTAAAAGGCTGATCGGGCGGTCCATAAATGAGATCGATACCGTTATTCCGGCTGCACTTTCTGTTGATATAGAATCTGTAGTTAATCATTTAACATCACAGGAATTACTGAGTAGCAAATTGAATGTTTGAATAGTGTAATTTATAAGCTCTAAGGCCTGTAAACGCGCATCAATAATGGCCAGAAATGCTTTGACAAACCATTTTTAATTCAATTACTATGTAAAATCTTTATCCTAAAGGATCTTTTATGCAGACAGTATATAACCTTATTGGCGAAGACCTTAAAATCGTCGAACAAAAATTTCTTAAATATCTTGAATCAGATACTCCTCTTATTCGTCGGGTTGGTGAATATGTGCTTTCCAGCGGAGGAAAGCGTGTGCGTCCGGCTCTTCTTTTGCTTTCAGCTAAACTATGCAATTACAATGGAGATAAGGGCGTTACGATTGGAAGCGTGATAGAATTCATACACACCGCCACATTGCTGCATGATGATGTTGTTGATAGTGCTACGTTGAGACGTGGTCTGGCTTCTGCTAATACCCTTTGGGGCAATGAGGCTTCTGTTTTGATCGGCGATTATCTTTTTTCCAAATCGTTTTCCATGATGGTAGAAGTGGGCAGCATGGACATTTTAAGGATACTTTCCGGTGCTACAACACTCATTACGGAAGGCGAAGTCATGCAGCTTCTTTGTACGGGTGATATCGAGTTGACGGAAGAACGTTATGTCTCTGTAGTCCGTGCCAAAACTGCTATCCTGATGGCTGCTGCCTGTGAGTCAGGCGCAGTGCTCGGCGGTGTTTCCGAAGCAGAACAGCAAGCCCTTTCGTCATTTGGTATGGAATTGGGTATGGCATTCCAGCTTATGGATGATTCTCTTGATTACGTTGCCTCTGAAGAGGACTTTGGTAAAAGCATTGGTCACGATCTGGAGGAGGGCAAAATTACTTTGCCGCTTATTCATACACTGCGTCAGTGCAGCAAAGAAGAACATGCCCTGATTACTGCGGTTATTGAAAAAGAGGGTATGACTCCTGAAGATTTCAAAGCGGTTTCAGAACTGGTAAACCGTTACGGAGGTATAGAGTATACTGTCACTTGTGCTCAGAGATATATTGAGAACTGTAGAGTCCATCTGGATATGTTTAAATCATGTCCTGCCAAAGATGCCCTTCTTGAGCTGGCAGATTATATTCTTGTACGAAATCGATAATTATTCTATTCGGTTCTGTTTTAGTCAGGCGGGGGAATTATGAAAAAGCTGATTTGTCTTTTGTTGTCCGTGATGGTCTTGTCTCTTGTAGCATGTGATCGACAGGATAAAACAGCACGCACTAACGTTGGTGGAGCTGTTCAGAATAAGCCTGCACCGGATATTACAGTTAAATCAATGGATGGCAAAGATATTAAGCTGTCAGATTATAAAGGTAAAGTTGTAATGTTGAACTTCTGGGCAACCTGGTGTCCTCCCTGCCGTGAAGAAATTCCTTCCATGATGAAACTTCAAAAACAGATGGAAGGAAAACCATTTCAGATGCTGGCTGTTTCAGTAGATGAAGGAGGCAAAGCTGATGTTGATGCTTTTTTTAAAAAAACCGGCTTTATGCTTCCGGCCTATACGGATCAGAACAAAACTGCTGCAACCGCATATGGTGTGACAGGAGTACCTGAAACGTACCTCATAGACCCCAAAGGAATTATCGTGAAAAAGGTAATCGGGCCTCTCAAGTGGGATGATGCCGAAGTGGTCGCTTATATTACAAAGTTGATTCAGTAAATGGTTTCTTTATAAATTATGCATAGCCAGGAAGTTACCTATTTAGGCGCTTTTATTGCCGGATTGCTTTCATTTCTCTCGCCTTGTGTTCTGCCGCTGATACCTTCCTATCTGACGTATATAACAGGTCTTTCCTTTGCTGATCTGCAATATGAACATCCATCACATCTGGTAAGAAAAAAAACGATCTTACATTCACTCTGTTTCGTGCTCGGATTTACCGTTGTTTTTGTTGCATTAGGTGCTTCTGCCACGTTCCTGGGTTCATTTCTAAGCCAATATATGCCGGTTGTCCGTAAAACAGGTGGAATATTGATATTTATATTTGGTATTCATATAACCGGCCTGATTCCGATAGGAATTTTATTGGGGGAAAAACGGGTAACAATTCACAGTAAGCCTGCAGGCTATGCGGGAAGTTTTCTTGTAGGTCTGGTTTTTGCCGCCGGGTGGACACCATGTATCGGGCCAATTCTCGGCTCTATTCTTGCGCTGGCTGCTACTGAACAGAGCATTAATCAGGGAATATTTCTTCTGTTGTTCTATTCGCTCGGTTTAGGAATTCCATTTCTGCTTTCTTCTTTAGCGGTACATCGATTCCTGATGCTGTTTAACAGGTTTAAAAAATTCATTCGAATATTTGAAATATTTACAGGACTTTTCCTGATGTTGGTAGGCGTTTTAATCTTCTTTGATCTGCTGTCCAGACTTTCCGGATATACAACAATGCTGTTTGGCGGTTTTTGATGAAAAGCCACCGCGCCAGCCATTCCATACAAATTTCCGTATCTGATCTGCTTGTTACGGAGGCTTTTTATGCGGGCATATTGGAGTTGCCCTTGCAGCATTCTTTGACTGCACAGGGAGCGCCAGAGCATTTGATTCTTGATATGGATGGCATAGCTATTATTTTTGTTGAACAGCAGGATGTTATACGTGCCCATCCTGTGCTTGAAAACAGGTTGACCATTTTTCCTCGCGGGATTGGTATTACACTGCATTTTGAGGTCAAGGATATTGAAGGTATAAGCGACGCCATACTGGAGGAGGGGTTGGAAATTTTATACCCATTGGAACTCAAACCTTATGGTATTAAAGAAATGTGGTGTTTTGACCCTGATGGTTATCTGATTGTACTTGATGAGTCTATTGTTCGTTAAGTACATCCAGAAAGACAACAAGTCGTTTTAAAATCAAAGGTGTTTTTTTAATGCAAATCCCCGGTTCACCTTACCTGCTGCTAATATGTACCACTCTGTTCTGGTCAATTAATTTTGTTGTGGGACGTGCCGTTCATGGCAGCATTCCGCCAATCAGCCTTGCCTTTTGGCGCTGGTTTGGAGCGCTGTTGATTTTGCTGCCTTTTTCGTACCCGTATCTGCGTTTGCAATGGCCGATATTGAAACGCCACTGGAAATTAATGGCGGTGTACGGTCTGCTTGGTGTTGCCTGTTTTAATACATTCATATACATAGCCTTGCAAACAACTACCGCTACCAATGCCCTGCTGATAAATTCCAATATACCTGTACTGATAGTGGCATTCTCCTGGCTCTTGGGCGGCACCACTCTTTCCAGGCGCCAGACTTTAGGAGTACTGATTTCCCTGGCCGGCGTTATCACCATTATCTGTCGCGCTGATCTGCAGTTGCTGACCTCTTTAACTGTTAATCGTGGTGATTTGTGGGTTCTGCTGGCAGCAGTATGCTGGTCATTTTATACTTACCTTCTTCGTAAGCGACCGGCAGAGTTGAATCCGCTCTGTTTTCTGACAGTAATCATTATCTTTGGATTGGCTGTATTGACACCGTTCTACGTGTGGGAATTGTGGCAGGGATTGCATATGAACAGCAGTTTGCTGACCTATGCAAGTATACTGTATGTGGCACTGTTTGCATCAGTACTTGCATTCATATTGTGGAATCAGGCGGTGGGGCAGATCGGTGCCAATAAGGCTGGACTGTTTCTGCACCTGATGCCGGTATTCGGAACACTTTTATCTATTTTTTTTCTAGGTGAATCGTTTCAGTTGTTCCATCTTTCCGGCATCGCTCTTATTTTTTCCGGTATTTATCTCACCACCGCGAACTAGTCCGGATCTCGTGTCTTTAGTCAATAATTAATCTTTGGGCTGTTCCTCCACCTTTACACCATCAACACTTTTCTTCTTTTTTCTACGCCTGCGCTTTTTTACCGGATCAGTACCATCCGTAGCAGCAACTGCATTAGGAGAGGTGGGTGGAATCGAAGGCTTGGCCTTTTTAATTGCCGGACTCTTTTTTACCGGCGGCCTGCTTCCTATTCTTCCGCCAGCTGTTCCATCCTTTTTCAAGTCCTTTTTATGCTTTGGCTTGGCAACCCGGTTGTAGTCGTTAACAAACAGCTCATCTTCAGCCCATTCGCTTGGTATCTTGTGCTTGATATATTCTTCAATTGCCTCCAGATACAGAACACCGTCCTCATCGGCCAGTGATATGGCTTTTCCTTCAGCTCCGGCTCTGGCAGTACGTCCGATACGGTGAACATAATCTTCACAATCCTGGGGCAGGTCATAGTTAATAACATGTGAAACACCATCAATGTGTAATCCACGGGATGCAACATCAGTAGCAATCAGAATCGGCAGTTTGCCGTCCTTAAAGTCTTCCAGTATGCGCAGACGTTTCTTTTGATCAACGTCACCGGAAATGAGCCTGCAGGGGAAACCGTTGGCATTCAGGCGATCATGCAGATATTCACCTTCACGTTTGGTGTTGATGAAGATCATTGTCCGTTCCATGCCGTCACGTCTTAACAGGCCCAGCAATAGCGGGAACTTTTCCTTGCGTGAGGCATGGTAGATAACCTGTTCGACTTTTTCGGCGGTCATTTTCTCGGGAGTCACCGATACTTTTTCTGGAGAATTCATGAACTCATATGCCAGTTCCATTACACGTTGATTAAGTGTGGCGGAAAACATCAGGTTCTGGCGTTTATCAAATGTGGGAAGACGACGCAGAATAAAGCGCAGGTCGGCAATAAATCCCATATCAAACATGCGATCGGCTTCGTCGATAATCAGTATTTCAATCTCATTCAGGCTGTAAACTTTTTGTTTCAGATAGTCGATCAAGCGCCCGGGAGTTCCGATGATTACATCAGCCCCTTCTTGCAGTGCATTACGTTGTTTCATGTAATCCACACCGCCATAGATGGCCTGTATGTTTAACCCGCAGTATTTACCGAGCAGTTGTGCATCCTGCTCAATCTGTACAACAAGTTCTCTTGTCGGGGCCAGAATCAGTGCGCGTGGGTGGCTTTTTCCTTTTGTTTTATTCTCAAGTAATCTGGTAAACATGGTGACCAGAAATGCGGCTGTTTTGCCGGTGCCGGTTTGTGCCTGTCCGGCTATATCCTTACCGGTTAATGTAATGGGCAGGGTGCCTTCCTGGATTGGTGTGCATTGGACAAAACCGGCTTCAGATATACCCCTTTGCAAGGTTTCCGGCAGTGTCAGTTCTTCAAATTTCATTCAATTTCCTCGTTTTTCTGATTGCTTTTAGGTATTTGTAACTATTTACAATATACCCTGTAACGGTGTCTGGCAATCTAATCCTTTCAAATCCCGCTTTCAAATGAAAAAAGGCCTGCAGGAATATACTTCCCCAGGCCTTTAATGTTGCAAATTGAGATAAACTATTTAGCGATAGCTTTAACCATCAGCTCGCTGACCAGACGTGTAAAGCGCAGCGGATCCTGAATCGGTGACCCTTCTGTGAGCAGTGCCTGATCGTACAGAAGTTCAGCATAGTCAGCCAGACGGGCATCTTCCTTGTTCTGATTGAACAGATCGGTCATGACCTTCATGATCGGATGGGCTGGATTAAGTTCCAGCACCCGTTTGGACTCAGGCACCGGCTGATTCATGGCCTTTAGGATACGCTCCATATTGGCATTCATGCCGTATTCATCTGCCACCAGACAACAGGCGCTGTCTGTCAGACGTTTTGACAGTCTAACGTCCTTGATCTTGCTTTCCAGTTGTCCTTTGATAAAGGAGAGCATGTCGCCAAACTCTTTCTTTGCCTCTTCCTGTTTGATCTCTTTTTCTTTCTTTTCATCTTCGCTGTCCAGATCCACATCACCACGGTCAACTGCTTTGAGCTTTTTCTCGTTATACTCGGTCAAAGCCTGTACAACCCACTCATCAACCGCATCGGTCAGGAACAGTACTTCATAGCCTTTGGAGCGGAAGATTTCCAGGTGAGGCGAGGTTTCCAGTGCGGTACGTCGATCACCGGTAATGTAGTAGATCTCCTGCTGTGTTTCCGGCATGCGCTCAACATATTCCTTGAGGCTGGTAAAGTTGCCTGCTTCTGTTTTGGTGCTTTCAAAGAGAACAAGTTCCTGAAGTTTCTCTTTATTGGCATAATCAAAATGCAGACCTTCTTTGAGAACCGGTCCGAACTCCTTCCAAAACTTGACATACTCATCAAATGACTTTTCTTTAACTTCTGCCAGCGTTGACAGAACCTTGCTGACCAGGCCCTTCTGAATACGCTTGATTTGAACGTCTTCCTGCAGTATTTCGCGGGAGACATTCAGAGGAAGGTCGCTGGAGTCCACAACACCTTTTATAAAACGGAGGTAGTCTGGAATCAGTTCTTCGCAGTGGTCAGTTATAAATACTCGTTTTACATAGAGCTGCAGACCTTTCTTGCGGTCGGCCATGAACATGTCGAACGGTTTTTTTGCCGGCAGATATACGATAGCTTTAAATTCACTGATGCCTTCAGCTGAAAAATGAATAGTTTTAAAAGGGTTGTCGTAGTCATGGGAGATATGCTTGTAAAACTCCTGATACTCTTCTTCTGTTACATCGCTCTTGGAGCGTGTCCAGATGGCCTTCATGGAGTTGAGAGTTTGCTCTTCGGTGGTGTCTATGGTGCCGGCACCCTCGATCGGTTTGCCATCGGCATCTTTAACAGCTTCAGAACGTGTAATATCCATTACTACGGGGTACTGAATGTAGTCGGAATATTTTTTGATGATAGAACGGATTTTCCACTCGTCCAGATACTCTTTGAATTCTTCTTTCAGGTGCAGAACGATTTCAGTACCACGTGTCTCACGTTTACAACTCTCGATAGTGTATTCACCATCACCGGCAGATTCCCAACGGCAACCGGAATCAATAGCACCGCCTTTACGCGTTTCCAGTGTGACTTTATCCGCCACCATGAAAGATGCGTAGAATCCCACGCCAAACTGGCCAATCAGTTCCGGATTGTTAGTATCAGCTTTGTCTTTCAATGCCTGCATGAAAGCTTTAGTGCCAGAGCGGGCGATGGTGCCGATATTCTCTTCAACTTCTGAAATAGACATGCCGATGCCGTTGTCGCAGATTGTCAGCGTTCCAGCTGTCTTGTCGGCAATGAGTTTAATTTTCCAGTCGCTATTGTTCTCCAACAGTGATTCGTCTGAGTGTGACTCAAAGCGGACCTTGTCAATTGCGTCAGAAGCATTGGAGATTAACTCACGCAGGAAGATGTCCTTATTGGAATAGAGTGAGTGGATTACTAGGTCGAGGAGTTGTTTTACCTCGGTCTGAAACGGCTTGGTGGTTTTGGACATACTGATAAGTCTCCTTGGGAAAGTTGTTATTTATAAACTAAGCATTCGGTTTGGAAATTTCAAGGGGATGAAGCTGGTGCTGAGCATAAAATTTTGCCGTGAACCGGTAATCATCCTGATGAACAAAAAAATGTCTGCCTGCTGATTGTAAATATCAGGACAGGCAGACATGTAAAGGAAGTACTATGTCACTCGCAAGTGCTATTTCAGTTTTTTCTTTATTGCTTCAACCGCATGGAAAGCATCGTTAATTGCCGTATAGATCAGGTTAGGATGTTTTTCTTCCGTAATGGCTCCTTCACTTATTTTCATGTAAACAGGGGATATGGCGCCGCCGATTACATAGATGCCCTTACGGGTTGATTCAAAATCAGCTGTCAACAGCAACAGGCTTTCTCCTTCTTTAGCAATCTTGCAGACACTTCCGGTACAGGCGATAGTCTGAATACCTATTTTATTGAATATGGGAACCGGTCCCTGTGAACCGATACATGCGATAACATTTTTCATGGGGAAGCTGAGAGAGTGAGACAGATCAATACCATCAGGTTGCTTAAAGGTGTTGATTCGGATAACCAGTCGTTCTACGCCTTCGTCGTCAACCTCACCGATACGTGGAGTTGCCCCGGGCAGCAGACGGATATTTCCACCAAGAAGAATTTCTTCACCAAGTCGTTGAGCTGTTTCTTTATTAACACTGAATGTCTCTGCTTTGTGGGCCCAGAATACCGGCTGTGTGTCATTCGCCTCACGTTTGGCTTTCAGAATACTGATGATAATATCGGCAGCTGTGTTGCCGCCGCCAATAACCAGAGTTTTAATGCCGATATAAGCACTGGTATCTTCCACATTTTTGGCAACCATCTTTGCATCACCATAAACCAGCAGTTCACGCGGTGTGCTGCTGCCAAATGCAAGCAGCACCTGTCTGGCTTTAAAACTTCCTTTATTGCTGATAACGGTTAAGCCGTGACGTTCATCCTTTACTTCTTCCATAGACACTTCAGTCAGAATATTGATTTTTTCATTTAAGATAAAATCCTGAATATACTGCAGATAGGTTTCTACTGTGACCGGTTTTTCCGGTGGTCTTAACTCTTCAACAAGGAATGGATCTGGAGCATCCTTCGGTTTTGTTGCGTAGACAAGCTTTCCTTGAGGGTATGTGTTGGAGATTCCCTGAAAAGCATTCTTACCGGATTCAAGTAACAGGTATGACAGTCCGGCTTTATGACAAAGATACGCTGCAGACAGTCCACCAGGTCCACCACCTACTATTATTACATCGTATAACTTATCCATTTTATTCCTCCAAATTTGTCTATTAATAAAAATATCATGGCTAATTTAAAAATAAAAGACAATAATAGTCTTTTATTTGTGCCGGCTGAAAATATTATGTAAATTGTTGTTGTAAAAAATAATAGCTATAATTTTCGCAGTATTGAGATACAATAGAATCATAAAAATAAGTTAAGGAGGTTGTTATGGGAGAAAAAGATAACAGAATTGCTGCAGCAGCAATTTTAATGGTGGCTGGTGGTATTATAGGGGCAGGAGTGGCTTTGTTGTTTGCTCCGCAGTCAGGAGAAAAAACCCGTCGTGAACTTTACAGAAGCGCTAAAAAAGTTAAATCCAAAGCTGAAGAAGCTGTAGAAGATCTTTCTGAAAACATCCTTGATCTGGTTGATACAATTGAAGAAAAAACCGAAGATCTGATGGATAAGGGGAAAGAGGTTACAGTTGGCGCAAGAAAGGATTTAATCAGGTTGATTGAAGAGGGTGCCTCTAAACTTGAAAAATTTCGCACCAAACTAACCAGAGCCTGAGTAAATTTCTTACTTCGTTTACTAAACATCAGAGCAGTAGGTGGCAAGATTTTTTTTGTCATCTACTGCTTTTTTGTATCAGGCTTTGATGTTTGCCGGTTGCGTCGTTAAATGTTGATTTCGAGTAATGAGTTGTCGGGTGGTATGAGTTGGCTGAAATACTGTATAGAAGCAAATTCAGTTGAAGTCCTGGGCAGGATTTTTGAACTGTATCTTGATACATAAATCAGATATTTTATGCCAAACTTTTCAGCGGTTTTCAGGTTGGTTTCACTGTCTTCGCCAAGCATTGTTCTTTCAGGAATGTAGGTAATAAATTTTTGTAGTTTCTCCCAAAACAGCTCATCTTCTTTAGGCAGTCCAACCTGGTGTGCAGAAATAATGCCGTCAAAATATGGTCCGATTACTGTTTTTTTAAGTTTCAGGTCCAGTGTTTTAGAGTGGGCATTTGTCACCAGCCAGATCGATTTACCATGTTGTCTCAGAAATAACAGAAATTCTATGACAAACGGATGGACAGCTATCAGGTGCTCGACCTCTTTTTTTAATATGGGAATGTCCAGTTGTAGTCGATCGCTCCAATAGTCCAGGTCTGTCCAGTTAAGAGTATTTTCCTGTGATCTGAAAAGGTTATAAAGATGTTCCCGGGCAAACTCAATGGTTGTACCGTTTTTTGCGGCCCAGCGTTTTGGAACGTGCTCCAGCCAAAAGTGGTCGTCAAAATGCCTGTCAAGCAAAGTGCCATCCATATCTAAAAACACCGTATCAATTTCGTTCCATATAATTTTCATGTTGATCACTCTTATAAATTGATTTTTAAACCTAATCTCTGTCGGTTAACTGTACAGATCTTATTTAATTGACAATACAGATGTTGTCAGATTTGTCAATTGGGACGGAAAATTGTTTTAATGGTAGATTTACAAATAAGTATTTCATTGTTTAATGATAAAAGCTCCCTATTTGATTGACTATCAAGCAGTTTGTTAAGTATATTAAAAAGTTAGTCATGAGAAAAAAACACTTATACATAGAAACATACGGCTGCCAGATGAATGTGAATGATTCGGATAGAATTTTCACCATGATGGCAGCTATTGGTTATCTGCCAACGGACAATCCGGCAAAAGCTGATATGATTCTTATGAACACCTGCAGTGTGCGTGGTGGTGCAGAAGAAAAGGTTTATCGTCGTCTCTTGAATCTGAAAGTATTCAAAAATGCAAATAAGAAACTGATCATAGGTGTTGGTGGTTGCGTTGCCCAGCAGGAAGGTCAGGCTTTACAGAAAAAGTTTCGCTGGCTTGATATTGTATTCGGTACTCATAACCTGCACCGGCTTACAGACATGGTTCTGGCTGCCGAAAAGGGGCAGCATTGTTGTGAAACCTCCTTTGTTGATAATGAACAGCGTCTTGATCTTTTCCCGTCCTTTGATGGAGGGAATCGTCTAAGCAGTTTTGTTACTGTTATCCAGGGATGTGATAATTACTGCTCATACTGTATTGTTCCTTATGTACGTGGACGCGAGGTAAGTCGACGTTCGGAAGAGATTCTTAGTGAAGTACGACAACTTGCAGCCAACGGAGTTCAAGAGATTATACTTCTGGGGCAGAACGTTAACTCTTACGGTAAAGACAGGAAGGGTGAGCCGTCTTTTGCACAGTTGATCAGGTTGGTAGACAGTGTTGACGGAGTCAAGCGCATCCGTTTTGTCACATCTCACCCCAAAGATATGTCGGATGAGCTGATTGCCTGTTATGCAGATGTTAAAAGTTTGAGCGGACAGGTTCATCTTCCGGCACAGGCTGGAAGTAATCACGTGCTTGCCCTTATGAATCGTGGTTATACCCGTGAAGAGTATCTGGACAGGATAAGGGCACTCAAGGCTGTACGCCCGGGTATTGCTATTACCGGTGACATGATTATCGGTTTTCCCGGAGAAACTGAGCAGGATTTCGAGGACACGCTAAGTCTGATTCAGGAAGTACGCTTTACGGATCTGTTTTACTTTGCCTATTCAGCCAGACCAGGAACCAAGGCCGCTGGATTTACGGATGATCTTTCCGATGCTCAAAAACAGCTCAGACTTGAGAAGCTTCAAA
Organism: uncultured Geobacteraceae bacterium; assembly: GCA_964509295.1. GTDB lineage: Bacteria > Desulfobacterota > Desulfuromonadia > Geobacterales > Pseudopelobacteraceae > JBGSQR01. The sequence continues at coordinate 225,256 of CAZDWS010000003.1, read as the reverse complement.
AGCTTCAGAAGATGATAACGCTGGAGATCAGTAAATCTTTTGTAGGCACGATTCAAACTGTCATGGTTGAAGGTTCAGGCAGGAATCCAGGGCAGATTTCCGGCAAGGCAGATAACGGCCGAACAGTAAACTTTGACGGCGATATTAATCTTAAAGGTCAGTTTGTAGATGTGCGTATCATTAATGCTTACCAGAATTCTCTTCTGGGTGAGATAATTCCATAGATAATTTTATTTTATTGAGAGGCATATATGTCCAGTGATGTTGCAACCCCGGTACTCAATAATTTTTTACGCACGATAATTGATGAAGATCTTAAAAACAATCGGCATAACAAAATAATAACCCGATTTCCGCCGGAACCGAATGGATATCTTCATATAGGTCATGCCAAATCGATTTGTCTTAATTTTGGTCTGGCTCGTGATTTTGGCGGTGATTGCCACCTCCGTTTTGATGATACCAATCCGGCCAAGGAAGAGCTTGAGTATATTGAATCAATCAAGGAAAGCGTAAGTTGGCTTGGTTTTGACTGGGGTGAACATCTTTACTATGCCTCGGATTATTTTGAGCAACTTTATGACTGGGCTGAATATCTGATTTCACAAAGCAAGGCTTATGTTGAGGACCTTACTGCTGATGAAATGCGTTCCTACCGTGGTACTTTGATAGAGCCGGGCAAGGAAAGTCCTTATCGTAACCGTTCGGTTGAAGAGAATTTGGAGCTGTTCCGTCAGATGAAAGCTGGTGTTTTCCCGGATGGGGCTAAAGTTCTCAGAGCCAAAATAGATATGGCTGCACCCAATATGAACCTGCGTGATCCGGTGCTGTATCGTATTATTCATGCTCCACATCCCCATGTGGGCAATAAATGGTGTATTTATCCAATGTATGATTTTGCCCACGGCCAGTCTGATGCCATTGAGGGCATAACTCACTCAATCTGTACACTGGAGTTTGAGGATCACAAACCTCTTTATGAATGGTTTCTGGAAAATTTACCGGTTCCTTGCAAGCCGCGCCAGTATGAATTTTCACGTCTCAATCTGACATATACCGTAATGAGTAAGCGCAAGCTGCATGAACTGGTTACCCAGGGAATTGTCAATGGTTGGGATGATCCGCGCATGCCGACGATTATGGGTATTAAGCGACTTGGCTATACTCCCGAGGCAATACGCACCTTCTGTGAGAGAATCGGGGTTGGAAGAAGTGATTCATGGATTGATGTCTCTGTTCTGGAAGAGTGTGTCCGGGAGGACCTGAATGAAAAGGCGCCTCGTGCCATGGCGGTGTTGCGGCCCGTAAGAGTGGTTATTAATAATTACCCGGAAGGGCAGATTGAAGAGTTTGAAGCTCAAAATCATCCGCAAAAGCCTGAAATGGGCAGTCGTAAGGTCATTTTTTCCAGAGAAATTTTTATTGAACAGGATGATTTTATGGAAAATGCCCCAAAAGGTTTTTTTCGCATGACTCCTGGTGCTGAAGTGAGATTGCGCTATGCTTATATCGTTCGTTGTACAGGTGTTATCAGGGATGATAATGGTATAATAGTGGAAGTTCATTGTGACTATGATCCTGAGTCACGCGGAGGTTCTGCGGCAGATGGCAGAAAAATCAAAGGGACCATTCACTGGGTCTCGGCATCAAATTCAGTTGATGCAGAAGTACGTCTGTTTGACCGGTTGTTTACCGACCCGAATCCGGACAGGGGCGGAGCCGATTACAAACAGTTCCTCAATCCGCTTTCAATCGAAACGCTCCAGGGGTGTAAGCTTGAGACAGGCTTAACCCAGACTGATAGTGAAATACGTCTGCAGTTCGAGCGTCTTGGTTATTTCAGGCAGGATCCAAAAGACTCCAGCAGTAATCAGCTTGTTTTTAATCGTATTGTTACGTTGAAGGATAATTGGTCTAAAAAGTAATACATGAAGGGTGTGAGTGTAATAATATGAAAAACAAGAATTTTAAATCTGGATTTGTCTCTATTGTCGGACGTCCGAATGTTGGTAAGTCGACTCTGCTCAACCGGATTATCGGTGAAAAGATAGTCATTACTTCTGATAAACCACAGACAACCCGTAATCGTATTCAGGGCATTCACAATGTTGACAACGGGCAGATTGTGTTTATTGATACCCCTGGAATTCATGTCAGTAACTCCCGTTTGAATAAAAGCATGGTGGATGTGGCCATGTCAGCCATCAGCGGTGTTGATGTTCTTCTGCTGGTTGTTGACTCCACTGCTGCTGTTGATGAAAAGCTGGTCAAGGATATTTTGACCAATGTGAAAACACCTGTGATTCTTGGTCTAAACAAAGTTGACCTGTTATCTGATAAACGGCAGTTGCTGGACAAAATTGCCGCCTGGTCAACATTGCACTCATTCAGGGAAATTATTCCTTTCTCAGCCGGTGACGGTGATGGTGTGGAACATCTGGTGGAAATGATTACAACTTATCTTCCAGAGGGGCCACAGCTCTTTCCTGATGATATTCTGACAGATATGCCGGAAAAATTTATTGTCGCGGAGATGATCCGCGAAAAAATATTCAGATTGACCCGTGATGAGATTCCTTATTCTACGGCTGTTATTGTGGAGTCATTCACAGAGCGGGAAAATGGTGTTATTGCCATCACAGCTGCAATTTCTCTAGAGAGGGCAACCCAGAAGGGTATAGTCATCGGTAAGCGTGGAGAAATGCTGAAAAAGATCGGTACCCAGGCCAGATATGATATTGAGAGACTTCTGGGAACCCGTGTTTTTCTGGAATTATTTGTTAAGATAGAAGAAAACTGGAGTGAACGTACATCCAAACTCAGAGAATTTGGTTACGAGTAGTATTTAGTTTATTATTGTTATAAATCAATATTTTGTTAGGATATTATGAAACCTTTAGTAGCGCTTGTCGGCCGCCCGAATGTGGGCAAATCAACTCTGTTTAACCGTTTGCTTGGACATCGTCGTGCCATGGTGGATGATACTCCCGGTGTTACCCGTGACCGTAATTATGCTGCCATCAACCGTTTTGAGAAACCGTTTATTTTGATAGATACGGGTGGATTCGAGCCGGTAACAGATGATCGCATGCTGCAGCAGATGCGTGAACAGTCCAGTCTGGCGATTGAGGAGGCGGACGTCATTATTTTCATGATGGATGCCCGCAGTGGTCTGACTCCGGCAGATATTGAAGTGGCCAACATGCTGCGTCGAGTTAAAAAGCCGGTTTTTTATGTGGTTAACAAGGTTGATGGCGATAAGCTGGAAAACGAATCAGCTGAGTTTTACTCACTGGGCGTTGATCAGCTCTATACCATTTCAGCAGAACATAATCGTGGAGTTAATGATTTAGTTGATGATCTTTTAGAGGTTTTTCCTCCGGCAGATGAAACTGAACCGGCTGAAGAGTTGACCAGGATAGCCGTTGTCGGTCGTCCGAATGTGGGTAAATCATCGCTGGTTAACCGTATGCTTGGATTTGAACGGGTTGTTGCAAATCCGACCGCCGGTACTACAAGAGATTCTGTCGATACACTTTTTATGTGTAATAAAAAACCTTATCTGCTGATTGATACTGCAGGCATAAGGCGTAAGGGCAAAACAACTGAAAAACTGGAAAAATACAGTGTAGTGGATGCATTGCGCAGTATCGAGCGTGCCGATGTAGTTCTGGTTGTTCTGAATGCTGAAGATGGTGTTACCGAGCAGGATGAGCGTATTGCAGGTTATGTACATGAAGCAGGCAAAGCCTGTGTTTTTGTCATTAACAAGTGGGATGCCCTGGAGAAAAACAACGCCACACTTGGTGTTTATATTGAAAAAGTCAGGATGGGGTTTAAATACCTGGCCTATGCTCCGATTATCTTTGTTTCTGCAAAAACCGGACAGCGTATCGGCAAAATCACCGAGGCTGTTGACGACGTTATGGAGCAGTATTGCCGTCGAGTATCCACTGCTGACCTCAACAGAATTTTTGCAGAAGCCATTGATGCCCATCACGCACCGTTGGCAAACGCACGTCGTGTAAAGTTTTACTTTTCTACTCAGGTAACAACCCGGCCACCAACATTTGTCATCTTTACCAATCAGCCTGATAGCATTCATTTCTCTTATGAACGTTATCTTGTAAACAAGTTTCGCGAAGCCTTTGGATTTAATGGTACTCCTCTACGGCTGATTTTCAGAGGACGAGACAAAGACTCCGGAGGGCAAAGGCCCCGCAAGTCTTCATAAACGCTTTACTTGCCGCCACTGTTGAGATATTGTTACCTCGTTTATTTAACTACGCTTATTAAAGGCATACGGGTATGAGTCTAGTCGGGAACCTGCAAGATCTTGGACTTGGCGAAATTTTACAGATTGTTAGTCTCAGCAGAAAGTCCGGGACTCTTGCTCTGCGAAGTGAAGGGCGGACAGGCACGATTGTGTTCCGCCAGGGGCAGGTTGTAAGAGCCTCTTCCAGTAACTATAAGCTTAATCTGGGTACCATTCTTCTTCAAAAGGCACTAGTTAACCCGGACACCCTTGACAAGGCTCTTGCCATTCAGCAGGAAGAGGGTTTTAGTGAACGACTGGGCGCGATTCTTATAAACAGGTTTCAAATTTCCAAGTCTACCATTGAAGAGGTCGTTTGCGAACAGATTGAGAGTATCGTCTTTTCCATGTTTGAATGGAATCACGGTACTTTTGATTTTGTTGTGCTCGATTATGTTGAAACTCTTGATGGTATCAGGATGGATCCACTGCAGTTCATGCTGGATCAGGGGCTTAACCCTCAGTTTCTTGCTTTAGAGGGAAGTCGAATACTTGATGAGAAGAATATTGGGGTGAAAGCTTCAATTTCAGATGAAACGTCTGACATTGATTCGCCTGATGCTGTCTCACCGGTTAACTCACAAACAGCACCAACACCTAAAACAACTGTTGAACATATCATTGTTGTTGTTGATGATGATGGTCCAACTCTCAAGGTGGTTTCTGACCGACTGCAGGAAATGGGCTGTAATGTTCACGCCATGACCCGCAGTGAGGATGCAATTGTCATTATTGACAGCCTTGTACGTGCCGGAAAATTTCCTCTTTTGCTGGTTGATCTGATCATGCCTAAAATGGATGGTTCAGGTGTTCTGGGTGGAGTGGAACTGATTGAACTGTTGCATAATAATTTCAAAAATCTTCCTATTATTGTAATGACTGACTATCATTTCGAGGATGCAGAAAAACAGGTTTTGAATTTTGGTTATCAGTTTATATCCAAGCCGCGCAGAGCTGAAATTAATGATCAAACGAAAGTCCAGATTTTTATGACACAGCTTGTTTCTGAAATTGAACGATTTGTTCCATTTGCATCCATTTCCGATCTGTCTTCAGAATCTCCTTCAGTGGTTAAACCCCAATCAGAAGATGAACTCCTTCTTGTGGAAAATATAATAGAAAAAAACTTGGCTTCAGAGCCAGATACTGAGCAGGACTTGTCACGCATTAATGAGATGTTGGATGATTTTTATAAATCCGATCCGCAAGGCGGCATACTGCTTTTGGCATTACGCTTTGCTACCGAATTTTTAAGCCGCTCAATTGTTTTCATGGTACATAATAATGTGATTTCAGGTGTTGGTCAGTTTGGAATATCAGGTGGAAAATACAGAGGCGATGAAATAGTAAGGTCTATCAGAATACCCCTGGAATCTGCATCCTTGTTCCTTGGTCCTTGTAAAAGCGGCCGTTCATCTATTGTCAACCTGGATCCATCAGCAACAGACAGGTTATTCTTTGATCAAATCGGTGGCGGTATACCAGATGAGGTTTTTATTGGTCCGATAGTCAGTAAATCCCGAGTGATCGGATTTCTGTATGGTGACAATCTGCCGGATAAAAAACCGATTGGAAGCATTGAAATACTTGACACATTTCTATCTCATGTCGGTATGACAATGGAGAAGAATTTGTTGGAGCGACTGCTGAACGAGAATAGCCCCAAATGAGTATCAAAACCATTCTGATAGCTGACGATTCGGCTGCCATGCGTAGAATGCTTGTATCAACTATTGAATTGCTTGACGATTATCGTATTGTTGAAGCTTGCAGCGGTTTTGAAGCGTTACGCATTCTTCCCCATGAAAAGGTGGATTTGATCCTGACAGATATTAATATGCCTGATATTAATGGTCTTGAGCTGATCAGTTATCTGAGAAATAATCCAAATTACAAAACTACCCCCATTATTATTATTTCTACTGAGGGCAGTCAGAAAGATATAGATCGTGGTAAAATGTTGGGTGCTGACGAGTATTTAGTTAAACCATTCGATTTATCAAGGCTTCAGGAGCTTGTTAGATTTTATATGGAGAATCCCCGCTAACGTTATAATTCTTGTCTAGTTATTTCAAATCCATCTTTACTGAGTCTACTTTCAGATGCAATTAAAACCGGCTTTAACATGACTGATCGGAATACATCTGCAGATAAGGATTTATCGGATTTTCTCGCTGAGGCAGAGGAAATTGTAGATCAGCTTGTTTCCGAGATCGGTAATTTGGCCGATTGTTCTGAGAGAAATGAAATTGATCCCGATCTTGTGAATTCAATATTCAGGGCAGCCCACTCTTTGAAAGGGCTGTCAGGAATGTTTGGGTTCAATAATATCTCCGAATTGTCACATCATCTTGAAAGTTTGCTTGAGAACCTTCGGTTGGGCAAAGTCACACTAAATAGCACTGTGCTGAATGTGTTGTTTGAATCTGCTGAGTTGCTAAACATTCTGATTGGATCTGTTTCAGAAGGAAACGATAAGGATTTCAGTAAAAAAATTTCCGCCTCTGTAGCCAGTATCAATGCTTGTCTTATGGATGATCATATTGCTGGCGAAGATTTCCCCCTTTTAAAACTCGGTCTGCCTGATCGCGTACTAAGTTCCCTGACTGAATACGAAGAACATCGTCTTAAAGATAATATGCAAAAAGGGAAGAATATCTTCTCAATACACGTATCATTTGAGATGTCCATATTTGATCAGGAGCTAACTCATATCTCGGATCTGATTAAGTCGTACGGGGAGTTAATCAGTACTTTGCCTGGCATCGGTGAAAATATTGAGACCCATATAGATTTTGATCTTTTATTCAGTTCAAGTAACCAACTTTCTGATTTTAATGCCTTGCCTGAGTTTCAATATATCAGCCTTTCATTGCTGTATTCTCCATCCAATATCCACCCTGTAATTTCTTCATCAAATCAAGAGTCAACTGTTACTAATCAACCTGTTTCTGCAACCATTGCGGACTATGAGCTGCCAGAGCCAGTTGCAGTGACAACAGAACCTCTGCGTTCATCAAAAAGTATGAGTAGAACAGTCAGAGTTGATATTGGCAAACTTGATGAATTGATGAATATTGTTGGAGAATTGGTACAGTCCCACTCATCAATTTCAGGACTGGCCATGAGTATGAGAAATGAAGGTTTTTCGCACCTGGGTATTGAACTGGGCAAAGCTTCAAAAAGTCTTGAGCGCAAATTGGCTGACTTGCAGAAGGGGGTGATGGAAATTCGCCTTGTTCCTGTTGGGCAGCTTTATGAAAAAATGTCCAGAATTGTCCGTAAAATATCCCGTGAACAGGGTAAAAAGGTGGATCTGGCTTTTTATGGCGCAGAAACTGAACTGGATAAGTTGTTGATTGAGGATATTTCTGATCCTATGATGCATATCATCAGAAATGCAATCGACCATGGGATTGAAATGCCTGGTCATCGCCTTAAACTGGGTAAAGGTGAACGCGGTACAATCAGCATATCTTCAAGTCAAAAAGGAAATCATGTTGTCATCGAGATAGCGGATGATGGTAACGGAATTGATGTGGAAGGTGTTAAAAAAAGGGCTTTAGAGAGAGGTCTGGTTTCAGATGTGAGCAATATATCGGATAAAGATGCTCTTGAAATTATTTTTTTACCCGGGTTTTCAACTGCTGAAACCGTTAGTGAGATATCCGGCCGCGGTGTTGGAATGGATGTAGTAAAAAATAATATTTCAGCCATATCCGGCATGGTTGATGTGAAAACCACTCCTGGTATTGGCAGCCGCTTCATTATTACTCTTCCGATTACTCTGGCCATTATCAAAGTGCTGATTGTTTCATCTGCATCCAGAATCTATGCCATGCCCATTTCTTCGGTGCAGGAAACACTTCTTCTCAAGAAAAATGAGATAGAAACAATAGAACAAAATCAGGTTGTGAAATTACGCAATTCAACCCTGCCACTTATTCAATTGGATCGTTACCTTGGTTTTAAACCAATCCATGACAAGTCGTCAGGGGACATATATGCTGTTGTAATAGGAATTGCAGACAAACGTATCGGAATAGTGGTGGATGAACTGCTTGGACAGCAGGACGTTGTAATTAAACCTTTGGGGGATGCATTTAAAGGTTATCACGGTATTTCAGGTGCTGCAGATCTAGGGGATCAAGGAACAATTCTTGTCCTGGACACCGGGGCAATACTGAACGAATCCAGAAGAAACGGGAACTGACAAAATGTATAAAGACTATTTCGGATTCAGTAAAAAACCTTTCAGTAAAACTCCAGATCCTGACTTTCTGTTTTTGAGTAGAGGACATGAAGAGGCCTTGGCCAGGCTTGAGTTTGTTCTGGAAGAACGTGAAATAGCCGTACTTACCGGCGATGTCGGGTGTGGTAAAACAACATTATCCAGGGCTTTAATGGACAGACTGGGGGCAGGTTTTCGTTTTTGTTACATTGTTAATCCGCGTCTAAGCGCTAATGAGTTTCTGCGTACAACTGCAAGATTGCTCGATGTGGCAAATCCGGCAACTGCAAAAGATGATCTGCTCGAACAGATTAATTCCGCTATTTATGGTTTTTATCAAAATGGCATCTGTCCTGTAATTGTTATTGATGAAGCGCAAATGATTTCCGATGAGGAGGTCTTTGATGAAATACGCCTCCTGACAAATTTTCAACTTGATGAGATCAACCTGTTGAGCGTGATTATCATGGGGCAGCCGGAATTGCGGGATATGCTCGCATCACCTCGTTTTGTTCCGCTTTGTCAGCGTGTGGCACTTAATTATCACCTTGTTCCTTTAACTCTCGAAGAAACAATGGAGTACCTGGACTTCAGGCTTGAAGCCGCCGGTGGTAGTGCAGGACTGTTTACACCGGATGCGGTTCACAAAATATTCGAATTGACAGGCGGAGTTCCACGGAGGATTAATTCCATGGCAACCAATGCCCTGCTGGTTGCCTATGGTATTGATGCCGCACTGATTGACTCCTCAATTATTGAAGAAATTAAAAACGAATTGATGATGTAGGCCTCAACTATGAATCTGGCTAAAATTAGACAAAAAGCGCGTAATAATAGACAACCATTAACACAGGAAGAACTCCCGATTGTAATTTCAAGGGATCTTTCCGGGCCAGGTATTGGTCAGGAAATCTGCTTTGAACATGAAAATGTGACAATTAACAACAACTTTGCTGTCATTTCAAATTCTTTCAATGAAGAACATTATCCAAGCAGGCAGGAGCCTAAAAAGCTAAAACGTAATGTTGACCCGGTAGAGGCAATACTTGCCGGGAGAATTGCAGCCGGTTGCATTGAAGATCAACACCAAATGGTAGAAGAGAGCAACGTTGCAGAGTCTGTTGAATATGATGATTTTCTCTGTTTTCGTGTATCTAATGAGCTGTATGGCATTGATATTATGCAGATAAAAGAAATTATTAAGCCAAAGACAATAACAGAAGTGCCACATGCGCCTGTTTTCCTGCCGGGAGTTATTTCACTGCGTGGTACTATTGTCCCGGTAATCGATATGCTTAATCGCCTGGGCTTCAGTTCCGAGCCGGATATCCCCAATCAACGAATTGTTGTTGTCAGATCAGGTTTCAATTTGACAGGACTATTGGTTGACGAAGTTACTCAGGTAGTACGTATTGACAGAAACTGTATGGAGAGTGCACCGGCAACCCTTGAATGTGATGATAATAATTTTATCAAAGGGATTGGACGTTGCGACAAACTAATGATTATTTTGCTAAATCTGGATAGCATTACAAATATAAACATTAATTGAACGGCAGTCCTTCAATTCAACATGTAGTGGAGTTTCATCACGATATGGCAAGCGCACTTAACGAAATACAGTTTGCATGTTTTAGTCTGGATAATATTCTTTTTTGTGTCGATTTGATGCGGATTAAAGAAATTATGCCTGCTCAGGTCATAATTACTTTGCCAACTCCGTCCAGATATCTGGATGGGGTCATAAATCTGCGTGGTTCCGTTATACCTGTAATGAATCTCAAAAAACGGTTTGGCATACCAGGAGTTGACAACGCTGCAATTGGAAATCTCATGGTTGTTAAGCTGGCTAATCAATTGTTAGCCCTGTCTGTGGATGAAGTCCATGAAGTAATAACCGTACCGATTGATAAAATCAAAGCGGTTCCGGATATTGAAGAGGGTCTTGGCGCCGAATGTATTCTTGGTGTCTGTCTGCATGCTGAAAATGTTTATATAGTTCTGGGAATTGATACGCTGCTTTCATCTGCTGAATCTGATGTCATATTTGATGTCTGATTTATAATATTTAAACGGGAGTAGCCTGGTGATAACGCGAGTTGATGTGGATAAAATTCTCCGTTTTGGTGATGAAGAATCACGGCGTGCAGTCCTGGAAACGCTTAAATACTCTTCTCTGGCTGATACTCAGGATCAACTCTTTCTGGCGATGGCTGATAGTAGCTGGCGAGTACGCAAAGAAGCTGTTGAAATTTTTATTGCTGCTAAGCCTGCGGACGAACAGATCACTGCTCTTTTGGAAAAACTGAGAGATGAGGATAACGCCGGATTAAGAAATTCGGCAGCCGAAGCCATAGTCAGGCTCGGTACCCGTTCAGTCAAGGCATTGACGGCACTTGCAGGAGATAAAGATCCTGATGTTCGTAAATTTGTCGTAGATGTGATGGGTGCTATCGGCAGTCCTCAATTTATGCCTGTTTTACTGTCATCTCTTGCAGATACGGATGAAAATGTTTCATCAGCTGCAGCTGAACAGATTGGAAATCTTGGAGACAACAACTCAATACCTGAGTTGCTTGAAATGATACTGTTGAATAACTCCGTCCTTTTTCGTTTTAGTGCACTTACGGCAATGAGCAAGTTGAATTCTCAAATATCTGTACCGGAAGGACTTCTTGCACTGGTTGAAAATGACATCTTGCGTAAAGCTGTATACGAATGTCTTGGGAGCATCAGCGACAAAGCTGCGGCAGATGTTTTGCGCGATAGTTTTCAATCCACTCAGAAAAGTAGTCGTGGCGCTGCTGTACTTTCCTGGTATCGAATTTATCTGAAAACTGACGTCACTGGGCAACTTGAGATGAAAAAGTCTCTTGATGTTTTATATGGAAGTGATGTTGTTTTAAAAATTATTGAACTTTTTGATCCCGGTGAATTGTTGCTGACTGAAGCGGTTACTGCAGTTCTTGGCCTGATTGGAGATTTTCGTGCCGCTGATACTCTGCTTTCGGCATTTGCCTGTGAAAAACTGGTATCAGTAGCAATTTCTGCACTAAGTCATTTAGGTTCCAATGGTCTGGATTTGTTGATTTCAAGATACTCACTTTTTGACGATATACAGCGCTGTGCAGTTTGCAGCATGATTGCTGAATTGAATCATACTGGCGGACGCAGGATTATTTGCGAGGCGCTGGGAGATCTCTCTGCCGTTGTCAGGCGATGTGCTGTTGTGGCGGTTGGTAAACTTGGGATGACTGAATGCATCAATGACCTGGAGTTGTTGCTGTCTGACCGGGAAATGGATATAGATTCAAATGTTGTCTCTTGCCTGAAAAAACTTTCAGTTGTAGACCCGAATGCCATTAAGAATGTTGCAATTCGCCTTGCCGATTCAAATAAAGCAGAATTAAGAAGAGATGCTGTAATTTTATGTTCTGTTTCGATTGGTAGTATGCTTCTGCCCAAATTGGTCAAGGACGAGGCTGCCATTGTTCGGCTGGCCGCAGTTTCTGCGATTGGAAAACTGCAGCTCTCCAACTGTTGCAATTTTTTAAAAAATGCCTTGTTGGACGAGAATCCGGATGTTCGAGTTGCGGCAGCGGAAGCTCTGGCTATGGTAGATTGTCATGATATTCTGGAGTCTCTTTCCCATGCTTTGAAAGATGAGGATGTGTGGGTACAGTGTGCAGTTCTTAAAAGTATTGCCAAAGTAGACAAGACAGCTTTACTGCCAGCAATGAAGACACTTATACCGAGTGAAAATGAATTGCTGATGATTACATGTCTTGAACTGCTTGAAAATTTCGGAACTTCTGAGTCGATTGAGATTGTAAAATCCGCCTGTGAGAATCAAAATCAGGATATTTCTCTGCTTGCCAGGTCAATGCTAACCCGCTTAGGGGCTGAAGGCTAGAATGATTCTATTCCCTGACAATGCAAAACTTATGTCTGACTCGGAGTTTATTCTTTTCCGGGATATGATCTATACTCACAGCGGTATTTACTTTAGTGACGACTCAAAATATCTTCTTGAAAAAAGACTTGAAAAACGTCTTAACATTTTGAATTTACATTATTATCGAGAGTATTTTCAATATCTGAAATATGGACGTAACAGAGATCAGGAAATGATGGATGTAATGGATATTCTCACCACCAATGAGACCTATTTTTTCCGCGAGTCATTTCAACTTAAAGCTTTTACTGATGAGATTATTCCAGAGCTGATAAAGAAAAAAACGGCACAAGGCAGCCGTAGTTTGCGAATCTGGAGTGCCGGTTGTTCTACCGGTGAAGAGCCTTATACGATTTCAATGCTGATTCAGGAACAGTCGGCTCTTAATGGCTGGAATATTGAAATAATCGGCACCGATATCAGCCAGCGTGTTCTGCAATTAGCCCGTCACGGAGTTTACAGTAAGGCTTCTTTCAGAGCTACAGATGAATATTATATCAAAAAATATTTTGCTGAACAGGACGATGGATACAGGATTAATGATCAGATAAGAGGGCCTGTAACCATAAGTCATCTTAATATGTATGATACTGATCGTATCGTACTGCTTGGGCATATGGATATTATCTTTTGCCGCAATGTGATTATATATTTTGATTTGAACTCTAAGAAGAAAGTAGTATCAGCTTTTCATAATTCATTGGCAGAAGGTGGTTTTTTATTGTTGGGACATTCAGAATCGCTGATGAATATATCAACCCAATTTACCTTGAGACACTTTAAAAACGATATGATTTATCAGAAACCGGAACGAGTTGTTTTGGGGGGACTGATATGAGTAGCATTAAGGTGCTTGTTATTGATGACTCAGCATTCAGCAGGCGTACCATTACAAAAATGCTTGATGAAACTGATGGGGTAGAGGTAGTTGGTTACGCTGTTGACGGTGAGGACGGTATTCAGAAAATTATATCTTTGAAGCCAGATCTGATTACAATAGATTTGGAAATGCCAAAAATGGATGGTTTTACATTGCTTAGAATAATAAAAAAGAGGTTTTCAATCCCGGTGATAGTCATAAGTGCTTTAAGTGCTGCCGATAAGGTTTTTAAAGCTTTGGAGCTGGGTGCTTTTGATTTTGTTGCCAAACCTAAGAGTACTGCTTCTCCTGAACTGCTGCAGATTCGTGATGATCTTCAAAATAAGGTCCGTCAAGTTGTAAAACTTAAGTCTGACACGAATAGTGAAGATACAGTTGTCAATTATAATAGTAATTTGAAAAAAAACACGGGCGTGAATCCGGTTACTGTAGGGACTATTAAAAAAGCAGATCATGGTTTTGATGTGGTAGCCATAGGATCTTCCACTGGTGGCCCTCAGGCATTACAGAGTCTGTTTATTGCATTTGAGAAACAGTATCCATTTGCCGTTGTTGTTTCTCAACATATGCCGGTTGGCTTTACACGGGCTTTTGCAGATCGTTTGAACCGTTTGTCAAAGTTTAGTGTCAAAGAGGCAGAGGATGGTGATCCGGTACTTCCCGGGCATATTCTTATTGCACCTGGAGGTAACAATCTTGTTTTTGAAAACCGCGATGGAAAGGTCGTAGCCAGAGTCGTGAAGCCGTGTACAACAGATCGTTTTGTGCCTTCCGTTGACGTTATGCTGGAATCCTGTTCCAAGGTTTTTCAAAACCGTATGTTGGCTGTTATCCTGACCGGTATGGGAAACGATGGGGCCAGAGGTGTACGTAGTGTTAAGGAAAATGGTGGGTATGTTATTTCCGAGTCGGAAGAGACATCAGTGGTATACGGTATGCCCAGAGAAGCAATTGCAACTGGAGTGGTAGATCAGGTCTTGCCACTGCATCAGGTCGTAGAAGAGATTCTGCGTCGTGGGGCTTATTTGTAAGGGAACAATGTCTTGTCCACTGTCGTCAGTTTTAAAAAAATGCCTATACGCCTTTGCGTAAAGGCAGTTTTTGTTATATAGTCAGCAAATTGCAATTTTCATCATAATACGCTTTTACTTATAAAATAATAAATGTATGTTTCAAGAAAGGATAGCACTGTGGACCAGAAGTATATTCCGAATCAAATTGAACAGAAATGGCAGAATTTTTGGGAAGAAAAGTCTTCATATGCGGTTACTGAAGATAAAAATAAGCAGAAATACTATCTGCTGGAAATGTTTCCTTACCCGTCAGGCAGAATTCATATGGGGCATGTGCGCAACTACTCAATCGGTGATGTAATCGGCCGGTTCAAGCGGATGCGCGGGTTTAATGTCCTGCATCCCATGGGATGGGATGCCTTCGGCATGCCTGCAGAAAATGCCGCAATTCAGAATAATAGTCACCCGGCAAAATGGACCTATGAAAATATAGACTATATGCGGGTTCAGTTGAAGAAAATGGGATTTTCATACGACTGGTCCCGTGAACTTGCTACCTGTGATCTTGATTACTACCGCTGGGAACAGAAAATTTTTCTGGACATGTTTTCAAAAGGTTTGGCCTATAAGAAGACGTCTTTTGTTAACTGGTGTCCTACTTGTGAAACCGTACTCGCCAATGAGCAGGTTGAAGACGGTTGTTGCTGGCGTTGCGCACATGATGTAAAGCAGAAGGAGCTGGATCAGTGGTTTTTCCGTATTACGGATTATGCTGAAGAATTGCTGGAGTGTACAAATCAGCTTTCCGGCTGGCCTGAGCGGGTTTTAACCATGCAGCGCAACTGGATCGGCAAGAGTTTTGGCTGTGAGATTGATTTCCCTCTTGAATCAGGGGAGGGCGCAATCAGGGTGTTTACCACCCGCCAGGATACAGTGTTTGGTGCCACTTTCATGTCTCTTGCCCCTGAACATCCGCTGGCCCATAAGCTGACGACTTCTGACAGGAAGGAGTCGGTGGATTTGTTTATTGAAAAAGTCCAGAAAACCGACCGGATAAAACGCACTTCTGAGGATTTTGAAAAGGAAGGTGTCTTTACCGGTTCCTACTGTATCAATCCTTTGACCAATGCAAAGATGCCGATCTACCTGGCTAACTTTGTACTTATGGATTACGGTACCGGTGCTGTTATGGCCGTACCTACACATGATCAACGGGACTTTGATTTTGCTGCCAAGTATGATTTGCCACTCAGAGTTGTTATTCAGCCGGCTGGAGAGGTTCTTGATCCGGCGTCCATGGGGGCGGCATATACTGAAGTTGGCATATTGACTAACTCCGGTCAGTTCGATGGTATGCCTAGCGATACAGCTAAAGAGGCCATTGCCGATTGTCTGCAGAGTGCCGGCATGGGTAAGAAAACTGTTAATTTCAGGTTGCGTGACTGGGGTATTTCAAGGCAACGCTATTGGGGCAACCCGATTCCGGTTATTTACTGTGACAGTTGTGGTGTTGTACCGGTTCCGGAAAGTGATCTGCCTGTAAAGCTGCCCATGGATGTGGCTTTTACAGGTGAGGGTGGCAGTCCATTGGCAAAGCTGGATTCATTTATTCAGGTTCCTTGTCCCAAGTGCGGGCAGGCCGCCCGTCGTGAAACAGATACCATGGATACTTTTGTGCAGTCTTCCTGGTATTTTCTGCGATACTGTTGCCCTGATTTCAAGATGGGACCACTTGATCGCGAGCGGACCGATTACTGGATGTCTGTAGATCAGTATATCGGCGGAATTGAACATGCGGTACTGCATCTCCTGTATGCCAGGTTTTTTACAAAAGTACTGCGCGATCTTGGTTATATTAATTGTGACGAGCCTTTTACCAATCTGCTTACCCAGGGTATGGTTATCAAGGATGGGGCCAAGATGAGCAAGTCCAAGGGCAATGTTGTTGATCCCAATGCCCTTATCGACAAATACGGTGCAGATACAGCGCGTCTGTTCTCGCTTTTTGCCGCACCTCCGGAGAAGGATCTGGATTGGAGCGATCAGGGGGTTGACGGTACATTCCGTTTTCTTAATCGTGTCTGGAGATTGGTTCATGATCGACTCGGACTTGTCAAACAGTCGAGTGCTGTAAAAACGGAACTGTTAACTGCCGAAGAGAAAAATCTGCGTCGAGTCGTGCATAAGACCATCAAGAAGGTAACGGAAGATATTGAGGAACGGTTCCATTTTAATACTGCTATTGCTGCTGTTATGGAGCTTTTGAACGCCTTGCAGGCTTCAGATCTTAAAACAGCCCAGTCCGGCCCTGTCATGAAGGAAGCGCTGGAGAGCATGGTCCTTTTGCTTGCTCCGTTTGTGCCTCATATAACAGAAGAACTTTGGCAACAACTGGGAAATAAAACAGTTGTTTCAGAAACAGCATGGCCCGAGTATGACCGTGAAGCTGTTGTGGATGAAGAGGTTCTGGTTGTTGTTCAGGTAAATGGTAAACTTCGCTCTAAGATTACAGTTGCTGCAGGTTCTGATGAGGAAATACTTAAATCACTTGCTTTGTCTGATGAAAAAATCAAGCCATTTCTGGAAGGTGTTCAGGTCCGTAAAGTAATTTGTGTACCAGGTAAACTGGTAAACATTGTGGTGGGGTAGTCAGTGCTATTCAGATCGCCAAAAAAAGTTAACCGGTTGCATGCAGCTCGCTGGATATTGGCGCTGGTGCTAATAATGCTGATTTCTGGCTGTGGCTACCGTTTTGCTGCTTCTACGGATAACAGAATCAGTTCAGGCGAAAAGGTCTGGGTCTCTTTTATTGTGAATGAAACGACTAGTTCAACTGCCCAGACAGTTATCAGGCGCGCTCTGCTGGATCAGCTGCACATAATGCGCGGAGTTGTTCCGGCAGGAAGTGTTGAGCAGGCAAATGCTGTTGTAAGCGGGACCGTCAAGTCCTTTTCAGGTAGGGTTTTATCCTATTCTGCTGCTGATCTGGACAGGGAATTCAGGCTCACACTTTCTGTGGAACTGGAACTTCGTCGCAAAGGAGAGGCAGCATCGGTCTGGAAGGGCACACTTCAAGCGTTTCAGGACTATCCTGCTTCCGATGATCTGGCATTACAGAGAAATGCCGAAGAGGCTGCTCTGATGGCAGTCTCACAGAAACTGGCTGAAAAGTTTATTACTGCTGTTGAGCAGTCCTATTAATATGACGGCACAGGAACTTGAAACTTCAGTAATGAAGGGCAGTATCCCCAGGATAGTTTATCTTTACGGGGAAGAGTCGTTTCTGATTGAAAAGGCTACAAAACTGCTGCTTGATCGGGCCATAGATCCTTCGCTCAAAGACTTTAACTTCAATGTTTTTTTTGGAAATGAATCCAAAGGTGTGGATATTGCTGATGCCGCCCAGACCTTGCCAATGTTTGCAGAACGACGGGCTGTTCTTGTAAAACGGGCTGAGGCGCTAAAAGCTGAAGCCCTTGAAGCACTTCTTCCTTATGTTCAGAATCCAGCTGATTCTACCTGCCTGATTTTTAATGGTTTAAAGATTGACCAGCGCAAAAAAATATTTCTGGAATTGAAAAAGCAGGGTGCTTTAGTCGAATATAAGCGTCTCTATGATAACAAGCTGTCTGGTTTTATCGTTGCAGAAGCAAAAATTCTTGGAAAGCCTATTGATTCTGCTGCAGCAGATTTACTATCGTTTCTTATCGGTAATAACCTTCAGGAATTATCCTCCCAACTTGAAAAACTGTCAGTTTATGCTGGGAACCGTCCGAAAATAACGGTTGAAGATGTGCGTGAGATAGCCAGTAGCAGCAAGGCATTTACCGTATTTGAGTTGGCCAGGTTTCTGGGTAACAAAGATCTTCAGAATGCCCTTAAGAGCCTTGATGCGCTTTTCCTGAATGGCGAGGACGCTCCGATGATGCTTGGTGCTCTTGCAAGGCATTTCAGGCAGTTGTGGCGAGTCAGAGAGATGGTGGAAAAGAAGTCGGCCCAGGCTGATATCAGCAGGGAAGTAGGGATTAATACATTTTTCCTCGGAGAGTATCTTCAGCAGGCCAAAAACTTCAAGCGCGACGAACTTCGCAATCTGTTTGCAGAACTCTATCGATGTGATGTAGCTTCAAAGACTGGTGGTGGGCAACCATATTCATTAATGCATAACCTTGTATTTTTTATCTGTACAGGTGTTGCTCGGCAATAGAAAAATCCACATGATTAAACACGAAAAAAGGGGACTTCCTGTACAGGAGTCCCCTTTCTCATTTTGTTAAACAAACGGACTGATTAGCCTAGTGTATTAACCAGTTTGGTCAGACGAGAAACATTACGTGAGGCGTTAGAAGCGTGAATAACACCCTTGGAGGCGGTAGCATCAATAACAGGAATTGCAGCATTAAGAGCAGCTACAGCAGCTTCCTTGTCCTTGGCTTCAACAGCCTCGCGAACACGCTTGATATATGTTTTAAGCGTAGATGATACATGCCTGTTACGGGCGTTCTTCTTCGCATTCTGTTTGATTCTTTTAATTGCCGACTTGTGATGTGCCAAAATGCACCTCCATGAAACGTAGTGAACGTTGTTATTAGATTTGAAGAGAGTTTATTACCATCAACTGATGTGTTGTGTCAAGCTAATTATGGCAGGATGTGAACTTGCCTGCCCTGTAAAGTTAATTTTCCATCTGCGAATAGCCGGATTGCCTCAGGATAAATGAGATGTTCTTTAATCTGGATCCGGTTCGATAATGTTTCGATCGTGTCATCCTCCATCACTGGAACTGCTGCCTGAAGAATTATCGGACCGGTATCAGTGCCGTTGTCAACAAAGTGAACTGTACATCCACTCAGGCGTACACCATAATCCAGAGCCTGCTTTTGAGCGTTTAGCCCTGGGAAAGAGGGTAGGAGCGCAGGATGAATGTTCATAATCAAATTTGGAAAAGCGTTAACCATGGTTTCAGATACTATTCGCATAAAACCAGCCAGTATAACCAGTTTTACATTAAACCCCTTGAGAGTGTTGATGAGATTTAAATCGTAATCCAGACGGTTTTTGTAGTCGGAATTTTCCTGAACCACAGTCGGTATTTGATGTTTTATCGCTTTTTGAAGAGCCGGTGCATCTTTTTTGTTGGAAATGACACAGGCTATACGCGCATTGATTTTTCCAGCCTCAATATGGTTAATAATTGCTTGCAGATTTGAGCCGTTGCCGGAAACCAGGACCGCAAGTATTATGGGTTGATCCATGTCCACTTATGACTCTAAAAGCTCAACAGACTCTGCACCTTTGTCACAGCTGTTGATTTCGCCAATGACCCAGGCTTGTTCGCCGAGGCCATGCAGGCGGTCGATCATATCCTCGGTATCTTTCTCTGCAACAACCAGTACCATACCGATACCCATATTGAATGTGCGGTACATCTCTTTCAGCTCAACATTGCCGGCGTCTCTCATTACATCAAATATAACTGGACGTTCCCAGCTTGGGAGATGGAGTGTGGCCTGACACCCTTGAGGAAGTACACGGGGAATGTTTTCCAGCAAACCGCCGCCTGTAATATGGGCAATGCCATTGATAGTATAGTCTTTAAGCAGATTCAGCACTGAGCGAATGTAAATTTTTGTTGGTGTCAACAACACTTCGGCTACAGTTTTTCCAGTTCCTGGAAAAATAGAATCAATTTTAAGTCCCATACGTTCAAAAACAAGCTTGCGAGCCAGTGAGTATCCGTTGCTGTGAAGGCCGCTGGAAGCTATGCCAATCAATTTGTTGCCAACAGCAATTCCGGAACCGTCTATAATGTGATCCCGGTCAACCGCACCAACTGCAAAGCCGGCGATATCGTATTCACCGTCAGCATAGAAACCCGGCATTTCAGCAGTTTCGCCGCCGATCAGTGCACAGCCCGCCTGACGACAGCCCTCGGCAATCCCTTTGACTATTGACGCTGCCTTTTCCGGTTTTAGATGGCCTGTTGCCAGGTAGTCCAGAAAAAATAGTGGTTCTGCGCCCTGTACTACGATGTCATTAGCGCACATTGCAACCAGGTCAATGCCTACTGTATCATGGCAATCGGCCATGAAAGCGATTTTAAGTTTTGTTCCAACACCATCTGTGCCTGAGACCAGTACCGGGTTTTTGTATTTTGATGCATTAAGTGAAAATAGTCCGCCAAACCCGCCGATGTCTGTCATTACTTCTGGCCGGAAGGTGGATTTTACAAACGGCTTGATCAGGCTGACAAAATTATTGCCAGCTTCAATATCTACACCGGCATCCTTATAGGTTACTCTTTGATCACTCATATTTTATAAGCCTCCTTAAATAAGCATTTATTTTTAGAACATGAACGGCGAATTGTCAATTTCAAACTGTCCTGATAATGCCTTTAAAGCTGTTTTGAAACGGATATTATTAACGAATAAGCTTGACAAAACGTGATGTTTAGGGATTATTTGATACTATGCGAATAAATGCATCATATTATTATATTGTGATAATGACAGCTGTGGCTATGCTTGTTTATTCTCCTGCGGTATCTCAGGCTGATATTTACCGCTATGAGGATGATGAAGGTATTGTGCATTTTACAGATGCGCCTACTGATAAGCGTTTTAAAATATTTATGAGGGATATTAGAAAAGATAAGCAGCTAAGGACTTTGCTTAAAATGTCTCGCTCGGTAAATCCGGCTGAATATGATCATATCATAAAAACCAGCTCTGACAAATATGGTGTAAGTACCTCTCTTATAAAAGCGGTAATTCATGCCGAATCCGGATATAATCCGAATGCTGTTTCCCATAAAGGGGCAAGCGGATTGATGCAGCTCATGCCCGGAACGGCCAAGTCACTTAAGGTCAGCAACAGTTTTGACCCCAAGGATAATGTGGAAGGTGGCGTAAAATATCTTAGATTTCTTCTGGATACTTTCAAAGGGGATGTTTCGCTTGCTTTGGCTGCATATAATGCCGGCCTTAGTAGGGTTGCGAAATACGGTGGAATACCACCCTATCCTGAAACAAGAAATTATGTAAATAAAGTACTTTCATATATGAACTCATATCAGGCTAACTAAAAAATGACTAAGACAGAAAATAATCCGGTTTTTAATGCTCCCAATATATTAACGATGGCGCGAATAGCGGCAATTCCTTTGTTGGCAGTTCTGTTGACTTCGCCAACCAGAGAAGCCGGTTTCTGGGCTGCGGTATTGTTTTCCCTGGCAGCAATTACTGACTGGCTGGACGGTTACCTGGCTCGCAGAATGCAAATTGTTACAGTGTTTGGTAAATTTCTTGATCCAATAGCTGATAAGTTGATTGTAATGGCAGCATTGATCATGATTCTGCCCTATGACCGCGTGCCGGCATGGATGGTTCTGGTAATTCTGGGACGTGAAATTATCATAACAGGTTTGCGTGGAATTGCTTCCAGCGAGGGGATTGTAATAGCCGCCAGTGACCTTGGCAAGTTTAAAACAATCTTTCAGTTAGTTGCAATTATTGGGCTCCTGCTGCACTATGACTATAACTGGTTTCTGGGAGTTCAGCACCCACTGCTATTGGTGAATATGCATAATGCCGGTATGTTCTTTCTCTGGATCGCAACTCTGCTTACGGTCTGGTCGGGTGTGGACTATCTTTTCAAATTCGTCAAAGTCATTATCCGCTAAGTCTGTCGATCTGGATTAACTCTCTCCTTTTTGTCTGAATCAGTTTTCAAGCCATATTACATGTGATATATAAACTTCATGAAATACATTAAGACAAATAGCATAACGCTCGGTAAAATAATCACAAATTTGGATAAGCTTGCAGAGTTGCAAGCCGTTGCCAATCTATATCCATTTCAGTTGTCTCAGTCCTATGCGGATTTAATTCAGCAAGAGAATGATCCTGTTTGGCTGCAATGTGTTCCAAGCCCTTTTGAACTACAGGATCATGAACAACTATCTGATCCGCTGGCTGAAGGGCTGCTTAGCCCGGTTGCCGGACTGATTCACCGTTATCCGGACAGGGCTGTTCTGCTGGTTTCCAACCGTTGTCCGGTTTACTGCAGATTCTGCATGCGAAAGAGGCACGTCGGCGAGGGAGATAGTCCACTTTCTCGAAGTGCGATCGATACAGCCCTTGATTACATTACCGCCACGACTTCTATTAGAGATGTCATTCTTTCCGGCGGTGATCCGCTGATGCTGGATGATGATTCACTATTATATCTGCTGACACGATTGCGATCAATTAAACATATTTCAATTATCCGCATCGGAACCCGTATTCCGGTTACCATGCCGGAGCGCATAACAGACGAGCTTTGCTCCATATTGAAACGTTTTCATCCGCTCTATATCAATACTCATTTTAATCATCCTGCTGAAATAACTGCGGCATCCGGCAAAGCCTGCAACATGTTGGCTGATGCAGGTATACCTTTAGGCAATCAAACTGTTCTTCTTGCTGGTGTGAACGATTCCATTGATGTGATGCGCGAATTGATGACAGGTTTGCTGCGTATTCGTGTAAGGCCTTATTACATTCATCAGATGGATCTTGTCAGGGGTACGGCCCATTTTCGAACCCCGGTTTCAAAGGGCCTTGAGATTGTCAGGGGATTAAGAGGCCATATATCAGGTCTGGCTGTTCCGCATTATGTGATTGACCTGCCGGGCGGGAAGGGGAAGGTCGCCATTCTGCCAGATTGTATGGAGCGGGAAGGGGACCTGCTGTATCTGATGAATTACAAGGGGGAGCGAATTGTTTATCGCGACCCTATAACTCCTCAGGCGTAAATGCCACCACATCGTCAATTTTTTCAACATCACCAAGCAGCATTACAAGTCGGTCTACACCCAGCGCTATCCCGGCAGAAATGGGCATTTTTGCCAATTCTTTCAGGAAAGGTTCCGGCATTGGCAGGGGAGCTAAGCCAACAGCCTTCCGGCGCAGATTGGTTTCTGTAAAACGTTCCATCTGCTCTGCCGGGTCATTTAATTCGCTGAAACCGTTTGCCAGTTCCAATCCCCCCAGATAAAGTTCAAAGCGCTCTGCCACACTTTTGTCTTCAGGTTTTAAACGGGCCAGAGAGGCCATCGGCGCAGGGTAATCCATTAAAATTACCGGTATGTTGTGAGGAAGAGCAGGCTCAATTTCACTTACAATACATTCATCGAAGCTATGATCCCGCACTGACTCAAACATCTCTTTTTTGCTGTAGCGTTGAAATGCCTCTTGAACCGTTATTCTTTCTGCTTTACCTGTCTGGATGATTTGCGCTCCAGTATGCTTGCCACATTTTGTGGTTACATGTGCTAATAACTCATCACAATCATTCATCAAGTCGCCGTAATCACTGTCTGCGCGATACCATTCCAACATAGTGAATTCGGGCAGATGTCTGTTGCCGCGTTCACCCTTGCGCCAGCAACGGCTGATCTGATAAATTCTTTTGTGACCACGGCAGAGTAATCTTTTCATGCATATTTCCGGCGAGGTCTGTAGGTATTTGTTCTCTGAATTGAATGGATCAATATACTCTTCCGGGGCATTGGCAGGAATGCGTAATGGCGTTTCCACTTCCAGGAAATCACGGGAATTAAAAAACTCTCGAATAGAATTAATGACGGATGCGCGTAAATAAAGATTTTTATCTCGATTGGTCATGTTTAAACTCTGATAACGAAAGGGCGAGTCATATCTGACTCGCCCTTTCGTTATAATTTTTATTTAAGAGGGCTATTAGCCTTTAACGCGTGTTGAATACTCTCCATTGCGGGTGTCAATGGTGATCAGTTCGCCTTCTTCGATAAAAGGTGGAACTCTGAGGGTATAGCCGGTTTCTACTGTTGCAGGTTTGGAGTCATTACCGCTTGTATCGCCCTTTGCCCATTGCTCGGTATGGGTAACGCGCAGATTGACAAAATTTGGCAAGGTTACGCCGATAGCTTTTTCACCAAAAATAAGAACTTCTACCTTCAGGTTTTCTAGCATGAAGTTTTTGGAGTCACCAACAGTCTCTTCTTCCATGACTACCTGCTCATAGGTCTGTTGATCCATGAAGGTGTAATGGGTATCTTCTTTGTAGAGGTATTCCATTGTGCGCTCTTCCAGGCTTGCAGGCTCGAAGGTTTCACCGGAACGGTAGGTACGGTCAAGAATTGTTCCGTTGATCATATTGCGCATTTTGGTGCGATATAGGGCCTGTCCTTTACCGGGTTTGGTGAAGTCAAAAGCGATGATCAGATAAGGGTCGCCATCCAGAATAATTTTAAGACCTTTTTTTAAGTCAGCTGCGTTGTACATTGTTTCCTCACTGAATGTTTTTTTAAATAAAACAAGCCCACCATTGAAGATGGGCCTGTAAATATAACATGCTGTAATTGAGAGTTATTTAGCGCGGTATGTGATGCGGCCACGGCTGAGATCGTAAGGAGACAACTCTACTGTAACCTTGTCGCCAGGAAGAATCTTGATAAAATATTTTCGCATTTTACCGGAGATATGCGCCAGAACAACGTGGTCATTTTCAAGTCTTACTCGGAACATGGCATTGGGTAACGGCTCAATTACTGTTCCTTCAACTTCAATTGCTTCTTCTTTACTCATACTGATTGGCGCTCCTCGTTACTGGTTGGTATTCAAAGGAGTTTACAATACTTATAATCAGTTAGAATTGCAAGTTTTATTACATTATAATAAGTTTTAAGAAGTGTATTAACGTAAAAAATGATAAATACTAAATTATGATTCCTGATTAAATTAACAGCAAAAGATCAATATAAGGCGTTTTTATCATGACAGCGGTTTTTACCATACTGGTTGCATACCTCCTGGGCTGCATCAATACAGGTTTCTACCTGGTCAAATCCTTGAGCAATTGCGATATCCGTTCTATTTCCAGTGGAGGGACCGGCAGCCGCAATGTGGGCAGGCTGCTGGGAACAAAGGGTTTTATCATCACATTGATCGGTGACGCTGGCAAAGGGTTGGCGGCAGTCTGGATTGCCCAGTATTTTGCAACTTCAGGCTGGTTGGTGTATGCAGCTTTTCTGGCCGTTGTGTGTGGGCATATCTGGCCGTTTCAGCTCTCTTTTCGTGGAGGCAAGGGGTTTGCCACTTTTGCCGGAAGCATGTTGCTGCTTGAACCTTTAGTTTTGCTGTATGGTTTCCTGCTTGCTGTCTGTTTGTTATTGTTTTTTCGTCGGACCACCATGTCCGGCTTGCTTGCCTTGGCCTGTTCTCCAATATTGATGGCGATTAATCACACTCGAAACAACAATAATTGGGCAACCAATGAGTTTTTAGTTTACTGTTTGATTGTTATTATTGTTTTGTTCGGGCACCGGGACAACATTCGAAAAGACTTTTTGTCGTGATGTTTTCAACTACTATAACGGAGTAACACCTTGCCGAAAGAACTCACCCACTGGATTATTGCAGAACGGGCATGGAAAGAACTCAGCTGCGATAGCCGACTGTACGGTGTAATTGACTACTTTAAAAAGGAATATCTGGCAGGTGCTGTTCTGCCAGATACCTTATTGCATTTGTTTAACGGACCAGATGCAAAGTCGGCACTAGCTGCCGCAGGCAGATTTCATAATACTGATGGTAACAGTTATGACCCTTTGATACGCGCTGAGTCACAGCTTGGCCAACCGCTTTCAGATCCGGTTTTATCCTGTCTGCTTGGCGTGATAACCCATATGCAGGCAGATATGGTGTTTCATCCTTACATATTCGCTTTAACTGGAATTGATGATATTGGTCGACACTACCAGCTTGAGACTGATATGGATATGTATCTGACATCCAAATGTATTCAGCCACCTGTAAATAAACTGTATGATTTGATAACGGCTGAATCAGAACAGTCAATTATTTCAGTAGCCGAAATATTGTTTTCAACTGCATCCGAATTGCCGCGTTCGGCAGTTTCAAGGTCTCTAAAACTGCATTGCCGTTTTCAGTCCATGTACAGCAACATTTTTTGGAAACTGGTAGTGAATCTGCTGGGAGCATTTCTCGGGAAGCCCTACGATCAGCAGCGCCACCTGTTTTATCCGATTGAGATTTTAGGTGATAGGGATTTAAATCAAATGTCTGAAGAGGTTGAGTGGAAGCATCCCGTTACAGGGGAGGCCAGGAAATCTAAAATAGATGACCTGGTTGAAGATGCCGTAAGCCGTACTGTTGAAACATTTAGACGGATAGAGTTGGAGAACTCCCTGGCTGCAGCTCTGGCAGATCCGCCAGGCTGCAACCTGCTTACGGGAATGTACGCTGTCAACAGCTGCAAAATGTTGACAGCTCAATAGCAGTTGTCAGATACAATTTACTGAACAATAACGTTCAGCTCTACGCGGCTGGCCGAAACACCCTCTTTTTCAGGTTTTTTGTTGATGTCATCAATTTTCTGAAAAATTCGTTTGGAGTCAACTCCCTCCCTGTTTATCAGATAATTCATTACGGCGCTGTTTCTTTCCTGTGCAAGTGCCCTTAGTTCGTTATTACCCACAACAGTATTGGTTATGATAAGTTTTTTCATTTCACCATCAGGTAGATCCTTGACCAGGCCGATCATGTTTCTGGGTTTGGGGAACTTTTCTTTTTTATAGACAGCTTTCAGATAGGCTGAATATTCTTCCGGCAGAACCTTTACTGCTTCAGCATTGATACCTGAACTCTGCTGTTCTTTGGCCAGGGTAATGTATTTTTCATTCCTTATTTTGCGATCAAGCAATTCCGACTTGTAGCTTTCAGCATCACGCACAGGGTCAACATAGGCTTTGAGTTCTATTTTAAGTGCAGGACGGTCGGTCAGGGCTTTGGCAAGTGATTTCAGTTTTAACTCTTCCTGTGGCCTTAATGTACTGCTGCCATTGGTAAATGGTATACTGCTAAGATCTTCACCTCCACCGAACATCGAGGAAAGAAGCGAAAATGGTGATGAAACAGCCTTAACCATCAGGTTGCTCAAAACCTGGAAGACCAGTCTCCAGATGCTGAATTTTGGATCGTCAGTGCGTCCGGTAACCGGCACATCCAGGTGGATTTCTCCCTTTCGATCCTTAAGGAGTGCCAAACCAAGTTTTA
The DNA here is from genome assembly GCA_964509295.1 of uncultured Geobacteraceae bacterium. GTDB lineage: Bacteria > Desulfobacterota > Desulfuromonadia > Geobacterales > Pseudopelobacteraceae > JBGSQR01. The sequence continues at coordinate 197,759 of CAZDWS010000003.1, read as the reverse complement.
CCGGCAGATTGGTTGCCTTATCGCTCTCAACCTTATTTCCAAAAGTAAACTGATCAACAAAAATCTTGTTTTCTGAATTCAGTACTTTCTTTTCAATGTGGTACTTCAAGTCAAGATTTAGCTTTCCTTTTTCAACGGTGTACCCAAGAAATGTTCCTGTATACGGTGTTACCGGTGATAACTCAATGTCCTTGAATGAAACCGTAAGGTCGATAAAAATATCGTCACGTAATGGGTTGATCTTACCGGAAATCTGCAGGGGCGAATGGTTCTCCAAATTACCACGCAGATCAACATCAGCCATCTGTGCATCCTCAGATGACAAGCCGCTGACCCGTCCGCCCAGGTTGAAAAAAGTTGTAGTAAATTGTTCCGGCAGGTGATTGTCCGTAAAGTTGAGCGTACCACCCTGAATAGTAACGGCACCCACCTTTATTGATTTCTGGTCTGAATTGATCTTCCGGGTACCGGGCTCAGCAACCTCAGAACTGGAAACCTGTGGTTGGATGGCTGCTGTCTGATTTGTCTCTTTCTTTTCTGATTCTTCCTTGCTGACCAGATTCTGCAGGTTCAATGTCCCGTTTTTACGAACTACAATTTTTGAATAAAAGTTGTTCAGTGCAATCTGGCTGATATTGAGGCTGAATGGTTCCAGATTCCCGTCAAAATTATCAAATTGCAGGCTTTCCCATTTCAGCAGGTCTTCCTCAGAAGCAGTGTCAATACTGTGAAATGACCTGATTCCACTGCTGCCGCTGAATGAGCCGAGTGGCTTACCGTCTTTCAGTGCTATATCCATCTTCAGTTTAGTATCAAAGCTGCCGCTGATAACTTCCACATTCAGATTATCGGGAAAATAATCTTCAAAATCACTGATCTGGATCTGCCCCACATTGATTTCACCTTTGTAGCGGAATGGATTTGGTGTGATCAGGCCGTTTACTTTCAACGACGCATTTTTACCAAAAACAGATGAAAAACGTAGTTGGGCCGGAGTAAATTTGGGGCCGTTAAAATTAGCCAGGCTGAGGCTTGTATTTTTCAGTGTAAAGGTGGGCAATCCTTCTTTTGTCTTATCGGTAAATGCCATATTAAAGCGGTCCAGATGAAACTGCTTCAGACTGTATTTAAGAGGCTGTGATTCCTTGGTGACAGTCTTTTTTGTCGATGTGCTGACAGCAGGAGTTGCAGATGTGGAGGGTTGTGTTTGATTTTGTACCAGTAAGGACAGTGGTGACAGGGAACCATTCGATTCGCGTGAAAATATGACATTTCCTTTGGATAACTGAACCGCGCCTACTGTGAGGCTGTTCTCTTTTTGGCTGAATGCTGTTCCGTTTACGCTTAATAGGGCCAGATCAAATCTGTCTGTTTTATTAAATTGTGTAGACAGATTTTTGATTGCCAGCGTGCCTTTGTCTGTTTCAAGTCCGTTTTCTTTTGAGTAGGTTACATCACTGGACAGGTTAATAATCCCATTAACCGGAGATGTAAGATATTGGTTCACATATGGCCAGCCCTTTTGAATTTTAAGGCCACTCAAGTCCATATTTAATCTGGCAGTTAAAGGGTTGGGCGAGAACTGTCCTTCCGATTTGAAGAGAGCATCGTCAAGCAGCATTGAAAGCTGGTATAGGGCCGATTTGTCTTTGGCGTTGTTAAAGCCGTTCAGTTTCAGATTGATTTTTGAAATATCACCTTTAAAGCCACCTTTCGGTATTGCATCATGGAAATGAATAGAACTGTCGGCGATCTGGAACGTTGAAACAACAACTTTGGCCGTATCATCAGCCGACTTAGGTTCTATTTTAGAAGTAGTTGCAGGCTCTTTGGGGGCTGACTCGCCTTTTGGTATCAGCTGCTCATGGGGCCATTGACCCCTGGTATCACGATTTACAAATAATTCCAGACGATCAAACTTGATGGAATCGAATTCAAATGTTTTGGTGAAAACCTCCAGCCTGCCGGCTTTGACAGTCAATTCGGGAAGATTTACCAGCGGTTGTCCATTTGGCATCTGAGCAGCAAGCTGGTCAAGTTTGATAAGTCCTTTTATTGTCAGCTCCGGTTTTTTGTCGTCTGAAATTCTGTAGCTCACATCCGTATCTATAGTAAGTTTGCCGGATTTCAAGTCAATTGGCAGTTTTTGCGGGGAATATGCCGCCAGTTCGGGAAGATTCAACTGCTTCAAATCTATCCGGACAGATGTCTCCAATGATTTATGAAGCGGTTTCAGCTTGCCGTCAAAATTGAATGTTGCTCCATTGATTTCTGCAAAAAGCTTGGGATCAGTATACTTTTCAACCAGGTAGGGGATGTTGCTGATAAAAGGAATTTTGATATCAAGTTTTCGTATTGTGTGTTTTCTGCCTTTTTCAATAGCCTGATCGAAAAAGTCTACATATCCGTTTGAAATACTTATGTTATTGATTGAAAAGTGTGAGGTACCCTCAGTTTTAGGTTTTGGTGGGGCTTTCTGTTTATTCAGAATATCAGAAAAACTATACTGATTAGGAGCCGTTCTGGTGAAACTGAATGAAGGGGAGTTGATCTCAACCGCAGATAATATTATCGCCCGTCTGAATATGGATGCCAGGCTGAAGGATACGGAGACACGTTCAATATTTATGAAAGGTCCGCCCCCCTTTTCTTCAATCACAAGTTTATTGACAGCAGCTTTCAGTGTCAAAGGGTTGATTGAAATCGATTCAATGGCAACTTTTCTTCCGGTTTCCTTCTGTATCGCTTCAATAGCTTTACTGCGAACAATCAAAGGTAGTATTAATGATATAAATAAAAGGAGTGCAATAATCGAAGTAGCTGCAATTATGGCAATTTTCTTCTTTCTCAGCATAATCCACTCCATAAAAAAACATGATCATTGATGAATTTGATGCTACAAAATAAAATTTAATGTATATATTACATCGTTATGTAGTTAAAACAATACCCACTTTTATAAACTGTATTAAAAACATATTTTACATGAAAGGTTAGTTTGCATGCTGCTGGAAATTCATCCGGAACATCCGCAAGTCCGTTACATTACTCGCGTTGTTAAATGTCTGCAGGATGGTGGTATCATCGCATATCCGACAGATACAACATATGGAATCGGCTGCTCTATATTTAACAAAAAAGGGCTTGAGCGAATTTATCAGATGAAACAGCGTGAAAAGAAAAAACCGTTTTCATTCATCTGCCCGAATCTTTCTGAAGTTGCCAAATATTCCCGTGTCAGTAATACGGCCTTTAAAATCCTGAAAAGATATCTACCAGGTCCTTATACATTTGTTCTTGACGCCACACGTGATGTGCCGGACCTGTTGTTGACACGTCAGAAAACAGTCGGAATTCGCATGCCTGACAACAGAATCTGTCTTGATATTGTGCAGTTGCTTGGGCATCCCATAGTCACCACCAGTGCGAATCTTTCAGGTGAAGAGCCCATAGGAAATCCGGATCTGATAGAAGACCTGTTCGGCAGTAGACTGGATATGATTGTTGATGGCGGTCTGCTTTCTACCCATGTCAGTTCTGTCATAAGCCTTGTCAGTGATACGCCTGAGATCTTAAGGGTGGGTATAGGAGATGTGTCCTGGTGCAACTAATTGATATAGTATTTTATGCGTAAACGTCTTGTTAGAAATGGATTACGTTTCCTGCTGGTGTCCCTGGTTCTGATCATAATGGTCAGTTTTTTTCATGGAGAGTTGGCATCTGTTATGTCTCTATCAGTTACTGCAGGGCAGGGGCTTTATGGTAAAGGTATCTTTTGGGCTGCAGCAATTGGTGGTTATGGTGTTGTAGTGACAGTACTGGGTTTTGTACTCTCATCTGATCGACGTGATGCAGGTGTTAAAATAATGCCGGTCTTTCTCTGGTTGATCTGTTTTGTGGCTCTGTTTTTTTATCTGCTTGTTTCATCTTTTAATTCACCTTCAATTGACCAAAAACAGTCTCCCGGCACTTCCATAACGATTTAAATAAAGTTTACAAAAACGATCTTATTGATTTAAAAAAAACTTGACTTGATTTGTGGTGAAAGATAGTTTTGCTTTCAATACAAAGTAACTGGAGGAATAATGGAATCAAAACAACACTCAATAGAAACACTTCTACTCCATGCAGGACAATCTCCGGATTCAGCAACCCTCTCCAGGGCAGTTCCGATTTATCAGACATCTTCTTATGTATTTAAAAGTTCAGAACATGCCGCCAATCTGTTTGGGTTGAAGGAGTTCGGCAATATTTATACTCGTTTGATGAATCCCACAACTGATGTTCTTGAGCAAAGACTGGCAGCTCTTGACGGCGGTGTTGGCGCGCTGGCGGTTGCCTCAGGTCAGGCTGCCATTACCTATGCGGTTCTCAATATCGCCCAGGCCGGCCAGAATATTGTTTCCACAAATTATCTTTACGGCGGGACGTATAACCTCTTTCATTACACATTGCCCAAACTCGGCATTAAAGTGAAATTTGTTGATACATCCAATGCTGAAAATGTTCGTAGTGCCATTGATGAGAATACACGTCTGGTTTATACGGAATCTGTCGGCAACCCCAAGAACAACGTGGATGATTTTGAAGCCATCGGCAAGATTGCCCGTGAAGCCGGAATTCCTCTTGTTGTAGACAATACCGTCACGACTCCTTACCTCTTCAAGCCTCTTGAGCATGGCGCAGATATTGTTGTCTATTCACTGACAAAGTTTATCGGCGGGCATGGAACCAGTATCGGCGGTGCAGTCGTTGATGGCGGTAAATTCCCCTGGAATAATGGTAAATTCCCTGAAATTAACGGTCCGGATCCTTCCTATCACGGTCTGAATTACTGGGAAGCGCTTGGTGGACTTTCCTATATTCTTAAAATGCGTTTGACTCTGCTGCGTGATACCGGTGCCTGTCTTTCTCCATTCAATGCTTTTCAGATTATCCAAGGGCTGGAAACTCTGCATGTTCGCATGGCGCGCCATGTGGAAAATGCCCGCTGCGTTGCCGCCTGGCTGGAAAAACAGCCTCTGGTTTCCTGGGTAAACTATCCTGGTCTGCCCGGTCATAAAGATCATGATCGTGCCAGAAAGTACCTGCCAAAAGGCGAGGGGGCTATTATCGGATTTGGTATCAAGGGCGGAATTGAGGCGGGTAAAAAGTTTATCGATAACGTTAAACTGCTGTCTCATCTGGCCAATATCGGTGATGCCAAGTCGCTGGTTATCCACCCGGCTTCTACGACCCATCAGCAGCTTTCCGAACAGGAACAAATTGCTTCCGGCGTTTCTCCTGACTTTATCCGTCTTTCCATCGGGCTTGAAAATATCGATGACATTCTCGCTGATATTGAGCAGGCTTTGAAATCGTCACAACTGTAGTTAGCATTACAATATAGAAAAACGTTTATCAGGGCAGCCCTTGTGGTTGCCCTTGTTTTTGTGTAGTATATTTCAATTGAAATATTTCCATATCTTGAAGGATCAGGAGTTTTTATGTACAAACTGACCATTCGTACCAGTTTTGCCGCAGCGCACAACTTAATCAACTACCAGGGAGATTGCGAAAATCTTCATGGGCATAACTGGAAGGTTGATGTTGCTGTAATTGCCCGTGAACTGGATAAAGCCGGACTTGGGATAGACTTCAAAATCCTGAAGAAAGAAGCCGGAATTGTCATCAATGAGCTGGACCATAAGTATATTAATGAAAACCCTGCTTTTGCCGGTCTATCACCATCATCGGAAAATATCTCCCGTTTCCTTTATAAAAGACTTTCCGAACACCTTAATAATGACAATATCTCAGTAGAATCAGTTACTGTCTGGGAATCTGATAACGCTTCAGCCTGTTATTATGAGTAACCTGCTTTCAATCTGTGAAATTTTTTCATCCATTCAGGGCGAGGGGATGCTGGCAGGCCGCAGGCAGATTTTTATCCGTTTGACAGATTGCAATCTGGATTGTGCCTATTGCGATACGGCACACCAAAAGGGTGCTGTATGTCATTTGGAGAGTACGCCAGGTTCGAATATCTACCTTGAGACCCCACAGCAATTCTCATTGGAACAGCTGGTTACTTTACTTAAATCCTGGTGTTCCATGATGCCTGGCGTTCATCATTCGATCAGCATTACCGGTGGGGAACCGCTGTTGTCCGTTAATATCTTGGCTGAATGGCTGCCGGAATTGAGAAAAATCCTGCCTCTGCACCTGGAAACAAACGGTAGTCTGCCGAATGAATTGAATCAGATTGTTCAACATGTGGATTATATCAGTATGGACATAAAACTGCCTTCGGTAGCGGCGTGCAGCCAGCCGCTTTGGGAGTTGCACAGGACTTTTTTACAGAACTCTGTCTCAACTAATATTTCGGTCAAACTTGTTGTTGGCCAACAGACTAGTTTGGATGAGATAAAGCAGGCCTGTGAGATCATTACTTCTGTCGATAAAAATGTGCCGCTTTTTGTTCAACCTTTAACTCTGCCTGATGGAACTGTCGGCATTACAGCCGTTCATCTATTGTCACTACAGGAATCAGCAGCTTCAATTCTGCCTGACGTCAGGGTTATACCGCAGATGCATAAACTGCTGGGGGTATTGTGATAATTGAAGAAATGACCATGCCGGAGTTCGAAGCCGGGCTTGGTCGCACACAGACTGTGCTGATTCCTTTTGGTTCAGTTGAAGAGCATGGTTATCATCTGCCACTTTCCACAGATACCATTGAAGCCTATGAAGTGGCAAAAAAAGCGGCTCAACTTGTTCCTCTTTTTGTCGCTCCGCCAGTACATTACGGAAATTGCCGTTCAACGGCCTGTCATCCGGGAACCATATCAATCACCACTACAACCCTGAAATCACTTTTCAAAGATATTGTGCGCTCCTTACGCAGTCACGGGATCAGGAACTTCATAGCATTAAGTGGTCATGCCGGTGGTGCCCATAGGATGGCGCTGCAGGAGGCTGGCGAAGAATTGATTGCGGAGTTTTCCGATATTGAAATAGCTGTTGTAACAGAATTTGATCTGGCACGGGACGAAGGACGAGGATTGATAGTGACCCCTGGCGATTCCCATGCCGGAGAGATTGAAACATCCAGAATCATGCATTCACATCCGCATCTGGTCAAAGGAACTTCTCCCATGGAATACCCGGCATTCCCAGCCGGAATTCTGGTCAGAGACAAACGCCGCTACTGGCCGGGTGGTGTTTGGGGCGACCCTTGTCAGGCTTCTGCAGAAAAGGGAGCCAAACTGGAGATGCTGGTAACCGGAAAACTGGTTGAGCTGGTTCAAATGATCGAGAAACTTCATAATGGGGAATGACAAAATTATTGCCGAATTTGCGTTGACTGATGGCTTTATCATCTCTGTACGGAATACAACCAGTCACTATTATGGCGGCTACTTTCATGTCCGACTTCAGGCTACTGCAGATATATTATTAAGTGTTGGTATGTTTGATTCTCAGGCGTTATTTGATCAGGTCAAAAATCAGCTTGGACTTTCATTGCGTTTTGAACGTGTGCTGGAGAAAATGGCCGTACCTGAAAGTGAAGTTGAATCCGTCGGACAGAGTCTGCTGACATCCTTTGAAAACAATGTTTTACCCTATCTTTCGCGGAAAGATTTTCCTTCATGCTTTGTACTCAGCGAGTACGCAAAACATCTCAAATCAGGTATAATTTCTCGCGGGAAAAAATATGAAAGATTTTGAAATCAGTATCGACAGGCTGGCTTTCGGGGGCAGTGGGGTTGGGCGCTATGACGGTAAAGTCTGCTTTGTGCCTTACAGCTGTCCTGAAGATGATTTGAAGGTCAGTTTGACAACGGACAAGCGATCTTACAGCACCGCTTCCATTGTTGAAATTGTTAAACCTTCGGCAGATAGAGTTGAACCGCCTTGCCCCCTGTTCGGTTCATGCGGTGGCTGCAACTGGCAGCACATCGCCTATAAGCGGCAACTGGTTTCCAAAAGGGAAATTTTTGCAGATACACTCTGGCGTGGAACCCGGGTAGAAGGTGAGTTGATAGCTGATGTTGTTCCTTCTACTCAGGATTATGGATACCGTTCCCGTGTCCAGTTCAAACTACATAGTTATCAAAAACAACTCAATATCGGTTTTTATCGTCAGGCCACACATTTTGTTGAAGATGCATCTGACGGTTGCCCTGTTGCCATGCCTGTTATCAATGAGGCTCTGAGTTCATTTCGTTCAGTATTGGCTACTTTTCCAGAACCAAGATTAGTCTCACAGATCAATATTGACTGTGCCGGTAAAGCTGTTATTGCTGTGGTTAATTACATCGGAACTGATATGGATGGAGTGGCAGATTTTTTTAAAAATCATAGGAGTAAATTGAGCCCCGTAACAGGTCTTTATCTCCAATCCGGTAAAAAAGTAACTTTGTGTAAGGTTTATGGTGATGACCTGCTGACTTATTTTTTGCCGGATAAACTTGGGAATCAATGTCAACTGTCTTACAAACCGGGCGGCTTTTCGCAAGTAAACAGAGACCAGAACGTTAAACTACTGGAACTGGTCAGAAGTTTTTCAGCTTTTAAGGGGACAGAACAGGTTTTGGACCTTTACTGTGGCAATGGGAACTTTTCAATTCCTCTGGCTGGCGATGTTTTTAGTATGACCGGTATTGAAGAGTACAAAGATTCAATTTTATCTGCAGTGGAAAATGCTGTGAAGAATGGTATAACTAATTCTGAGTTTATCTGTTCTGACGCCGTTACTGGAGTTAAAAAGCTTGTTGCCGCTGGCAGGAAATTTGATGTTGTGATCCTTGATCCGCCAAGAAGTGGTGCGGGCAACGCCGTTACGGAAATTTTAATGCTTAAGCCGGAGAAAATTATTTATATTTCCTGTGATCCAAGCACTCTTGCACGGGATTGTGCCGCTTTTGTAGAAAACGGTGAATATTCTGTCAGGAGCAGTATTCCGGTTGATATGTTTCCACAAACATTTCACCTGGAAAGCGTTACATTGCTGGTCAGGGCCCAATAGCCTCCTTTTTCAAATTATTTTGTTTGAAAAGCAATTATAGTTGAGAAAGATTAAGATGTTTCTTTACAAACGTTACCGAAAATCTTAATAATACAACTTAAGTTATTGCAATCATCAATAAAACAGTTAGAACTTATCGTGGGAGGGGTTTTATGAACAGATCTGAACTCATCGAGCAGTTGGCTATTAAAAAAGACATTTCAAACAAGCGCGCAGAAGAGATTGTAAATCTTGTTTTTAATTCCATGACCGAAGCAATGGTCAAGGGTGACAGGATTGAAATTCGTGGTCTGGGAAGTTTTGTAGTCAAAGAGTATGAGTCCTATACTGGTCGCAACCCCAAGACCGGAGAGTCCATCACAGTTCGTCCCAAAAAGCTCCCATTCTTTAAAGTAGGCAAGGAATTGAAAGAAATGGTAGATGGTTAGTTTACCGGTATAGATATTTCCTGCAGTTCTTTTAGAATCTTCATTTTTTTTAAAGTTGTAGTTCAGGAGTACATCGTAAATGCCTCTCAGTCTTCTAGAAGGCGCTTTGGGTGGCATAGGCCTTTTTCTACTCGGCATGCGTATCATGTCGGATGGAATTCGTACCGTGGCCGATGAACGCATTCGAAGCGTTTTTGCTGCAATAACATCCAATCGCTTTTATTCCATGTTGTTTGGTATCTTTCTCTCACTGTCTCTTAATTCTGTCAGTGCTGCCGTTATTTTTTCAATTGGCCTGCTTAATGGCGGAGTTTTGAATGCCTTTCAGTCATTAAGTGTTTTGGGCGGAGTGTTGATAGGTGCATCAATAGCCCTTCATCTACCCGTATTCCCATACCATCTGGTCGCGACTCCGCTTGTTTTTGTAGGGGTCTTGCTCAAGTTTTTTGCCCGTCGCAGAAGAATTGCAAATGCAGGAGATCTGCTCCTTGGTGCCGGTTTGCTGTTTCTTGGCCTGACACTTCTGGAAAACAGCTTCAAGCCATTTGAAAGCCACCCTTTCTATAATATTTTCAATGGTGCTTTTTTTAATAATCCTCTGTTGGCTACTGTTTTTGGTTGGATGCTCTCCTGTTTTGTTCAATCATCCACTTCATTGGCTGCTGTAATTACGTCTCTTTTTTCAAGCTATGATGTCAGTGCCGAAATGGCCAGTATCATGGTTTTGGGTGGAGTTGTCGGCGTTGCTTTTATTGGTTGTCTGGCATCCATTGGCGGTACTTCAACTTCCAGGCGAATAGCAATTTCTTTTTTCTGTATAAATCTGTTTGTAATTTTTTCTCTGATTATCTGCATGCATTATTTTCTGGATATGGATCAAGTATGGGATCTGACTGATCATTCCAATGATTTAAATATTGAGGGGACATTGTTTGCCTCCCTGGCCTGGATGTACACTGTCGCAGCTCTTTTCTCGGCATTATTTTCAATTGTACTTAGTGGCGTTGTTGCCAGAATTATCGGGGTAAACGACTTACATGGAATAAACGGTGCCTTGCCACAGCCTTGCGCCGGATATCTGGATTCCAGAATTCTTAACACCCCAACTCTTGCCATAGAACAGGCCCGCAAAGAAATTGTGCGTATGACCTCTGTTACTATGTATATGTACGCGGATACCCGTGAAATCCTGTTTGATTTCGATGCCCGCAGGGCCGATACGATCCGTCAGCATGAACAGGTCCTGGATTCCCTGAACCATGAAATCACCTCTTTCCTTGCTTCACTCGCTAATTCAAACAATAAGCAGGACATCGGATTTGCCATACCAGGATTATTGCAGAATGTAACAGACCTGGAGCATATAGGAGACCGTTGTGAGGATATTCTTGATTGTATTATAGACAGAAAAGAAGCCAATATTTTCTTCTCTGATGAAGCCATGGAAGATCTTAAACGACTTTCCAGTGAAGTCAGTGCCAGCCTGGCTTGTGTTGAAGAGGTTGTGGTTGGGGGAGTTGAGTACAATAATACTTCTATCCGCGAACTTAAAAAATCAGCAAGGGCAGTTTTTTATGACATCAAAAGACTGCATTTTAATAGAATCAGCAATGGTAACTGTATTCCTCGCGCAGCGATCCTCTATAATGACATGACTACGGCATTTGAAAAAATTGCAGAGTTGAGTTGGAATATCATGTCTTCCCAAGACAGGAAGCCCAAATGAATCAGCGGGTTGCCGCCATAGATTTCGGTACAAATACCGCCAGGCTTTTAATTGCAGATCTGTCAGCTGATGGTGTTTTTGAACAAGTTTTTCTGGAGCGGAAAATTGTTCGCATGGGAGGGGGATTTTGTCATGAAAACGGTCTTTCCTGTCAGGCTGTTGAGCGCGGCCTGTCATGCCTGAAGAACTTTTCTGCAGCAATAGCTGAATATAAGGCTTCTACAATTCGAGCTGTGGCTACCAGCGCTGTCCGTGATGCGCGCAATGGCTCAGATTTTGTCAGGATGATAAAGCGTGAAACCGGTATCTGTCTTCAGGTGATTGATGGGACAACAGAAGCAGAAATAACCATGGCAGGTGTTCTCTGTGGGCTTGATCAGCTGTCCGATGAAATCATTATCTTTGATATTGGTGGTGGAAGTACAGAGTATACATTGGTTAAGAACGGCAGGATTATTTACTCCAGGAGTCTTCCTTTGGGCGTGGTTCGTTTGACGGAAGGTAAGATAACTGTTGAAGCCATGCAGCAAAAGATCCACAAGGAACTTGATAGCCTGCAGCAGGATCTCAGCAAGTTCGGGATTGAGGTTTCTGCTGAATCCGTATTGATTGGTACTGCCGGCACAGCAACTACACTGGCCGCAATTAATATGAAAATGGTGGAATACGACTATCGAAAAGTCAATAATTCACTGATTACCGACTTGGAGATAATGGATATTTTCAATACATTACTGCCGCTTTCCCTGTATGACAGGGTAAAAGTGCCTGGATTGGAAAAGGGTCGTGAAGATCTGATTATCGCAGGAATACTTTTGACAGCGCAGACTATGGAGTTGTTTAAAAAGAAAACAATGAAGGTAAGTGATTATGGTCTTTTGGAAGGTCTGGTAGTTTCTGCATCTGTTCCTCTTGACTGCAGGGAGTAATCACGTGGGAAACGTTATTTCAGGGCTTGAGACACTGATTGAATATAAATTCTCGGATTTCAAGTTACTTGAACAGGCACTGACACACCCATCATTTCATCATGAGCAGGCTGGTGGCGGAATTGGGGATTATCAGCGTCTTGAATTTCTTGGAGATGCAATTCTGGGAATGGTTCTGGCAGAAACCCTGTATTTGCATTACCCTGGCGAAAACGAAGGGACACTTTCCCGATTAAGGTCCCAGATGGCCGATCAGGACACACTGGCATCCATAGCCAGGAATCTGGGCGTTGGACCATTTATCCGGCTGGGTCGGGGAGAAGAACAGAGTTCAGGTAGCGACAAAGACTCAATTCTGGCAGATATTCTTGAGTCAATTATTGCAGCGGTCTATCTTGATGGTGGTTTTGAAGCTGCGCGTCGCTTCGTTGTAAGGCTTTTCTCTGAAATTATGGCTAAGCCTGATGCGGAGCTAAAAACAGGAGATGCCAAGAGTCTTCTTCAGGAAAAACTTTCCTCATCTAAATTGCCACCTCCCCATTATCTTTTGCTGGAAGAGTCAGGTCCACCCCACGACAGGGAGTTTGTTTTTCAGGTCTTTGTGGATGAAAAACTGCTTGGGACGGGCATCGGGCGTTCCAAGAAGCATGCACAGCAATCTGCTGCATTAAAAGCACTTCAGTTACTTGAAACTACATTGGAACCTGATGAATGACCAGGATCACAGTCCCTTTTTTCATTAGTCATCAAGGCTGTCCTCATACCTGTGTCTTTTGTGACCAGCGCATTATTTCAGGTTCAAATGGATTGCTGCCTGCTGCGGCTGAAATTGTCCAAAAAATTGAATCCTGGCTGAGTACTGCTGCAGACAGACCGGTTGAAGTAGCTTTCTTCGGCGGTTCTTTCACAGCTCTTCCCCTCACATTACAGCAACAGCTGTTGTCTCCGGTTCAACCCCTGCTAGCCTCTGGAGAGGTTTCCAATATTCGTATTTCTACCCGTCCTGATTGTATTACCGATCATACTGTTCGATGGTTGACCCGCATGGGTGTTAACATCATTGAACTTGGTGTTCAGTCCATGGATGATTCTGTTCTGCTGGCCGCCGGGCGCGGTCATACTGCCGCTGACACCGATTCTGCCATAAGGATAATAAAGAATCATGGTCTTACTGCAGGCGCACAGCTGATGCCGGGCCTCCCGGCCGATTCACCGGAGAAAGCACTTCTATCCCTGGAAAGAGTCATCGCCGCCGGAGCAGATTTTATCAGGATATACCCGGTTGTCGTTCTTAGTGGGACGGAGCTGGCTGCAAAATATCAGTTGGGTGAATATCAGCCACTGACTGTGGAGCAAGGGGTGAATATGTGTAAGCGCCTTCTGCATAGAGCCATGCAGGCAGATGTTGATGTGATTCGCATCGGACTTCAGGCTGATTCAGGGCTTAACAGCGACAACATAGTTGCCGGTTGCTGGCACCCGGCCTTTGGTCAACTTGTTCGCTCTGAACTATATTATGATCTGGTTTTGCAGCTTTTAAACTCTTTAGATTCTTCCGAAACGATTGAAATTGCCTGTCATCGGTCAAGGATTTCAGATCTGACCGGTCATGGTCGAAATAATCTGGAACGGTTAAAAAAGCAGGGGATATCCTTATTTATCAGTAAAAATCATGTGCTGGCATTGGATGAAATTGAAATATCAACAATAAATCAAAAGATTAAAGGTAGTATCTTAACTAGCCTTAAATATTAATAATTATTGTGAGGTATGAGTGCCTGAATTACCGGAAGTGGAAAGCGTTGTCAGGGATATGTTGAATACGGAACCACCGCTGATCGGAAGCAGAATCAAATCTGTTGATCTAAACTGGTCGGGAGTTGTCAAAGATTCAACTGTTGATGAATTTCTTGCTGTTGTTAACTCCAGCAGCTTCAGATCAGTCAGCCGTTACGGTAAATATCTTTTTTTCGGTCTTGAGAATGCGGGGTCACCAATATATCTGGCACTACATCTTCGTATGACCGGCATTGCCTATATCAATAACTCAGATCAAAGCCCCGCTCCCCATAACCGCTTTTCTATTCATCTTGATAATGGCATGGCACTGAGATTTGACGATCCCCGGAAATTCGGTCGTGCCTGGTTGGTCAAAGACCCTTCATCTGTAACTGTCGGACTTGGGCCGGATGCCTTGACAGTACGGGCTGACGAGTTCTGTTGCCGCCTTAAAAATACTAATCGTCAGCTTAAGGTTTTGCTGCTTGATCAGTCCTTTGTAGCAGGTATCGGTAATATTTATGCGGATGAGAGCCTTTTTCTGGCCGGTTTGAATCCGTTACAAAAGTCATCCGGATTAATCGACTCTGAAATTCTGACTCTGCACAAATCTGTTATTGCTGTTTTACAGGAAGCTGTCGCAACCGACGGGGCCAATATTGACGGTGTTTTTAAGGCTGGTAACTACAAGGTAAAAGTTTATGGTAGGCAGGGTAAGGCTTGTATCAAATGCGGCGAAAAGATTGTTAAAATCAGGGTAGGGCAGCGGGGTACGCATTTTTGCCCTGTTTGTCAGCCTTCAGCTTTATACAAAAACAACTAAACCGGTTTTCGCCAGTTGAATGCCCGTAATTGAATTTCCGACATGACATTCGGATTAATTCCGATGGAGGACAGTTGATCTGTCGCAGAGTTCATGTCAAGCTCTTCCAGATACTCCATAATGCGCAGCAGGTTACCGTAATCTCCCTTGCGGGCCAGTAGTGCTGCTGCAACTTCCTCGTTCAGGTTGAGATTTGTAATGATGTCTTCAACACTGATATCGTAAATGTTTTCCAGCAGTGACAGAATACCGGTCATAAAGGCCCGTTCAGGTGATTCGTCATCCTGCTGCAGATTGGGATGGACAAATGCCATCTGCTCCATTAATCCGGCCCTGGTGGCTGCCATATCAACCAGCGGATGTTCAAGGGCATCATCACCATCTGCAGCAAAAAGTGCCAGTTGAATCCAGCGTTTAATCTGCAGTCGGCCGGTCATGGCAATTGCGTGGCGTACCCCCTGAATCTTCTGGCGCTGCCCGAAGGCAACGGAGTTAACCAGCATCAAAAGCTTGTAAGTAAGTGTCGGACTGTCCCGGAAAGCATCCTCCAGCTCCTGGATACCAGCTTCATCTGCAAGGAGACGCAAAAGTCTGAGCAGTGTAGTTGCGTCCGCATCCATCTTCTTCTTTTTTAATACGTCAGGTCGGGCAAAATAATACCCTTGAAAATAATCGAAACCAAGGTCATGGCAGACCGTGAACAGATCAACAGTTTCGACCTTTTCTGCCAAAAGTTTGCAGGGAAACTGACGGAGAAGTTTTACAAGTCCCGGCAATGACTCAACCGGAGTCTGAAGCAGGTCTATTTTAACTATATCTACTATGGAATATAGTTCCATAAAATTAGGATGGTATTGATGGTCGTCCAAAGCAAGGCTGAATCCGGCTTCCTTGAGGGCAATGCAGCGTTCGATCAGGGCGGGTGACGGTTCAATTGTTTCCAGCAACTCGATCACAATATGATCCTGAGGCAGCAGCTCCAGGGCATCATCCATCAGCATATCGTAATCAACGTTGATAAAGCCTTTTCGTCCACCCAGAAGTTCAAAAATACCGAATGAAGAAAGAGTATTTATAATGACATTGGCAGTGGCTCGGCCATTGTCCTGAAATACTGCTGAATTTGTCTCTGTGGAGCGGAAAAGCAGCTCATAGCCATAGAGATGTTCATTTCGGTCCAGAATTGGTTGTCTACCGATTATACAGTGTTCCGTCATGCCAGGCTCCAGCTCATGAAATTAAATGTTAGGCAGGTAATCCTCCCTCACCGGAGAGAATACCTCAATTGCAACCGAGTCTTCTAAAATCTCGGCACAGTGCATTTTTGCACCTCCAATACACCAGCTGTCTCCGGGGACTACGTTATGGACTTGATTGTCGATAGTCAGTTTAATCCGGCCTGTTACCAGATAGCCTGATTGTTCATGCGGATGGGAATGAAGAGGAAGAACAGCACCCTGTTTCAGTTTGAATTCCACCATCAAAGTTTTGTCACCATAGACCAGTGTTTTCTGTTCGATGCCATTCAGAACAGACTTGTATCCATCAATGCTGTGACTTGTAAACATTGTATACCCCAGTCATAGATTTCTTTAATACTACTTCAGTGAATGCAGGCCGATCATATTTCCTTCAGTATCAATCAGTAATGAAATAAAGCCATACTGGCCAATGGAAAACTTTTCATTCTGGATTTTACCGCCGGCTTCGGCTGCACGGGCCGCTTCTATTGCACAGTCATCGCAACTGAAATAAACAAGTGTGCTGTTACCGCCCGAGGGGCAACCGGTCATTTTTACCAGTGCTCCGCTGGCTCCCATTTTTCCCATATTCATGGGAAAACTCCACAGTTCCAGATTGCTGATCGGACTTTCAAGTTGCTCCAGTTTGACTTGAAAGACAGACTCATAAAACTTTATTGCACGTTTCATGTCCTGCACATAAATTTCAAACCAACCGACAGGATTGTTTTCCATAATATGCCCCCTTGAAATGGACTCAGTTAAATAAAGCAGTTGAAAATATTTATAGCTGTTTTTTAAGTTTATAGAAAATTCCGGCATTTTCAATCGCTATAGCAGCATAGCTGGAGAGAATTGAGAGAAATTCCAGCTGTTCTTCAGTAAAAGGCTTTCCATTGCTACCGCCGGACATGGTCAAAACACCGGCAGTTTTTCCCTGAACCTGCAGCGGGACCGAGAGAACTCCTGGAGTGGTCAGTAGAACACCAAAGGGATCTTCTTCTATAAATCTATCAGTATATTCATCAGAATCAAGGGTGTTGATAATCAGTGGCTTACCGGTGGCAAAGACCAGGCCGGAAATACCATGACCGGGAGAAAGTTTGAACTTGCCTGCTATTGTATGGTCTATGCCATTAGATACTTTCATGGTCAGGAATGAGCCGCTTTTATCAAGCAATAACAGATAGCCGCTGGTTGTCTGTAGCTGTTTGACTGCGCTTTCAGTTAAAATCCGCAGGATCGAGGCGATATCAAGCGTTGAGGTCAGCAGGACGCAGACCTGGTTGATCATCTTCATCATTTTTAATGATTCGCTCAGTTTCTTGTTCTTCTCGGCAATCTCATTTATCAGACGCAGATTTTCGCGGGCCAGTTCCTGCTTTTCCAGCACCCGGTCAACCATACTGTACAGCACAGACTCATCATCAATCGGTTTGACAATATAATCATAAGCACCAAGTCTTAGCGCCTTGATGGTTGTAAAGCTGGACGTGTTGCTACTGATTACGACAACATCTGTTTCAGGGTGAATCTCCTTGAACAGTTTTAGCAGGTTCAGGCCACTCATTCCGGGCAGAATGATTTCCGTGATGACCAGATTAAATTCTTCGGACTTGAACATGGGGATAGCTTCTTCTGCGGATGCTGCCTGAGAGACAAGATAACCCTCAGCCTCCAGAATTTCGGTCAGTTTGCTTCGACAAGGTGTTGAATCATCAACGATCAGAATATGTGCTGCACTACTCATATTACGGCTCCGTATTGGTTTAGTTGAATTAAAGACTCGTAAAGCTATACCCCAGCAGGTTGTCTTTGTCAAAGGTGTAAATCTGCATATTTGTCGGGAAACCGACTAGTTGTTAAGATATCTTTCCATTGTTGATTGAGAAAATCCGGACAGTTTGTTTGGACCGATAATAATCAATGGTACTCCACGTCCGCCCAGTTCTTTATGTCGCAGTTTGGCGGCATTATCTTTTTCGATGTTGTAGGCAACATAGGGGATACCCTTGCTGTCCATGTAACTCAAAGCCTGTTTGCAGTAGCCGCACCAATCGGTCAGATAGATTTCAACTGTTCCGTTGAAACGCTCTTTTTTAGTGGCGGTGGTCTGGGTGACCGTGGAAGTGGATTTTTTTGAACTACGCTTCGCAGGTTCGGGTTGATAGGGTGGGGCCGGATCAAAGTCGCTTTCAGTGTAGACCTTGACCTTTTTGGCCTTTTTGGAAGCAGGAGGTGGCGTGTCTTTGAAAGTTACAGAACCGTCCTCAGCAACCCATTTGTACATTTCTGCATTGGCTGGTGTAAATGTCAGTAAAAGCAAAATGATTGTCAGTAAAGGTTTCAAGTTTGACCTCCTGCAAAAATGGTAGAATCAACTCAGAATATCTGCGTCCTGACTGGCCAGAATGCTTCTGCGTAACTCTTCCTTGAGCCATGTGTCGTAGAAATCAACCGGGTTATAATTGTCGGTCAGAATGATCGAAGCGCTTCCTGCAGGAAAAGTAAATGTCTGTCCCAAATTTTCATGCACACGCTGCTCTGCAAATTTATGAACTTTGAACTCATTAACCTCAGTTTGGTTGAATTGGATAGCAGGCCCATTGAAGGCTATTACAGCCAGATTACCCCAGGCACTGTCGCCATCGGGAGAAAATACGGGATAGATCCGCACGGTGGAAAATACCTGCCGAAGTGTCTCAACAATAGAAGCGGTCATGAAAGTCTCTCGCTTCAGGCTGCCGATCAGATTAACGGCCAGAACTCCTTTGTCAGCCATACGCTGTTTGACAACCTGCAGCGCTTCCAGGCTCAGGACATGTCCTGGCGTCGTGTCACCGTTAAAGACATCCAGCACCACATAGTCGTATTTCTTTTTTGAATTGTTCAAATGGTAACGGGCATCATCAATAAAAACTTCCCCTGATGTCTTGAACCCGAAGTAGGTACGGGCTGCGTCAAGTACATGCGGGTCGATTTCAATCACGTCGGTGGTGATGCCCTGCTGCTCGTACCACATGGGTACCAGTCCTGCGCCAAGGCCGACCACCAGGCAGGATTTGCCGCCCGGATTCAGGGCATAGGGCAGAAACTGCATGAAGTAGATGTAAGATGATACCGGCATGCTGTTGGACAGATCCATGCGCCCCTGGGTCAGGCCGTCAATCAGCATTGACCGTACTGTCTCCGTTCTGCTTTTATAGTCAATAACCTTGATGCTGCCGTAAAAACTCTCTTTTTCAAAGACCTTGGTAACGCGAGTTCCGTCAGGCATCAGTTTTGTTGTTACTCCACCAACACCTGAAAAAAACAGCGGTATTAGCAGCATAATCAGAAACAGCGGCTTACGGCGGAACAGTACAAAATAGCCAACCGCCAGGGCAATCAGCAGCAGACCGATAACCATAAATATTCGGCTAACGCCGAAATAGGCGATCAGCACAAAGCCGGTGCAGACTGTTCCTAAGAAACTGCCGAAGGTGGAGACGGCGGAAAGCATGCCGACTGTCCGACCAATGTTCTTCATTTCCCTGGCAGCAATCTTGACAATATAGGGTGAGACGCAACCGAGCAGAAACAGGGCGGGGCCGAACAGCAAAAGCGAGCTGGCAAAGGCACCGCCACGCAGGCCCAGCGACTGGCAGATCTTGAGCACAGGGAGTTTAATGACAGGTATGATCAGAACAAACAGACCGGCCAGCAGGATGATGCCGTAAAGCCAGGCCGGGTCATCCCGACGATCAGATAGGATACCGCCCGAAACATAACCCAGGGCAAGCGCGACCAGTGTGACAGTAATCAGAGAAGTCCAGACAAACAGACTCACACCGTAGAACGGCCCGATTACCCGCGAGCCAAGCACTTCGATGACCATGACCAGTGCACCGCAAAGCATGGAAGTCAGAATTATGTATAATAAAAAACCGCGACTGCTTTTTGTTGAATTAACCGGTCCATCAGTCATGTATAAAGCCTTTCATGCCTTGCAAAATTGAGCACTGTTTTCATTTTGTGGGTGATTATATACATTGGAAGATGGATTCTGAAAAGAAATTTGATTGGTCTATAAGATAGAAAAAAACGGGACAAGCTACTTTTTGTATTATGTAGCTTGTCCTTTTCGCAGTTTTGCTTTTAAAAAGTTTGTTAGTTAATCCATATATAGATTCATGAAGTACACATACCCGTTTTCAGACTGGTATTTACTGTCAGTTCGAGTTTTTTTGATGAAGTCGATTGCTTCGGGAGTGCCGATATCACCGATTGCTTTCAGCGCCATAAATTGATCCACATAGTCAAACTGAGCGAACTTTGCTTTGAGTAAATCAAGCTGTTCTTTTGCCCCCAGGGTGCCAATTGCTGAAAGAGAACAGGCCCGCAGGAACTGGTCCTTGTGCTCTACCAACTTCAAAAGGTAAGGCATGCCAGCCTGATTATTGGTTGCACCCATTTCAATAGCCGGAAGGCAGGCTTCCTCACTATCGGTGGCAAGTTTTTGTTCAATCCTGCCATTTATATTGTCTAGTTGATCTTTGCCGGCTTGGAGTTTAAAAATAGTCTGATTGATCTTTGATGCCACGTCTTTAACAACAATGGACATGGGGATGTCAAAGCATGGCTTCTCAATCTCATTCATGGACCATTTTGGTACATGACCATTGGTAAAATAAGCAATGATGGTGTTAGTCTGATTACCTGCCTTCAAATCTGCCTTGAAGGAATGGTACGTTTCCCATGGCGAGAATCCAGTCATGCGGTGGCTGACTATCTGGTAGGTCTTGATGGTGAGGGACATATCCTCAGTACCAGCACTGTCGCTGGTAATCACTTCTGCAGGAATTCCCCGGGCCACTAACTCTTTTTCAAGTGCAATGGCTAACCACTTTATCGGGTCCTCCACATTCTTAAGTTCAAGTTTGACATTTCTCAAATTTGAAATCTGACGTTGGAAGATCAGGTCTTTCCTCTGGTCAATCACCTTTATGACAACCTTCTTCGACGGAACAGAGTCGTACCTGAACGAAGAAACCTGCGGTTCATGAATGGTGTAGGAAAGGGAACAACCGGTGATCATTGAAACAAAGACGGCCATAACAACATACTTTACGAAACTGATTTTCACGTTTTCCTCCTGAAGTAAAATACACCGAGAACGGTGGTAAAAAACGTCATAAAATCTCCTGTAAAACAATTCTACACCACTTAGATTTTTAAGATTTTGCTTTAGCTTTTTGTTTCTTTTACTACAGGTAAATGTTTTTCTATCCCTGCTCGCGGATTTCCGGTGCAACCACCGACTTCTTCAACAACCCGCTCAAATCAATCCCCGGCAGCAACCTGGTCAACTGTCCCATTAATCCATCACCGGCAGTTCCGCCACCTGTTACCAGCACGTCCGGTACAATCTTGATCTTACCGTTTTCTATGGCAGCTGCAATCAGCTCAACAATCTTGATCTGCTTGATTGCTTCTTCACCAATTGCCTCCTGCTGCTTGCTGTAAGCCTGGGCTGTAGCTTCACCGATGGCGGCGATTTTGGATGCTTCACCGTCGCCAATAGCTTTCAGACGTTTGCCTTCACCAGTACCTTCCAATGCTTTGGCTTCTGCCGAACCTTCAGCAAGCGTGATCATCTCGGTTTTCTTTTGGGTGGCAACTTTTACGGCAATTTCAGAAGCAACCAGGGTCGGCTGCTGGTCAGCTGTGGCGCGCATTTTCTCCATTTCCGTTCGTTCTGCTTGTGATTTTTGCTCCATCTTGTACATTTCCTGCTGCTGTTCAGCGATGATACGTTTGGTCTGGGTCTGCATCAGGTCTTCCGGCAGTTTGATCTGGCAGATCAGTACCGATACGCATTCTACGTGGTATTTTTCCAGATCGATCCTGGCGCGGGATTCTGCTTTGGCCTGTTCTTCCGAACGGCTTTGCAGGAAGTTCATGGCCGATGCGGTTGATGCCTGATTACGGAAAGATGAGTCAATCATGGGGTGGATGACGTGCTGAATTAGGTTGTCGATGGAACCGACTTTGGCGACCATGTACGGTGCCTGATCTGGCCGGACACGGATAACAACTTTGACAGCCACCTGGATCGGGAAGCCATCTTTTGAAATGACGGTCAGTTGATCGAAACGGGTATCGGCCTGGTCGTCCCAGTCGATGGTAATGTTGGTCGTATCAATAATGTAGGCCATGAAAGCGCGACGGTTCAGGTAATAGCGTCCCGGTCCTGCAACTTCTTCCTGGATGCCCCGGAAACCCTTTGGCACAACGTATTTCTCTTTGCCTTCCTCTATGGAAGCGCCGGTCTGGGAAGAACCGAGGCGTTTTTTCATCTCTTCAGTGGGGTCTTCTCCAACGTTGGATACGATTACGCCGACCTGACCTCGCTCAATAACCGCTACTTCGTCTATGGCAACACTGAACATGAACGGGTTGATGTAATAGGTACCCGGGCGTAGAACATCAAGTTGTGGTCCGCGTTGGCCGAGTTTTGTCAAAAAGGCTGAGCCATCCTGATAGTCGTTGTGTCCGGTGATTGGAGAGGCGACGTATTCGCGATCAGGCAATGGAATACCATCCAGTGCTGTTACAAGACCTATTTTGTTGGCTTCAATGACGGCTGCAGGAGCTATCTGAATATTGAACAGATTCAGGTTGATACGATAGGTACCTGGTAGCAGGATGTCGATCTGCGGGCCTTTTTGGCCGCCGTTTTTCAGGAAGGTCTCACCGCTTTCATAATTAGAATGATCCGGCACGCTCTGGGCCAGCAGTCGACCCATGGGGATCGGTGCGCCGTCCTGAGCCGTAACCATGCCGACTTCGCCCTTGGCAATGATCACAGCCGCTGCCTTGGTGACTTTGAACAGGTTAGGGTGGATACGGTAGACACCCGGTGGCAGTATTTCTGTCTGAGGGCCTTTCTGTCCGCCGTTTTTGATAAAGTCCTGGCCGGACTGGAAAGAGTTATGACCCGGTACCACATTGGCAAAAATGCGACCGGCAGGGATTGCCGAACCGTCAGCTGACTCCACCAGACCGATTTCACCTTCACTGATTTTTGTTGCCGAACTTTTGGTGACTTTAAACAGGTACGGGTTGATACGGTAGTTACCTGGTGGGATGATTTCAATCTGTGGGCCTTTCTGCCCGCCACTGTTGATAAAGGCATCACCATTCTGGAAAGAGGAGTGCCCTTCAACAGCCTGGGCAAAAATGCGACCTTCCGGGATGGCCACACCATCAACTGATTCAACTATGCCGATCTCGAAATCCTTGATCTCGGTGACATTGCCTTTGGTCAGCTTGAACAGGTAAGGATTGATGCGGTATTTACCAGGAGGCAGGATCTCGATTTGTGGACCTTTCTGCCCGCCGTTTTTGATAAAGGCTTCACCGTCCTGAAATGAGTTGTGTCCGGCAACAACTGCGGCAAAAATTCTGCCGGACGGGATTGAAGAGCCATCAACGGATTCGATCAGGCCGATCTCGTTTTCAAGTATCTCAGTAAAAACACTCTTGCTGGCTTTGTAGATGAACGGAATCAGGAAATGCAGGCCAGGTCCAAGGGTACGTGCCTGAATACCAACCTCATTGCCAAGTGCCACAACACGACCCTGCGGCATTTTATTGCCGAACCAGCGACGTTCAATCAGGGCAATTTCATTGCCGCCAACGATAACAACAGAGTTCCAGACCAGCAAACCTGCACCGGCAAGCAGAAACAGATACTGGGAATGTTTTCCAAGCCAGCTCAACAGGGCAAACAGATCGTACATAACTCCTCCAAGATGGTATTTATTGCCCAAAAATAGTTGTGAATAATTAGCATAAAATATAATTATTGGTATAGTTTATTGTGTGCTGATTAATATTTTTTATTCGGCTCATGAAAATTAAAATGTTGTTTAAAGGAGCATCCTGAAAAATAATTTACTTTTTATTTTCGCCTGTCTTGCCAATACAACTGTTTTGGGATATTGTTCAGAAACTGAAGCAAGCAGCAATAATAACTCATAGTGGAGGAAGCAATGCCTACTGAACCGGGTAAAACAAAATTCCAGGTTGACTTGCGACAGCACCTGCGCAGTCAGAATATCAGCGATAATATGGTGCATCTGATCTGTGAGATCGCTGAGGCCAGCAAATATGTTATTAACGCCATCCGCACCGGTGATCTGGGTGTGGCCGGTACGTCAAACCTTTACGGAGAAGAGCAGCTGGCGCTGGACGTCCTGTCTGACCGTATCATGCGTAAAAGGCTGATTCATTCCGGCGTTGTCTGCAATATCGCTTCCGAAGAGATGGATGAAATTTTTGAAGTTACAAGTAATCCACAGGGCATGTTCTCGGTTGCCTATGATCCTCTGGATGGATCGTCACTGGTTGATGTGAATCTTGCCGTAGGAACGATTGTGGGCATTTATCAGGGCTGTGATTTGCTGCAGCCAGGACGCAACATGGTCGGGGCCATGTATATTCTTTACGGACCTCGAGTATCGCTTGTCTACTCGGTTGGAAAAGGGGTCTACGAGTTCACCATGAACCAGTTGATGGAATATACCCTGACCAGGGAAAACGTACGTATGAAGCCTTCAGGCGATATCTATTCTCCGGGCGGCCTGCGTAAAAAATATTCACCGGAAAACGAAAACTTTATCCGCTATCTTGAGGATAAGGGGTCCAAGCTGCGTTATTCCGGCGGATTTGTTCCGGATATAAACCAGATACTGATGAAGGGTAAAGGCGTATTTATGTATCCGGCCCTGGAAGATGCACCGGTAGGTAAGTTGCGTTTGCTGTTTGAACTTAACCCCATGGCTTTCCTGATTGAACAGGCTGGCGGTTCGGCCACCAACGGTGATGTACGAATCCTGGATGTGAACCCGGAGGGCCTTGATCAGCGTTGTCCTGTTTATATCGGTTGTAAGGAAGATGTTGCCAAAGCCGGTCAGTTCTTGAAAGGTGAATGTTAGGTCGATTATGTCAAAGATATTGTTAGATGATAATGATGAAAGCTTAGAAATTGTCGCAGAGCCGGTCCGTCGTCTCTGCAGTGAAATTCAGTTGTTTGATCTCTGCGATCTTGATAGATGCAAATTCAAAAACACCAATTTTTGTACAAATGATGAGCTTTTGACCCGCTTTGAAAAGATTGCTGATGAAGACGCCTGTTCCAGGATAAATATTTCAGATGATGATCTGGATGATGATGAACTGGCAGGATACGGTTTAGATGATGTAGCTGGCGGTGATGATTTTAGTGATGAAGAGGAAGATGTTTAATTGTTACTGTTTCACCATCACTTGAATAGATATTTTAAGGGGGAGCGGATATTATTTTCGCTCCCCGCTTTTTTGTGATCACATAATACCTGGATCAGGAAGGAGACATTTTGGAAAGGAAGCACCCGCTTCTGATTCCTTTTATTTCACTGGCAACTGGTCTGGTTCTGTCAGACTCTTTCGGATTTCTGTTGCCGTTTTCCGCCGTATTGACAGTTTTGGCCTGCCTTGTTATCTGCTGTTTTATTACCAATCGCAATCTGTTTAATCTGTGTAATATCTGTTTTTTTCTTGTTTGTGGCCTAACCGCCTTGTCCCATTGGAAATCTCCGGTTTTATTTTCCGATTCAATTATCAATCATGTTTCACGAACTCCGGTAATTGTTCAGGGCGTAATAATCTCGCGGCCTGTTACAACAGTAAATCAGGAAGGACTGTCAGGAAGCTTTGTTCTGCGGGTGGAGGGAGTTGCCAGCGAGAGAACCATGAGTCTTGCCAGCGGTAATCTGATGATCTATCTCTCAAATGGCGAAGCCGCTTTTTCGCGAGGGGATAAAATCAGATTTTTAACCCGCATTACAGTTCCCCATAAACTTGGTCTGCCGGGTGAGTTTGACTATCCCCGCTTTCTGGCTTTTCGTAAAATAGCTGCTACGGGAAGAGTTGATAGCTCCGAAGATATAGTGTTGATGAGGGGTGGGGCGGAGGATTCTTTATTGCGCCGTGCTGATCTGATTGCTCTCAGACTCGGTAACTTTATCCGCGCGTCAATACCGGATGAAAATATTTCATCTGTAGTTACGGCACTGCTGATTGGCGATCAAAAGAGAATTCCAGTAACTTTGGCCGATGCCTATACCAGGTCCGGTGTCAACCACATCCTTTCCATTTCCGGTTTTCACATCGGGATCATAGCAGTTTTCATTGTCCAGATTTCATTGCTTATTACTACACGATTTGAATATCTGGCACTCAGGTTCAATTTAAGAAGAATGGTCTTACTGCTGGCCCTGCCGGCCATGATCTTGTATCTGCTCTTGACCGGTTCAGCACCTGCCACGGCTCGTTCTGTAATTATGTTGGCTGCTTTTGTTGTTGCGCTGTATGTGGAAAGAGAGAGTGATCCTGTCAATGTACTCCTATTGTCCGCCTTACTGCTGGTTGTCCTGAATCCGCCAACCTTGTTTGATTTGTCTTTTCAACTTTCCTTTCTGGCCCTGTGGGGGATAACGGTTGTCGTTATGCCTATAATGAGCAGGTTTGGAAAAATTGAAAATAAAACGATTCGTATGCTGGTTCAGTTTACTCTGACTTCGCTGGCTGCTGTTGCAGCCACTGTGGTTCCGGTGTTGTACTATTTTAACCAGGTTTCTTTGAATGGAATATTTACTAATTTCATAATTGTTCCGCTTTTGGGCTATGGCGCCGTTCTGACCGGTTTCTGTGCTTTGCCGTTTGTTTACCTGTTTCCACCGATTGCCCATATCCTTCTATGGATTACGGCAAAAATAGTGCAGATTTCAAATTGGCTGATTAACCTGTTTGCACAGGTTCCGGTGGTCGGTTTCCATGGTATTACGGGACTGGATATGTTGATTTTTTTAGCGGTCATGTTAATTTTGACCTTTGATTTAAATACCCGTTTCAAGAAGTCTCTTTGTCTGTTGCTGCCCTTATTGGCAATAGCTGTTCACCTGGCGACGCCTCAACTCTCAGACGGAAAACTGCATGTCACTATGCTCAGTGTCGGGCAGGGGGAATCCATACTGCTGCGGATGCCGGATGGTACGACCATGCTTGTGGACGGTGGCGGGTATCTCAATGATAATGGTCGGGATTTTGGTGAACGTTTACTGGTACCGGCTCTAAATAAGATGAGGATTAAGCGTATTGATCGAATGGTCATGACACACAGCCACCCGGATCATATCGGTGGATTGTCTTTTACTGCCAGAATGATTCCGGTCGGCGAATTCATGGAACCTGTTTCGGGTGGTTATGGCAGACAATATGAACAGCTGTGCAGTAATCTGGCGGAACAGCACATACCCATACGTCAATTTGCAGCAGGCGACAGTTTTAAACTGGCGGAAGGTGTTTTGATGACAGTTCATTCGCCTTCGGTAAAAAAAGCTTCTGACGATGTTGACCTGAACGAAGAGTCTCTTGTGTTCAGTATTAACTTTGGAGAGGTTAATATATTATTTACTGCCGATGCTGGCTTTGCTACGGAACAACGCATATTGAATGAAAAGCGGAGTATCAAGTCTACAGTACTGAAGGTCGGGCATCATGGCAGCCGATATTCAACCCTGCCTGATTTTTTGGAGCGTGTAGATCCTCAGGTCGCACTTATTTCGGCCGGAAAGGGAAACAGTTTTGGTTTACCTTCGCAGGATACGGTTAACCAGCTTGAAAAACGAGGTATACATGTATACCGGACAGATAATGATGGTACAATTGACTTGTCAAGTGATGGAAAGAGTTGGAATGTTATCACGCATTCAGATCGTGTTAAGATTGGTAAAAAATAAAGCTGTTTGACCTGTAGCCGTAAATGCTGTAAATAATTAGAACTACTATTTCGTTTCCAACTCGTAAACTATTTCAAGTTGAGGCTTGTTTCGACTATGGACAAAATTCTGATTGTCGAAGATGACCGGTTTTTCAGGGACATGTTCTCTGGCCTACTAAAGTCTCAGGGCTATGATGTTGATTGCGCTGCTGATGGTGCCGAAGGTCTTGAGATGATCTCCGCCAATCAGTACGGTCTCGTTATAACCGATCTGGTCATGCCTGATATCAGTGGTATGGAGATTCTCTCCAAGGTTAAGGAGAAAGACTCAACAATTGACGTTATCATGGTTACCGGTAATGCCAATATGGAATCTGCCATCTATGCCCTCAAGCATGGTGTTCATGATTATCTGGTCAAACCTGTAAACTCTGACGAATTCCTGCATTCTGTTGCCCAGTGTCTTGAAAAACGCAGAATCCTTGATGAAAATGAAGAACTCAAGAATATGCTCAACCTGTTTCAGACCAGTCAGAATATATCCGGCTGTCTTGATCTGGAACGGATCTGTCATCTCACATTGGAAGCAATTGTTCGTGAAATTGGAGTCAGTCGGGGAATAGGGTTGTTTGTAACTGAAAACGGCCTTGAACTGAAAGATGTCAAAGGGCTGTCCAATCCTGTTGCATTTATTTTGCACAATATGATTCTGCCATTTCTTGGCAAAGATCTGAAAAAGTCCAAAGCGGTTCAAAAAATAGTTTTTGCCAAGCAGCAGGATTCTGAGGTCGAAGTAAGTCAATCCGGAGTCAACCAGGCTTACCTGGTTTTTGTTCGCAATAAAGGTGCGTTGATTGGTCTGGTTGCGGCTTTTAACGATGTTGATGCTGATCTGCCGGATTTTGAACCGAAGAGTAAAAACGTCATGTTTCTTCTTGAGCAATCCGTAAGAGCCTTTGACAATGCCCAAAAGTTCAATCACGCCAAGGACATGCTATTTGTAGATGACCTGAGCGGAATGTACAATAATCGTTATCTGGAAGTTGTTCTGGAGCGCGAGCTAAAACGCGTAGAACGTTATACTTCGCATCTGGCGATCATCTTTCTTGATCTGGACTGTTTCAAGCTTGTCAATGACACCCATGGCCATCTGGTGGGCAGCAAGGTGCTGAAAGAGATGGGGGCACTGCTCAAAAAGTCTGTTCGTGACGTGGATGTTGTGATTCGTTACGGTGGAGACGAGTATACGATAGTATTGGTTGAAACACGGCCGGAAGAGGCCCTGGTTGTTGCTGAACGTATCCGGAAAAGAGTAGAAGCAAATAATTTTCTGGCGTCAGAGGGATATAGTATCCGTTTGACATGCAGCATCGGTTATTCCTGCTGCCCGGAAGATACGGTCTCTAAAAATGATCTGCTTGAAATGGCTGACAAGGCCATGTACGTGGGGAAGAGCAAAGGCAAAAACTGTGTTAATCGCTTCCTGAGAACCTCCTGAAATAAATTCGCATTAGTCCACTATAAAACAATTAAGAGGATAGTATGGCCATAACGGCAATTAAGGGATTTAACGATATCCTGCCTGATGAAACCGGCAGATGGCAATATATTGAACAGGCAGCAAGGCAGACTTTTGAATTGAACGGTTTTTCAGAAATACGTGTACCGATTATGGAAAAGACGGAACTGTTCTGCCGTTCAATCGGTGATGCCACCGACATCGTTGAAAAAGAGATGTATTCCTTTGTTGATAAAGGTGAAAACAGCATCACTCTCAGACCGGAAGGTACTGCCGGTGTCATGAGAGCATTGATTGAAAACAAGCTTTATGCAACAGATCCGGTCAGCAAGCTTTACTACCTGGGACCGATGTTTCGTTATGAGCGGCCTCAAAAGGGTCGCTATCGCCAGTTTCACCAGATCGGTGCCGAAGTAACCGGCGTTAACGATCCGATGGTAGACGCCCAGGTGCTGAATATGCTCTGTGCTTTTTTCAAAAAAATTGGGCTGGATGAACCCAAACTGCAGATCAATTCGCTCGGCTGCCATGACTGCCGACCGGATTATCGCAAGGCGCTGCTGGCGTTTCTGGAAGTCCGTCTTGATCATCTGTGCGAAGACTGCAAACGGAGATTTAAAACCAACCCTTTGCGCACCCTGGACTGCAAGGTGCCGGGCTGCGCCGAGGCTACTGCCGGCGCTCCATCCATGCTGGATCATCTCTGTGGCAGCTGTGAAGATCATTTTGGAGCCGTAAGAAATTATCTTGAACTGACCGGAACCACTTACAACATAAATCCGCGCATGGTCAGAGGTCTGGATTATTATACGCGAACCACATTTGAGCTGGTAACCGGTCTGTTGGGATCACAGTCGGCCGTTGCTGCCGGTGGTCGCTATGATGGGCTAATCTCTCAACTGGGTGGTCCCTCAATACCGGGCATCGGATTTGCCATCGGCGTGGAACGTGTAGCTCTTTTACTGGAGGAACGCGATTTTGTAAAACGACCGGATCTTTTTATCGCAACACTTGGAACTGATGTTCGCAGCAAGGCTTTTACTTTGATGACCGAACTTCAGCAGGCAGGCGTAAGGGTAGAGCTGGATTATGAGGGTAAAAGCCTGAAAAGCCAGATGCGACGTGCTGACAAACTAAAGGCACGATACAGTGTTGTTATCGGAGAGAATGAGGTGGCATCCCGTAAGGCAATATTCAAACGCATGGAAGATGGCGAGCAGATAGAGTCGGATTTGACGGCTGAAGCCGCAGTAAAAATATTGTGTTAAAATAAAAAGGCGGGTTTTCCCCGCCTTTTGCTTTTTTTGACTTCTCCCGGCAAGGGAGGGGAAACGGAGAGAGATTATGCAGATTGGTATGATTGGAATAGGTCGTATGGGTGGTGACATGATTCGTCGTCTGCTGACAAAGGGACACGAGTGTGTTGTTTACGGACGTAATGCAGCAGCTGTGGATGTGCTTGTCGGTGAAGGTGCTACTGGTACATTATCCCTGCCGGAATTTATTTCCTCTCTGGCAGCACCGCGAGTTGTCTGGCTGATGATCCCGGCCGCTGCAGTGGATGACATGATTGAAAAGATACTTCCGCTGTTAGATAGTGGTGACATCATAGTTGATGGCGGTAACTCCCATTACCATGATGATATTCGCAGGAGTACGGAATTGAAGCAAAAGGGAATTCATTATCTTGATGTGGGTACCAGTGGCGGAGTCTGGGGACGAGAAAGAGGCTATTGTCTGATGATTGGGGGAGAGCCTGAAACTGTACAACATCTGGATCCGATCTTTAATGCACTTTCTCCCGGTAATCAGGCGGCAGAAGCTACACCGGGCAGGGTGGATTCAGGTTCAACTGCCGATGGCGGTTATCTGCACTGTGGACCACACGGAGCAGGCCATTTTGTTAAAATGGTACATAACGGTATTGAATATGGTCTGATGGCCGCCTACGCCGAGGGGTTCAATATTCTGCAACACGCCAATTGCGGCAGCAGTACCCGGGAAACCGACGCTGAAACAACCCCCCTGCGTAACCCGGAACACTTTCAGTATGACTTTAATCTGGCTGATATTTCAGAGCTTTGGCGACGTGGAAGCGTTGTTTCTTCCTGGTTGCTGGATCTTAGTGCCAGGGCATTCAGTGAAAACAGGGATCTGGACGGTTTTTCCGGCCATGTATCTGACTCGGGTGAAGGTCGTTGGACAATCAGCGCCGCTATTGAAGAAGGTGTACCGGCACCGGTACTCAGTACAGCCCTTTACCAGCGCTTCAGTTCACGTGGAGAGTCGGATTTTGCAGACAGGGTATTGTCAGCTATGCGCTACCAGTTTGGTGGACATAAGGAGAAGTCATCTGGAAAAGGTGAGTGAACATGATAAGTAAAACCAGGCTTGAACCGACAATTATCGTAATTATTGGTGCTGGTGGCGATCTGACCTGGCGCAAGTTAGTGCCTGCGCTATATAATCTGTTAATGGATAGTCATCTGCCTGAAAAGTTTGCCATAATTGGTGCAGCACGAAAACAAATTGAAAACGAGGCTTTCCGTAAGCATTTACAAGAGGGTGTTGATCAGTTTTCCCGTCGTGGTAAGACAGACAATACTATCTGGCAAAAGTTTGCTGATAAGATTTACTATGTTTCTGAAGACATGAGCGATCAGGAATCCGGTGCACAGCTTAATCTGCAACTGGATACCATTGAGGCGGAATGGGGATGCAGGGCCAACCGGGTTTATTATCTTGCCATACCGCCGACCATGATGGAGATGGCGGCCAGGATGATGGTCAGGCTTGGTGTCTGCAAAAACTGCAAGCTGGACAGAATAGTTATAGAAAAGCCGTTTGGTAGAGATCTTGCTACCGCAAGGGAACTGAACCTTTTTCTGGACAGTATTTTTGATGAATCACAGATCTATCGTATTGATCATTACCTGGGCAAGGAAACAGTTCAGAACATTCTAGCCTTCCGTTTTGCCAATTCATTGTTTGAGCCTATCTGGGATCGTCGCTATATTGACCATGTGCAGATAACAGTTGCTGAAACAGTCGGTGTTGAATCTCGGGGTGAGTATTTTGACCAGGCCGGTGTCTTGCGCGATATGGTTCAAAATCATCTTTTGCAGATTCTTTGCCTGGTTGCCATGGAGCCGCCGATTTCTTTTGAGGCCGACGAAATTCGCAATAAAAAAGTTGACGTCCTGCACGCCATACGGCCAATTCGCATTGAAGATATTCACAGGGTAGCTGTCAGGGGACAATATCGCAAGGGCAGCATTTCTGGTAAAGCGGTATCCGGATATCGCGAAGAAAAGAATATTGCGGAGAACTCATCCACTGAAACCTATGCGGCCTTCATGTTCAATATCGATAACTGGCGCTGGCAGGGTGTACCATTTTATCTGCGTACCGGGAAAAGGATGCCGGTAAAAGTATCCGAGGTCTCAATTATATTCCGATCTCCTCCGCACCAGTTTTTTCCCTCTGCTGCAGTAGAAAGCTGGCAGCCAAACCGGATTACAATCAGAATTCAGCCGGAAGAGGGGATAGTAACCCGGATTCAGGTCAAGCACCCTGGAACAAAGCTTCTGTTAGGTGCAGCAGAGATGCAGTTCCGTTACAGCGATGCGTTTAAAACAGCTACACCCGATGCCTATGAAACCTTATTGCTGGATATTATTCGTGGGGATGCAACCCTGTTCATGCGCGCCGATCAGGTGGAATGCGCCTGGGGATTGGTCGCTCCTTTTCTGGAGGCTTGGGAGTCTCTGCCACCAGCCGATTTTCCTGACTATCCGGCCGGCAGTTGGGGGCCTGAGACGGCAGACTTGATGATCGCAAGGGAAGGGCACCGTTGGATCCAGCCTGCTGTCACTGAGGTGCTTGATTGATTTGCATCTATGAAAATATTGATTTGCTCAGTAAGGCAGCCGCAGAAATTTTTGCTGAAGAAGCTGTAAAGGCGGTTAAGCAAAAAGGTTTTTTTGCTGTCTTGTTGGCAGGTGGCGAAACACCCGGCCGTACATATGAACTTTTGTCACAAGATCCATATTACTCGGCCATTCCCTGGAACAATGTGCATTTTTTCTGGGGTGATGAGCGCTGTGTACCCTTAAATGATCCTCGCAATAATGCATTTACGGCCCATAGGATATTAATCAATAAAATCCCGACCTCTGGAGATCACGTTCATGTTATTCAATCAGATCTGATGCCATCCCAGGCGGCTGATGACTATGAATCAAAACTTCGCAATTTTTTTTCCAACAGTACGGCAGCTTTTGACCTTGTTTTTCTTGGCTTGGGAGAAGATGGGCACACCGCCTCTCTCTTTCCTGGTAAAGTAGATTATCCTGAGGATCGTTTTGTTGTTGTGACCAGGAAAGCAGGTGATATTTGTCGAATCAGTTTGACGCCATCAGTAATAAATATGGCTCAAAAAATACTTTTTCTTGTAAGTGGTAAAAACAAGGCAGCCATTCTGAACGATGTTCTGAATGGCCCCTACGATCCTCTGACTTTGCCGGCTCAACTCATAAAATCTTCTGTTGGTAGTCCAGTGTGGCTTGTAGATGTGGCAGCATCCGGTAGGGTTTGATCAGGAATTTGACTAAAATAAAAACTAAATTTCAATTCTGAATTCAGCCCCTTTGTCAGTATTTCTGGCCGTAAGTGTTCCGTTCATATTGTTCTGTATTATGGTCTTAGACATATAAAGACCGATTCCGGTACCGCCACCTGAGCCTTTAGTTGTGAAGTAAGGCTCGAAAATCTTGTCTATATTTTGCTCCAGAATTCCACCAGCATTGTCACTTACAGTGACAACTACCCTGTTCCCCTCTCTGAAGGACTTTATGGTTACTCCTGCTTTTTTGGTCTTTCTTCCGGCAAAAGCTTCTCTGGCGTTGTTTAGTATAGTTAATAATACCTGTGAAAATTCGTTGGGATAACCTGATACAAACAGGTCATCTTCCAGCTTTTTAGTGATAGAAATGTTTTGAGAGATGTAGCTGGCCTCAATCAGTGAGATTGTTTTTAAAATCAGTTTTTTAATATCGAAACTTGATTTTTCCCTGTCCGGCCTGAAAAAATTTCTAAAATCGTCGATTGTTTGCGACATGTGTTCAATCAGTTTCATACTTTCTTCAGTGTTTGAATTAATAAATTCCCTGGTGAAATCCGGTGTGTCATAGAAACATGGTAGCTGCTGAATCAGCAGGCCCAGTGTATTGAGTGGTTGCCTCCATTGATGGGCAATATTCCCAATCATCTCGCCCATGGCTGCCTGACGACTCTGTTGCATCATCATGCGATCTTTCTGGCGTAGTTTTTCTTCAGTCTGCTTAAGCTCGGTTATGTCGAAAACGGTTGAACGACTCATCAGATAATTGCCATTTTTGTCATAAATTGCTGTGGCATTAAGCAGAACCGGCAGTAAGGTACCGTCCTTGCGTACCAAAACCTGTTCAATGTCGTTTACTGATCCCTCAATTTTCAGTTTTGGGAAGGTTTCGTGAAAAATATTGATTCCTTCAGGTGTAATCAGGTCAATAAACTTTTTAACACCAACAACTTCATCACGGCTGTAGCCGAGCCAATTTAACTCAGTGTCATTGATGCGAACAATAGAACCGTTTTCATCCAGAGAGTGATAGCCGCAAGGTGCATGGTTATAAAGATCATACATCTCTTTGGAAGAGTTGTTTAGAGCTTCCTGGCTCTGCATAAGAGCCTCTTCTGATTTGATTCGCTCAGAGATTTCCTTTTGCAGCATGGTGACCGCTTCTTGCAGCATATTGACAGTCATGGCAAGCTCTTCTGTGCGTTCAGTTACCCGCAGTTCCAGTTCTTCGTTGGCTTTTTGCAGGTCCTCTTCCATCTGTTTATGTTCGGATATATCTCTGGCAAATGCAAAGTTAAGTTTTTTACCCTCGAAAACCCCCTGGCTAACAGATATATCTACCGGAAATCTGCTGCCATCCTTTCGCCAGTAGACACTTTCGAACCGGTCCTGCTCTATCTGCCCCATCTTTATCCAGCACTGTTTATAATAATCGTAAGAATACTCTTCATCAATGTCCCAGATTACCTTATTCAGCAATTCTTCTTTTGTGTAGCCAAGCGTATCGCAGGTTTTTTTGTTTACATAGGTAAACTGCCCCTCACTATTACCCCACATGATCATTTCAGAAGCCTGATCAACGGAGAATTGCATCAAACGAAGCTCATCAAGTATATTTTTTTGGTCGTTAATATTTCTGATAACGCTGTTTACAACAAAAGGCAGCAACTTCAGATATTTTTGATCACGATCTTTAATAATATAGTCATCAACACCGGCTTTGAGGGCTTCAACCGCAAAATCTTCCGACCCGAATGCTATAAGCATAATTACGGGCAGATTATTGTTTGCACTGCGAAGTTTTGTAAACAATTCCAGGCCATTGATGCCCGGAAGCTTGTAATTGGTGATCAGGGCATCGAATTTAATAAATTCACAATCTAACAGCTCAAGAGCATTTTCCGCACTTGTGCTATGAGAAATTTCAACTTTGTAACTATTTTTACTGAAAGCACGTACAAATGCAGACAGGTCGTGTTCGCTATCTTCTACCAGAAGGATTTTTAGAAGATTGGATGAAAGACAGGAATTCATATGTTCACTCCTGAAATAGAAGTATAAATTGGGACTTTAAGTAAATCATATTAGATTGTTGCTTTAAGTTCTTTAATCAGTTCTTGAAGGAAATCATAACCTTTTTGCCAAAAATCAGCCGCCGTAATGTCAATTCCGGCCAATGCGGCAGTTTCAGCGGGGGAAAGTGCTCCACCCGATTCCAGTAATTTCCGGTAACCAGGTTTAAAGTCATTTCCTTCTTCGCGATATTTCTGGAAAAGAGCCAGTACAAGCAGTTCTGCAAATGTATATGAATAACAGTAAAAACGGCTATGGATAAAGTGGCTGATGTAACTCCAACCCCAGCGGTACGCGGGTATCATGTCTACTGAATCACCAAACAGTTTGCCATTCTCTTCCAGCCAGATTTCTGAAATTCTGTCATTGGAAAGCAAGCCATCCTTTCTTTCATTGTGCAGGCGGAGTTCAAAGCGTGTCAGAACCGTTTGACGGAATGTGGTTGCAATAATGTCTTCAATTTTAGCACACAGCAATGACCTGCGAACAACAGGGTCGCTTTCTTTGTCCAGCAGTTCTCTTGTCAGCAACATCTCGCCAAACACCGATGCGGTTTCAGCCAGCGGGAGAGGGGCATGATAGTTGAGCATGGTTTGTTTTTGAGAAAGCACAAAGTGGAGTCCGTGCCCAGCTTCGTGAGCTATTGTGGCCAGATCACGAAGGGTCCCGGTGTAATTCAACAACAGGAAAGGTGGAGTTTCAGGTGTGACCCCCATGGCAAAGGCGCCGCCTGATTTCCCCTGTCTCGGCATAACATCGACCCGACGCTCAGTGAAGAAATCATTTACAATTTTACCGAATTCAGCATCATAGTTGCCATAAGAGGCGACTACCATTTCTTTAGCTTCATCAAAATCGTACTTTTTTTCACTTTCAACAATCGGTGCATAAACATCGCAGTTACGGATTTTGTCCATTCCCAGCATTTTGGCTTTTAGCCGGAAATAATCCTGAGCAAGACAATAGTTGGCTTCAGTTACCTGCATCAAGTGTTCAACCGCCCCGTCAGGGATTTCATTGCCGATGTTGGTTGGTTGAATAGGTGTTTCGTAGCCGCGCAGTTCCATTTCCTGACCATGGTCCAATGCCATGTTGTTGAACACTGAGTTGAAGACAATACCATGCTCTGCATGAAGTTCCAGGAAAGTGGTTTGGGCACGGAAGCGCACATCTGGATCATTATGGTGCAGCAGCGACAGCAGTTCTTCTCCTGTGAATTCCTTCAACTCTCCATTCAGTTCCATTTTGTATTTGAAAGATGCAGACAGCTCATCAAATAACTTGGTAAAGGCCCGAATTCCGGTTAGATCCTTGCGAGTCAGCAGCCGCTCTTCGTTTTCTTTCAGGCTGAATTGACGAAACTTACGGATTCCGCGTAAAAAATGTTCGTAGTTGGCCGCCTCAGGAAGTTTGCAGAGAGATTCGAAGCGGTCTTCTTCCAGGTGCATCAGTTCCAGATCGAAAAAGAGCAGTTGCTGTGACAAGCGGCTGCCCAGTTCGGAACAGCGCATGGAAAGCGCCAGATTGGCTTGGTCAGAAGAGTCTCCGGCAAAAAGCAGGTGGGCATAGCAGAATGGTTTGGACATTCTAAGCTGCATTGACTCATATTCTTTAATAGCTGTAAGAATTGCAGAGCTATCGAGTTCCGAAATTTTTTCAAAATATTTTTCACGAAAAATGGCAGCCAGCTGTTCAAATGAACTCAGATCAGCTTCAAGTTCGATAGAATCAGGGGCAGGGTAAAGGAGTGCTGTGTTCCATGTCAGGTCAGTCTGTTGCATTATTTATTTCTCCGATAATTGAATTATTGATCGTTGACCGCAACAGATTACTCTTTGCGGTGTGGTATAGTCAAGGCGGGCATTGCTTTCAGACATATCATTGAGTGGCAATCGATAACTCCCCGTACCAGGCTGTAGCTTCACCTCCGGTATTGTCCGTATCCGTCATTATTGCAATAGCACCGATTTGCTGGGGGGCACCACCGAATAATCTTCTGTAGTCTGCCAGCACATCACGTTCTTCTGTCAGCCATTTTCCTGCCGAACCTGTGCCCGATTCGACAGCCATCATCATAGCGTTGCCTGTAAAGGCGTTAGGGATAAATTGCCCCTTGGGGAGGTGGTTTGACCAGATATAGTTAATTGCCTTTGTCTGCCAGAAAAAGCGGCCTGGAAAAACAACATATACTCTGGCGGCATAATCATCGCCATCTTTTCGATTTTCATACCCTTTTGGAATAGTATTCTTGATTTTCCATGACCAACGTAGATAACGAAAGTTGGCAGGATCAAGATTTACCTTGTGAAACAGACCGGATGCGGTTCCATTGCTATTGGCCTGGATTACCTTTTTGTCATTTTCAGTAACGATTTTATAAAACGTATCACCTTTAAAACTCTTTTTTTCCCATTTAATAATATTATCCGCATTAAAATTCATGCGCTTGATTTCTTCAGCATCAGCAGTAGTACTGGTAAAGTAAAGAAAGAGCAGGCTGATAAATAAAGATTTAAGCATTTTATTGAAAACAGACACGTCGAACCTCTTTTAAATCAGTCAGTCCATGGAAAACTTCAGTATGCCATCCTGCTTGAAAGAAGATGACATAATCCTCTGAAATTGATATGAAAATGTGAAAATTTTATCAGAATTTTAACAATTAACAAGCATAAATACGAAGTATATTTAAGTTTTTTGGTTATTTTCAAATTTAAGAAAATACGCTTAAAGCCACTATTGACAAGAGATTCCGTTTGACACTGGGTTAATTGTTGTTAAAATCACAAACGCTATCGAACAGATAAAAACTGGAGGTCTGTTCATAGCTAGATCAATCAAGAGCAGACGGTCCTTCAAAGCTGTATCTGGAGCGTTGCACAGAATATATTATTAACCCACCAACTGCAGACTGGGATGGTGTTTATACTGCAAAAAACAAATAGATATTGAAAGGTAAATAATTGATGAGAAAAGAATCACTGAAATTTCTGGAAAAACTGCTGGATGCACCGAGTCCATCCGGTTATGAACAACCTGCGCAGCGTGTATTTCGTGAGTATGTAACTCCTTATTGTGACGAACTGACAACCGATGTTATGGGCAACGTATTTGCCCGTGTAAATGGCAAGGGCAAGGATCTTCCACGAGTAATGGTAGTTGGGCATACGGATGAAATAGGCCTGCAGATCAAATATGTCGATGATAAAGGTTTTCTGTATTTTGCCGCTGTTGGCGGTGTGGATGCCCATCTGACACCAGGTAAACGGGTTTATATCCATACCACTAATGGCCCGTTGGTCGGAGTGATCGGTAAAAAACCGATTCACCTGATGGACGCCAAGGATCGTGAAACTGTTGTTAAACTGGAGTCCCAATATATTGATATTGGAGCCAAGGATAAAAAAGAAGCACAAAAGCTGGTAAGGGTAGGGGATGCGGTCACTTTTGACAGTACATTTACACGTCTTCATGGTGATCGGGTTTCATCGCGCGGCTTTGATGATAAGGCCGGCTGTTTCGTTGTTGCCGAGGTGTTGCGCCTGGTAAAGGCCAATGGTAAAAAACTGAATATTGACCTGTATGGTGTATCTTCTGTTCAGGAGGAGATCGGACTGCGCGGCGGAACCACCAGCAGTTACACCGTTAATCCTGATGTGGGCATCTGCGTTGAAGTGGATTTTGCCACTGACCAGCCTGACGTTGACAAGAAGCATAACGGCGAAGTCGGATTAGGCAAGGGCCCGATCCTGACCCGTGGTGCCAATATCAATCCCCATCTGTTTGAGCTGCTCAGTTCAACGGCTAAAGATGAAAAAATTGATATTCAGTTTACCGCCAATCCGCGTGCTACAGGCACCGATGCAAATGTGATGCAGATCTCGCGTGGCGGAGTTGCAACCGCACTGGTCAAAATTCCCCTGCGTTACATGCATACCCCCATCGAGACCGTTTCGCTGGGTGATCTGGGAAATGCGGCCAAACTTATTGTGGCTGCTCTGGAGCGGATCAGTTCCAAGGAAGAATTTATTCCTGCGTAATTATAAGACTTCGACGTAACTTCACCTACCCCTTTAATCCCCTCCCGTCAAGGGAGGGGAGGATATACCCATGAATCCACTTCCAATAGATGAAATCCTCCCTGAGCTTATCAATACTGTTCAGAAATATTCCAATACGCTATTGCATGCCCCGCCAGGCGCAGGCAAGACAACACGTGTACCTTTGGCACTGCTGGATAAAATTCTACCTGAAGCTGGCCGGATAATCATGCTGGAGCCTCGCCGACTGGCAGCCGTTTCCGCTGCCCGCTGGATGTCAGGCTGTCTTGGTGAGGAGGTCGGTGAAACAGTTGGCTACAGTATTCGCTTTGACAGTAAAACTTCATCCAGAACCAGAATTGAAGTTGTTACGGAAGGTATTCTGACCCGGCGCATCCAGCATGATCCGTTGCTGGAAGGTGTAGCCATGGTCATCTTCGACGAATTCCACGAACGGAGCATCCAGGCCGATCTGGGGCT
This sequence comes from uncultured Geobacteraceae bacterium, assembly GCA_964509295.1. Lineage (GTDB taxonomy): Bacteria > Desulfobacterota > Desulfuromonadia > Geobacterales > Pseudopelobacteraceae > JBGSQR01. The sequence goes on along the minus strand of CAZDWS010000003.1, from coordinate 157,284 downwards.
GGCGCTTTGCCTGGATGTGCAGCGTCAGGTGCGGAATGACCTGAAAATATTGGTCATGTCGGCCACACTTGATGTAAAACCTTTGGCTCTATTAATGGAGGATGCACCTGTCGTAAGCTCTCCGGGACGTTCATACCCGGTTAAGGAAATATATCTGGAGGATCAGGTACACAGTCGTTTGCCACAACGTATGGCTGCTGCCATACAGCTGGCTTTGAGAGATAATCATGGCGATATTCTCTGCTTTCTGCCTGGAGCAGGTGAGATCAAGTCTTGCAGCGTTATTCTTGAAGATGCTGGATTGGGTGAAAAAGGTATTGAGGTCCATCAGTTGTATGGTGATCTTCCTTTTGACCAGCAACAGCGGGCTATTCAACCGGGGCAAAAACGTAAGATCGTACTGGCCACCAGTATAGCCGAAACCAGCTTGACCATCGAGGGAGTTACGGTCGTGATTGATGGCGGCCTGTCACGCAGAATGAGGCATGATCAGGTCAGCGGCATGAACAGACTGATCACAGTGCGAGAGTCCAGGGCGTCAGCTGAGCAGCGCAAAGGGCGTGCAGGCCGTATAGCACCCGGAGTCTGCTATCGCCTGTTCAGCCAGCACACCCTTAGTGCTATGACAGCGCATACACCAGCAGAAATTCTGGATATTGATCTGTCGCCGCTTTTACTTGAGTTGACCTCCTGGGGTATCAGCGATCCATATCTGTTGACCTGGCTTGATCCTCCTCCTGCAGCAGCTTTATCTGTCGCCCGCAGATTACTTATTGAGCTTGCAGCTCTGGATAGTAGCGGCAGCCTGACGCCGCTTGGCAGATCCATGGCCGGGCTTCCCCTGCATCCTCGACTCTCACGCCTGCTGATCCGTTCACAGGAACTTAGCTTGCCTCAGCTTGGCTGTGACCTGGCAGCACTTCTTTCCGAACGAGATATTGTGCGGCGTAGTAGACCGCATCAAGCGAATAGTACCCGATCTGTGGATGTGGTTTTCAGGCTGGAATTGTTACTGGATTGGAGATCTAAAGGGCATTGCGACACTGCTGCCGATATTGGTGCATTGAAAGCCGTTGACCGCATATCCACTCTGTTGAGCCGGATGCAAAAGTTTACCGGTAAACCCAAACCTTATGTGCCAGACCCAATGGTTGTGGCACGCCTGCTGGCAAGTTCCTATCCGGACCGGATAGGCGGACGGCGCGACGGATCAACTGATCGCTATCTGCTTGCCAATGGCCGTGGTGCCAGGCTTGCTGCACAAGGAGCAATCAGCACCAGCCCGTTATTGATAGCTATAATCGTAGATGGAGGTGGTCAGGATGAAGGCGTTATTCATCTATCGGCTGAGATAAAGGAGGACGTTATCAGGGAAGAGCTTGCCCGTCAGATTGTAAAGCAGGATATTGTTAACTGGGATCAGCGTGAAGGGAGAGTCGTAGGGCAGAGGGAAGAACGGATCGGTGCACTGCAGTTGTCTGCCAGGATATTTGTGCCGGCACCGGATCAACTTTTGCCAGTAGTCTTGCATGCTATTGCTGATTCTTCACTGAACCTGCTTTCACGCGATGAAGCCTTTTTACAGCTGCAGGCTAGAGTCAAGCTGCTGCGCGTGGCCTATCCGGAAGCTGGATGGCCGGACTATTCCGATAATGCCCTGACAGAAACTCTGGATGATTGGCTGGCTCCATATGTTGGAAATATAACAACTTCACGTCAGATTTCAGTAATAAATATCTCAACTGCATTGTTCAATCAGCTGGATTACCGACAACGACAAGAACTGGATCAACTGGCCCCAACCCATCTGGTTGTACCGAGCGGATCAAGAATCAGGCTCGATTACTGCGGTGGTGATCTGCCGGTGTTGGCGGTCAAGCTACAGGAATTATTTGGTCTGGTTGATACTCCTACGGTTGCTGGCGGCAGGGTAGCGGTACTGCTTCATCTGCTTTCCCCGGCCGGGCGACCATTACAGGTGACGCAGGACCTTAAAGGTTTCTGGGACGGTTCCTATCATCAGGTCAAGAAGGAGATGAAGGGGCGTTATCCGAAACACCCCTGGCCGGACGATCCCTGGACGGCATTGCCGACTCGGCGGGCCAAGCCTAACCCTTAAAAACAGGATAAGTGCGTTAACGAAGTAATTTTCTGCCATAAAAGCAGAAAATTACTTCTAACTTACTAAAGGGACTTAGTTTTTACTGAAAAAGATGCTATTATATCAGTTTAACAACTATTAAGGAGAATATTTAGTGGGAACAGAAAAGGCATTAAGTACAACAGCAATTGAGCCACGTCTAAGTATTGAAGAATTCAGTATTCTTCCTTTTGAAGCCAAACGTATCTATCTGAATGGACTACTCCCCAACGAAAGGCTGGAGCTGATACTGGAAGACCATGATGATAAGAAGCTGACCTGGGCCATGCAGCCTCAGGAGGTCTATTGGCTGTTCAAGGAAGTAGGCGGGGAAGACGCAATGGAATTGCTGACCCTGACCAACCCTGTCCAGTTTCTTTTTATTCTGGATATGGAACTCTGGCGCGGTTGGTCCTTCATGGAGGATAAAGCGGTTGAATATCTGGGATACCTTATAAAAGGTGGTGAAGAGCATTTTCTGGAATTACTCCCGCATCTGGATTTTAATCTTCTCTCTCTGCTTTTGTGCAGAGAGATTGCAGTTGCCGGAGGTATAGGTGACCTGAATACGGATGAAGAGCGACTGACTGACTGGGACCATACTTTTGATGATGTTTTCCTGATTAAATTCAGAAACCCCAAACACTCCCAGGTGATCGGCGCATTTCTGGAGCTGATCTGCCGTTTTGATAATCAACTATATACTGCGTTGATGGAAAGCGTCAGCGGTGATATCGATACGGAAATGGAAGAAGAGAGTTATCGCATGAAGTCCGGGCGTCTGGCGGACCTGGGGTTTCCGCCTCGTGATGAAGCACTTGAAATTTATTCACGTATAAATCCGGCCACATTTACACCGGCCAGCAATAAGTCGCTTTTGCAGACCAATGGCTCAACCACTCTTCCCGTAACCTTTTTAACCGGCAAAACTTTCCTGGAGAGGGTTCTCCCTTTGGTGGACTCCGAAAGTTTTCGCATGGAGCTGAACTATCTCGTAAATACCGCACTTGTGGCGGATCAGGCCCATTTGGCTAATACCGAATACATGCGAGCAGTAGTGGAGAGGGTTTACGGATACCTTAATATTGCCCTGGAGCAACTGTGTCATGGTGATGAAGCAAAAGGTGCTGAAATCCTTGCTGGAGAGTATCTGAAAAGGCTTTTTCAACTTGGATTCAGCATTATACTTGGTTTGAAATTCAGGGCTGAAAAACTTGATGAATCCGGTTACGCCAATGAAAAAGCCCTTGCCGGACTAAAGACAGCCAGACCGCTTTACTATCGTGGTCTAGATAGTGACGGTATTGATGGCTACAGGGAATTCAGATCAATTTCTGATGTGGAAAGTATGTCTGCGTTTCTTAAAGAGATGGAAAAAATGCAGTAGTTAGGTTGATTCAACCAGAATCCTGTTTCTGTAAAAAAACGCCGTAAAAACCTCTGATCAGGTTTTTACGGCGTTTTAATTTGTTATGTTGTCTTTAACTTGAAAGTCCATTCGGAAACATTATTATTTACAATAAAATCTATGCCCCGGTCTGGGTTAGCTGCCAGATGTCTTAAGATAGTATAGACAGTTTCCGCTTCTTCCGGTTTCCCGATTGCAGTCGCAACCTGATCTGCTGTCATTGCACCGCTGCATTTCCTTAAAGCTGATATTACGTCTATTTGCAGGGCAATTACTGCAGTTGCAGCTTTTTTGCCCGCTTCAACACCAGGTTGATGATAGGCATTGATATTGATCAGGCTGGCATAAAATCCAACTGCACGTTCGAACAGGGCAATTAAAACCCCAATTGTAGCTGCATCGATTCGATTCACTGTGATGGTCATTGATTCACGACCATTGTCATGGAGCGCTTTTCTGGTTCCCTGTAGAAAACCGAACAGGAAATCGCCGCTGGTAATACCTTCTTCAACCTGCATTGAAGTGCCTTCCCGATCCTGCAGAACCTCAATGAATGTTACAAAAAAATTAGCAACGCCTTCACGCAACTGCTGTACGTAGGCATGCTGGTCTGTTGATCCTTTGTTTCCGTAAACCGATAAACCCTGGCAGACAACCTTACCGTCCAGGTCAAGTTCCTTGCCCAGCGATTCCATCAGTAACTGCTGCAGATAACGGGAGAAGAGCAACAGGCGATCTTTGTATGGAAGCAGCACCATATCCTTTTCGCCCCGTCCATTTGTGGCATAATTCCACATCAATGCCATCAGTGCAGCCGGGTTTTTACTGGTTTCAGAGCTGCGTGTAATAGCATCACATTTTCTTGCACCCTCAAGCATGGCCTGAATATTGATACCCTGCAGGGCGGCCGGCAACAGACCTACTGCAGACAGTACAGAAGTGCGACCGCCGACCCAGTCCCACATGGGGAAACGTTCAATCCAACCTTCTGCCTTAGCCACTTTGTCAAGTTCGCTGTCAATTCCTGTAATCGCTACCGCATGGCGTGAAAAATCCAGGCCGGCTTTTCGGTAAGCAGTTTTTGTTTCCAGCATGCCATTACGAGTTTCTTTGGTTGAACCGCTTTTAGAGATAACAATTGTCAGTGTTTGTGATAATCCGTCACCGATCTGTGCTATTACGCGGTCAATGCCATCCGGATCGGTGTTGTCCAGAAACCAGGGTTTGATAGGATCAGTGGGAGTAGCAAGAGCATCGGCAACAAACTGTGGACCAAGTGCAGATCCGCCGATTCCGATGATTAAAATATTAGTAAAAGATTTACCATTGGCAGCATTGATCTTGCCTTTATGAATGTCGTTGGCAAAAGCCGATATTTTGGCCAGGCAATTCTCAATCTCAATTTTGAGTTCTTCTGATGGAGCGAGATTACTGTTCCTGAGCCAATAGTGGCCAACCATGCGCCCTTCATCCGGATTTGCAATCTCACCTTTTTCCAGTGCAGCCATACTGGCAAAAGATTTTTGAATTTGTGCTTCCAAATTGCTAAAATAATTGTCGTTGAAATTCATTCTGCTGATATCAAGGGAAAGACCAATTTCAGGACTGCTGCAGAGATTGGATTTGTAACGGTTCCAGAGAGCGGAATTGTTCATCGGTTGCTCCTTTGGCTCAAATATTCTGATTACTGATATTATGCGCTAAATATGCCATATTGTTTTGATTATTCAAGTTAATATTGACTGTATCCAATTGTCGGACTGACTTTTATGACAACCAGACTCTTTACATCTGACGCATTTAAATGTATTAATTATGCCTATTTCACACTTTTAGGAGGTTTTCATGCGTATTGCTATAAATCTTGGGAGCTCATTATTGGGCAGAGCTCTACAGGAACAACTGAAAAAACATCCTGATATCAGTGATGTTTTAATGACTTGTGAAAATTTGTACACTGCCGGCTTTGAGCCGGATTTTGTAATTATTGATCCGTATACAATAGGGAATGAAAAGGCTGACTGTCTGGTTAGTGCCAAAAGTGTTTTGCTGGATTACGGTTTGAGCGAAGAAGCATTATCATCCTTGATTATTTATAATAAAATTGATGGAATAATTGCCACAAACGTGGATATCAACCTCCTGGTCAGGGCTTTTAAGGCAATCGGCAATGGACAAATTTGGATTGATAATAACAAAATCAAGGCATTGGTAAATTTTGCCGAAAATTCTAAAGAAACAATTGAGGCCGGAACATTGACTACAAAGGAACGTGATGTAGTCATTCTTGTTTCGGAAGGCCATACCAATAAACAAATCGCCGCTAGTTTAAAAGCCAGTGAGCAAACTGTCAAAACTCATCTTAATAGTATTTTTAAAAAACTGAATCTTGTTCGACGTACGCAGTTGGTTCCGCTTGGCATGAAACTTAAAACCTCAAGATTCCTTTAAGTTACATTTCTACTAATAATTCGGCTTTTTAAGTAATATCTCCTTCCCAAAAATAACCATTAGTTGTAGCCCTTTTTACTATCAAAAATGACCTGTTGACCGATTGTTACCATTTCTTTGACGTGTTATAACCTTGTCATAAAAATAAGTACTTATTAATTTAAGTGCGTCGAAAACTCGAATTTTATGAAAGAGGTTAGCAATGGAATCAAAGAGGATTAACAATATCGACAAGTTGCGCGCAGCACTTTTGGATGTGGAAAAATTAAGATCAGCATTATTAAATATCGGTGAATCTGGAATGGATCAAGCAAGTGGTCAATTTGACGAATTTGCCCAATCAGGTTTGCAGGTTGAGGCGATCATAGTTGGAACATACAATAATATGTTGATTATTCAGGTTGCCGGAAGTCAGGCCAGATATATTTCAGTAATTTGTGATAATTGTCTGAAATTCAGGATTGGTGAACATATTACTCTCGATAGTTCGGCACTTAAAAAAGCTGATGTCAGTAAAAACATATATACATATTCAAAGGAAATATCGTGTGAATATGACCATAAAAACAAATACTTAGATTGTGAAAAATTATCTTGTACTTTAAAAAACACAGTTGGCAGCACTGATGTAAAGGAGGTGAGTCATATGTGATCTCTTTAAATAAAATTTTGTATATTTCACGTTGTAAAGATTTAAATACTTAAAACAAAAAAGGAGTTTACGAGAAATGAAAAAATTAACAGCATTATTGATGATGGGTCTGTTTTTGTTGTGTGGCGCTGGAAATCTGATGGCAGCAAATCAGGGTAGTAAGGATGAAGCCCAGGCACTTGTCAAGAAGGCGGCAGATTATATCAAGAAAAATGGCAAAGAAAAAGCAATTGCCGAATTCAATAACCCTAAAGGTCAATTTGTTGATCGCGACCTCTATATTTTTGCCTATGATTTTACCGGAACCAATGTTGCCCTGGTTACCAATCCGTCACTGATCGGTAAAAACCTGATCGACATGAAAGACGCTGACGGTAAATTGCTTATTAAAGATCTGATTGATGTGGCAAACAAAGGAGGTGGCTGGTATGACTACAAGTGGTCACACCCTGTGACGAAAGAAACCAAAGCCAAAGCATCATATGTTATTAAGATTGATAATAATCTCTGGCTTGGATGTGGTGTATATCTATAAAATATAATATTTAAATTATAAAAAAAGAGAGGCGGGAAAATTCCCGCCTCTCTTTTTTATTTATGTATGTAAGAATTACTTTTTCAGATTATAAAAAACATCATGTCCTTTGAACAGGGCGGTGTAATCAAGTTCATCTTCAATGCGCAGCAGCTGGTTGTACTTGGCAACCCGGTCCGTGCGGCATAGCGAGCCGGTCTTGATCTGGCCTGCATTGACAGCCACTGCCAGGTCGGCCAGGGTGGTGTCTTCGGTTTCACCTGAACGGTGCGAAATAACTGTTGTGTAACCGGCACGTTTAGCCATTTCAATGGCTTCCAGTGTTTCCGTTAATGTGCCGATCTGGTTGAGCTTGATCAGGATCGAGTTGGCGATGCCTTTTTTGATTCCTTCTTTAAGAATTGCAGGGTTGGTAACGAACAGGTCGTCACCGACGATCTGGATGCGTTTGCCCAGGCGGTCAGTCATCAGTTTCCAGCCATCCCAGTCATTTTCAGCCATGCCGTCTTCGATGGAAATAATCGGATATTTGTTGACCAGATTTTCGTAGAAATCAACCATCTGTTCTCTGGTTTTTTCTTTCTGAGTTTCATTTTCCAGGGTGTAGATACCAGTTTCTTTGTTAAACAGTTCGGAAGATGCAACGTCCAGTGCCAGAAGTACGTCGTCGCCAGGCTTGTAGCCAGCCTTGACGATGGCTTCCATGATGACTTCCAGCGCTTCTTCGTTGGACTTAAGGTTTGGAGCAAAACCGCCTTCGTCGCCAACAGCGGTGTTGTAGCCTTTGCCTTTTAGTACGGTTTTCAGGGCGTGGAAAATCTCTGCCCCCATGCGCAGGGCTTCGGCAAAGGATTTGGCGCCGGCAGGCATGATCATGAATTCCTGAATATCCACATTATTATCAGCATGAGCTCCACCGTTAATAATGTTCATCATTGGCAAAGGCAATTCACGGGCGTTGGCCCCACCGATATATTTATAAAGCGATTGTCCTGCTTCCTCTGCAGCAGCCTTGGCTACGGCCAATGATACTCCGAGAATGGCATTGGCGCCCAGCTTGCTCTTGTATTCCGTGCCATCCATCTGCAACATTCTCATGTCAATACCGACCTGGTCAGATGCATCCATGCCGATAAGTTCGTCGGCAATGATATCATTTACATTGTCTATTGCCTTGAGAACGCCTTTGCCAAGATAGCGTGTTTTATCACCGTCACGCAGTTCCAGCGCCTCGCGTTCACCGGTTGATGCTCCTGAAGGTACTGCTGCGCGACCGAATGCACCGGATTCAAGATAAACTTCTACTTCAAGGGTTGGATTGCCGCGTGAATCCAGAATTTCTCTGGCATAGACATCGGTTATTTCACTCATTATCGCCTCCTGGTTGATTTTTGTCTGGCTATTGGAGATCATGTTGATCAAATTAACTTAATTCCTATAACACAAAATTATCAAAATTACAGCCACCGGAACAAAATAAATGATAAAATTTTTATTCAACCAGAAGTATTGTGAACTATTCACATTATCTCATATTAGTGCTATTAATGATCAGGTCTAAGTTTAGCTAACTTCAGCAAATGATGGTTAAAGTTTTAGGGGTAAAATATGTCTTCTGACTCACTTAACAAACTTTCGATAGATAAAAGTATGCAGCTTGGTTCACCATCTAAAAAAAAACGAATCGGTTTGATTGTTTCAATTGCCTTTCTAATTGTGGTTGTTGTTATTTTTTTTCTACTTAAAAATACCAAGGTCACTATTGATACTATCTCGGTTGCACAGGTGTATCCGTCTCAATCTTTTACAATGCTGAATGCCAGTGGTTATGTGGTTGCCCAGCGTAAGGCCTCGGTTGCTGCAAAAGCAACAGGTCGGCTGGAGTGGCTTGGTGTTGAGGAGGGGAGTAGGGTAAAGGCTGGGCAGGTCATTGCGCGCCTGGAAAACAAGGATCTGGAAGCTGCTGTACGACAGAGTGAAGCAGCTGTTCAAAATAGCAGGGCCTCCCTGGAGCAGGCTCTGGTAGAACGAGCGGACGCTCAAAAATCTTTTAATCGGCAGAAGGAACTTTTAATTCAGGGAATTGTAGCCCAATCTGAATTTGACATCAGTGAGGCGCGCTACAAGCGAGCTGTAGCTGCTGTTTCCGGTGCTGAGGCTGGGGTTCGCTCTGCACAGGCTGCTCTGCAAAGTTCCAACGTTAATTTCGATTATACCCTGATCCGGGCCCCGTTTGATTCTGTTGTGTTAACAAAAAATGCAGATGTGGGTGATATTATAACGCCTCTCGGGGCTGCGGCCAATGCCAAGGCAGCGGTAGTAACCATTGCTGATCTGGATTCTCTGATGGTGGAGGCCGATGTGTCTGAATCAAATCTGGCCTCGGTCAAGAACGGGCAGCCATGTGAAATCATCCTTGATGCTCTGCAGAATATCCGCTTAAAAGGTGTTGTGCATACGATCGTTCCGACTGCAGACCGGTCCAAGGCTTCAGTAATGGTAAAGGTTAAATTCATAGACAAGGATAGTCGTGTTTTGCCCGAGATGAGTGCCAAGGTTGCCTTTCTTGAGCGGGAAACAAAAACTAGCGAACAAAGCCCGCGAATTGTAATTAATCCGGCTGCAATTGTTAAATCAGGCGATATTGAAGGTGTTTATCTGCTCAATGGGGACAGGGTTGTTTTTACCCCTGTTAAACGCGGTGTTAAGTTTGGTGATATGGTTGAGGTCACTGGCGTAAAATCCGGTGACAGGGTTGCTATCAAACCACTGAACAAGCTTAAAGATGGTTCCAGTGTTTCGCTGCCGGAAAAGAAATGATGGCCATGGATTCAAAACAGACCATAGTTAATATTAATAATGTCTCCAAATCCTATACGCGTGGAAGTCAAAACATCCTTGTGCTTGACAGAATCACCTTTGAAATTGAGAAAGGCGAGTTTCTGGCTCTGATGGGACCTTCCGGATCAGGCAAAAGCACGCTGCTCAATCTGATTTCCGGAATTGATACTGTAGACAGCGGATCCATATCCATCAACGGAGTTGATATTGCAACACTCTCCGAAAGCGATCTGGCACGCTGGCGCTCTGCCCATGTGGGATTTATCTTCCAGTTTTACAATCTGATTCCGGTGTTAACCGCATTTGAAAATGTGGAATTGCCACTGCTGCTGACATCGCTGTCACGCTCTGAACGCAAGGAGCATGTCAATACGGCTCTTTCTGTCGTCGGTCTGGCAGATCGTATGGAGCATTATCCCTCTCAACTGTCAGGCGGACAGCAGCAACGTGTAGCCATTGCCCGTGCAATAGTAACCGATCCAACCATACTGGTGGCTGATGAGCCGACGGGAGATCTGGACAAGGTCTCAGCCCAGGATATTCTTGACCTGATTTCACGCCTGAATGCGGAATTCGGTAAAACTATCATTATGGTTACACATGACCCACGGGCAGCCGAAGCTGCTCACCTGATAAGGCACCTGGATAAGGGCGAGCTGAACAATGTATCTGCTTAAGATTCTGTTCAGAAATGTTTTTCGTCACAAGCTCAGAACAGGTCTAACTATTCTGGGCATTACCATTGCCATTCTGTCGTATGGCTTGTTAAGCACTGTTGTTACTGCATGGTACGCTGGAGTCAACTCTTCATCGGCAAGCCGACTGATTACACGCAATTCCATTTCACTTATTTTTTCTTTGCCGATTTCCTACCAGGAACGCATTAAACAGGTTGAAGGCGTCAAATCAGTCAGTTACGCCAACTGGTTTGGTGGTGTATATGTCAATGAGAAAAATTTCTTCCCCAATTTTGCCATCGAACCCAGATCCTATCTGGATTTATACCCGGAATTTATATTGCCCCCGGAGCAGAAACGCCTGTTTCTGAGTGACCGCAAGGGATGCATTGTAGGCAGGAAGCTGGCTGAACGCTTCGGCTGGAAAATCGGAGATAACATCACTCTTAAAGGAACTATCTTTCCAGGCAACTGGGAGTTTGTGCTGCATGGTATCTATGAAGGGGTAGATAAGTCCACCGATGAAACCCAGATGTTTTTCCACTGGGCTTACCTGAATGAAACCCTCAGAAAAACCGTTCCGCGCCGCGCTGACCAGACCGGAATATTCCTGATAGCGCTAAAAAGCCCGAAAGATGCTGCAGAAACATCTCTTGCTGTTGACAGGTTATTTAAAAATTCTCTGGCCGAAACACTAACTGAAACGGAGAAAGCCTTTCAATTGAGCTTCATTTCCATGACCGAAGCGATAGTTGTAGCAATACAGATTGTCTCTTTTGTTGTCATTCTGATTATCATGGCTGTAGTGGCAAATACCATGGCAATGACAGCACGTGAACGTATCGGTGAATATGCCATATTCAAGGCCATGGGCTTTCGTTCCTGGCATATTGGCGGTATGGTTTTCGGTGAATCAATGTTGATTTCATTGTTCGGTTGTTGTATCGGAATACTGCTGACATTTCCGGTAGCACAAAAGTTCGGTGATGAGATGGGAGCCTTTTTCCCGGTTTTTCAGGTTGAGCTGACCACTTTGTACCTGGATGTGCTTTTCTCCATAATTATTGGTGTTGTAGCCGCCATTTTTCCGGCCTGGCGGGCCATCAATATTAAAATTGCTGATGGATTGCGAAGAATCGGTTAAATTGAGTTGGTATTTGCTGAAAGTATTTTATAATTCCTCTGGGAGATGTCATGAACACCAGAATATTGATTGTAGATGATGAATTGAGCATGCGGGAATTTCTGGCCATTCTTCTTGAAAGAGAAGGGTATGAGGCTGTCATGGCTTCCAGTGCCAATGAAGCTCTTACTATGCTGGAAAACAACCTGTTTGACCTTGTCATCTCAGACGTTCAGATGCCGGGATTGAATGGTATTGAATTGCTGGGACGGATCAAGGCCAAGTCGCCGGCAACAGCAGTATTGATGATGACAGCCTTCTCTGCTGCGGAACAGGCTGTAGAAGCAATGAAACTCGGTGCCTACGATTACATAGCCAAACCATTTAAAATTGATGAAATCAAGATTCTTGTTCGCAACGCCCTGGAAAAATCCGACCTCAAGCGCGAAAATACCCTTCTCAAGCAGGCCGTTCAGCATAGAGACAGTTTTTGTGGAATAATTGGCAACAGTCCCAAAATGCGGGAAATATTTGAGCTGATCCAGAAGGTCGCACCCAGTAGCAGTTCTGTAATGATTCTGGGTGAAAGCGGCACAGGTAAAGAACTGGTTGCCAAAGCTATCCATGATAACAGCCCAAGACGTTTAAAACCATTCGTAGCCGTCAACTGTGGTGCTATTCCGGAATCTCTGATTGAAAGTGAGCTGTTTGGACATAAAAAAGGTTCCTTTACCGGTGCTGTGGCCGACCGTGCCGGTCTTTTCGAGCAAGGGGAGGGGGGGACTCTTTTCCTGGACGAAATCAGCGAACTGCCATTGTTGATGCAGACCAAGCTGCTTCGTGTCCTGCAGGAAAGGGAATTCAGGCGTGTCGGCGGAACGCAGGTTCAGAAAACCGATGTGCGAATTCTAACAGCCTCCAATCGTGACCTGTTGGGTAGTGTCAAAGCTGGTGCTTTCCGTGAAGATCTATTCTATCGCGTTAATGTTGTGCAAATCGACCTTCCTGCATTGCGAGAGCGAATAGAAGATATACCAATACTTGTGGAGCATTTTTTTAGAAAGTATAGCAGTTCCGAACCACATGGTGACGTTATTACGAACGCAGCCCTTAAGGCTTTGATGAATTACTCCTTTCCAGGAAACATCCGCGAACTTGAGAATCTGGTCGAACGCAGCCTGATACTTGATTGCTCAATAATTACAGAAAGCAATCTGCCTGCTCAGGTAAGAGCTGTTTATACGTCATCATTATCCACTGAAATAAATATTCCGGATGAAGGCATGGAACTGGAACCGCTATTGGAGAATTTGGAAAAACAATATCTGCTGAAAGCATTGGAGAAGACTGGGGGGGCCAAGAAAAAGGCCGGGGAACTGCTTGGGATGTCTTTTCGTTCTTTCCGGTACAGGTTAGCAAAATTTGGTTTGGATACGGGAGAAGATTAAAATATAAGTGACATTAATTGTCACTGCTTGTGACGTGTGATTGTTGTATTTAAAGTCAGTATGTATAACATGAAAATAAAATATAATTATATCGATATGTTATGTAATGCTTGACATTGGCTTGTATTTTGCTAACTTAAAACTATAAGAAATCACATTCCATAAGCTCTTCAATGTAGAGCTAAACCCCAAAGGAGATAAACCATGCTTAACAAAATGCGTAACAGACAAGGTTTTACCCTCATCGAGCTTTTGATCGTTGTAGCGATCATCGGCATCCTGGCAGCTATTGCCATTCCTCAGTTTGCTGCTTATCGTTCTCGTGGCTTCAATGCCTCGGCGCAGAGTGACGTTCGTGGTCTTGCCACTTCACAAGCTGCACTTTTCGGTGATGCACAGGTTTTTGGTGCAACTCAAGCTGTTGTGCAAGCTAATCCACCTGTTTTCCTTGCATGGGCAGGTGGCCCGCCAGCTGCTGCACAAGTGCTTACAGGTCCAAATGGTGGTGCAGGTAATATCCCTACAATCAGTGCTACTGATGCTAATGGAGTTACCAGAGGTATTCAGATCCCTTTGGGTAACAACGTTATGATTGGCGCTGGTACTAATGTTGGTGGTGCTGCTTTACTTGCCAATACTACATTTACTGCAGTTTCTAAGCATATTACAGGCAACACTTACTTTGGTGTTGATAGTGATACTACAGCTGTTTTTAACAAGGCTGCATCTGGTTCAGAAGGAACAACATTGTTACCAGCAGTTGTTGTTGCATCTACAACAGCAGACGATTTTACTAATGTTGTAGGTCCTGGATTACCAGTAGGCAACTGGACGGCCAGATAATTAGTTTACTTAAATTTTCATTAAACAGGGCGCCGGTAAAACACCGACGCCCTGTTTTAGTAAAATTAAGCATAAAATGGTGTGGGGAATTTCATGTCTGAAAGCATTATTTTTAACGGTGTCTGGAAAACCTATGAACGGGAACTGGGATCAGCGAACCAACCTGCACTCAGTGGAGTATCATTTTCTGTCCGAAAGGGTGAGACATTGGGCCTGATTGGCGCCAACGGTGCAGGAAAAAGTACCTGTATTCGTTTGGTTATGGATTTTATTCGTCCTGACCAAGGTTCTATATCATTGAATGGAAGCTCACCAGAAGATAGTACTCTACGGAATGACATCGGGTATCTTCCCGAGATTGCTAGTTTTCCTGCAAGCCTTACAATACTGGATATGCTTCGTTTTGTTGGTTCTACCCACAACCTTTCCAACTCTGTTTTGGCAGAACAATCTGAAAGATGGCTGAAGGTACTTGAACTTTGGGATGCCCGTAAACGAGCAATTAGTACATATTCTAAGGGCATGCAGCAAAGAGCCAGTTTTGTTTTAGCACTTGTACACGATCCTTCTCTGTTGATTCTTGACGAACCGATGAGCGGACTTGACCCAATAGGCCGTGCCAGTATTGGACAATTGATTCAGGACTTGAAGGTTCAAGGGAAGACTATTCTTTTTTGTACTCACATTCTTGAGGACGTAGACAGGCTAGCGGATCGTCTTTTGATTCTGCACAAAGGCGAAAAGCGATTTGAAGGCACGCTTGCTGAGCTTTCAGATTTCTTTGGAACCGGATCAATCGTGGAAGGTTTCTTACGCTCCATTGAGGTGAAGGAACCATGAATAAAAACTTGAAACGAATATTTGCGTTAGCCAGACTGGTTGTGGTGGACGGATTGCGTCGTCATGCATTGTTGGGGGTAGTGACATTGTCACTAGGTATTGAACTCAGTGGTTTGTTTTTTTTCGCGTTTGTACCACGAGATATTGGACGAGTGACTGCTGACTTTATTGTTACCATTGGCTGGTGTGCCGGTTTGGTATTCCTTTTGTTTCATGCGGTGCAAGTTATGAGTTGGGGCGAAGATCGACGTGTAATTCATACATTGCTGGCTCGTCCATTGTCACGTACAGAATATGTTCTCGGAGTTTTTTCCGGTCTTCTGTTGTTATTGATTCTGCTTAATGTTCTACTTGGAGGTATCGGATATGGGGTGCTTGTACTAATAAAATCCTGGGTCGGAGAATCCTTCTTTAGTCGGCTGGGGGTGTGGGAATATTTACTCTCTTGGTTGGGTGTTCTTAGTATAGAAACCATTATTTTGAGTTCCATTGTGCTCTTTTCCGGTATGCTACGGGGTGGATTTTCAGTGTTACTAGTGACACTATCTTATTATCTTATATGTAATGGCCTACCCGTGGCCATTGAATTTTTTAAAGGTACTTCACCAATTGCACAAAAGATTTTAGTCGGTTTGACTTTAGTTTTCCCTAATTTTTCACAATTTGATTACAAGGGAGCTATAGTTGCTTTAGACAAAATGCCTCAGACTTCATCTTTAGTGCTAAATATTACTTATGTAATTTTATACTGTGCTCTAGTTCTAACGCTTGCTGCAGGAATTTACAATCGGCGGGATCTTAAGTGAAAAAATACGTTGCAACTATATTATTGTTTTTTTATGTTGCGGTTTGGTCTCAGCATAAAAGTAAAGGTGAGTGGTCCGATTATTACCTTTCTCCAGCCGCTCCGGCATCTGTATTAAAAATTGCCAGCGGATATGCACAACAAATGGTCGCTTTTTCACTATTCGTCAAAGTAGCCATTTTTTCAGGTGGTCCATTACACGGAGTAGATAAATTGAGTTATGCCGAAAGTATGGCTCAGAATTTTGATGTAATGACAAGTCTATACCCTGACTTTATAGATTCATATCATTATTGCCAGTCATATCTGGCTTCCATTTCTCCTGAATACGCCCAACAGGCTAACGACATTCATAACCGTGCAGTTGCAGCGCATCCTGATATTTTATACTTTCCATTCTTCCAAGCTTTTAATTACTTCTATTATATGGATGAACCGGTAAAAGCTGGTGAATTGTTATTCTCATTATCCAAAAATCCCAAAGCTCCCCCCTGGTTCGGGCACTTTGCAGGCACACTGATGGCGCGCGGCGGAAATTTATTTGCGGGCCGGACAATGCTTCAGGCCATGTTAAATACCGAGCAAAATGAATATGTTAAAAAACGCTATCGACGCAATATAGAGAACTTAAACAAAGCACTCAAGGTTCAAGCTGCGCTTGATTCTTATAGAAATAAGCACAATAACGATTTGGAATCTCTGCAAGAACTTATCCCACATTATTTAGATGAATTGCCAAAACTGGATGACAATTTCAAGTTAGTATGGAAACCACCTATACTAAGTTTGGAACAACCAAATCTACCGGTCCAGAAAAATAGAAATAAACATATTAAGTGAAATGGAAATTAATTTTTTCACTGCATATTCTTTGTACTGTTGTGGTTATTGTGTAAAAAATATTTTTTCAGTAGTAACTTATAAATGAATGTATGATTGATGCGTCATTATTTAATACAGTTTGGTACTTAACCGATTTGTATGATGATACACTTCTTTTAAGTTATTTAAGTTGGACTATGTGATGCGGATTCCGTTTTTTAATATATATACAAATATTAATTTAACTTCTACTTGATATTGCTACTCCTTCTCCTCAAACCTCGGAAACAGAGCCTCTGCCTTAATAACTTTTGTTCCAGCCGTTAAACCACCCCATACAAACGCCTCTTTAGATATTTCACCGGTGTACCCCAATGAACACAAGGCTTTTTCCGTTGTGCCAGGCAGGAAGGCAGATAAAATTATGTGGATAATCCGCTGTGATTCCAGCAGGCAATACATTACTGTTGCCAGACGGTCTTTCTGTGTTGGATCCTTTGCCAGTGTCCATGGTGCTGTTTCGTCAATGTATTTATTGCCGGCGGAAATAACGTCCCAGATGGATTGCAGGGTTTTGCTGAACGCAAGATCATTCATGTGAGTTGCAACATTCACAATCATGTCTTCGGTTTTTTTCTTCAGTGCCAGATCAATTTCCTGAAGTTCTGCTGGTGCAGGAAGAATTCCGTCATAGTATTTGACAGTCATGGCTGTGGAGCGGCTGAGCAGGTTTCCGATGTCGTTGGCCAGGTCAGAGTTGAGTCGCTGCACAAGTGCTGTGTGTGAAAAATCACCATCCAGGCCAAATGGCACTTCGCGCAGCAGGAAATACCTGACAACATCAACACCGTATTTGTCGATCAGCATGTTTGGTTCAACCACATTCTGCAGACTTTTGCTCATTTTCTGCCCTTCAACTGTCCACCAGCCGTGAGCAAAAACTTTTTCAGGGAGTGGCAGACCTGCGGCCATGAGGAATGTGGGCCAGTAGACAGCATGAAAACGCAGAATGTCCTTGCCGATCAGATGAACACTGGCCGGCCAGTACTGTTTGAATTCTTTTGTGTCCTCAGGGTATCCAAGAGCTGTCATATAGTTGGAAAGAGCGTCAAACCAGACGTATATGACATGTTTTTCATTTCCAGGAACCGGAATTCCCCAGGTGAAGGTTGTGCGGGAAACTGAAAGGTCACGCAGACCTTCTTTTATGAATGAGATGATTTCGTTGCGCTTGCTCTTTGGCTGTATAAAATCGGGATTAGCTTCGATATGAGCCAGCAGTTGCTCCTGATATTTGCTCATGCGGAAAAAATATGATTCTTCTTTCAGCTTTTCAACCGGGCGGTTACAGTCCGGGCAGCGTCCCTCAAGCAGCTGTGTTTCCGTCCAGAAGGTTTCGCAGGGTGTGCAGTACCAGTCTTCATATTCACCCAGATATATATCGCCCTTATTCAGAATATCGGTAAAAATATGTGAAACACCCTTTTTATGGCGTTCCTGAGTTGTCCTGATAAAGTCATCATTGGATATGCCCAGTCGTTCCCAAAGAGCCTGGAAACGCTTTACAACACGGTCAGCAAGTTCCAAAGGTGTTTCTCCGGCAGTAGTGGCAGCTTTTTCTACTTTCTGGCCATGTTCGTCACTACCTGTAAGGAAGTAGACATCAAAACCCATCATTCTTTTGTAGCGGGCAAGTACGTCTGCAGCAACGGTTGTGTAGGCATGACCGATGTGCGGCACATCATTGACGTAATATATGGGCGTAGTGACGTAGAATGGTGGTTTCATCTTTTGC
The DNA here is from genome assembly GCA_964509295.1 of uncultured Geobacteraceae bacterium. Lineage (GTDB taxonomy): Bacteria > Desulfobacterota > Desulfuromonadia > Geobacterales > Pseudopelobacteraceae > JBGSQR01. The sequence continues at coordinate 138,904 of CAZDWS010000003.1, read as the reverse complement.
TCCTGGAATATTGTTTATAAGGTTTAAATTAATTATTTGCTTGGGGCTGTATTTGGTCCGCTTGTGTTGTTTGTACTATCACCGGCAGGTTTGCGATGACCGTGTTTACGTGAACGGTTTTTTTTACGGCCTGTTTTTTGTTGCCCATCAGTTTTTTGAGTCACTTTTTCTGTTTCTTTTACGGCTATAGGTGCTTCTGTTTTCTTTGATTCGGCTTGCTCTGGTTGTGGTTTGGATGCGGTACGTTCAGGACGGTTACCTCTGTTCTCACGCGCCTTGAAATTGGTCAGAGAATCTGCAGGGTTATCGTTTTTCTTGGGTATATTTTCAATTGCAGCTGATTCACTGGTTATTTCAGCTCTTTTGATATTGACAATTTTGCCGTCGTCCATCCTCAGGCTGATGTTGCCGGTCAGGATATTCATTTTTTCCACAATGCCGCTGACTGCAACTGTATTGACTCGTTTACCGCTTTTGGGGAAGGTTTTGCGCAAACTGCAATAGGTGCTGTATTCGTAATCCAGACAGCATAATAGACGTCCGCACTGACCTGATATTTTGGTTGGGTTTAATGCCAGATTCTGTTCCTTGGCCATTTTAACTGAAACCGGCTGAAAGTCACGTAAGAAAGAGCAACAACAAAGCTCCCTGCCGCAAATGCCAATTCCACCGATCATTTTTGACTCGTCACGTACTCCGATCTGTCGCATTTCGATGCGCGTATGAAAGGCATGGGCCAGGTCTTTGACCAGATCACGAAAATCAACCCGGCCATCTGCTGTAAAAAAGAATATGGATTTGCTACCGTCGAAAAGGTATTCAACTCGAACCAGCTTCATCTGCATGTTTCGCTCAATAATACGACGGTTGCAAAATTCGTAAGCTTCTTTTTCTTTAACTTCATTTTGTTTTAAAGTATCAAGGTCAGCCTGGGTTGCTAAACGTCGAATTGTTACCAGGCCGGGATTTGCTTCGGACTCACTGATTTCTTTTGGAATACTGAGAACTGTACCGACACTGATGCCGCGTTCCGTTTCCACTACAACCTTGTCTCTAGGTGAAACATCCAGAGTACCGGCGTTAAAATCGTATAGTTTACCGGCTGTGTTAAATTGTATACTGACAATACGTGGCAAAAAAACCTCCTGTATACTAATGGTTAAGCTATTATTGAGGCAAATCTCATAAAGAGATGATCTAGTGCCAGTTTTGCATTGGCATTACGCTGCACCGATCGCCTTGTTTCAAGAATCTGGTCAATTATCTGCATGGAACGCTCCAGATTCAGCCGGGACACCAGTTGATCCAGAGTAGGGCGGATAGAGTTATTTATGATTTCACCACAGCCGACGGAAAGATGAACCACATCCCGAATAATTGAAAGCAGAATGTCAAGTGATTCCAGTGTTTCATCCCGATTTCCGCTCAAGGCTTCTGATGCATCGAAAACCGTTACAATTTTATCTATGGATAGAGATGTTATGTGTTTAAGAAGCGTCTCTCTACGCTCATTAAGCGCGTCATTATCGAGCTCCAAAGCTCTTTGCATACTTCCATCAGCCATCTGGGCAATCAGAGAAGCGGATACGGATTCCAGTCCACGATTTTCAAGAAGCTGGCAAATATGTTCAGATGACAAAGGGGCAAATCGTACAAGTTGACAACGAGACCTGATAGTCGGTAACAGAATATCTGCATTTTCTGTCAGCAGTATAATTATTGCGTTGCCTGGAGGTTCTTCCAGTGTTTTAAGAAACGAATTTGCCGAATTGGTATTCATTCTTTCGGCAGGTTCCATGATACAGGCTTTTCTTGAGGCTTCATAGGGCCGCAAAGCAAGTTCACGCTGCAAGTCTCTCAGCTGGGCAATACTGATATCCCGTTTGTCTGGTAGCGGTTCTACAAAATGGATATCACCATGGTTGCCAGCAGCCACTTTACGGCAGGAAGAACAGATTCCGCAGGCATCATCATCCATTTCTTTGCAGAATAGTGCTTGAATAAGAGCCAGTGCGGTTTTTTTGCGACCGGACCCGGGCACACCTTCAAAGATATAGGCATGAGCCATTTTACCGGCTTTTAGAGACCTCTTGAAGATCTCCAGATTACGTTCATGTCCAATAATTTCATTAAACGGCATGATTTTGATTCTTCATATATGGAGTGATCTGATCAGCAATATTTTTTGAAAGAGTCTCTATGCTGTTGTTGCCATCCACCAAAAGAAAGCGATCTGCTTCCTGATTTGCCAAAGCCAGATATCCTTCCCGGACACGATGGTGGAATTCCATCGCTTCCAGTTCAAATCGTTCCTCGCGTGGTCCGGAGACGGACTCAATTCTTTGTCGGGCACGTTTGACACCTGTTTCAGCGTCGCAATCGATCAGTATTGTCAGATCAGGTTTCACAGACTGACATGCCAATTGGTTCAATGTCTTAATTGTATTCAAATCAATTCCACGTCCGGCGCTCTGGTAGGCAATTGTGGCATCGGTAAAACGGTCACAGAGAACAACGCAACCGGAATTAATTGCCGGAATAATTACTTCAGCCACATGTTGAGCTCGGGCTGCAGCATATAAAAGCAACTCTGCCAAGGGAACCATGCCACAATTATCGGCATCCAGCAGTATCGCCCTTATTTTATCGGCAATTGGGCAGCCACCAGGCTCACGGGTTAAAACAACCCGGTGGCCGAGAGATTTCAGGTACTCTCCTAAAATTTTGATTTGTGTCGTTTTGCCGCAACCTTCGACGCCTTCAAAGGTAATAAAATAGCCCACAGATATCTCCACATTTTCTTAAATGCTGAATTATAGGCAAGCGTCTCCAAATTGGCAACAGATTTCACTCTGCAGTTGTTTAAGAATTATAAATTCGAAGCAAATTAATTTTCAAACGATTTGCAATCCACCAATGGTTTTAGTATAGTGCCAAGACTTTATACCATATCCCAAATACATCATTGAGAAAGCGGCTATGAAAGAAATTCTGTCAGGAAACGAAGCTATTGCCCGTGGTGCTTTTGAATCAGGATGTCGTGTGGCCTGTGCATATCCCGGTACCCCCTCCACTGAAATTCTGGAAAATACGATTAATTACAAGTCAATTAATTCCTCCTGGGCACCAAATGAAAAAGTTGCCCTGGAAGTGGGAATCGGTGCCAGCTTTGGTGGTGGCAGAGCATTGGTCACCATGAAGCATGTTGGTATTAATGTTGCTGCAGATCCACTGTTTACTTTGTCTTACACCGGCGTTAATGGCGGACTGGTTCTTGTTTCTGCTGATGATCCTGAAATGCATTCTTCTCAGAATGAGCAGGATAATCGTAATTATGCCAAGTTTGCCAAGGTGCCGATGTTGGAGCCGTCTGATTCACAGGAATGCAAAGATTTCACCAGGCTTGCATTTGAATTGTCTGAAAAATATGACACTCCGGTGATGCTGCGTACAACTACACGTATTTCCCACAGTAAATCAATAGTTCACCTTGATGAACCGGTGACTGGTTTGCCCGAACCTAAATTAACCAAAAATGCTGCCAAGCTGGTTATGTTGCCCGGTAACGCCAAGGTGCGCCATCCTCTGGTTGAAGAACGCATTGTCAAGCTTTCAGCAGATGGCTCCACAATGGCGATCAACAGAATGGAACTACGTGACTCAAATATCGGTATCATTACATCCGGTGCATGTTTCCAGTATGTGCGTGAAGTACTGCCGGAAGCTTCAACACTTAAATTGGGAATGGTACATCCATTACCGCATGCCCTGATTCGTGAATTTGCTTCCAAGGTTGAGCGTTTGTTCGTTGTGGAAGAACTTGATCCGTTTATTGAAGAACAGGTCAAGGCGATGGGAATTGCCGTAACCGGCAAGGAAATCTTTTCTCTTTGCGGAGAGCTTACACCAGATCGCATTAACAAAGCTTTTTCAAGTATCGGGATAGCAACATCAGTCGCCCTGGCGCCAGTCACTGAAACAACCCCGGCTAAAATGCCACCACGTCCTCCCAATATGTGTCCAGGGTGCCCACATCGCGGCGTCTTTTATACTTTAAATCAACTCAAAGCCTATGTGTCAGGAGATATCGGCTGCTATACTCTCGGATTTCTGCCGCCACTTTCCGCAATGGATACCTGCATTTGTATGGGCGCATCCATCGGTATGGCAACCGGTGTAACAAAAGTTATTTCCCCTGAAGAACAGAAAAAAGTTGTTGCCGTGATAGGTGATTCCACCTTCCTGCATACCGGTATCAATGGTCTGATGGATATGGTTTACAACCAGGCACCTGCAACGGTTATTATTCTGGATAACCGCATTACCGCCATGACCGGTCGCCAGGATAATCCTGCTTCCGGATTCACCCTGATGGATAATCCTACCAATCGCATTGATTTCCCACTGCTCTGTAAAGCATTGGGGGTAAAAAACATTCGTCTTATCGATCCATTTGACCTGGAGCAGACACGCAGGGTGATTCAGGAAGAGATGAACCGTCCAGAACCCTCGGTAATTATTACTGATAAACCATGCGTGCTTGTTAAGCGGGATGGTGTTTTTCAGCGTGAAACCGCCCTTGAGGTTACAGAGGATAAGTGTGTCGGTTGCCGTGCCTGTCTCAAAATAGGATGTCCAGCTATTGAATGGCGTCCAGGCGATGGAAACAAGGGCAAGGCTTATATAGACCCTCTGCTTTGCACTGGCTGCGATGTCTGTCGTCAGCTTTGCAAATTTGATGCAATCGGGAGGATTAAATAATGAAGACTCAAATTACCAACATACTTCTTGTTGGAGTAGGTGGGCAGGGAATTCTCCTGGCTTCTGAAATCCTTGCCGAGGCTGCCATGCTGTCCGGCTTCGATGTAAAAAAGAGTGAAATTCACGGGATGTCCCAACGGGGCGGCAGTGTTGTGTCACATGTGCGTTACGGTAAAGAGGTCTTTTCACCAATAGTTCCAGAGGGTGAGGGGGACATTCTGTTCGGATTTGAATTGATGGAAACGTATCGTTCACTTTCATTATTAAAGCCTGCCGGAGCCGTTGTGGCCAATGATTTACAAATATCACCACCATCTATTCTGATGGGTAATGATATTTATCCGGTTGGGTTGGCAGAATCCATCAAAGCCCGTTTCCCTGATTTTCTTCTGGTTGACGGTCAAAAAATAGCAGAAGAGGCAGGAAATGTCAGGACCGCTAATACTGTTCTTTTGGGCGCAGTTTCCAGGCGTCTTGATATTGAAGAACAATACTGGATGCAGGCCCTGGAAAAAATGGTGCCTGCACGGGTTTTGGCTGTGAATCAAAAGGCTTTTCTTGAAGGTCGTTCACTGTAATGATTACTGCAATTACTTTTATTGTGAGGTAGATCAGGTATGTTTTTTAACGAGGAATTTGAAACGTTACCCAGGCCTGCACTGGAGGCTATCCAGTTTAAACGGCTTGAAGATGTACTTAAAAGAGTAAATAGCAACGTACCGTTTTATCGTGAATCTTTTGCTAAGGCTGGAGTCAAGATATCTAACCTGAAATCTTTGGAAGATCTGCAGAGCCTGCCTTTTACAACTAAACAGAATATGCGCGATTCCTATCCCTATGACCTGTTTGCATCACCTATGGAAGAAATTGTTCGAATTCATGCCTCCAGTGGAACTACCGGAAAACCGACCGTAGTCGGCTATACGGCAAATGATATTACTGTCTGGTCCGAACTGATGGCCCGCTCATTTGTTTCTGCCGGTGCCCATAAAGGCGATATTATTCATAATGCCTATGGTTATGGGCTGTTTACCGGTGGACTTGGCGCACATTACGGTGCCGAACGCCTTGGTGCTTCCGTTATTCCTATCTCCGGTGGCAATACAAAAAAACAGATTATGATTATGCAGGATTTTGGTTCTACTGTGCTGACCTGTACCCCTTCGTATTCACTTTTTATGGCTGAGGCTGCACATGAAGAGGGCATCGATTTCCGAAGTTTGAAATTGAGAGTCGGAATTTTTGGGGCAGAGCCGTGGTCTGAAGCGATGCGCGAAGAAATTGAACAAAAACTCAACCTGACAGCCATTGATATCTACGGATTGTCGGAAATTATGGGCCCTGGTGTTGCCATAGAGTGTGTACAGGCTAAAAGTGGCCTCCATATCTGGGAAGATCACTTCATTCCGGAAATCATCAACCCGGAAACAGGAGAACGCTTGGGTGAAGGTGAACTGGGTGAGCTGGTTATTACAACAATTACCAAACAGGGTATCCCACTGATTCGTTATCGTACACGCGATATCACCAGTATTTCATACGAACCATGTATCTGTGGCAGGACTCACGCCCGTATAGCCCGCATGAGCGGCCGTTCAGACGATATGCTGATCATCCGCGGTGTCAATATATTCCCATCCCAGATTGAATCTGTACTGGTTGGTATTGAAGGTGTGGAGCCTCATTACCTCCTGATTGTTGAACGTAAGGACAATCTTGATACATTGGAAGTACAGGTTGAAGTGGATGAGCGTCTGTTCTCTGATGAGATCAAGGTATTACAGAAACTGTCCAGGAGAATTGAGAAGGAAATCAAGGATATGCTTGGCGTTACCTGTACTGCCAAACTTGTGGAGCCAAAGTCGATTACAAGAAGCGAAGGCAAGGCAAAAAGAGTTATTGATAACAGACACATTTAAAATCCCGGGACTTGTGATCCTGGACCTGGAAAGTCAAAGGCTTTTACTAGTCCCTGGTCCCTGGTCCCGAGTCCCTAATCATGGAGGGTATTATGAAAGTTGAGCAGATATCCATCTTTATCGAGAATAAATCCGGGCGTCTGGCTGAAATAACCAGTATTTTAGGCGAGGCAGGAATTAACATCAGAGCACTTTCTCTTGCTGATACATCTGATTTTGGTATTTTAAGGTTGATTGTAAATGACGCAGAGTCGGCTAAAACGGTACTAAAAGAAAAAGGGTTTACAGTAAGTAAAACAGAAGTTATTGCGGTTGAGGTGCCTGATTCACCGGGTGGTTTATCTTCAATTCTGCACGCACTTGATACGGATCAGATAAATGTGGAATATATGTATGCCTATGTTGAGCGTTGCGGAGGCAATGCTGTTATTATTTTCCGTTTTGATGACATTGACAGGGCTATTACTACTTTAAAAAACAACAATATCAATATATTAGATGGTGAACGCATTTATGGCATGTAGTTTTTAAATTTTAACTGCTTTTCCGGAGGTATAATGAAAAAAGTTTTATTTTTTTGTGTGGTTTCCATGCTCAGTATTATGTATGCGTCAATTGGTTTTGCAGCCGGTACTATAAAAATTGGTGCTCTGTTTGCTGTTACCGGACCTGCTTCATTTTTGGGAGAGCCTGAAAAAAAGACTTTGGAACTGCTTGTAAAAGACATTAATGTCAGGGGTGGCATCAATGGAATGAAGCTTGAGGCCATAATTTACGATACGGCCGGAGATGCTACAAAGGCCGTACAGTTGGCGACAAAACTTGTTAAAGATGACAAGGTTGTCGCTATTATTGGACCTAGTACCACTGGTGAGTCAATGGCCGTAATCCCTGTAGTGGAAAAAGAGCACATACCGCTGATTTCATGTGCCGCCGGTATAAAAATTACTGAACCTGTAAAAAAATGGGTTTTTAAAACCCCGGCCAATGACCATATTGCCGCAGAAAAAATTCTTAATTATCTGACCAAACAGAAACAAAAGAAAATAGCTTTGATGACCGTTACAGATTCATTTGGTTCTTCAGGCCGCGAGCAGCTTAAAGTTCTTGCCAGACAAAAAGGCTTTACAATTGTTGCTGATGAGGTCTATGGGCCAAAAGATACTGACATGACAGCCCAGTTGACCAAAATACGTGGTATAAAGCCGGATGCAATCATCTGTTGGGGCACAAATCCAGGTCCGGCAGTTATTACCAAAAATGTTAAACAACTTGGTGTAAAAATTCCGCTTTACATGAGTCACGGTGTTGCTTCTAAAAAATATATTGAACTTGCTGGAACTGATGCCGCAGAAGGTGTAATGCTTCCCGCCGGTAAGCTTGCTATTTATGATTCACTACCTAAAAGTGACCCTCAGGCAAAACTTTTAAAGGAATATGATCAGGCTTATAAAAAGGCTTTTGGTGTGGAGGCTTCAACGTTTGGTGGATATGCTTATGACGCATTCATGCTGCTGACAGGTGCTATTAAAACTTCTGGATCAACCCCGGCACTGATCAGAAACGGAATTGAACAATCCCGTAAATTGCCTAGTGTTTCCGGTATATTCACCATGTCACCGAAAGATCACAATGGTCTTGATTTATCTGCATTTGAAATGGTCAAAATTGTAAAAGGTGACTGGCAGCTTGTAAAATAATCCTGAATACTTTTACGGAGAATATTCATGAATTTTAGACTGATTACTTTAATTATTTCCGTTATTACACTATTTGCCGGTAATGTTTTAGCTGCTCCTCCAATTAAAATCGGTGCCCTGTTTGCCGTAACCGGCCCGGCTGCTTTTCTTGGTGAACCGGAACGCAATAGCGCCCAGATGGTGATCGATGAGATTAACAGGGCAGGTGGTGTCAAAGGTCGCAAGTTGGAACTTGTTGTTTATGATACTGCCGGTGATTCCACTAAAGCTGTTCAGCTTGCCACAAAACTGATTAAGAATGATAAGGTTGTTGCAATAATTGGCCCGAGTACAACAGGCGAAAGTATGGCTGTCATTCCTGTCGTGGAAAAAGAAAAAATACCGCTGATTTCCTGTTCTGCCGGGATTAAGATTACTGAACCTGTCAAAAAATGGGTTTTTAAAACCGCTCAGAATGACACTCTGGCCGTTGGACGTATCTTTGAATATCTGCAAAAACATAAACAATCAAAAGTAGCAATCCTTACTGTCTCCGATGGCTTTGGGGCTTCAGGGCGTGAACAGTTAAAGGCTCAGGCTTCTAAATACGGAATAACCATCGTGGCGGACGATACTTACGGACCTAAAGATACGGATATGACATCTCAGCTGACTAAAATTCGTGGATCTCAGGCTCAGGCGATTATCTGCTGGGGTACAAACCCTGGTCCGGCACTGATTGCAAAAAACATCAAACAACTTGGTATCAAAACACCTGTTTATATGAGTCACGGTGTGTCCTCCAAAAAATTCATTGAACTGGCTGGAGATGCTGCAGAAGGAATCCGTCTTCCATCCGGCAAGGTTGTTGTGGCAGACGTATTACCATCTTCAGATGCACAGAAAAAACCTTTATTGGCATTTGTCAAATCCTACCAGAAACAGTTCAAGGCTGAGGGCGATCATTTTGGCGGACATGCCTGGGATGCGGTTATGCTTTTGAAGGGCGCCATCGAGCGCGGCGGCAATTCTCCGGCAACTATACGGGATCAACTAGAAGCTACTACACGTTTTCATGGGATCGGTGGAACATTTAATTATTCAAGCCATGACCATGCTGGATTAGGTAAGGATGCCTTTGTTCTGGTGGAAGTCAGAAAAAAAGACTGGATAATTGTAAAATAGCAGCTTGTTTTGTTAATTCTTCTCCTTCTCCTTACAGTGAGTCCGGGGTAATGGTGTACAACCTGATCACCCGGGCTCTTTTTTAAGGAGAAGGAGTTTTACTTTCTTAGAACGGATTAAATATGCAGTTTGATCAGATATTGCAGTATATTCTTTCAGGCTTTTCAACAGGTGCTATTTATGCCCTGATTGGAATCGGTTTTTCAATTATCTACAATGCGACCGGTATTATCAACTTTGCCCAGGGCGAATTTGTCATGCTGGGTGGGATGTTTACTTTGTTTTTCCTGGAACTGTTAAAGCTGCCACTCTGGGCGGCAATTCCCTGTGCAATTCTGGCTTCTGCTGTCATAGGTCTGCTTTTTGAAAGGCTTGCGATTCGACCACTGAAAAAACCTACTCCGATCAATCTGGTAATTATTACCATTGGCGGCAGTATTTTGATGCGAGGGTTGGCCATGCTTGTCTGGGGCAAAGATACTCACTCCTTGCAGCCTTTCAGTGGTGAAGAGCCGATAATGATCAGTGAAGCAACCATTCTGCCTCAACATCTCTGGATTCTTGGCATAACATTAGTAATTATTGCACTTAACAAGTTTTATTTCTATCACACCATCAGTGGCAAGGCGATGAGGGCCTGTTCTTATAACAGACGTGCCGCCAGCCTTGTTGGTATAGATGTCAGACGCATGGTCTTGTTTTCATTCATCATCAGTTCTGCTATGGGTGCTGTTGCCGGTATCATTGTTGCCCCACTGACCATGACAGCTTATGATGTGGGTGTCATGCTTGGGTTAAAGGGTTTCTGTGCAGCAATTCTAGGTGGAATGAGTAGCGGTATCACAACCGTAATTGGTGGACTTATCCTGGGCATACTTGAATCACTGGGAGCCGGCTTGATTTCTTCCGGATACAAGGATGCCATTTCATTCATTATTCTGCTTATAATCCTGTTTATTCGCCCTCAAGGGTTGTTTGGCAAAGCGGATACGGAGAGGGTTTAGAGTTTTGAAAAATGAGCTTATAAAATTTCTTGTTTTTACAGTTCTGGTTCTTCTGGCACCAGAGGTAATCGGGGATGGCTACCTGATGAATGTCATGGTTTTTGTCGGCATTCATACAATGTTAGCAGTTGCACTTAATCTCTTGCTTGGATATGCCGGGCAGATTTCTCTTGGGCATGCCGGTTTTTTTGGTATGGGTGCCTACCTGTCCGGTGTCTTAACTACCACCTACGGTTTCAATCCGTGGATTGTCATGCCTGTTGCCGCACTGATTGTTGGCATTTTGGCTTTTATGGTCGGTCTGCCGATTCTAAAACTGAAAGGTCATTATCTGGCCATGGCCACCCTGGGTTTGGGTATTATCATTTACATTGTATTTAATGAAACTGTTGAGCTTACCGGAGGCCCATCAGGTCTTTCAGGTATTCCTAATCTGGTTATCGGAGACATGGTTTTTGATTCCGACTTGAAAAATTACTACCTGATCTGGGGCTTTACGCTGCTGGTCGTACTTCTATCTGTAAATCTGGCCAACTCCAGAATCGGCAGGGCGCTACGCGCTGTCCATGATTCTGAGGTCGCTGCAAGAGTGGCGGGGGTCAACGCCAGGATACTTAAGGTGCAGATATTTGCCATGTCAGCAGTAATCAGTTCTCTTGCTGGAAGTCTTTATGCACATACAATGACTTTTATTTCACCAACCTCCTTTGGTTTTAATTTTTCTGTTGAACTGCTTACCATGGTTGTAATCGGTGGGCTGGCCAGTGTTTACGGTTCGTTCCTTGGGGCTGCCCTGTTGACGCTCCTGCCAGAATTCCTGCGTGCTGCCCATGATTACGACATCATTATTTATGGTGGGTTACTAATCATTATGGTCATGTTCATGCCAGGAGGACTGGTTCGTGGTATTCCGGACCTGATCAGGAAAATAATCGGTCGAAAAAAGGGGGCTGACATTGCTTGAACTTGATGGCATAACCCAGATTTTTGGCGGTGTAAGAGCTTTGGAAGATGTCTCCTTTTTCATAAAAGAAGGCGACATAACAGGTGTCATCGGTCCTAACGGTGCCGGAAAGACCACTCTGTTCAATATAGCAACTGGCATATATACTCAAACATCAGGACGGATTATTTTTAAAGGTAGTGACGTTTCCGGTTTACCTCCCGAGAGGTTAGCCAAGCTCGGCATGGTTCGTACTTTTCAAAATGTTGAGTTGTTTGGCAGCATGACAGTTCTGGAAAATGTCATGGTTGGTATGCATACCAGAAGCTCAAGCGGCCTGCTGGCCTGTTCGCTCAAAATGCCATGGGCTGTTAAAGAGGAAAAACTTATTCATGCCGGGGCGATGAAATGGCTCGATTTTGTAGGTATTTCTGATCTGGCTGATGTGGTTGCAGGTAATTTACCTTTTGGAAAAGGTCGTTTGCTGGAAATAGCCCGTGCTCTGGCGGTCGAGCCGAGTATAATTTTGATGGATGAACCGGCTGCCGGGTTGAATAATCAGGAAACTCTTGGTCTGGCGACGTTAATCAGAAAAATCAGAGATATGGCTGTCACAGTTGTGCTTGTTGAACATGATATGGAACTGGTTATGGATATTTGCGATAGGATAATAGTGCTGAATCTCGGCAGAAAGCTTGCTGAAGGGACTGCCCGGGAAATCCAGGAAAATTCTGAAGTTATTTCTGCTTATCTAGGCGAGGACAACTAGATGCTTCGTCTTAAAAATATCAACACTTATTACGGCAAGGTCCACGCTCTTAAAAATGTTTCTCTGCATTTGTCAGAAGGTGAGATAGTTACCTTGATAGGTGCTAACGGGGCCGGTAAAACCACAATTCTGAATACGATTTCAGGTATAACTCCTGCTTCAGATGGTGAGCTTGCTTTTCGCAAGGAAACAATACGTAATTTGCCTCCGGAACGAATAGTTCAATTGGGTATATCCCAGTCACCGGAAGGCAGACAGGTCTTCAAGCCTCTGTCAGTTGAAGATAACCTGGAACTGGGTGCTTATCTACGTTATTGTTCCAAGGAGAGTAAGGCATCCATCCACAAAGATATGGAAGATGTATTTGCTCTTTTTCCACGTCTGGAAGAAAGACGAAAACAATTGGCAGGTACCATGTCAGGCGGTGAACAGCAGATGCTGGCCATAGGTCGTGCGTTAATGGCAAAACCGCAAATACTGTTACTGGATGAGCCTTCAATGGGTTTGGCACCGCTTGTTGTACAGGAGATTTTTAAAGTTCTTGAAAAACTTAGAACAGAAATGGGAACAACAATTTTGCTGGTTGAACAGAATGCCAAGGCGGCCCTGAAACTTGCTGATCGCGGGTATGTTCTGGAGACCGGCAAGGTTATTCTGGAAGGGCCTGCAGGTGAACTTATGGAAAACGCCGAAGTCAAACGAGCCTATCTGGGTAAAGACAAAAAAGAAATCTGGGAAAGATAAATATTATGATAATCGATGAAGCACGTAAAAAAGTAATCTTTGCCCTTGATGTAAACGGTATTGATGAAATAGAGCGCTGGAGTGAACTGCTTGCCGACAGAGTTGGCATGTTTAAAGTCGGTAAGGAACTGTTTACCTCCTGCGGCCCGGAAGCTGTCAGTACTGTACAGCGTTATGGAGGAAAGCTTTTTCTGGATCTCAAATATCACGATATTCCAAATACTGTTGCTAAAGCCTCAATTGAAGCTGGTAGATTGGGAGTTCAATTTATTGATATGCACGCTTTGGGCGGAGCAGAAATGATGAATACCGCATCTGTTGCAGTACGCAAGGAATTTGGCGATGAACGGCCCAAAATGCTTGCCATTACAATCCTTACATCCTCAACTGCTGAAACTCTGCGACAGGTTGGAATTGATCTGCCGGTTGACCGGATGGTTGTTCGTCTGGCAAAACTTGCGCAGGAATCAGGTATGGATGGTGTTGTCTCATCTCCATTGGAAATTAAAATGATCCGTGAAGCATGTGGTCCAGACTTCCTGATAGTTACTCCGGGTGTTCGCCCGACTTTTGCTGCTGCCGATGACCAGAAAAGAATTATGACCCCAGCTGAAGCTGTTAAGGCCGGTGCAGATTTCCTTGTAATTGGAAGGCCGATTTCAAAAGCAGCCGATCCTGCTATGGCTGCCAGAATGATTGTTGATGAAATTGCAGCGGGGTGCCCATGAAAGACGAACTGCTTTTTGGTGTAAATCCGGTCAGAGAAGCTTTACGCGGCTCACGCGGTGTTTTTGAACTTTATGTGCAATCAACAGCAACGGACCATCGTCTGGAAAATATCCTGGCACTGGCCAAGGAACGTGGAGTGCGGGTAATCAAGAAAGAACGTGAGGACCTTACACGCATGTGCGGCTCTTCGCATCACCAGGGGATGGCACTAAAAGTCGCTCCATTTCCTTACTCTGATCTGGAGGATATCATTTCCAAAGCTGCAGAACGGGTCAATGGTGGCTTTATTCTGATTTTGGATGGAATTCAGGACCCCCATAATCTTGGCGCACTGATCAGATCAGCTGCATGTGCCGGTGCAGATGGTGTAATAATTCCCAAAGACCGTGCTTGTGGCATTACGTCAGCAGCGGAAAAAGCTTCGGCCGGAGCTGTGGAAACCATTCCGGTCGCACAGGTTACAAACATTGCCCAGACCCTTGAGTCGTTAAAACAATCCGGTTATTGGGTGTACGGTTTAGCTGGAGAAGCAGGACAATCTCTTTATTCAATAGAATTTTCAGGTAGTGTTGTCATTGTTGTCGGCAGCGAAGGGGAGGGGATCAGGCCATTGGTTCGTAAACAGTGCGATATGCTGATGTCTATTCCTCTTTTTGGTGGAGTCGGCTCGCTAAACGCCTCTGTAGCTGGTGGTATTGCCCTGTTTGAAGTTGCTAAAAAACTAAGAGCCTAGTTTTTGATCTAGTCTGAAAAAATATTCGTTTCGACACCAGTTTTCCACATCAACCAGCCCCTGAAAAGCTTCTTTAAAATCCTGTTTACCGATACAGAAAACGCCGTGGCCATATACAATTGCCCGGCCGTTTTCCGTTATTACCGGAGGTACGTTCTTAGCCAGACCACCTGCTCCGATTTCCCCTGCAACAACCGGTGTACCACCCAGATATCTGGTTTTTTTGCAATCCCTCCAGCAATCAGTTACTTCACAAGCGGGCTGATCCTCGCAAATCATACTCATGACTACACTAAAGCGTGGATGACCATGTAGAATTGCGAGACAATCGCTGTTTTGATAGATGCGCTGGTGTGCCACAAGTTCACTGGATGCAGTAATTCCTACAGTGGAACTGTTTGAAAATGGTACCGGATCAATACAGCCTGCCAGAGCATCCAGGCTGGCTGCGGTCTGCGAGATAAACACCAGATCGGCATGGCGATAGGAAATGTTTCCGAAAAATGAATCAACAAGTCCACGCTGCACTGTATAGGCACCAACCCTGGAAATTTCATCCAAGATATCGTATTTTTGATCAAGCGGTCCTGTTCTGAATGTGAGATCTTCTGAGGTTAATGGCCTGAGCCATTGGGTACGAAAATGGTCGAACTGAACAGCCTCATCAGGTAACAAAAAACCATCTGCAAGAATATCTTCAAGGTATTTGATAAAAGTTGAATGAAAAATGGAAGACCAGTTGATATATGCCTGCTCGACAGTTAGTGCCCCTGTGGCAACAATACCGACACCTTCAACTATCACACCCTTGCGACTATTCAGTAATTCGGCAATATTTTCAGAAAGATCATTTCCGAAATCAGATTTCCTAAGGATTGGAATATCATGTAGAAATGTTCTGGTTTCAGTATCCCTTGGAAGGATTCGATTTTCGTCAGGTTTTGTTCTGCGGAGCAGGAACTCGGCAAACGGTAGAGAAGGAGACGCGATCAGAAGGGAAAGAGATCCCAGCCTGTTGATGATATCCGATGCAAGATTTGACCTGTATGCTTCACCGGATGAAATTATGGTGTCATCAAGGGCGGCAAATGCGAACTTTGATAGATCTGCAGATCGGTCAGAAACCAGTTTATCTGAATATTTGTTGATCTGGTCAAGCATTAGCGGATTGTTGAAGGAGTGTTGGTAAAGAGGATTGATCCATCAGCCAAAATTTCCTTTCGAAAGATGGATTTGGATTTATATGAGGCTACTTGGGTTTTGGAAATCTGAATTGTACTGCCTGGCATAAATGCCGGAGTGACATTTACCCCTGCTTGCCATGCTTCAAAATGCAGATGTGGTCCGGTAGATCTGCCGGTATTACCGGATAAGGCAATAGTTGTGTCTTTATCCACATGCTGCCCCGCGGTAACCAGTAGTCGGCTGTTGTGACCGTACAGAGTCACCATGCCATTATTGTGCTCAATTAAAAGCGTATAGCCATATCCTGAACGTAAACCGCTATAAACGACAACTCCGGCTGCTGCCGGCATAACAGGAGTTCCCTCACGAATGGCAATATCAATACCATTGTGATGGCGCATTTTACCATCAATAGGATCGACTCTTATACCAACTCCAGATGTGATGTAACCTCCTACCGGAGGCAGCTGAGGTTCAATTGAAGCAGTATCACTGCTATTGGCAGATCGAACAGTTTTTTCAACAATTTCATCAAGTGAAATGGTGTGCACTTTTTCAGTTTTTGGTTTTTTAACACTGAATTTGGACTGTTTTTTTGATGTGTCTTTAATGACAACACGGGCCTGCTTGTTTAACGGGGCATCAGTAAAGGTTTCAACACCATCAATTGTTACAAAACTATAGATATCACTGATAGCTGTTTCAGGCTGAGTAAATAAAATCAGAGTCACAAAGAGTGATATGATCGCAAAATCAAATGCATTGACGATGCTGTATTTGAAGTCTATTTTGATAGCCATATATTACTTGTTGTTAGGTGGTATTTCTGGTAAATATTCCAGATGTGTCGAATATACAGCAAATGCAGAATTAGTGCAATTCCGATAAGCTTGAGGCCGCTGTATGCTTGATAAATATTTTGATAAAATTGTTAAAGGAACCGAAGTTGAGGATTCACTGGTTATTAACCAGGCCTTTAAAGGGATGATCGGTCAAAGATTCTCAATTCTTAGCTATTATAAGGAAATTCCGGTTTCATATGATGCCAAGCTATTAAGTGTCGAAAATGAAATGGCAGAGTTTGAGGTGCATGATTACCAGGCCAAGGTTATCAGTATGCAGCGCAAGGCTCTGATCTATGCCAATCCCAAAAGTCCTTTTCGGGAAGATGTTTTTGCAGAAGCATTTTATGTGAATATAGCCAAGAAAAGGGTTATTCTCTGCAAGTTTTCCTATGCAAAGATCCTTTCAAATATGAGGCGTTTTGTCCGGGTTGATCTTGGCGACATTAAAGCAGATGCGGTATTGATGATTGATGGAGATATTATTGGTGGAACTATCAAGGATATTTCACTCGGTGGTGCTGCTCTGAGTATCAATACATCAAATAACCTGCTCGTGGGCACGGAGTTTAACCTGTTTCTCAAACTCCCGAATCCAACGAATCATGTTATCAATGAAGTTGGGTTGAATGCAGTAATTATAAGTGTGACAGGCAGTGGCACTAAATATAATTGTATTATTGAATTCCACCCGGAGAAAAATTCGCAGCAACAGATTGCCTATTTTATAAACCAGCGGCAGGTTGAAATAATAAAGGAACTGAAAGATCTGATAGTTTAAGCAAAAAACAGCAACAGCCTCTTTTCTACTACTTGATCTTTTCACATCAGGACATATAATTTATAAACTCTATTGTCAGGAGGTACATAATTTGAAGAAAATTGATGCCATAATTAAGCCGTTCAAGTTGGACGAAGTCAAAGAAGCACTAAACGAGATCGGTATCCAGGGTATTACTGTCAGCGAAGTAAAAGGTTTTGGCCGCCAGAAAGGTCATACGGAACTGTATCGTGGAGCTGAATATGTTGTTGATTTTATTCCAAAAATTAAACTGGAAATCATAGTGGCTGACGATCTTGTACAAAAAGTTCTGGAAGCGATTGAAAAAACAGCCAAAACTGGCCGTATAGGTGATGGTAAAATTTTTGTAACTCCGGTTGAAGCTGTTATAAGGATCAGGACCGGCGAAACTGGTGAGGATGCACTGTAGTATTCACTCAAACAATCCGGAAAGGAGAAGCTTAATGACCCCGAAAAAAGTTGTCGATTTTGCAAAAGAGAATGGCGCATTGATGGTTGATTTCAAGTTCATGGATTTTATCGGTACTTGGCAGCATATCTCTACCCCGATCTCCGAGTTTAGCGAAGATACATTTGATGAGGGTAAAGGTTTTGATGGTTCTTCAATTCGCGGCTGGCAGCCTATTCATGCATCAGACATGATTATCCTTCCTGATGCAACCACCGCTAAGATGGATCCATTTGTTGCTATTCCGACACTTTCTCTGATTTGTGACATTTTTGACCCGATTACAAAAGAAACTTACAGCCGTGACCCGCGTAATATTGCTAAAAAAGCTGAAATGTACCTTAAGTCAACCGGCATTGGCGATACAGCCTTTTTCGGACCTGAAGCAGAGTTTTTCATTTTTGATGACGTTCGTTATGATTCCAGCTGTAATCAGGCTTTCTACTCCATCGATTCTTCAGAAGGTACCTGGAATACCGGTCGTGAAGAATTTCCAAACCTGGGTTATAAGCCGCGACACAAAGAAGGTTATTTCCCCTGTTCACCCACCGATTCCCAGAATGACCTGCGTAATGAGATGGTTATTGAGCTGCAGAAAATCGGAATCCGCGTAGAGTGTCAGCATCATGAGGTTGCCACGGGCGGACAGGCAGAAATTGATATGCGTTTTTCGTCACTTGTTGATATGGCCGACCAGCTGCAATGGTTCAAATACATCATCAAAAATGTGGCCTACCGTAACGGCAAAACTGTAACTTTTATGCCCAAACCGCTTTATGGAGACAACGGTTCCGGTATGCACTGCCACCAGTCCATCTGGAAAGACGGTGTGAACCTGTTTGCCGGGGATAAATATGGCGGACTTTCTCAGACCGCACTCTGGTACATTGGTGGAATTATCAAACATTCAAAGGCACTTTGCGCCATCACCAATCCGACAACCAACTCTTATAAACGATTGGTCCCCGGTTTTGAAGCACCAGTAAACATGGCCTATTCAAGCCGTAATCGCTCTGCCGCCATCCGTATTCCCATGCTCTCCACCAATCCAAAGAGCAAGCGTATCGAATACCGTACACCAGACCCATCCTGTAACGGTTATCTTGCCTTTGCTGCCATGCTGATGGCAGGACTTGACGGCATTGAAAACAAGATTGATCCGGGGCAGCCACTGGATAAGGATATCTACGGACTTTCTCCTGAAGAACTGAGAGACATTCCTTCTGCACCAGGCAGTCTGGAGGATGCACTTAAGTATCTCAGGGAAGATCACGAATTCCTGCTCAAAGGCGACGTATTCACTCAGGATGTTATTGAAAAATGGATTGAGTACAAGATGGAATCAGAAGTTAATCCGGTGCGCATGCGTCCGGTTCCTCTTGAATTTGCTCTTTACTACGACATCTAGTTTTTTTGATGCAGATCAGGAACCTGAGAGGCGGGAGAAATCCCGCCTCTTTATTTTTAGTTTATTTTAAATGCCTTATGGAGATGCAATGAAGTTAAGTGTCGATCAACAAAACAAAATACTATCCTGGATAATTGAATCAACCTCTTTCAAACGTTTTCAGGTGGAAAACTGTATAGAATTACTTCAGGAAGGGGCTACGGTTCCATTTATCGCCCGTTACCGTAAAGAACGGACCGGTGAGTTGGACGAAGTTCAAATCCGTGAGGTTGAGGAACAACTAGGCTATTTTTGTGAACTTGAGGAACGCCGTCACTCAATTTCAAAATCAATCGAAGAACAGGGAAAACTAACCCCTGAATTACTTGAATCTATTGAGAAAACTCGTAAAAAGACAGAGCTAGAAGATCTTTATCTGCCTTACAAACCTAAAAGAAGGACTAAGGCTACCATCGCACGGGAGAGAGGGCTTGAACCGCTTGCTGATATAATTTTAGCCCAAAAGTTAACAAGCGGTTCTCCGGAAGATGCAGCGCTCCCTTTTGTTGATGCAGGAAGAGAGGTGCCCGACACCTTGGCAGCCATTGATGGGGCAGGACATATTTTGGCAGAAAGGCTTGCTGATGATGCAGAAATACGGGCCATGGTCAGGCGCCTGACTTCCGATCAGGGCGTATTTAATTCCAGGGTCGCAGCTGATAAAAAGGATCAGGTTACAAAATTTGAAATGTATTATGATTTTCAGGAAGCGCTCAAAGCAATTCCTTCCCATCGAATGCTTGCCATGCGGCGCGGCGAAAAGGAAGAAGTACTATATCTTTCAATTCTTGCCCCTCTGGATCAAATTCATGCCGGATTGAAATCCAGTCTGATTAAAAAAGATAGTATTTTTGTAGCCATTCTTGAACAAGTGGCCCTTGACGCCTATAAACGTCTGATTGCCCCTTCCATAGAAGTGGAATTGCGCCTGGAGGCCAAAGAACGGGCTGATGATGCCGCCATTACTATTTTTGCCCAAAACCTGCGTAACCTGCTTCTGGCACCTCCTGTTGGCGGAAAAATAGTTTTGGGTGTTGATCCCGGCTTTCGTACAGGATCAAAGTTGGCAGTAGTTGACTCAACAGGAAAATTTCAGGAGCATGTTACTATTTATCCACATGTCTCTGAAACACAACTTCCTCAAGCAAGGAAAGAACTTCTCCGCCTCGTGGAAAAATACTCTGTTGAAATGATTGCAATAGGAAATGGAACTGCCGGTCGTGAAATGGAGCTTTTTGTCAAAGAGACACTGTCTAGTGTCGGTATTCACGTGCCTATCGTTTCAGTCAGTGAAGCTGGCGCCAGTGTCTATTCAGCCTCTGAAATTGCTCGTGAGGAGTTCCCGGAACTTGATCTGACTGTTCGGGGAGCCATATCCATAGCCAGACGTCTGCAGGATCCTCTGGGTGAACTGGTAAAGGTAGACCCGAAGAGTATCGGTGTAGGCCAGTATCAGCACGATGTAAATCAGTCCATGCTGAAAAAGTCACTTGATGCAGTAGTTGAGTCTTGCGTGAACTATGTCGGGGTTGATCTGAATACCGCTTCATGGGCACTTTTGTCATATGTTTCCGGAGTAGGTGCCTCTTTGGCTAAATCAATTGTCAAGTTCCGAGACGATAATGGAAGATTTAATTCCAGAAAAGAATTACTTAAGGTACCTCGTTTCGGAGCCAAGGCTTATGAACAGGCTGCAGGTTTTTTACGAATCCGAAATGGTGTGAATGTACTGGATAATACTGCTGTTCATCCTGAACGATATGCTTTAGTAGCCTCAATGTGCAAAGATTTGTCTGTTTGTCTTGAACAGTTGATCTCCCATATCTCGTTGACACAGCAAATTAATTTAAATAATTATGTTTCAACTGATGTTGGGTTGCCGACTTTGAATGATATAATCGAAGAATTAAAAAAACCAGGCAGAGACCCGCGTAACCAATTTCAAGCCGCCGCATTTCGGGAAGATATTCGTGAGTTGAAAGACCTGAAAGAAGGAATGGTATTGCAGGGTATTGTTACTAATGTGACCGCATTTGGGGCTTTTGTAGATATAGGTGTTCATCAGGACGGCCTGGTGCATATCAGTCATCTGGCCAAAAAATTTGTCAAAGACCCTAACGATGCGGTTAAAACTGGTCAAATTGTAAAAGTAAAGGTGCTGGCAGCAGATGTTCAGCGCAAAAGAATTTCACTTTCAATTAAAGAGGCTGAATAGGGTACCAAAAAATTAATAAACAACTTTTCCGCTTTCATATATGATGAATTTGCAATCTGTTGATTTAGACCCTTTTGCCGACTTTCAAAGCTTCTTGAAATAAAAATAGTCAGTCGAGTTGGAGATATAATGGAAGATCAATCGGCAATAAGTGCATTGAAGGATTTTCAACAGGCACATAAGGAATTGTCTGAAGGAAATGTTCTTAGAGCTCTTGCTTGTTTGGAGAAAGCGCTTAAACAGTCGGATAACAGATCATGGTATTCATTTTTAGGTTTTTGCGTTGCAAAAGAACGTGGTCACCTTACCAGGGGATACGAACTTTGCCATATGTCAATTCAACTGGAACCGGATAACCCTTATCATTATTACTTTTTGGGCAGAATCCACCTTGTTGCCAAAAGCAAACAAGAGGCTATTAATACACTCAGAAAAGGTTTGGCTAGTGGAGACCTGCCTGAGATAAGAGCACTACTGGATGAACTCGGAACCAGAAAGCCGGCGGTATTCAGCAGGTTAAAGCGTGATAATCCCGTTAATAAAACTATTGGCTATATTTTTAGTAAATTAAGGCTGAGATAATCCTGCATAATATGGATCAATTACAGAGGTTCTTCTTTTGCAACATCAAGTAACGGCCCATAAATTTTCATTGCCAGGGCACTGAATTCCTCGTTTAATGGGTTTTGTCTTCCAAAACAGAGTTGGTAAGCAGGATCGATTTTTTCTGCAATAGCCCATCCAAATCCATCACCATTCCAGCACTTTTCAGCATCTGCCAACCCTTTTAATTTCATTTTAAATGAAGTTTCCGGAAAGAACAGCAATGGACTGCATAGTCCGTTGATATATATATCTAATAAGTCAGTTAGTATTTCAGAGGCATTATCCATAGGCGGTAATGTAAATATTGCATCCTTGCAGACTAACAGACTCGTGCGAGGATATCCGGGTGGCGATATCAAATTAAGTATTAAATGTTCAATCCAGATAGATAAACGGTCTTTAGCTTTTAAATTGGCGGAATGAAAACGGAGCAGATGTTCACTGCTGATCTCCGTAAGATGTCCGGAAATATAAAACTTTCCAAGTTGAATTGACACTGAAACAGGCTCCAGTGTCCCTGAAAGGTGTGGACGTACTTTATTTGCAAAAATCTCAGCCTCGGTTATGGCAGCCTGAAATGCAAAGAGCCCGGAAGAAAGGGGCGGCAGCTTGGATGCGGCTTTTGTGGACAAATAGAGTTCGTTGCCATCACCGCCTTCAATTATAAATCTAACCGCATCCTGTTTTAGAAGATAATTGTCTAACGAATTAAAACTGAAACTCTCTCTCTCTTCAACCATAGATTCAAGTTTGTCCAGCCTTACGCCCAGACGAAATGCCAGAAAATATGCTGCCGGATTTTTAAAAAAGCGAATCAGATTCCGAATATCTACTTTAAATACATCACTGTCCTGGATAGGGAGAGGGTGGCTGCAAAACGGTAATTCAACATATCCGGAGGTCCGCCTGGCTTCCAATGCCTGGCAGTCAGATCGAGAGTAACTGAAAAATGGACCATAAGCATCACTTTTGAAATAGGCGGGACTGAAGGACTGCAGGTGGTGTTTGAATACTATTTTATTAGTCGTTTTATTTTGACCGGCGGATGAAAAACAGGAATTTATATAGTCAAGCAGTTCACTGACTACAACTGATGGAGGTATTTCACTGTTGTCGCGACAGCTTTGACCGGTATAACTAATGAAAAGCCTTTCTTCTGCCGACATCAGGGCTTCAAGAAACAGATATCGGTCTTCTTCCCGTAATGACCTGTCTCCACAAAGACGCTTCCCCTTCATAAGGCTGAAGCCGGGATGTCTGGAGTTCCGGGGGAAAATTGAGTCATTCATGCCGATCATACAAATTATCCGGAAAGGTATACTGCGCATGGGAAGCATAGCGCAAAAAGTCACCTTGCCTCCCATAAATCCGTATGAGGCACCTGGTTTGTCCAGGTGGGAAATCAAAGTCATTTTAACGGCATCCAGACATATTTCAGCTGAGAATCCGGATTGATCCTGATTCTCACGCAGTTTCTGTATCGCCTCATAAACCGGCTTGAGATTGTTTGAAGAATGATCAGATATGCCCATCATGTTTTTTACTATTGTAGTCAGTGTTTCGGCCCAATCAGATAATGTTCTGTGTTTTTCAAGCAGGGAAGCGCTCTGTTTGGCCTGTTCAAAAAAATATACCAGCTTGCCGATGATTAAAGTCTTGGAACCTTCAATTTCCCCAAATGGGAAAATGTCATTAAATAGCCTGCTGCCATCTGATGGCAGGGCATATCCAAGGAGAAGTCTGTTAATTGCAGTCTGCCAGCTATTTTCCTCATACTCTGTAAATCCGAGGCTTTTACGGTGACACGCATCCTTTCCCCAACGAACATTCGTTGCGGACAACCATTCTCTAACAGCTTCAATTTCATCAGTTGAAAAATTGAAACGTGACATAATTGCTTCAGATTCAAGTAATTCCAGTATTTGATTAACACCAAAACGACTACCGGAAAGTTTCAGCAACATGATGAATGTTTTAATTTCGGTGTTTTCAAATTGTTGACTACGATCAGCGATTGTAAATGGTATTTCTTGCCTATCATGGGCACGGGCACCAAATACTGCAGAAATATAAGGGGCATAAGACTCTATATCAGGAGTCATTACTAAAATATGACGTGGCTCCAGGTCGGGAAGATCTTTAAACATCTGTAGCAGGTTGTCATATAGAACCTGCATCTCACGTAATGGCCCATGACATGAATGGATCTGTATCGAATTGTCAGTCAAATCAATTTTATTATCTGATGTTTGCACTTTACTCCTGTCATGCATATGCAGGATATCAGATTGTAGATTGTATAAAAGTGACTTTGAAGTCTCTGAAACTGGAGGCGAGTCATCAAGCGTTTCACACGCAGCACCAAAATCAAGAAGCAGATTGAAAAACTCCTGTCCCATAGTTCCGAGTGAGGAGAGGAGAGGGTTACCGGTTTCGTAATACTCCTCGGCTTCCAGGTTCTGATTTTCATGCAGTACTATTGAAGCCAGTTTTTTACGAGAAATCAAATCACCCCAGAATTCGCCACAGGGATTCAGAAGGTAAATTACAACTTCAGAGCAGCTTGAAAGTAATGAAAGAATTTCCAGATGATAGAGCGGAAGATATGACACACCAAATAAACGAATCTTTTCAGGTAACACATTCTCTGCATTTATGCCCTTAGAGATCCGCTCGCGAAAAATATTTAAATATGCTGCCCTGTGTCTTGAATAACATCCTTCAGATACTGCCCTCCAGAGCAATGGCTGCCAGCCTTTGCCGCCTCCACGATCCCACTCAAGAATCATTTCGGGTCTATAGATAGTATACTGGTCGAAACAGTCAGCCACTTTAGTGGAAAACTGCAACAGCCCGCGATCATCAACAGTTCCGTTACAGTAATTTTTAACCGGTTCGAACTCCGCATATTCAAGCAGGTTTGGCAATGTTGACATAATCCGCCAGCTTAAAATATCCGGTTCAAATGGCGATGCACCTGCGGCCTCAGGAACTATTTTACTAAAAATTTCATCAATCAAAGTATTGGGAAATTTATAATTGATACCGGCACAAACTCCATTTAAACGTGCAATTTCAATATTAATCCAGCGCGACATTCCGCTGCTTTGAACGACAACTGTTTCAGGAACCAGAGGACCTGCCGAGTTGAGTTTTATCTCTTTGGCCAGATGGCTGACAAGGGATTTGAGCGAACTGCTGGTAACTGTATAAAGATTATTCATGGCCTAAAATATACCTGATTTGACTGGACAAACAAGAAAGAAGTGCGATAAGTCTAATGCTGGATTCAGTCTGGTCTTTACTTGAGACTGAAAAATTCATTTCGGGAGAAGATTTCCATGATTAAAAGCATGACAGGATATGGCAAGAGCGAGACGGAATCAGCACTCGGAAAATTTACAGTTGAAGTTCGCTCTGTAAATCACCGCTATGGGGAAATATCACTAAGGATGCCGCGTGGTTTCCTGGCACTTGAAAACGAAATCAAGCGGATGATCAGTTCTACACTGAAACGTGGTAAAATTGATGCATATGTTCAGTGGGAAGAAGCAACGGGTAGCAGTTCCGTTCCACAGGCAGACATGGAATTGGCACGAGGCTATGCAAACCTGTTTCAGTCAATTGCATCCGAGTTGGGGTTCTCTGAACAGTTACCGCTTTCTTTGGTAATCTCCCAAAAAGGTGTTTTAAAAGAATCAAGCAAATCCATCGACGAAACGGAATGTTTGCCGCAACTTATAGAAACTGTTCAGGCTGCAGTTGAAGCGATTGATGCCATGCGTACTCGTGAAGGAGAGTCTTTGACTTCCGATCTTATTGCCCGTCGAAAACAGGTTGCGGAATGGGTAAATCAGGTTTCTGCCCGATCCCCGCAGGTTGTTGCTGAATATCACAGCAAACTGAAAATCCGCCTGGATCAGTTGCTTGACGGGGCCGAAATAGATGCTGTGCGTTTGGCTCAGGAATTGGCTTTGATGGCAGATCGTTGTGATGTAACAGAGGAGCTGGTAAGACTTAACAGTCACTTCAAGCAGTTTGATGAGACACTTGTTATTCTGGAGCCGGTTGGACGAAAACTTGATTTTCTGATGCAGGAGATGAACCGGGAGGTAAACACAATCGGTTCCAAATCCAACGATGCGGAAGTAACCTCGTTGGTTATCCGTATCAAGGCAGAAATGGAAAAAATGCGTGAACAGGTTCAAAACATCGAATAACTGACAATAAAAAAGGCACCCGTTTTGATGGGTGCCTTTTTTATTGGATATAATCAGGTCACAAATCAATAGTTAAAATGCATAACTAAGCTTGACACCGATTCCAGAAATCTCCGGATTTTCATGATTCATAACCATTTGTACTGTGTTTTTGTTGATCAGGTTTTCGTTTTCACTGCTTGGCGGGTTGTAAATCAAAACAACAGTGAGATTACCTTTGCGGATAGTAAGGTTTCCTTTGTCGTCAAATCCTAATGTCGATAGTTTATATGACTCATCACTACTTTTTTTGATATTTTCGGATTTTAGAAGTAATAACGATTCTGCGTTAGCTGAGCGCGAGGATAAACAGGCGATAATGGTCAGAAAGAGAAGTGAAAACTTGAATAGTGCAGCATATTTGATACGAGAGCCTGACATGTTGTCTCCTTCATCGAGCAATTACCGCTCGATACCGTTTTCGGCAAAGAAAAACCGGGTCACCAATTATCGTTGAGATCTTCGGCGACCCGGCTGTCTCTGTGAGACCCTATAGGCTTTCCGTCCCATCCTCGCGAATGGTTTAGTATTTTCGTGTGTCCCTTATTTTAATGAGAATACAAAGCACGAACTGTGCCCATATTTGATGTTTTTTTCGACCGGCCAATCCATGCGGGTTTATCCTGTTTCATAAATATTTTGACAATACAATTCAGTGAAAAAGTGACGAATTGTGCTATCAGAGTGACAAATATTGACAAAAAAGGTTTGGTATAGATCCTGGCTGAATGCTTTTATTTGATACTGTTTTATGCTACCGTACTCAAAAATAATTAAAGAGGCTGACTTATTATGAAGCGTGAAGGCATGGTCCTGATCATCTCAGCTCCTTCAGGAGCTGGCAAAACTACACTTTGCCACCATCTGTTAAAACAATTTCCAGATATGCGGGAGTCCATCAGTTACACAACTCGTACACCTCGTCCGGGTGAAGTTGATGGTGAGGATTATTTTTTCGTTTCCCGAGAGCAATTTCAGCAGATGGTCGATGAAGATGCCTTTGCCGAATGGGCTGAAGTTCATGGGAATCTGTATGGTACAGCTTTAAAAACCCTGCAGGACGCCAGAAAAAACGGAATTGACATGCTTCTCGATATTGACTGCCAGGGAGCTATGAAGCTTAAAGAACAGTTTGAAGGTGGCTGCTATATATTCATCATGCCTCCAAGTATGGTAGAATTACGCCGCCGACTGGAAGGGCGTTCATCGGATTCACAGGAAGTTATTGATAAGAGAATTGTCAGAGCTGCCGAGGAAATCAAGGCGGCTCGCTGGTATGACTACATCATAATTAATGACTCACTTGAGAAAGCATTACAGGAACTGGCTTCAATTGTGGTTTCAAATAGTCGTAAAACCTTCAGGATGATGGCCCATATCTCGAAATTGTTTGATATTTGAGCTGAAATGGGTTAAAAATACTGTTCCATTTATCGAATAGCAAAAAGCAAGAAGGAGTAATCGTATGGCAAGGGTAACAGTTGAAGATTGCCTTGAAAAAGTTGAGAATCGTTTCCTTCTGGTCATGCTTGCATCGAAACGCGTTAAGCAGCTTTTTAAAGGTGCCAAACCGCTCATCGATACCAGGAATAACAGACAGGTAGTATGTGCGCTGCGCGAAATTGCCGCTGGCAAGGTTACATATGAATTGAGCAAAAAACAGCGCGATAAATAGTTTTTCAACCAGGTGAAACAGTGATAGCTGTTTCACCTTTCTTTTGTCCTTCCGAATCGCATTACATCACATCTAATCAGGCGCAAAGATCAATGATAAGGCTCAATGACATCCTCGACAAGGTGGCAGCGTACAATCCTACGGCTGATCTAAACCTTATCCGCAAGGCATATGTCTATTGTGCCAAAGTACATCAGGGACAGACCCGTCTCTCTGGCGAACCATACATCATCCATCCTATGGAAGTGGCTGGATTACTGGCAGATCTTCGCCTTGATGTCCCCAGTATTATTACCGGTTTTCTGCACGATACTATTGAAGATACACTGACCACCACTGAAGAGCTGACAGTAATGTTTGGTGAAGAGGTTGCCAATCTAGTTGATGGTGTCACTAAAATCAGCAAGATTCACTTTAAAACCAAAGAGGAAAGTCAGGCCGAAAACTTTCGTAAGATGCTACTGGCCATGGCGATTGATATCCGTGTAATACTTGTCAAGCTTGCCGACCGGCTTCACAACATGCGTACTCTGGAATTCCAGCCGGAACTCAAGCAGCGAGCCATTGCCCGTGAAACCATGGACATCTATGCACCAATAGCCAACAGGCTCGGTATTTCCTGGGTCAAAGTGGAATTGGAAGACCTGTCCTTTCGCTATCTGGATCCTGATGTTTATTTTGAACTCTCACGCAATATTTCCCAGAAAAAACAGGAGCGCGAGGCCTTTGTTCTGGAAGCCAAGGAGGTTATTTTAAATAACCTGGCTGAGCATGGCATAAAAGGTGAGGTTTCGGGGCGAAGTAAGCATCTTTATTCCATATATCGTAAAATGGAAAAACGGAATGTTGAGTTTGATGAGATCTATGACCTTATCGCATTCAGGATTCTTGTTGATTCTGTTCGTGAGTGTTATGCGGTTCTCGGGGTTATTCATTCTGCCTGGAAGCCGATTCCTGGTCGTTTCAAAGACTATATAGCCATGCCCAAGGGCAATATGTACCAGTCGCTCCACACAACTGTCATCGGTCCTAACGGTGATCGTATGGAAGTGCAGATCCGTACCCATGAGATGCACAGTGTTGCCGACGCCGGTATTGCTGCCCACTGGAAATATAAGGAAGGCAAGGGATACGACGAAAAGGACGTCAAGCGTTTTGCCTGGTTGAGACAGTTGCTGGAATGGCAGCAGGAGTTGCAGGACTCCAAGGAGTTCATGGATTCTGTCAAGGTTGAATTGTTCCCGGAAGAGGTTTATGTATTTACCCCTAAAGGCGATGTAAAATCATTCCCCAAGCATTCCACGCCAATTGATTTTGCATACTCGGTTCACTCCGACGTTGGCCACCGATGTGTCGGTGCCAAGGTTAACGGCAAGCTGGTGCCATTGAAGCACGAGCTTAAAAACGGTGATATCGTTGAAATCATCACATCGCCGCACCATACTCCAAGCAAAGACTGGCTCAAGATTGTAAAAAGCTCCCGGGCACGTAACAGGATTCGGGCCTGGATCAAGACCGAAGAGCGCAAGCGCAGTATTGTACTTGGTCGCGATATATGCGAGAAGGAATTCCGCAAGTACTCTGTTAATTTACAGAAAATACAGAAAAACGGCGATTTCAAAAAAATTGCCGGTGAATTCGGTTTTGCCGGGGATGATGACCTGCTTGCAGCGGTTGGTTACGGCAGAATATCCGCCGGTCAGATTATCGGTAAACTTCTGCCTAATGAAAAAATTCAGGACAGGTCAGAGCGCAAGGAATCCAGGCTCACGACCATACTGGATAAAATCAAAGGTAAATCCTCCAGTGCTGTTGAAATCAGCGGTGTGGACAATGTACTGGTCCGATTTGGCAAATGTTGCAACCCTGTTCAGGGTGATGAAATTATCGGTTTTATTACCAGAGGCAAAGGGGTAACTATCCATACGTCTGACTGTCAGCTGGCACTGGACAGTGATCCGGAACGCAGGATTGATGTTGCCTGGAACAAATCCAAGTCAGCAGCTCTGCCGGTCAGAATCCGTGTGCTTTGCCATGATGTTCCGGGTATTCTTGCTAATACGACGCTGGCCATAACTAACTGTGAAGCAAATATATCCAGCGCCTTGATTCAGACAACTGTAGATAAACGCGGGGAAAATATATTTGAAGTCAACGTCATTGATCTTGCGCATTTGCAAAAGGTAATTAATGCCCTTATGAAGATTAAAGGTGTGATCAAGGTAGAAAGGATGAAACAATGAAACTTGAAATTATTTCAACAAATAATGCTCCTGCAGCCATTGGGCCATATTCCCAGGCAGTTAAAGCCGGAAACATGTTGTTCTGTTCCGGTCAGATTCCGCTGGATCCCATAACCGGTGAAATGGTTCAGGGTGATATTGTTGTCCAGGCCGAACGTGTGATGGTGAATATTGTAGCCATGCTGGCTGCCGCAGGGACTGAACTGGCCAATGTTGCCAAGACAACCATCTATTTGGCTGATATGGGTGATTTTGCAGCTGTGAATGAAGTTTACGGCAGATATTTCAGTCAGCACAAGCCTGCTCGCTCAACCGTTGCCGTAAAGGGATTGCCAAGGGGCGCACTGCTTGAGATAGAAGTTACAGCGGTGTTGTAAAAATGTTCAAAGTTAAATGTTCGTGGTTCTTGGCTTAGGGCTTCAAAGCCAACGCAAAGAAGCCGTAACGCATTTGCGTTACGGCTTATAACTACGAACTACGAACCTTGAACCGTTTTTAAAGCGCTTTGGTTACAAAACCTGAACGGATGCAACGGGTACAGACCTTGATCGTCCTGACAGCACCGTTTCTGATCGCTTTAACCTTCTGAAGATTTGGATACCAGACGGTACGGGTTTTGTTGTTTGCATGGCTTACATTATTTCCAAAGCTGGGACCTTTGCCGCAGATTACACATACTCTTGACATATAGTTATTCCTCCATGAATTTCTGTAAAAAAAATTTATACCAGATCAATCAATTGGTTGCAAGAAAAACTTTTGGAGATGTCATGAATATCATTAAAGCGTTGATTACATTGGTGGTGATTTCAGCGATTGCCATCACAATTTTATTCATAGACTTCACTTATAAAACGTTCTCTTATAGCACGCGTGATATCAGTGCCGACGCCATTGTTGTTTTGGCAGGAGGCAAGGGCAGGGTGGATGAAGGCGTGCGTTTATACAGAGAAAAGAAGGGCAAATGGCTGTTTTTTATTGGTGTTGGTCCAACAGTAAGGGTCTCTGATCTGTATCAACCTAAAAAAGGTGATCCATCTCCCGATGGAGTCATTATTGAAAAAGCCTCCCGAAATACCTTGGAAAATGCCATATATGGTCGTGATGTCATAATGGGTAAGGAAGTTCGATCAATTGTTTTGATCACATCAAGATATCATATGAAAAGGGCCTCAATATTGCTCAGAAATGCTCTTCCAAAAGATGTGGCTATCTACCCCTATCCGGTTGACACGACAAATCTCAAAGAGACCTGGTGGAGTCACAGCGGCAGCTTCCAATTACTGTTCAGAGAGTTTTATAAATATTGTATGTTTCGAGCTTTTTTCACCCTTGTTCCAGGGGAATTAAGAGAAAGTGTCCTTTCAACAAATTCCAGCCGCTGAGAGCTTCCAAAAAAGTCCTAATTCTGCTACATTCGCTTAAATATTAATCTGAAAGGAATTTCTGATGCGCTATATAAGTACCAGAGGTGGCATTTTGCCTCTTCAATTTAAAGATGCAGTGATGATGGGCTTGGCAACGGATGGAGGCTTACTCCTTCCCCAGTCCTATCCACAGATTTCAAGCAAACAGTTGGACGAATGGCGTCAGCTTTCCTATCCTGAACTGGCATTCGAGATAATATCCAGATATGTGGACGATATCCCTGCAGACTCGTTACGGGATTTAATAAACAATTCTTACTCAACTTTCACACATCCGGAAGTCACTCCGGTAGTACGTAAAGACGGAGTATATATCCTTGAACTGTTCCATGGCGTTACATTGGCCTTCAAGGATGTGGCACTGCAGTTTCTTGGAAATGTTTTTGAATATATTCTTGCTGAACGTGATCAAAAGCTCAATATTATCGGCGCAACCTCCGGCGACACCGGTAGTGCAGCCATTCATGGCGTGCGTGGCAAACAGGGAATTAATATCTTTATCCTGCACCCTCACGGTAAAACTTCACCTGTTCAGGCTTTGCAAATGACATCAGTTACTGACTCGAATGTCCATAACATTGCTGTCCATGGCACTTTTGATGACTGTCAGGATATGGTCAAAGCCTTTTTTAATGATCTGGAATTCAAAGAAAAATATTCACTTGGCGCAGTCAATTCCATTAACTGGGCCCGTGTACTGGCTCAGGTGGTTTACTATTTTTACGCCTGGATGAAAGTTACTGAGCACAATAATCAAAAAGCCTCCTTTGCTGTGCCGACCGGCAATTTCGGTGATATTTTTGCCGGATATGTGGCTAAACGTATGGGCCTCCCGATTGAAAAACTCCTTCTGGCCACCAATGAAAACAACATCCTGACCCGATTTGTTAATAATGGGGACTATTCATTAACCGAGGTTGTATCAACCGCCTCACCATCAATGGACATCCAGGTTGCGTCTAACTTTGAACGCTACCTGTATCACCTGTTCAATGAAGATCCAACAAGAGTCAGGGCTGCTTTTTCAGAACTGAAAGAGCAGGGGCGCATTAGTTTTACTGCAGATGAGATTGCGCATGTACAAAGTGAATTCTGTTCTGCCTCTGTAAACCAGCAGGAAACATTGAACACCATATCGGAATTTTTCAAGGAGACAGGATATCTGCTTGATCCACATACAGCAGTAGGTGTCAATGCTGCCCTGCAATTATTACCAGCTGATACAGCCAGAATCTGTCTGGCAACAGCCCATCCGGCCAAGTTCGGCGAGGCTGTGGAACGAGCTGTCGGTAAACCGGCACCACAACCAGAATCGATTGCAGCTCTTGAGGGTTTGCCAACACGTTGTGAAATTATGGACGCGGATATTGAGCAGGTCAGGGCATTCTTTTTAGCTCATTTAAGCTAGACGCATTGCCAGACAAGTAAATTTTGTAATTTCAGGTTGACAAAACGCTCATCTCTTGTCATTTATACTGTCCGTCGCGGGAATAACTCAGTGGTAGAGTGTCAGCTTCCCAAGCTGAAGGTCGCGGGTCCGAATCCCGTTTCCCGCTCCAATAGAAACAGAAAGGACTTGGGTCATATAAACCCAAGTCCTTTTTTATTCAGAAATATTATTTTTTTGTTTTATACGCCGACTGGGGCAAAGCAGGCTCGGTTTCTACCTTCTGCCTTTGCCTTGTACATGGCATTGTCCGCTCTTTTCAAGAGTGTTAAATCGTCATCAGATGGCATACTTTGAGCCACCCCAAAACTGGCTGTTATACGAAACCCCCCACCATCATATATAAATTCATGATCGGACAAGGCAGTACGAAGTCTTTCCACAACAGTTACCGCATCACTGATTCGGGTATCATTAAGAACAATGGCAAACTCTTCCCCACCCAGTCTGCCCCAGAAGTCAGCCTGCCGCAAACCAAACGAGTTTACAACCGTAGAGACCATTCGCAATACATCGTCCCCAACTGCATGCCCATAAGTATCATTGACCAGCTTGAAGTAATCCAGATCAAACAGGATTAATGTTAACGAAGAGTTTGTGCTTCTGCTGATTTGCAGCCGCTCCTCCAACAACTCCATAAAATAACCACGATTATTTGTATTGGTCAGCGTGTCGGTATGGGCTAAACGTCTTAAATCAACAATATTGCGTAAATTAACCATCATTGAATTCATTGCTTCGCTCAACTGACCAACTTCATCCTTACCGGTTACAACTATTTTTGTTTCCAGGTCTCCTGCGGCTATTCGTTTAGCCATATCAACACAATCAGTTAAAGGCTTTGTTATCCTTTGCGCCAACATTAATCCCATGAAAATAAAAACCAGAATTGTTGTTATGGAAAAGAAAATCAAATATTTCAGACTCTTGTAGAATTCCATATCGTTATTAATTTTCTGGTCATCCAACACCTTTTGTATGTCATCAATATAATTGCCGGTACCGATTATCCAGCCCCACGGCTTAAACTCCAGGGAGTAACCGCGCTTTGGAAAGGCTTCTTTTGTCCCCTCTTTGGTAAACCAGTAATCCGTATAACCTCCGCCAGGCTTTCTTCCCTTTTCAATAATCTCCCGAATCAGATATTTGCCGTTTGTATCCTGAAGATCCATACGGTTTTTACCCTCATATTCGGGGGTAGTCCCGTGAAAGACATTAAAACCGTCGGCTTTGTCGGCCCAAAAATATCCGTTATCCCCATAGCGCATTTCTCTTAAAATTCTGGCCCCCTGTCTGCGGGCTTCTTCACTGGAAAGATTATTTTCCTGTATGCGCTCTTCCAGAACTTTCAGAACACTGCAGGCCCCTAAAACCTGATCTTTAATCATCTGGTCGTAGTTAGCCATCATCGAGGCCTGATATCGGTCCAGATTTTTATTTGCCAGCATATGCATTCGATATGCAGATATGCTGGTCAACGAAGTAGTTACAAGTGCTACTCCGGTGCATATTAACAATACAAGTTTAGTAGTAATTTTCATGGAAGCCCTCCAGGGCTTCGAAACCGTACTGATAGCTACCAATTATAATCTAAAAAATTGGATTCTCCAGTCACCCGATAAAAGAGATGAATAAATCCTGAATTTTGCAGATTAATATAAGATAAAGAGGATTAAATTTTGTTTAGACAGGACTTTTGAGGCAACGTGAGGCAACGTTATAAAATCAAAGCAGACGATTTAGAAAGCCTTTTATACGCTCATTTTCCTGGCCTTTGCTGAAGAAATCCTTTGGGGCCCCCTCAGCCAGAAAACTTCCAGATTCCATAAAGATGACCCGGTCGGCCAATTCTCGGGCAAAACCCATGTGGTGAGTTACTATCAACATGGTCATGCCTTCATCTGCCAGGGTATGGATAGTGTCAAATACTTCGCCAACCAGTTCAGGATCCAGGGCCGACGTCGGTTCATCAAAAAGCATCAGTTTTGGCTGCATGGCCAGTGCCCTGGCAATGGCAACTCGTTGTTTCTGACCACCGGACAAGGTAGCCGGAAAAACATCCCGTTTATCAGACAGGCCAACCTTATCCAGAATTTTCAGGGCAATTTCACGACATTCATCCGGTCGCTTCTTTTGAACAGTTAAAGGCCCTTCCATGACATTTCCCAACACAGTCATATGTGGAAACAGGTTGAAATTTTGGAAAACCATGCCTATTTCCGCACGCAGGGCGCAGATATTGTGCAGCGTATCCAGATGTCTTTTGCCATTTCTCGTTACATACCCGACTTCTCGCCCCTCAAAGAGGATACTGCCTTCATCGATCTCTTCCAGAAGATTGATAGAACGCAGCAGTGTTGATTTACCTGATCCGGATGGACCGATGATGACCAGTTTTTCGCCAGGATTAATTTCGAGGTTGACACTATTGACAGCGGTCAGTGATTTGAATCGTTTGGTTATATTTTCAAGTTTTATCAGCGGCTGATTAGCGGTGTTCATAAATGCCTGCCCGGTATTCAATTTTTTCAAACACAAATGTAAAGATACTTGTCAATATCAGATAGATAACAGCTGCCAATGCCAAAGCAGTGATATTGAAATAGGCGTTGAACAGCTGGTCGGCGGAACGCATCAACTCAACCATGGCAATGGTGGACACCAGTGCCGTGTCCTTGATCAGGGCAATGAATTCATTGCCAACCGGAGGCATCAGCCTTTTGTAAGTCTGTGGAATAATAACCCGGCGCATGGCCTGACCATAGGTCATACCGATGGCTTTGGCAGCTTCCATCTGACCCTGTTCGATACTCTGGATTGCTCCGCGAATGATTTCCCCCAGATAGGCAGAGTAATTCAGTCCCAGGCCTATTACTGCAGCGGTCAGTGGGGGGAGGGTGATGCCGAAAGCCGGCAGTCCGTAATAGATAAAAAATAGCTGTAACAGCAGCGGAGTCCCGCGAAAAAACCAGATAATAAACCAGCAGAGAGCCGAGAGCGGTTTAAAGGCACTGATCCGGCCGAGCGCGATCATCAAGCCGCCCAGAGGGGAGATCAACATGGTGCAGAAGACAAGCAAAAGGGTCATACTGGCACCCTTGAGCAGCGAAGGAAGAAAGCTGCGACAGTCTTTAAGTACAGAAACCCAGACCGGTTGGCTTTGCTGTTTTACGGCGGCAGCAAAATTTTTTGCTTCGCTGTTGTCTGGAAAAATGGCCAGTATTTCCTGATTGGCGGCCAGCGCTTTGTCCAGTTGCTCCAGAGAAGCATAGATCCGGGCAATCTG
Source organism: uncultured Geobacteraceae bacterium (assembly GCA_964509295.1). Lineage (GTDB taxonomy): Bacteria > Desulfobacterota > Desulfuromonadia > Geobacterales > Pseudopelobacteraceae > JBGSQR01. The sequence goes on along the minus strand of CAZDWS010000003.1, from coordinate 102,556 downwards.
CATGCGACTGGAAACAAAATCGCTGCCATCGTCGCCGGATGCCGGTGGAGGAATCTGCTTGTAAATTGCTATTGCACCAGGCAGATCTCCCTGGCTCATCAGATCATTGGCCTTACGGGAAAGCTGATCGTAATCAATTTCCGCCAGACAAGTTCCTGCCAGCATACACAAAAAAAGCAGGGCCACGAAGGCCCTGCAGAAAAGATATTTCATTGAACCCTTCATGTACTAGAATTTCTTGGGATTGGTGATGTCTTCTGCGAACCATTTTTTGGACATTTTTTTCATTGTGCCGTCCTTTACCATCTTGTCCAGAGTAACCTGAACTTTTTCACGGAGATCTGTATCGGCTTTACGGAAGGCGATACCAAATGGCTCTTTGCTGATCATACCTGGAACAGTTTTAAATTTACCTGGACGTTTGGCAATATAGTCACGACCTGTGACGTTATCTACGACAACAACATCAATGCGTCCGGCTTCAAGATCAAGCAGAGCTTTTGGGTAGTCATCATATTCTTTCAGTTCTGCCGGTGCATTAGGCAGTTTTTTTGCAGCCTGCAGGCCGGAAGATCCCTTCTGTGTACCTGCTTTTACACCTTTCAGGTCAGCCAGGCTTTTGAAACGCTTATCCTTAAAGTTGATAACAGCAATCTGGCCATCCATAACGTAGGGCTTTGTGAAAGCAACTTCCTTGGTCCGTGCCTCTGTAATGGTCATACCGTTCCAGATACAGTCAAATTTTTTGGCATTCAGGGAATGAATAACACCATCCCATGCGGTTGGCTGCCACTCAATTTTAATTCCAAGGCGCTTGCCAACCTCTTCAGCTGCATCAATGTCAAAACCGACCAGCTTGCCGTCTGCCTGACGAAATCCCATTGGTGGAAAAGCATCATCCAGGCCTATAACCAGCTTGCCGTTTTTTTTGACAAGATCCCAGGATCCGTCGGCTGCAAAAGCGCTTACAGTGAACAGAGACATAACTAAACATGCACACAGCACAAGCAGTTTCTTCATTTCAAGCTCCTTGACAATCAAATTTTAACAGTCGCCGGATTGTTTCAGAAAAGACTACTTTCGTCAAGAGTATAGACGCTGTTTTGATGCTTGATCAGCTTAAAAAACAACAATATAATTGAAAGTAAATTGACATACTTTTAATGTTCAAACATGATAATTAAAACTTTCAATATATGGACAACAAAAGTATTGCGGGGTATAAAGGTGATGATATCCAAGCACCTACTTGAAAAGGAGTATTAAAGAGATGACAAAATATTTTTTCAAGCAACTGATCTTACTGGCTGCTCTTGCAATCACATCCTGTCTGCTGGTCACCGGATGTAAGGAAAAGGACAAATCCGCAGCCAAGGATACTTTGACCATTGGTATGGAGCTGGCCTACCCACCTTTTGAAATGACAGATGAAAAAGGCGCACCTAAAGGGGTCAGTGTTGACCTGGCAAATGAATTGGGAAAAGCATTGGGTAAAAAGGTCGTTATACAGAATACAGCTTTTGACGGTCTGATTCCGGCTCTCAAAACCGGCAAGATAGATCTGATCATTTCTTCCATGACCATAACTGAAGAGCGCAAACAGTCAATTGATTTCTCTGACCCCTACCTGTCAACCGGACTCTGTCTGCTGGTTGGCAAAAAGTCGCCGGTAAAATCAATCGACGATCTGGATAAACCGGGTGTGACCGTTGCAGTCAAAAAGGGGACAACAGGCCATACCTTCACAACCCAGAAGCTTAAAAATGCCAAACTGCTGGTATTGGACAAGGAAGCCGCTGCAGTGCTGGAGGTTGTTCAGGGCAAGGCCGATGTCTTTATCTATGACCAGATGTCCACCTACCAGAACTGGAAGAAAAACCAGGAAACAACCCGGGCCATCCTTAACCCGTTTCAGCAGGAAAAATGGGGCATTGCATTGCGCAAGGGGGATGAGCAGTTAAAAATACAGGTTAACCAGTTTCTGAAGACCTTCCGGGAGCAGGGTGGGTTTGAACGTCTGGGTGATGCTCATCTGAAAGAACAGAAAGAGACCTTCAAGGAGCTTAAGTATCCTTTCTATTTTTAAAAACATAGTCAACCGCCTGTTCTTTATGACCAGAGACGGCAGCGGTGACCGCGTGTCACCGCTTGCCGCCATCACCAGCTGGTTATTGGTATTCCTGCTTGTCAGTCTTTCCTGCTGGTTCTTCTTCAGTCAGGTGAAGTTTACCTGGGGGTGGGAAGCCGTCTACGCTTATCGAACCAAATTCCTCAACGGCTGGCTGATGACTGTTATTGTCTCAGCCGCAGCCATGTGCCTGAGTCTATTGATCGGCCTGCTTACTGCTCTGGCGCAGCGCGCCCCTTTTCTGCCAATACGCTACCTGTCAAGGGTATATATGGAAATCATCAGGGGTACTCCGCTGCTGGTACAGATCCTGATCTTCTTCTATGTGGTGGCTGATGCTTTCGGTATTAATAACCGTTATTTTGTGGGAATCGTCATCTTGGCCATGTTCTCCGGGGCCTATATCTCGGAAATCATCCGGGCAGGCATAGAAAGTATCGGAGAATCACAACTTGAGTCAGCGCGGGCCATCGGCTTCACTCGCCTGCAGATTTACCGCTACGTTATTTTTCCACAAGTTGTAAGACAGGCATTGCCACCGCTGGCGGGACAGTTTGCTTCGCTGATCAAGGATTCATCTCTGCTATCTATTATTTCAGTCAATGAATTCACCCTGAATGCCCAGGAAGTCAACTCATTTACCTTCAGTACCCTGGAAAGCTACCTGCCACTGGCAATCGGGTATCTGCTGCTGACTTTGCCAATCTCCCTCTGGACCAAACAACTGGAAAAGAAGTATCGCTATGCAACTTGAAATCAACAATATCACCAAGTCCTACGGGGGGCATGCCGCATTAAGTGGTGTGACCTTATCCATTCAGAAAATGAGCACCGTGGCCCTGATGGGGCCATCAGGTGGCGGAAAATCAACACTATTGCGGATTATTGCCGGGCTTGAAATCCCCGATAGCGGTGATTTTTCTCTGGATGGGAATCAGGTGCAAACAGGTGAAGAATATCTGCTTCCCTACAGGCGCCAGATTGGAGTTGTTTTTCAGGCTTTCAATCTCTTTCCTCATCTGACCGCATTGCAGAATATTTCCCTGCCACTGGAAAAAGTACACGGTTATTCACCGGATGAGGCGGCCACTTATTCCCTGCAGTTACTGTCCCGCTTCCAGCTGGCAGGCCACGCCCTGAAAACCCCGGCCCAGCTTTCGGGAGGACAGAAACAGCGGGTCGCTATTGCCCGTGCGGTTGCCATCAGACCACGCCTGCTGCTTTTTGACGAACCGACTTCTGCCCTGGACCCGGAAATGACGGTTGAAGTACTGGACTTGATATCAGAGTTGCGTTCAGAAGGACGTCCGATCCTGATCGTCACCCACGAAATAGGTTTTGCCCGAAAGGTGGCAGATCAGGTTGTCTTTATCCATGAGGGCAGGGTGCTTGAATACGGCAATGCAGCTGAGCTTTTCAAAAAGCCTTCTACGCCGGAGATGCAGGTTTTTTTAGATAAAGTTTTACGTTACTAAACGACCACTTAAGTCAAATTTATTCAACCATCAATTCATGCGCCAGTTTTCCTAATGTTTTAATTCCATGTTCGATCTTATCATCCCACAAAGCCGAAGACAGCCGTATATGGTTTCTGTATTTATTGGATAGAGAAAACAGTGGACCGGGTACAATGCTGATTCCGGACTCCAGAGCCCTGTGATACAGGCGAATTGCGTCTACTCCTACCGGCATTTCAATCCATAAAATAAAACCGCCCGCAGGGCGTGTCATACAGGTCCCTTGCGGGAAATAGCGCACAACGGCATCTGCCATCTGTGACATAAAACGTGTGTGGGTTTTACGAATACTGCGCAGGTGGTGATCATAACCTCCGGTAGCAAGGAATTCTGCCAGTGCCAGCTGTGTCGGAGAACATGTCGCTATGTTCATCATCATTTTCAGGCGTTCCATTTCCGCCTGATATTTACCGGCTATTGCCCAGCCCAGGCGGTAGCCGGGAGCCAGTGTTTTTGAAAATGAACTGCAGTAAATAACCATACCGGATTTGTCAAACGATTTTGCCGCAGTGGGCCTGTCATTGTTAAAAGACAAATCTCCATAGATATCGTCTTCAATCAGCGGAATCTGATTGGCAGCCAATAACTCAACAAGCTCGCGCTTTCGCTCATCAGGCATCAGACTGCCTAACGGGTTACTGAAGTTCGGAACAACCAGACAGGCACTGATCTTGTTGTGTTCAATGGCATATCGGAGCGCTTCAATGCTGATCCCTTCACGGGTGGTGGCAGGGATTTCCAGCGCTTTTAGTCCTGTATCAGCGATCATCTGCAGAAAGTTGAAGTAAAACGGGGATTCAACGGCAATTGTATCACCAGGGCGGCAGGTAGCCCGCAAAGCCAGCATGACAGCTTCTACACAACCGGAGGTAATCAATACATCATCCGGGCCGATACTGATACCAGCCATAATGGCCCGACGGGCGATCTGCACCCGCAGCCGCTTATATCCGGGCGGCATGTGATATTGCACGCTGTCTTCACCAGAGCGCCTCATCTCGCTGGACATGATTCGGTTGAGCTTGTCGATAGGCAGGTTCTGCGAATCAGGGATAGCCCTTCCCAATGGCAGCAGATCACGATTCATCATATTGCGCATAACCTGGTTGCACAGGTCACTGATTGTAACCGTAGCCGGTTCAATATTGGCTCTGGACTGTGGTTCCGGCTCACGTATCTCCGGCACACGACTGCGAACATAATAACCGGACTGGGGCCGGGCTTCAATCAGGCATTGATCCTCAAGCAGGGTATAGGCCTGCATGACCGTGTTGATACTCACATCAAATCGGCTGCTGAGTTTGCGTATGGAAGGAACGCGATCACCAACCCGAAAGGTCCCCTGATCAATCAGTCCTGATATCTCCAGAGCCACTTTTTCATAGAGCAGCGCAGAGCTGCTTTCTTTCTGTACATTTATCATGGACAAAGCATACTCCCCGGTTTTTGATTCAAACAGATACAGTTTAGATACTTTTATATGGTTACAGTTTGTATATCACTAAACTGTTATGGTTACAAAAGTGATTTTCTGTATCTGTTATTTTGATGAGATCGGTGTAATATGTAATCATCAAGAAACGGGGAGGATCGTTATGGAGTGTACTCTGTCAAAAGGTGAATTGATCAGGCTGGACGGTGGAAAGAGCGGTATTCTGCTGCACTGTATGGCAGGAACGTTGTGGCTTACAAGCGGCGATGGTAAGGATTACCTGATAAATGCCGGAGCAAGCTTTGAAGTTACTATAAAAATGGTCGCCATAGTTGAAGCCCTGGAGTCAGTTGATTTTCGCCTGGGTGAGGCTGTGCCGGTTGAAAATATGCTTACAAAACCTTTGACAGGCTTTGTTGCCTGTTAGGATTTATTCCGGAATAGGCTGTATTCATGATACGGCCTATGTAAACTCCTGCCCCAGTTGCTTCAGGCCACCAGTTTCAAACCCCAATAGCAAAACATCCCTACAATTACAGTTCCTGCCAGAGAGCGTGTTTTCAGAGCAAACAGCAGAGTTGGCAGGGCCGCCAGCAGCTCCGGTTTGCCCAGACATAAGGCTCTTGGTTCAGGAGAAGCCAGAAGCGTCGGTGCGATCAGGGCGCTCAGGATTGCAACCGGAATCAGTTCCAGCCACTCAGTAAACCAGACCGGCAGGCATCTGCTGGATAATGCCACCAGCGGCAGCATGCGTGGCAAATAGGTTACCGCTCCCATTAAAACAATCAGTATGATGTAATCAAGACTGTTCATGTGGTTTGCTTCCTGTGCCGCATTATGCGTTTTATGGCAAATCCGGCTGTGGCGGCCATACTGGAGGAGACAATTACATAGGCGTTACCCGGTAGCCAGAGGTAGGCCATGACGGAACAGAAAGCAGCAATCAGGGCTGTAACTGCGAATACCGTCCCACGTAACTGAAAAACCAGCAGACAGATGAACATACCGGTCAACGCATAGTCTATCCCAAATGATCCGGCAGGTATGAACTGCCCCATATAGCAACCGGCCACAGTACTTACAAACCAGGTGGCATTGGTGACATGATTGAGCACCAGGGCACTGTAACGGTTCCAGCCCCCCTGGTTGAAGCGAGCCATATTGACGCTAAAACTTTCGTCGGTGACACCGTAGGCAAACAGGGTCAGAAAGCGTCGCGAAACACCCTGGAAATGCACCACCATGGCAGAACTCATCAGCAAATGTCTCAGATTAACCATAAAGGTGGTCGTAACAATAGCTGTCATTGAGGCACCGCTACCGATCATGGCAACTGCTATGAATTGTGAGCCGCCTGCAAAGACCAGTAGCGACATGATAGCCATCTGCCAGGGTGCCAGCCCGACTTTTTGCGCCAGCACGCCCAGAGATAAGCCGATGGGGAAAAACCCGAGACATATCGGCCAGGCGGCAAAAAATCCCTCCCGTACGATTGATTTAGCGGAATCAGATTTCAAAATCATTCGGGCCTTACCAACGTCATACTGCGTTGAACTGTCAGTGCCAACCAGGCATCCAGTGAATAAACCAACAGACCAATCCAGATAAAAATGAAACTTACCAGGTGGGTAGAAGAGAAAAACTCATTGAACAAAAGAACCGCCAGCAAAAATTGAATCGTCGGCGTAATGTACTGCAGAAAGCCTATGGTTGCCAGCTTCAGTCTGCGGGCAGCAGCGGCAAAAAGCAGCAGCGGAAACGCCGTAACCACACCGGATGAGATCAAAAGCAGATCAGTCTTAAAATCACCCATCAAAAATGTACCTTCTCCCATGCAGCCCACATAAAGCAGATATGCAGCTGCAGCTGGTGCCAGCACAATTGTTTCAACAGTTAATCCGGGAAGTGCATCTGTTTTAACAATTTTGCGCAGCAGGCCATAGGAACCGAAGGAGCTTGCCAGAATCAGGGCGGTCCATGGAAAACTGCCATAACGGACCGTCAGGGTTATAACCCCTGTAGCTGCCAGAAACAGGGCGACTATCTGCAGTCGGCGAAGTTTTTCTTTGAAAAAAATCATACCGAGCAGCACACTGACAAATGGAGTGATGAAATATCCAAGGCTTGATTGAAGTACCTGCCCGTGTCCGACCGCAATGATAAATACCAGCCAGTTGGTTGCGATCAATATGGCAGAAGATATGAGCAGCAGCAGTGAGCGTAGATTGGACATGGCTATACGGATAGCACTCCAGCGGCCGGGTCTGAAACTCAGAAATATCAGAAATACTAATGACCATAATATTCGATGGCAAACGATCTGTGCTGGAGGAATGGTTCCAAAAAACTTGAAATATAGGGGAAAAAACCCCCAAATCAGATAGGCAGAGAGTCCGTAAAGCAAGCCGGTGACTGCTTCGGAATGGGAATGGGAGTTATGTTGGGCAGGTGAAGTTGTCATCATTTACTCACCGAGGCGCGGGTAAAAAGAAAAAGACCGGCAAAGATGAATCCGGCACCGACCAATTGCCGTTCTGTAGGGTACTCACTCAAAAATACGGAGGCCCAGACAATTGCTCCCAGCGGTTCTCCCAGTACACTGACTGAAACAACCGAAGCCTGAACATAGCGCAGCACCCAGTTAAAAACCGTATGTCCGAGAATAGTGCAGATCAGAGCCAGAGCAACAAACAGAATCCAATCGCTAGGCGGGTAGGGATAGAAAGGGGTTTGACTGGCCAGGCTGGAAATTACCAGAAGTATGGCGCTGCTGCCATAGGTATAAAAGGTGTAGGCAGGAAGGCTGACCGAACTTCTCATACGTCTGCCGATCAGCAGGTAGCCTGATACAAACACGGCAGCGGCCAAAGCCAGCAGGTCTCCCCAGAAGGCCCTCATATTCAGCTGAAAATCACTGGCACCGATAACGAGACTGCCGGTTAAAGCCAGTACCATACCAAACATGGCCGGTCGACTGATTTTTTCCCTGAAAAACAACCATGATCCCAACACTACGAAGACCGGTTGGATGGTAACTATAACTACAGAGCTGGCAACACTGGTATAGCTAAGGGAAGTAAACCAAGTCACAAAATGAAGGGCCAGACAAGCACCGCTGGCTGCAGCAAGTCCGCGTTCACGCCAGGGAAGGTCCAACAGATCCTGTCTGTTTTTCAAAAGAGTAAAAGGGGCCAGCAGCAGGAAGGTGAAAAGCAGGCGATAGGTGGCGATGATCATGGCCGGTGCAGTTGACAGGCGGACGAATAGCGCTGAGAAGGAGATGGCAAAAACCCCTACCAGCACCGCCAGGTAGGGGTTTACAATTGGTTTTTCGCGCATGGGATCTTTCCCCGGCTATTCACCCAGATAGGCTTTTCTCACCTCTGGATTTTCGGACAGCTCTTTTGCATCACCGGAAAGAACAACTTCTCCGGTTTCAAGTACATAGGCACGGTGGGCAATGGAAAGCGCCATGGAGGCATTCTGTTCAACCAGCATAATGGTTGTGCCGGTTTTATTGATTTCAACCACTATTTCAAATATTTTTTCAACCAGCATGGGGGCCAGTCCCATGGATGGTTCATCAAGCAGCAGCAGGCGAGGGTTGGACATCAGCGCTCTTCCCATGGCCAGCATCTGCTGTTCGCCACCGGAAAGCGTACGGGCAGCCTGCTTGCGACGCTCTGCCAGTCGTGGAAAGAGAGTAAAGGCCCGCTCAATGCCATGGGCAACATCCTGCTTGTTAGTCAGGATAAAACCACCCATTTCCAGATTTTCCTGCACACTCATGCGGGCAAATACGCGACGCCCCTCAGGTACCTGGCAGATACCTTTTCTCACGATCAGGTGAGCCGGCATGCGGGTAATCACCTCATTTTCAAAGGAGACAGTACCATTGATCGAGGGAACAATACCGGAAATTGTATTCAGAATAGTTGTCTTTCCGGCGCCATTGGCACCGATCAGAGCAACTATCTCTCCCTGGTTGACACAGCAGGAGACATTATGCAGGGCGCGAATAGCACCATAGTTGACGGAAAGGTTTTCGACGGTCAGCATCAGTGCGCAGCTCCTTTTCCCAGATAGGCTTCAATTACGGCCGGGTTGGCACGGACCTCTTCCGGAAGGCCATCAGCAATCTTACTGCCATAGTCAAGCACAGCAATCCTGTCAGACAGGCCCATAACAAATTTCATATCGTGCTCAACCAGAAATACAGTCACGCCATCGGCACGAATATTCCGCACCATGGAAAGCAGAGTCTGTTTTTCCTGGGGATTCATACCGGCAGCAGGTTCATCCAGCAGCAGCAGGGCAGGTTCAATAGCCAGTGCGCGGGCTATTTCCAGGCGGCGCTGTTCGCCGTAGGGGAGGTTGCAGGCAAGCTCATCGGCTTTGTGGGCCAATTCCACTTTCGCCAGACATTTCATGGCCAGGTCCAGCAGGCGACTTTCTTCCTTGCGCACCGCCGGCAGAAACTTCAGCAGAGCACCGGTCAAATTCCATTTACCCCTGGTATGAGCGCCGATCAGGACATTATCCAGCACGGTTTGTTCGCCAAACAGGCGGATATTCTGAAATGTGCGGCCAATGCCTCCACCGGCAATGATATGCGGTGACAGACCGGCAATGCTTTTACCCTTGAAACTGATACCACCCTCAGTTGGTGGGTAGATACCGGTAATCAGGTTGAAGATGGTACTTTTACCGGCGCCGTTGGGGCCGATCAGAGCCAGAATTTCACCTTCCTGAACCTCCAGGTTGACGCTGTTGACAGCAACCAGACCACCGAAACGAATTGTTGTATTTTCCAGTTTGAGAAGTGACATCAGTGCCCCTCCTGATTGCGGGCGGCACCGCGTTTTTTTATACCGAGTTTTTTCTTGATGAAGGTGGTGAAGTCAATGCCCCCCATCATGCCGTTAGGTCGGAAGACCATCAGGAATACCAGCAGTGCACCATAAACCAGCATACGATACTGGGACATGAAGCGGAGGAATTCCGGTGCTGCCGAGAGCAGCGAAGCTCCGAATACCGCACCTGGAATACTTCCCAGACCGCCTAGAACAATCATACTCAGCATGTCTATTGACTTCAGGAAGCCAAAGTCGGAGGGGTTGATATAACCGAGGAAGTGACCGTATAGACAGCCGCCGATACCGGCCATGAAAGCGCTGACGGCAAAGGACTGGACCTTGTAACGGGCGATATTGATCCCCATGGATTCGGCGGCAATTTCGTCATCACGGATAGCCTTCAGGGCACGACCGAAACGTGAGTTTTCAATAAAAGCCGAAGCAATAATAACCAGGATAACAACAATCAGAACGACTAACGGCATGGACATGGTGGTATCAGGGGTGGGAACCGTTAAGCCAAGAGCCTTATTGGTAACATCCAGATTCAGGAAAACAACCTTGACGATCTCGGCAAAACCCAGTGTACAGATAGCCAGATAGTCGCCGGTCAGTCGCAGAATCGGCCAGCCGATGGCTGCAGCAACTGCAGCGGTAATCAGCCCGCTCAGCAGAATATTAAGATAGAAGGGCATTCCGGTTTTAATGGTCAGCAAAGCACCGGCGAATGCGCCAACACTCATGAAAGCGGCATGTCCCAGAGATAGCTGGCCGGTCAGACCGGTAATGATGTTGAGTCCCAGCGCCAGGATAATGCCGATGCCGATATTAACCAGAATCTGCATGGTATACGGATCAATGGAGTTAAACAGGGAATGAAGCATTGTTACACCTTTTTCTGGATCTTCTTGCCCAGAAGTCCTGTGGGACGAACAAGAAGAACAAGTACGAGAATAGCGAAGGCAATAGCATCGCGGTAGGAGGAATACCCAATGGCAACTCCGAACACCTCTGCCACTCCCAGCAGGAGGCCTCCCAGCATGGCACCGGGGATAGAACCGATACCGCCCAGAACAGCAGCGGCGAAAGCTTTGAGACCGGCCATCAGTCCCATATTGAAGGAGACTGAATTAAACAAAACACCGACCAGCACACCGCCGGCAGCAGCCAGGGCTGAACCGAGGGCAAATGTAAATGAAATAACGTAATTGACGTTAATGCCCATCAATGCAGCGGTATTGTAATCTTCCGAAGTGGCGCGCATGGCCTTGCCGATTTTGGTCCACTGCACAATATACTCAAGTGCAATCATCAAAATGGCGGAAACACCGATGATCAGCAGCTGCAGTGTCGAGACGTCCGCATCACCGATATGAATCTGTGTCGATTCAAATGCGCTGTCAGGAAAACCTTTGGCATTGGCTCCAAAAACCATCATTGCCAGTGAGGACAGGAAGATGGATACACCGATGGCCGAGATCAATGCCGAAAGGCGCGATGACTTGCGCAGAGGACGATAGGCGATGAACTCGATCAAGACCCCCATCACCATGCAGAAAATCATTGAGCAGGCCATGGCCAGAAAGAGATTCATCTTGAAATAGCCAACCATTAAAAGTCCGACAAAAGCACCGACCATGAAAATTTCGCCATGGGCGAAATTGATCAGGGTAATGATGCCGTAGACCATGGTGTAGCCCAGAGCGATCAGGGCATAGGTACTGCCCAGGGCAATGCCGTTAATGAGTTGCTGTAGAAACATAGTTTTACACCTGTAATCTGTTAAAAAGATCCTTAAAAGATATTCAGTAATTGTTGAGAAAATTGCTAGAAAACGTTGTTTTTTAACACGGGAAAGAACTACTCTGCAAGCAATAAATACAAACTGTTAAAACCGTGTTGCAGAATAAGACTTGCTTTTACTAAATAATCTTGGAGTCATAATCTTCGTTGGTTGGGACTCCGGCTTCGTTGATATTGGATGGGCGATATTTATTTTTATACTCTGCTCAATATGATGTTTATGTTCATTAATTACACTAAGGAGAATAATTTTTCAAAACATATCATAATAACAGTGAATTTATCTTGTGAATAATTTGATTCAGCTGCTTATTTTGAAATATAATTTCAAAATAAGCTTTAAATTGTGCATAATATGCCAGTCAATTGCATTATTAAGATTTATTATGCATTATTAAAATCAGTGTTATCAACTCCATATACAGGTGCAGGATTGCATGTTTAAAACTCCATCAGACAAAATTATCGGCTGTCTGGCACTGGCTGCCGCCGCTTCCATCTGGGGTGGAATGTATGTGGTCAGCAAATATGCACTTGACTTCATTCCACCATTTACGCTGCTTTGGCTGCGATACCTGACAGGCTTCTGCGTTTTATATCCTTTGGCAGTCCGTCAACAGAAAACAGCATTAAAATGGCCGGATCATAAAATCTTCCTTCTGGTAGGTTCCATCGGATATGTTGTTTCCGTCGGCCTGCAATTTATCGGTACCTGGCTTTCTTCAGCACATAATGGTGCCATAATTACCTCTGCAAGTCCGGCTTTTATCCTGTTGTTCGCCTGGTTTATGCTGGGTGAACGGCTAACCACCCGCAAGTTGATTTCTGTTTTACTGGCAACTGTTGGAGTCCTGATTGTTGTTGGATGGGACACTGGATCAGCAAGTGGAAAGTGGTCTATGTTCGGCAATTTGGCACTTATTGGTGCTGCGATTACCTGGGCTTTACTTTCCGTAATGGCCAGAAAATTTTCATCCACATTATCGCCACTGGTCATAACAACCGGTGCAGTTTTCTGGGCTGCAGTGCTTACAACACCGATCATGTTTATTGAATGGCAGTTTCTGCCTGTTAATGGTCTGGATAATCCGTTGCTCTGGTCTGCCGTTCTTTACCTGGGTGTTGTTGCAACTGCCGGTGCATTTTATTTCTGGAACAAGGGGCTGAGCCTTGTGGAAGCCGGTACAGGTTCAGTATTTTTCTTCCTGCAGCCGGTTGTTGGGGCTTTACTCGGCTGGCTTATGCTTGGCGAACAGCTGACTACTTCTTTTTTTACTGGAGGTGTAGTGATTCTTTTGGCTGTTCTGATTGCTTCACTGCCTTCTTCTGCAAAATAAAACCGGGTACGCAGCTTGCGTACCCGGCTAAAATTCAATCAACTAATCAACCCAGTCATCATCCTCTTCAATCGGTGCAAAACCACGCCTCATTGTATTTTCAGTAATTACCCGGGGATCCATGAAATGCAGCAGGTAATCCGGTCCGCCTGCCTTGGTACCGACGCCTGACATGCGTGAACCGCCGAATGGCTGGCGATCAACCAGAGCACCCGTATTGTTGCGATTGATATACAGGTTGCCGACGCGGAATTCACGGCGGGCTTTATTGAGATGCTCCGGACTGCGGCTGAAGATACCGCCGGTCAGGGCAAACCTTGTGGAATTGGCCCAGGCAATTGCCTGGTCAAAATCCTTGACCCGCATGACTGAAAGTACAGGTCCAAAAATCTCTTCCTGGGCAACACGGTGTTCCGGTGTGATATTTCCCAGGATCGTGATTGGCACCCAATAACCTTCAGTTGAAGGAACCGGACTGGAGTAAAGCAGTTTTCCTTCTTTGGATCCCACTGCAATATACTCGCTGATCGACTTCTGTGCTGCGGCATCAGATACTGCCCCCATGCTGTATTTGGGATCTTCAGCCGGTCCAACCTGATAAACTTTGGCAGCATTAACCAGACGATCAACAAACTTGTCATAAACAGCATCCAGTACAATCACCCTGGAGCAGGCCGAACACTTCTGTCCCTGAAATGCAAAAGCAGAATAGAGCACATGGGGAACTGCTTCATCCAGATCCGCATCATCGTCAATAATGATTGCGTTCTTGCCACCCATTTCAGAGATGATTTTCTTGACGTTAGGCTGCCCCGGATAAACTTTTGCGGCACGATCAATAATTCGTAATCCAACCTCAACAGATCCTGTAAAAGCAATCAGACTGATATCCGGATGATCAACCAGGAAGTCACCCATGACGCTGCCTTTGCCGGGTATATAGTTGAAGACACCGGCTGGAAGACCGGCTTCACGGAAAATCTGTACCAACTGGTGACCGATAATACCGGTTATATTAGACGGCTTGAAAATCACCGGGTTACCGGTAACAATAGCTGCCGATGCCATCCCAAGGGCGATAGCCAGCGGGAAATTCCAGGGAGAAATAATCGCAGCCAGACCTTTGGGTTCATAGAAATAATGGTTCAACTCGCCTGGCGCATGTCCCAATCTTTGAGGAGTACTGAGGCGAATCATTTCACGGGCATAATATTCCAGAAAATCAATCGCCTCGGTTACATCGGCATAGGCCTGATCCCACTGTTTGCCAATTTCAAGTACCTGCCAGGCGGATAGTTCAAAGACTCTTTTACGGGCAATTTCGGCAGATTTAAGAAGAATTTCGGCGCGATCCCTTGGTGCGGTATCTCTCCAGGCCGGATAGGCTGATTTGGCAGCTTCAATGGCTTTCACAACCTCGGGAATACCGGCCTGGCAGATCTGACCAAGCACCTCTGACGGTTTGGCCGGGTTGACAGTCGGGATAGTTTCACCGGTTGTTACGTCCCTGCCATTGATAAACAGAGGATAGGTTTTGCCGAACTGGCTGCGCACCTGTGAAATGGCGGCAGGGAAGGCGGCGCGGTGATCTGCCCGCGTAAAATCCACCATTGCATCATTGGTGAAACGGGATAAGCCGCCAGACCCAGTGACAACCTTTTTGGGTTTACGAGCCCTTTCAGCCCTTTCGCGTTCGGCGGTCACTTCCGGGTCTTCCAGCAAATGTTCAATCTGGGCATCTTCGGCAAAACTCTGGCGCAGGAATGATTCATTGGCGGTATTTTCCAGCAGACGGCGGACCAGATAACCCATACCCGGCACCATATTGCCATAAGGGCAGTACAATCTGATGCGTCCTGCAACCTTGAGAATACCTTTTCGAACCGGTTCTGCCATGCCGTAAAGCACCTGAAACTCGTAACGGGATTCCGGAACATTCAGTTCCTTGGCTATTTCCATAACCGCCGAAATGGATCGGATATTGTGTGAGGCGCAGGCAAAATGGCAGATCTGATGATTTTCCAGAATCATTTTTGACTGACGCTCAAATGCAGCATCACTCTCCGCCTTGATTGTCCAGACCGGGATCTCCCAACCATTCTGTTTCGCCTTGACTGTTTCGTAATCCCAGTAGGCTCCTTTGGCCAATCGGATTGATATCTGGGTGTTTTTCTCTTTGGCCCATTGCAGCAGATCAGCCAGATCCTTGTCCGTATCCTTCAGATATGCCTGCAGAACTACGCCGATATGCGGATAATCGCGATACTCAAGCTTTAACCTCCGATACAGCTCAAGAATGATGCCTTTATGGCGGTAAGATTCCATATCAATACAGAGGAAACCATTCAATTCCACAACCTTGGCGCAGATCCGTCGCATCTGCTTCAGCATCGCCTCAACAGAACCTTCGAAATCCTGGGGATTTGCAAGAGCAAACAGTGCCGTTGGTTTTACCGCAACGTTCACTTTCGGGGCATGCCCCCAATCCAGGTCCGGATTGCCGCCACGACCCGGCAGCCCTTTCCAGTTCTGCTGCTCTTTTTTCAAGCTTTCAAGCACCTCCAGGTAGGTGCCCACATACTCTTCAGCCTCACGCTCGGTCAGAGTGGCTTCGCCAAGCACATCAACAACCGCAGCAAATCCGTCTTTCCTCAGTTTTTCCATATTCTTTACTGCTTCTTTTGTATTTTCACCCACAATGAACTGTCTGGCCATCTCCTGAATATTTGCCGAAATGACCTTGTTCAGCACCGCTCCGCCAAGAGAACCGAGCATACCGGCCATTTTTGCTCCGGTCTGCAGTACCGGTGGCATATCCTTCTCCTCACCGAAATATTCACGAATATGATCGGTAAGCAACTTACCGGTTGTCAGAGAAGGAAAGGCATCAACAAAACGGAACATCTGAATCTTAAACTGTTCGTTCTGCATACTCCAATCCATTACCTTACCCATCCAGGCACCTTTGTTGAAAAGTGAAGGTTTTTCACCTGCAACAGTTACGAAAAACTCTTTGCCGCGATTGATAATATTTGCGTTTAGTGCCGTGTTTTCCATGATCTGCTCCTTGTTTTGGTATATGAGCATGCAGCGTTGAATGCTTGCGAATGGTTAGACCATTAGTAAAATAATTCCCTATTTGTGTCAAGACCTATAAATTAAATGACAATGAATCAGTTATGTTAAGAAGATCTGGTTGTTAAATAACGATTAATGTGTTAATGTGGTCAAACCATTAATAGTGCGTAACTACATGATTTAATTTACAAACCTTTTGACTGCATGAAAAAGGAATTAGTATGTTTAAGACCGTAAAACAGAACAGGGCATATCAGGATGTGGTTGAGCAGATTCAGGAAGCCATTATGGATGGCTCCCTGGCACCGGGCCGACAACTTCCGGCTGAGCGCGAATTGAAGGAACAATTCGGCGTAAGTCGTGGAACCCTGCGAGAAGCGCTGAGAGTGCTGGAGCAAAAAGGGCTGATTGAAATACGTACAGGCGTGGCAGGCGGCTCTATCATCCGTGAAGCACACAGTGAAACATTAAGTGAAAATCTGGCCCTGCTGATTCGTAACCGGGTGGTATCTCTTCAGGATCTGGCGGAATTTAGAGAGGGAATGGATGGCGGCGTTGCCGCGCTGGCTGCCAAAAGATGTACTGAAGAGGATCGGGTTGCATTACAGTCACTTTTGACGGAAGCGGAAATACATATCAAAAAGGGACGCAAAGGATGGGATTCGTTTGTCCGCACCGATGAACAGATTCATATGGTATTGGCACGAATGAGTGGCAATCAGCTCTATATTGCAGTTCTTACCAGTGTTTATCATAACATTCATTCCTACTACGAAAATTATCTGCCCTGGAGCAAGTCATTGATTCAGGAAAATTACCTTGATCTCTGTAATATTGTGAAAGCTGTTTCTACCGGTGATGCAGACAAAGCCAGGGAAATTTCCCAAAGCCATGTTCGAAGGTTTAACGCTTATATGGAGGGGAAGCAGGCTTAACCTCATAAATAGTATAGGTTTCTGCTAAGAAACAAAGCTGTCAGCAGCAAGAGATAAACGAATATTCAAACTGAAAGCGGGAAGAATGTCTGAAAAAAGAAATATAATCCGTGCGGCAGGCATATTAGGCAGTGCAACCATGTTATCCCGTATCATGGGTATGGTGCGGGATATGGTTATTGCCCGTCTGTTCGGTGCAGGCATGGTAACCGATGCCTTTATTGCCGCCTACCAGATTCCTAACATGCTGCGCCGTTTTTTTGCTGAAGGGGCCTTGACTTCCGCTTTTGTTCCGACTTTTTCCGATGTTCTGACCCAGCGCGGCAAGAATGAAGCACGTGAACTGGCCAATACCTGTTTTACCCTGCTTACTATTGTCATGGCAGCGGTAAGCCTGATCGGAATTATATGCTCACCATTTATTGTATCCTTCATGTTTCCCGGCTTTCAAAACACTCCTGGAAAGTTTGAACTGACTGTCCTGTTGAACCAGATGATGTTTCCCTACATCTTCTTTATCAGCCTGGTAGCCCTATGCATGGGTATCCTCAATACTGTCCGCCACTTCTTTACACCTGCAATATCAACGGTTTTTCTTAATATATCCATGATTCTGACCGCGCTCCTGTTGCGGGGCTATTTTGAAGCACCGATTGCCGCACTGGCCTTCGGTGTACTGGTGGGGGGACTTGTTCAACTGCTGATGCAGCTTCCGGTTCTCTGGCAAAAAGGCTTTCCGATTCGCCCTCGCTTCAGGTTCAATACCCCGGAAATCCGTAGAATTTCCTTATTAATGCTACCCTCGGTATTTGGTGTGGGAGTTTATTACCTGAATATCACAGTCAGCGCCATCCTGGCATCACTGCTGCCCCAGGGGAGCGTTTCCTTTCTCTATTATGCCCAGCGCATGTTTGAATTCCCGCAGGGGATATTTACTGTTTCTGTTGCCCAGGCCGTGCTTCCATCCATGAGCAGGCAAGCCGCCGAGGGCGACATGGCAGGAATGAAGGACTCGCTTTCTTTCGGACTGAGGCTGACACTGTTTATCACAATCCCGGCCATGGCAGGTTTGATGGTTTGTGCCACGCCGATCTTCAGTCTGATTTTCATGGGTGGCGCCTTTGATTACAGTCAGGCGGTCAACTCAGCCCAGGCCCTGTTTTATTACTCTCTTGGGCTTTCCTTTGTTGCCCTGACCAGAGTCCTGGCCCCGGCTTTTTATGCCCTTAAAGATACTAAAACACCTGTCTGGTGTGCCCTTGTAGCCTTTGTGCTTAATCTTGGTTTCAGTCTCTGGCTGATGGGACCGTTAAAGCATGGCGGACTGGCACTGGCAACGACACTTTCCGCCTGCGGAAACATGTTGCTGCTGTTATGGTTTCTGAGACGCAAAATCGGTGCATTCGGTGGGACAAAAATAGTCAGATGCGGCTTAAAATCAATTGCAGCAACTCTGCCAATGGCTCTGGTTGTGCAATACCTGATTTCAATGTACGACTGGTCACGGATAGGACATACTTTTATGAAATCTGCTGTACTTGGTGCCGCTGTAGGAGCAGGAATACTGGTCTATGCTGTTTGTGTCCGTCTGATGCGGTCAGATGAAGCAATGGACGCCATTTCAATGATCAGAAAAAAACTGGGACGTTAAATTGCCAACTCACTCCGCTTTAAATTCAGATTATCCACAACAAGCCAAACCCAAATTGTTATTAATCTACCCGGCAACCCACAAACTGGGCTGGGAAAGATATTTTCAACTGCCTTACCACTCCCTTCAGCAGGTTGCGGCAGCCACCCCGTCATCATGGGATGTGATACTGATTGATGAACTTCAGGATCAGCTTCCTTCCGGTAATGGTTATGATTTGATCGGCATAACCGCCATGACCCATCAGGCCAACCGTGCCTATGAAATTGCAGACCATTACCGCGCCGAAGGTAAAACCGTTATCATGGGCGGCATGCACCCGACTGTTTTACCCGAAGAAGCGATGCAACATGCCGACTCTGTGGTTGTTGGTGAGGCTGAGCCTGTCTTGCATCAATTGCTGGATGATTACCTGTCCGGTTGCCTGAAACCGCTTTATCAGGCTCCCATTGCCAAAGGAGACCTGCTTGAAATCCCCTGGGCACGCCGCGATATCCTTAAAGGCAAGCGCTACATAACAACCCAGACCGTCCAGGCCAGTCGCGGCTGTCCTTACGACTGTGCTTTCTGTACAGTTACACCATACTTTGGCAATCGATATCGTTATCGCACAGCCGATGATATTCTGGCACAAATCCGCTCTTTCGATAAAAAACTGGTTATTTTTCTGGATGATAATCTGTTGGGTGATCCGGTGAAGGCAAGACCGGTCCTGGAAGGAATGGCTGAAATGGGTGTCCGATGGGGCTCCCAGACCGGCTTGAGATTTGCTGAAGATCCGGAGCTTCTTAAACTGGTAGTCCGTTCCGGCTGTATCGGTCTCTTTGTCGGTATCGAATCAATCAGCGGACAGTATTCCCAGATAGCCAAATTAAGCGGTAAATCCAGTCAGGCAGATCTGATCAAGCGGGTCAGAGATACCGGCATTATCCTGGAAACTTCATTTGTTTTTGGCTTTGATGATCACGACGAGGGGGTATTTGAAAAGACACTTCGCTTTGTGGAAGAGTGTGCACCAAGCATTCCAACCTTCAATCTACTGACACCATATCCAGGGACAGCTTTTTTTCGACAGTTTGAAGGGGAGGGGCGTTTGCTTCACAAGGATTGGAGCAAGTATAATCATTCAGAAGTTGTTTATCAGCCAAAACTTATGACACCGGCACAACTATATAGAGGGTGGGCTCAGATACGTAAAGACTCTTATAGTTGGTCGTCAATTATTTCCCGTGTAACCCAAAATCCAGGGCGACGTCTGACTAATCTGGCTTACAACCTGCTTCGTAAGGGACCAAATCAACGTCTGATTGTGCCGCCAGCCTGAAAAAGATTAAAATCTGACAGATTAGGGCTGATCCAGCACCTCTCTGACTTTATTAAGCAACACCTGAATCGTAACCGGTTTAGCCAGAAAACTTATTCCTGCGTCTATCAGACCTTTTTGTTCAATAATGTCCGAGGTATAGCCACTGGAAAATAGAATCCGGGCCTGTCCTCCATCTTTCCTGATAGCTTCGTACACATCATGACCGTTCATTTTAGGCATAACCACATCCAGAAATGCTAATTTAATCCTGTCTTTGTTAGCGTGGTATTTTGCCAGCGCATCTTCACCATCCATAGCCTCAATAACTTGATAACCGTAATCCCCAAGACCTTGAACCATGAAGTGCCTGACCGCATCATTATCCTCAGCAAGAAGAATTGTTTCAGTCCCACCCAATATTTGAGTTATCAATTTACTCTCGCAACAGGTAGCGCATGATGATATCAGAGGCAGATAGATCATAAAACTTGTCCCTTTGCCCACTGCGCTCTCAACAGTTACTTCGCCACCATGCTGTTTGATAATACCGTAGACAATCGAGAGCCCCAAGCCGGTTCCTTTGCCGATCTCCTTGGTGGTGAAAAAAGGTTCGAAAATTCTATGGAGAGTGACCTCATCAATTCCGCCACCAGTGTCATTGACCGTAATTTTGGCATAAGGTCCAGGCTTGAGCGAAGTGTCGAACAGCTCATCCGTTAATTCCAGGCATTCCGTACTGATACTTAAAATCCCGCCATTGGGCATGGCATCGCGTGCATTAACCGCCAGATTCATCAATACCTGCTCTATCTGAACCGAATCTCCCATAATAAACAATTCTTCAGGGGAATTATTGTAATGTAATTCAATATCGCCACCAATTACCCTGCGAAGAAACATTTCACTGGTCTTGACGATCTCGTTAAGATCCTCCTGCTTATTCTCCATAATCTGTTTTCTACTAAAAGTCAGCAGACTACGGGTCAGTTTGGCTGCCTTTGCTGCCGCAGCTAAAATATCATCGGCATACCCGGACAGCGAATCTTTCCCCTCCAGCCTGTCCCGTAAAATACTACTGAAGCCCATTATAACAGTCAGGATATTGTTGAAGTCGTGGGCAACGCCACCAGCCAGAGTGCCGATCGCTTCCATTTTTTGCGATTGCCGGAGCTGCTCCAGTGTAGCTTTGCGCTCGGCGACCTCATTTTTAAGTTCAAGGTTGGCTATGGCCAGATCTTTGGTACGCTCCTCGACCCTCGACTCCAGTAGTTCGTTTGCCTCTTTTAGTTGGCGGTTCAGGTCGCGAATACTCAGGTGTACTTCCACCCTGGCCAGCAACTCCTCCTGTTGGAACGGTTTGGTGACGTAATCCACAGCCCCGGCTTCAAGACCGCGTACTTTTTGCCCGGTCTCAGCAAGAGCCGACATAAATATGACTGGAATATCGCGGCTGCTCTCCTGAAGTTTTAAACGACGACAGGTTTCAAAACCGTCTATGCCAGGCATCATAATATCCAGCAGGATCAGGTCCGGCTTGGCGTAGTCTGCACGTAAAATGGCACTCTCGCCATCTTCTGCTACCAGTACGGTGTAGTTGAATCCGGTCAGACAATCACGGACCACAGCAAGATTATTTGCGTCGTCATCAACGGCAAGAATCACCGCTTGGCGATTGCTCTTGTAAGACCTGTGTTCAACTTCAAAACTCATATATCTTCTCCACGTTTTTTTATAACCAGCGCCAGGATCGCCTTGGTTTTGAAACTCCCGGCTAGCTCTTTCAGTCTCATGGCAAAATCAAGGTAACGGACATCTCTACGCACCAATTCATCGGCCCAATGTTCAACTTCAAGCATGTCTCCCCTCATGGCCAGATCCAGCAACTCATCTAATTCTTTTGACGGTGGAGCAAGCATTGCTACTTCATCCAACCTGGTGTGCCTGGTGTCAGCCAGTGGAAGAGGTGAATACTCCTGAGTTTGCTCAGGGCATGCTACTACTGGCAGTGCAAGTTTCAGACTAAAGGTACTTCCCACGCCAATTTGACTCTCAACTTTCAAGCTTCCCTGCATCAGTTCCAGCAGGCGACGGGTGATGTTAAGACCCAACCCGGTTCCTTCCCGCATCTGACCAATAGCAGCCAGTTGTGTAAATGGTTCAAAGATTATTTCCAGTTTGTCATCTGGGATTCCGATCCCGGTGTCGATAACTTCACAGACAAAAACACCATCCCCTGTGTGATCATATGATACGCGAATGGTAACACTGCCTCTACGAGTGTACTTGACCGCGTTGCTCAGCAGATTTAAAAGGATTTGGCGAAGCTTACGCTCATCCCCGTAAACAAAAGAAGGGAGGGGGGTAAGCTCTTGATACTGAAAATCCAAACCTTTCTGCTCAGCGTTTAAACGAGTCAGAGTATAAACCTGGTGGATAAGAGACTGGAGATCATAGACCACTGGCTCAATATCCATTTGTTGTGCCTCGATCTTGCCAACATCCAGAATATCGTTAATTAAGGCCAACAGGTGTTCGCCGCTGCTGTGCATGACGGTCAACTGTTGCCGCTGCAGATCCGTCAGGTTTTCCTGACGTTTCAAAATCTGGGTATAGCCGAGAATAGCGTTCAAAGGTGTACGTAATTCGTGGCTCATATTAGATAAAAAATCACTCTTGGCATGGTTGGCTGTTTCTGCCGCTATCTTTGCTTTTTGCAGCTCAACCACTCCTTGAACAAAGGCACCGGACAGATTATTTACACCTTCTACCAATATGCGCCATTCTCCCTCAAACTGACTTGCATTACTGCGACTGTCCAGTCTGCCTTCCTGCACGGCAACGATCAGGCTATCCGTTTCCTGAAGAACTTTTTGAATGGTATTTCGCATGGCGGAAAATGAACTGGAAAGTGCACCAACCTCGTCATGCTGGAAGATTTTAAATTCATGGCTGAAATCACCGTGTGCCACTCCATCAGCCATTTTGACAATCTGCCTCAAAGGTCTGGTCACCACACCCATCAGGAAATATGCGGTAATGCAGCTGGAAAAAGCAAAAACCAGAGAAAGGGCAATACCGCGAGCTACGATGCGCTGTTCGTTTTTATGCAGCGTGGCCTTTGAAAACCCGATCCTGATCCAGCCGATGGTTTCCTTGGTTTTTGATGCAGAGTTAATGTCACTGATGATGCCGAAATCGGCAGCCTCTTTTTCCGTGAAAACCGGCGCATAAAAGATAAAAGCGTCGCTATCTTCGGCCATACTGAGTGCCGAAGTAGTCGGAGGAGTTGTTAGATGGCTGGTAACGGCTGTACCGTCATGGATCAGCAGAGACATGCTGTTGTCATAAAATGTAACAGCAGCAACTTCCGTATTGGATTTGAGAAAGGCAGCCGTACTCTTCAACAATTCTCGGTTACCAGACAGGATCGGCAACTCTCCTGTTTTAGTTGCAAGAGTTGTGATGGCTTCGGCGCGTTTGATAATTTCACTGCGAATAACTTCTTTGCCGGCCCTGATCGAATCCCAGGTATGGATAAATGACATCAATAGCAAAAGCGGGATTATGAAAAGCAGCGCCTTGACGCGCAAGGTCATAAGAGGCTTAAACCAGCTCATGGGTAGGCCTTTCTGGTCAGACGCACGACCTCATCCGGGATATTGATGCGCATCTTGCGGGCCGTATCCATATTCAGATACAGATCAAATTTTCGAGGGGGGAGTGCCTGCTGCTGTCCGACAGTACTGTTTTTCAAAGACTTGGTTGCATGTTCTCCGATAACTCTGCCCATATTAACCACATCCACAACCAATGCCAGCAGTGCCCCTTCCTTGACATGACGCTCGGAAAAACCCAGTAGAGGAACACGTCGCCGGAATGAAAACAGAAAAGCCTCCTCCATGGCGGTCGAGGTCATAATATTGCTGTCAGGAAGCAGTAACAGTGCATCAACACGATCAAGCTGGTTGATTGTTTTGATAAATTCAAATGAATTTTTGACGGAATAGTTGCTGAGCGGCGCAGTAACATTGCTGGCCAGAATATTAAGCATTTCCCGACCGCCTGCAACTGCCACTCGCTTGAAGGCCGGCAGGTACTTCCGTATGAATTCGGCGTACTCTTCGACCGGTGTGGCCATGTAGAAACCAGTAGTATTGGGACGGCTGACAACAGGTGGTGTAACCACCAGACCGTAAATAACAGGGGTGTGGGAGGGGAGGGTGAGAGCTTCTGCAAGTGCCTCGCGCCCCAGGGCAATAACTAACCGGGCATTTTCCTGTTGAACTATGCCTGCCAGATTACCTTTGATCTCCGTCGGAGAATAGGTTCTGATGGAAGCACGCAAGCTCTTGCGCATCCCCTGAGATATCTCTTTAACCGGCTTTAACTGGGCATCGGCAATGATCAATACATCGGCGGCACAACAGAGCGTACTGCTTAGCAGGAGGCAGATCAGGATATGTAGAATGATCTTGGGCACAGGTCTCTTTCTGGTCTAGGTCAAAAGTAGGGCAACTATAAGTATAAAAGATAAAAATATCAATCAAAACAACACTATGAATATGCATTTAAACGGATGCTACAATTATTTTATAAATCATATATATCTTCTTGACAAATTCATATTCTGTGTTACAAATGCCTGTCATTCTAATGAATGAATTTGTGCAAGTTTTTTAGATAATTACAGGAAAAGCAGCGCTATTACCCGACTGGTAAACATTGATTTGCCAGCGGAACATTTCACACAGAAAGATAGAGGAGATTACCAATGACAAAAAGTAAACTGGTTGTACTGGAAAATGGTAATGAAAATGTGGAAAAGGCTCCGCTTGGTGCATGTTGTTTTGCAGCTTTTACAATGCTTATGTAATTAGTTCTACATAATTGTTACAAAAAAAGGGGGAGTTATCCCCCTTTTTTTGTATCCGCTTTTTGATAAATGGAGGTAAATCTTGCAGCTTTCCAGCTATTTAAAAATATATCCATGTCCGGACCAGCCGGGGGTAAGTCTGGTCTATTCCACCCTGCGTTCTTCGTCGGTGCTGATACCGGACGACTTGCTGGTGGATGCCCGCAACAACACACTGGCGGAAGACGATTGTGAAACATTGACCCGATTAGGCATCCTGGTGACGGACCGGGCAGAAGAGCGCCAAAAAATGCTGACTATATTTGATACACCTCGTACTGGCACCCCCTTCAGTGCAGTAGTGGTGCTCAACCTGGATTGCAACCTGGCCTGTCCCTACTGCTACGAAGCCAATTTTCGCGGCAGGCACTATATGGAGCAAGACACGGCCCAACTGCTGGTGAGGCAAATCCTTAAAGACCGCATCAAACAGGGACAACCGGTCCAGCTTAGCTTTTATGGCGGCGAACCGCTGCTGTCGCTGGATCTGATCCGGTCAATTGCCCGACCTCTGCATGAGGCTGCCAAAAAACTGGGCGTTGCCTTCACTTTTTCATTGGTTACCAACGGCACCCTGCTCAATCGCGCCTGTGCTGAAGAGCTTATGGCACTTGGGTTAAACGGGGCCAAAATCACCATTGATGGTCCGGCTGAACTGCACAATCAGAGCCGCCCCTTTGTTTCCGGTAACGGCAGCTATGAAACAATCATGTCCAACATATTGGCCATTTACGACCTGGTGCCATTGCAACTGGGAGGAAACTATACTCGTGACAATTATCAGGAGTTCCCTCTAATGCTGGATGAACTGCTGGCACGAGGACTGGAACCTTCCCGTGTGGCCGGTGTACTTTTTGCTCCGGTCACTCAAAAGGCAGGCGAGACTCAACCGGCCGACTTCAATGAAGGATGTGCCTGCGAGTATGAACCATGGCTGATGGAGGCTAGTGCTTACCTGCGTGAAGAGACCCTCAAACGGGGCTTTCCAGCTCCCAAGCCAAAACTTTCGGCCTGTATGGTAGAACTTGAAAACAGCCTTGTGATCGGACATGATGGTTCTATTTATAAGTGCCCGGCCTTCATGGCTCATCCTCAAATGCGCATTGGCTCTTTATCAGAAGGAATCCAAGAGTACGACACATCCCATTGTCTGGATAACTGGAAAAACGAAGAGTGCCTGGAGTGCGCCTACCTGCCGCTCTGTTTCGGCGGTTGCCGCCACATGACCATGCTGCGAAGTGGTAAGATTGATGGACTTGACTGCCGCCGAGAGTATTATGACAGCGTGCTGGAAAAGATCGTCCGTCAAGACTTGCAATATCAACCGAGCAAACGTTAAGATTTAGATGCAGTAAGACCAACAGAACAGAAAAGCCCTCCGGATATTTTCGGAGGGCTTTTCTGTTTGAAATTTTATTTTATGTTCAGAACTTCAGACGAAGCCCCCCATCAACCCAGCGGTTGGGGTTGGGGTAGAATCCTGAAGTATAATGTTCGCCACTGAAAAGATTGTGGATCGTTAAGTAAGTCTCCAGGATGGTCTTGTCGCTGAGGCTGAATTTCCTGGTGGCGGTCAGATCCCAGATAAAAGTGCTGTAGCGTGGTGACGGATTACCGATCAGATCCCACCACACATAGCGGCCGGAGAGTTGAGCGTTGAAGACGCGGCGGTCGTCGTACTTGATACCGACCAACCAGGCGTAGTTGTCGTAGTAAGAGTTAGCATAACCGCTCTGAACGCTCTCACCTTTAACATGGGCATAAGAGTGACCAAGCTTGAGAGATAAATTATAAAACGGCACCGAATCAGCTTCCAGTTCATACCCCTGCCGGATAATGTTGCCCTGATTAACGAACATAGCGGGTGTGGTAACTGTTGCCGGATTCTGGATGATGGCATTACCGGTTTCGTGGCGAAAGAGGGTTCCCTTCAGGTTGACCAGATTGGCCAGACCAGATTCCAGACCGACCTGATAGGACCAGCCGTACTCGGCTTTAAGCGCACTATTGGCAGCACCATAAGGTCCACCACCGGCAGTATAGCTGAGGGGCGGAGAGGTAAAGCCGCGGGCCGCCGAGGCGCGGGCAACACTGCGCTCCCCCAGCTCCCAGGTCACCCCCAGGCTGGGGCTGACAAAATAACCGGTAATGCTATCATGATCAAGCCGGATACCGGGTGTGACGGCCAGTGGCCCAAACTCGACCGTGTCGTTGGCAAACAGCCCCCACTTGTCTACTGTGGAGTTGATCTGTACAGTAGCCGGAAAACCACTCCCTTGGAATAACGGACCGGCATTAGTTATTTGCTCCAGTCGGCCATGGCTCGCTTCCATACCAATAGTCAGAGCCTGAATACCGTTAACCCATGTGCCACGAAGGTTGCCACCAATCGTTTGTTCGCTGTAGATATTCTGGATACGCAGCTGGTTAGGGGAAGGTGCGAAAGTCGATAGAAAATATGCCGGCTGGTCAAAACGTGATTTAAAGAAGTGAACTCCGCCTCGTAGCGTCAGTTCGGGTGTAGCACGAAACTCAAATGAACTATTAACGAATTTATTGTTCAAGTTGGATTTGCTTAGTACAAAAGCAGCCTGAACCTCACCGTCATTAAAATTAGGATCACTAAAACCAGCACTAAGAGTAATATCAAGGTCACGGTTAGGAGTAATTAAAAACTTGGCAAAGACACTGTTACGACGATAGTCACGGTTATTTAACAGACCATCGGATGCCTGCTGCCCGGCATACAGGTAATATCCAAACGGACCGTTTTTGCCCCGCAATTCAGCAGCCAGATCGCGGGAATTGGCTTCACCGTAGGACCCGCTTAACATACCGTTTGGGATAGTGTAATCGCCGGTGCTGCGGGTAATGATATTGACCACACCCCCCAGTGCTGACCCCCAGGAAGAAGAGGCTGCACCTTTAATGATCTCAATCCGTTCAACGATCCTGACAGGTATGAAGCTGGTCTCGGCATTGCCGCCGGAAAGAAAGTTTACCGGCATACCGTCCAGCAATATGGTCACATGACGGGAGTCTGACCCCTGAATACCGATCTGAGAGCCGGAAACAAATTCGTTGGTGGCGAAATTCACGAACAACCCAGGCACACGAGCCAGCACCTCGGCTACACTGTTGGCATTCATGGCCTCGATCTCTTTTGCAGTGATAACGGTCATGTTCTCTGCCACTTGGTTCAATGGCTTTTCACTGCGGGTGGCGGTCTGGACATACAGCTCTTTTTCTTCCCAAAACAGAAGCAACTCTTTATCAGCGTTTGAGACCAAAGCTGTCCGGACCGGATCGGATGCGGCTGCACCAGCAGTGGAAGCACAGTTTAGTGCAATCCCCAGCAATGACACAACCATCAGCCTTTTGGTCCAACTATAGCCTTGTTGTTTCATCGGCGACCTCCGCAAAGTATAACTTTTCATTAGCGTATAGTACTGAATTGTGGACTATTGTCAACAACTCACTTTATCGGCAAAAACAAACATTAAAGACGGAATACATTGATTTTAAAGGAAGAATAAATAAAATACAAAAGAAGTTTATAAACAGTCAAACTTGGCATTAAAAACCATTTAACCACGACCTGTTTTGTCGGAATTACCTAAGTATCCATAATATCAATGTTAATGCTAACATGCTGTAATTACATGCTTTTTTATATGTATAAAAAAGAGGCAAAACGAAAAAAAGTCTTTAAAAAATATCACTTTTGACTTCCATCAACACTCTTCTCCACAAGTTATCCACAGTTTGTGTGGATAATGTTCACATGCTGTTAACAGTTGTGACAAAACTGTTACTTAGGAGGCTGGATCACATTTTTCAAGCTTTTTTGCCTCTTCCCACAATAGATCCATTTCATTAAGAGGTGTGCTATTCATATGACGTCCCTGATCATTAAGACTCTGCTCAACATATTCAAATCTTTTCTGAAAACGACGAATGGTTTTGCGCAATGCTTCTTCCGGATTGATTGACATAAAGCGCCCCAGATTAACAACTGCGAAAAGCAGATCTCCCAGTTCGGCCTCCATGCGTTCATTACTTCCTTGAGTCATGGCTTCTTCAAACTCATGCAATTCCTCCATTACCTTGGCAACCACCTGATCGACATGTTCCCAGTCAAAACCGACCCTGGCAGCCTTTTCGGTGATTTTCTGTGCTTTTAGCAAGGCAGGTAACTGGGGTGGGACACCGGAAAGTGCTGATTTACGTTCATCACCTTTTTCCAATTTTTTAATCTTCTCCCAGTTTTCTATCTGGGCATTGCTGTCACTGATATTCATATCTCCAAACACATGGGGATGCCTGCGAACAAGTTTGTCACAAAGCGTTTTAATAACATCATCGATAGTAAACGTTCCTGATTCTTCGGCTATGGCAGCATGAAAGACCGGTTGAAGCAACAGATCCCCCAGTTCCTCTTTCAGGTGGTCATTTGATTTGGCTTCAATAGCCTCAATCACCTCATAACTCTCTTCAAGCAGATAGCGGGTCAGACTTTCATGTGTCTGTTCCGCATCCCAGGGACAGCCGCCAGGACCACGCAAACGTCGCATTATTTCAACCAGTGTATTAAAATTATACTTATCCATTCTATTTTACCTCTACCTGTGCATAAGATTTTTCAGGAAAATTATAGTTATTTATAGGCTCATTTTGTATATCGTCACTGACACTGCTTTGCAATTCATTTCAGAATAATGCTTGTATGGGTTGCATATATTCCAGCCCTATAATAATATGACTTCATGAAATATTATAAGGTTCAAAGATGATCTTTCCATACATTTCAAAACTTACACTTATCAAAAAATTAACCATCTGTTTTGCAGTCAGCGCGATCTGCATGATGACGGCACTGTTTTACTCTGTTATCAATCTGTCAGCCGTACACAAGGCTGAAATTGATATTGCCAGTAATGATCTGCCTGCTGCCACAATTACTATCAGCCTGCAGGAGTTGATGCTGTCTCAGCAGCGAAATGCCGGTAGATACCACATTTTAAAACAGCAGGAGTTTCAGGAGCTTTACGACATCAATGCAGATAAATTCCTCTCTGATTTGAACCGATTGAAACAGGTCTATAAAAGCGAGCACCTGACTGTTCTTGAAAAACATTTCAAGGAATATTCAAAACTGACATCACAGCTTTTTGCCGGTAAGGATGTTGAAACTTCTTCTGTTAAAAATATTGCCGGCATGGTTGAAGAAGACCTGGAAAATATTCGCAAAGATCAGCGACAGGCGCTGGCTAAAAAACTTAAAATATCAGACGAAAAAGCCTCAAGCACCATCTACTGGTCAATGGGACTCGCTTTTAGTGGTGTAATCATTGCATTCATGATTTCCGGCTTAATGATTTTCACCTTTGCCAATTCAATCAGAAAACTGCAAAAAGCAACTCACCGTATTGCTGCCGGTGACTTTGATCATGACCCTCAGATTTCCACCGGAGATGAAATTGGAATTCTGTCACAGGATTTCAGGCGAATGGCTTTGCGGCTGAAAGAACTGGAACAGACGAGCCTGGATGCAAGTCCGCTGACTCGTCTACCAGGCAACATAGCCATTGAGCGCTCCATTAATCGGCGTCTGAGGGATGAAACCTCTTTTGCCATGTGCTACCTGGACCTGGACAACTTCAAGGCTTATAATGATCGCTATGGCTACATAATGGCCAGTGAGGTAATTAAGAAAACTGCTGAGATGATCCACAAGACAGTAAATTCACTAAATGACCCTGACGCTTTTGTTGGCCATATCGGCGGAGATGATTTTGTTATTATTATAAAAGACGATCTGGCATCAACCGTATGCCAATCCGTAATTCAAAAATTTGATCTTATGGTACCTACCTGTTATTCAGAAGCAGACTTGAACGCCGGTGGTATTGAAGGCATTGACAGATACGGAGTAGCCCGTCGTTTTCCATTGCTATCTATATCAATTGCGGCACTGGTTTGCGTGCCTGGTGATTACGACTCTGCAGCAGAAATTGCAACTACCGCAGCTAAGGTTAAAGATCATGTAAAAGAGTCTTCAGGAAGTAATTATGTAATCGTTCGGGAGGCAGGAAGCAGTGAATACAAATAGATTGCTGACAATCCTTTTTATGGCAGCACTGCTGACAATTGGCGGATGCACGACCTTTACTGCCAAACCGGATAACATCTTGAATGAATCTCTAATTCAAGAGCGAAATTTTGCCGGCGCCTTACATCTGTTAAGAGCAGGAAAAGAGCATGAGGCTTCAGAGCTGTTTGAGCTTGTCGTGGCAGGACCTCAGACTCCCGGAATTTCTGATGAAGCTTTGCTGAGACTGGCTTTGATTCAACTTCGTGATAGCAGGATCAAGAGTGTTGCACGTGCCGAAAAACTCCTGGATCGTTTAAAAAAAGAGTACCCAAAAAGTATCTGGCGTTATCAGGCTGAACCCTTAATTGCATTTTTAGAGAATTCCAGCGAACTTCGCAAAAACCAGAGAGAGCTGAAAAATTTACGTGAATTAAATGTATCACTGACTAGAAATAACCGGGAATTACGCCAGACTATTGAGCGTTTAAAAGAGTTGGATATTGAGCTGGAGCAGAAAATCAGGCGTTGATTTATTAAAATATACAGGATGGATAAACAAAAAGGCTTGCGAGTAAATCGCAAGCCTTGAATTTGTTTGGTGGAGGTAAACGGGATCGAACCGTTGACCTCTTGGCTGCCAGCCAAGCGCTCTCCCAGCTGAGCTATACCCCCACATGCTAAGGAATCAACTTTTTACCAGAACATGTTTTGCATGTCAATATATTTATTCATTTCAAATAAACATCGCTTTACTCTTGACGTCCTGTCCTATCATAAAGTATATTGCATTTTCGTTTTGCCGGAGTGATGAAATTGGTAGACGTACTGGACTCAAAATCCAGCGGCTTTGCGGCCATGCCGGTTCGACCCCGGCCTCCGGCACCATAAGAATTCAAGGCTTTGCAGATTTTTCCTGCAAAGCCTTTTTTTATTTCAAAGCGAATGTTTCATCATTTTAACGACAGTCATATTTATGAAGTCAGCTGATCTTTCAACTGGTGTGCTTCTGTGAAATATTGCCTGTATCCCAGTATCAGTATCAGATAGGCAGTAATTGCTACGGCACCGGTTATTGCGCATATAATGGCTATCTGGTAACGAACAGCAATAATCGGTTCGGTTCCTGATAGAATCTGACCTGTCATCATGCCTGGCAAAGAAACTATACCCATGGCAGCCATAGTATTTATTGTCGGTATCAACGCAGCCCTGTACGCATTCCTTACGGCTGCCTGTGATGCCTGCCTGGCTGTTGCACCAAGACAGATCGCTGTCTCGATTTCTTCTCTACGCTCTGTAATTTCCGATGCAAGTCGTTCCGCAGCCAAGCTTGCTCCATTCATGGAATTACCAATGATCATTCCGGCTAGTGGAATTAGATAGTGTGGATTATACCAGGGAGAAAAACCGACCACCAAACTGCAGAAATAGACGGTTACACCACCACAACCTATAAATATTGACAAGCCCGCAATTCGGTAAAAAGCAGGCATTTTAGCTTTAATCCTGGCACCCAATACCTGAAGTGAAAAGGCTGACATGATCAACAATATTGCTATTACTGGCCATGGACTTTTGATGGAAAACACCATCTGCAAAAGATAACCAACAGCCAGCAACTGAAAAACCATCCGCAATGAAGACCAGAGTATCTGTTTTTCCTGGCCAATTCTGCCTAAACCTGATAACCCGATGGATAGCAGAACCAAACCGTATGACGTCACCAGATCAATCAGTTCCAGATTTATTATTTTTTGTCCTTCCATGGCTATCCCTCCAGTGGTTCAGGGTCTTCCAGAAAACGGATCAATTCCGGGCAGTGTGGCTGCTTCAGAAGATCCATAGCTAAACCGCCCTCTTTAATAACTCCGGAGTCAAGGAAATAAATATAATCGGCAACTCTTTCAGCAAGGCGAAGATCATGGGTAACCAGAATCACAGCCAGCATACTGTTTTGACAGATGTCTCTAACTGTTGCAGCCAAACCATCTGCTGTTGGGCGATCCAGTGCGCTGGTCGGCTCATCTAACAACAGCACACGTGGTTCGGTAATAAGTGCACGAGCTATATTCACCCTTTGCTGCTCACCAAGAGAAAGGGAGCGTGCATTACGTTCAAGCAGGGCAGGGGAGAGACGTGCCTGTTCCATCGTCCTCTCAATCCTGGATTGTTTATCGGAATTGGCCTTGGAATTAATGTAAGAGAAGGGAAGCAGGAGATTTGATTGAACAGAACCTTCAAACATAAACGGCTTTTGAAGCACCATGGCAACCTGACGTCGGAGATCTACCGGGTCAATAGTAAAAATATCCGTTCCATTCAGAAAAATAGAACCTGATGTGGGCTCGGACATCCTGTTGATCAGTCTGATCAAGGAGCTTTTACCGCCCCCTGAAGGACCAATGACAGCAGTTATCCGGCTTGAATTGGCTGTTAAACAGATATTTCTCAAGATATCTACAGGTTGTCCGTTGTCGGTAGTTTTGCTTAAACAGATATTTTCAAGATAAATTGCAGGCATCAAATAATTAAACCACCAGTTCAAGTATTTTACTCAATCAGCTGATATCAAGAGCCTTTTGCAGTTCAACTGGAATACTAGGTCGTCCTTTTGCATTCAGGGCTGTTCCGATGGCAAGGGCCTTCAATATAGGTTTTAGATCGGGAAGGCGATAAATATTCTGATGAAATCCGATTCGTACTTGTGAAATACGAATCGGCTTAAGCTCGATTAAAAAGCTGTCACCGCTAACCAGTGGCCATTTGTAATCCAGCTCAATCCGGGTAAGCACCATATTGATTCCCCGGGAAACCATTTGGGCAAAGTCAATTCCGATACTTTTCAGATATTCATGACGCGCATGCTCAAGATAGTTCTGATAGACAGCATTATTAACTACTCCCTCCATATCAACTTCATAATCCCTTACCGACATTTCAAGCTTAAACCACTCATGTCCCATTTATAAACAATCTCCTTGAATACAGTTTATACCTCTTCAGTTTCCCTGACGGTATAGACAGGTAGCACATCTTCATCATCCTTATGACTACTACGCATGAACTGGGCAGCCACCAGAGAAACAACTCCGATGCCGGCACCAACAATGAATGGAATACGGTAGTTGATCATCCATAGATAACCACCCAGTGCCGGCAAAAATACTGCGGCAATATGATTAATTGTAAAACCGACTGCCATTGAAGACGAAATATCTTTTGGGTCGGCAATTTTTTGAAAATATGTGCGTATGGCAACCGAAAAATTAAACAAAATATTATCCAGAATATACATTCCGGCGGCAATTGCTTTTGATGATGTATACGCATAAACGATAAAAATTATAATGACACCGATATATTCAATGGATGAAATCCGTCGTTCACCAAACCTGACTATTGCCTTGCCGATCAATGGATTCAGAATCCATGCAACTGTATTGTTTATTATAAAAAGAATGGTCATTTCCTGAACTGTGAAATTAAAATATTTAACTAGCAGGAAAATTGAAAAAACCATGAAAATCTGGCGCCGGGCACCGGAAAGAAAAGTCAAAATATAATAAAGAAAATACTTCTTCTTCAGAACCATTTTTTGTCGCTGTGGCGGCAGATTTTTATGAGTAGGATCCTGCAACAAACCCCATAGACCGGCTATGACTACTAGAGCACCAATGACCATGAATGTTTCACGATAATCCAGAAACATTACAAGTACCCAGATAATAATACCTGAAGCAATACTTGAAGCGGCTGCAAGGCTTCGCAATCGCCCCATAACTATTGGAGTTGTACCTTTAGAAAAATACTGCAGTGTAAGTGACTGATTGGTTGTTTCATAATAATGAAACCCAAAGCTCATCACCAGGGTTGTAAAAATCAATCCGGAATAAGAAGGCAGCAAACCGGTAATGCCTGTTCCAAATCCAAGCAGAACTATGGATAAAGCTGCCAAACGGTGCTCTTTGATTATCATAATCAGAAAAACGGCCAGCAGCGCCAGAAAACCGGGGATCTCCCTTACAGACTGAATCATCCCGACACCATTGCCATCCAGCCTAATCACTTCAACAGCATAATTATTAAACAGGATGGAATAGCCCTGCAGGCCGACCATGGAAGCAGCAGTCATGACAGCTAAAAACTTTAGCATCGGTTTTTGTTCTTCTATTAAATTCATTTTTGTGGGAAATCCTGTTTTTAGTAGTTACAACACTATCATTTGTACGCCAAATAAGAATTGATAGCATAGCAAATAAATTATAAAAACAGGAATAGTATAATGAATATTGAATGAACTAAAACGGACTAAAATTAAACATAGATTGAAAAAGTTGAATTGCTGTCTTTTTCAGGTTTGACCGACTGAGTTGTTATGGGGAAATTACTATTTTGGCGTCGCTGAAGAGTCTGGTGGATCTGTTGAGCAAGTTGAGCCTTCTGGATTTGTTGGGCCTTAGCATTACCTATTGAAGCAGCAATATCGTTTTGGCTGCGTTGATTAGTATTATCTTTAGCTCTGTTAAATGTTTGCTGAATGAATGAATCAAGACCATTTATATTCATGCATTATCCTTTAAATAACTCGTTAATTATTAGATAGCAGAATATGTGCCAATAGACGGCTATAGTAAATTCAAGCATTTAGCTGTATGGAGTTTTTTATTCAAATAGGCTGCTGGATAATTTGACTTTGATATGACAGATTCTTGACAAGAATATTCAGAAAAAAAAATATAATTAGTTGTTGAAATGATGGCTTCCAAATTCGCTCTCTAAGCTAATTTTGGAGTTCAAGCAATACCAAGAGTAGGGTTTGTGGTCGGAGCTTTAAATAATAGCTTGAGATCACAATACCAATAAAAATGTCCCATAAGCTATATTATGTAAAGTACGATATTGAATACGAAGTCGTTGAGTAGTTAACATATAACAATTGAAAAAATGAACTGTGATTTACGGTTGGCTGGAAATTAAATCAGATCGGATTGTTTATTGTTGCATGTCAGGTAGTTTGAAATTTCAATCAGGTTTAAATCTGGATCACGAATATATACAGAAATAATTTGACCAAGTGCACCCGTTCTTAAAACCGGACCTTCTTCAATTTGAATATTGAGTTGATTCAGATGTGTTATGAAGTCATTTATTGGTACCCGGGTAATAAAACAAAAATCTGCCGACCCGGGAGTCGGCAGATTGGCATGTGGTTTCAGTGGTGCTATAGATGGATGAAGATTTATTTTCTGTTGCCCAAAAAAAAGTGCCTTTCTGTTTTCTCCAAAAACTTCCAGACGCATACCAAGAACCTGTGTGTAAAAAACAACAGTCGACTCAATATCACTTACGGTTAAAACGATATGATCAAGACTATCAATCATTGAACAAAACCTCGTAAAAAACTTTAACCAGTATTTTAAACTAGTATCTATAAAAGCATTTACATCAGAACTTTCTTCTATCAATAACTCTTGCAGATTTTCCTTCTTCCCTTGGGATACTATTGGGCTCAACCAGCTTGACTGTGACTCCAACGCCAAGCACAGAATCAATTTTCTTTTCTACCATTTCAAGAAAAGCCCTCTGCTTTCTCATCTCATCGTAGAAAATATTTTCAGTTACTTCAATACAGACTTCAAGAACATCCAGTGAACCTTTACGGTCAAGTATGAGCTGATAGTGAGGCTTACACCCTTCAATATCTATCAAAACCTCTTCAATCTGGGACGGGAAGACGTTAACCCCTCTGATAATCATCATATCATCAGTACGCCCCATGGTTTTTTTCATTCTCACCATGGTACGACCACACTGGCAGATTTCGTAATCAAGGCTTGTAATATCACGAGTCCGGTATCTTATCATCGGGAAAGCTTCTTTGCTGATTGTAGTCAGCACAAGCTCACCAACACTGCCGGGCGGCAGTACTTCTCCAGTATCTGGATCAATTATCTCAGCAATAAAAGCATCTTCTGAAATATGGATGCCGTTTTTATATCCGCATTCACCACCAACCCCCGGTCCGATTACTTCAGATAAACCGTAATTGTCAGTTGCGCTTATCATCAAACGTGATTCTATTTCACGGCGCATGGCTTCAGACCATGGCTCACCTCCGAACAGGCCGACTTTTAGCGAAAGAGTTTTGGGGTCAATACCAAGTTTATCAATCCGGTCGGCTATGGTGATGGCATAACTGGGTGTACAGACAAGAACGGAGCTTTTGTAGTCCTGCATAATCATGATCTGCTTTTCAGTATTACCGCCTCCCATGGGGATAACAGCAGCACCTATTGTCTCGGATCCGTAATGAAGACCAAAAGCCCCTGTAAAAAGACCATAACCAAAAGCGATCTGAATAACATCATCATGAGTAACGCCGGCAGCGGTCATAAAACGGGCCACCAGGTTTGACCACATTTTAAGGTCATTTTTTGTGTATCCAACAACTGTCGGTTTTCCTGTCGTACCTGATGACGAGTGGATTCTGACAACTTCGCGCAATGGCACGGCAAACATGCCGTATGGATAATTGATGCGCAGATCTTCTTTTGTAGTAAACGGCAGCTTGGACAGATCAGCCAGCGAAGTTACATCCTCCGGAGCAATACCAAGTTCGTTAAATTTTGTGCGGTAACAGGTTACGTTTTTATAAACGCGGTTCAAGGTCGCCTGCAAGCGCTCCAGCTGGAGTTGCTCAATTTCATCGCGCGGCATCGTTTCATGATGTGGATCCCAGATGTTAGTATGCATCAAAAACCTCGAACCTTAAAAATTAATATTCATAAATAACAAGTATATTCACACAATAGTTAAAGTGATTATATAGAATATCCAGTTTTTGAAATACTAGCTTTCTACAACTAAAGCTGATTGAACAACCTGATTGACCTGCTCTATGGCTTCATCAATTGGCAAAGAAAACACTTCGCCGGTCTTGCGAATTTTGACTTCAACTTTTCCTTCCGCCAAACCCTTGCTGCCAACAACTATTCGCAGTGGAATTCCGATCAGGTCGTTATCCTTGAATTTCACTCCTGGACGTTCATCACGATCATCAAACAGAACCTCAATGCCAAGTTTTTCAAGCTTGAAGTAAATCTCTTCAGCCGCAGCCATAACACCACTGTCCTTGGTATTGACAGCAACTACAGAACAATGGAAAGGTGCAATCGGTACCGGGAAGATAATACCGTTTTCATCGTGATTCTGTTCAATGGCAGCCGCCACAGAACGGCCAATTCCGATACCGTAACAACCCATGAAAATTGTCTGCTCTCTGCCGTTTGCATCAAGGTACGTAGCATTCATGGATTTGGAATATTTGGTTCCCAGCTTGAATACATGACCAACTTCAATACCGCGCCACATTTCCAGTTTACCGGATTCGCAGCGCGGGCAAGGATCTCCCGCCTCCACGTTACGGATATCCACATAACGGTCCGGAGTAAAATCACGGCCCGGATTTGCATTGGTAAAATGCATGTCTTTCTGGTTGGCTCCGATAACAGTGTTAACCAAAGATTGAATTGCCAGGTCGGCAATAACAGGCACCTTGATTTTCAAATCGCGCGGCCCCAGGAATCCAACAGGTGAACCGGTGATATTCAAAATATCATCTTCGCTCGCCATTTGGATCTCAGCCCAGCCCATACTGTTTTTAAGCTTGATTTCGTTGAGTTCGTGGTCACCACGCAGGAGAGCCATGACATGCTCTCCGCAATCAGATGTATAGACCAATGTTTTAACGGTGTTATCCACCGGCAGACCAAGAAATGCCGCAACATCAACAATGGTCTTCATTTCCGGGGTTTCTGTCAGCTGCAATGGCAGAAGAGATTCATCAGTTGCCAAAATCTGGGCTGCCCTTGATTCTGCTTTTTCCACATTGGCTGCGTAACGACATTCGTTGCAGGAAACAATGGCATCTTCACCAGAGTCGGCCAGCACCATAAATTCATGCGATGATGAACCGCCAATACTGCCGGTGTCCGCTTCTACTGCACGAAAATTCAGCCCGCAACGTTCAAAGATACGTAGATAGGCCTGGTACATCAGGTCATACGACTTGTCGGCAGCAGAACTGTCCACATCAAAGGAGTAGGCGTCCTTCATGATGAATTCGCGTCCCCTCATCAGGCCGAAGCGCGGGCGGATCTCGTCACGAAACTTGGTCTGAATCTGGTAAAAGTTAATCGGCATCTGGCGATAACTTTTGATTTCACGTCTGACCATATCGGTAATAACCTCTTCATGTGTAGGTCCCATGCAAAAGTCATTTTCCTTGCGATCTTTGAAGCGTAACAGCTCTTTTCCGTAAAATGCCCAGCGGCCGGATTCCTGCCAAAGCTCTGCAGGCTGTACGGAAGGCATCAACATTTCAATAGCCCCTGCCCTGTTCATCTCTTCACGGACAATGCTTTCAAATTTACGAATAGAGCGTAAACCGAGCGGAAGATAGTTATAGATACCGGCACCAAGCTTACGGATCATACCGGCACGCAGCATTAATTGATGTGATATTACTTCGGCGTCAGAGGGAGTTTCTTTGACGGTAGGGATAAAATAACGGGAATAGAACATTTAAAAATAACCTCTGAAATGTATTTTAAAATTATAGTTTGGATATTTCTTCAATTAAAGCATCGGCAAGCTGATCTTCCGGCACCTTTCGAACAATTTCACCATGGCGGAACAGCAGACCCTCCCCTTTTCCACCGGCAATTCCCACATCAGCCTCACGGGCTTCCCCGGGACCATTGACGACGCAACCCATAACGGCAACGGTTATACGCTTGTCCACACCAATCAGTCTTCTCTCCACTTCTTCAGCAACTTTGATCAGGTTAATCTGGCACCTGCCACAGGTCGGACAGGAGACAAAATTTACGCCACGTTGACGCAGCCCGAGGCTTTTAAGAATTTCATATCCAACCCGTACCTCATCCTGCACATCACCGGTCAATGACACACGCATGGTGTCGCCAATACCATCAGCCAGCAGTATTCCCAGGCCGACAGAAGACTTGATTGTACCGGAAAAAGTTGTACCGGCCTCAGTAATACCGATATGCAAAGGATAATCGACTTTTGAAGAGAGCAGGCGATAGGCCTCAACTGTTTTCATTACATCCGAAGCCTTAATGGAAATTTTGATTTCCTGATAGCCCAGATCCTCAAGAATCCGCACATGACCAAGAGCCGACTCAACCATTGCCTCGGCAGTGGGATGACCATAACGTTCCAACAATTCCTTTTCAAGAGAACCTGCGTTGACCCCGATGCGAATCGGAACATGACGCTCAGCGGCTGACTTGACTACCTCGGCCACTTTCCACTTATCACCGATATTGCCGGGATTGAGACGTAGTCCATCAATGCCCCCCTCCAGAACCTGCAACGCCAGTTTGTAGTCAAAGTGGATGTCGGCAATTACCGGAATCGGACTTTGTGCCTTGATCTGACCCAGAGCCACAGCGGCAGCCATATCTGGAACTGCGCAACGGACGAGCTCGCAACCGGCATCTGCAAGTGTTGAGATTTGCGCCAGAGTTGCGGACACATTGCGTGTATCCGTGGAACACATCGATTGTACCGAACAGGGGGCACCGCCACCGATCAATACAGAGCCTATTTTTATCTGTCTGGTTAGCTTTTTCATAGTCAGGCATAGTAGCCAAGAACAGCTAAAAAATCAAGGATGATAGCTCGTTTATCTGTGGTATAAAAAGTTATGTTCAAAATTTCAGCTCAATTAAAACAACTTTTCCCCGAACATCTCCATGAACGCATTTTCCTGGTCGGTGGTTCAGTGCGAGATCACCTGCTTGACAGACAAGCCAAGGATATAGATCTTGCTGCCGCATTATCCGATGACGAATTTTTAAACTTGAATTTCACAAAAATTACCGGAAAGAGCACCGTACAGATCTGGTTCAGATATGATCAAATTTTAAAAACAATAGAGGTTATACAACTTAAAGATTCAGCAGCTCTGGATGAAGATCTGCAACGCCGTGACTTCAGTATTAATGCCATGGCCATGTCACTTACCGGACATTTGATCGACCCGTTAAATGGTAAAGCTGACCTCACTAATAATGTACTGAAAGCATGTTACCCAAATACCTTCTTTGATGATCCTTTGCGAATTTTACGGGCATTCCGCTTTGAAGCTGATGACTGGCGCATGTCAGCAGAAACAGAGACACTGATTAGAAATACTGATTGGAAACAATCGTTAAGTGACATACCGGTGGAACGCTTCAGCCGGGAGATGCTCAAGGCATTGTCCAACCGGACTCCGGAACGTTTTTTTCAACGAATGGTTGAGTTTGGAACAGGCAAAGGATTTCTGCCGGAACTGTTTCTAATGCCGAATATACCGGCTGGACCATTAAAATATCATCCTGAAGGTGATCTGTTGACACATTCTGTTGAGGTACTGCAAAAGGTTGCAGAACAGACAGATGACCCATTAACCCGTTTCTGTTCCTTTTTTCACGATATCGGTAAGCTGGAAACTTCCCCTTCCCTATACCCCAGACACCACGGCCATGACCTTTCCGGTTACAAACTGGCTATCTCCTTCTGTGATCGGTTGAAGTTGCCAGCAACATACAGAATGGCACTGGCCTGGATCAGTCGCCTGCACACAACAATCAACCTGTGGGACCAATTGCGTGATTCCACAAAACTACGACTTGCCGAACAGACACTAAAAGCCGGTATTTCGGTTATTTTACCTATTGTATCCAATGCCGATAAAGCTGGAGGTTTCAGACAAGAGGAATGGGTTAATGCCCTGCGCATAGCTGCAATGACAACTTCTGAGCTTGGAATAGGTGTGAAACAACTGGCCGGAATAAAAGAGTCGAAACGCAAGGATTATATTCTGCAAAAAAAGATAGACATACTTAGGGACACAAAGTAGTTATTCCGACATCTTCCAGCGAAAAATCCAAACAGCCGCCACAAAACTGACCAGCGCCATAACAGACACCTG
Organism: uncultured Geobacteraceae bacterium; assembly: GCA_964509295.1. Taxonomy (GTDB): domain Bacteria; phylum Desulfobacterota; class Desulfuromonadia; order Geobacterales; family Pseudopelobacteraceae; genus JBGSQR01. Next base: position 60,502 of record CAZDWS010000003.1, on the reverse strand, counting down.
TATGGCATAAGCCAAGGGAAAGCTGCCGTTAACCAGCGCCTGGCGAGCCCCTTCAAAAAGTGCCGTGGTCGGTAGGGCCTGAACCCAGGGCAACAGCTTTTCAGGATAAGACGAAAGCGGAAAAAACAGGCCTGACATAAAAATCAAAGGCATAACCAGAACCGCCTCAACCTTGCCGATAGTTTCCGGCTTATCCATTATGGTTCCACTGATGATGCCGGCACAGGAAAACAGTGCCGACCCGGGGATAAGCAGGGCCAGATAGGAAAACAGAAATCCCGGCTCAACCCTGAATGGAGTAATTGCGAAGATCACAAGTGCAACTACAAAACCTTTGACAAGTCCATGTGTGAAACCGGAAAAGATTTTGGCAATTACAATTTCAGAAACAGAAACCGGCGTCACGCGATAGGATTCGATGGTAAACTGCACGCGTCGATGAAACCAGAGGCTCCAGACACTTTCGTTGTAAGCGGCACTGACAGCGGTCATGGTAATCAACCCGGGCGCAATGAACAGACTGTAAGGCACTCCATCCACCAGGCCGATATAGCCCTGCATGCCAATACCGAATGCCAGATACATGGTCAGCGGATAGGCGACAACAGCTGCCAGCTCAGAGAATATGCTACGCTGCAGCACCTGCATGTCACGCCGCCAGATTGCCAATGATCCGCCAAGCCTCATTCCCGCACCTCCGCACCGGTCAGACTGATGAAGACCTCTTCCAGGGTACGTTCCTTCAATGCAATCCGTCGCACCGGCGCACCGTTGAGAGCCGAGACCACCTCGGAAAGACATTCCCACTGTTGTAGCCCGACATATACAGAGGATCCCACTACATTTACATCAAGAACACAGGACATTTTCCCAAGCTGATCGGCATAAAGTGCTGCATTTTCCTGAAACTCTATGACATATACCGTGCCTCCTGCCAGACGATCTTTCAGCTCCTGAGTAGTGCCTTCTGCAATCAGGCGGCCATGGTCCATAATTGCGATTCTGTCACATAGTGATTCAGCTTCATCAAGGTAATGAGTTGTCAAAAAGATTGTCATCTTGCCGGCAATTGATCGGATATAATCCCAGACAGCTCGCCGCGACTGAGGATCCAGGCCTGTGGTGGGTTCATCCAGAAAAAGCACTTTTGGCTCGTGCAGCAGTGCACGGGCAACGACGAGCCTGCGTTGCATTCCGCCGGAGAAATTATCGGTAAAATCCTTCTGACGACCGGTTAATCCCATTAGATCCAACAGTTCATCAATCCGCTTGCGGTAAAGTTTTTTCTCCATGCCATGTAGCCTGGCATGCAGTTCAAGATTTTCTCTGGCGGTCAGATACCGATCAAGACTGTTTTCCTGTGAGACAACTCCGATCAGCGAGCGGATGGCACGGCCATCGGAGCGGGTGTCCAGTCCACCGATAAATGCCTCACCACTGGTCTGGCGCATCAATGTTGTCAAAATACGGATCAGAGTCGTCTTACCGGCACCGTTGGGACCGAGCAGACCAAAGATTGAACCCTGCTCTACTGATAATTCGAAATGATCAAGGGCGGTCAGGTCACCATATTGCTTGGTAAGTGATTTGGTAGTAATGGCGTATTGCATTAAAAATATATAGCACAACACAACGGATATGGGTACATGCGAAATAAACAGTTATCGACAATATGGTTCTATCAAGCTTGAAACTTTGACAGTGCGGCTACTGATGAGGTATAGTGTTAACATTATTTTTTTGATTACCGAGTTACCTTTTGTGAAAAGGTATAATATATCAATTTATCCATATTCAGTCGTATCGCCCGCTACATGGTGTCGCGGGCTTTATTGTCTTTATCTAAATGTTCCAAAGGAACAATCTACCAAAGAAAACAGGATACCCATGAACACGAAGAAGTTATCGGCAGGAGACATTATTGAATCGCGTTGTACAAAATGTCGCGAAATCCTTAATCACCGTATTGTTGCAATGGTTGCAGAAAAAGTTGTGCGTGTTGAGTGCAACACCTGCGGCGGAACACACAATTACTATCCGCCACCTGTGGCTAAAACTGCAAAAACTATCGGTACTCCCGCAGTAAAAAAACCAGCAACTCCGCGCACACCTAAAAAAGATCCTGCTTCGGCAGAACGGGAAGAATGGATTTCTCTTAGACCCACAATTGACCTGGATAAGGTAATTAATTACAACATGAATGCTAAATTCAAAAAAGGGGCGCTGATAAGTCACCCTGTTTTCGGTATTGGACTTGTCAAACTGATTATTATTCCCAACAAGATGCAGGTTCTTTTTGAAGACGGTATCAAGCTGCTTCGCTGTCTCTGATTTATATAAAATGGAGCATTATTGAAAAAAGATCGTAATCAGGAATTCAGCCCTAAAGCTCAGCAGAAGAAAGCTGACAAAATCGGGATAAAAGATGGCCTGATCGTTGCCCATCATGGTGTTGCCGTTGAAGTCCTTTTTAACGACGGTGAACGCCGGATGGTCAGGTCCAAAAGAAATTCAGGGCATGTTGTTGGAGATGATGTTTCAGTCACGGGTGAAGTGCTGAAACGTCTTCCCCGGAAAACAGAATTGCGTCGCAAAGACGCCAGAGGTGGAATTCATCTGGTGGCAGCCAACCTGGATGTGCTTGGCATCGTTCTGGCTCCGCTTTCTCCGGCCAGTTTCATTGACCGTGCCATCGTCGCTGCCAGAGCAGCTGGACTGATTCCTTTTCTTGTAATTAACAAGTGTGACCTGGCTGCCACAGCAGAGTTGGTTGTTTCAGTAAATGCTGTATACGCTGACTGTGTTGATATTTTCCCGCTTAGTGCAGCAATACAATCCGGATTAGACCCTCTGAAAGATTTTCTCAGCCAGGGGCATCGCGGTGTTTTTGTAGGAAATTCCGGAGTTGGAAAAAGCTCGTTATTGAATGCAATTTGCCCTGAAATAGATTTAAAGGTGGGTGAAATCAATCTTTTTAATGGCCTGGGACGTCATACAACAACAGTTTCGACGCTACACACCCTGGCCAGCGGCGGCGAACTGGTTGACACGCCAGGATTCAGGGATTTTGGTCTGGTTGAAATATCTGTCGAAGACCTGGCAGAGCATTTTCCCGGTTTTGAAGAGCATAAAAACCTGGCCTGCAAGTTTAGAAACTGTCGACATCGGACAGAACCGGGGTGCAGAGTAGTTGAACTGGTAAAGTCCGGCAAGATTAGCACAGAGAGATATGAAACTTATCTTAACCTGCTTGATGAAGTTGAGGCAGCAGAAACAGAAGCCAGAAACAGGGAATGGGGCAAATAGCGGTTGACATCTTTGGCAGCCGCTATTTGCAACTATTCAATTATTCAGTTTAAAATCCGAACCTGCAAATTGAACAGCTTCCGGATCGCTGGCCCGGGGTGGTGACACGGCATGAACACCACCGCAGAATGGACAGCCCTTTACAAATGTATCCAGCACAAAATGTTTTCCACAGCCCTGACAATCAATATCCAGCCCACCGCCAGGCAGTGCAGAGTTTGCAACCGAACCGCCATGAGCATTCAGCACAAATTCAACAAGAGCTTTACCGATGGCAAATGGTCCTGCACCAGGTATTTTGTTAGATCCACAATCACAAGACATATATTCTCCCTCGTTTAGATATGTTTATTGAAACAACTTATCAGATTTCAGGTTATTTAATTTTGATCTGGGTCAAACAATGCATGTTTTCAAGAAAGAGGTAAATAATTGGCCAAACCATGGATAATTTTGGAAAGTGCACCTACACCGGAAGGTATTTTGGAGCTGAGGCAGCGTGACACCAAGGACTTCCTGATCATGATCGGTCCGCAAGTGCTCATGAACAGCCAGGCTAATCGATCAGAAATCGTACTTGGGCAACTGGCCTGTAAACATCTGATTAAACAGGAAAGTCCCAGAGTTCTGGTGGGAGGACTGGGAATGGGATTTACTCTAAAAGCGGTACTTGATTGTCTGCCTGAATCAGCCAGTGTAATTGTTGCCGAACTTAATCCGGTAGTCTGCCAATGGTGCCGGGGACCACTCGCCATCCTTACAGATCAAGCCGTTTCCGATCCCAGAGTGAAGATTTCCATTGGAGACGTTGCCAACTATATCCGCAAAAGCGCCGTCAATGGCAATGACCAGCGCTTTGATGCCATTGTACTTGATCTATACAGGGGTCCGCATGCTCAGACACATAAACAGAATGATCCATTATACGGCAGCAGGGCTATTGAAAATACCAAAGCGGCACTTAAACCTGGAGGAGTTTTAACTGTCTGGGGGGAAAACTATGATGAGGGCTTTGAAAAACGTCTGAAAAGTGCCGGTTTTACGGTTACCTGTGAGCGACCCGGCAAAGGCGGACTGCGCCATGTGGTTTTTATGGCAAAGTTGCAAAACAAAAAACAAACAAGTATTTAAGCCCCTATTGCCATTCAATTGTCTGGCTGTTCATATCCACATGATATCTAAATTCACCCAGAAAGTTCATGCCCAGCAGACCATCACCAAAACCGTTTAACGGTCCTTTTGATGGCATGATTGCCACCTTTGGATTATTGACCTGCCTGGATCCTACCGAAATATAATCCAAACGTGTCCAGGAAGACTGGACCAAACTTCCATCGGCAATTCGCGCCATAGCTGCTTCAGTGCTATCGGTTTTTATGCCTAAACGATCAGCCAGATCAGAGGTGATCATGGTTGTGGTTGCGCCGGTATCCAGAACCATCTGGGCTTCCACAACATTATTGCGGTAACTCAGACGAACCGGTACACGCACCTGATTATTCCTTACCGTTACAGAGGTAACTTTGCTCGCTTTTGTTTCATTTTTTTCACCAAAGATCTTTTTTCTATATTTTGCAGGCACCTTACTTTCATCATCCACCATAACAACCGTACCTGAACTGTCAGTATACTGGTAATAATCCGCATTTATTAAATTTTGATTAAAAAGTAAAAGAAAAGTCAGTATTAATAAAGTTTTTAAAAACTTAGCCATTTCAATAAACCTCCTCTATTTTCCAGCCATTAGCATTTTTATAATTCATATCCAGTGTGCTTGCGCCCGCTTGTTGTCTCTTTCAAAATCCTCAACAAGATCTGCAAGGGCTGTGTGACGACTTACGCCCCCCAGACGTTCACTGACTCCTGTCTCGCGTAGAATTTCACGAACCGTTGAGTGAGCTTCGGCAACCCTGAAATCAATGCCCATTTCATCCAGTTGCTGTTCAATCTGCGCCAGCATCCTGGCGCCAGCGGCATCAATATATGGTGATGTTGATAGATCACATACTACAAGTTTTACCCTGGGTGTAGTTAAAGAAATTTTTGTAATTAATATTGATTTTATATAATCAACGTTAAAATAAAGCAGAGGTGCTTCCACTCGAAATAAAAACAATTCGGGATAAATTTCATTTTTTGTATGTCGGGCTGCGTCACTGAAACGAATAGTACCAGGGATGCGACCCAGAACGGCAACATGGGGCTTGGCCATCAGTCTCAACAAAAACAGAATCGAAATAATAGCAGAAACTGCGACGCCTTTCAGTATACCCAGGAGAAGTACCGCCACAAAAGCGGCCAATGCAACATAGAATTCAAGGCGGCTGATACGCCACAAATATTTGAAATCGGATATTTTTATAAATCCGGAAACAGCAACCAATACAATTGCGGATAAAATTGCCTGAGGAAGATTATGCAGCAGTTCGGTCAGAAAAATGAGAACCGTTAATAGTGTTATTGAGGCAAATACCAGTGAAAGGGGAGTCTTTGCACCGGCTTTTTCGTTAACTGCAGATTGGGAAAGGCCTCCAGCAACCGGATAGCCCTGCCCCATAGCCGAAATAAGATTGGCAGCCCCCAGGCCAAGCAGCTCCTGATGCGGATCAATTGTATAATTATACTTAACCGCAAAAGTACGCGCCGCAGCGATACTCTCCACATAGGAAAGAAGAAAACAGGCAAAAGCAAGTTCGAGCAGATTTTCCAGATGATTTATGGTAACGACTGGTAACACAAACTCTGGTAAACCAGAAGGAACAGCACCTAACACTTTCAAACCGTTTTCATTTAGCCCAAATAGAGTCACACCAGCTATTGATAAAATGACAACGACCAACGCCACCGGGCGCCCTGGTATAAGCCACTCTCCCATGGTCAGTAAAAAAAGCGCTGCAATACCGATCAAAAAAGCGGTCGGATTTATATCACCAATATTATTGTACATCACAACAGTGCGGGCAAAAAAATTATCCCCCCCACCCGGTATGCCAAAAAGAAGAGGCAGCTGAGTTGAAGCGATACTTAAAGCAGCACCGGCCTTGAAACCAAGCAGAATAGTTTCAGAAATAAAATTTACAAAGGAGCTGAGTCTCATTAACCAGGCAACCACATACATAACCGCTACCATTGCAGCTGTAAGCGAGGCCATGGTGGCATACAAATAGGCATCTCCACCTGCCAGGCCACCAACCACACTTGCCACCATTACAGAGATGGCAGCAGTAGGTCCCACAGCAAGATGCCTTGAGGTTGCAAATACAGCATAGGCTAAACCGCTAAAAATATAACAATAAAGTCCTACCTGGGGAGTCAGGCCGGCCAGTGCCGAATAAGCCATGGCCACCGGAATGGCATAAGCGGCAAGGGTCAAACCGGCAATCAGGTCCTTAACAAGCCAGGCAGACTGATATTCAGGCAACCACACCAAAATCGGAAAAAGCTGTAGCAGTAATGACTTACTGATCTTGCCAGTCGGCACATTATGTGACTGTTCTGGTTGGTTCATTGCACAACACCATTAAAAACTGAATTCGGTATTCAATACTTTATTTTTCTATTTTTTAATTATAGTTTGAGAATAGTTGCAAATGCTATCAGAATTATTCAAGATTTAATAAATCATTTTTACCGCTTTATATTTTTGATAAAAAACTGCCCCGTTAAACTTCAACGAGGCAGTTTGGCATAAGTGGATTGGTAATCCTAATCCAGTATTTCACGAAGCTTGTTAGACAATGAAGTAATTGTGAACGGTTTTTGTATAAAATTCACACCCTCTTCCAGAACCCCATGATGTGCTATAATTTCAGCAGTATAACCTGACATAAACAACCTCTTCATCTTGGGAAAAATTGGTAAAAGCCTCTTGGCAAGATCGCTGCCGTTCATTACCGGCATGATTACATCAGTAATCAGCAGGTCAATTTCACCTTTGTGTTCCTGCGCAAGAGCAATAGCTTCGCCTGGGGTGAGAGCCATCAATACATTATAGCCACTTTTTTCAAGCATGTTAAAAACCATGCGCAGCAAAGCAGGTTCGTCCTCAACAAGCAAAACAGTCTCTTTACCTAGATTTGACTGTTTGAAATCTGCTTCCGCAAGCATATTTTCACTCCTGCCACCGAATCTGGGCAGATAGATTGTAAAAGTGGTTCCTTCACCTGGTTCACTGTAAACATTTATGAAACCGTTATTTTGCTTAACAATGCCAAAAACGGTTGCAAGTCCCAACCCTGTGCCCTTGCCAACCTCCTTGGTCGTAAAAAATGGCTCAAAGATTTTAGTTATAGTATCACTGTCCATTCCACAACCGCTGTCACTTACCGAAAGTTTTACATATTCTCCAGGTATGGCATCAATATGGCTTAAACAGTAATCAGCATCGATACTACAGTTTGTTGTTTCAATTAATACTCTACCAATATCAGTTATGGCATCTCTGGCGTTCACACATAAATTGGCAAGAATCTGATCAATCTGTGAAGGATCCATTTTGACAGACCATATACCGGCTGCCGGTCGCCAGATTAGTTGCAACCCTTCGCCTATAAGCCGTTGCAGCATTTTTAACATTCCGGTTATGGTCTCATTCAAATCCAGTACTTTTGGAGCGACTGTCTGCTTACGAGCAAAAGCCAGTAGTTGACGCGTGAGATCTGCGGAACGTTCGGCTGCGGTACTTATTTCCTTTAGATGCCCATAATTGGGATCGTCGGTGTTTGTACTCAAAAGGGCCAGTTCTGCATGACCGATAATGACTCCCAGCATGTTATTAAAATCGTGGGCAACACCGCCAGCCAGTCGACCGACAGATTCCATCTTTTGTGATTGCAGAAGCTGCTCTTCCAGCTTGATCTTATTTTCCTCCGCCAGTTTATTAGCGGTAATATCACGCAGGAAAACAACAAGTTGACCATTTTCTTGTCGTCTAAACTGCACGCTGACTTCAACGTCAAAAATGGTTCCATCTTTTCGGCGGTGCTTGGTCTCAAAACGGTCCCATCCATTTTCCATATCTTTTCGGATACGTTGATAAATTTCTTCTATTGATTCAACTGCTTCAAGATCAACAATATGCATTTTCAGCAACTCCTGCTCACTATAGCCGCTCATACGACAATATGTTTCATTGACTTCAAGCAAATGTCCCTTTGTATCTAACAGCCAAAAACCATCCATTGCCGTTTCCAGAATGGTTCGGTGCCTCTCTTCGCTCATCTGCAGATTAAAGTTCATCTGTTTTAATTCAGCAGTCCTATCCTCTACACGCTTTTCCAGTTCTAATGCCTGTTGTTCGATCATATGCAGATTGAGGGCATTTTTCAGGGCCAGCCCAATCGGTGCCAGAAGAAGATTTATAATCTGATCCGTTTCGGCAAAGCGATCAATTTCCGGCATGTCAAACATTAACAACTGGCCAATGACTTCTCCGCCGGAATTTAAGGGATAGCGAACTACTGATTGAATATTTTTTTGGAGAAGTAAAGGTTTTAGCGGATTGTTTTCAGGAAAGTCGACTGTAACCCAGGGAAGGTGTCCTGGATTCTTGTCCGGGCAGAACAGATCAAGTTCTGCAGGAGAAAAAACAGTTGTTCGCCTGATTGGACTTACATGCAACAAAATATCTGTATCAGGCAAAGGTCGATGTGCCAAAACCATGACAGTTTTTGCACCACTCAACTCACGCAAATGTTCCGTAAGGGCCTCACCTAACTTTAGTGGTGATGAAGAGACCAGAAGTTGCGAGATAACCTCAATGGCCATTAACTGGGCAGCCAGTGAGCGCGTTTGACCTTTTTCCGGTTGAATCATGCTGTTATATCTCCGACACAACAGTTCATAGCATCTGCCTGAGCTTGCAGCAGTACGACCAGCATTAAATCCAAAGTAACTTTTTCTACTCGCCAGGGAAGCCCGCTGAAGGCGGAAAACTCAATCAAATTCTGTTCAGGTATCGGAACAAGTCCGGTATCCAGATAAACTAATACGCCACGGTTTTCACCCAGCAGATCGTGAGCGACTGAACTGTTCAGCCCCAGTTCATTCTTCATGATATGCTCCCATCGTTTTGACCATTCCGGAAGAACCAGAAAAGCCTCTTCATGCATCAACTGACGGTAGCGTTCACGTCCAAGCAGAAGCTGTGCACAGTTTATAACTTTTACACGGCCAACCTTGAAACGCTGGACAATATCAAGCATGTGTGCCGAACAGTCACCATAAACCAGCACCAGACAATTATCCTTACCAGATATATTTTCCACTGCTGCCGTCAGAACGGTTTCAAGCTTGTACGGATCCATATGTAACATGGAATCCAGAAAAAATAATTCACCCGTTATGGAACCCTGACCATGCAGCTGTTCCAGCTCCGCCCGCACTACTCCGCAGCTAAGCCATATAGTATGGGACATTAATTGCCACCTGTATGTTTCTGATAGTCAATACAGGCGGCCTGCATTGCCCTGAGATTTTCCGGGGAGGTTGCCTGGGGCACGTCAGCACCGGCATTGGCAAGAATGAAGTGCCCTGAAGGAGCTGCAATCTTAAGTCGATCAAGGCACGTTTCATATATTTCACCAGCTGTGACTGCAGGCAAAGTCAGATTATCAAGGTTGCCGATAATCGTCAGATCAGGTCCGAGTAACCGTCTGGCTTCTGCAAGATCGTCCTTTGACCCGCAAATCACACCCACAAGACCTTCGATACCGGTCAAAAGATCCAGTACATGATTCATGCAGCCGCCAGTACTGCTAATCACCTTCGGTCCGTTGATCTGGTTTAAAATTGATCTAAAATGAGTCAGACACCGTTCTTCAAAAATACTGCGCGGGGCAATCTCTGCCGAAGCCATTCCCTCTGTAAAGACAAGACAGTCGGCCCCGGCTTCCAGCAGCCCGTTTGCCCAGGAAACAAAAAAAGGAGCTGTGTATTCCAACAGCTTCATAGCAAACTGTTCATCAAACAGAATGGTCTCCATCCATTGATCAAGTCCTATTATCAAGGCCGGCAGGATACATGGCCCGGGTAATGCGCTAATGATCGGCACCTGTTCTTTATATAGAGCAGATAGTTGCCGGTTTATGTCCAATATAACCGGCAGGCGGGCTGTTTTATGTATATCAGGCAAAGGTAATATTAAAGCATCGGCAGCATTTTTAGCTGCCGGTCGTTTCATATTGGGCACCTGATTGACAGACCAGGCCACTGTTCCTCCAAAAGCTTCCGAGATGGCACTGAAATCAAAGGCTGACAAAACCAGATCAAAACCGAATTCATTTTGCAGAGCCTGCTGTCCTTTTACATAGGCCGCCGAATCACTGAATAGTGTTTTCAGATCAGTTTGTGTCAGATTTCCGCCATATGCTCCCAAAACGGCAAAAACAGGCAGTCGATCAACCGGAAGGCCTGCCAGGGTATTCATTACCCTCTGATAGGAGTTCATACCTTCCTCCCGTTAATTGCTTCCGCCTGCAAACGTGTAAATAGTTCGTCAGCACCGGTCGCATTGCGGGTAGTACCATCTCCGCCAACTTCGGCCACCAGATCCGGTCGCCAATTAAAAACAGCACCCCCCACAGCTAATTTGATCTTGTCAGTTAAGCCGCGAGAATCTATCAGATCACGGAGCTTACGTATATTCAAAGCGGTCGTCTGCATCATGGCCGAAGCACCAACCACAGAGGCATTAACTTCTACTGCCTTATCCAACAGTTCTTCCGCCAGTACATCATTACCCAGGTCATGCACATCCCAACCGGCAGCTTTCAGAAACAGTGTCACCATTCTTCTGCCTAGACTGTGAAAATCATCTTCAATATTGCCAATCACAATCGCCCCCTTGGTCTGATGATTTAGACCTTGATCAGGAAGGCACCGCAACAGGACATCCTCGGCAATTTTTGCCGCCACAAAGCTCTGCGTAAGCGACATGGTTTCCTTGTACCAGAGTTGTCCAAGTTTAACGATTGCCGGATCAAGTATTTCAGCTATTATCTTGTCAGAATCAAAACCATTTGCCAGCGCCTGCTCAATTACTGCAGCTGCTGCTGTTCTGTCTGAATCAGTCATTGCTGCCAGTAATTGCTCGCTCCAGTTCTGTTGGACCATAACGGCACTCCTGTCAAACATTGCATCTAATAGTCTGTTTATCAAAAAACTATATCGTACTTATTATTGATAACAAGCATACATAAAGTTTTTTATTAAAATACAAATCTGTAATCTTTTTGAAGCAATACCGCCGCATTCCTGTGTTATCTTGATTAGACTAAAATTTAGGGAGTAACCGTGGAAGCAATTTTCAATTCACTTATTCCGGTCCTGACTCTTATTATTACCGGCTTTATAATTCAACGTACCAATTTCCTTCCCGGCACTTTCTGGCCTGCTGCAGAAAGATTAACCTATTTTCTGCTTATGCCGGCCATCCTGATTCATAGTCTGGCCAACAAAAAAATGGATTCATTACCATGGTTAAAGATACTGCTGACTGTGGAAGGTACCGTTATTGTCAGTGCTGCGCTTGTTACAATCTGGTGGTTGTTTAACCGCAGAATCAGTGGTGAAACCTTTACTTCTCTGTTTCAGGGTGGTGTGAGATTCAACAGCTTTGTCGCCTTTGCATTGGCTGAAAACCTGTATGGCAGGGATGGACTTCTAATGGCCGCCCTGGCGGCCGGCTTCATGATCATACTGATAAATATACTCTGTGTAGCCGCTTTTTCCATGACGGTCAATAAAAGCTCTATCGGCATAAAAAGCGTGCTTGGGGACCTGCTGAAAAATCCCCTGATCATCGCCTGTGTAATTGGTGTGGGATTGAATATTTCAGGATTAAAAATACCTGCTGCAATAGACGGGGTTTTGCTTCTGGGTGGGAAAGCCGCATTTCCAATTGGATTAATGGCTGTTGGTGCTGCTTATCGTGGCGGCAATCTGCTTCTACACAAACACCCGCTGATAGTAACCAGTATAATTCAATTTCTCTGTAAACCATTGGTGGCAGGTGGGTTGGCAACTACTTTGGGTTTGTCCGGAACAGCAGCAGGGGTACTGGTTTTAATGTTCTGCGTACCGACCGCTCCGGCAGGATACATACTGGCAAAGCAGATGGGTGGGGATCATGAGGTCATGGCATCCATAATTACAACTCAGACCTGTCTTTCCTTTTTCACCATGCCATTAACGATTTGGCTGTTCAGCTAGTAACAGTTTATGCAGCTAAAACCACTGACCGTTCAATTCCACTATCATAATTATCAGCCCGCCCAGTAAAAAGGCTGATCTGCTCACCTGCGGAAATAACCTTAATTCTTTGTTCAGTCGGCCTCATAATTGTACCGATTGATTGCAGCAGATCACGAAAAGCATCACTATCAATGATTCCGGTATTCGAACGAAAGCCCTTGGCATTCTTGAACGCATTGAAGCCATCTCCGCCAGCGGCAACAAAAACATTCACAACTGCTCGATAAGTCCTTGTAAGATCTAAAAGTTTATAAACACCATCAGCTTCTTTAACGCTAATTGAGACAATTCTGCTACCTTTCGCCGCAGTCATACTGACACTCAGATTGATACCGGCGACATATGGCAGGGACTTCATATTCAGACTGCCGTACTTGACCAGTAAAAAATCGGTTGCATCCTCAAGCGCACTTTTCAATTCCGCTCCGGTAACATCAACCAACACCAGACTATTGGCAAAAGGCATTATTTCAAGCACGTCAGCCACGGAAACAGTTCCAGCCAGCAGGTCTTTACGAACGCCGCCGAAATTTAGTATGGCTACCTGGGCATTGGGTACAGCTGCCAGCATGGAGTCTGCTGCAATTGGGCCCGGGCCATTGTTAATACCGCGAACCAGACTTTCTTTAGCAATAGCAACCTTGTCTGACCTGAATTCCTTCAGTTTTGTAGTATATGGCCTCAGTGCTTCAGCCGTTGATTTGTCTTCCTGAACAAATCTGGCGACTCCGCTTTGATTTACAGCCTGAACAATCATCTGGTAGGACTTACTGCCGGGCGGGATTATTTCTGTTTCCCTGTAGAATTTGTCACCCATCGGAATTATTGCCCCGCCACTAAATCCGACCAGTTTCCCCTTCCGGTCAAAATATACATCCAGTTTACCAAGCATGTGCCCCCACTGCCAGGACTGCAGAACAAGTGTTTTGCCACCGTCCGGAGATATTACCTCTGTTGGATAACTGCCTTCCGAAATTAACCCCAGTAAACTCAACTGTTTCTGATCTCCCAGCAAAGTATGGCTGTGGCCACCTATTATAATGTCCAACCCGCTAACAGAGGTAGCCAGCTTCAAATCTTCTTCATAACCTAGGTGGGACAGTGCGATAATCTTATCTACGCCCTGCCCTTCCAGTATTTTAACCTGTCTGGCTGCAGCTGTTTTTGCGTCAAGAAATCTTGCTTTGCCCACATCAATAGTTGTCTGTGGGGTCGTTTCCGTAGTCAGGCCGATAATTCCGATCCGCTCTCCATTGATCTGTTTAATCATATATTGGGGAACTAGAGGAGCAATCGTCGACTCAGAAGTAAAATCAATGTTGGATGAGATGATCGGAAAATTGGCTTTTTTCAGATAAAACGGTATGGCTGTAGTACCCCGATCAAATTCATGGTTACCAAAAGTCATGGCATCAACTTTCAGCCGGTTCAAAAAATCAAATTCAACCTGTCCATGGAATAGTGTGAAGTAAAGTGTCCCCTGAACCGCATCTCCGGCGTGCAAAAGCAGAAAATTTGGCGACTGCAGACGCATCTCATCAACAAGAGTCTGTAAACGCGAAAAACCGCCCAGTGGCACAACGGTTTCCATTCCATTGATAGTCAGACTGACAGGCTCAGCCTCCAAATGCGAATGAGTATCGTTCAGGTGAGCGATGGTAAGCAGATAAGTACTATTATTGACACTGCTGCAGGCCTGAAGCAGCAACACAAATAGTAATGCAGTCAAGCAAACAGCTCTTTTAAATAAGAGCTGTCGTGACAAAAAGCCTAAAATATAAGTTATCATTTCTGTCCTTACTTCTAAATACCAGTTAAAATATGCAAAACTAGTTCCGCGCAACAACCACCCGGTTTCTACCACGCTTTTTTGCATTATAGAGAGCCGCATCGACTTTTTCAATTAAGGCTGTCTCGGAATATTCGTCCACATGTTCTGCTACCCCGACACTCACGGTTACCTGACCCACCAACGGGAAATTAAAATTCTCAATTGCAAATCTGATTTTTTCTGATAAAGCAACAGCCCCATCCAGATCAGTTTCAGTACAGAGCACAATAAATTCTTCTCCGCCATACCTGGCTAAAACATCAACCTTTCTGAGCATTTCACCAACAATATGTGCAGTAGTTTTTAAAACATTATCGCCGACATTATGTCCATACCTGTCATTAACTTTTTTAAAGTGATCCAGATCTAGCATGATTATGGATAGTGAGCGTGAATATCGCTTCGATTTTTCTATTTCAAATCCCATTATTTCAAATAGCTTTCTTCTATTGTAAATCATTGTCAAATGATCAATCTCGGAAAGTTCACGCAATTTAGCTTCAAAATGTTTTCTTTCAGCTACTTCAAGCACCAACAGCCTGTTTACTTCCGCCAGATCCGCAGTACGTTCACTGACACGCATTTCCAGCAGGTCATTTGCTTTTTTCAATTCCTCCTGACCTTGAATTACTTTTAGTGACTGTTCAGCAAGGTCCGAAATAAATTTTACCAGCGCCTTGTCATAAGCAACTATATAGTCAACCTTTTCGTTACTGAAAACCGGCATACGATCCAAAGCGGCCAGGTAGCTGTGCATATCAAAACCGTATTTTTGCGCCTGGTCGATAAAATACTGACGATCAATTACTTCCCAGTCGAACCAGAACTGGGTCAGAAAAAGCGTTGCCATATGATGTCCAGCAACGATAATAGGCATGGCAATGTGCCAAAGACCGTTATTACAGCGGTATTTAATAATATTTTCGTCCAGATGTTCATTTACAAAATTATCACTGATACGGCACTGCTCAACGGAGAGTGGATTTATGCGATGAAAATAGGTACAAATACCGGGCCAGCCGGATTTGACAAGGAAGGAACCGTCAACTGCATCGGTCAGAGTCATGGGTAATCCACTGGCGCTGAAATTAGAGTCAGCCAGTTTTTGGATTATGGACATATCAAGGAGATCAGAAAGACGATAGTTACTCATATTCAGATCCTTCGATAGCAATTGAGATTGAAATTTCAATAATTTAGCTTCAGGCAACAAGAAATGTCAATCAGAATAATAGCAAGCCTGGCTTATCCGGACAATATGATTTAAACCTTGATAATCTTGTTGAATTTTCAAAGATAAAGCACCTTTAGAAGAAGTGTTTTAAAACTAATGTAATATTACTACATCATCAATTCAAAATCATATTTCATCTTGCCAATAAACTAATAAAATCATATATATTGACATAATATTTCATCATTGGAGCCCAAATATGCAGAATACGCCGCTACATACAATAGACCAGATTGATCGTGCCATCTTGGGTGTGCTGCAAAAAAACGGTCGCCTTTCTAACGTACAATTGGCCGAACAGGTAGGATTGTCTGAATCTGCCTGCCTTCGCCGCGTTCGCCTGCTTGAACAGAGCGGCATAATTGACAGCTATGTGATGCTGATCAATCAGGCAGCCATAGGAAAACCCGGCAATGTATTTGTCAGAGTGACACTGGAAGGTCAACAGAAGGAAAAACTGCAATATTTTGAAGAATCGGTTTCAGCAGTACCGGAAGTCATGGAATGCTATCTCATGTCCGGTGATTTTGATTATCTGCTACGGGTGATAATTAAAGACAATGCCGATTACATGCGGCTTCACGACAAATTAACCGGTCTGCCTGGTGTATTAAGAGTTCAGTCCTCATTTGCACTGCGTACGGTGCGTAAAACTACTGAAATGTCACTTGAAAATTAAACAATTAGGTCGCGGCAGGCGGCGCCCCTAAATTGATTCGCTTGCTTCTGTTGATCGAGTAGGCAAAATTGATAACAGCATTCCGGCAAAAATAAGCAACGCCCCGATAAAACCGAACAATCCCAGCTGTTCATCAATCACCAGCCAGGCATAGATAGCCGCAAAAACCGGTTCAGTACAAAATATTAAAGCCGTATTGGTATGGCTGATAAATCGTTGCATTGAAGTCTGGACCAGAAAAGCAAAAACAGTGGCTATCAGGGAACAGATCAGTAGCGTCCAGAGCAGATGCGGGTACCAGATAAAAACCTCCTGCCCGCGAACAACTGCTCCGAGAGTACTGCACAACGCCACGGTTCCCAGCTGAATTGCAGTAAGCCAGTAAAAATCCCTGTTTTGTACAAATTCCCCAGTAAAAATAAGATGTAGCGAAACACAAACAGCACATATTGCCGCCAGAATATCGCCGTAGTTAAAATGCCATGATCCGTTTCCACAGAGCAGAAAGAGTCCAATCGTAGAAAGAGCCACAGCAAATTTTACAGGAGTGGATATTTTATGTCGCACCAGCAAAGATGCCAACACTGGAACCATAACCACATTCAGGCCGGTCAGAAAACCGGTGTTTGAAGCTGTTGTGTAAAGCAGGGCCAGAGTTTGAAAGGCATATGAGGCAAACAGCAATAATCCCATCACCATACCGCGTAAAATTGTACCACTATCCAGGTTTCTGCCTTTATACAGACAGATCGGAAGGATAAATACAAAAGCAAAAATGAAACGCTGAGCCAGAAAGACAAAGACATCAACACTTTCAACTGCCTGCTTGACTATTGTGAATGTGATACCCCAGAAAAATGTTGTGGTCAGTAATAGTACTGCGGCCTTAAATTTGTTCATTACAACTCCAAAAAATAAATAACCGTTGAAAAAACTAATCAACTTTCATAAACAATCAAAGAGCCTTATGGCAAGGAAAAAGAATATGGATGGTTAATAATATTATGAGCTTTTAAAATAGTGTTTTTATATTGACAATAGAGGCAACTTTTCATAATAAATGAACGGTCAAACCATTCTATTTTTGTGTCGTATTACAAGAGGAGATTCTAAATGAAATTTCTACGCACTTTAACAGCAACCGTAGCAATGCTGGCAGCAATGTCGCTGTCCGCACTGGCCGCTCCCAAAAGCATCAAAGTGGCAACTGATGCCACCTGGCCACCAATGGAGATGGTTGATGCCAACAAGAAAATTGTTGGTTATGACATTGACTTCATGAATGCAGTTGCCAAGAAAGCCGGTATCAGCGTTGAATTCAAAAACACTGCCTGGGATGGTATCTTTGCCGGTCTTGATTCCGGTCAGTATGATGCGATCATTTCTTCCGTAACCATTACGCCTGAGCGTCAGGCAAAATATGATTTCACCATGCCGTACACAAGCATCGGTCAGATTCTTGTTGTACCCAAGACAAATAAAACAGCAACAAAAATTGCTGACCTGAAAGGCAAGAAAATCGGCGCTCAGATCGGTACAACCGGTGCTTTTGAAGTCAAGAAAGTTACCGGCGTAGAACTGAAAACCTATGATGAAGTTGGTCTGGCCTTTGAAGATATGGCTGCCGGCAGAATCGATGGCGTTGTATGTGACGAGCCTGTTGCCGCCCATTTTGCTCTCAAGAAAAAAGAATATAACGATAAGTTCAAGATCGTTGGCAAGTCTTTCACAAAGGAAGGCTATGGTATTGTTGTCAAAAAAGGCAACAAGGAGCTGGTTGACGTGTTGAACAAGGCTATTGCTGCTGTCAAAAAGGAAAAACTTGACGTCAAGATCCACAAGCAGTGGGTGAAGTAAGCTGACGAACCTGTGCGCGGCTGTAGATAACAATTTCAGCCGCGCCAATTCGACGACCCACTATGACTGAAAATACTAACTCTAATAAATCAATTGATGTCGGCGAAGGCGCCGCTATTCCTCACAAAAGCGATAGCGGGCTTTTTACTGCCTGGCGTATCGCTTTTTTCGGATCAATCGGACTTTGTCTGTATCTGGCTTTTGGTAAGCCCGATTCATACATGGCGATCTTTAAATTCATTCCCGACGGCATCGTAGTCACCTTCAAAGTTACAATAGGCTCGATCCTGCTGGCTATCGTCTTCGGACTGATCGCCGGTCTGGGCAGAATCTCCACCAACAAGATAATAAACGGACTGGCCTCACTCTATGTGGAAATAATCCGTGGCGTGCCTCTGTTGGTTCAGCTTTTTTACATTTACTACGCACTGGGTCGCTTTGTTAAGCTACCTGACATGTTCAGCGCAATTATCGCCATGGCCTTCTGTTACGGCGCATATATGGCTGAAATTTTCCGGGCCGGTATCCAGTCCATACCGAAGGGTCAGATGGAAGCAGCGCTGTCACTTGGTATGTCTCGCGGTCAGGCCATGCGACAGGTAATTCTGCCGCAAGCCTTCAAAGTCGTATTGCCACCCATCGGCAATGAGTTTATTGCCCTGCTCAAGGACTCCTCACTGGTTTCAATTCTGGCCGTATCCGATCTGCTGCGTCGCGGACGTGAATATGCTTCGGAAACATTCAGCTATTTTGAAACCTATACGGTAATCGCCTTGATCTACCTGATCATGACACTCTTCTTTTCCAAACTGATCGGGATCATGGAGGAGCGACTCAATGACGGCAGATAGTCAGATCATGATTGATGTAAACCGGGTGTCCAAGTTTTTCGGCACCTTTCAGGCTTTAAATGATGTTTCCTTTACTGTCCGTGATGGTGAGAAAGTTGTCATCATCGGACCCAGCGGATCGGGTAAAAGTACCATCCTGCGTTCCATCAACCGTCTGGAAACCATCGACCGGGGTAAAATAACAGTTCACGGTATGGATGTTTGTGATCCACAGGTTGATATCTGCAAGGTGCGTGAAGAGGTCGGGATGGTTTTTCAGTCCTTTAATCTCTTTCCGCACAAAACCGTACTGGAAAACCTGACCCTGGCCCAGACAGTTGTTCGCAAGCGCAATAAAAGTGATGCCGAAGAAATTGCCATGGAACTGCTGCGCAAGGTTGATATTTCAGAAAAGGCCTACGCCTACCCTGCCAAACTGTCCGGTGGACAGCAGCAACGCGTAGCCATTGCACGTTCACTGGCAATGAATCCTAAAGCGATCCTTTTTGATGAGCCAACTTCAGCTCTGGACCCGGAAATGATCGGCGAAGTACTGGATGTCATGAAGAACCTGGCCCGCGAAGGCATGACCATGATAGTCGTAACCCACGAGATGAATTTCGCCCGCGAAGTTGCCGACCGGGTAATTTTCATGGATCATGGTAAAATCGTCGAGGAAGGTACGCCGGAACACTTCTTTACCAACCCGACACACGAACGCGCAAAACTGTTTTTAAGTCAGATACTTTAAAACTTTGCCTTATGGCAGAACTCCCACATGGGAGAGATTTTTTCAATTGTGTTTCAACACACCAAGGAGGTAACAGAATGAAGAATCGTAATGTATTGGCAGCCCTCACCGTCGTGGGCCTCGCAGCAGCAACAGCAGTTCCGGCAATGGCGCTGGAAAATGAATTCCACGGTATGTTTGCAGCTCGTTACATCAATTCTAATTTCAATGGAACAAGCACAACTAGTGTAAGTGATGGTGCTAAATATGGTGGTGACACTCAGTACATTCCCGAAGGAAAAAACAAAAAAGTCTATTCAGCTAATTTCGTAGAGCAACGCGCCCGTCTTCAGTATACTGCTAAAGCTAATGTAGACCTCAAGTTGGTCACCCAATTTGAACTGGACTATACCTACTGGGGAAACAGCGCATACGGCAGTAACTCTGATCCTGCAATAACTAGTGGTAGCGGACGCCAAGGTGGCGGTGCCGTTGGTGCAGATACTGTGAATATCGAAACCAAACACATCTATCTGGATGCCAACGTTACCAAGAATGTTAACATGAAGTTGGGCATGCAGCCGTTTAATGATTCCTTCAAAGGAATACTTTTTGATGCCGACATGGCTGGTATAGTATTATCCAGTAGTTACGGAAAATTCTCTCCTACCGTCGGCTTCTTCCGCTTCAATGATTCAGGTGTCTCAAAAGATAATGTTTTAGGTCATTTAACTAACGACCTGGTTGTTCTGGACACTAAATTTGCCGTTTCCAAGGACCTGAAAGTTGGCGCCGCCTATTATTTTTTCAAAAATAATTCGATTACAACAAACAGCAATAACCTCTTTGACATTTCACAGCAGGATGTAAAAATGTCTAACTTGGGTTTGAATGCTGAATACACCAGTGGACCGCTTACACTGAACGGGTTTGGTGTTTTTCAGGTGGGTACGGTTAACCAACGTTCTACCACTGCCTGGGCACTAAATGCTGGAGCTAAATACAAAGTTGGCCCAGGTACTGCCCGCACTGAATTCCTCTATGTCTCCGGCGACAACAAAACTACCGGTCACAGCAATGCCTTCTACTCTGTATTCGACAATGTTGGAATATCTGAGCATGGCTACTATGATAACGAAATGGCCATTTTGGGTCGCGACAAGAATGCCTATACCACAGACAACTCCATTATTGCTACAGCAGGAAATCAGGGTAAAGGCCAAATTGGCGGCTACATCGGTTATGACCTGCCGATCAACTCAAAACTGACAACCGCCTTCAATGCTGGATTTGCCGCAGTTGCCAAAGATAATAAAGCTGGTGGCATCACACGCAAGAGTAACTACCTCGGAACAGAAATCAACGCTGAAGCTACCTATCAGATACTTGAAGGCCTTTCTGTCGGTACTCGTGTAGCCTATGTTATGTTGGGCGACTATTATAAAGGTGTAGCTGCAAATGGCGAGACACCAGTCAATCCATATGATTTCAAACTGATGTTCAAGTATTCTTTCTAATTAGTCACAAACCGGGACATGCATTGTGCATGTCCCGGAACTTTTACCGGCAGGGACGCCTGACAACCTGCAATGACGCAGCACTACGTTCCTGTTAAACATTAACAACAAGGAGGATTGTGCATGAAACTGAACAAACTGACTGTTTTAGCTTCAATTCTGGCTGTTTCTGCAGGGCTTTCACTGGCCGGCTGCAAAAAAGAAGCCCCAAAACCTGCTGATGCCCCTAAGGCTGCCAGCACAACTGTAAAAATTGGTTTTATGGGTGCGCTTACCGGTGACGTTGCCATGTTCGGCAAACCGACTCTGGAAGGTATGAAAATGGCTGCCGATGAAATCAATGCAGCTGGCGGCATCAATGGCAAGAAAATTGAAATAGTGGAAGCCGACAACCGTGGCGACAAGCAGGAAGGCGCTTCCGTTGCACAGAAACTGATCAGCCGCGATAACGTTGTTGCTATCCTTGGTGACCCTACTACAGGTATCTCCAAAGTTGTTGCACCTATCGCCCAGAAAGCCGGCGTAGTTCTGCTTTCTGCTGGCGCAACAGGCCCAGGCCTTGTTGAAGTTGGCGATTTCATCTTCCGTAATACTCTGCTTGACAGCGTTGCTATCCCGGCTTGTATCGACTACTTTGCAAATGACCTGAAATACAAAAAAGTTGCCGTAATTACTTCCGACAACAACGATTACAGCGTTGGTTTCTCCCAGACTTTCCGTGATGCAGCTAAAGCAAAAGGTATTGAAATCGTTGCTGATGAAAAAGTAAAAGACGGCGACAAGGACTTTAGTGCCCAGGTAACCAACATCAAAGCCAAGAAGCCTGATGTCATCTTCTTCTCCGGATACTACACAGAAGGCGCTCTGATCATGAAAGAAGCCCGCAAACAGGGCCTCAAAGCTAACATGTTCGGCGGCGACGGACTCTTCTCTCCTGAATTCATCAAGCTCGGCGGCACAGCAGTTGAAGGCTCCATGTCAGCTCTCGGTTTCTCACCTGAGCAGGCAACAGCTGAAACAGCCAAGTTCATCGAAGCATTCAAGAAGAAATTCAATGGCGCTATGCCTGGTCTTTTCGACGCTCAGGGTTATGACGGCATCATGATGCTTGCTGACGCCATGAAACGCGCCAACAGCGACGATCCTAAGGTTTTCAAGACCGCTCTGGCTCAGACCAAAGGCTTTAAAGGTGTTTCCGGTACAATCACTATCCGTGCTAACCGCGAGCCTATCAAGTCCCCTCTTGCTCTGCTGGCAGTTAAAGACGGCAAGTATGTTTTGAAAGCAAAAGTACCTGTCAAGATGGATTAAACACAGTACTGTAGTATTATGTTTTACAAACAAGCGCCGTGCAGCTATGCTGTACGGCGCTTGTTTATTTAGCAATATGACGATGGAGGTACTAAATGCGTAAGTTTTTTTTAGGAACAGTTTTATTTGTAATTTTGGCAAGTGTGGGTGTTGTACTGGCTGAGGAACCGTATCGCGAAATCCAGGATAATTCATTTCTTCTTGAAGAGGCCTATAATCAGGAAGACGGTGTTATTCAACACATCCAGACATTCCAATTTCTGAAGGGTGATACCTGGGCCTACACTTTTACTCAGGAGTGGCCGGTTCCCACCCAGGCACATCAGTTTTCCTATACCATTCCGCTGGAAAAGCTCGGTAAGGATGAGGGCCGTCACACCGGTCTCGGCGATATAGCCCTGAATTATCGTTATCAGCTTATTTTCAAGGAAGGCGTCATGGCTGTTTCACCACGCTTTTCCCTGATTCTGCCGACTGGTGATGAGAAAAAAGGATTGGGCAACGGTACGGTAGGATATCAGGTCAACTTGCCGCTTAGTCTGAAATTGAACGAGCGTTTTGTCACTCACTGGAATCTGGGCATGACCTTTACTCCTAATGCCAAAGAATCTGGTGGAGCGAAAGCAGACACTTTCAATACGAACTACGGCATGAGCCTGGTCTATCTTGTTAACCGCAACTTAAATGCGCTGGTGGAGTTTGTCGGCACTTCAGAGCAGTCGGTCGTTTCCAACGGCGTAACGGAAAACAAGAATTCATTCATTATCAATCCGGCTCTGCGCTATGCAATTGATCTTAAAGGGCTGCAGATCGTACCGGGTATCTCCATGCCGATCGGTGTCGGTCCCTCCAAGGGAGAGTATGGTGTGATGGCCTATCTTTCCTTTGAGCACAAACTGTTTTAAAAATACCCGCCTGAACTTCAAACGCCCCGGTTTTTTATCCGGGGCGTTGTCATACCGATCCTGAATTTTCCGTTATGCCAACCACTTTTTTTCTTGTATAAACGGTTAAAACTTGAAAACCAAACCAGAATGCACCGTCAGGTCATCCTCAGGCCTTGTCAGGCCGAACTTGATTCCGGCATTAATGTCCAGGTTTTCATTCAGTGCGTAACGGGCACCTACCTGGGTATAGCTGGTCAGCTCGTTTATTGTTTTATCCTGGGTTGTGGATACACCGAGCTCTGCAACAGTCGTCAGACTTTTGGTAATCCTAGTTTCTCCGGCAAAAGAACCGAACCAGAGATTCATATGATAACTAGCCCTGGCCTGTTCAGTGCGATAATCGTGATGATCGTAACCAAGGTTGGCATGCAGGGCATAAACACCTTCTACAAATTCTCTGGAGGCAATCAGCGTACCGCCAAATCGCCAGTTGTCTTCTGAAAGACCAGCACTATTATTACCTGTGGGAATAATAAACGTCGACTTGATGGCAAATGATATGCCGGCCAGTTTAGTATAGGCGTACTTAATCTCAACGGTGATATCTCTGAATCCATCAGCCTTGCCTGTCAGGTTGCCGTCTTCCTTTTTACGGTCACTGAAGGTGTAGGGTATTGCCAATGAGATTCCCCAATTTTTATATAATCCTGTTGTCAGCTTGGCTTCTCCAGCAAATACGTCGCGCCGGACCGAAATACCATTGACACTTTCCTTGTCGTGAAGATACGAACTGTTCAGCTCGATCTCCACCTTGCCCACATCCACCGTTCCCGTATCATCAGTGATCAGGGGTGGTCCTGCATACGTTGTTGCTGTTGAGTACAACAGCAGGGACAATGTTAATACGATTAGTCTCATAACAATCTATCCTCCCTCGAAGTTTTGGCCTGGATAGGTCTTCCGGCTCAGGGCCACCTACTTGCCCGCCTTCCCATTATGGTATTACCCATGACAGTGGCTATTTTGGGCGTTCGTTCCCTTTACGGCTGCGGGGCAGCGGGAGAATTTCACTCCTCTTCCCTGGCTTCCGGCCTTAGTGCTGAATAACTTGCGTACCATCTGACTTGTATAAAAGCAAAAAACAAAAAAAGTCCGCATATGCCTAAGCAATATGCGGACTTTTCGTATTCAAAGTCTGATAATGTTTTACACTCTCCCTTTACCACGGGGAAATATTGAGTGTTGAGATCATGGCAGGTCTTCTGGCTCGCGAATCAATCTCCAGGCGCCTTCCCGGTCTTTCGACCAGTGACATAATGCCCTTTGTCCTCGCTTACAGCGGCGGGTCCGCGGGGGAATGGCTCGTATTAAGAGCGGCACCCCTCTTCCCTATCAAGCCCTTGCGGGCACCGTGATCCGATATTCAATTGTCATAAAAATTACGCTTGGCTTGAATAACACAGCCTGACTTTTATAGTCAAGCTGGATTACCATTCAATATAATTACTCAAGCTTTGTTTAATTGCTCCAGACTTTTATTCGCCTCATACAACTCATCTTCGAGTTCTCTCATTTTTTGGGCATCAAGTATCTTTTCACCTTTTACTATTTCAGTACTCAAACGCATAATTTTCTCCTGAATCGATTCTGCCTGTAAGGCACAAGGTCTTATGCCTTCATGCCCCATTTTAATGTCCACGTGACCTGCTGCAAACACCGGCATTGCGCTGAACAGTCCAATTGCCATAAGTACCAAGATTAATTTGCTTTTCATATAATAGTTCTCCTTTAGATTGTTTTGAGATGTAACTCTCTGTTTATAAGTTGTTTCTAAAATCCGACATTTTGAAAATGCTGTTTCATTTTGCTACAGATTTAGAATTAAGCTGTAACGTTACCGCTTTCAGTCCATGTATATATTTTGGATAGTTCGGGTCTCTGTTAATAGAGGTGTTGTAGACCGGTACGAGTTTTAGGTGATTTTTGCCTTCCTCAAGCATCAGCTCTTTTTCAACAACGACACCCGACAAAGGCACTGCTATTGTCACACGATGTTTTCCGGGTTTTAACTGCAGTTCTTTTCTGAAATTATATTTCCAGCCGGTGCCAACCTCGGGATTTGATCTAAAATCGCCCGATAAATCCTCCAGTACCGGTTCGTCAGCCAGCACAATTGACTGGCCATCAATGTTTATTGTTACTGTGTATAGGGGATCGCTATGTTTGATATATGTGTTGGCGATACGACTCTTGTAGGTCTTTACAGTAAATTCGATTCCCAGCAATGCTTTACCTGATATGGGCTTTGAGTCAGCAACTTCCTGAAAAACATCCAGCCGTGTTGATTGTTCAGACTTTATTACTGTGTTCTTGTTGCCGGAACAACCCGCCATTGAAACTGCAACTATTAGGCATGCTACTAAAGAAAATATTCTCATGGTCTTCTCCATTTCATTTTAAGTAGAGGGCGTTAAATTGCTTCTTCACCACGCTCATTGGTTCTAATCCTCACGGCTTCGACAATATCGAGGACATATATTTTCCCCTCTCCCTTTTCACCAGCCCAGGCCTGCTGACGGATGGCATCCACCACTTCCCAGACAACTGCATCAGATACCATGACTTCTACACGAACATTTTTTCTGAAATACGTGATCTGGCTGTCCGGGCTTGGGCGAGATGCACCCTTACCGCGACCAAAGCCGCTGCTCTCTGTAACACTCATGCCAGTCAGGCCATCAATATGTCTGAGCGCTTCAGTCACTCGCTCAAGCACAGCAGGTTTGATGTAGGCGATTATCTGTTTCATTGGGCAATCTCCTTTTTATTGAGTTTCTGTTCCGCTCTTCGCTCCCACCAGCGGTAAAGAGTCGGAAGGACCACAAGGGTTAACAAAGTTGAGGTGACCAATCCTCCGATAATTACTGTTGCACGAGAACGCTGCATCTCAGCACCGACTCCTTGTGAAAGAGCCATGGGGATGAATCCCAGCATAGCTACCATGGCGGTCATAAGAACAGGACGCAGTCGTACCACAGCTCCTTTTAGTATCGCTTCGTCAAGGTCAAGACCTTCGTCTCGCAGCTTGTTAAAGTATGAAACCAGCACGATACCGTTCAATACAGCTACTCCGAACAGAGCAATGAAACCGATTGCCGCTGTTACCGATAGCGGCATGCCGCGCAGGAACAGGGCAACAATCCCGCCAATCAGCGCAAAGGGAACATTGAGCATAATGAGAAATGACTGCCCAACTGAACCAAAAGTAAAAAAGAGCAGGATGAATATGAGTGCCAGGCAGACCGGAAGAATTATTGCCATCCGAGCCATAGCCCGCTGCTGGTTTTCGAACTGCCCCCCCCAATCAATATAGTAACCGGGTGGCAACTTGACCCCGGTATCCAGAACCTTCTGGGCAGAGGCCACAAAACTGCCGATATCCCTGCCGGTAACATTGCACTCCACTACTATCCGACGCGAACCGTTTTCTCTGGATATTTGAGCCGGTCCCTCCTCGGTTTTGATCCGTGCCAGTTGTTTGAGTGGGATGCGTGCTCCGTTAGGTGCCGAGATGAGCAATTCTCCGAACTTCTCCGGATTATCCGAAAGAGTTGAAGGAAAGCGCAGCGCCACGGCAAAACGTTTCTGCCCCTCGAACAGTTCCGAGACCGTCTTGCCGCCCGAGGCCAGTTCCAGTACCTCGTTGATTTCGGCTACGTTGATGCCGTAACGGGCGATGGCG
The DNA here is from genome assembly GCA_964509295.1 of uncultured Geobacteraceae bacterium. GTDB lineage: Bacteria > Desulfobacterota > Desulfuromonadia > Geobacterales > Pseudopelobacteraceae > JBGSQR01. Next base: position 33,326 of record CAZDWS010000003.1, on the reverse strand, counting down.
GCCCGATCTATTTCCACCTGCAGGTAAGCCAGACCGGAAACTTTTTCCACCTGCACATCGGCTGCACCATCTACCTTTTTGACCAACTCGGCAATCTCACTGGCCTTGGCTTTGAGAACCTCCATATCTTCACCATACAGTTTGATGGCAATCTGGGATTTGACCCCTGAGATCAGTTCATCTACCCGAAGGGCAATCGGTTGACTGAAGGAAAATGTCATGCCGGGGATGTTTTCCAGCCGTTCCCGCATTTTGTCTACCAGCTCATCTTTGGTTTTTGCTGTTGTCCATTCACCACGTGGTTTGAGGCTGACAAAAATATCGGAAATATCGATTCCCATCGGATCCGAGGCGATCTCGGCCCGGCCAGCCCTAGAAACGACACTCACAACTTCCGGGAACGACTTGATTACCTTTTCCACAGCGGCGGAGGTTTTAACCGTTTCTGTTACCGAGACCGACGGTAGGCGGAAAGATTGTACCGTCATGCTCCCCTCGTCAAGAGAGGGCAGGAACTCTGTTCCTAAGAAAGGAACCAACAGCAGTGATACACCCAGAGCTGCACCGGTTATGGCCAGAGTTTTTTTAGGATTTAACAGACTCTGCTTTAGCAGCGGCAAATAAGATTCTCGAATTTTGACCAGCAACCGGGGATCTTTTTCTACTATTTTACCCTTGAGCAGGAACGAACAAAGAGTCGGTATCAGGGTCATGGTCAGGATCAGCGACCCCATTAATGCAAACCCGACTGTGAAGGCCATCGGTGAAAACATCTTCCCTTCTATGTCTGTCAAGGTGATGATAGGGAGATGAACAATGATGATGATCAGTACGCCGAAGAGGATCGGACGGGCCACCTCCATAGCTGAGGTATAGATGATATGACGTGTGCTTTCCCCCTCCTTGCGTTCGGACAGGTGGCGGACGGTGTTTTCCACCATGACCACGCTGCCATCCACTATCATGCCGAAGTCTATTGCACCCAGGGTCATCAGGTTGGCGGAAAGTGCCAACCAGTGCATGCCGAGAAATGAAAAGAGTGTGGAAAGTGGAATGACGATAGCGACAATGAGCGCCCCTCGTATATTACCCAGAAAGTAGAGAAGGACACCGATAACCAGCAGCCCACCCTCGATCAGGTTGGTGCTGACAGTTCGGATGGTCTTCCAGACCAGGTCGGTGCGGTCATAGTAAGGTGTCAACTTGACCCCTTCTGGCAGGGCCTTTTCAATTGTCTTGATCTTGTTAGTGACGCCGTCTACGACCTCACGACTTGATGCACCTTTCAGCATCATGACAATACCGGCTACAGTCTCACCCTTGCCGTCATAGGTGGTGACGCCCTGGCGTGGCTCATTACCGATAGCCACCTCACCCACGTCATGCAGATGAATCGGAGTGCCGCCGGTGCTTTTAACTACGATATCCTTCAGATCGTCAACGCCACGTGCCAGGCCAATACCGCGAACCATGTACTGTTCTTCGCGATGCTCGATGTAGCCGGCACCAACAGTGGCATTGTTTTTTTCCACAGCTTCCATGACATCACGAATAGTCAGATTCAGGCTCTTCAATTTGCCTGGATCAAGCAATACCTGGTATTGCTTTACATGGCCGCCGAAGGAATTGACATCCGTCACGCCAGGGATGGTACGCAGGATCGGACGGATAAGCCAGTCCTGGATGGAGCGCAGTTCGCGGGCGTCAAGCGTGTCGGAAGTCAGGATGTACTGGTAGATTTCACCCAGACCTGTTGTTACCGGTCCCATCTGCGGTTCGATCCCTTTGGGCAGACGGTCGCGGGCCTGTTGAAGTCTTTCAAAAACCTGCTGTCTGGCGAAGTAGATGTCAACACCATCTTCAAAGGCAATCGTAACCACTGACAGGCCGACCCTGGAAAGAGAGCGCATCTCTTGCAGGCGGGGAAGTCCACCCATGGCGGTCTCAATGGGAAAGGTTACAAGCTTTTCCACCTCGGTTGGTGCCATACCCCCGGCCTGGGTAAGGATCTGCACCTGGACGTTGGTTACGTCCGGAAAGGCATCCACCGGCAGTTTTTTCATCGCCCACAGGCCCGAGCCGATCAGTATGACGGTCGCCAAAATGATCAACAGTCGTTGCTGGAGCGCAAACTGTAATATTTTATCAAGCATATTTTTACCTCATTGGTTCATTTATTAAGAAGGCAGTATCGAAAACGTTATTTTTTCGCAAAAGCAAAACAAAAATATCGAAAAAGCTACGTTTCTCTATCAGTGGCCATGTTCACCCAGTTCGCCTTTTTGCATCTCAGATTTGAGCAGGAACGAGCCTTTGATTGCATAGCGTTCACCCTCCTTCAATCCGGAGAGCACCTCAGCCATGCCGCCTGATGTTCGACCAAGTTCTACTTTTCTAGGCTCAAACTCGGTGCCGTTTTCGGTAACGAAGAGCACTTTTTTCCCTTCCAGTGACTGCAAAGCATCTTCGGAAACCGCAAGCACCGCCGGTGTATCACTCGGTAACGCCAGCTCGACCGTGGCAAACATCTCCGGCTTGAGCTTGCGTCCTGGATTGGCAACTTCAATTCGCGCCTTAACCGTGCGAGTAGCCTCGTTGACCATGTCGGCAATATAGGTGATGCGCCCCTTCAGCTTCAGGTCGGAAAAAGCAGCAACAGTTACAATTGCTGCCTGCCCCTTACGGACCTTTGAAATATCTTTTTCGTTGATGTCTACCAGTACCCAGACAGAAGAGAGGTCAGCTACTGTATAGAGGCTTTTGGATGGATCAGCCAGTTCGCCAACAATGGCGTGTTTCTCGGTAATGATGCCGCCAATGGGTGAGCGGACCGGCAGCAGAGGCTTCTTATGGCCTTCGCCTTTCAGGTCCGCTGTTGAGACACCGTACATAGACAGACGTTCTTCGTCGGTGTGCTGTTCGGTCTGCGCAGTTTTGTAGTCGGTTTCAGCCTGAAAGATGTCTTTGCGGGCGGCGATTTTCTTGTCCACCAGGACTTTGATTCGATCCATGTTGGACTGGGCCAGAGCCAGCTTTGTCTTTGACTGGTGGTAGCGATTGAGGGCTTCGCCCAACTCGACACTATCCAAAGTCACAAGCGTTTGACCGGAGGCAACGCTATCACCCAGAGACGCCTTGATTGCTACTATTTTGCCGTTGATGCGTGGTGAAACATGGGCGATGCGGTCGGCATTGGCCTCAACCTTGCCCGTAGCGTTAATCGCACCAGCCAGTCGCTGTTTGTTTGCCGTAGCAACAACAACACCATGCTGTTTCTGAACCTCGGCGGTCATTTTAACGTTACCCGCCTCCTTGTGTTCGCCCGCCCCTTCCTTTTTCTCATTTTCCTCATCATGTTTACCGGCTTTTTCGCTTTTTTCTTCCTTGTGACCTTCTTCCTTCTTTTCGGAAGTTTTACTGCCACCGCTGGTAAGGTGGGTGAAACGATAGATAAAGCCGCCCGACAAAGCCAGGGCCAAAATAGTTCCAATTATGATTGTTTTTTTACTCACTGCACACCTCCGCTAAGTTCTGATGCCACTGCTGATTCAAGTTTTATAAATGTCGACTGCCGTTCGTGCAGGGCCGTCAGATAGCCATCGTTGACCTCAAAAAATTTCTTCTGTTCCTGGATGACGGCAAGAACACCGACCTCTCCCAGGCGATAGGCCTCCTGAGTCAGTTTCAGGTTTTCTTCAAGCTGGGGAATGATGTTTGACCGGTATAATGAAAAGACCTTATCGGCATTCACAAAACTTGCGTAGGCCGTTTCGACCTCTCGCTCAATGTTTCTAACGATAGCCGTCAAGCGGTATTCAGTGCTGCTTCGCTTGGCTCTGGCTTCCTGAACACCGGCCTGATTCCTGTCAAACAGAGGGATGGGAATGGACAGCTTCAAACCAATGGTATAGTTTGTCTCCCTGCCCTCTACCCCGCCGACATCACTGGCGGTAGTATCTCGTTTTAATGCCAGACCTGCCGTGAGGTTGGGAATTCTCTCCGCCTGAGCAAGCGAAATATCCGCATCACCCCTGCCTTTTTCAGCCTCCAGTTCCTTTAGATCAGGGCGCTGGCTATTCGCAAGCTGTTTCAACTCTGCCACTGTTTTTGTCAGATTTATTTCTGTATCAAGTTTTCCGGACAGCGGGGACTGTTTTCCGGCAGGAAGCCCCATCAGCGCCAAGAGCTTCGACTGATTCTGATTCAGCGCCTTTGCAACGTCGATTCTGGCGCCTTCACTCCTTGCCAGCTCAACCTTGACCAGATTCATCTCCAGTTCCGGAATATCACCAGCCGCCAAACGCTCTTTGGTTACATCGAGCAGTTGACGGTTTAGCAAGATAGAGCGGTCAGCCAGTGCTATACGCTGTTCGGCCAGAATGACATCATAAAAGGCTGACTTGACGTCCTCTTTCAGCCGCCTCTCCCGATCCGACAATTGCCAGCGGTACATTTCCAGTTCACGCTCAGCAACTGTCAAACGTTTAGTCCGTTTTCCCGGCAGAAAAAATTCCTGCGATATCCCGACAGAAAAATTGTTCTCGTTGCTGCTGCCGGTTAGAGCGCCGGTACCGCCTTCCAATTCGAGGGTCGGGTTGGGCAGGAGTCCCGCCTTGACCTTGCCGGCCTCACGGACACCTTTCTCCTCACGAAACGCGTTGAGGTCGCCATTATTCCGCAGCGAATACTCAATTACCTGAGGCAACGGCAACACCTGTTCTTCTGCCCGCAGTGGGTTTGACGATAAAATACACACGATTCCTGGCACCAGGAGCAATGCTCCTCGCGCAAATACAGTTGATCTCAAAGGGAAAACCTCCTTATTTTTAACTTAGTTTGAAGAAGTATAGATGGTTTTGATCGTACTACAATCAGGAGAGTAGATACATTTGTCCCGTATCAGGACGTACTACTCCAGTCGTGGCGTTTAGGCTTGTATTTGAGGGGGGATAAACTTGGAGAAATAGACTTCGGGTAAGAACTTGAAGGGATCAGATATGCTCAGATCAATTGAGAATAAATTTAAGCCAAGCTGAAGTAGATTAACAGCCAACGGGGCATGGCATGCGCAATCGCAGCCATGATAATTGTTGTCTTGATTTTGCGGGACACAAGGGCACTGGTTAGATGCAGAAATTTCGTGATTCGATATTTGATCACTTGTTACTGTTGCATGGTTTTGCATGGCATAGGCATTTTCATATACACCATTAAAAGTAATGGTCATCATTGCCACAAGTATAATCCAGCAAAGAAATTTTATAGATTTTAAGTTAATCATAATAGTGTTTTTAATATCATTCAATTTGTGTAAATTTGTCAAGAAACATTTTTTATAAACATAAACTGGGCGTTGCATAGCAAATACAGTGTAAATAGCCTCACTACACCTTATTAGATTTGTCTTTCGGGCAACGCAGGTTACACGAAAGACAAATCGTAATATATATACTTTACTGCATCTTATTAATCGAAATAATTGTTTTTCCAGTATTGAATAATCCGACTTTCTGAATTACTTCCAGCAGCAAAAACTCTTGCGTAGCGGAATCATAGGCATAATCAGCAAGGTAACTTGGTGTTACTCTAGTGTGCCAGGATTCTTTCAAAAGAGCCCCACTCCACTGCAGTCCAAAGATTAAATGTTTATTGTAAGATCGGTTGTTACCGATACTGAATGTTCCATCGTTACGCGGTACAATCAGGGTTCCGTCCGGTAGAGCAACTATGCGTTGCTCAAGGAAGTTCCAGCGAGAAGTGACTCCTTTGTTTCTCAGTTGCGCTACAGACTCATAATTAAAATAGGTTTCAGAACCACCAAATTTGTCACTGCTTTTCCATAATTCATTGCCATTGACAGAATATAAAATTATATAGCCGTCCTCATCCAATACGGCAATTTTTTCAACTCCTTTAGTGTCACTGAAACGGGTAAAATTAAAGATATTGCCATGTTTCGGCAGTGTTCTGGTTTTTGTTGTTTCAAACCGCTGACCACTCTTAGTCAACTCAAAAATTTCAGAAGCATACTCTCCTTTGCTGCTGACAGACTGGGCGAATATTGTACGAGCTTTATAATCATTACCGATTCCTCGGTAAAGCCACGGCTGATTATCAGCAATCAACTCCATGCCGACATCAGATGGTTTGTATATCTTTGAACTGACACTTTTGCGATCAATAATTGAAACATAAAGCTCCGGTATGCCGTCACGGTCCAGATCTGCTGTGTCGATAGTAAGTACCTTGGCATAAACCGGTATACTGATTTCAGCGACCTGTCTTAATTCCGAACCTTTTTTGAAATAGCGGATGGTATTGGCGCCTGCAATAAAAATTTCCCGTTCACCGGTCGGCAGTGTACGCCCCAAAGCTATGGCGGTATGAACTCCGGTCAGCGGGTCGCTGGACCAGAATCCGGGCGTATTTTGATTTGGCGTTTCGGATTTCACAACATAGTTTTCTTCTGCCTTGGCAGGAGGCGCATCAATCTTTGGCATAACTACCGGAGCTGTAATAGTTGCCGCAACAGGCACAGGAGTGACAGGTTTGACAGAAACTACCGGAGCAGTTACAGGCAGAGCAATTGCGATTTCCCTGTCCAGTTTCTCTGCCAGACGGCTGAAAGCAGGAATCAGGTCATCCTGACTGGCCCCCTGCTCAAATACTTTTGTCATGGAATCCGTCAGTGAATTTTTTATAAGCACATCGATACTGAAAACTTTGCCGAAAACGGCATAATTCCCGAACAATTGCAGTTCTGCTTTTTCAGGCTTATCCACAAGCCTGATTCGGTTCAGATTCAGGCGGGAGGTCAATAAACTCTGCAATGTGGATTTGAGCTCATCTTTATTGGGAGCTCCCACAACATTGAATTCAGCAACATATGTTTTCACGGCAGCGGCAGTGGAAACATGCGGAGAACAGATCAACATCAGGGCGGTGAACAGAGACATCATGATGATACGCATATAAACTCCTCCATAAAAATATTCAACTTAACAACTTATACATAACCAGACTTGCATCCGTAAATGAAAAAATTTACAGAAGCTAAAGTACTGCTAATCTTGACCTTGAATGCATATACAAATGATAAAAAACAGCAGATTAGCATTGACGTTAGCTTGCTCCAGGTGATAATATTTTCCGCTTTCAAACTACAGTTGATTAGACCATGATCGAACATTCCAATGCTGGGCGAATTAAGGAGGCGTATGATGAAAAAAAGCTTTAGACTGGTTGTGTCACTTCTGTTGGCTTCACTGATGCTGGCCTCGGCAGCTTTTGCTGCAGAAGCTCCAAAAAATGTACTGATAGGGGTTTCCAAGATTGTAGCTCACCCTGCCCTTGACGCTGTAGTCAAAGGCATGCAGGACGAACTTGCCGCAGCTAAAATCAATGCAACCTATGATGTGCAGAATGCCAATGGAGACATCAACGCCGCTGCTTCCATCGCCAATAAATTCAAATCCGAAAAAGTCACTGTTGCCGTCGGTGTAGCCACACCAACTGCGCAAGCGCTTGTGAATACCCTCAAAGGCAGCACTCCTATAGTTTTTGCTGCTGTTACCGATCCTGTCAAGGCAGGTCTTGTGGCATCCCTGAAAAAAGGCGATAAAAACGTCACTGGCGTTTCCGACATGACCCCTGTTAAAGAGCAGATTGAACTTCTGATGAAAATCAAGAAGATCAAAAAACTTGGCCATATTTACACCAGTTCTGAAGAAAACGCTGTTGTTCTGGCCGGTATTGTAAAACAGGTCTGTAAAGAGAAGGGCATTGAATTCATTGAAACAACCGTTTCCAAGTCTGCAGAAGTCAAGCAGGCTACCCAGGCTATCATCAGGCGTGTTGATGCGCTCTATATCAGCACCGACAACACTGTTGTCTCTGCCATGAGTGCTGTCTCCGATGTTGCCATGAAAGCCAAAGTACCTATCATGTCGGCTGACCCAAGCTCTGCAGAAAACTACCCGGTTCTGGCTGCATGGGGCTTTGACTATTACAAAATGGGTAGGACTACAGGTAAAGTTGTAATTCAGATCCTGAAAGGCAAAAAGCCGGAACAGATCCCGACTCAGTTTATGACCAAAGCCAGCGATGTGGATCTGCTGATCAACCTGGATGTTGCTAAAAAACTTGGTTTGACTGTTCCTGCTGATGTGCTGAAAAGTGCAAATAAAGTAGTGTTAAACGGCAAAATGACCAAGAAATAACAACAAATATTTTGCCAGGCAGCCATCTGTGCTGCCTGGCATTTTTTATTTTCATTAAAGGATAAGCGGCATACTTATGGTTGAAGGAATTTTCGTAGAAGGCCTTATATATGGAATTATGGTTCTGGGGGTTTTTATTACCTTCAGGATTCTGGATTTTCCGGATTTAACAGTAGATGGTTCATTTCCTCTTGGTGCCGCCCTGATGGTCCAGTGTATTCTCATGGGGACCAACATCTGGCTGGCATTATTGATTGCATTCATTGGCGGTGTTCTGGCCGGCATCACTACGGCGCTAATACACAATCATCTCAAGGTACCCAACCTTCTGGCCGGCATCCTGACCATGACAATGTTATACTCGATCAATATCCGCATCATGGGCAACCGGGCCAATGTGCCGGTACTTAAAGAAGAAACCATCCTCTCCCAGGTTTCCGAAATGTTCAGCGGGATTATCCCGGAAGAATACATCTTCCTGGTTTTCTTTATGCTTGTAGTTGGTGTGATCAAGGTTATGGTTGACCTGTTTTTCCGCACCGATCTGGGTCTTACCATGGGCGCCATGGGTAACAACGAGCAGATGGTTATCTCCCAGGGTGTCAACCCTAAAACACTCAAAACTATCGGTGTCGGTTTTTCAAACGGCCTGGTGGCAATATCCGGAGCATTTGCCGCACAGTACCTGGGTTTTGCAGATGTGGGCCTTGGTCAGGGTATTATCATCTCCGGCCTTGCTTCCGTAATGATCGGTGAATTTCTGGTTATGAAGAGTAACCGTATCGGCGTATTAACGTTTTGCGCAATAGCCGGTTCAATATTATTTCATGCCGTTATGTATCTGGGCCGCTATTATGGCTATGTAATTGACATGACCCCGAATGACCTCAACCTTATCAAAGGTCTGCTGATTATCATTCTGCTTGTTATTACCCAGAGCAAGAATCTGAAAAAGACCGCTATCAGGGCAATGGTGAGCAAATGATCGCACTAAAAAATGTTTCCATGGTATTCAACCCCGGCACGGTCAATGAGAACCCGGCCATTAACACTATCAACCTCAGAATTAACGAAGGTGATTTCATAACCGTTATCGGCAGCAACGGTGCCGGCAAATCTACTCTTTTCAACCTGATCGCAGGTACAATTACACCTACACAGGGTTCTATTGCGCTGAACAACCGTGATATCACACACGAACCAGAATTCAAGCGCGCCCAATATATCGGACGCATCTTTCAGAACCCGCTTCTTGGCACAGCCTCAAACATGAGCCTGGAAGATAACATGATGATCACCCATAAAAAAGGTTTCAAATGGATTAAACGCAGCCTGAATAATCGCATGAGGGAATACTTTAAAACTGAACTTGTTCAGCTGAAAATGGGTCTGGAAGATCGCATGAAGGAAAATCTGGCCATGTTTTCCGGGGGGCAGCGTCAGGCCCTGACTCTGCTGATGATGGTATTGTCAAAGCCTGATCTGATTCTGCTGGATGAACACACCGCCGCACTGGACCCTAAAAATGCCGAAATAGTACTGGAACTCACTCACAAGTTCATCAAAGATTACAAACTGACTTCCATGATGATTACCCACAACATGACTCACGCAATCGAGTTTGGTAATCGCCTGCTGATGATGGATAAGGGAGAGATTATCTTTGATGTAGAGGGCGAAGAAAAGAAAGCCCTGACAGTTGAAAAACTGATCGAGAAATTCCACCAGATCAGACATAAATCTTACGAGAATGACAGGTCGCTGCTTTCGGAAGATTGATTTTTCATTATTGCATTCAAAATTAAAATCAAGACCTCCGGGGTTTTCAAAACCTCGGAGGTCTTAAACTATTCTGACCTTACTTTTTTACCTTCACAGGCAGTACACGTGTGCATGTCGCCCATACAGGCTATTGGATTGGCCATATAATTTTTCTTGATTCCTTGTTTTATTTTATTTCTTCAGCAGTTCTCTCAGTTTTTCCAGTTCTTTCATTGCTTCTCTATCTTTTACGGTAACAATTGTTTCTTGCTTGATTTCGGGTATTTTAAGTTTTTTAGCCCCCGTGCCGCCTCCTGATACTTTTCCGGATTTCATGCCGTCTTCCGCAGGCGATTCTGTTGCGCTGCCTGTTTTGGGTTTGTCATTATTGATTTTTGGGGATTCTTTTGCAGGCGGTGCGCTTTTTGCCGGTTCTTCTATTTTTGTTTCACCCGGGCTATTTTTTTCAGGAGAAGCGGCCGCCGTGGCAGACGTTTTTTTCTTATCGACGCTTTCTGAACTTCTTGTGTTTCCAGCCGCAATTTGAGGAGTTAAAATAGGAACTGCCGCAATCCCGGCCGCTCCGCCCATGTTTATCTGAATCGGCACGCCGTCGAGATGCAATTTTGTGACAAATACTTCGGTGCCGTTGATCGTTATCTTGCCGCTCTTGTCCAGCACAATACTGGCACTGCCGCAGATAAGTTTCAATTGTTCACCGGCGTTGAGCGTTGCAATGCTAACAGCCTCTGTTTTAAAGTTTTTCTGGGCACGGATGTATACCTCTTCTGCCCCGGTAGCATCGTCAAAGCGTAGTTCGTTGAAACCATCACCCTTGTAGGTTTTTGTGCGGAAACCGCTTTGGGTTTTACTTTTTTTGAGGCTGTTTATTGGCTGGTTGTCTGAATTGTAAACGCAACCGGTAACGATAGGACGATCAGGGTCGCCTTCAAGGAAATCCACCAGCACTTCGTCACCGACGCGGGGTATGAATTGCGCCCCCCAATCACCGCCGCCCCATGACTGTGACACCCTCATCCAGCAGGAACTATTCTCATCTTTTTTTCCAAGCCTGTCCCAGTGAAATTGAACACATACTCGGCCATATTCGTCGGTATAGATCTGTTCTTTATCTGGCCCGACAACAATTGCGCTTTGCAGGCCTGTGATTATTGGTTTGGGTGTTATTCTAGGCGGACGGATTTCGGTGTCCGAAGGAACACAAAGGAAACCATTCTCATATTCAGGCCCGTCTCCATTTTGCCCATTCTCTTCGAGCACCTGAGGCTGTTCACCAATATGTTCTACGGCAAGTAGGATATATTCATCAACAAATTCTGAATTCACATCGCTGTCGAGAGAGAATTTGTAACCAGGTGTAAAGCGAGCGGATGAACTAACTCCTTTTGCCCTCTGCTCCAATTGGGTTGCTTCTTCTAACCGGATTTTTGCTTGAATTTCACCATCTGCCTCATTCTCATAGTTCCCATCGTGAATATAATGTTCATGCCGCCCAGGATCCTTTTCTTCCTTAGTGACCAGTAATTTTTGTGACGCATTGTCATAATTATAAGAAGAGTGGCTGAATTTCCCGGTTACAAAACGTTCTGACAAATTGAATGCAAGCACTGTTTCCTGGTTCGGGTTATCTTTGTTCGGATGTCCAAGTGGTATTTCATCATTACCTTTTATTACATCGCAATGGACAGACATATCGCAGAAAACTACCTGATGTTTTTCTTTCGAATGTTCAAAGAAGTAGAATATCCCGGCATCTTCAAGAATACGGGCAACGAAATCATAATTTGATTCGTTGTATTGTACGCAATAAAGTTTTGGTTCCTTATTCTTTGCCATGTTTAAAACAAATTTGTACTTACCAAGCATCTTGCTTTTATCGAAAATCTCCGAGCAAATTTGTTCTATGGTTTTATTCTGGAATATACGCGAATTATGACTAAGGTTCAGAAACCAAAGAGCAGGGACCAGACGCAGTCTGTACAAACAATAGCCCCCCTGGCTTCCGGCATACTTCAATTTGTTTACTATTCCATGAAAGTAACGTGTGTTTACATTGCTTCCATAAGTGTCTTCATGAGAATAAATAGTCAACAATGCTTCGCGTTCCGAAACCTTTTCAAATGACAGCGGAGAAGCCGCAGAAGCGGCAATTGTGAGATTTATTTCAAATGGCTCTGATATTCCTTCTATTGCATGGAAAGAAACAATTCGTGTTTCAATTCCCAATCCCTTTATTTCAAGGATATATCGAGGGCTGGATGCTCCAAATCGTGAACTCATATAATGACTCCTTAAATATTGAAATCATGATGCCTAATTGCTTTACAAAACTGATAGTTACCACCACCGCTCACGTATTCTCTGCCTGGCATAAGTTTCCCATTTATCGACTGTTTTTTGCAGCTGACTCCAGTAAGTCTCGGTCACTGGTGTGCGTGTTTTTTTGGTTGGTCTGCTTTTCGGAATTTGGGATGGAGTGTGAGGCTTTCGTTTTTTAGCAGGTGTTGTTCGTTTGGGTAATGAATATAGCGTAATATGAGGGTCTTTACCGTGTGTTTTGAGTTGTTGTTCAGCTTTTTCCAGATAAGGCAGGAATGGATCCCTGTGGCCGGCCATATCATATGCTTTGATCTTGTCGGTATGTTTCTTATATACCTCGATCAGGTTTTGACATTCTTCGTCGGTAGGGTTGTCAGGGTCGTCATACAGGCCGAAGTCTTTTGCATCATCTGTACTACGATTGAAAATGCCTTCAGGTCTTGATGTGAACACCATGGCCGTATCGTATTTCATCGCATACCAGTTCTCCTGCCTGTTTCCTGCTTTTAACGCGTCTACCATTGAACTTGTTATGCAAACGGAACCTCTGTAAACAGTTGAATAAAGCGCCGCCCACTCTCTTGTGCCTTGTAGTCGTTTTATCTGATCATCGCTGAGTCCCGTCGGCACCTTCGTGACTTTAATCTTCTTCCCAATCTTTTCCTTTACTTCCACCGGTCGCTTTAGGCGTCTTTTTAATTCAGCGTCATATCTGTTACTGATGTTTTCAAACAGTTGCCTTGCTTGTTTTTCATCGAGAGAGAAACTATATTTTTGGGTACTAATAAATTTGATTATTTCTGTTTTGGATTTGCCCGTATTTAACAGGTCCTCAACTTTTTTTAGGTTCTTTTTGTCGGTATCAGTTAAATCATCACCCTTTAGTGCATTTACCGCTTTAAGATCTTCACGGATTCCTGGTCTTACTTTCCAGACCGTCTTTTTTAGTTTTTTATCATAATGGCCGAGCAACAATGCAAAGCCGTATCCGATTGTCGGAATAGCAGATGTACAGCCATAAACATTTTCCCCTTCACCTTCTTTTTTTGCTAATTTTTTGAAACGGGCTTCATTATAATCAGGCATCAAATGTACTCTGAATGGCCTGCTCATATTTACACCTCCTTATGTAATCATTTTGTAAAACACATAGTGGTGGTCCGTTTGATCCTTTTATTATAGCTGTAGATAGTTAAACTATATATATTTTCACTACTCGAATAACTTATGTCATAAATCATATATTTACTCGCATGCTTGATTATTCCGTTATAAGCAGTCACTTTATTTGTGTTGAAATTAATAGTATCTGTTAACTGCTGTCTATCGGCTTCTTGGCAGTTTTTCAGATTCAGGATAATATACTCCGTAAGGTCACCTACACTTGAAACGCCATCTTTGTCGGTGTTGCCGCCATGATAAAACAAATATTCCTTGCCGTTTCTTGGATTGTTATCAAAATCAACATGGTAAAGCCTATAGTCGAGATGCGAAAAATAGCTCTCGCCAAACTCTTCGACCTCATCATCAGTCATTCTTAGATTTGACCAGTCTGTTCCTCTAGGCATAATTATTTTATTGGGATGAAGTTTCCGGCATTTGCCTAAATACTGCTGCAACTTTGGCTCGTTATAATCGTCGGTCCTTACTATCGGTTCAACAACTTCAAAATTCTTTCCGGCTTTCAGGTCTTCAAGCATTACCGTACAAAGTTTCAACTCCTGTTTTTCTTCTTTAGTGGGTTTAGGTTTCCAATCATCCACCTTGCTGTTCTTTGCCACGGTAATCAGCAGCTCTTTCTCTTCAGCAGGGGGTAGAAATCTTTTCTGAATTAGCTCCAGTCTTCTATCAGTTTCGCTCGTTTTTTTTTGTTGTTCCTTGGCTTTTTGCGCCAGTTCAAAAGCAGAAATCGTACTGGAAAGCTCAGCAATTCTGTCGAAATACCTGACTTCAGCCAATCCCCACGATTTTGTGGCATCCAGTTTTTTTTGCCATGCCAGTTGCTGTTTCTGTAGTTCTTTCTTGTATGGAACTATTGACAGTGCCTGTTTGTATAATCTTTCGACTTCTAAAGGTGCAATGATGGAGAACAGTTCTTCAATTCTGCTATCATAAATGAGGTCAAGCATCTTTTTCGAATCTGGCGCATTCCTTTTCTTTAGCCATGCCAGTTGATCTTTTTTTAGTTCTTTCTGTTCTTTATTTTGAGTAGTTAATGACATCGCTTGCTTATACATCTTGTCCAGTTTTTCATCCAATTCCGAAAGTTTTTTATCAGCACAGATAGTTTTCTCTACATCGGTTCTGGCCTTCTTGCAGTCAAAACTTGCCGCAAAAACATTTGTTGTGAAACATAAAGATAAAATAAATATACATACTAACTTTCTCATTGCTACACTCCTGTCATCGACGATTTATTGCCTTATTTTTTTGTATTCACCTGTAAAAGTAACATTCATACCATACCTACCAATGTAACCTTCTTCTTTTACTGACAGACCTTTTTCCTTAAATGTCAGCTCCAGCTTGTAATACTGACCTTTTCCAATTTTCTCAGAAAATTTAACGTGACCGTTTTTTATAGTAGATACAAAATCAAGTTCGCCGGTATTGGGGCCATACTCTTGTTTAGTCCCCCAAAAGGAAATTCCTGTGACATGGACCTTACCGCCGGGAAGAAGTTTTATATTGAGTTCAGAACTTTCATTGTCTGTTTCTCGCAGATATTTGCCGGAAACATTGGTTTTCATACGATCGAAACCAGCAGCATAAGTTTGAGTCATTAATAAAAGTAGCGATATACATGTTATGATAATTTTTTTCATAGCGTCTCAATATCTTTCGGAGCAGGATTTCATTCAGTTATCAATATCAATCTTTAGTCATTGCTTCTTCTGTAACAGAAACGCCTTTTTCAGGATTGCTCGATGAATATTCAAAAGTAATATCCTTGTTATTTTGATAGTTTGTCGAACTGATTGATATATTTCCATTTACCTTTTTAGGCACAGTAAAATCATCATCTACTTCAGGAGTAAGTCCGTTGCCACAGGAATTGTAAATATCCGCATTTGTCGTAATCTTGTTTGTTTTTTCGTCAAATGCTATCCACAAAAGCGATGTTTCACCCTGACCACTGCAATGCCATTCGAGGGGCCAGTGAGTTTCTGCCTTCAAATTTATTAGGAAGTAATAGATGCCTTTTTTATAACTTTGATCAAGCAGATCACACTTGAAATCTCCTACTCCGCTAATATGTCGTGATAAATCAACATGTTGAAAGTTAGCACCTTTAACAAGAACCAGATTTTCATTGTTGCAGTAAATGGAATTATTCTTTATTTGCGAAAGATCCTTCAATTGCAGGGGGGCGTAGAAGCCCGGATACATAAAATTTTCTGCCGCATTACCGGCAGCAAAAGGTTCTTCTTTTTCTACAAGTGGTATATATGTCTTCCCGGCTACTTTCAAATACCCATCTCCGACATATGAGTTCTTCGTCAAAGCGGTTTTCCATTCTAATTCCTTGCTTATTGGAACATTAAAGGCCGGGGAGAGGCTCATCTTGTTGAATGTATCTGGTTTGCCATACTGCCTGTGGATTGATGAGGAAATTAGATTTTTTTGTTTGCTGGCTTTCGGGTCGTCAACATCTACGACATCAATAAGGAAGGCAATGTTTTCCAGCTTGGGTGTTTTAATGTCAAATGTACCAGCAAGCGGTACAATCGCGAAAAACTGATATCCTTCGGGACAAAACTGATATTCATAATAAATCTGATCAGTCTGATAGCGAGGTTCACCAGTCAGTATTTTTGAGTGGTTGACAATAAACTGCGAGTAATATTTGTTCTTTGTGTATTGACGCAGCAGTTTTCTTAAATCAGGGAGCTCTGAAATATAATTCCCGCGGTCAACCTCCAATTTAGCCTTCTGGGCGCTTATCTTTCCATTTTTGTTCTGCAAGATATTAATTCTGTCTTTGTGTTCTTCAATAAGTCTGGGGTCGACAAGCCACATCTCTACATGGTCTGATGCAATTGATCCGGTATCCCTGAAAATTACCTGATTGTCAGCTACTTCAACCCATATGAAGATTTTTCCGTCTTTTACCTTTGTCCTATATTTGAATGAAAGATCAGCAGGTCCTTGCCATTCGTTTGGTTTAAACTTAACGGACCGGATTTCATTTACTTGAATCCAGGGCACTTGAGACAATTCGGACTTCACTAATTCTGTGTTTGTGATAGCAAAACATGGAGCAGCCAGAAATAACGCGGTACAGAAAACAAATAATGCCAGGATATTACCAGCTATCATTAAGCTTTTATTGTTTTTCATATTAATATCCTTTTGTATTTTAGAGCAAAACCCTTCGCTCCATCTTCGCAGGCCATTCATACTTTAAATCGGTTTGAACAACCTCAATTGTTGTCTTTGTAAAACACGATTGACTCACAAATCCTCTTAATAAATTATCCAACAACGCACCAAACAGATACAGGTCGCCAAGTGAACTGTAGGCTTCTCGATTGAGTCTAATCCTGATTTCCCATCCTCGAGCCATTATCATGCCCACAAACCTGTCTGTGGCCTTGATCTGAAAATCAACAATACCCTGAATCTGTTTTGTGTTGAGCTTGGCAGTTATGTAGTCGTTTATATAAGCCCGTGATACTGTCTCCAGTACCGCCCTCAAACTCTGGATATTAAGTAGTGACAAATTAAGATTACAGATGGAATACAGCCGCCAGAATGCATTGTTTCCCATGTTGACGAATTTAGATCGCGTGACCGGTTTGCAATTATAATATTCTGCAAACTTGGGTGAGCTGTCGGTTTTAACGCTAATGTCACCAACATTGAGTTTTTCGAGTGCAGGCCCGTTTGTACACAAGAGATTAATAGAAAGAAGTATTGCCGGTTTGTAGTCATTATTTTTCGGCTCTTTGATTGAAATGAACATATCAAATGTGTGATGCATAGGTGACTTGATTCTAGTTAAAGAATAAACAGGCGTTTGAATGTAATAATTACTATTAAACAGCCTATTTGGTTCAAACTTAATATCCTCTGCCCTTCCACGGGCGATTCCAAACACGTTTTCAACAGAATATACAGCAACATTTCCTGGTGTTTTTTCAATCGGTACAACTGGATAACTGTCTGCGTAGTCTTCTAAGTTTATCGGCTCCGCTTGATGCTTAAACAAATTCACCGCCGGCGTCCCAAACAGTGCAAAATCCGCCTTGCTGACCTTATGAATCTCAACCGGCAACTTGCTTTCCAGTTCAAAGCTTATCTCAAACTCTGTTCCGTCCCCATGTCCGCGCCAGGTATCCAGCAACAGATCAATAAACAAAAACCTGTCCGGCTGATTAAAGTACTCCTGCAGCATCTGGATGTTGCCAGAGACAGCCGTTGTCGGGAACAGGAGATCTGTATCCTCAAATCCAACAGCTTTCAGGCAACTTACAGCCAGCGTACTTTCCCGGCCCCCGGCCTTAATTACGACCCTCTTCACATAACGCAACAACACAAGATTGAGGTTCAACGCATTATCACGTTCTCCGATCAGAGACAGGCGCAGCTTGTTCAGCTTCAGGTCAGTCAACCGCATATTAAACAGTTGCAGGCTGATGGTGATTGCCCGGTCTTTTCCGGGTAACTGTGTGAAAGCAACATCCATGATGGAAAGCGGTAAAATCTCCACCGGATAGCTGGTGGTAAACAGGCATTCAACTCCATCCACAGGGACTGATTTAAGCAGTGTGCCTGCCGGTATTATCTGCGGCCCGGTGCAGCTGGCCTTTGGGGTAAATATGATAGTTGTGGTTGCCGGAGATGGTCGCAGGCTGTTGGGGTGAATGTTGTCCATGATGTCGTGCATGACTTCCGGTATGTCATCGTCCATGTTCTGTTTTACCAGGCCGTTGCTTAAGGCTGCACCCTGTGTAAGCCGCTCTATGGATGGGTCGGCCACATGGCCGCTGACCATTGTTGAAACTTTGTCGTGGTCCACTAAAAAGTCATTAAAGTTGTCATCCAGGTCGCTTCTTGCTTTCTGATAATAATCCATCAGTGTCCTGGGTTCGTCCGGCTCGCTGTTGGACTCTTCCGGTTCAGGCAGCGGTTCCAGGGGCCATTCGGAAAGCTGGTAGATGGAGGAGACTTCTCCGCAGGTAAAACCGCTGAATAATATGGTACCCCATCCCAGACCGTTCCCGTCCGGATCGCCGAGCTTTATGGGTTTTGCTTCTCCTGAGGCCAGTGTCAGCTTAAGGTCGTATTGCAAAGGACTTCTTTCACACATTCTGATTATTCGGATCAGTTTTGTGTGGTTTGAGCCTGTTGGCAGAAAGGAGTCATGCAGCTTCTTTTTGAGGGGGCCTATATGGATGCGGAATTTACCGGTGCGGCAGCTGATTTCACTGCCGATAACCATGTCCATTCCCAGCCTCATGCCGTTCCCCAGCTGCCATTGCTGATCTCTGGGGATTGGCACTTTGCGCTGTACGCACTGTTCCACGGTTATGCAGTCAATTCCGAATGAATCCCTGAGTATGGTCTGCAAGCCGGATGCTGTGCTGTTGGCCTGGTTGATGATTCCCGAGTAGCGCAAATAGGACAAACTGTCCGGGACGCTGTGGCGTAGTTGTATTTCGGCCATCCCGATCAGGCTATACAGTTTTTGCAGACAAGACGGATTTTTTTCATCGGCTATTTTTATGAGCAAATGGCGGCTGCACCAGATCAGATACAGCAAGGCAAACCATGGGCGGTTGTAAATATCCAGAAAGTCACGGCTGACTGAGCTGTCTTCTGATGCTTCTTCAAAGAGATCGGTGGTGTAAAAAGAGGGAAGAGGACTGGAAGTCCCGTAAAGACTACTGAAGCTGGCTGTGATCTGGATGAGGTTATGCGCTAGTTGTTTGACCGCTTTTATGTCCGATGTCGGGAAACCAAAAGACAAGTCACCGATAACCCGCACCCGATCCAGCCAGGTGGTTTCCGACTTCTCTTCCCCTGTGTTGTTACTTGTCACGGCTATGCGTGCAAGCTGCATGGCGGAATAGAATCCGAATTCATGGCCATTGGCAATCAGATCGTCCATCAGGGCGGCAATGTTGTCAGGTTCGGACAGGGGTTCATCGGTAGTGATCTGCAGATTGTATGATTCGCCTGTTACCGGAAATGTTCCGGGTGTGAAAGCCAGGGTCTTATTATTGCAATTGCCGAGCCGCATGGGCCATTGGCTGATTGCACCCCGTTTCGTTTCGTTGATGGCAAGCTGTGTGAAGCTGTTGGTCGCCGCGTATTGGCCTAGAAAATTATCAAGAATACAGCAGAACAGATACAGGTCGCCGTGCCCGGTAAAGTTATCCTGGCTGATTTTGATGTTGACCAGGCTTCCTTTCATCAAAAGACCTGCTACATACTTCTCAGCTGGAGTGATGGTCATAGATTCAATGCCATCGATCCGCTTGAGATTGGCCTCCATTGCGGAGCCGGAGCGCTGGTCGCTGTAGAACAGCTGTTTGAGTTGCATTTTCAGATTATCCGCATTTTGCGGCAGTTGATTCAGAATTATCCGGGTGTTGAACAAAGCAAGGCGGTCAATGCCTGTCGGCGGAATCAGGCTGTGTGTTACAGGGCTAATATTGCGAAAGATGACTGAATCCGGTATGCCTGATACGGGAATACGGACATCGCCAATATGGATGGATTCAGTCAGGATGCCATTGCTGGCGGTCAGGTCGATTGATAATGTCTCTGAACCTGCTTCAGGCATGTCCTTGGGATAGACAACACTTAAAGTGGTCTCCATGCCCGGACCGTGATGTGACTTTTCCTGGGTGATGTTGTAGATTGGGGCGGTGGAATCGTCCGCAAACAAATTGAAAGGCAGATAGCTGCGCTGCCGGTGTGTTTTGCGTTGGTAGCCTGTCACGCTGTCAACCGACAGTATATTGTAATGGTCCGGATTCGAACCTGCGCAACGCAGGTGGTACTTTTCCTTACGGTGCGTGATTGTTATCGGATCGGCCATGATCTTGAATATATTGACCGCAACGCAGCTGTTTATAACAAAGTTGTCCGGTCTTATTTTCAAAATGGCTGCGGGAGTATCGCTTAATTCAAAGTCAATCGTAAAACTTGAACCTTCTCCGCAATCAAGGAATTTATCCCAGCCCGTCAGTGTAAAAAACAGAAAGTTGTCCGGGATGTTGAAATATTCCATCAACAGGCGATAACCGGGGAAAGAGTTTGATGGATAAGGCAAAAGCGCTTCATTGTCGTCAAAGCCTGCTGGTTTAAGATGTTCTGGCGAAAGCTCGATTGTGGTCCCACCTTGAAACGGGGTTAAAATGATGCGTGACACATTACTATGGAGAAGTCGGTACAGTTCACAGGCGGTGGAATGATCACCACTAAGAAAGATACGAAGTCCCTTTGGTTTCCAGCGGTTAAGGGTTGTGCCGATCAGTGAGAATGAAAGACGGATCGTGTTTTCGCTGCGGCCCGGTTGCTTTATGTATTGGGCGTCAGTCAATTGAAGCGGATGAATTTCCAGATCACTTTTTATGGTAAACCGGCAAGCGGGCCCATCTATCTCGGAGGTTTCTACAACCGCGCCGGATCGTATCCGGGTTGTTTCAGTGCATCCTTTTGTTGGGATAAAAGCTAGAATGGTGCAGCCTGGAATTATTTTTGAGAAGTGCGGCAATACAAGACGTGTCAGGTCATTGACCAATTCAGGCAGGCTCTCGTCTTTTAACCTGTAGAGCATTGAATTCCTGTAAATTATTGCCTCAAGAATTCGCTCTACGTCAGGGTCGGTGGATGGTTTATCCAGAAATGGGGCCTGGGAAGGATTGGCATGGAAAAACGCCGCTGCAAACTTCCTGAATGTAGCCAAATCATTTAGGAAAAAAGTGTTTAGCATTCAGATGGTGTCCTTAATGTTATTTACTGATCGCCCTTTTACTTCCCCACCACCATAAGTTCGATTGGTCGTACTTGCTGTTTTAATATGGTTACCGGATTTCACCTGATGAGTACGAAGAGCATTGCGTGAAATCTGGCGAAAATTTATATGGCTCAATATCGGTTATACAGCTACCCGATATTGATGAATTAAGCATTTTGACATACGCAATAAATCATTTGAATATTAATGTCAAGTAATATAAATTTATAATTATATTAAACTCACTAAACTGGTGTGGTTTTTTAAAAGACTTAATGAAAGAGTGTTAGCAGCTTTGAAGTTATTCTGGTGAGAATACTGAAATGGCAGTATTTAGAATTTGGGGGCACAAAAGATCTGAAATGATATGCCAACCGGTTTTAACATTTAGAAGAATACAGGCATTGTCATGATGCAACAGATACTAATTTATAAAGGCGGGCCTGTGGGACCCACTCAACTACAACTCTTCGCTTTTCTCTTCTTCCTGATCAACCAGACCGGTTTCAAGCAGCGCTTCCGCTTCCCCTTGAGGCAACCCCTGTACATCTCGCAATTTACGCTCAATAACGCGACTGCGCGTGGCTGCCTGGTCAATATGATTACCGGCTTCCTGTATCTTCTTGCGGGTCTTATCCAATACCACACCGAATTTGGCAAATTCAGTACGCACCGCGCCAAGCATATTCCAGACTTCAGAAGAGCGTCTTTCAATCGCCAGTGTCCTGAATCCCATCTGCAGACTGTTCAAAAGCGCCGCCAGAGTTGTGGGTCCGGTCAGAACCACCTTGTAATCGCGCTGAAGAATTTCAAACAACCCGGGTCGTCTCAGAACCTCGGCATAAAGTCCTTCCGTCGGCAGGAACATGACGCCAAAATCGGTCGTATTTGGTGGATCAAGATATTTATCGCGGATATTTTTAGCCATCTCCCGGACAGCCCGGTCCAGCTGTTTATAGGCCTCGGCTGCAGCAAGTACATCACCCAGCTCCTGGGCCTCTACCAGTCGCAGATAATCTTCCTGAGGAAACTTTGCATCCAGCGGCAGCCAGACCATTCCTTCGGCTGTTCCGTCCCGTCCTGGCAGCTTAAGGGCGAATTCCACCCGTTGGCCACTACCGGAGCGGGTTTCCACATTACTTTCATACTGGCCTGGCGCCAGAATCTGCTCCAGCAGACTGCCAAGCTGTATTTCGCCAAAAGTACCTCGCGTTTTCACGTTAGTAAGAACCTTTTTCAGGTCACCAACTCCGCTGGCCAGGGTCTGCATTTCCCCTAAGCCTTTCTGCACAGATTCCAGTCTCTCACTGACCAACTTGAATGATTCGCCCAGTCGGCGCTCCAGAGTATCATGAAGCTTTTCATCAACTGTTGCCCGCATCTGTTCGAGTTTACGGGCATTATCCTCCTGAATAAGGCGCAGTCGCTCTTCCACTGTTTCTCTCAGTTTATCCATTCTGACCTCATTGCTGGAGGTCATGTTTTTCAGCTGATCGGCAAAAATATCCAGCTGGTTTTTCTGAAGCACCGCAATTTCGCTCATCCGCTTTAACAGTGAATCACCCAATGTGGTAACAGCTGTTGAAATCTCTTCACGACCATGGCGGGCTGATAATTGAGATTCCTCCCTGCTGCGTGCAATTTCCTCACGAAAAATACGTTCCTGTCTCTCCAGTATACGCTCAAGATTTTCAATGCGGGGGTCTGTCTTGGTACGGGAAATCCGTAACAGGATAAATATTGATATAAGTGAAGAAAATACACCCAGAAACAATATGATATAAAACATTTGAGAAGTCATATTCACCTTCTGTTATCACATCAAATTAGATCAAAAAAACCGCTCAAGGCGGTTTTAAACCTGGAAAAAGCAGTTGATCACGCAAAGCCGCCAAGAACGCTAAGAAAACCTAAAACCTATCAAAAAATAAACAATTCATCTGTTTGATGAATTAATTATTGTTTATGTGTAGTTGACTTTCTTTGCGTCTTGCCTAGAGGCACCTACTTCTGGTTGCGTCTTCGCGCGAGATGAATTACCGTTTTTAGGTTAAATGTTATGCAATTGAGAAACGTCTTGAAAGAGTGGCAAACTCTTCCAGAGTAAGCGTTTCACCACGTCTTTTGCCATCTATGCCACATTCTTCCAGAATTGTGGTAAGTTGCTCTGAATCCACCAATTCGGCTCTCTTAAGACAATTGGACAATGTCTTGCGGCGCATGGCAAAAGCCGCCTTGACAATTCTCCGAAAGATATCCTCACTGCCTACCTGTGCCCTTGGTTCTGCCAGTGGTACGAAACTGATTACAGCTGAATCAACTTTTGGGCGTGGATGAAAACAACCGGGCGAAACAATAAACTCAATCCGCATGTCGTACCACAAGCCGAGCAAAACAGTAGTCACGCCATAGTCAGAACAGTCAGGGGCTGCGGTTAGACGTTCTGCAACCTCTCTCTGAAGCATCAGCACCATTCGTGAAACCGAGTTGCGCACATCCATCAGCTTGAACAATACCTGGGTGGAAATATTGTATGGAAGATTGGCAACAACTTTCCAGGCTGTCTGCTGACTACCCAAAAGTGCCGGCAGATCAACTGCCAGTATATCCGCATCAACTATGGAAACCCTGGGATCAGCAATGTATGTCTCTTTCAATATGGCGGCCAAGGCATGGTCATATTCAACAAGCTGCAACCTGCCGACCTTTTTGGCCATGATCTCAGTCAGAGCCCCCCTGCCCGGACCAATTTCCAGTACGCTATCTTCAGGAACAAGCCTGGCGCTATCAATAATTTTGTCTATAATATTGCGATCAACGAGAAAATTCTGCCCAAGTGATTTGAGAGGACGACGTAAACTGCTCATTATAATGATTCCCTTATCCTGTCCATCTCCCAGGTTGCTGTAACATCAAGGGTTTGCGGAGAGAACAGCCCCTGTTCAAGATAATAATTGCCCGGTACGGCCAGCATGGCGGCGTTATCTCCGCACAAAGAACGATCAGGAATATGAAGATCAATGCCAAGCTTTTCCGCCATTACTTTCAGCCTGCTACGAAGTCCGCTGTTACAGGCGACACCACCGGCAACCACAAGGCGTACTGCACCTGACTGTTTTAAAGCAGCTGTTGTTTTGGCAATAATTACATCGCAGACCGCCTCCTGAAATGAGGCGCACAGGTCATTGGCTTCCTGACTGGGAAGTGTAACCGGATGTTTTTTCAGATGCTGCATAACCGCTGTTTTTAGACCGCTGAAACTGAAGTTCAGGCTTCCGTCATGCAATAAAGGACGCGGCAACTGAACGGCCTTGCAGTTCCCCTCGCTTGCCATGGCGTCAATTCTGAATCCGCCCGGATATTCCAATCCCATGATCTTGGCCGACTTGTCAAAGGCCTCACCTGCGGCATCGTCAATCGTTCTGCCCAGTGTCTTGTAACAGCCAAAACCATCCACCTGATACAAATGGGTATGGCCTCCGGAAACAACCAGGGCCAGAAACGGAAACTCCACCGGCTGTTCCAGAAATGGTGCAAACAGGTGTCCTTCAATATGATGCACACCAACCCAGGGGATATTTCTGGCAAAGGCTATGGCCTTGGCAGCAGACAGACCAACCAGCAACGCCCCGGAAAGACCGGGGCCGCGGGTTACTGCTATACCCTGAATTTCATCCAGCGAAACTCCGGCCTCGCTGAGAGCCTGACTTATGACGGGAGAGATCATCTCCAGGTGTTTGCGGGAAGCTATTTCCGGCACTACACCGCCATATTCGGCATGAATGGCAACCTGAGACGAAACAACGGATGACAGTATCTCCCTGCCATCCCTGACAACTGCAGCAGCTGTTTCATCACATGATGTTTCAATAGCAAGAACAAGCATTACAGCAGGTTTGCTGCAAGTTCGGCCAGTTCTGACCTCTCGCCCTTGGTCAATGTCACATGAGCGGCAATCCTCTGCCCCTTGAATTTTTCCACAAGGAAAGTCAGACCGTTGCTGGATGCATCCACATAAGGATTGTCAATCTGGTACGGATCACCGGTCAAAATGATCTTGGTTCCTTCCCCGACCCTGGTGACAATGGTTTTAATCTCGTGCGGCGTCAGGTTCTGGGCTTCGTCAACAATCAGATACTGATTGGGAATGGAACGACCACGAATATAGGTTAACGGCTCGATATCCAGCAATCCCATGGCCATCAATTCCTTATACCCCTTGCTGTGACGCTTTTCCGATTCGTGACCGGAGATAAGCAACTCAACATTATCAAAGATAGGCTGCATCCAGGGGGTCAGCTTCTCTTCAATGTCACCCGGCAGGAAACCCAGGTCTTTACCCATGGGGAAAACCGGACGTGAAACCAGCAGACGATTGTAGACATTTTCCTCGGCAACTTTCTGCAGACCGGCGGCAATGGCCAGCAGGGTTTTACCTGTTCCGGCCTTGCCAACCAGAGTCACGAGCTTGATGGAATCATCCATCAGTACGTCCATGGCAAAGGACTGTTCACGATTGCGGGCAAACAGACTCCAGATACCTTCTTTGGGAATCTTCCTCACCGGAACAAGCTTATTGCTGGCTGCGTCAAAGCGACAGATTGCCGTATGTGATGCATTAGTGCTGTCAGCCAAAGTTACAAACTCGTTTGCAGAATACCCTTCCGTAGCATCCAGCCAACCCTGACCATAAAAACGATCAATTGTTTCGGCGGTCATCTCTATAGTACGTGTACCGGAATACAATTCCTGAATATCGATCTTGTCAGACTCGTAATCCTCCGCATGCAGCCCGATCGTATCGGCCTTAATGCGCAGGTTTGTATCTTTGGTAACAAAAATAACCTGCATATCGGGATGACGTTCCCGGACAGCCAGGGCAACACCCAGAATTCGGTTATCACCGCTATCCACCCTTAAATCAACCGGCAGATTGCTGTAGTATTTCTCGGAAAACAGTTCAACACGAAGCATGCCGCCACCGGGCATTGTTATGCCTGAGGCAAGAGAGCCCTTCTCACGCATGGTGTCGAGTATACGGGAAATCTGACGGGCATTGCGGCCGGTTTCATTCATATCCTTTTTAAAGCGGTCAACCTCTTCAATAACAGTAATCGGAATAAAGATATTATTGTCCTGAAACTTAAAAACAGCCTGTGGGTCGTGCAAAAGTACATTTGTATCAAGGATGAAGTTTTTCATGTTGTCCTTTCATTAAAGTTAATCTAGTTAGCTGATACATTCTATAACGGCATCGCAGAAAATTGCAACCTCTGCGCTGGTGCTGAAGTAACCTGGGCTGATCCTGACTGTTCCTCCGGGAAAAGTTCCAAGTGTGCGATGTGCAGTAGGTGAGCAGTGCAGACCGGCACGCACGGCTATATCGTAATGTTGATCAAGCATGAACGCCAGAGACGAAGGATCTATGGAATCAACTGTAAAGGAGAGCAGGCCGCCGCATGATTCTGGTACTGCCCGTCCATAAACCTTAATTGATCCAAGTGAAGAAAATCTATCCGCTACAATATTAACCAGATCGCGTTCCTTTTCGCCAATAACAGCCACACCCTGCTGTTGAACGAACTCCACACCAGCCTTTAAACCTGCAATACCGGGGAGATTATGAGTTCCGGCTTCAAATCCGTCCGGGAAGGAGTCCGGCTGATCCTCCAGAGTTGAATGACCACCGGTGCCACCGACAAGCAAAGGCCTGAGGTTAACTGATGAAGCCGCATAAAGGAAACCGGTACCCTGAGGCCCAAGCAGACCTTTGTGTCCCGGCACAGCAAGCAGGTCGATACCTGTTTGCGCAACGTCAATCGGAATATTACCGGCCGATTGGGCAGCATCAACCAGAAACAGCACCCCGGCCTCGCGGGCTATCTCACCAAATGCATCTATTGGCTGGATAGTTCCGGATACATTTGAAACATGACCGGCAGCAATCATTCGTGTTTCAGGTCTCAATGAACGCCTGATGTCAGCCGGATTAACAACTCCATTACTGTCCGCTTCAACAATTGTAACTTCCACCCCCTGCTGGCGCAGCAGATACAGTGGGCGCAGCAGAGAATTATGCTCCATGCTGGTTGTAATTACATGATCACCCGGATTCAGGGTGCCGCGTATGGCCATATTGAGCGCCTCGGTTGCATTATGGGTAAAAACAACCCGCGACGAATCAGGTATGGCAAACAGTCCGGCAATTGACTCACGCGCTTGGAAAAGCAGCCTGGAGGCATCCAGAGAACGACTGTATCCGCCACGACCCGGCGACACACCCACTTCGCGCATGGCATGGTCTACAGCCTGATAAACGCTTTCCGGCTTGGGAAATGAGGTTGCGGCATTATCTAGATATACGGGCATGTTTTTAGTACTTTCAAGGCATCAGGGAAGGTTTCTGCATCAGCCAGGGTGAAATCATAACCCTTCCTGATTGCATGTTGTTAACTGTATCAGCTATCTTTTTAGATATAGTGGATTCTTCCGTACTGTCCCACCAGTTCTGAACGGCAATAATGCTATCTTTTGAAGCATTTATTAGATTATAACCGCCATTTTTTACAAAGGAATTTCCAAAAAGCAGACTGCGGTTGTCATTTACCTTAATTCCATCACGCTGGTTAGCAGAAAAAAGAGAATTACTGACCTTTATACGTGCCCCGGTAAGTTCTAATCCCAATTCACGGTTATTAATAAAGCGTGACCAGAAAACCTGTCCTTCTCCACCTGTAAATGAAGCACCAATACTGTTACCTGAAAACTCGCATGATTTTATTCTGACCCTGCATTCATCGGTAACAATGCCCTTAAGCTTACTTCCACTCACAACAACAGATGTTGCAGCAATGCTTGAAGTTCTGGCAACAATTCCATTATTGTTATTAGTGACTTTACCATCGCGCAGATCAACTTCGCTGTTTTGTGCTTCCAGAGCAGTATCCAATCCGTTTATATCCATTTTGAGCAGATTTAAAACGCTATCATGCAAAAGTATTCCTGTGCCGGATGATCTGATACTGGCCCCATTAATCGTTAAATGTGAATAATGCGCCTCAATGGCTGTGTCAGCACCCTCAACCCTGAAATTGTCCATCTGATTACGTTTTTCAGTAGCAACAAACAGTAAACCGCCCCAGTCACCTTTGGTCGCTTCACTGTTGCCGGAAGTAAAAACGACAGGCTTGTCAGGTGTTCCACTGCACTGCAATCTGCCCATAATGACCATGCGAGGTATTTGACGCAAAATTGCCGACTTGTTAAAGCGGATAACTGTTCCAGGTTCAATGCGAACAGTTGCCTGAGTGGAAACAACCAGTGCCCCTCTGATTACCACTGTTCCCCGCCAGGTCACATCTTCGGTAATTGTGGCATTTTCATAGCTGACATCACCCTGCCTGATAACCATTCTCAACTTACCTGCAGATTGTTCATCAGTAACTAAAGCAGCAGCAAACGAAAAACCTTGAAAAACCAGCACCAAAATGCAGGTAAGCATTGATAAAAGATGCGTTTTTGCACTGAATAAGAGTCTCAAATATACACATCCTTGAAAATAATACAGTCAATTAATCTCCATATTGATTCTGTAAGCCAGTTCAACAATTAGCACACTTGACCAGGCCTGTAAATCCATTGTTGCGGAGCCGTTATGTGCTTTCACTGGTATGGGATAGTCATGTTTTCAAATGCTTTCAACTGCTTACATTTTTAATAAATATTTTATTGACACAACATACATGTTGTGGTTAATTCTTTGCCGTAACACTAAATATAGTATCTTTTTGTTGATTATATACAATGAAATCCAATATATCGATTTAACTACATATTATTACCAGGGGGACAAAAAATTGAAAAAAGACGAGGCAAAAGGATCTATTCCGGGTATCTCCAAAAATGCGCTGACAGTTCTGGAAAAACGATATCTTAGACGTGACAGCAGTGGAAAATCACTTGAGACGCCTGCGGATATGTTTCGTCGTGTTGCCGACACGATTGCTGCTGCCGACAAAAAATTTGACAAAAAAGCTGATCTTAAAGGCTTGTCAGATACATTCTATCAGATGATGACCAACTTTGAATTTCTCCCTAACTCTCCGACCCTCATGAATGCAGGTCGCGAACTGGGGCAGCTGTCGGCATGTTTTGTTCTGCCGGTGGGAGATTCCATGGAGGAAATCTTTGATGCCGTTAAATTTACCGCCCTGATTCATAAATCCGGTGGCGGTACCGGCTTTTCCTTTTCACGTCTGCGCCCCGCCAATGACATGGTCAGCTCCACTACCGGTATCTCCAGCGGACCACTCTCCTTTATGCGGGTATTTGATATTGCCACAGAAACCATCAAGCAGGGCGGAACACGCCGTGGGGCAAACATGGGTATTCTGCGCATTGACCACCCAAACATCATGGATTTCATCATGTGCAAGGCAGATCAAAAACAGCTCAATAACTTTAACATTTCTGTCGGCCTGACCGAGAAGTTCATGCAGGCGGTTGAGCGTGATGATGAATATCAGCTTGTCAATCCCCGTGACAAAAAACCGGCCGGAACACTTAATGCCCGTAAGGTTTTTCAACGCATTGTCAAGCAGGCCTGGGAAAATGGCGAGCCTGGAATTATCTTCCTGGATCGTCTTAATCGCGACAACCCGACCCCTCTGATAGGTGAAATTGAATCCACAAATCCTTGCGGAGAGCAGCCTCTGCTCCCTTATGAGTCATGCAACCTCGGTTCTATAAACCTGGGCAAGTTTGTCAATGATGGCGTCATCGAATGGAATAAACTGAAGCAGGTTATTCAAAACTCGGTACACTTTCTGGATAACGTTATTGAAGTAAACAATTATCCGCTGCAGCAGATCCACGACATGACCCATTCAAACCGAAAAATCGGTCTGGGTGTCATGGGTTGGGCCGATATGCTGATCATGCTTGGTATCCCTTACAGTTCTGCTGAAGCTGTCAAACTTGGCAAAAAAATCATGAAGTTCATCAATGATGAAGGTCATCTGGCTTCACAGGAACTGGGCAAGCTGCGTGGCTCATTCCCTAACTTCAAAGGTTCTATTTTTGATAAAAAGAACGCGCCTCCCATGAGAAATGCAACGGTCAGCACTATTGCTCCAACCGGCACCATTTCCATTATCGCTAATGCCTCTTCGGGTGTAGAACCGCTGTTTGCAGTCTCTTACATCCGTACGGTCATGGACAACAATGTTCTGGTTGAGGTAAACCCTTTCTTCGAACAGATCGCCAAGGAACGCGGTTTCTATTCTGAAGAGCTGATGAAGAAAATTGCCGAACACGGCACCGTTCACGGTATCAATGAAGTGCCTGCTGACATTCAGGACATCTTTGTCACAGCTCACGACATCACCCCTAATGACCATATTCAGATGCAGTCGGCCTTCCAGCTTTACACCGACAATGCTGTCTCAAAAACGGTTAACTTCCCGAATACGGCAACCATCGAAGATGTGGAAAATGCCTACATGCTGGCCTACCAGACCGGTTGTAAAGGCGTTACCATCTACCGTGACGGCTCACGCGACATGCAGGTGCTGTCAACTGCCGGCAGCGGCAAAGAAGAAACTGTTGCCGCTACTGAGCCAGTCCATACTGATGAAGAAAAGAAAGCCATCAAGCGCGACCGTCCAAAAGCGTTACGCGGCTGGACCTATCAGATGCAGACCGGTTGTGGACCACTCTATATCACTGTAAATGAAGACAAGAACGGACTGTTCGAACTGTTTACAACCATGGGTAAAGCCGGTGGTTGTGCCGCATCGCAGAGCGAGGCCATCGGTCGCATGGTTTCCCTGGCCTGGCGTAGCGGAGTTCAGGCACGTCAGGTTGTTAAACAGCTTCTGGGTATTTCCTGCCATTGTCCATCCGGTTTTGGCGATAATCGAGTAACCTCTTGTGCTGACGCAGTTGCCAAGGCAATCCAGGCGCACATGCTTGCCGGCGGTTATGATACCTGTACAGAAGTTGCCCGCCAGGAAAGAGGTGCCTGTCCTGAATGCGGCGGCATTGTAGAACATGAGGGCGGTTGCTCGGTTTGTCACGTCTGTGGTTACTCCGAGTGCGCTTAGCCGTATAATGTAGTTCAGAATATTCAACCCCAAGCCCCTTCCGGTCTGACCGGAAGGGGCTTTTTTATTATTTAAAATAAATGACTAACATAGTTTCAGAGAGGCTACTCAAAAGTGTCCTTACAAACAACAGCAACTCAGCAGCAGGTGCAGTCGGATTTCAACCTGAATAAGCAAGAGCAGCTTATTGAAGCTAATCGCCGAGAGTACGGACGGTTATATGACTTACTGCCGTTTGCAACACCTGAACAAATTGCTGCCGCTACAGTTGAACGGTCTGAGTTGCTGGAATGGTTAAGACAACATGCAAGTTTTGGATATTGTAATACCAAGGTAAACTGCGATGGCTTATCTCCAGGTTGCCAGCGTTGCGGAGATGGAGTCTGGTCCTGTCTTTTTATCAATGGCCGCTGCAATGGCCGCTGTTTTTATTGCCCTACAGCACAGGACGAAGATGGACCACCTGTAACTAACGGTCTGGTTTTCAACAAACCTGAAGACTTTGCTGCCTACGTGAAAGTCCTTAATTTCTCCGGAGTCAGTATTAGCGGCGGCGAGCCTTTATTGACACCGGATCTGACAATATCCTACCTTGAAGCGGTCAGAAAAAGGTGTGGGGAAAACATCCATCTCTGGATGTACACAAACGGCACTATGCTTACCACAGATCTCTGTAACAGGTTGCAAGATGCCGGTTTGAATGAAATCCGTTTTGACCTGGGAGCAGTACGCTACAATCTGAAAAAGTTGCGCCTGGCAGTGGGTATTATTCCAACCATAACAGTCGAAATTCCGGCTGTACCTGAAGATGAAGCCCTGTTACGCCTTAAACTTGTTGAAATGGCTGAATCCGGTGTAAATCATCTCAATCTGCACCAGATGAGACTTACACACCACAATTTTGGACCGCTACTGGAGAGGAACTACACATTTCTGCACGGGGAAAAAGTGACTGTACTGGAATCAGAACTAACTGCATTGAGAACTGTCAAATTTGGCCTGGAACAAAAAATAAATCTGCCTGTGAACTACTGTTCTTTTGCCTATAAACGACGTTTTCAACATGCTGCTGCCCGCAGACGTGCTGCAATTGCAGTTTGCAAAAATGATGAAGTCATTACAGAATCCGGATATCTGAGAATATTGACTGAAAGTAGTGTCAGCTACAGCGAAGTGGTCATATTGCAAAAGCCGAGTTATCGCCTGCCATTTGAAAAAATCCAGATGGAACCAGGAGAAGCACTTTACCTGGAAAGAAGGCCACGGACTCCAATGACTGACATATCTAGTGCTGAACATGATTCTATCCTGAATGGTGTGTACTCACCCGATACAATCAATTTTGAAATAATAGAAAGCGGATTGACTGATTATTTTTGATATTTTATGGCATATGGACTAGCGACTTGACAACCAGACTTCTCGGGTTAAAATCATTGTATGGCTTTAACTAATTTATACAAAGGAGATGTGTCATGACCGCAGAAAAAAATGTATGTAATGATCCTGAGCACAAGAATCACATTTGTTATATGAAAGCTCAAGGCTTATCAACGAATCTTGAGCATATGATTGGTAACGAATCGGTTGAATGCGGGATTTGCGGAGCCAAAGCCAGTAGCATTGAATATGTCTGCACTCCAGCAAAAGCATTTGATGATGAGCAAGTTGCATGATTTTTTTTTAAAATAGCAACGGGATTATTTTATTTCATAAGGTAATTCCGTTGCTCCTGCCTAAAATTCAAAAATATTGTATGGGAAGCAACCAAAAACAACCTCCTTTTAGAAGCCTTCTCTATGATGAACGTCACGATCTATTGCAGATATCATAGAACATTTCCACCTACCCTTATTCCTTCATTTTCCATCAAATCCCTTCATATTCCAGCTTTTTCTCCGCAACTAAAGAAAGATGTTCTTCCGTTGGAGT
>CAZDWS010000002.1:0-343377 GCA_964509295.1 uncultured Geobacteraceae bacterium | reverse complement strand
GGTGGGTCAAAATTGGACGCCTATGGTGGGTCAAAATTCAATGCCTGTTGACAGATGTAGAACTTGAAACATATAAACTGTATTGCGTATACGGCGGTAATAGCTCTACAACGAGCAGTATTGACGCAAGTTCTGCAACAATCAAATGGAATAGCAATCTTATTGCGACAGGTATGGTGGAGTACGGTGAGACCACCTCATACGGCAAAACAGTAACGGAATCAAACTTGAGCAGATGGCATAATATTTCTCTCAGCGGCCTAACGCCTCTGACTACTTACCACTATCGGGTAAAATCGATAAATGGCAATGGAACTATCGAATACTATCCTGACCAGATGTTTACTACACTTGCTGACAGTGTAATCAGCCTTGGCGACACCGGCAATGTTACACGAATGGAAATGACCGGCAACTTTGATGCTAAAAATCCTGACAGCAGTGTCAACAGCGCTCCGCGTCAGGAAGTTGCCAAAGAATATATTGCTACCCACGGCGACACCTACGACTTCCTGGTATACCTCTCCACCTTTGACTACGCCCTGCCCGAAGCCGGAGCAAACGGCTTCTATCTTGGTGTGAAGAACGACACCCAGGGGATCAATCAGCCGATCTTCGACAACTCGGCCCAGTTCGGCAGTAACGGCAAGCTGCAAGGTACGATTGATCTGGGCAATGTAACCGCGCTGGCTGCTGCGCCTTACGGAGCCAAGTTGGATGAAACCGTAACAGTGCTTAACCACGAATTGATGCATCGATTCGGGGCTTATGCCAGATACAAAAATCCGGACGCCAGCCTGAACAGTGCCCTTGTAGGCAAAGATGCTGCCCACTGGAGCTATCTCTTGGACAGCAAAGGTTCCCTCATGTACGGCAATGGCTGGAAGGATAACGCAAACGGCACATTTACCTCCGTATCCAAAGAGAGTGGATTCAGTCCGTTGGATCTGTACCTGATGGGGATGATCCCCAAAGAACAGGTGCCGCCGATGATGTTGATTGAGAATGCTACAATCGACAAAACCAAACTGCCAAATCTGGGTGACACCATAACAGGCACAAACAAGACAGTAACGATTGATGACATTATTGCCGCCGAAGGTGCCAGGGTACCGAACTCCACAACCTCTCAGAAGAAATTCAATGTTGGGTTTGTACTGCTTAGCCGACCCGGAGACAATACAACCGCTGCAACGCAGGCGATTGAAATACTGAGAAAAGCCTGGGCCGGGAAATTTGCAGAGCTGACGCAGGGTGTTGGCGGGATAGCGAATGTCTCTGCCAGTGTGAGTGTAGTGATCGATTCACCGGCAGACAATGCCACCATTACCGGGCCGGATGTTGCCGTTACCGGTACAGTTATCAATACAAGCGGGACTGAGACTGGGGTTGTTGTGAATGGTATTCCTGCAACAATTAGCGGCAGCAGGTTTATTGTTAATCATGTGCCGTTGCAGGTTGGCAGCAATACCATCTCTGTGACCGCTACCGATGCAAATGCTCTCACCAGTATAGCAACAAGAAACGTAACCGCCCAAGCGGGGAATTACATCAGGATAGTTTCAAACATTGATTCCGGCACAGCGCCGCTTAATCCTTCTATCCGGCTGAATGCTTCATTCAGCATTGCAAATCCGACAATCTCAACCAATGGGCCTGTTGGACTAGTTCTTACTCAAGGGGCAAGTGCATCAGAATTCACTGCAACACTTACTGTAGAGGGAACCTATACGATTACCGTCAGCGCAGTTGGGCCGAACGGTCAGACCTATACGGATAGTGTGACTATTACCGTGATTAACAGGAATCAACTGGAGAATTTGTTGAAGGCTAAGTGGGAGGGGATTAAGACGAAAATGGCAGCAAACGATATTGAGGGAGCTGTCTCATATTTACCTACATTCAGCCAGGCATATTACCGTGAGCTATTCACAGCTATGGGCAGCAGGCTCCATGTATTGGCAGAAGACCTCCCATTACCGAAATTGGGATCTGCCAGTGATTCCATAGCCAAAAGCCTTATATCAAGGCAGGAAACAGTACTTGGGCAACAAAAAATGGTTGGTTATTTGATTAATTTTATCAAGGAGAATGGAATATGGAAGCTTCAAAAGTTATGAGGACAATTTTCAGAAATATCAAACTTATCATTTTAATAGTCGTTTTATTCTCCTGTACCGGCTGCGTAAGTATGTGCCGTTACGACGGCCCGTATGAAGGTCGAGTTATAGACGCAGAAACCGGCAAACCCATAGAAGGGGCTGTGGCACACGGCAAATGGATGAAGGTTTACCCCAACCCTGCCGGTAGTTCCAGCGAATATTACGATAGCTATGAAGTGCTGACCGACAAAAACGGTGAATTTAAAATCCCTGGCAAGGGCTTGCTTGTGTTCTCAAATGTTGACGATATGACGCTGACCATATTTAAAGCCGGTTATGATCAATTTCCAAGACACAGTAACTGGAGCGGTCTGGTGCAGTTCGGGCCATTTGACAAGGTTGTTTGGGAAAACGGAAAAGGTACATTTAAGCTTAGGAAACTGACGATGGAAGAGAGAAGGAAAGAAAGTATTGATATGCCATTATTGGTTCCAAATCATAAGCGAAA
The DNA here is from genome assembly GCA_964509295.1 of uncultured Geobacteraceae bacterium. Lineage (GTDB taxonomy): Bacteria > Desulfobacterota > Desulfuromonadia > Geobacterales > Pseudopelobacteraceae > JBGSQR01. The sequence continues at coordinate 340,767 of CAZDWS010000002.1, read as the reverse complement.
GTTATTTATTAGAGAGCGAAATAGAGAAATGATCGAAATAGGCCGCCCAGCAAGTACACTTGCACCAGAGGAATAACCCGATGAAATTAAAAGTAAAATCGGTTTTTATCATTTTGCTCATAGCAACAACATCTTTTGCCTGGAATGATGAAAAAACTCATCCAACCATATCGAAATTTGCAGCTAAGGATTATTTCGGTGCTGATTTTATGGATGAGTATGTAAATGGTAAACAGGTTAGTGATTTAATTCAAGAAGGTGCCAAGCTCGAAGACTACGGCACTCTGCTTCAATTCCTTGGCGGAACAGCTCGCTCCTTGAATCATTTTCACAACGCCTCAAAGGCGAACCTTGGCGAAGCCGGATTAAACGACCTGCCGTTTTTCATCTCAAACGGTAAATCCGCTTTGCTTTGGGCGCAGGACGGGCCTTACCAGGAATCAAAAGTAGGCGGAAACTGGTCGTGGCCAGCGGTTCGTGACTATTGGTACAATAATTTAACTGCCACAACCGACACCGCTACAAACTATAACCTGGTCAAAATGCTGCAGGGTCTGGGCTACCAGATGCACATGATCCAGGATATGGGGCAACCCAACCATGTGCGGAATGATACGCATGTTCTGGATGGTGCAAGCTGGATAATGGGCCTTGAAACCTGGGCTAAAAAAAACGATGATAAAGTGCTGGGAATGTTACAAAATACCCCGGCAGTAACAGTTGATCTCAATATCTCATTTGGAACGGAAGATGCTACTAAAGCTCCTGTAGCGAGACTCTTCGACACAAGGGGATATAAGGGAGCAAGACAGCCGACGGCAACTCTTGATCAGGGATTAGCGGAGTACACTAATTCAAATTTCTTTTCTGAAAGCACTATATTTGCTTCGGAGTACGCAACTGACGACAAGCATTATCAACCGTACCCCAAGAAAAGCGAAACAAACGTCCAAGACTATATTAATAACCTGATGGCTTTGACACCAGTAACAAATGATGAAGATTTTGGCCCGTATGAGACATTTTTTGTAACCAAGCAGAATACTTCAGGACAAAAGCTAAATTGTCTTGCAACGTCAGGTCCATTCAGCCGGAAGATTTTACAAGAGATGGGTGAGGGTAAGAATTTTTACCGTTCATTTATGTACGACACATGTTTTCAGGAGTATGCCGAAAAACTCATCCCGGCTTCGGCAACTTACTCAATAGCCATGCTTGATTACTTCTTCCGTGGTGAAATCGAACTGACATTGCCAAGTACTGGTGTTTACAGCGCAGCCCCTGCAGGTAACTTATTCACGGAACTGCGTGTAAATGCAAAAAACATAACAGAAACCGGCGAAGAAATGACCGATGGCTCGGTAGAGTTGGCAGTAACATACAATATTGCACAGGCAGACCCTTTTCAAAGCATTCAGATCACTGTCGATCCGCAATATCACCATATTGTCGTGCCAGAAAAAAACAATGTGAGAACCATTCCTAAAAATACTACGAAAGAACTGGTCTTTGATCTCACTGCGTCTCCGATTCCCATATGGGCAACGGATGTTGAAATCCGTGTTGTTTACAAAGGTAAGCTTGGCGTAGAAGAAAAGGCTGTTGCGTCAGGCGTAAACGATATTTCTGAATCCACGCCTGTAGATGTCTACAACAACACCGATTATACCTGCCTGAATAATAGCTGGTATCGTTATGACGATCCGGCAGCAATGGCTATTGTTGACAGTAATAATGATCAGATTGCCGATAAAAGCGACATTTATCCGCATATTATCAGTAACATAGCCTTCCAGGCCGGACCAGCGGGGGCAACATTAACCGCCTCGTCATCGCATAACAATTTGTTCAGTAATGTTTTAGTTCAACCGGGGCAGTGGCAGCGTCTCGGTTACATCCTGACTGAATATAGTAATAGTTACACCTTTGACGAAACCTGGACCAATATGTCTGAGGATGATATCTGGGAAGTCGGAGAGACTTCTGTCACTCAAGCAGGCGAAGGATTCATACAACAGGCTGACAAGGGTTTTGGTGAGATGTATACGATAAGAGGGAAAAAGATGTGGTGGGGTGCGGGTCTTGTTTATGACAATCAGGCATATCCAAGTGGTTCAACTTGCGACTGGAAAAATCTGCCTAACTGATGCAAAAGCGGCCTTGAAAGAGGCCGTTTTTTTATTCATCAAAATTCTCGACAGCAAGGGTTCCCTTGTGTACCTGACTCCGCCACTTCGCAGAAGAAGTTCAATGTTGGGTTTGTGCTTCTCTCAAGACCGGGGGACAATACGACTGCGGCAACTCAGGCTATTGAGATACTAAGAAATGCCTGGGCAGGGAAGTTTGCGGAGATGACGCAGGGTGTTGGTGGTATCAATGGTGTACCTGCAAGCGTTAGTGTTGTGATTGATTCACCGGCAGACAATGCCACCATTATCGGGCCGGATGTAACTGTCACCGGTGCGGTTATCAATACAAGCGGGGCGGAGACCGGCGTAACAGTAAATGGTATGCCAGCTGCTGTTACCGGCAGCCGGTTTGTCATTAATCATGTGCCGCTTCAAAGTGGGGCGAATACGATCAGTGTGACTGCTACAGATGCCAATGGTTTGACTGCAACAACGACAAAGTCAGTGTCAGCGCAGGCAGGCAACTACATTCGCATAACATCAAACATCGAATCCGGTGTTGGTCCGCTGGATGTGTCGTTAAGGCTAAATGGCAGTTTCTCAATCACCAATCCGACAATTACAACCAGCGGGCCGGTGGCGTTTACGCTGACAGCGGGAGCAAACGCAGGGGAATACACAGTAAAGCTTTCTGCGGAAGGGACTTATACCATAAATGCCAGCGCTGTTGGCCCAGATAGTCAGACCTATACGGACACAATAACTATTACGGTACTTTCACGGCAGGCGCTTGAAAAACTTCTGATCGCAAAATGGAATGTGATGAAACAAAAGATAGTCGCTGGTGATAATGCTGGAGCGGCATCAGTGTTCCATGATGCAAGTCGTGATATGTTTTTATCTATTTTTAATGACCCTTCTTCAGAAATTTTGTCTCGTTTAAATGAAATTAGCGACGTAGAAATATACTCAGTATTGGGTGACATAGCTCAAGGCGGCGCAATCAGGCAGGAAGATGACGGAATATATGCCTACCCTGTTAACTTTACACGTGATGAAAGCGGCCTTTGGAGTATTTATGGATTCTAAAATTAGACTGACAAAGGAAAACCTCATGAAATCACTGCGCTCTTTTTTGCTTGTTATTGTAATGGTGTTTGTTTCCGGCTGCAGCCACTACCCGGATATTACCGGCAAAGTTGTTGATAGCGGCACAGGAAAACCAATTGAAGGTGCAATTGTGGTTGCACAGTGGACAAAACCGCGTGGGTGGCTAGGTGAGCAGCAAAGTGATCTGCATAAGATTACTGAAACGTTGACCGACAAGGAGGGGAAATTTTCTCTTACTGGAAACAGTGGTCTACCTATCAATCCTCCAATGATGATCATTTACAAAGAAGGTTATATCCCTTTGCGGAATGACGCTATATTTCCAAGTTGCAATTTAGTCAAAGAGAACGAATGGAAGAATAATGTAACGTATAAACTGGATGTTTTTACTGATAAATATACGGCAGTGCAATTAGATCGTTTTCTAGATTACGGTATTATTGGATGGAACTACGCACCAATATTCCATAAAATTCATAATGAAATAGTAGGCAGAAAAGTTGATGAATTAAGAGCTCAAAAAGCTAAACAGCAAAAACAGTAAATGTTGAGGAGAAAAAACCATGTTTAGAAAATTGATTACTATATATGTTCTAATTGTTTGTATATTTTCTCTCTCAGCGCATGCTTTTAATGACACTATTACCCATCGGGAGTTGACTAAAACAGCTGTCAACAATTCAAGTCTTAACAATTATTTAGTTACATTTGTTGGATATAGTTCAGGAGTCAAGACTGTCTTAAATGGAATAAATAGAAAAGGCAACAATAGCGGATATATAATAGAAAGATGGCTCCAAGAAGGTTCCACAGACGAGGATTCCGCCACATTCTGTCGGGCTTCAAATCATTTCCACAATCCTATCTATACCGGCGACTGGCTTGAATCACAAATGAGCGATTCATTGACAGTTGACCTTGCTTGCGGCACCTCTCACAGATATTCTAATGTGACTTGGGCTACCGGTTTCAAAAATCCACTGAACTATATCGGGACAAGGACCGGTCAGAATAGAAATCTCCTCGGATTGTATGACGCCCCGCAGGAAATGGGCTGGGATGACGCCCGCATATACTTCTATGATGCCTTGACAACAAAAGATCCAGCCGCCAAAGAAGCGCAGTTCGTAAGGACATTCAGAACAAATGGGACAGGTAACGCATCTGTTGCAGGATATGGCAGTGCCAGCCCATGTGCGAAATGACATGTCGTCACATTTGTGGAACAACTGGAATCCACTTAACTGGAGTAATTTATTTGAAAAATATATAGTCACTCATTCTGACGCCATCAGCAAAAATCCAGAGAAACCAACATTTGGTACATCAATAAGGCATACGGATTTTTGGGACAAAAATGTGTATACAGGTGCAAACCCTTCAAATGGTACTAATCAGGGGCTGGTAGAATATGCCAATGCCAATTTCTTCAGCCAGTACACAATACCTCAAGACAGCCCTTCTGCTGAACATCAGTTCCCATATCCGCAGATAACTAATGCCAACTATATACGGGAACTATGTAGAAGGTCTTGAAGAGGATGCAGAAGCGATTTACAACTACTTCGGTCAGGACTTTATTACGCCCCAGAAAAGAAAAAGCCCGATACCGTTTAGAAACAGTACCGGGCACAGTCTTGGAATTAGTCTTTCTAACTGATCAATTCCATTAAGTTTTAAATGGAGCGGGAAACGGGATTCGAACCCGCGACTTCAACCTTGGCAAGGTTGCACTCTACCACTGAGTTATTCCCGCGCTTGCGAGCTTTGTTTTTTACCAAATCATGCCGGTGATGTCAACTTTTTTTAGCACTTAATTTCATTTTTTTATTTCCACTTACTACCGACCAAATCATTTTTGCTTCTTATTATCTATTTTCAACAGCAAATTCAAATAGATCGACTTAATATTTAACGCACGGGACGCCCAGGAGTGTTCATTAATTGCTTTCATCCTTACGGCACCGGACAGCTCCGAGAGGCGCTTTTCATCTGCCAGCAATTCAGTAATACATTTTGCAAAATCCGACACACTGCCATAGTCAGCGTAAACACCCGCATCACCAATAATCTCCCTGTTAACCGGCGTATCAAAAACCAGAGTCGGCAGACCACAGGCCATATAGTTGAAGAGCTTGCCGTTGGCCTCGCTAAGAGAGAGTTTGGGGGAAACAGCCAGGTCCCCAGCACTCAGCAGAAATGCTGCTTCGGCATAATCGATCCGGCCGGTGAATGTAACCATATCATCCAGGCCCATTTTGTGCGATTTAAGACGATATGACTCATCCGGATACCCCATGACAAGAAAGTGGGCCTTGCTATCCTGTCCCTTTAAGATGGCGACTGTTTCCAGTAGCAGGTCAATACCCTGATAGGCATTGAGCAGCCCAAGAAAAACCACCAACCTTACCCCTTCCGGTATGCCGAGGCGCTTACGTGCTTCATGCCTTGGATAAATTCGAAACTGCTCCGTATCAACTCCATCAATAACAGAGGATACTTTTCCGTCTGGAACGCCCCACTCCCGCTTCATGGCTGTGCAACCCGATGTAGAGCTGGTTATGATGGCATCGGCCTTGCCGTTTATGTAGCGCTCAATAAAGCTGAACAGACTTTCCAAAGCAGAGCCTTGCCTAAAAAAACCGTGATCACGGCATTCCGTGGTCAGACTTCCCTGAAAATCCATAACCAACGGGACACCCAGCAGCGGTTTTAACAACAGTCCGATAAAGGCGCCCTCGTGCAGATGTGCATGAATAATGTCCGGCTTGAATGAATCGGCAACGGACCAGGCCTTAAACAGCAGCAGCAGGTCCAGGAATGGCTTTTGCCACGACGGACCGGCTGTCAGTCGCTTATACCATGGTATTTGCGGGATGCGGTAGGTGGGAATACCGGCCATATCACGGCCAATGTGGTAGGTCACGATACGAACATCGCAGCCCTGCTCAATCAATGCCCTGGCTTCCTCGTAGATTCTGACATGACAGCCGCGATCCGCAAAATAAGGGGTCGGTGCCAGCATCATTATTTTAAGTGACTGGGGACTGGTCACAGATTCAATTTATCACGAACAACGTAAATCGGTTTCCCCTGGGCCTCATGATAGGTGCGGGCATTCATCTCGCCCAACAGGCCGAGCACAATAAATTGCACCCCCATAAACAGCAGAAAGGCGGTCAGGATAAAGAGCGGGTTTCTGTTCACACTCAAATTTTCAAAAATTTTCATATAAACCGTCATGGCACCGCTGCAGAAACCGACCATCAGGGTATATGCGCCCCACTTGCCGAACAATTGAATCGGCTTGGTGGAATAGGAGAGCAGAAATTTTACTGTAATCAGATCGAGCACAACTCTCAAAGTCCTGGAAATGCCATACTTGCTGACACCATGCAGACGGGGGTGGTGCTTGACCGGAAGCTCGGCCACTTTGGCACCGACCTGTGACGCCAACGCCGGCACAAAACGGTGCATCTCGCCGTACAGATTGATGCCGTCCAGCACTTCACGACGGTAGGCTTTGAGGGTGCAGCCGTAATCATGCAGATGCACTCCGGTGAATTTGGATATCATGGCATTGGCCAGTATGGATGGTATTTTACGGGTTACAAAAGTATCCTTGCGGTCACTGCGCCAGCCGGAAACCACATCATAACCTTCATCAAGTTTTTTGATCAGATGCGGGATATCTGCCGGATCATTCTGCAGGTCTCCATCCATGGGGATTATGATATCCCCCTTAGCCGCATCAAATCCAGCTGACATGGCGGCTGTCTGACCGAAGTTCCGGCGAAACCTGATTACCTTGAAACGGTTGTCCAGCTCTGCCAGACGCTTCAAGGCATTGAAGGAGCCATCAGTGGAGCCGTCATCCACAAGGATCACTTCATATTCCCGGTCATAGCTGTCAAGGGCGCCTGTCACGGCGCTGTACAGCGCTGCGATATTATCCTGTTCGTTAAAGATCGGTACAACAATACTGAATTTCACATTATGCTCCGCTTGGTGATTTGGCTAACGCCATTGGATCCCAAATTACCACTGTTGCTGTTCAAAAGTTTTAAGTTGCTTGATAGTCACCACACCACGGGCAACGGGCCTCGGTTTTCCGCCGGCAAAACCGCATAGCAGACCGATTCCGTTACAACAGTGCAGCAGAGGAAAAATCAGCAACAGGAAGAAAGTGTACAAAGCCACTGATGATATCATTGCTGAAACTGTAAAAACCGAAGCCAGCAGAAAATAGGCAGCCAGCGGCAACAACCACAATGGCCAGATAAACGCCAATGGGAGAGACAGAAGATAGAGGACAAAAACCAGCGGAACAAAACTGGCAACAGAACCAACACCGGCAATCAATGTTTGTTGCGCCCTGCCACGACCATATGAATACATCTGGCGCATGAATGCCGACAACGTGGATCGCTGACTTCTCTCTACGGCCATTTCAGGTACATGAACCAGTTTGTGCCCGGAAGCGGTAATCCTGTCCAGCAGTTCATTTTCCTCGTTGGGGTAAAGACGCTCGTCAAATCCGCCGAAGCTGATGAAATCCTCACGCCTGAAAGCCATATTGCAGAGGATCAGCTCTTTTTCCGTTGTTTCCCGTGGCATACCTACAGCCTGATAGCGATTCCGCACCCCTCCCGCTCCAAACAGAGAACAGAGTGCATAGCCAAAGAGTTTCTGCAGGGATGAATCAGTGGCAGGGGTCAGCGAAGGACCGCCGACAACAGAAACGGCCCGATCCTCAAAAGCGGCTGCACACCAGGAGAAAACATCTTGTGGAACAAGCGAATCATCATCAAGAAAATATATAATGTCGCCAATGGATTGATAGGCAGCCTGATTGCGCTGTTGACTGGGAGTTTTACCTTCGGCCACCAGCACTTCAAAAGAGTATGCTGCAGAATCGAGCTGTCTCAAAGCATCCAGCGCACTGACGTGACCACCCGGCTTGACCGGTATGATGAAGGAAAAACTGTTCATAGTTCGTGGTTCATAATTCAATGTTCGTGGTTTTAACCAAGAACCACGAACATTGAACCGTCTATAACCGCCTTTAACCTCGTAGTTTAGCCTGCAGCTCAGCATCCTTCCGTTCCAGCTCCTGATCCATTTCAACGCGATAATCGATCATGGCTTGTGCCAGCTTTGGTTCACTTAAAGCCAACACCTGAACGGCAAACAAACCGGCATTTTTTGCTCCGGCACGCCCTACCGCCATCGTGGCAACCGGAATACCGGCAGGCATCTGAACAGTTGCATAAAGTGCATCAACACCATTCAACGCACCGCCCGGTGTGGGAACACCAATAACCGGCAGTGTTGTCTTGGAGGCGATAACGCCGGCCAGATGCGCTGCAACTCCGGCACCGGCAATAATCAGCTTGATTCCTTTTCCTGCCGCTTCAGTTGCCAGTTTAGCAGTTCTGACAGGCGAACGGTGTGCCGATGCGATCCTCATTTCATATGCAATACCGAATTTTTCAAGAATCGTGGCCGCCTCCTGCATGATCGGCAGATCCGTATCACTTCCCATCATTATTAAAACCTGTGGTGTACCTTGCATAAAATCCCCTTAAATTTGTTCAAGGTTCATGGTTCAAAGTTCGTGGTTAAAACAACTACGAACCACGAACTATGAACCACCTTAGATCCGTCCGATAGCCTTTTTACCAATGTCTTTCCTGAACTGCACACCCTGCCAGGATATTTTTTCCACAGCGGCATAGGCATTATTGATGGCAGCCTGAACAGTCGGGCCCATGGCGGTCACACCCAGCACACGTCCGCCGTTTGTCACACACTTGCCGTCTTTCAGATCAGTACCGGCATGGAACACGTACACATCTTCCAATCTGGCTGCGTCTTCAAGACCACTGATCACGTCGCCTTTGCGATAATCGCCCGGATAACCCTCGGATGCCATGACCACACAAACCGTAGCCTGGTCGTGCCACTCAATATTCATTCCTGACAGATCGCCATTGGCAACCGCCATCAATAGCGGAACGATATCAGATTTCATCCTCATCAGCAGCGGCTGGCACTCCGGGTCACCGAAGCGCGCATTGAACTCCAGGGTTTTGACCTGACCATCCTTGACCATCAGACCGGCATAGAGAATACCGCTGTAGGAACGGCCCTCCGCCACCATGCCGTCAACAGCCCGGCGCAGAACAACGGCCATGGCTTCATCGTGAACAGCCTGGGTAACAACCGGAGCCGGTGAATAGGCACCCATGCCGCCCGTATTCGGTCCCAGGTCGTTGTCAAAGATCGCCTTGTGATCCTGGGCACTGGCCAACGGAATGATATTTTTGCCATCGGTAATCACCAGGAATGAGGCCTCTTCACCGGTCAGAAACTCCTCGATTACGACACGTGAACCGGCACTGCCAAAAGCATTGCCGCTAAGCATGTCCTTGACGGCATCAATAGCCTCTTCGCATGTCTGGGCAATGATGACACCTTTACCGGCAGCCAGACCGTCGGCTTTGACCACAATCGGAGCCCCGGTCTTATTGATGAAGTCCTCGGCAGATTCCATGTCGGTAAAAACACCATAGGCTGCTGTCGGCACGTCATATTTATGCATCAGGTCTTTGGAAAAAGCTTTGCTGCCTTCAATAAATGCGGCTGCTTTGGTCGGTCCAAAGATCTTCAGGTCATGGTTCTGGAACATATCCACAATACCGAGAGAGAGCGGCTGCTCAGGCCCGACTACAGTAAGGTCAATCTTCTCTTCCCAGGCAAATTCAAGCAGTTTACCAACTTCATCGGCCTTGATCGGCAGGTTTTCTGCCAGTGCTGCCGTACCAGGATTACCCGGTGCGCAATAGATCTTGGTAACAAGTGGAGACTGGGCAATCTTCCAAACCAGGGCATGTTCGCGACCACCGCCGCCTACGACTAGAACTTTCATGGGTTACTCCTTGTTTGTAAATGTGTTTAAGGTCGTTCAATTTTTCGCTATATCAAGGAAGATGAGCGAGTGCGCGGAGACCCCTCACCCGGCCTTTGGCCACCCTCTCCCAGAGGGAGAGGGTAAACTGTGTCCCTTCTCCCTCTGGGAGAAGGATAGGATGAGAGAGGTACGTCGCACAAGCACTCGTGAAATCTGACGCCGAGATAGCGGAAAAGTGGACGATCTAGTGCCTGAAATGTCTCATGCCGGTGAACACCATCGCCAAGCCCTGTTCATCAGCCGCTGCGATAACCTCGGCATCACGCATGCTGCCACCGGGCTGAATTACAGCTGTTATGCCAACCGCTGCCGCATTGTCAATACCGTCACGGAACGGGAAGAAGGCATCGGAGGCCATAACTGCCCCCTGAACGACCAAGCCGGCCTGTTCCGCCTTGATGGCAGCAATTCTGGCCGAGTTAACGCGGCTCATCTGCCCTGCACCCACACCGATGGTCATACCGTCTTTGCAATAGACAATGGCGTTGGATTTGACAAACTTGGCCACTCGCCAGGCAAACTGCAGATCAATCATTTCCTGTTCGGTCGGCTGACGCTTGGAAACCACCTTGAGTCCATCAATAAGCTCCTGATCGGCGTCCTGCACCAGCAGGCCTCCGGTTACCCGTTTCATATCAAGGCGCGCCGCAGCTTTACCTGACCAGTCACCGCATTCCAGCAGACGGACGTTTTTTTTGGCCGTAACCACTTCTATTGCGGCCGGGGAAACAGTCGGAGCGATAATAACCTCTACAAACTGACGATCACAGATAGCCTGGGCGGTCTCTGCATCCAGCTCGCGGTTAAAGGCGATGATACCGCCAAACGCCGATTCCGTATCCGTTGCATAGGCGCGATCATACGCTTCCAGAATATTGGCACCGATGGCAACTCCGCACGGATTGGCGTGTTTGACAATCACGCAGGCCGGTGCTTCACTGAACTGTTTGACACATTCCAGCGCGGCATCCGTATCGGCGATATTGTTATAGGAAAGCTCTTTGCCCTGTAGCTGGCGGGCTGTGGAGATACAAGCTTCGGAAACATTCTTTTCCACATAAAAGGCAGCCGACTGGTGAGCGTTCTCACCGTAGCGCAGATCCTGTACTTTTTTAACCTGCATGGTAAAAGTAGCTGGAAATGCATCAACTCCTTCGCCCAGTCTTGCACCCAGATAATTGGAGATGGCACCGTCATAGGCAGCTGTATGCTGATAAACCTTAACCGCCAGACCGAAATTGGTCTTGGGAGACACCTCTCCATTATTAGCCTGCATTTCGTCCAGTATCGTTGCATAGTCACGACTGTCAACAAGAACGGTTACATCCGGGTAATTCTTGGCAGCAGAACGGAGCATGGTCGGGCCGCCGATATCAATATTCTCAATGGCATCCTCAAGCAGACAACCTTCCTTGGCTACAGTGGATTCAAAAGGATAGAGATTGACCACCACCATATCTATATTCTCAATGCCGTACTCCTTCATCTTGGCCACATGTGCCGGGTTGCTGCGCATCCCCAGCAGACCGCCATGCACCTTGGGGTGAAGCGTCTTGACCCGGCCGTCCAGCATCTCCGGAAAACCGGTAAAGTCGGAGACATCCTTGACAGTCAGTCCTGACTCGCGCAGCAGTGTGGCTGTTCCACCGGTAGATAAGATCTCCACACCATGATTTGCCAATACTTTGGAAAACTCTATGATGCCTCTTTTATCGGAAACGCTGATCAGCGCCCTGGTAATTTTTGCCATTTTTAATTACTCCTTTGAAAAGTATATCTATCCGAATTTAAGATTGAATTTTACCATACAAAAACAATCGTGCCGCCTATACTTTAAGAGGCTGACAGCATATTTCATGCTGCAATTGACCATCCAAACCCAAAAACTGCAAAGCATCATCCATGTTCCTGAATACGCTGACCTGCTTTGCACTGACAGGCTTAAGTCCCTGAAAGGTTGCATACAAGCCATCCAGTCCAAAGTGGTCGTCCCCGGAAGTCACAATTGCCAAACGCGATGACGACCATCTGCTATCCAGAGAAGAGGACAATTTACCGAAAAGCTGTATCTTACCCATCATGCCGATAACAATATCCTTAGCCCCGGTCAAATCAACCAAACCGTTGAACCCGGCCACATCAGGACGTGCCACCACTTCACGCAGATATGCCAGAATATCATCCACCGTCAGCGTTTCTAAACCTTTTAGCAACAGCAGTCGCTGTTGTTTGTCTACTCCAAACTCAATTGCCATTTTTTCTATCACCTATCGGAAAATTTATATGCTGCAGGAATTTTTCTTCAAAAACCGGTGTCCCGGAAAGCGGTACCACTTTAAAGCGCTCGCCCAGAAATTCAACAGACTGAAAACCGTCGTTTGCTGCCAGTGCGCGCTCAACACCACTTAACGCACCCTCTGGAGTAAAAAGGGATAAATTTACCATATTTTCTTCGAATATTCCAACTGTTTTGAGCCACTCGGGCCGAAGAACTGCACCGAATGAACCGGTTAGAACCACCTGCTGTAGAGAATCGGCAGAGATACCGGAACGTCCGAATAAAACCTCCATACCGGCCCGGATGGCCCCCTTGGCCAGCTGTATCTGGCGAATATCCCCTTGCGTTAACAACAGCTTTTTTTTTGCATCGCGGTAGATTACAAAGGCATTTTCGTTGTTATGGCAAATCAAACGGGTTGCCAGGTTTGTGTTGATTTCACCAGCTTCGCGCAATCGGCCACCCAGTTCAAGCAAGTCACTTCGCAGCAGCTCTGTTACAGCCTCTATAGCCGCAGAACCGCAGATACCAATTGGCGAAACATCGGCTATAATCGTCAGCTTGACCCGATCACCTTCTATCCGAACCGAACTAATGGCACCGGGGAGTGCCGCCATACCACAAGTGAGGTTGCCCCCCTCAAATGCCGGTCCGGCCGCAGCCGATGTGGCCCAGATGGTTTCCCCATCCAGCAGCGCCATCTCGCCGTTGGTGCCCATGTCGAGAAACAAGGTTGAGGCTAAGGTTAAGGCTGAGTTAGAATCAGTAGTTGAAATCACAGAGGAAGCTGGCGAAGAAATTGCCGATTCAGGTATTGTCTTTTTCTCAACCTCAACCTCAACCTTAATCTTAACCTCATCATTAAGCTGCCCGTACAAAAACGCCACCGTATCACCACCGACAAAGCCGCCCGGCATGGGGAATATGTATACCTCGGCTTCACCCGGCCAGCCAAGCTCTGCGGCCTTGATCTTTTTGCCCGATGTAAACAGTGGGCGATAGGGGGGAAATGCCAGCGTCTTGACCGGCAGGCCCAGCAAAAGATGCTGCATGGCGGGATTACCGGCAATGGCGACCTGCTTTATGTCAATCCAGTCAATTCCGATTGTGCGGCAGAGTTCCAGGGCAAGCTGCCGCAATTCGGCGCGAATAACTGAAGACAACTCCTTCAGCACATCTTCCGAATGCACAGCCGCATCCAGCCGCGACACCACATCCGGGCCGAAACTGCGCTGGGGATTCATACAGCCGGTCATGGCCAATCGTTTACCGGTTGCCGTATCAACCAGCGATGCCGCCAGGGTTGTGGTACCCAGATCAATGGCCAGTGCGTACATAACTTCAGATTACCTCAATATAGTTGGACGAGAATGTCATCACTTCACCTACCTGTCGGACAAACAGTCCACGCTCTTCTGCCAATTTTAAAAACCGTTGTGCATCTTCTGGAGAAAAAGACATCAGAAATCCACCGGAGGTCTGTGGATCAAAAAGTGGAAACAGTTTTTCATCCTGCCCGTCCAGACCGACCAGAAACTGTGAATAATGATCGCGGTTACGATAGGCACCGGCAGGTACCATACCGTCTGCCACCAGACCCATGACACCATGCATCAGTGGTATGGAAGCAAAATCAAGTCGGACCGTCACATTTGCACCACGCGCCATCTCGCTGGCATGGCCGATCAGACCGAAACCGGTAACATCAGTTGCAGCACTGGCGTTGCATTCCAGCATCAACTCCGCTGCGGTGCGATTAAGGGTCGTCATCCAGCGAATCGCTTCCGTGATGGATACATCCGGTGCCATCTCGCCCTTGATAGCAGTAGAAATAATGCCGGTTCCCAGCGGTTTAGTCAGAATCAGCACATCACCCGCCCTGGCTGTGGAATTGCGCATGATTTTATCCGGTGCAATCAAACCGGTGACGGACAGACCGTATTTCAGCTGGTCATCCTCCACCGTATGTCCACCGACCAGACAGACGCCCGCCTCTTTAATAACACTCAGACCACCGGCCAAGACTTCCCGCAGAATTTCACCCGGCAATGAACAGGCCGGAAAAAAGACCAGGTTCATGGCGGTCACCGGACGTCCACCCATGGCATACACATCGGAAATGGCATTTGTTGCAGCAATGCGGCCAAAGTTGTAGGGATCATCCACCAGCGGCGTAATAATATCCGCTGTTTCCACCAGGGCCAGGTCCGGAGCAATTTTGAAAACGCCGGCATCGTCAGATGTTTCTGTTCCAACCAGCAGCTCAGGATGCCGCTCATCAAAAAGGCCTTTCAGTGCATCCGCCAACGAAGCCGGACCAAGCTTGGCTCCGCAACCGGCCGCCTTTACCATCTGTGTCAGTTTAATCATATATATACTCCGTTAGGTTAAGGTTAAGGTTAAGATTAAGGCTAAGATTTTTTCTCAACCTTAACCTCAACCTGATCTTCACTTCAAATACACCCTCGGCACCCGCTTGCTGATACCACAGAAAAATTCATACGGAATTGTTCCTGCTGCAGCGGCCAGGTCCTCGGCATGAATGCAGTTTCCTACT
Source organism: uncultured Geobacteraceae bacterium (assembly GCA_964509295.1). Classification (GTDB taxonomy): domain Bacteria; phylum Desulfobacterota; class Desulfuromonadia; order Geobacterales; family Pseudopelobacteraceae; genus JBGSQR01. Next base: position 325,720 of record CAZDWS010000002.1, on the reverse strand, counting down.
CTATCAGTCCCCATCAGTACAACTTCATCGCCAACCGAGACCTCCTCAATTCCAGTAACATCCAGCATAATCCAGTCCATGCAGACCGTTCCTGTCACTTTAGCCCGCTGCCCTCTGATGAGCACTTCACCTTTGTTAGTCAGGGAACGGGAATACCCGTCGGCATAACCGACCGGCACGCTGGCAATCAAGGTTTTATCACCGGCAGTGAAGCGCCGGGCATAGCTGATGGTTGTGCCCGCTTCCACCCATTTCAGCATGGCAATACGGCTTTTCAACCGCATGACCGGTTGCAGATCAAGTCTGCCATGAAAATCAGATGAGGGAAGAGCACCATAAAGGGCAATGCCCGGCCTGACCAGATTGCAGCCTGGAATTTCCCGCAGGAAAGTGGCTGCACTGTTGGCTATATGCACATAACGCGGTGAATAACCTGCTTTGCGCGTTTCAGTCATGACCCAATCAAATCGCTCAGACTGAAGTCTGGTAAAATACTGCCCTGACTCATCCAGCTCATCGGCGCTGGCAAAATGGGACATGACACCTTCAAGCTCAATATTGGGAAGACTTCGCAATTCTTTCAAAAAGCCTGTGGCATCAGCGTAAGGAATACCAAGCCGCCCCATGCCCGTATCTATTTTCAAATGTACCTGGGCCTTGCGAAAAAGCTTACCGGCAGCATGATTCAGCGCCTGGGCCTGCTCCATGGTAAAAATTACCGTAGACAGATTGAATCCAACGCATTTTCGCTCCTGGCCAGGATAGACCCCGCCCAGCAGCAGAATCGGCTTATCGATACCGGACTTGCGCAACTGGATACCTTCCGCCAGAAATGCAACGCCAAAGGCATTGACTCCAAGCTGCTCCAGCTCACGGCTGATATCCATAAAACCATGGCCATAGGCATCCGCTTTGACAACTGCCAGTATTTCGGTACGCCGGGGTATTGAGGATCGTATGGCCATAAAATTGTGGCGCAGGGCATTAAGATCAATTTCGGCAAATGTGGGACGACTGTCGAACAAAGTATGGTTACTCCTTGCTTAAAATTGGTAAAAAGCGCGGCAAATCACCCTGTTGGTATTATCACGTCCATGAAAGGGTGTAAAGGAGACAGTTCAAGGTTCCAGGTTGTTGATTCATAGGTTATAACCACGAACTATGAACAATGAACCAAGAACAGTTTTTCAATGCCATTGACAGAATCGATAAGTTCCAGTAGTGTACACAAATTGCAAGGCCCTGGGGGAGTTCGAATGAACTGAGATGATTCTGCGAATCAGACCCTTTGAACCTGATCCGGTTTGTCCCGGCGTAGGAAAGCGGCTATACTGAAGACACTCTAAACAGCCGCCTGATTTCAAATCAGTGCGGCTTTTTTTATCTGAGGTTGTGTTAATGAGCGATACAAACAGATCATTTCGTCTCGTTGTCAACAAAAGACTGTCCACTCTGCCCATTACCGGCATTTACCTGATCACCGATCAGAGTAAAAACCTGGTCGAACGTGTGCGTGCTGCCCTGCTCGGTGGTGTTTCAGTTCTACAATATCGCGCCAAAGAAAAAAACCATGAGCACTGCCTCGTTGAAGGCAATGAGTTAAAACAGCTTTGCCGACACTTTGGGGCGGCATTTATTGTTAATGACAGTGTCCAGCTGGCTGCGGAACTGGATGCAGACGGAGTTCATCTTGGCCAGGATGACGGCACCATTGCTGCCGCCAGGGAAAAACTCGGGCCGAATAAGATTATCGGAAAGTCTACGCACGATCTTAGGGAAGCACTGCAGGCTGAACAGGAAGGCGCCGACTATATCGGTTTCGGAGCGATGTTTGCAACCGAGAGTAAAACTGTCACCCGAATTTCAGGCACTGTCGGACTTACGGAAATCCGCGACAAAATAAAGATACCGGTAGTTGCCATCGGTGGGATTACAACCGAGAACGCCTGTCGAGTCATTGACGCCGGCGCTGACTCCCTGGCAATTATATCCGCGATCCTCTCCAGCCCGCGCCCGGATATTGCGGCCATGGAACTACGGTTGCTTTTCAACCGCCATCGTCCTTTTCCACGTGGTGCAGTAATGTCAATTGCCGGCAGCGACTCCGGTGGCGGCGCCGGAATTCAGGCAGATATAAAGACCATTACGCTGCTGGGCAGCTATGCCGCCACGGCCTTGACCGCACTGACAGCCCAAAACACCAAAACGGTTACATCAATTCACGGACTACCATCCTCATTTGTAATTGATCAGATAAGAACCGTTCTTTCAGACATACCGATTGACGTCATCAAAACCGGCATGCTGCATACACCGGCTATTATCTCTGCCGTTGCAGAGTTTTTCAGCGGCAGAGAACCTGTCATACCGCTGATTGTTGACCCTGTCATGATCGCCACCAGCGGTGCAGCACTGATGGAATGCGAAGCCGTCAACATTTTCAGAGATCAGTTGATACCTCAAGCCTACCTGCTGACACCCAACATCCCTGAAACTGAACGTCTGCTGGGGAGGTCTGTACAAACTGAGTCGGAAATGGAACAGGCCGCTCGCGATCTTTACGCACTTGGTGCCGCAAATATTCTGGTCAAAGGTGGACATCTGTCAGGTCGCAAATCAACTGATATTCTTTTTGATGGTAAAGAGATCCACCATTTTACCACTGACAGGTTGTTTACGACCAGCACCCATGGCACCGGCTGTTCCTATGCATCTGCAATTGCCGCTTATCTGGCACAGGGAGAGCCGCTTAAAATTGCCGTGGAGAAGGCCAAGGAATTTATCACCACAGCCATTAAACTAGCACGCCCGCTGGGCAAGGGTCACAACCCGATCAATCATTTCGCTGCAGCGAGGCATGGCGAAAACACCAAATAGAAGAGCATTTACATTAAAATCATACGGAGTATTTAATGACCCAGCTTGAATTCGCCCGCAGGGGCGTCATTACCGAAAAAATGCAGATTGCTGCAGCAGCAGAAGGTGTTGCACCAGAATTCATCCGCGATGGCATGGCTGCCGGAAACATTGTCATCTGCCACAATATCAAACATTTGAACGGTATGCCCCTGCCTGTCGGAGCAGGACTACGCACCAAGGTAAATGCCAATATCGGTTCATCGTCAGATGACACAGACATGCAGAAAGAGCTGGAAAAAGCCCGTATAGCTGTCTTTCATGGTGCAGATGCCCTGATGGACCTGTCAACAGGCGGACCGGTGGATGAAATCAGACGTGCTATCGTTGCCGAAACAAACGCCTGTATCGGCAGTGTGCCGCTTTATCAGGCCGCCCTGGATGCGGTGCGGGTTAAAAAGAAAGCCATCGTTGACATGACTGTGGACGACATCTTTGCCGGTATCATTAAGCATGCTGAAGATGGCGTAGACTTTATTACCGTTCATTGCGGAGTAACCCGCAGTACTGTTGAGCGGATGCAGAACGAAGGGCGCATCATGGATGTTGTTTCCCGAGGCGGAGCTTTCACCATTGAATGGATGCGTTACAACAACCAGGAAAACCCGCTCTTTGAACATTTCGACAAGTTGCTGGAAATCACCAAAGAATACGACATGACCCTGTCGCTGGGGGACGGTTTCCGCCCCGGCTGTCTGGCCGATGCAACAGACCGCGCCCAGATTCATGAGTTGATCATTCTGGGTGAACTGACCCAGCGCGCCCAGGCAGCAGGAGTTCAGGTTATGATCGAAGGTCCGGGACACGTTCCACTGAACCAGATCCAGACCAACATCCAGCTGCAGAAAAGACTCTGTCACGGCGCACCATTCTACGTACTTGGGCCTCTGGTTACAGACATCGCTCCCGGTTATGACCACATCACCTGTGCGATTGGCGGAGCGATTGCTGCAGCTGCCGGAGCAGACTTCCTCTGCTACGTAACACCAAGCGAGCACTTGCGTCTGCCGGATGCCCAGGATGTACGTGATGGAGTGATCGCCTCTCGCATAGCCGCCCATGCCGGTGATATCGCCAAAGGCGTCAAAGGTGCCATGGACAAGGATATTGCCATGGCAAAATGCCGTAAAAAGCTGGACTGGGAAGGGCAGTACGCCCTGGCGCTTGACCCGGAAAAAGCCAGGACGGTTCGCGGCAACTCTCCCGTATCCGACCATGGTGCCTGTACCATGTGCGGTGAGTTCTGTGCCTACAAGGTAATGGATAACGCCATGGCGAGGTAATTGTGTTCCCTTCTCCCTCTGGGAGAAGGTGCCCTGAAAGGGCGGATGAGGGTTTTAAAACTCAAGCAAAACAGTAATTACAATTTAAAAAGGGTAGCCGTCTCGAAAGACAGCTACCCTTTTTAAATTCTCTCCACCCTGCCGACGACTAGAGGAGGCCTCCAGCGTGTATTTAACAGGTGGGCGATCTTGTAACGCTTCAGGCAATTCCCGCAAAATGGGGCAGCACACCACGTTATTGAAAGATCTCCCGTTCTTTGTTTATTCCGCCCGGGCACTATAAAAGCAGCGAACAGGACAGAGAGAACATCGTTTACTGTTTATATTATTACGCTTCCAGATTCATATTATCAAGCGATTTAATGACTGTCTCATACTGAAAATTTTTGAAAAAAATGCAGGTGACTGCACTCACCCAGCAGGCGGTCAAACCCATTAAATACAAAAAAATACTTTAATTCAATCCGATGTTCTACTCGTGCCGTTCACAAAGATTCTGCAGCTTATCCATCTGGTGAATGATCACCTTGCTTCCCTGTACTTCGATGATCCCTTCATCCTTCATTTTACGCAAGGTGCGGGAAATAGTTTCACTGGCCGTACCAAGACGGGAAGCCAACTCACCTTTTTTCACACCCAGATCAATGTAGGTAATACCGGCATAACTGGTGGATTTTTCATCCACACGCCGGATTAGAAAGGAAGCCAGTCGGGATGTGACATCGGCAAAAGACAGCTCCTCTATCTGGCGGGCAAACTGACGCAGCATCATGGAAAGCGACACAACCAGATTCAGTGTAAAGCTGGGATTGCGGCTCATCAGCTCCATGAAACCGGCCTTTGGCAGATACAAGGCTTCACCGGAGGCCAGAGCACGCGCTTCTGCCGGATATTTACCATCACCGAAAAAAGCCGCTTCGGCAAAGGTCTCACCCGGCTGAACAAAATGCAGCACTTTTTCCCTGCCATCGGGAGAGATGCGGCAGAGCTTGATGCTGCCGCTAACCAACAGATAAAATCCATTGGCATCATCTCCGGCTGAAAACAGCGACTCGCCCTTTCTGAACTTGCGACGCACCGTAATGGTGGCAAGTTCAGAAAGGTCGGCTTCGTTCAACCCGGAAAAAAGCAACGGTTTTTTGAGAAGGGCTATCAGTTCCATATGGTCACAGTTATTTCAAAAAGGCTTTGATCTTCTCAGCAACCTGAGGAGCGGTTAGACCGAACTTCTCGGCCAGAATTTCACCAGGAGCGGAAGCGCCAAAATGATCAATACCGATAAACAGACCGTCGCATCCGATCAGACGCCCCCAGGATTCTCCACGACCAGCTTCAACGGCCACGCGCGGGATACCGGCGGGCAGCAGCTGATTGCGATATTCCTGTGGCTGAGCCATGAACTGCTCCAGGCATGGAACAGAAACGATACGAGCCTTGATGCCCTCGGCTGCAAGCGCTACAGCAGCATCGGCAGCCACATGAACTTCAGAACCGGTTGCCATGATGACAACATCCGGCTGGCCTTGCGGAGTGGAAACAACATAACCACCCTTGGCCAGATCGCAGTTGCAGAAATCAGCCGAACGGGTAATAACAGGCAGCTTCTGGCGTGACAGGATCAATGCGGTCGGGCCGTTGGTTTTTCTGAGCGCCGAATCCCAGGCAACAGCAGTTTCCAGGCCATCAGCGGGACGAATTACCTGCAGCCCGGGAATCATACGCAAAGAAGCAACATGCTCGATGGGCTGGTGAGTTGGACCGTCTTCTCCGACAAAGAAAGAATCATGGGTAAAGATATAAATCGCCTGCAGATTCATCAATGCAGACAATCTGACTGACGGACGGCAGTAATCGGAAAAGACCAGGAAGGTTGCACCATAAGGAATGAAGCAACCATAGAGTCCCATGCCGTTAATAACAGCGCCCATGGCATGCTCACGAATACCGTAATGCAGGTTTTTACCGCCAAAGGTGCCGGTCTGCACTGAGGCTGAACCTTTGATATCACTGTTGTTGGACGGAGCCAGGTCAGCCGAGCCGCCGACTACGGAAGGAACCAGTTCTGCAACTTTCTGCAGGACAGAACCGGAAATGGAACGTGTTGCTCCATCCTTGCTGCCAACAACAGCAATCAGCTGCTCACACAGATCTGCCGGCAGGTGTTTGTTCCACATTTCATCCCAAAGTTTTGCTTTTTCAGGATTGGATGCATGCCAGGCTGCAAAACCGCGCTGCCAGGTATTATAACGCTGCTTCAATTCGTCTACGCGGTTGGAGCAGATGTCTCGAACTTCCTGAGGGACTTCGAAAGAACCGTAATTCCAGCCAAGATTGGCGCGAGTCGCGGCGATTTCAACATTGCCCAGCGGAGAACCGTGTGCACCGGCTGAATCCTGTTTAGCCGGACTGCCGAAAGCAATATGGGTTTTAGCCATAATAATGGAAGGTTTTTCTTTTTCTGCCTTGGCTGCGGCGATGGCTTTCATGATCTGACCATAATCATGACCATCAATCTTCTGCACGTGCCAACCACAAGCCACAAAGCGGCCTTCTACATCTTCAGACCAGGCCAGGTTCGTCTTACCTTCAATGGTGATACCGTTGTCGTCATAGATGCAGACCAGATTACCAAGCTTCAAATGACCTGCCAGGGCAGCTGCTTCATAGCTGATACCTTCCTGCAGACAACCGTCGCCAGCCAGCGCATAAACAGTATGATCAATCGGACTGAAGTCACCGGCATTAAAACGCTCGCCAGCCATTTTGGAGGCAATTGCCATTCCTACGGCGTTTGCCACGCCCTGCCCCAAAGGACCGGTGGTAACTTCAACGCCGACCGTATGGCCGAACTCCGGGTGACCGGGAGTTTTGCTGCCCCACTGACGAAAGTTTTTCAGTTCTTCCAGTGGCAGGTCATAACCAAATAGATGCAACAGTGAGTAAAGCAGCATGGAACCATGTCCGGCAGAGAGAACGAAACGGTCGCGGTTTGGCCAGCTTGGGTCAGCAGGATTGAAGTTCAGGAAATTACCCCACAGGGCAAAAGCACAGTCAGCAGCGCCCATTGGTAATCCGGGATGACCGGAGTTGGCCTGTTCTACTGCATCTACGGAGAGAAAACGAATGGCATCGGCACAAAGCCGGGCCTTTTGAGCTGGAATTTCTACAGGTTGCATTGCTGTCCCTTTCAAATACGTCTTATTTAAAATGATTAAATCCATGTTTTTGCAGGAGATAGGGGGTTCCGTCAGGTCTCAGGACTGTTACTCCGGGCAGACTTGTTACTATACCAACAGGAGAGGCCGGAATGCCAGATTTTTTCATAATATTAGAAATTTTTTCCCTGTTACCTGCATGAGCAGTAAAGGCAAGTTGGTAATCTTCACCACCGGAAAGCAGCATGTTAAAAGGAAACATCGGCAGTTTTTCAGCCATTGTGCGAAAACTTTCCGAATAGGGAAGCGCATTAAGATGAATTATACCACCAACACCCGACAAGTCAGCAATGTGCTCGAAGTCGGACAGAATGCCATCACTGATGTCAATCATGGCTGACACCAGACCGGATTCAGCCAGAACTCGACCGGCAGTGGTTTGCGGAGTCGGGTCGAGCAGACGGGAAATAATGTAATCAACCCCGCCCTCACCCCAACCCTCTCCCAGAGGGCGAGGGAGCTTATTATTTTCCAGCAATTCCAGCCCAAATGCCGCATCACCCAGCGTACCGGTGACCCATATTTCATCTCCAGGCCTGGCTCCATCGCGCCTTACTACAAACTGTGGCAGCTGTTCTCCCATGATTGTCACAGAAATGACCAGACCGGATTTTGACGAACAGGTATCGCCGCCAATCAGTGAAACACCATATTCAGCAGCCATGGAGAGAAAACCATTGGTAAAGGCATCAAGATCTTCGAGCGGATAATCTTTGGGGATGGCAAGCGACAGTAAAGCCCAGCGGGGTATGCCGCCCATGGCGGCAATATCGGAAATACTGACCGCCAGGGACTTGCGCCCCAGACGGTAGGGATCATGCCATTTAAGTCGAAAGTGTATATCCTCCAGCAACATATCGGTGGAGGTCAGCAGCTGCATGCCGGGTGAAAGCTCAGTAACAGCAGCGTCATCACCGATACCGGTGATGACGCCTTTACCATTGGAAACTTTTTCGGAGATACGATCAATCAGACCGAATTCGCCCAGATTTTCAAGCTTCACACCTGTGCACCATTTCCAGCCTTGGACTTTTTGCCGGCGGGATCAGGTAACTTTTCCTTATCTTTCGGCGGCAGCGGTGTCGGATATTTTTCCAGGGCGACCTTGAGCACTTCATCAATCATTTTAACCGGAACAATTTTCACTTTTTTCAGGATATCAGCAGGAACATCCTCCAGATCTTTCTTATTCTGAAACGGAATAATAACCGTCTTCATCTCGGAACGGACTGCTGCCAGGATTTTTTCTTTCAACCCTCCGATTGGCAGAACTTTGCCGCGCAGGGTAATCTCACCGGTCATAGCCACATCTTTTTTAACCGGATTACGGGTAATCACAGATACCAGCGCCGTTGTCATGGCAACACCGGCTGAGGGGCCGTCTTTAGGAATTGCACCGGCTGGCACATGAACATGAATTTCATGCTTCTGGAAGAACTCCGGTTTAATATGGAATTCGGAGGCGTGAGCGCGAATGTATGAATGGGCTGCCTGTGCAGACTCCTTCATGACGTCTCCCAGCTGACCGGTCAGAGTCAATCCGGCTTTACCTTCCATCAGTGTAGCTTCAATGTGCAGAATCTCACCACCCACCGGTGTCCAGGCAAGCCCGTTCACAACACCGATTTCATTTTTATCCAGATCCTCTTCCCGCACATATTTGGGCGCACCCAGATAAGTCGGTATATTTTTGCTGGTCACCTTGACGAGCTGCTTATTGCCTTCGGCAACTTTGCGGGCCACTTTACGACAGACCTTGCCAATTTCCCGCTCCAGATTTCGCAATCCAGCTTCACGGGTATATTTGGCTATAATTTCCTTGATTGCAGAATCATCAAAAGTAATGTTCTTTGTCTTCAATCCGTTTTCTTTCAACTGACGCGGCTCCAGATAGCGATGGGCTATTTGCAGTTTCTCTTCCTCGGTGTAACCGGCAAGATTAATGACTTCCATACGGTCACGCAGTGCCGAAGGGACCGGATCAATCTGGTTGGCCGTGGCAATGAACATGACATTAGAAAGATTGAACGGCTGGTTGATGTAATGATCCGAAAAAGAATGGTTCTGTTCCGGGTCCAGTACTTCCAGCAGTGCTGATGAAGGATCGCCCTTGTAGTCGTAACCCAGTTTGTCGATCTCGTCCAGCATGATGACCGGATTATTAGTACCGGCCTGTTTCATTGCCTGAATGATGCGGCCAGGCAGTGCGCCGATATAAGTGCGTCGATGGCCGCGAATTTCGGCCTCATCCCTGACGCCGCCCAGCGACATGCGAACAAACTTGCGATTCATGGCTCTGGCAATTGACTTACCCAGAGAGGTTTTACCAACACCTGGAGGACCGACAAAGCAGATAATCGGACCTTTCATCTTCTTTTTCAACTTGCGTACGGACAGGAATTCAAGAATGCGCTCCTTGATCTTGTCCAGATAGAAGTGATCGTCATTCAAAATCTTTTCGGCCCTGATGATATCCAGGCTGTCACGACTGGATTTGCTCCAGGGGATCTCAACCAGCCAATCAAGGTAAGTCCTGATAATGCCGGCTTCACCAGAATCCTGGTGCATATTTTCCAGCCTGGAAAGCTGTTTGAAGGCTTCTTTTTCAACAGCTTCCGGCATTTTTGCGGCCTCGATCGCCTTTCTGATCTCGCCCATTTCCTCTTTGCCATCCCCGTCGCCCAGTTCCTGCTGAATAGCCCGCATCTGCTCACGCAGGTAATATTCTCGCTGGTTCTTGCCCATTTCCTCACGGGCGGCACTCTGAATCTTGGCCTGGACGCTGAGCAGTTCGACTTCGCGGTTAAGAATTTCGTTCACCTTGGTCAGACGGGTAATCGGATCTACCGTTTCAAGCAGGGTCTGGGCATCCGTAACCTTAAGTCCCAGATTACTGGCAATCAAATCCGCCATGCTACCAGGATCCTGAATGTTTTCCAGGATAACAACCACTTCCGGAGGAATCTGCTTACCCAGCTCAACAGCCTTGACCAGCTGTTCGCGAACTGTGCGGATCAGGGCTTCTGTTTCCAGTGTCATATCAAGCAACGGAACATCATTCATGCGCTCAATGTGTACGGAGTGAAACGGCTTGTCCTTTTCAAACTCAAGTATTCTGGCCTTGGCAAGTCCCTGAACCAGGATCTTGACCCTGCCGTCCGGCAGCTTGAGCATACGCATGATCATGGCAACTGTACCGACACGATATATCTTATCAGGAGAAGGATCTTCCTCGCCGATTTCATGCTGGGTTGCCAGCAGGATCATGCGGTCACCGGCCAAAGCGCTGTCTACGGCTTTGACTGACATCTCGCGCCCGACAAAAAGCGGTATGATCATGAACGGATAGACCACCACGTCGCGTACTGGCAACAATGGCAGAACATCAGGAATTTTCAGTTCTTCAGCGTCCTGAGTTTCCACTTCTTTTGCTGTATTTTTATCAGCAGCCTTTAACGCTTTTTTTCTTGGTTTCTTAACTGAATCACTCAACTGTGATCTCCTTTATCGGTATCTGTATACCACAGGTTTTTGGGCATTTAACGCGCAAAACCCCCAGACGGTATTCAGCATTTATTGAGCACATATTTACACTGCCCGGAATCTGTACTGCATATTGAAAATGACCAAAACTGCGTTCCATGCAGACAAAACGCCCTTCAACCAGCTCTCTCGGCTTATGGGCATCAAGTGTTAACGTGATCCCACACATATTCAAACTGATATCTTCCAGCCTGAAACCGGGCAGATCAAATTCCAGAACGATCTCTACATCCGTTTCATACATATCCATCCGGGGACGATTCTCTGATTCATCCAGATCATCCCGCATCTCCAGAACATGCAAAAGGCTTTTGATCTCACCAACCTGGCGGCTTAGAATTTCACGATGGTGCGGTTTCTTGCCTGAATAACGTGGCATGGCATGTATCCATTCGTCTGAAATAGTGGTGGAGATTTTATTTAGTCACATAAATGATTTAATCATTCCTGACGCCATTGTCAAGTTTGACTGAACCTAATTTACAATAAGGATTATAAATAACAATTGACATAGGAGCACTATTGCACGATATTTTTAACCATTTATACGTACTGCATGAAATTTAATATTGTCTGCAGTTGAGTAGAAGCGTCCCTTCCTTATTGAGAAGGGTATTTTATTTTTAGTATTTAGCTGGAGATGCCTATGGAACGCTGGTCAACAATTGACTCCGCCAAGATATACAACATGGACAACTGGGGTGCCGATCTTTTTTCTATCAACAAAAAAGGCAACATGTGTGTCCATCCCTCTTCAAACTCCAAAAACTCCATCGACATGCGGGTTTTGATGGACGACCTGATCAAACGCAAGATAAAACCACCGGTCCTGCTCCGCTTCATGGACGTTCTGCAGGGCCGAATTGCCAGCATCAACAGGGTTTTCAAAAGTGCTATTACCGAAAACGCCTATCCGGCCAAATACCAGACATTCTATCCGATCAAGGTCAACCAGCAGCGCCAGGTTGTAGAAGCCATCGCCTCCTATGGCAAGCGCTACAACATCGGCCTGGAGGTCGGTTCCAAGCCGGAACTGGTAGCAGCTATCTCAATTTCCACCGGCAATGGCCTGCCGATCATCTGCAACGGCTATAAGGATTCAGAGTATATTGAGACGGTTCTCTATGCCACCAAAATCGGCTACAATATTACCATAGTCATTGAAAAGCTTTTTGAGCTGGAAAAGATCATTGAGCTGTCAAAGCGCACCGGCATCCGCCCCATTCTCGGCATCCGCGTCAAACTTTCTTCCAAGGGAACCGGCAAATGGGCCACTTCCGGTGGTGAAGATGCCAAATTCGGTCTGCGCATGACCGAGATGATCGCCGCAATCCGGCTGTTGAAAGAACATGACATGCTTGAATGTGTAAAGCTGCTTCATTCACATATCGGCAGCCAGATCACCAAAATCGACAAAATCAAATCGGCGCTGATCGAAGGCGCCCGCATCTACTGCGAAATACGCAAGATGGGTGTAAACATTGAATACCTTGACATCGGCGGTGGCCTCGGCGTGGATTACGACGGTTCCAAATCCAGCTATTTTTCCAGCGTCAACTATACGATTGAAGAGTACGCCAACGACGTAATCTACCAGATCAAGAATATCTGCGACGAAGCAGGTGTGGAATGCCCCAACATCATCTCCGAATCGGGTCGGGCAACTGTTGCCCACTATTCCGTTATGGTGACCAACGTCCTCAACACCAACACCCAGAACCTGATGCCGGATTTTGAAGAGATGCTGGCTGAGTCCGAAAAAATCGCACCGACAGTCAGGAAGCTGCAGGACATTTTCAAAAGCATCGACCGCTATTCGTTGCGCGAGGATTACCACGACACCCTGCAGTTGATCAACGAGGCTGTCAGCCTGTTCAATCTGGGGTATCTGACACTGAATGACCGCGCCATTGCAGAATGGCTTTACTCAAAAATCATCCGCAAAATCAACAGCATTGTGGAAAAAATCAAGCCCATACCGGAAGAGCTGCAGAACTTCCAACTGCACATGAGGCAAACCTATTTTGCCAACTTTTCTCTGTTCCAGTCCATTCCGGACTCATGGGCCATTGACCAACTGTTCCCGATTATGCCGATCCAGAGACTGAACCAGAAACCGGATGTCATGGCCTCCATCGCCGACATCACCTGCGATTCGGACGGCGAGATCACCAGTTTCGTTGGTGAAAACGGACGCGCAAAGTCGCTGCCGCTGCACAAACTCAGGAAAGACGAAGACTATTACATCGGCTTTTTCCTGATCGGAGCCTATCAGGAAATTCTGGGTGACCTGCACAACCTGTTCGGTGACACCAACGCCGTGCACATCACATTTAACAAGAAGACCGGGTACATGATCGACACGGTCATCAATGGTGACGCCACCTGGGAAACGCTGAAATATGTCCAGTACAAGGGACCGGAGATTCTCAAGCATGTCCGCGACAACCTGGAGAAAAGTGTGGCATCCAAGAAGATCTCCATTGAGGAGAGCAGCCACTTTATTGAATTGCTGGACAAGACGCTGCTTGGATATACCTACTTCGGAGATTAATTTACACAAAATTAATGTTACTGTAATGTTACATTAATTGATTTCGAAATCAGAACGATTACAATCAGTTTTATTTATATCAGATTCAGGAAGGTGAATTATGAGCAAAGTACTAATTATCGGAGCAGGCGGCGTAGGACAGGTCGTTACCCATAAATGCGCCCAGGCTAAAGACGTTATAACTGAAATTACCCTGGCCTCCAGAACCAAATCAAAATGCGACGCCATTGCCGCCCAGATAAAATCACCAATCAAAACCGCCCAGGTAAATGCCGACAATGTGCCGGAACTGGTTACACTGATCAAACAGGAGCAGCCCAAGCTGGTCATCAATGTGGCCCTCCCCTACCAGGACCTGACCATCATGGATGCCTGCCTGGAAACAGGTGTGGATTATCTGGATACGGCCAACTATGAGCCGCTGGAAACAGCCAAATTTGAATATTCCTGGCAGTGGGCCTATCAGGAGCGTTTCAAGGAAAAGGGGCTGATGGCACTGTTGGGCTCCGGTTTTGATCCGGGCGTTACCAATGTTTACACCGCCCTGGCCGCCAAAAAGTACCTGGATGAAATTCAGGAACTGGACATCATCGACGCCAATGCCGGATCTCACGGCCAGCCGTTTGCCACCAACTTCAATCCTGAAATCAATATCCGCGAAGTCACCGCCACCTGCCGCCACTGGGAAAACGGCGAGTTTGTTGAAAGCGCACCGCTCTCAACCAAACGCGTCTTTGATTTCCCGGAAGGCATTGGACCGATGAATATTTACCGCCTCTACCATGAGGAGATGGAGTCCCTGGTCAAGCACATCCCGACCATCAAGAAGGCCCAGTTCTGGATGACCTTTTCGGACAACTACCTCAAGCATCTGGAAGTGCTGCAGAATGTGGGCATGACCCGCATTGACGAAGTGGAATTCAACGGCCAGAAAATAGTGCCTATCCAGTTCCTCAAGGCGCTTTTGCCTGATCCGGGCAGTCTGGGACCGCTAACCAAAGGTAAGACCTGCATTGGCGTGATTGCACGCGGCATCAAAGACGGCAAGCGCAAGCAGGTTTATATCTACAACATCTGCGACCATGAGGCCTGCTACAAAGAGGTCATGTCACAGGCCATCAGCTACACAACCGGCGTTCCTGCCGTTGTTGGTGCATTGATGATGCTGACCAACAAATGGCGCGGAGCAGGCGTTTTCAACATGGAACAATTTGATCCGGAACTGTTCCTGGATGTACTGGGACCCATGGGCTTGCCGACCGTAGTGGTTGACGGCGGAGAATGGCCGGAATTATAATGAAGCTATACTTTTCAGTAAAACTTTATCCATAACAGAGAACGGGCAGCCATATGGTTGCCCGTTCAACATTTCACTTCCAAAGAGCAACTTATGACCGGTATCGACATAGACAAAATCATACAACTATCCCCCTCCCCTGCCTACGTGGTTGACCTGGGGCGCTTGCGCCACAACCTGGCGATTCTGGATGATGTGCAAAAACGGAGCGGCGCCAAGATCCTGATGGCCATGAAAGCCTTTTCCATGTGGAGCGTTTTTCCGTTGATCCGCCAGACCCTTCAGGGGGTCTGCGCCAGCTCTCCCTGGGAAGCACGACTGGGATATGAAGAATTCGGCGGCGAAATCCACTCCTTTGCCGCAGCCTTCAAGGAAAGCGATGTTGTAGAACTGCTGCAGATTTCCAACCACCTGGTCTTCAACTCCTTCAACCAGCTGGAGCGTTTTCGTCCGTTATGGGAGAAGGAACAGGGGCGCGTATCCATCGGCCTGCGGGTCAATCCGGAACATACGGAAGGTCACACGGCCATCTACGACCCCTGCGCACCATGCTCTCGTCTGGGAATACCACTGGCGGAATTTGACGGACGCTCTCTGGCAGGCGTTGACGGACTGCACTTCCACACTCTCTGCGAACAGCTGTTCGAACCACTGCAACGTACAGCCACGGTTTTTGAAGAGAAGTTCGGCCACCTGCTGCCCCAGATGAAATGGCTTAATCTGGGTGGCGGTCACCACATCACCCGTGAAGGCTACGACATCGACGGATTGGTGGAGCTGGTCAAATATTTCCGGGATAAATACGATCTGGAAGTCTACCTGGAACCGGGCGAGGCCATTGCCATTGGCACCGGCATTCTGGTCAGTGAAGTACTTGATGTGGTTCACAACGAGATGGATATTGCCATTCTGGACGTATCAGCCACCTGCCACATGCCGGACATCCTGGAAATGCCCTACCGCCCCGGCATCAAGTACGGTTACGACGCGGGCGAGAAAGCCCATACCTACAGACTGGGTGGGCCATCCTGCCTGGCCGGCGACATCATCGGCGACTGGTCTTTTGAAAAGCAGCTCCAACCCGGTGACCGCCTGGCCTTCCTGGACATGTCACACTACACCATGGTCAAGACAACCACCTTCAATGGTATCCAGCACCCGGCCATCTGCACCTATGAACCGGAAACCGGCAAGCTGGATGTGAAGCGCAGTTTCAGTTATCCGGATTTCAAAGCGAAACTATCCTAGTTTTTAGGAGTTATATTTATGCTCAATAGCAAAATCTGGATGACCGGCAGCCTGGAATGGTTCGCCTATATCGACGATGAAGAGGTTTATCTGGGCAAGCGCGAAGTTCCTTCGCCGCTGGAAGAGGGCGATGCCTGGACCAACGAGGTTGGTGACATGTTCAAGGTTATTGACGGCTATATTGTGCTGGTCGGCAAAACAGAACCGCCAAAGAAATACTGGTAACCTACTCCCCGGCCACCCCCATGGCCCACTGACAATTAACCAGCGCCACCCGGTAATCACGCTGTGAACGGGCCAGATTGCTCCTGGCCTGTATCAGGTTCAGCTGGGCGTCATCCACTTCCAGCCTGATCTTTACTCCGTACTCGTACCCCTTTTCCGCCATCTGCAGCAGCCGCTCCGCCTGTTTTACCGTACCGCCAAGCGCCTGCACGATCTCGCCCGACTCCTTGACCGCATTACCGGCTGTGCGGACTTCCAGGGCAATGGCGTCCAGCTGGCTGGACACCTCAATCTGCTTGGTTTTCAGATCGCTTTCCGCCTGGGTCACCAGGCCGCTGGTCTTGAGTCCGTCAAAGAACGGGAAACTCAGATAAACGCCCACACTCCAGGCAGCACCGTTATCGGACTGATTCAATGCCGGTGATGAAACATCCAGCCAGCGCCACCCTCCGCCCCCTTTCAGGTCCAGCCTGGGTTTATTATTGCTTTTTGCAATGGTGACCAGTTCCTTATAGATGCCGACCCGCAGCTGCAGGTCCGACAGTTCCGGCCTCTTTTTGGAGGCGATCTCAAAGGCTTCTTCGTAGGTTTTGATATTTTCCGCAGCGATTGCCAGTGAACCGCTCACATCAATATCCTGCCCATCCAGGGCCAGTAAAAAGCGCAGTTTTTCCCGTGCCGTACGGATTGCATTCTCGGTTCTGATGGTTTCGGGGAGCGCATTTTTTACAGCCACCTGGGCGGCCAGCACATCATAATCCGTTGCCACACCGGAATCATATTTGCGCTGCGCCTCATCAAGTAGCCGCTTTTTCTGGGCCAGGTTTTCTTTGGCCAACTGGTGCAGTTCCCTTGATAGCAGCACATCGTAAAACTGGGTGGACACATCACGCCAGGCCGCCTGACGATACAGCCGCAGCTGCTCATCGGCTGTTTTCAGCCCCACTTCCGCCGCCCGCACAGCCGCTCCGATCTTGCCCCAGGTGAACAGCGGCTGGGAAACCGATAGTTCAATAGTCTGGTAAAACTGTTTAGGTGCCACTCCCATCAGCGCCTTCTGACTTTCATCCAGACTATAGGATGATGCACCGTTCAGGGATAGCTGCGGCAAGGCGGCCGAACGTTCCTCCACATATCGGCCCTGCACATATTTACCGTACTCCCTGGCTTTGGCAATATTGCGGTTCTTCTCCATGGCTATGGAAAGAGCCTGATCCAGGGTCAGCATACGGGTCTCAGAGGCATGCACAACCGGGCTGAAAAGCGGCAGGCAGATTAAAAACAGCAATATTGATGTAATCACTTTAATCATGGCTACCCGCCCCACCTTTCCACTTATGTTTTACCCAGCCGCCAAAATCATCCATCACCGTATACATGACCGGCACCACCAGCAGCGTCAGCATGGTGGCTGTCAGCAGACCGCCCACAACGGCCCTGGCCATGGGAGCGCGCATTTCGGCACCGGCACCGATCGCCAGGAACAGCGGCATCATGCCGAAAATCATGGCCAGCGTCGTCATTATGATCGGACGAAGCCTGGTGCGTCCTGCCTGTATGACCGCATCTCGCCTGCTCATACCGTCCCGTAACTGCAGCACTTTGGCGTAGTCCACCAGAAGAATAGCGTTTTTAGTCACCAGCCCCATCAGCATGATCAGGCCGATCAGGGACATGATATTGACCGTATCGCCGGTCAGCTTCAGCATCCCGGCCATGCCGACAATGGAGAGCGGCAGGGAAAACATGATGGCAAACGGCTCAAAGAACGATTCAAACTGGGCGGCCAGAATCAGGTAGACGAACAGCACCGCCAGCAGCAGTGATTCCCCCATGTAGCCGAATGACTCGGCCATATCCTCGGCCTCGCCCGACAGGTCAATGCGGTAGCCGGGCGGCATATTGATACGCTGTGAAGCTGCCTCCACATGCTTGACCGCCGTTCCGATGGGCAGGTTATCCAGATTGGCGCTGACCGTAACCTGACGCGACAGGTCACGCCGGTTGATTTCTGTCGGTGAAGCAGCCGCAATGGTGCTGGTCAGACTGGACAGCGGTATAAGTCGGGAAGTGCCGCCTGTATCTGTAACGGAAATTTTCAAGTCGCCAATCTGCGACTGATTCTGTCTCAACACCTGGGGCAGACGGACACGCACATCAACAGCATCGCCATCCTCATCCTCATAGGTTGAAATAGCTTCGCCGCCGACCATGCGCCCTAAGGCACCCACAATATCGTTGGTTGTCACACCGGCAGAGAGCGCCTTTTCCCGATCCACCCGCAGACGGTATTCCGGAATGTCATTTTCCAGGGTCATGGCAATATCCACAATACCGGGCACCTTGTAGAGTTCATCCTTCAGACGCCGCCCCAGATCTTTCAATACCGCCAGATCATCCCCTTTCAGGTTGACGTTGAGCGGTTTCTGGGCTCCGCCGATCTGCCCCACCTCCTCGATTGAAAAGGTGATGCCGGGAATTTTAGAAAACTGTTCACGCACCTCGCGCTGCAGCACAAACTGGTTTTTCCGCCCTGTATTACGCTCTTTCAGTTTGACGTAAAGCAGGCCGTCCCGCACCGTACCACTGTCACCGGCCCCGATAGTGGCATAGGTGTGGTCAATGTCCTTAAAATCCTTCAGGCTGTTCAGTATCTCATTGAGGCGGTTTTCCGTCTCCGCCATGGAGGCATCGGGTGCGGTCTTGAAGGAGACCTGAAACTCGCCCTTGTCATAGAGCGCCATAAAGGAGGATTCCAGAGTGCTGAAGATACCTATTCCGCTTACAAAAGAAGCCAGGGCTATTCCCATGATAATCTTGCGGTGGTCCAGTGCCCAACCGATCAGACTTTTGTACCTGTCTGCGTTTGTATCAAACCAGTTATTGAACTTTTCCAGCAGGGCGGCAATTCCCTTGCGCCGCCCCTGCATATGAATGGACGGATCATGCCAGCGGGAGGAAAGCATGGGGTCCAGGGTAAACGAAACCAGCAGAGAAACCAGCACGGCAAAAGCCACACTGATGCCGAACTGGTAGAAAAAACGCCCCACGATCCCTTTCATGAAAGCCACCGGAACAAATACAGCCACGATGGACATGGTGGTGGCAAAGACCGCCAGACCGATCTCGGCCGTGCCGAACCGGGCCGCCTCCATATGGCTCTTGCCCATTTCCAGATGGCGCACGATATTTTCACGCACAACAATGGCGTCGTCAATCAGCAGACCGATGGCCAGGGAAAGCGCCATCAGGGTCATGACATTTAGTGTCATCCCCAGGGAATTCATGATGATAAAGGTTGATATAACCGAAATCGGCAGCGTCACACCTGTAATAACGGTTGAACGCCAGGAATTGATAAAACAGAAGACAATCAACACGGTAAGGACGCCGCCGATCACCAGGGTTTCTTTGACATCAGCCAGTGATTCTCTGGTCATGATCGAGCCGTCACGCACCATGGTCAACGTGACGCCGGGCGGCAGTTCCTTTTGCAGTTTATCCATCACCTTTCTGACCGTATCCACCAGCTCAACCTGATTTCCGCCGGACTGTTTGTAGATATCCAAACCAATGCCCGGCTGTCCGTTGATCAGAGCCAGCTTTCGCCTTTCTTCGCTGCCATCTGAGACCCGGGCTATCTCACCCAGCTTGATGGGGCGGTTATTACGGCTGGCAACAACCATCTCACTATACTGATCGGCCCGTTCCGGCTTGCCATCAATTCTTAACGGGTACTCTGAAGTGCCCCGCGTAATGCGGCCCAGAGGCGAGTTGGTATTTTCAGACTTGATGCCGTTGACCACATCATTAACACCCAGTCCCAGAGAATCGAGCCGGACCGGGTCTAGTTCCACATTGATTTCCCGTTTCTGGCCGCCGACCATGTCAACTTTGCCCACGCCAGCCACGCTCTCGAAACGCTTCTTGATCTTTTTTTCCACAACGGTTGTCAGCTCACGGGGGGACATACTGCTGGACTGCACCGCCAGGGACGCCACCGGAGTGGCGTTAAAATCCAGCTTCTGGATGATCGGTTCTTCAATCCCTTTCGGCAGGGTGCCGCGAATTGAAGCTACCTTGGCCCGCACCTCTTGGGCGGAATCATTGACCTTCTCCTCCAGGCGGAATTCAACCACAACCGTTGAAACGCCTTCACGTGAGGTGGAAAAGACATGCTTCACACCGGCAACCTGGTTAACCCCCTCCTCGATCCGCTTGGACAGTTCGCGCTCAACGGTTTCCGGTGAAGCGCCGGGAAACTCCGTCACCACCGATATGACCGGAAATTCCACATTGGGGAACATCTCTACGGACAGATGGCGATAGGAGAACACCCCCAGCACCACCAGGGAGAGCACTATTACCGTGGCAAAAATTGGTCGTTTTATGGATACATCGGAAAGAATCATTTTGCTACCGCCTGCGGCACAGCCACCTGGTCGCCGTCCTTCAGGTTGAATCCACCGCGCACCACATACTGCTCACCGGTTTTCAGCCCTGAGGCAACTTCAATCCGCTCACCATTCTGAACACCAATGGCGATGTCTCTTTTTTTGGCAACGCCATTTTCAACAACAAACAGACTTCCTTTTTTGGCTGTCAGATCCAGGGAGTTAACCGCGCTGCGCGGAACCTGAAGGACACTGCTGCGCTTTCCGGCAATGATCCGCCCTTTTGCAAACAGCCCACCTTTCAGCTGTTCCTGATCGTTACGCACCTCTGCAATAACCTTCATTGAGCGATCTGCGGAAGAAAGTTCCGGATTGATATACTTGATCACTCCACTGAAGGTTTTACCCGGCTGTGAATCAACCGTGAACTCCAGCGACTGCCCCTGCCTGATCTTTGCCGACTCTGCAGAGGAAACGGAAAAGGTCAGATTAAGCAGACGATTATCCACAATGCGAAAGATCGGTTTTCCGGCGGCCGCATCACTGGCCAGATCACCCACGTTCACATCTCTCAGTGCAACAATGCCATCAATGGGTGAATTCACATTACCTTTTGCAAGACGTGCCTGGGCCTGGCGCAACTCCTCTTCTGCAACACTCAGCTGGGCAAGAGCAGAAGCAGTTTTGGCCTTGGCCGCATCAACCTCGCTGCAAGCATCATCCAGGGCCTGCTGAGTGGACAGACCGGCCTCCTTCAACTTCTGCATGCGGGCCAGTTCACGTTCAGCCCTATTAAGGGTCACCTTAGACTGGGCCTGCCCGGCCCTGGCCGCTTCGATTCCGGCCTGGGCCCGCTTTACCTGCGCCTCGGTCTCGGCCACTTCGATCCGGGCCAGCGGCTGCCCCTTCCTGACCCTGACCCACTCATTGACATAGACCTGCTTGATCAGGCCCGGTATCTGGGTTTTGATATCCACGCTGAACTTCGGTTCCAGATTACCGGTCACCTCCACGCTGTCCAGCAACTCGCCAGCTGCAGCGACCTGGACATCCACGGCAACCGGCGGCTTGACCGTCACCTTGGCTGTGTCACTGCTACAAGCGGCAAGTAATACAGCCGAAACTAAAACAGAAAATACAGTAATAATATGTTTCATCTAAAACTCCTTAAACTCCAGGAAGATCATTTAACCTATAAAAAAACTGTTGATCACGCAAAGCCGCAAAGGACGCTAAGAAAACCGATGACTTTCCAAAAACTAACAGTTCATCTGTTTGGTAAGTTCATTGTGGTCTATAAGCATTTGACTTTCTTTGCGTCTTTGCGTCTTTGCGTGAGGCGAACTGCCATATCAGGTTTTAGCGATCCCTTCAAACAGCAGCCGAATCATTCTATTCATGGCTGCCCCGTCGATACGCGGCTCTCTCAGGCAGAGCTGTTCCTCAATGGCCACATTCAGCAGTGCCAAGATGGACCAGGTCATGTCACTAACGTTGCAATCCCTGATTTCTCCGCAATTAATACCTTTCTGCAGAATCTGAGCAATTTCATCCATGATTCTCGTATAAAAACTGTCCAGGTCATATTCCGGCGCACCTTGTGGTGGCCCGTAATAAATTGAAAAACAGAGCTGTACAACCTGTCTGTGTTGACAACTGATATCGAACATCCCCTGACAGAAATGCATCAAACATGCACTGGACGTACCGGAGTAGGATGTCAGCTCCGTAATGGTCGATTCAAACAGGGCATAGCTGGAATCCATCAATTCCAGGTACAGCCCCTCCTTGTTCTTGAAATAGTAGTACAGCACCGGTTTTGTGACACCAGCTGCTTCGCACAGCTCCCTGACGGTGGTGGATGCGTAACCGCGCCTGGCAAACTGATCCAGCGCAGCCTCCAGCAATCGCTCTTTTGCATCAAGCTGAACAACTCCGGATGTCAAGGAATTTTCCATTCTGTTTCCCTTCCCATAATGTTACCTACCGGTAGGTATACAAAAAGGTTGTTTTCCTGTCAATATCTTTTCTCAACCAGCCAGGGCCTTGAAAAGTTAAGATGATCAGCTGGCACAAAAAAAACGGGACAACGCATAAGGGGATAGAATCTTCAGCGGTTAAAGAAAAATATATAAGAAACAAAAACGCCGTGAAGCCTTGGAATAAAAGGGGTCACGGCGTTTTTGGTTTGATTTATTTTGTGTAGAATGGATGATCCTGCCTATGTTCTCCTACAGTATCTTTGTTCTTTTAGTTTTCAGTTTTTTTGAAAGTACTACACCTAATAAGGAAAAAATAACTACGACAATAACACTAAATATCCAAATAACTGACCTGTCAACGAATAGTACTACAATAGGAATTATGCTAAATAAACCAAGTATATATTCCTTGTTATTAGCAATATAGCTAACAACACACCCAGAAACTAATGATATCATTGGAAACACAACAAAGTAATTAATAATGATAATCTTATTTTGGAGTGCGCTAAGATCACTATTTGAAATGCCACCTTTTCCAAAGCTGGAATATGGTTCGATGTTATATTTCATCACAAAAGCTGACACAAATGTAAATAATATCAATGAAACAATTACGCCAGATATAATTGCTATAGTGTTTTTCATACTGACCTCACCGACTTCCACTAGCAGGGCTACCCTTTGTAGTAAGAGCGCATTTTCCACAATATTCAAATTGTTTTTGACATGCGGGAATGTCTTTATAACATTCGTTAAAAAGTTCACTGCTTGTAGGTGGTAATTCTTTTTCTTTGCATTTATCTTTCTTACATTTCAATCCTTGCTTAGCACATTCATTCATATAGTAAAAACATCTAATACAATCAAGTACCCAAAAAAGGCCTTTTGGGTCAGTCCTGACTAAAGGATTGTTATCGGTATAAACAAATAGATGATTTTCCCCACCCTCCAACCCAACTGGATCGGCTTGGATGTACCTGCCTATGCTTGGATTATAGTCTCTGAAGTAATTATAATGGTTCCCTGTCTCAGCATCATAATACTGGCCCGGAAGTATTCCGATACGCTTTCGACCCAGAAGAGGCTTTTCTACCCCAAGTGCGGTCAGTTATAATAGAGAGAAAGTTGCCGTCTATTACCAGAACGCTGTTTAAGAAAAATGTTTCTTATAAAAACACCGTAAAACCCTGTAGTATAGGGCTTCACGGTGATTTAGGCTTGTTCGGGTTGTTGAGTGCCAGTGCACCTACGGTTTTAAACTTAAGAATTCCCCTTCCCGCATCTGTTGCATTTCACGTTCATGAGAATCTGAATGGGCACATCAATAACATTTGCGAGATCATTGATAAAATCAATTGGCCAAGTTTCAAGGTGTTCAGAATTGTTTTCGAGGTTTTCTATTTCCATTTCATTGAACCCTACTCGTTCACCCAACTCCTCTTTTGAAATCGCCATTTTCATTCTTCTATTAACAATCAACTCATTTCGAGGAAGCAAAAAATCCTCAGCAAATATCGCTTCCCCCTCACAAAAAACACATTTTAGTTCTAATAAATCAAGCAAATCAAAACCAAGCACTACACATATTTTTTTTAAACGACAAAGGTCTGTAACCGTACAAATTTCATCATCATGTAACTCAATGTCGGAATATTCACTTCGCGTGAGGTCAACAAGACTAGATATATCTGATTCTGTTAGACCTAATTCAATTCTGCGTTTTTTTATTATTTCATTTTTTTTCATTTGCCATCCCCTCTACCAAGCCGGAACAAAAAATCTAAATTGAAATCTCACAGGACTTCTAGTGGGAAATCTCATGTTGGGCATTGTAGGGTCAATTGGCATAAATGGAATTGGCCATTGGAATTCAGGTGCGTTGCCGTTTGGATCAGTCGGGCATTGATCTTTTTTCGGTTTTTTTGGGTTTGGCCACGGTTTCTTTGAATCTGGTGGCCAACGGCCATCATCTTTGCCATCTGGACCCTGTTTATCCCAATGCCGCCAATGACTTGGATCTTCTGGGTGTGGTAGCCATTTATTTCCATTTGGATCTCTCAGGAAAGACGTACCGTCATCAAATATACCTGGTGTCCAAGTAGATGGATTATAACCAGGAGGGGCTGGCGGATATTGTCCTAAGTATAACCCAAGAGTGTCAGTAAAGTTCACCGGATTATTTTTTACATAAGCAAAAAGATTTACCCCGCCCCACAACCCTATGGGGTCTGATTGGATGTACCGACCTAAGCTCGGATTGTAGTCCCGGAAGTAGTTGTAGTGGTTCCCGGTCTCTTGATCATAATACTGGCCCGGAAGTATTCCGATGCGGTTTCGCCCCCCAAAGAGCCTTTTTTACCAACCAAAGACAATGGAGCGGATCTTCGCTAAGATTTTCTCCAAAACTGCCACCAACCTTTAATGACATAAATGCCTGTAACAGGTATTGATATTAATAATAACCAAAAAAACAGGTGATCAGACAGTCCTATGTCTGCGAAATCCAAAAAAACTGTAACAGAAACCAAGACTGGACCAGCGAAAAACAAGAAACTATTCACAATATTTTTATCTCGGTTTGCTATTTTTTGCATGGAGGTTTCTCCTTGCATTTTAACTCTGTCCAACAAAAATCAAAACCAACAGAAAAACCATATCCTCCACCATAGCCACCTTTTGCTGCACCAGCTGAGTTTATCCCTCCTGAATCAACACCGACACTTGCTTGCCCCCCAACACTTGCTCCTGCCCCAGCATCGCCACCAACACCGGCAGAAAAACCACCAGAACCAGAAAGAGGCCCTGAGTAAACTGATCCACCAAAAGTTGCGCCGCCACCAGCATAATAGCCAGGGCCAATTCTTAAACATACTTGCCAATATCTACATGCCCCGACTCCAGCGGAACCACCACCGATAACACCACCATAAGAACCACTGAACCCAGCCATAAAAAAATGGAGCGACCCTTGCACCCCACCTTGTAAATTTCCTCCTAATAGTCCTAATGCATCAATTTTAATTACTGGATTTGATTGAACATATACAAATGGATTTATCCCTCCAATCATCCCTATCGGATCAGCTTGGATGTATCTGCCTAAGCTCGGATTATAATCTCGGAAGTAATTATAGTGGTTGCCGGTCTCGGCATCATAGTACTGGCCCGGAAATCTCAGATTGAGCGTTGCTGTTCCGGTAATAGTCGCGCCATCCCCAAACGGTTTTGTCTCTATCTCCCAGACCTTGGTTTTAGCTGAATCAGTCATGACCTGCGGCGTACCCAAATGGTCATTGTGGATGAAGTATACCGCACTTCCTTCCGTTTTGGCTATGGGTTGCCTGTTCAGATAGATGTAATCGGCAGTTATGCCACTTGTTGAAGTTTCGTAGATCAGTTGCCCACTCTGGTCGCAGATAAAGTAGGTGGCTACTCCGTTGATCGTTTTCCTGGATCTCTGTCCATTGGCGTTGTAGACATAATCACCAGTTTGAGTACCGGTCGCCTGTGATAAGCGCTGGTTTTGGTTGTAGGTGAACGTTTTTGAGTTATCGGTGACTGTATTGCCATTGTTGTCATAGGTGAAGCTTGTAGCGACGGGTCCGCTCACGGATGCCAGTTTGTTTGTGCCTGCTGTGTAGGTGTAATTGTTTGCCCCTTCCGTAATTCTGTTACCTGTGCCGTCGTAGGTCCAGCCCAGACTTCCCCATGGACCAATGGCTGTGCCCAGTCTGTTCAATGCATCGTAGGTGTAGCTCCTATTTTTAGCACTGTTCAGATTGTTGGTTATTGCTGTGATATTGCCATTGGCATCCGGTGTGTAGCCGTAACTGAGTGTTGTTCCGTCGATGATACCGGTTATTCTGTATTGGGTGTCATAGATGATTGTTCTGGTTATCCCGTTGCCATAGGTGAACGCTTCTGCGCTGCCGAATGGTTTATAAGAAATTCCGGTGGCGATATTACCGGTTATGCCGCCGTAGGTGGTGGTTACGTCGATCGGCTTGTTGTCCGAGTAAGTGTATGTGACTACCCTGTTGTCAGGATGGGTGATTGTATTAATATTGCCGTTCTGATCATAAGTGTACTGGGTTGTGAAGGTATAGCCGTCAATGGTTGCGATCTGGGTGGCGATCTGCCCTTTTGCTGTGTAGGTGTATGCGGTGGTGCCAGATGCGTCGGTTGTTGCGCAGAGCCTGCCCTTGCCGTTTGTACAGCTGTCATAGGTAAAAATGGTGTCTGTGTCGCTGGGGTAATCAATCTTGGTGATGCGGTTTGCAGCGTCGTAGCTGTAGGTGATGGTGGTGTTTTTGGCGTCTTTTTTCGTGATCAGGTTTCCGGCCGGATCGTAGGTATATGTGGTCGTGCCGGTATCGGGTGAGATGGTCTGGTAGACCCGGCCCAGGTCGTCGTATTTGTAGGTTGTAGCGTTGTTGTTGGGGTCAGTTACTGTTGTCAGGTTGCTGTTTGTGTTGTAATTGAATGCGGTTGTAATGCTGCCCGGTTGGATAGTTGATATGAGTCTGCCGAGGGCGTCGTAGCTGTTTGTGGTTGTGTTGGTTCTGGGGTCTTTTATGGCGATAAGATTGTTCAGTGCATCGTAGCTGTTCTGGCTGAAGCTGTTGTCCGGGTTGATGATTTTAGTAAGACGGTTGAGGGCGTCATATTGGTAGCTGAGTGTCTTTTTGAGTGTGCCGGTTATATCCTTGATTTCTTCTTTGAGTTTGTTGCCTTTTGAGTCGTAATGATAGTTGATGCTGTTGCCAGCGTTGTCGGTGATGCGGCTGGTATTGCCGTAACTGTCGTAGATATAATCGATGCGGTTGCCTTCGGGCAGCGTGATTGTTCTGATCTTGTTAACGGCTCCACCGCAACCACCGCAGCCGCTGTTGGTATAGACATAGGTTGTGGGGTTGGCATCGCCAGGGGCTTTCATGGTCAGTACGCGGCCGTTGGCATCATATGTGTAGGTAGTGATGCTACCATTCGGATCGGTTACGGTTTGTGGATTGCCGAAGTTGTCATGATTGACGTATGTGGTTGTGCCGATGATCGGCTGGGTTATGGATGAGAGGTTGCCGGTTGTGTCGTATATGTAGGTGGCCAAGTCGGATACGTCTGTTCTGGGGCCGTCGATTGTTCTGGGTCTGCCGTTTACGTCATAAGTGTGTACGGTTGTGTATGAGAAGGGTGTGCCGTCTCCCAACAGGCCGGTGATGGTGCTGCTGGTAAGGTTGCCTGTGGAGTCGTAGATATTGGTAGTTACTTTGTCGGTGGACGGGTTGACGACACTTTTTTCAGCCTGGGTGAGTACTTTGTTGTATGTGGGGTCGTAGGTCCAGGTGGTAGTTTTTTCCAGTGTGGTGCTATGAGCTTCGGTTTTGGTGAGCAGGTTGCCCCGGCCGTCGTAGGTGTAGTTATTGGCGGTTTTAAGGGCAAGGATTGGTGCGGATAATGTGCCGCTGTTCTCCCATCTTTCTTCTCGGGTGATCCAGGTTTTACTGTTTCTGGTATATCTGGTTTCGTTGCCGAGTGTGTCGGTGACCTTGACCGGTTGTCCGAGGTCGTCAAATTCCACAGTGCGCGTATTGGTGTTGAGGGTGATGTTGCTTTCGTCTTTTATAGTTGTGGTTACTTTGGTCTTTTTACGGGGGATGGTGTATTCGATGTCGATTATACCGTTGCCGTGGGTCTGCTTTGTTACCCGACCGCTTTTGTCGTAGGTGTTGGTGTAGATCCCGCTGCCTTCGTCTATTTTTGTGATCAGGTGTTTGTTGTTGCTGTCGGTGTATTCGTATACAGAGGCAAGCAGGCTGGTGGTGACCCCGGTGAGATTGCCTGCAGTGTCGTGGGTATAGATTACCGTTCTGCCGAGATTGTCGGTGATGCCGGTCAGGCGGCCTGCGGTGTTATACGCGAATGTTACGACTGTGCCTGTGGCTGTGCCGGAGGGGTTCTTTTCTTCTACTTTGGATAGTTGGTAGTCGCGGGCTACTTCTATGGCGTTATTCTGGTCGATGTTGCTTGGCAGTATGCCGGTGAGTGATGCGCGTATGGGGGCGACATAGGTAAGAGCTAGTGAACTGCCGCTGGCAGCTGTTATGGATGCCAGTCGGCCCTTCAGGTCATATCGCTCGACAGTGCCGTTCTTTTCGGTGTAGGTGAAGGTGCCGTCCGGGTTTTTAACGAGAATGCCGGTTTCGCCGACCGGGGTGTTATATGCGCTGCCGCTTAAGGTAAATTGCCGTTTCCAGCCGGTTTCCTTGCGAATGATGACGCTGCCGTCGGGATAAGTATAGAGGCGCTTGTCATAGTTATGCGCCCAACCATAACCCAAGGCGCTGTCATAGCCGGTTTTACTGTTGTAGCTGCGTCTGATGGTGATGGGGAATAACTGACCGATGCTTAAATCATTGCGGGTAAAGCTTTCGACGCCTGATAACAGGCTGATCGGCTTGCCCGTGGTGGAGGGGTCGGATTGCTCAAAGGAGCTGACGAAGCTGTTTGATTCAATAGCGTCAAGAACTTCAACGGCATGAGATATGACAGGCACTTGCAAAAGGAAGGCGATTAGCAGCGTGCATAACAAATTTATAAAATACTCAGTACTTCTGGTCATTTAAACCCTCCAGAATGGTTGCTATGATAAATGATGATTTGTTTGTTGGTTCCTTGCTTAAGCTTGATTGCTATCTATTCGCCTTCAAAACCGGCATTATCCGATCCGGAATTTCCAAAGCCTCCTGCAGGACCTCCACCTCCACCTCCACCTCCACCTCCACCACCGCCTGAGCCACAAGATGGATCGGGACTTGGATCAGGTGATGGACTTGGTGATGGGCTTGGGCCGCCGCCACCACCTGAACCACCACCGTTGCCTTCAGAATCACATGTTGGGTTACCACAACAGGGATTAGGATCGCTACAACATTTGTCAGTGGGGTTATTACAGCATTTGTCGCTAGTGTCAGGGCAGGGATAATAATTGGACGATGCAAGGTTAACTTTCTGCCAACAAGGCTCTCCGGCATATACAGAAAGTATTAGTTGAGAAAAACCAACTTCCTCAATAGAACAGGCGCACTTATATCCTCCTGTTTTATAATACTCACAATATGAATTTAGCCAGTCATATGCCTCAGATTTTGAATTACAATTTGCAAAACGGAATCCACCATAGCCAGAAGAAGAACACTCTGCAAATACTGATTCTGAAAACGACAAGATTAGAATTACTTGTAATAGAATCAATGACAACATTTGTGGCATAGATTAGCTCCTGTTTCACGTATAGCTTGTGAATGAGATCGCCTTACAGCCCTATAATAGTTTGCAATTAAAGCTAAGTATAATAACCAACATTGATTGATACTGTTTTGTAGGTAAATATATTATAAATTTACTTTCCGACCCTCAGACTTCCTTTAGTTACCGAACTTGCTCCTGTATCGGGGTCAGAAGACTGTATCCAGACTATGTAGTCTCCTTCACTACTTATTACATAACCCTTTCCGGTCACATCGGTTAAATCTGCCGCAGACCATTCAAATTCATAGTCGCCAACAGCATGTGGTATATCATTCACCAAAACGATTGCTGCACCTGTAGGTGATAAAAGCTTAACCGTCACGTTGGACTGTTTTGAAGTCCCGTACTGTATCCGTGTAAACTGCCCAAAAGAAAGATTCGTCTGGTACGGATCGATCCTAATGTAGGTGATCTTCGGCGTGCTGCCGGAGGTAACGATATGGTTTTCAGAAAGATTGAAAGGCGCCGAACAGTAGGCAACGCCTCCTCCGTCAAGGACCTTGTTGTCCATAGGGTCCCTACCATCCCAGCTAAGAGTAAAAATCCCTGGAACATGTGGGACATCGGCCATAATCTTGAAGTTTCGACTACCCCAGCGAATATTGATGTCCACACGTTCCGGCACAGTTACATTGTAGGTTATGGCAAGCGGAATGTTCCTGTAAGGATAATATTCTGCCGCCTGTGTGCAGGTGACATTTCCCATGCTAATTGGCAAAGCAGGAGTATAGCTGTCCACTCTTGTACCGTCCGTGGCGCTTAGTGTGTAAATATAGGCTTCATCAGGAACAACCTTGGATGTACTGTCCTTGCCGTCCCAGGTGAATGAACTGCTGCCTGCCACATCCATAACTTTTGATGAAAGGTATACCGGTGTTCCGTTTACACCCAATTTTTCAGGAATTATTTTGAAATTAACTGTTGCCGGTGCATTTATGCTGAATGCTACGGTACTGGATTCTGATGAAGCGGTGTTGATGGTATGGCTGCTTGCAGAAATGCCGCTTAGATTCAGGTTGTCGCCGGAGACCGGT
This sequence comes from uncultured Geobacteraceae bacterium, assembly GCA_964509295.1. GTDB lineage: Bacteria > Desulfobacterota > Desulfuromonadia > Geobacterales > Pseudopelobacteraceae > JBGSQR01. Next base: position 294,718 of record CAZDWS010000002.1, on the reverse strand, counting down.
ATCATGAAGCCGGCGCTGTTGCCCGCTTTATCAGTTGCTATTAACCGCAATTGATAGCCGTCGTTGGCAAGCGGAATCGTCCCACTCTGGTCATTTGTTATCCACGTACCCAATGTCGCAGCGGAAACTGATGATGTGCCGTTGCTGATGGGACTCCAGGGGCCGTTTCCGGCAGAGGGCCCATAGTCAAGTGTGTAACTTGTGAAGTTTGCATCCGAGGCTGTACCGGTTACCGAGACACTGTTTCTCAACAATCCTCCTGGCGCAGGAGAAGATATTGTGACAGCAGGTGCAGTCGTGTCGGAAATAACGGTTCCTGTTTTTGGTACAGACTGAACACTGGAAGCCGGGTCAGTGGCAATAATCTTAAAGGTATAAGTTCCATCCGACACAACCGAGCCGGTTGAGTCCATTCCATCCCATGCTTGGCTTAGTATAGTAGAGTTTAGTGTTGTAAGCGTTCTAACAACCGTGTTGCCGCTGTTTAAGATATCTATAGTCCAGTTTGCCGGATTGCTTGCGGTTGCGGTGATTATGGTCGAGTCTTTGATGCCGTCATTATTGGGAGATACGTAACTTTCTGTTTGTGAGACATTATTGACCCAGATGAGCCGTACACGAGCGGTTTTTATTTGGGTATTGCCTGCATTGTCTGCAGCTGTCAGGCGAAGCGTATAGATGCCGCCAGTATAGCCGCCGGTATTCCATGAATATATTTTTGTGTTATTGGGTTGTGTCGCAGTCGGCCCGACAAAATAGTTCCAGTATACAGGGGATTCTCCTGTACCGTATTCCAGGGTGTAGTTCTTAAAGTCGATTGCGTCGCTTGCGGTAGCATATATATCAATGATTGCTCCGCCCTGAAACATCAGGTTGTCTGCCGGAGTATTGAGGATTGCAATTGGAAGAGTTCGCGAGATTTTGATTGTACCTGTAATAGGTGCGGCACTGTTGGAGCTTGCATCTGTTGCTTCGATTTTTATGTTGTAGGTGCCATCGGCTACTTTTACATCGGCGCTGTTCTCGCCTGTCCATACCTGATTTATTGCGGTACCACTTCCAGTGAATGTCTTTACCAGTGCAGCTGTGCTGTCGGTGATGGTAATTGTCCAATTGGCTGTTGCGGAAATGGTCGCAGAGATGATGGCCGAATCAGCGACAGGATTGAATGCCGCCGGGTTGACACGGACACTAGAGATGGCTAGGGTGGTCGGTGTTTGTCCCAGCCAGGGGTTGAATGTAACTTTATTGCTGACGCTGTTGCCGGTGCCGGACGGATTGCTGGCATGGGCTGGCCCAGAGGCCGCCCCCCACCAGTTGCCACGGGCATCTATCTCAGCAGTGGTTGAGCTGTTCCACACTCCAGCTGTTGTGTTGCTGTATACTTTTGAGTTGTTTATTAATGGGTTGGAGCTATCGGAATAAACACCCCACTTGTTGGCGGTGATTGTACTATCGAGAATTTTGGGTACATTGGTGGCGCTGGACATGTAAATGCCACTTCCGGCGCTGTTTCTGATAATCGCGTTTCTGATTGTGGGGGATGATGAAGAAGAGAGCGCTATGTTGGCGCTGTTGTATGCACCGCCGTATCCACCATACTCGACAATAATGTTGTTAAGCACACTGCCTGATGATGCATCACCACTGAAATTAAGTCCATACCAGTTGCCTGCCGCCGGGGTTGTCTGGCTGGAGGTAAATGTGATTGGCAATGCAGTCGTACCGTTGGCAACGAGTATGCCTTTGGTTCCACCAGATCCGATATAAATGGCGTTGTATAAGGCAAATTTGACCGTAACACCGGGATCTATGGTTAATATGGCAGGAATGCTGGTATCTTTATATATATAGAAGCTGCTAAGGACAACATATGGAGCAGCCTGTTTTTTCCACTGTACAGTGCGGTTTATCTGTTCACCTACCACTTCGATTTTTCCCGCAGAAGTCATGCCGCTGAAAGTGTTGCTGTCCAGTACCTGGCCGATGATGTTGGCACCGGCATGGAGCGGCGAATTGTCGCAATTGGTGAAAGTATTGCCGGTGATTGTTGGAATGAATCCACCTGCTCCGAGGTAAAGACCGTTGGCAATGGTGGAGTTGGTTACGGAGAGTGCTGATGATGAGCCTGTTAGATACAGGCCGTATTTTCCGGTGTTGTTAAAAATAGATACCGAGTAGTTGGATATAACAGGAGAACCATTGCCGTAAATACCATTACCGGCACCGTTTGTGTTGGTAAGGCTGCCGCCGCTAATGATGGGAGAGGATGAACCAAGGTACATTCCGTAGGAACTGTTGGTTGTGACGGTGACATTTTCCAGCACAGGGCTGGAGGAACTGATATAGATACCGAATGAACCAACAATGTTATTAATGGTGCTGTTTTTGATGGATGGTGATGAGGATGTTATATAAACATCTGAGCTGTACTGGATATCAGCGTATTCAATGGCGGCAGTGGCAAGTGTGCCTGCTTGGAAGTAGATATTACCCCAGTTTCCGCTGGCGGCATTTCGAGTAAAAGCTATGCGGCTGTCACTGGTGCCTTTCGCAATCAGAGAGCCTGGGTATGTTGCACTACCTCCGCCGATCTGAATACCAGCACCGGCTGCAAACTTGACTGTTACACCCGGATCGATGGTCAATGTGGCTGGAGAACTGCTGCTGGTGCCGTAGACCTGGATCGTTGATGTGACTACGTATGGACTTCCAGCCATTGTCCAACGGGTATCGGCCGATATGCGGCCGCCGACGGTTGTGTCGGCCCAGGCATTACCGGATAAAACAAACAACAATACTAACAACAGTAGATAGATACTTTTCAGTTTAGGCAGCATCTGAATACTCCGTTTATACATAAGTTTAAGATCTCTTGCAAAGCGTTCAGCAATTACTAAAAATTATGTGATGCTGCCTAAATGATGATATTTGAGATTGTTATTATATGAATAAATCGACTTTTAAATCTGACCATTTCGGCGTCGCAGTTGCCCCATCCATTATTTATATCTCACTGATATTCATCTCTATGAAGTTGATTGGTAAATTGCCAATCCCGATTCACACCGAATACATTACAACTCTCCAGCGCAATTAAGCAGTTTCAAATCCAGAAGTCAATGACGCCACACGTGAATCTGCACCATGCATTTCACGCCACGCGTGATATCACTTTAAGCATCTGAAAATATTAAATAATTATTTTTTATTTATGATGTCTGGGGAATAAAAAACAGGAAAATAATGTAATAATTCGGAACAATTGACGTGAAACCCTCATGTTATAGAAAAAAATTCGGATTGTTTTGTGAGGTCTTAGTTAAGCGGAGTACAGATTTTCATGGCGTTTTGTATGGCAGACATCAGGATTTCCGGGGGAACCGGCTTGACGAGAAAATCTAATGCACCCAGCTTCATGCATTCTTCTTTGATTTCAGCATCTTTATTGGCGCTCATTACAATTACCGGGACTGTTGGACAATCCTTTTTCAGTGTTTTAAGGAGTTCATTTCCAGCGAGATGAGGCATCCTGATGTCCAGCAAGACCAACGCAATCTCGTTTTCCTCCAAAAACAACATGACATTGCGGCTGTCCTGAATCAGGTGCAGATTGCGGTAACCTTCATATTCCAGGAATAATTTAGTAATATCCAGGGCACGTTCATCGTCGTCAACAATAAGTATGGGATTGTTTTTATAATAGTGTCCAAGCCGTAACGCCGGCACTTCCATATCACACTCTGGCTTGGCGGCATTTCGCACAATATCCGTTACCATGGTTTTAATTTCATTGTTGTGCAGGCTTTTGTAATTTGAATAAAACTCATGGCAATCGTTTTGGAAAGTCTTTTTTTGAGAATCGGCATCATGAAAAAAATGGCAGATCGGTACGGAAAGGGCATGTGCAAGCTGTTGAAGTTTATCAACAGTTAAACAGTTTGTGCCACATTCGTATCGTTGTATCTGCTGGCCGGAAACCTGAATCATACTTCCAAGCTTTTCCAGGGACAACAAAAGCTCATTTCTGCGCCGCCTGATCGCAGCTCCGATTTTACCATTGCTCACAATAGAGTGATGTTCCATTGCCTGCCTCTCCACAACGTTATCATACCCAATGAATCTACAATCAGACGGCGCACAAACACCAATAAATAATGCCGTCCAATCAAACGTTATATACGCTTAACGAATTAAATTTTATCAGTCAATATAAACAATTTTGATTTAGCGACATTTCTGGAACAACACATCTATTTATCAGATTACAATACTGTGATTGCTTATCCAGCCTGGTTCTTAAAACAAAATCTGTGAATGTAATTCATGCTGGGATTTTGGGTAAGAACTGCCGGGCGAATTCGATCCACAACAGGGCGGCGCGATTCAGATGGCGACCCTTTTTCCAGATAATCGACATTTGATGGTGGATTTGGGGACGGACCAGCGGAATAGCCCGGATTGTTTTTGGATCCAGCTCGGCACAGGTTTTACTGGGCAGAATCGCCACACCAAGATTGGTTGCCACAAGCTGGGTCATCAACTCTCTCTGGGTTGTTTCAAAAATGATGTTGGGCTGGAAACCGGCAGCAATACAGTTGTTGACGATTGCATGATGCAGACTGAAATCCTGCCGATACATGACAAACTGTTCATTGCTGAGCTCAGCCAGTCCCACTTCGCTCAGGCCGCTGATTCGGTGTTCCGGGCTGGCAATAACCCAGAGCGGGTCATTGGAAAGGGCAAAGGAGTGGTAGGCGTTGCTGTCCGGGATATTACAGATGATGCCTATATCGATACTGCCATCCTGAATCCCCAGTTCAATGGTTTTTGAACCATACTCAAACAGTGCAATATCAATCTGCTGGTACTTTTTCTTGAATTCGCCCAACAGCTGGGCAAATCGGGTCGAACCGGTAATGGGTGGCAGTCCGATCACTACCTTGCCTTTATCCAGCTTGGCTGCGCTTTCCACTTCCACGGAAAGGTTGTTGAACAGGGTCACAACCTCCTGGGCATGCAGCAGAAAGGTCTCACCCGTATCAGTCAGCTGGATCTGCTTTGAACTCCGGTTAAACAGAAAGAAGCCCAGCTCCTCCTCCAGGTCTTTGATCATTTTACTGATGGCCGACTGGGAGACATGCAGCGTTTCAGCGGCACGGGTAAAGCTTTTCTGACGTGCAACTTCAAGAAAATATTTTAGATGACGAATATCCATAGCTACCCCCCTACGACACATATATTTAACTCATGATAACTATGAAAACTATCTATTTTACTTATAGCACAATTACTACTAGATTCAATTCACATATAAAATTTAGGGAGGTGTCAAATGAATATCGGCTTTATCGGACTGGGTATCATGGGCAGCGCAATGGCGGCAAACCTTTTAAAAGCGGGGTTTAAGGTAACAGTATGGAACCGCTCACAGGATAAATCAGAACTGCTGGCAGGTTCGGGAGCTGCTATTGCAGCCACACCACGCGCGGTTGCCGAGCAGTGCGACATTATCATAGCAATGATGGCCAACGGCCCTGCTGTCCAGTCCGTACGCGATGGTGCAGACGGAATCATTGCCGGACTGAAGCCGGGAAAAGGCTATGTGGACATGTCTACGGTTGATGCCGAAACATCTATCGCATCTGCAAAACTGACCCATAACCAAGGTGCACTTTTCCTGGAAGCACCGGTAGCCGGAAGCAAAAAACCGGCTGAAGACGGCACATTGACAATCATGGCTGCCGGGGACAATGAACTGTATTCTAAGGTTCTTCCTGCACTGGAAAAAATGGGCAAGAAAATCATGTTTCTGGGCGAAACAGGAAATGGTGCACGCATGAAACTGGCCAATAATCTGGTCATGGGCGGCATGATGATCGCCCTGTGTGAAGGGCTGGCACTGGCCACAAGTAGCGGACTTGATGCGGCACAGCTACTGGAAGTGCTTGACTCAGGCGCGGTCTCCAACCCCATGTTCCGCCTGAAAGGGCCGCAGATCGCAGCCAACAAGGAATTCCCTCCTGCCTTCCCGCTTAAACATATGCAGAAGGACCTGCGCCTGGCCCTGAAACTGGCTGAAGAAATCGGTCAGCCGCTCTTTGCAACGGCAACCAATAATGAATTGTTTAAAGCGGCACTGGCTGACGGTCTGGGCGATTGCGACTTTGCCGCTGTCACACAGGTTGTGAAAAAATAATTACGGGCAATCGCAGTTTTTTTTGATAAAGTCATGTTGTTACGGCTATCAAAAAAAAGGGGGCTGACAAGTTATGTTTAAATCCATGAAAAAGTATATGCAGGTCGGAATTGTCCATTTTATGGCTTACCCGTCAACCATACGAGGCGAGGGTCCGATTCTGGAAACCGTCAGAAAGATTGTTCTGGATGACTATTTTGATGCCATTGAGGTGACCTGGATCAAAGACCGGGAAACGCGTTTGAAGGTTGGTGAAATGGTTAAAACAGCCGGTGTAACCCTGGCTTATGGTGCACAGCCGCGGCTGCTGACAACAGGCCTGAACCTGAATTCACTGGATGAAAAAAACCGTTCCGATGCCATTTTGTCCATGAAAGAAGGTATCGACGAAGCCTATGAACTGGGTGCTGCGGGCTTTGCCTTTCTATCCGGCAAATATGAGGAAGACAAAAAGGAACTGGCCTTTGAAACACTGGTCCAGTCAACTAAAGAACTGTGCGCCTACGCAAAGAGCAAGGGTAACATGAACCTGGTGCTGGAAGTATTTGACTACGACATAGATAAAAAATCACTGATCGGACCGGTGGCGCTGGCCAAGCGTTTTGTGGAAACTGTCAGGAAAGAGTACGACAATTTCGGCCTGATGGTCGACCTGAGTCATATCCCGCAACTGCATGAAACTATCGAAGAATCAATCCTGCCCATCAAGGATTATATCCTGCACGCCCATATCGGCAACTGTGTTGTCAAAGACCCGGCCATGCCCGCCTATGGCGACATCCATCCGCGTTTCGGTTTTGAAAACAGTGAAAACGGGTTGGATGAGGTTGTCCGCTTTTTGAAAGTGCTGATGCAGATCGGGTTTATCAGTGACAAGAAACGCCCGATTGTCAGTTTTGAGGTAAAGCCATGGGGAGATGAAGACCCTGATCTGGTGGTGGCAAATGCGAAACGGATGCTTAATCTGGCCTGGTCTAAACTTTAATGACTATAAAAAGCTTGTCACGCAAAGACGCAAAGCTTGCTAAGATAACCAATAAACATAAAAACGGTAATTCATCTCACGCGAAGGCGCAAAGACGCAAAGAAAGTCAACTACATATAAGCAATAATTAACTCACCAAACAGGTGAATCGCTTTTTTAATATACTTTCGGTTTGCTTAGCGTCTTTGCGTCTTTGCGAGAAAATATTTTACGATTTAAAATTTATTAGGAGTCTGAATATGAAGATAATTGTACTGGATGGACACACCTTGAACCCGGGTGACCTGAGCTGGGACGGCCTGAAGGAACTGGGCGATGTGACTGTTTATGACCGGACACCAGCTGACAAAACAGTCGAGCGCATCGGTAATGCCCAGATCGTCATCACCAACAAGACCATTATCGACAGGAGCGTTCTGGATGCCTGCCCGTCGATTAAATACATTGGCGTACTGGCTACCGGCTACAACGTGGTTGATGTTGCGGCTGCAAAAGAGAAGGGCATTCCGGTTGCCAATGTACCCGGCTACGGCACCAACTCGGTGGCGCAGTTTGCCATTGCCCTTCTGCTGGAAGTCTGCCAGCATGTGGGCGAGCACAGCCAAAGCGTCAGGGATGGAGAATGGATCAACAGCAGTGATTTCTGCTACTGGAAGCACCCGCTGATCGAGCTGGACGGCAAAACCATGGGCATCATCGGCATGGGAACAATCGGTAAAAAAACCGCCCTGATCGCCCAGGCACTGGGCATGAAAATCCTGGTCAGCGGCAGCAGAAAAGTGGCCGAGCTGGAAAGCGACACTTTAAGATATGTGGAACAGGATGAACTGCTTGCCAAGTCCGATGTCATTTCCCTGCATTGCCCGCTGACTGACAGTAACAAAGGGGTTATCAACAAGGCAAATATTGCTAGAATGAAAGATGGCGTGATTATAATCAACACCTCCCGCGGACCTTTGATTGTTGAAGAAGATCTGGCAGCAGCCCTCAACAGCGGCAAGGTTTACGCAGCGGCCATGGATGTTGTCTCCGTCGAGCCGATCAAAGCAGACAACCCATTGCTGACCGCAAAAAACTGCATCATCACGCCCCATATCGCCTGGGCACCGATAGAGGCACGCACAAGACTGTTGAATATTGCCCTGAATAATCTGAAAAGTTTTCTGGCCGGTTCACCTATCAATGTGGTAAATTGGTAGTTTTTGAGTTCACTTAAGGCAATGGCAAGGATTTTCTCTGAATAACACACTTAAAATTGCAGTGCAGATCTTTCTTTTATGGCTTATCTACTACCTGAGCAGCTGGATTGTGAATCATTTTCACATCCCGCTGCCAGGAAGTGTACTGGGCATGATAATTCTGTTCACCCTGCTTTCCACCGGGATCATCAAAGAACAATGGCTGACAGCAGCGGTCAATCCACTACTGAAACACCTCTCTTTTTTCTTTATTCCGATTGCGGTCGAACTGATGAACTGGGGGGATCTGTTTGTTAAAAAGGGAGCCCTGCTGTTTTTACCATTGGTTATCAGTACACTGGTTGCGTTGCTGGTTACGGGCGGACTTGTTCAGTTCCTCGCCAAGCCCACAGGGGATCGATCATGACTGTTTCCGCCATGACGGTCTTCACAATAGTTCTGACTGTCAGCCTGTATTTCATCAGCCTGAAAATCTATCTGAAGCTGAAAAATGCGCTGCTGACGCCTCTGCTGCTCAGCACCACGGCCATTATTTTGATTTTTAACTTTACCGGAATTACTTTCGAACAGTACAAGCCTGGCAAAGAGATCATGACCTTTCTGTTGGGTCCGGCCACCGTCGGACTGGCGCTACCGCTTTATCTGAACCGCAAGGTTCTGCTGGAAGCCATGTTTCCCATCCTGACAGGTATCGCCTGCGGATCCGTATCCACACTGACGACAGCCGTTATACTGGCCAAACTGAGCGGACTGGACAAGGTGCTTGCCACATCCATCGCCACAAAATCCATTACCGCACCGATTGCCATCGACATTGCCAATATCACCGGCGGCGATCCGGCCATTGCCGTTGCTTTCGTGGTTTTCACCGGCACACTTGGATCAATGATCGGCGCCAGCCTGCTTTCCTTATGTAAAATCAAAAATCCGGTTGCCAGGGGGCTGGCCATGGGAGTTACCGCCCACGGCCAGGGTACGGCTACCATCCTGCAGGAAGGACAAACCCAGGGCGCCATGGCCGGGGTTGCCATGGCACTGTCGGCGATCTTTATCTCATTTATAGCCCCGTTTTATATCCCCTGGCTTTTGCGGTAATTCACCACATCATCGACTGTAATCACCGGAAAACCGTGGGTTGCGGAAAAATCCATAATTTCCGGCAATCGCGACATGGTTCCATCCGGATTTGTCAACTCGCAAAGAACACCGTAGGGCTTCAGACCTGCCAGCTTCATCATATCGATTGTCGCTTCCGTATGTCCCTGCCGCTCAAGCACTCCGCCCGGGCGGGCCCGAAGTGGAAAAACATGACCGGGACGGTTCACATCGCCAGGCCCGGCATCATCGGCAATGGCGGCCTTGATCGTTGTCACCCGGTCAGCAGCGGAGACACCTGTAGTGACACCTTTTGCCGCCTCAATGGAAACCGTGAAGCCCACCTGAAACTGGCTGGAGTTGTTTTCAACCATCATTGGTAATTGGAGTGTGCGAACCTTTTCCTCCGGAAGGCATAAGCAGACAATTCCACTGCACTCACGTATCAGCAGTGCCATCTGGGCAGAAGTCAAAGATTCGGCAGCAAAAATAAGATCCCCTTCATTCTCCCGATCCGCATCATCCACAACAAGTATTCCATCTCCATTTTTCAAAGAATCAAGTGCCCTCTCCATCCGCTCCATTGAAGTACCGAAACGTTCTTCAATAATCCGACTCATGATGTCACCTCCCATGTATTTTGTCTCAAACCAAATATCAATTCAACATGTTGAATTTGATCCGGTTTTTGATTTACAAACAATTAAAGTACAATCACAGTTAAAGTCAATCAAATTAATATTAATTTAACTGCCTTCATTCATTCCATTCATCGAAAAACACTCGTTATGAAGCTCTTGGAGGGATATTTAACCATATGGATCGGGAGCATGCTGTAGTTAATATTCCTATTCAGATATAATTTTGAGAAAAATATTATGGGAAGACTAAATTGAATTCCTTAATAAAATTGTCATGAATCAATGCAAGCCGATAAATTAGAACTACAGTTATTTAAAACAATATTCATTGTGCCTTTGCGCCACACAAGTTTTGTACCCTTTACTTCCCCACCCCTATTCTGCTATCACCATAGCATGAGTTCAACACCACCAATTCTGATAGAAGTGGCCGTGCCGCTTCCCATGGACAAGACCTTTCACTACAAGGTGCCGGAATCTCTTCTGCTCCAGGCTCAACCGGGCAAGAGAGTTTTCGTTCCCTTTGGCGGGCGCAAGCTGACCGCCTATGTGCTGGGGTTTGTGGCAACAAGTGAATTCACCAGGATCAAGGAAATCATTTCCGTGCTGGATGATGATCCGCTCTGGACAGATAATGAACTGGCCTTTTTCCGCTGGGTATCCTCCTACTATCTGCATCCCCTGGGTGAAGTTCTAAAAACCGCGCTGCCAAGCGGAATCAACCTTAAAAGCCGTAAGGATGATAACAGTGGTGAAACAATCCGCGGCGGTCGCAATATTCGTATGGAAGCATTCTATCTGCCGGTAGAGACTGCACTGCCGGAAAAATCGCTGGGAGCAAAAGCGGCTGAAATACTGGAACAGATCAAATCGGATGGTGAAGCATCTGCAGCTGACCTGCGTGGCCGCTTCGGGCAATGCACACCGCAACTGAAACGCCTGGTTGAACTTGGACTGATCCGCCGGGAAGAACGGGAACAGTTCCGTGACCCGTTCAGGGACGAAACCGTGGAGCGGGACACGCCGCGGGAGCTGATCACCCACCAGCAGGCGGCGCTGGACTGCCTGCTGACAGCCCTGGACAGTAAAAAGTTTGCACCATACCTGCTGCATGGCGTTACCGGCAGCGGCAAGACAGAAGTCTACCTGCAGGCCATTGCCCACTGTCTGGAGATGGGCAGAAATGCACTGGTGCTGGTGCCGGAAATATCGCTGACTCCGCAGCTGGTGCGCCGCTTTCGGGCCCGTTTCGGTGGCGGCATCGCCATCCTGCACAGCGCACTGTCCGATGGCGAACGCTATGACGAATGGCGTCGCATCAGGCGCGGCCTGGCCCGGATCGTAATCGGTGCACGTTCAGCCGTGTTTGCACCTCTGGAAAAAATCGGCATCATCGTAGTTGATGAAGAGCATGAAGCCTCCTTCAAGCAGGCCGACGGCCTGCGCTACAACGCCCGCGACCTGGCACTGGTCAGGGGACAGCTGGAGCAGACCACCGTGCTGCTCGGTTCAGCCACACCACTGATCACGACCCTTTATGCCGCAGAACAGGGCCGACTGGGGCTGATATCACTGCCTGAGCGGGTACGCGGCATCCCCATGCCGATAGTTGAAACCGTCCCAATGCAGGGGGTCAAGGAAGCTATATCACCGCAGCTTCAGAAAGCATTGGCTGAGACAATGGAAAACCATGAGCAGGCAATCATCTTCCTCAACCGTCGCGGTTTTGCCACAATCCTGATCTGCAGTGAATGCAACCAGCCGCTGACCTGCCCAAACTGCAGCGTAACCCTGACCTATCACCGCCAGCGCGGCCAGAGCGTCTGCCACTACTGTGACTACTCTGTTCCGGCGCCCGGCACCTGCCCTTCCTGCGGATGTTTTGAACTGAAAGAACTGGGAGCCGGTACGGAAAAGGTGGAGAATGACCTGTGCGAGCTGCTGCCGGAGGCGCGCATCCTGCGCATGGACAGCGACACCACCTCCGGCAAGGGGAGTCACAACCGCATACTTTCCCGCATGGCCGATGCAACGGCAGACATTTTGATCGGCACCCAGATGATCACCAAGGGACATGACTTTCCCGGTGTTACTCTGGTCGGTGTAATTAATGGCGATGCGGGACTGCATATGCCTGACTTCAGGAGTTCTGAACGGACTTTCCAGATACTGTCCCAGGTTTTCGGCCGTGCCGGCAGAGGGGACATGCCGGGCAGGGTTCTCCTGCAGGCTCAAAACCCGGAACATTACGCCATTCAATGTGCCATCAACCATGACAGCCAAGGTTTCTACCAGCAGGAACTGAACTTCCGACAGGAAGCAGGTTACCCGCCTTTTGCACATCTGGCGGTAATTAATTTTTCCGGCACGGCGGAAAAAGCTGTTGAAGACAGCAGCGAATCAGCGGCTGAACTGCTGCAAAAACTCAAGCGCCAACACAAAATCAGAGTTGAAGTGCTCGGTCCGGCACCGGCACCACTCTACCGCCTGCGGGGCAGATTCCGCCGCCAGATACTGTTAAAATCCCCCACCCGTAATGATCTGCGGCGCCTGATCTCCAACTGGTCAACAGAACGGGAAACAGCTTCCAATATCCGCGAAATCATCGACATTGATCCCGTTGACATGATGTAAATTTCAGTTAACCTGCCTTTCTCCATTCCCTTTCCCGACAAAACTTTGTTTTTTTCTGATGGTCTGACCATTGGCATTGCTCTTGCTAATTAAAACGTATCTGCGCTGTTTAGCGGCATATCTGCCGTAAAACAGCTCACTTTGCCCGCTTATACGGCAAAAACATGATTTGACTGCCCAATAATAGAGCAGCAAACAGACTATCTTCTTCCGGAGTCAATGATGATCACCTTTACCGGCGTACACAAATGGTTTAAACAGCTGCACGTTCTGAACGACATCAATCTGCAGGTCAGCCAGGGCGAAGTTCTGGTTGTCTGTGGCCCTTCAGGTTCCGGCAAATCGACCCTGATCCGCACAATCAACCAGCTGGAGCCTATCAATGAGGGTAAATTAACCGTAGACGGCATGGACCTGTCCGATAAAAAAACCGACATCAACCTGCTCAGGGCCGAAGTCGGCTTCGTATTCCAGCAGTTCAACCTTTACCCGCACCTGACAGTGATCGACAACATCACTCTGGCTCCCATGAAAATCCGCAAAACCGGTCAGAAAGAGGCTGAAGAGCAGGCCATGATCCTGCTGGAAAGAGTCGGCCTGGCCGAAAAAAGGAATGTATTCCCTTCGCAGCTTTCCGGTGGACAGCAACAGCGGGTGGCCATTGCCAGGGCGCTGGCCATGAAACCCAAAATCATGCTCTTTGACGAACCGACTTCGGCGCTGGATCCGGAAATGATCGGTGAAGTTCTGATGGTTATGAAAGACTTGGCCCAGACCGGCATGACCATGGTTGTTGTTACCCACGAAATGGGCTTCGCACGGGAAGTGGCCCACAGGGTTGCATTCATGGACCATGGAGTGATTCTGGAAATTGCCCCGCCTGAGGACTTCTTCCTGAGACCGGAACACGAGCGGGCCAAGAAATTCCTTAACCAGTTACTGACACCCATGCATTGTGAATAAAAATATTTTCCGGCTAAAAATCACAATCCCGTGATTCCAGGCCGGCCATAAAAAAACAGGAGGATTTAACGTGAAAAAGCTTTTATCTCTGTTGGTAGTAACAACCCTGGTAGCATTGACCTCCGCTGCTGCATTTGCCGCAGACTCACTGGCTGAAATCAAGAAAAAGGGTGTACTTGTTGTGGGAGTAAAGGATTCGACTCCGCCTTTCGGCTACATTGATGAAAAAACCAGACAGATCGTCGGCTACGACATCGATTTCGTCAATGCCATTGCGAAAAGACTGGGCGTTAAGGTTGAGCTTAAGCCTGTGACTTCTGCCAGCCGCATGCCGCAACTACAGGAAAGCCACATCGATATTATTGCCGCCACCATGACCAAGAATGCTGAACGCGCCAAAGTAATCGACTTCAGCCACGCCTACTTCGTTACGGGCCAGAAATTTATCACCAAGACAGGAACTGTCAGCAGTCTGAAAGATATGGAAGGCAAGAGAATCGGCACAGCCAAAGGCTCAACTTCCGAGCAGAACGTTGCCAAAGCCATCCCAAGCGCCAAAGTACTCTCATTTGATGACTACCCACAGGCCTTCCTGGCTCTGCAGCAGGGCAAAGTCTTTGCCGTAACCACCGACGAAGCGATTCTGGCCGGCATCCTTGCCAAGTCACCTGTCAAAGGCAAATTTGAAATTCCGAATGTACAGATATCCGATGAGCCTTATGGCCTGGGTATGCGCAAGGGCGATACCAATCTGGTCAATTTCGTAAACAAGACCATCCTTGAAATGGAAAAGAGCGGAGAAGCAGCAAAGATATTCAACAAATGGTTTGGCGCTTCCACACCGTTTCATCTGCAGCGCACATTCAAGATTACAGCTGGGAAATAAAAAGACAGATTAAGGCTGAGGTTGAGGTTTAGCTTTTCCTTAACCTCAACCTTAACCTCAACCTTACCCAAGGGGTTCAAAAGTGCTAAAATACCAATTTGACTGGTCAATTGTTACATCGGGACAATATTATGAATGGCTTGTTTCGGGGTTGAAGATCACCCTGCAGCTGTCAGCCATATCAATTGTACTGGCCTTCATTTCCGGGCTCTTGATCGCAGTCATGCGTATGGGCAACAACCGTCCCCTGCGCTGGTTTGCACTTGCCTACCTGGAATTCTTTCGCAATACTCCACTGCTGGTGCAGATATTTTTCTGGTATTTCGGTTCCTACAAGATTCTGCCCATGTTTGTCAATGACTGGCTGAATGAGACCGGCTTTGAGTTTGCGGCGGCAGTAATAGCCCTGACCATCTATACATCCGCCTTCATTGCCGAAGACATCCGCTCCGGTGTTCTCTCCATCCCGAAAGAGCAGATGGAAGCGGCCCGCAGCGCCGGTTTTTCCTACCTGCGGTCCATGCAGTACATCATTTTGCCCCAGGCGGTGCGCATTACCATACCTCCGCTGATCAACCAGTTCCTGAATCTGGCCAAAAACTCCTCACTGGCCATGACCATTGGAGTAATGGAGTTGACCTATCAGGCCCGACAGGTGGAAAGCTATACATTCAAGGGATTTGAAGCTTTTACAGCAGCGACTCTGGTCTACATCGTCATTTCCCTGTCAATTACCGCACTGGTAAACATCTACAACGAAAAAGTCCTCAACATCCACAAGGCGGCCTGATATGGAAGAACTTTTCAATTTTTCTGTCATCACAGACAACTTTACCTACTTTATGATCGGCCGATTTCCGGAGGGACCGTTGGGCGGTCTGGGGCTGACTGTATATCTGGCTGTAGCTTCCTGCGTGCTCTCTTTTTTCGGCGGCATGATCATGGGATTGCTCAGTATTTCCAGATACAGCTTTATTCGTTATCCCATGCTGGCACTGATCAACCTGTTGCGCGGCATGCCTCTGCTGATGGTCATTTTCTGGATGTACTTCCTGATGCCGGCCCTGTTTGGCAAAATTGCAGAAACCAACACTGTTATAATGGCGCTGACCCTGTTTACCTCGGCCTACATGTCGCGGATTGTGGTTGCAGGCATTGAGGGAATTCCCAAAGGCCAGACCGAAGCCGCCATCTCCACCGGCCTTTCCCACCGCCAGACCATGCTTTATATTGTTCTGCCCCAGGGTCTGCGAAATATGATTCCGTCCTTCGTCAACCAGTTTGTTTCCCTGATCAAGGACACGTCGCTGGCATTTATCGTAGGCGTATCCGAACTGACCCATGTTGCAACACAGATCAACAATCGGACCATGTCCTTTCCGACTGAGATCTTTATCTTCATCGCAATCATCTATTTCATTCTCTGCTTTTTCTTCACTTCCCTGTCCCGCTGGCTGGAAGAGAGGCTCTCCTGGAGGAAAGCGATCTGACTTCAGACATCAAAAATTCACAATTCTAATCCTTGCTCTTCCTAATAAAACCTGCTAAAAAAACACAATTAATATCTTTAGCTTACCGTAATTAATGTGTTTAAAGGCAGACATGGAACCAAGCAAGGAAATCTATGACATAACACTGCTCTATGTGGAGGATGAAACATCTACCAGAGAGCATCTGACTTTCATGCTGCAACACCGGGTCAAAAAATTTCTCTGCGCCAGAAATGGCCGCGAAGGGCTTGACCTTTTCCTCCAGCACTCTCCTGATATTATACTTACCGACATCATGATGCCGGTCATGGATGGCCTGGAAATGGCCGAAAAGATCCGCAGAAAATCTCCTGAGACTCAGATAATTGTTTTAACAGCCCTGAATGACACCGAAAACATGCTGAATGCTATTGATATCGGCATCAACAAGTTTATTGTCAAACCGGTAGTAATGAGAAACCTGATTTCTTCAATCGAGAGTTGCGTTGAAGTAATTAAACTCAAACAAAGCCTGAAAAAACAGAGCGAGAGGATTCAACTGCTCTCAACTGCCCTGGAACAGAGCCCCAGCATTGTAGTCATCACCGACCCTAACGGGTTTATCGAGCAGGTCAACCACAGGTTCAGCGAAATAACAGGCTACAGTACAGAAGAAGCTATCGGAAATACGCCACGGATTCTCAAGTCGGGCGAAACTTCCCATGAAGTTTATGACGACATCTGGCGGACCCTTTTGGATGGGCGCCCCTGGCACGGAGTCCTGCAAAACCGCAAGAAAAATGGCCAGCTATACTGGGAATACAGCAGGATCTATCCGATCACTCTGGATGATGGTGTAACCACTAAATTCATCAAGACCGCTGAAGACATTACTGACCTCAGAAAAACAGAGGAGGAGTCAATCCGCCTCAAACAGCAGGAGGCAATCGGCATACTTGCCGCCGGATTAGCCCATGACTTCAATAATCTGCTGCAGGTAATTATCGGTAACATTCTACTGGCTAAAATGCATTCCCAACCGGGCAGTATAATATTTGATATGCTGGATGTGGCGGAAAGAAGTTCCGGGCAGGCCAGTGATTTAAGCCGCAGACTGCGTAATCTGGTCCTCAGCGAAGAGAACCTTTCACACCCGGCTCCACTGGCATCACTTGTCATGACCACAGTAAAGGCAACACTAAAAGGGACCAATATAAAACTTGAAGCAAACTTATCTCCGGATATTCTGGATATGAAGTTCAACATTTCGCAGATGCAACTGGTTATCTCCCAAATAACCACCAATGCAGTTGAGGCGATGCCGGACGGCGGGATTTTGCGTATAACTGCCGAAAACTGCAGCATTACGGACAAAAATAAACTGCTGCTCACACCGGGCAAATATGTGCATTTCATTTTCGCAGATACAGGCGTCGGCATCCCGCCAGAAAACATGTCAAAAATTTTCAATCCCTATTTCACAACCAAGACCATGGGGGCACGCAAAGGCATGGGACTGAGCCTGGCCAGCTGTCACACCATTATCAGAAGTCACCACGGCACAATCACAGCAGAATCCCCGAAATCGCGGGGAACGTCATTTCATATCTACCTGCCTGTTTCATCAAAATATTTTTAAAAAAATTTTAAACAACAAGAAAGGGGCCTCGACATGCGGGGCCCCTTTCTTGTTGCACTAACAAAACATCAAATCAGGAAAACTTTGCTACTACCAGTTTTTCTTCCCGTGGCAGGAGTTGGAACAGCTTCTTGATGTGGAGTTCCAACCGATTGTTGTGGTCAGATTCTTAACGCCGTTCATATGGGTTGCAGCATTTGCAGTTGTAGTGCTGTAACCGGTACCATGACAGGTTGCGCAAGAGACGAAGCTATGGAATGCATGTTCGCCTACTGCTGGAGGAATGGCATGACAGGTGGTGCAGCTGGCTGTCGGGGCATTGGTCGTTGCACTTACCTGGGAAGAAGCATTCCCTTCACCGGCACTGTTGACTGCAGTAACGATGTAGAAATAGGTAGTACCGGCGGCACGTCCTGTCTGAACATACGGTGAAGTGGCATTGGTTATCTTTGAGCCATTGGCTTTAGTCACGCCTGTTGTTGTTGACCAGTAGATATTATACGATGTGGCTCCGCTGACCGCCGACCAGGTTATTGTCGCCTGGGTGGCTCCGCCGACAGCTGAAACACCGGTTGGAGCAGCAGGGATAACTACTACCGGTGCATTTGTGGTGGCTGAAACCTGCGTCGAGGCAACACTCTGCCCGGCGGAGTTTACCGCTGTCACAATATAATAATAGGTCGTGGCTGTTGCCAGACCGGTGTGCACATAAGGGTTGGCAGCTGATGTTATTTTTGTGCCGGCAGTGGTTACTCCTGATGTTGTTGCCCAATAGATATTATAGGAAGTAGCACCTGAAACCGTTGACCAGGAAATGGTAACCTGATTGGCTCCACCGGTGGCAGTCACGGATGACGGAGCACCCGGAATAACAACCGGCGGTGCATTGGTGGTAGCCGAAACCTGTGACGAGGCAACACTCTGGCCTGAGGAGTTAACCGCTGTGACAATATAGTAATAAGTCGTAGAAGCGGCCAACCCGGTTTGAACATAAGGTCTGGAAGCAGATGTTATCTTTGTTGAAGCGGTAGTAACACCCGTTGCAGTTGCCCAGTAGATATTATAGGTATCTGCTCCTGTAACAGGTGACCAGGAAATAGTAACCTGATTGGATCCGCCTGTGGCAGTAACACCTGTGGGTGCTGCTGGAACCGGCACCGGAGGTGCGGCCGTGGTGGCTGAAACCTGCGCTGATGCGGCACTTTCTCCCACACTGTTTACAGCTGTGACAATAAAGTAGTAGTTAGTGCCTGCGGAAAGAGCTGTCTTAACATAAGGGCTGGTCACGCCGGCCACTTTAGTACCGTTGGCCTTTGAAACACCACTGGTGGTTGACCAGTAGATATTATAGGAAGTGGAATTGGCGACTGCCGGCCAGGAAATCGTAGCCTGATTTGTACCTCCTGCAGCTGTAACTCCGGCCGGAGCAGCTGGAGCCACAGGAGTTGGCGCAGGATCCAATGTTTTTGCAGCAACCTGAACCGATGCAGTTCCTTCACCCACACTGTTGACTGCCGTCACTATGTAATAGTAATTGGTTCCCTCGGCAAGACCTGTCTGCACTGTTGGACTGGTGGCACCGGTGATTTTTGTACCGTTGGCTTTGGTAACGCCGCTGACGGTTGAATAATAAACATTGTACGAGGTTGCCGTAGCAACAGCACCCCAGGTAATCGTCACCTGGGTGGTACCGCCAGTGGCGATTACCGAGGCCGGTGCATCAGGCACAGTCGGAATGGGCGGGGCTGGTGCCGTAGTTGCCGAAACTTCGGGAGATTCAACACTTTCTCCGGAAGCGTTTACGGATGTTACAACATAATAATAGGTAGTTCCTGCCGACAGACCGGTTTGAACGAACGGCGTACCGACTGAGGTAAGTTTAGTGCCATTAACCTTGGTGACACCGGAAGTAGTTGAATAGTAAACATTGTAGGAGGTCGCATTACTGACCGATGTCCAGGTCAGTGTCACCTGACCGGCTCCACCTGTGGCGGCTGGCCCTGCCGGAGCCACCGGAACAGCAGCCGTCGGAGGTAAAGCGTTTTCATCCAGAGTCCCACCGGCAATATTGCCCACACTGCAGGTAAAAATCACTGCCGAGCTGTCACGGTTAACAATAGTAAAATTACCGTTTGATACCGTTACAATCACCTTGTCAAACATCTGGTCCATGCCTAAATGATTGGCAACATACACGGAAGTAATCGGGTTGGAATTTTCAGAATTGTACTGTTTGAGCAGAGGCTGCAGCTTGACCATCAGTTCGGATACAGTACCGGCCATATTGTTGTTGATGGTATTATTCTTGGCAGCGCTGGCATTATTGAAAACATCCAGAGGATTTGCGTCTCCTGCAGCACTTGCAACAATAATGTCAGAAAATGGATTGATATTGGCTCTGCCGCTTTTTGCGGCAAATGAATGCAGCTTGTAATTGACTCCGTCAGCGCTCCCGCTTGCCTGAAGTACAAATGGCGCTTTCAGCCCTGTTACATCCACTGCAAAGGTACCATCACTGCCGATAACCGTTGTTCTCTGCTGGGGTGTGACGGATGAATCCTTCAGACTGACCTGCCCTGAAAGCGGCGCCCCAACAGCTGCCGTCCCGTTAACAAACTCAGACGACACACCATCCGACTTTCCACCACATCCCGAAATTACAAGCCCGAATAACATCAGGAAAATTGCTGTCACCGATGTAGTTGTTTTTTTCAATAATTTATTCATGTCATATTCTCCTATCCCACAGGACTGATAATTCTGATTTTACATAAGAGGCCCCGACAATCGGAGCCTCTTATTTGTATTACACTGATATGTCTATTAAAAAATATCAGCTCAGGAAAAACCTGGCTACTACCAAGCCTTATTCCCGTGGCAGGAGTTGGAACAGCTTCTTGATGTGGAATTCCAACCGATTGTTGTGGTCAGATTCTTAACACCGTTCATATGGGTTGCAGCATTTGCAGTTGTGGTGCTGTAACCGGTACCATGACAGGTTGCACAAGAGACGAAGCTATGGAATGCATGTTCGCCTACTGCTGGAGGAATGGCATGACATGTTGTGCAGCTGGCCACCGGCGGTGCATTCGTAGCGGCACTGGCCTGAGTAGAGGCAACGCTTTCCCCGGCGCTGTTCACTGCGGTAACGATGTAGTAGTAGGTTGTTCCTGCAGCAAGGCCGGTCTGCAGATAAGGTGAAGTGGCATTGGTGATTTTTGCGCCGTTTGTTTTTGTTACGCCGGTCGTAGTTGCATAATAAACGTTATAAGATGTTGCACCTGTGACTGCCGACCAGTTCAGGGTTATCTGATTGGCGCCGCCGGTAGCTGTTATACTGGCCGGTGCAACAGGAACAACCGGAACCGGAGCATTGGTACTGGTAGAAACCTGTGCCGATGCAGGGCTTTCGCCGGAAACATTCACAGCTGTTACCACATAATAGTAAGTAGTACCTGCAGCAAGGCTGGTCTGGGCATATGTGCTGGTTGCTCCGGTGATCTTTGTTCCTGATGTCTTGGTAACGCCGGAAGCTGTTGACCAGTAGATGTTGTAAGAAGTAGCGCCTGATACCGCTGGCCAGGAAACTGAAACCTGATTAGCACCACCGGTTGCTGTTACGCCGGTCGGAGCCACCGGAACAGATGGCGGAGCCGGATTTGTGATGGCAGACACCTGGGTTGAAGCAACACTTTCGCCAACGCTGTTGGTTGCAGTAACGATGAAATAGTAGGTGGTACCAGCGGAAAGACCGGTTTTAACATAGGGGCTTGTTACACCGGCAGCTTTCGTACCGTTAGTTGTGGATACGCCACTGGTAGTTGAATAATAAACATTATAGGAGGATGCTCCCGAAACTGCAGGCCAGCTGATGGTAGCCTGGGTTGCTCCGCCAACAGCTGTAACGCCAGTCGGTGCAGCAGGTGCAGTAGGAGTCGGGACTGCAGGCAGGGTGGTTGCTGCAACCTGTATAGAAGCTGCGCTTTCACCAACGCTGTTTACAGCCGTTACAATGTAGTAATAGGTGGTTCCGTCAGCAAGTCCGGTCTGAACCATAGGACTGGTTGCATTGGTAATTTTTGTGCCGTTAGCCTTGGTCACACCAGTGGAGGTTGAATAATAGACATTGTAAGAAGTTGCTGAACTTGCTGCTGACCAGGTGAGAGTTACCTGCTTTGTACCGCCGGTTGCAATTTCACCTGCTGGTGCTGCCGGGACAGTCGGTACTGGCGGTGCTGAAGCCGTTGCAGCAGAAACCTGGCCGGATGCATCGCTTTCGCCGGCGCTGTTAACGGCTGTCACAATATAATAATACGTTGTTCCAGCGGTCAGTCCGGTCTGGATATATGGATTGGCTGCACCGGTAATTTTTGTGCCGGAAACCTTTGTAACGCCTGAAGCAGTTGAATAGTAGATGTTATAAGAAGTCGCATTGCTGACAGAAGTCCATGAAACTGTTACCTGACCTGTGCCACCAACGGCTGTAAGACCAGCTGGTACGGAAGGAACTGGAACGGTCGGTGGCAAAGCTCCTCCGTCAAAAATTCCGTTGGCGATATCGCTGAGACTGCCGGTAAAAATGACTGCTTCGGTTTTGCGGTTGACAATGGTGATTATGCCGTCATTAACTCTGATTTTTACCTTATCGAACATCTCATCCATATCCAGATGATTGACAATGTATTTGGAGGTAATCGGGTTGGTATGTTCTGAAGCGTACTGTTTAAGCAAAGGCTGAAGTTTGGTCAGAAAGACCGTAACGGATTTAGCCAGGTTCTTTTTGATTCTCTGGTTTTTGTCGTGATCTGATTTTTCATAAACATCTGACGGGTCGTTATCCTCGGCGGCACAGGTGACAATTGCGTCTGAAAGCGGGTTGATGTTGGCAGTGCCACGTCCTTCGGCAAACGAGTGCAGCTTGTAATTTATTCCACCTGCAGTTCCTGAAGCTCGCAGGACATAAGGCGCTTTCATACCGGTAACGTCGATGGCAAAAGTACCATCACTGGCAATAACAGTAGTTTTTTCCTTAGCAGGTGACGATGAGTCTTTCAGACTGACCTGACCGGACAGTGCATCCCCAACTGCAGCAGTTCCGCTGACAACCTCTGAAGACACACCACCGGGACTACTACCGCCACATCCTGACAACACGAGCCCCAAAACCATCAGAGAGAGAGCCGTTACCAATGTGGACGTTCGTTTAAAAAGTTTATTCATTCCAGATTCTCCTTTACCAGCCGGCTTATGTAGCAATCTTCCGGCGGATGCTGATGCGATCAAATTCCCGCCCATTGGGTATGATTCGCAGTTTTTCACGATTAACTGATTTCGGCGGTTACCGGAAGTGGGCACAAAAAAAGCCGGGGCACCGAAATCTCATGATATTTCGGCATCCCGGCTGTCTCATTGAGACCCGTAGGCTTTCCGCCCCACCCTCGCGGATGGTTTAGTATTATCGTTTACCACTGCCTGTTTTTGACTGTTACCGGCTTAAGAAAACCGGTGGGGGACCGCTGCTCACCTTACAAGACACATCATTGAGTCGTTGTCGGCTACCTCCTGAACATGTTTTAAACGCAAAAAAGCCGGGGCCTTGGTATCATTTTATGATATTTCGGCGACCCGGCTGTCTCTTGGAGACCCTGTAGGCTTTCCGTCCCACCCTCACAGATGGTTTAGTATTTTCGTATATCTTTTTCAGCTTTGTTATACATTAAAATATCGCTACCAATATTGTCAACAATTATTTTAAAATCCACAATAAATCCATATTCTAATGATATACAATTTCAAACCAAAGGTTTACGGCAAAACAAACACTCTGTCTGGATATCCGGCATTGTTGCAATAGCCGGATAAACCTGTTAAATTTGCCAAAGGGAAAATATTTAAATTCATAAGAATCCGTAGTTATTTCCAAGTTTTCAGCGGAGAAATCATATGTGTACAACCTGCGGATGCGGCCCCACAGATTCACACGATCATCACCACGACCATGACCATGGGCATCATGATCACAAGCAAGATCATCATCACGGCCATGATCACTCCCACCGTGACCACAAACACGACCACACGCACGACCACAAACATCATCATGAAGAAAAGCGGTCTGTCATTGCCATAGAAGAGGACATACTTGCCAAGAACAATCGTCTGGCACAGTTCAACCGGGCTCTGTTCAAGGACAAGGGAATCTTTGTACTGAACCTGGTCAGTTCTCCCGGTTCCGGCAAAACCACCCTGTTGGAGAAAACTCTGCGTGATACGGCAGACCGTTTCCGATTTGCAGTGGTCGAGGGAGACCAGCAAACCGACAATGACGCCAGACGCATAGCGGCGACCGGTGTACCGGTCAAGCAGATCAACACCGGTGCCGGCTGTCATCTGGACGCCCATATGATTATGCACGGCATTGATAATTTTGATCTGGATAACCTGGATATTCTGATGATCGAAAATGTGGGCAATCTTGTCTGCCCCGCCTCATTCGACCTGGGCGAACACCACAAGGTAGTCGTATTAAGCGTAACCGAAGGGGAAGACAAACCGCTCAAATATCCACAGATGTTCCACAACTCGACGGTCATGCTGCTCAACAAAACCGACCTCCTGCCGCACCTGGACTTTGATAAGGAAAAATGCAAGGAGTATGCACGCAAGGTCAGCCCGGGCATTGAGATTTTTGAGGTTTCGGCCCGAACCGGCGAAGGAATGGAAGCATGGTATCAATGGCTGACAACCGGGACAGTAAAACCATAGAACGTCGCCGACTGACCATTGGCGGCATTGTCCAGGGGGTCGGCTTCCGGCCCTTTGTCTACCGGATTGCAAACCGGCTTGGCCTGACCGGCTGGGTCAGAAACAGCTCTGCCGGAGTACTGATTGAAATCCAGGGGACTACGACAGCGCTCTCTGACTTCGATGAAGAGTTACACTCCAACGCCCCGCCGCTCTCCTCAATCAGCTCAATTACACAGAAAAACCTTCCGGCTCTGCCGGAAGAATCCGGTTTCACCATCATGGCCAGCACCCAGGGCGAGTCTGCCATCCAGATTGCACCTGACACAGCCATCTGCCCGGACTGCCTGAAAGAACTGCTCGATCCGGCTGACCGCCGTTACCTGTATCCATTCATCAACTGCACCAACTGCGGCCCCCGCTACAGCATAATAAAATCCGCCCCCTATGACCGGCAGTACACAACCATGGCAGAATTCCAGCAATGCCCGAAATGTCTGGATGAATATTTTAATCCCGGTGACCGGCGTTTCCATGCCCAGCCCAATGCCTGTCCTGTTTGCGGGCCTCAGGTCTCCCTGCTGAACTCAGAAGGCAACAAACTTTCTGCTGGTATTGAAGCAGTTGACCAATGCATTAGATTGCTGCAGGAAGGTAAAATCATTGCCATCAAAGGCATAGGCGGCTATCACCTGGCGGTCGATGCCTGCAACCATCAGGCGGTCAAACGCCTGCGGGAACGCAAGAAAAGGGATGAAAAACCATTCGCCGTCATGGCAGCCAACCTGGAAACGGCACGCCAACTGACCTGCCTGAATACAATGGAAGAAAAGCTGCTGGCATCGCAGGAAAGCCCTATTGTAATTGTCAGGAAGAGCAATAACTGCACGGTTTCTCCTCTGGTCGCCCCGGACAACGGCTGGCTCGGCCTGATGCTCCCCTATGCGCCTCTGCATCATCTGCTTTTCAAAAAAGGTTCAAGGTTCGTAGTTCAAGGTTCAAGGTTGGAAACAGAAATTGCTAGCGATGAACCACGAACAGTATTAGTTATGACCAGCGCCAACATCTCAGATGAGCCGATCGTTTATGAAGACTCTGACGCCGTCCAGCGTCTGGGCGGCATTGCGGACTTCTTTCTTGTTCACAACCGCCCGATTCATATGCGCTGTGATGATTCCGTAATCCGGGTATTCCAGGAAAAGCCGCTCTTTTATCGACGTGCCAGAGGTTATGCGCCACGCCCGGTCAAACTGCCATTCAAGCTTGCACCAATACTGGCGACCGGGGCAGAAATGAAAGGGGCCATCTGCCTTGTCAATGGAGAACAGGCTTTTCTGAGTCAACACCTGGGTGATCTTCAAAACAGATCAACTAACGACTTATTCCGTCACTCAATTCAGCATCTGTTAAATCTGCTGCAGATTGTACCGGAAACTGTAGCCTGTGACCTGCACCCGGATTACAGTTCATCCCTGTATGCAACTGAATCAGGACTTCCGCTAATTGCGGTACAACACCACCATGCCCACCTGGCCTCCTGCATGGCAGAAAACGGATTGACCGGTGAAGTTATCGGCATCATCCTTGACGGTACCGGATTTGGCAATGACGGCACCATCTGGGGCGGTGAATTTCTTGTTGGCGACTACAACGGTTTTCAGCGTACCGCTCACTTCCGGCAAACCCGCTTGCCCGGTGGCGATGCGGCGGTTCGCGAACCATGGCGCATGGCGGTCAGCTATCTGTATCAGTTAATGGGCGAGCAGGCATTTGAGCTAGAGCACCCGGTTATTCAGCGGATGAATGGGATGGAAGCCAGCCTGCTGAAATCAATGTTGCAAAAAGGGTTGAACTCTCCCTTGACCTCCAGTTGCGGGCGTCTGTTTGATGCGGTGGCGGCGCTGCTGGGAATAAGACATTTTGTGTCCTATGATGGGCAGGCTGCAATTGAGCTGGAGGTACTGGCGGAGTTGTCGGGGGATACAATTGCTTATGAGTATGAGATGTGTACGGACAACCTCCCTCACCCGGCCTTTGGCCACCCTCTCCCAGAGGGAGAGGGAACTCCAACAATCGACTTTTCCCAAACAATCGCGGCCATCATGGCAGACCAGTCGGCAGGGATTTCAAATTCCGTCATTGCCCGCCGTTTCCACAATACGGTTGCCGAAGCACTAACACAAATGTGTCTTAAAATTTCAGCAGATACAGGTCTTGACCGCGTTGTTCTCTCCGGTGGAGTTTTTCAGAATCGCCTTTTGAGCGAATTGGTATATACTCTTTTAAGTTCTAAAAAATTACAGGTATTTACCCACCGACTTGTACCGCCCAACGACGGCGGCATTGCTCTGGGACAGGCTGCGATTGCAGGAAGGAGAATAAACTGACATGTGTTTAGGCGTCCCCATGAAGGTAATCAGCAAAGATGAATTCGGAGTAATAGCGGAAATTGACGGTGTACAGAAAGAGGCCAGCCTTAAACTTCTGGATGAACAGGTGGATATAGGCGACTACGTCATTGTCCATGCCGGATTTGCCATATCCAGACTTGACGAAAAATATGCCGAAGAAACCCTGCAACTGATGAGAGAGGTTTTCACAGTTGAGGATATGCAATAAATTGATATTGCAACTGTTCTGGTCAACACAGAATCATACAAAAACTGTCTCACGCAAAGACGCAAAGAGCGCGGAGAAAATCAAAATAAAAGAATTTTTATTTAATCAGTAAAGACGTTGAATTTATGTCTTGGTTTTCTCTGCGTACTCGCTTAGAAGCGCCTACTTTTGGCCGCGCCTCCGCGTGAAACATTAGCCTGTTGAACCAATCCCTATTACGGAAGGGTGGCAAAGATGTCCCAAAAAGCGATTTTACCAGTACTGAAAAACCCGTTTAAAACCACTAAAAAAATCGAATTCATCATACCAGGGGAAATTTCCCACGCTACCGGCGGTTTTGAAGAGGCCATGCAGGAAGGGTATGACCTGATTCAGCGGCCAAAAAAATCCGTCGGCATTGATCAAATTGAGAAACAGCACTTCAAGAAGCGTATGACTGTCTGGGAGCGGATCAAGGTACTCACCGAATTGGAGCCCAACATACTGTTCCAGAACTGGGGCAAGAATCTTGACGGTGCTTCTCTGGTAACAGGTATTCTGAACATCGGTGGCCGTGATGTGGCCATTTATGGACATGACTTCACTGTTCGTGCAGGTTCCATGGATGCTACCAATGGTAAAAAACTGGCCCGCCTTTTCCAGACAGCCGGTGAAAACGGGATTCCGCTGATCGGCATGAACGACAGTGGCGGCGCGTTCGTACCGGCCGGAGTCGGTGGCCTGGATGGTTATGCAGAAGCCTTTACGGCGCTGCGTAAAATCAGCGGCATTGTCCCTTCCATTATGTGCATGTTCGGCTTTAATGCCGGCGGCGGCAGTTATCTCCCCCGCCAGGGAAGCTTCGTAATTCAGCCCAGCGACACCTTCTTCGGACTGACCGGCCCCGGTGTGGTCAAGTCTGTGCTGGGTGAAGATATTTCAGCCGAGGAGTTGGGCGGGCCTTCTGTTCACAGCCTGTCCGGCGTTGCAGATCTGGCGGTTGGCGATGAGGTTACGGCGCTTCGAACAATTCTGCAGCTGCTGAATTATCTGCCTGACAACAACAGCGTCATGGCCCCCTACCGGAAAACCACTGATCCACTGGATCGAAAAACCTGGGAAATCAGCACTCTGCTCAAAAAGGCCTTCAACTCGCCAACCGGGTTTAACACACCCTTTGACGTCTCCATCATTATTCAACAGATCTGCGACCATGGCGACTTTTTTGAACTGCAGCGCAACCGGGCACCCAACGTCATCACCGCCTTTGGTCGCCTTGACGGCAATGTGGTCGGTTTTGTCGCCAACAACAGCGCAGTTGATTCCGGCCAGATCGATTGTGATGCGGCCTACAAAGTGGCCCGCTTCAACCGTTTCTGCAACATCTACAACATCCCCATGATTTTCATGGAAGATACAACCGGTTTTCTGCCCGGCAGAGAACAGGAGGCCCGAGGCATAGTCCAGGCCGGACGCGCCATGCTGGACTCGATCATCGATATCCGCACCCCGCGAATACTGCTGATTCTGCGCAACGCCTACGGAGGCGCCTATGCCGCCTATAACAATTACCCGACCGGTGCCAACCTGGTTCTGGCCCTTCCCACAACCCGTCTGGCAGTTATGGGGCCGGCCGGAAAAGAGTTCGTTTACAAGGATGAAATCCGCAAGTTACGCCGTTCAATAGTCACCCGTATCAAGCAGGGTATTCAGCAACGTATGGAGGCGGGCAGCAGTGAAGAGGCTGCCAAAGCTGATGCGGAAAAGGAAACCGCCGATTGGGTCAAAACCCAGGAAGCCGAACTCAACCTGCGTTACGAAAAAGCGTTGATGAACCCCAAGGAAGCTCTCAGTCTCGGTTCAATCTCCTCTCTTGTTATGCCTACGGATTTGCGCAAAGTGCTGGGGGAAAACATGAACTTTTTTCTCAGGCACTACAAGCCAAGCCCATTGCAGGCTATCCACAGAGAGTTTTACTGATCATTTATTTCAAGTTCGCCAGCAGATCGGAGAGATAATATATGTATTTTAACGATTACTACATGAACAACCCGCTGGTTCACAAGGATCGCCGCCTTGCTGCCTCTACCTCAACCTGGGTCAGTTCCTTTTCCTGTGAAGAGATGAAACCTTTGATCGTCTGCCGTGGTCCAGTGCGTAAAGAGGCCATGGATGTTTATACCGAGATGGGAATCAGCCATTTTGGAATACTATTATCTGAAAAAGACTCCATCGTTTATCCACGCGCCCTGGCACCGGAACTGCGTACCCTGACCGATTCCCGACGCGTCCACCGCATTCCGGACTACACCGGCGCCACCAGGGAAGAGCGAGTGGAGCGCATCCACCAGATCATCGGCATCGCCCTGGATAACGGCTATGACTCAATCTTTGCCGGCTACGGTTTCATGGCCGAGGATGGTGAGTTTGTTGCCGCCATAGAAAATGCCGGTCTGACATTTATCGGCCCCTGCTCTGCCACACAGAACAGTGCCGGTAAAAAAGACGAAGCTAAACGGACCGCCCTCAACGTCAATGTCAGCGTAACACCGGGCATAGACAATGTTACAGCCAGGACACTGCTAAAAAAACACCCGGACCGGGATAAACTGCTGGCATTGATAAAAGCCGAAGGGCTCGTCTGCGAACCGGCGATAATTAACAACAGTGACATCACTCCGGAAGAGCTGGCTGATCACATTCTTTACGCTTCCTATGAAAAGGGAATAGACCTGTTTTCAGTGGAGGAGTTGTGCGCCCAGGTCCAGCAGGAAGTGGTTGCCATGTTCCAAAAATATCCCCGCAGCCGGGTCCGGCTTAAGGCCATTGGTGGCGGAGGCGGAAAAGGTCAACGAATTTTGGGCGCAGCACTGTTGACCACCAGCCGGTTTGACGACAACACCATACAGCAGGCCGCATCCGAAGCCCCGGCTCTGGTGCGTGAAATCCTTAACGAAGTAAAATCCAATGGCATTGGTGACAATAAAAATGTGCTGGTCGAGCTGAATATAGAGCAGACCCGACACAATGAGATTCAACTATTGGGTAACGGTGACTGGTGCATCGCCCTGGGTGGGCGCGACTGTTCGCTGCAGATGCATGAACAGAAGCTGCTGGAGGTTTCCGTTACCCGGGAGGGGTTGCTGGCCGCTATTGAGACAGCAAAAGCTACGGGAAAAACGGCTGAAGTCAAGGCTCTGGAAAGCGATTTGCATGTTCTGAAAAAAATGGAAGAAGAATCGGAACGCTTTGGTAAAGCGGTAGGACTCGATTCCGTCTCCACCTTTGAGTGCATTGTGGACCGTGATCACCACTTCTTCATGGAGGTAAACACCAGAATCCAGGTTGAACACCGGGTCACGGAACTATGTTACAGCCTCAAATTCACCAACCCGGATGACCCGGAAGATTTCTTTGTTGTCGAGTCGCTGGTAGAAGCCATGGCCCTGATAGCGCGGCACAAAGATAAACTTCCCAGACCGGAGCGTATTGTACGTTTCAACGCTGCTGTGGAGGCACGACTTAATGCAACCGACGCATCGCTTTCACCCAATGCCGGAGGAGTGATCCGATTCTGGTCCAAACCGATCCAGGGTGAAATCCGTGATGACCAGGGCATCAGCATGCTGAATCCTGACACAGGCCAGTTCATGAAATATAATGTGGCCGGCGCCTACGACTCTAATATTGCCCTGCTGCTGACCACCGGCAAGGACAGGCTTGAAAGTTATGAACGACTGGCTTCGGTCATTCGCAGCACCACTATCAATGGAGAAAATCTGGCTACCAACCTGGAGTTCCACTTCGGTCTGGTCAACTGGTTTCTGGGTCACAATGTAAATGCCAAACCGACCACCCGCTTTGTTGTTCCATACCTGACTCTGGTGGGCACACTCAAGGAACAGGCCAGCCTGCTGGATCCGGTCTTTGCTTTCCTGCAGACAAAAAAACATTATGTAAAGCTTATCGAGAAAGAGTTTCCTGGAAACGCCCAGGCGGCCAAAAGCATGTCCGAAGTTCTGGATCGCAAAGGCACCCTGATTACCCGTCCCATGGAGCGCCTGCTAAACGATCCTCATCTGCTTTCCGGCTGGCTGAGCATGAATACCAAAAACTTCAAGTTCGATAATGGAAAGGTTCTCTGGCTGCGCAATCCGCTGGGCGTCCTCAAGGAAACCTATGACTTTCTGAATATGAACTATCGCCAGAACAGACCTGCAGCAGACATTATCTGGGATCATGACAACAAGCTGCTGCATGAGTCGATCGAGTTTTATCGCACACTGCGTGAACGTTTCGGGCTTGCCAGGGAAGAGTATTTCAAACTCAACGTGATACTTGCCAATGAGACACCACAGGGCGACTATGACCAGGAGATATGGGAGCAGATCCGCTCCGCCCATTTTGCCTATGAAGCGGGAATGGAACTGCTTGGCATGTTGTTTCTGATCGGTGAAACCGTCAAATTCTGGGATCTGCGGGTAGAGGAAAATATGGAAATAACCATACCGGAATATCTGAATGATCCGGAGCTGCAAGCCAGAATGAAAAAAGTGCTGATCCCGCCGCCATCAACCAAAGCCGATGAAATTGTTTCGGTTTACGGTGGCATGTACTATGGCCAGGAGGCGCCCGGCATGCCCAAGTTTGTCCACGAAGGAATGCATTTTGAAAAGGGACAGACCCTCTATATCATTGAAGTAATGAAGATGTTCAATAAGGTCTACGCACCGTTTTCAGGCACAATTGACAAAATTATTATGCAGGGGGCGGATGGAACGATTGTCCAGAAAGGTCAGACACTTTTCAAAATCACCCCCGATGGAATTCACGTGGATGTGGACCCGGCAGAGGTCGAGCAAAAAAGACGCATCAAAACAGCACAATATCTGAGTGCCGTACTGTAGCAAAGGAGCTTACATTTATTTATGAAATATCAGGATGAATTCCGCGACAGAGAACTGGTCGCAAATATGGCCCGCAACATACGTTTGATGGTTGAAAAACTGGATCAACCGGTCAGCTTCATGGAAGTCTGCGGCACCCACACCATGTCGATTTACCAGTACGGCATCCGTTCGTTGCTGCCGGAAAAAATCAGGCTGGTTTCCGGCCCCGGTTGCCCGGTCTGTGTCACACCGATCAGCTATATCAACAAAGCACTGACCTGCGCGGCAATGCCGGACAATATCATCGTCACATTCGGCGACATGCTGCGCGTCCCTGGAACCTATTCATCCCTGATGGAAGCCCGTGCCAAAGGAGCAGATCTCAGGATTGTGTATTCACCGCTGGATGCCGTGGCAATCGCCAGGGACAACCCTGAACGGAAGGTTATTTTTCTGGGTGTGGGATTTGAGACAACTGCACCAACCATTGCCGCTGCCATTCTGGATGCAGAGCAGAAACAGCTGCAAAACTTTTCCGTGCTGGCAGCACACAAAACCATGCCACTGCCCATGGAAATTCTATCCGCTGACCCGGAACTGGATCTGGACGGCTATCTCTGCCCGGCCCACGTCAGTACCGTAATCGGTGGTAACGCATATAAACCACTGGCCGAAAAATCACGCATCCCCTGTGTTGTCACAGGCTTTGAACCGGCAGATGTCATGCAGGGGATCGAAATGCTGCTGGCCCAGGTGCTGGCAGGTGAACATAAAGTAGAGATTCAATACAGCAGGGCCGTCAGTTGGGAGGGGAATCCAACGGCAAGAAGAATCATTGACCAGGTGTTTGAGCCAAGTGACGCTATCTGGCGCGGCCTGGGCAATCTGCCCGGCACCGGCCTGGCGATCAGAAGCGAATATCAAAGGTTTGATACCGAGCATCTGTTTGACTTGTCAGGAGTAGAGGAGAAGGAAAATACCGCCTGCTGCTGCGGAGAAGTTCTGAAAGGTAAAATATCACCATTTGAATGCCCGCTGTTTAACACGGCCTGCACACCGGAAGCCCCGGTCGGTGCCTGCATGGTCTCCAGTGAAGGCACCTGCGCGGCGGCTTATAAGTATGGGAGATGAAGTTAAAACTTGATATCCAGTCCGATTCCCAGCTTCTGGGTAGCAGGATCATTGGCACCCGGCCTGGCCTCCGGTTGCAGGTTAAGAAACTTATAGTCAACACTCAGCGAGACATTATCACGCAGCATAAAGTTGACCCCGGCCTGACCGGCTAAGGATGTCTTTAGGCCAGGAACCGCCTCACCCGGCTTAACCGGTTCGGAATAGCTGTACGCCAGTCCGGTACCGATATACGGTTTGATCTCTTTTGATGCCCCCAAACCGTATTTTGCCGTGATCGAGCCGACGTTTTTGCTTTTCGGGTTTTCTTTGGACGATGACAGTGATTCATAACCAATAGAAAGAGCACTTTCATCGGCAGTAAATCCGGGCGCCACATCCAGCAGAAAAATACTGACCAACAGCAATAGAAAACAATTTTTACATAATTTTATATTCATATAATTATTATACATCTTTTTAATCTAAAGATTAACCCGCAAAACAACCAATAACTATTCACATAATTCAATAAGAACTATTACCGCAAAGAAATTTCACTTCTGTGTCTAATTCTGCTATCTTTTCAAATTAAAGATAATTTTGACTTTTTTTTGGAGTACCAATGCATCACGGTGGAATCTATGCTGAGGAGATAACCGGTAAAGCCTATGATAACCGGATATTATCACGCTTCGCAAAATACGTAAAACCATACAGCACCTCGATCATCGCCGTCCTGCTGATTCTGCCCCTGGTGGCCGCCTGCCGCCTGGCTCAGCCATGGGTTATCAAACTGGCTATCGATGATCATATCATGCCGGGCAAACTGGACGGGCTCGAAACAATTGCTTTGATGTTTATCGGCATACTGCTGGTTGAATCGCTGTTGTCATTTGCGGAGGTATTCCTGTTGCAGTCCGTTGGCCAACGGGTCATGGCGGATATGCGAACAGAACTTTATCAGCATGTCATGCGACTACCGACCTCCTGGTTCGACCGTACACCGGTCGGCAGTGTTGTCACACGCCTGACCAGCGACATTGAGGTTTTGGGAGAGATGTTCGCCTCTGGCATCATCACCATTGTTGGCGACATTATGCTGCTGATCGGCATTGTCTCCGTCATGCTCTGGATGAATACCAAACTGTCACTGGTCACCTTTACCGTACTGCCCATACTCTTTTACCTGGCCTGGCTGTTCCGCAGCAAAATGCGGCAATCGTTTCGCGAAGTACGCTCAAGACTGGGCAAGCTGAATGGTTTTCTGGTGGAATGCATCAACGGCATGCCGATCATCCAGGCTTTCAATCGTCAACGGGATGAGCAGAAACGATTCACGGAACTGAACGCATCCTACCGCGATGCAAATATGCCGGTTATCTTTTGGGATGCCTCGCTGTACGCCATCGTCGAAGCACTCTCGTCAATTGCCGTGGCACTGGTAATCTGGTACGGTGGCGGCGAAATCCTGGCCGGTGCTTTGACATTCGGGATTCTGGTAGCCTTTATCCAGTATATAGAGAAGTTTTTCACTCCAATCAGGGACCTGTCTGCCAAGTACTCTGTCATGCAGGGTGCAATGGCTGCATTGGAGCGGATTTTTGCCTTGTTGGATACGGAGAAAAGCAGTTCAAAGTTCGAGGTTCAAGGTTCAAAAACAGAACCACGAACCACGAACCACGAACCACTAACGGCCTTTATAGAACTGCGCAACATCACCTTTGCCTACCGTGAAGGAGAAAATGCGCTGGAACAGTTCAGTCTGTCATTAAAGCGCGGAGACAGAGTAGCGCTGGTTGGAGAAAGCGGTGGTGGTAAAACCACCATTACACGCCTGCTGACCAGGCTGTATGAGATCGACAAAGGGAGCATACTTGTTGAAGGGGTTGATATCCGGAACATGCCGGTTGATGTTCTGAGACGTCGGGTCGGCATTGTCCTGCAGGACCCCTGC
Organism: uncultured Geobacteraceae bacterium; assembly: GCA_964509295.1. Taxonomy (GTDB): domain Bacteria; phylum Desulfobacterota; class Desulfuromonadia; order Geobacterales; family Pseudopelobacteraceae; genus JBGSQR01. Next base: position 259,710 of record CAZDWS010000002.1, on the reverse strand, counting down.
CTGTTTGCCGGTACAATTGAATTCAATATCTGCCTGGGTGATGAAGAGGCCCGCCAACGCATCCGCCAGGCGGCAGCAATGGTCGGTGCCAACCAATTTATCGAGCGGCTGCCGCTCCAGTATCAGGAGATTGTCAGTGAGCGCGGCAACAATTTTTCCGTCGGGGAAAAGCAGCTGATCTCCTTTGCCCGTGCGGTCGCTTTCAACCCGGAGATACTGGTGCTGGACGAGGCAACAGCCAGCGTTGACTCTGCCTCGGAACAGATGATACAAAATGGACTGAAAGGACTGATGGAAGGGCGCACGTCACTGATTATCGCCCACCGGCTCTCCACAATCCAGGACGCCGACCGCATTGTAGTCGTACACCGGGGACGCAAAATGGAAGAAGGAACACACCAGCAGCTCATGCAGGAAAAAGGCATCTATTTCCGTCTTCATCAGTTACAGTTCAACGAAACCTGATTCAAGTTACCGAGGAACCCGTCATGATTACAATGCAGGAAATGAAAGAACATTACCGATTTACGGATGAAGATGCGGAACTGCTGATGTCACTGCAGACCTTGGCAGAACAGAACAAAGACAAATTTTCAGCGGTTTTCTATGATTATCTGTATGGCATTCCGGAAACAGCCACCATCCTTAACAACTGTAACCGGGTTCACCTGAGGGCAATGCATAACAGCTGGTTCATGTCGCTCTTTGTCGGCACATATGACAATCACTACCTGAACCATTTGACCCGCATTGGTCACGCCCATGTCAGGGTCGGCCTGAAAGTACACTTTGTCAATGCGGCCATGAACCAGATCCGCCACTATCTGCTCAATCTGATCGACGACAATTACTCTGACCGCGAACGACGTCGCATGCTGCGGGAAGCCTGCGAGAAAATGCTCGATATGCATCTCGACGTAATGAGTACCTCATATCGCGAAGAAGAGATGAAAAAGGTCTTTGTCTCCAAAAAAATCGAATCGGTACTGATTAAGGCCACGGAACGTTTCACCTATGGCCTTAATCTGGTTCTGGTTCTTGCTCTGGCAGGGGTTTCCATTTCAGTTGTCTGGCTGTTTATCTGGGATATTCTGCATATTTTTACAGGCGACACTGAAAAAGGTATACTTTCCGCCCTCGGCTCGTTGCTGATCCTCTGGATGATGATCGAACTGCTGGACAGCGAAATCAAAAACCTGAAAGGTGGCAAATTCAACATTCTTGTCTTCATCGGGGTCATCATAGTTGCCATCATCCGTGAGATTCTGATCTCCACCCTGCGCCACGACGACTTAACCACCCAGGCCTTTCTGGCCGGCACACTGCTGATACTGGGCATTGTCTACTACCTGGTTTCCCGTGCCCAGAAAGAACAGGCAGCACCTTAACCCGTGGGCTCACTTGATCACATACTGGCCGGTTTTACGCACGGTTTCCGCCATCGAAAAACATTGGCTGATCTGTTGAAATCAACTCCGCATAACAGCAGCATCCTGACTCTGCAGCCGGTGGAACTCAAGCAAAGCGGCATACAAGCCCTGGCGCTGGACTTTGATGGTGTCCTGTCGCCACACGGGTTTCAGATCCCCCTGCCGGAGGCGGAACAATGGTTGAGACACTGTATTCAAGTCTTCGGTGAAGAAAAGATCTTTATTCTGTCCAACAAACCGACGAAGGAACGAAGCGATTGGTTCGGTAACAATTTCAGCCGATTGCGTTTTATCAGCGGAGTACGTAAAAAACCGTATCCGGATGGCCTGCAGGAAATCTCAAAATATGCCGCAGTACCAATTAACTGTGTATTGATGGTGGATGACCGGCTCCTGACCGGCTGCCTGGCCGCAGTCAATGCCGGCGCCAGACCATGTTATATCCGCCAGCCTTATATTTCATTCAAACACCGCCCCGTTTCAGAAACATTCTTCCTGATGATGAGATCAATTGAACGTTCCTTTATAAATATCTGCAATAATCTCTAGCTTTTAGAACCTTGGCAACACATGATTAAATCAAGGTTCTTGACAAGCACATCTCTAAAAGTTCAAAATACTTGATTGCATTTTATAAAATTCAGAGGATGACAAAATGAAGTACGTTGAAAATCAGACCGCCTTGATCCGCCACAACATTAAAAAGACAATCGCCCAACTATTCCTGGAAGACCGGCTGATCGAAGACATCAACCGCGTACCGATCAGCCTGGTACCGCACGACTCGACTTCCTATCGCTGCTGTATCTACAAAGACCGCGAGCTGATCAAAAAACGAACTATCGCCGCCCTGGGTTTCAGCCTGGAAGATGATATCAACATCGAACATACACTGCTTTCCGACTATGCAGCTCTGGCAGTCAAACGGGAAGAACCGACTTTCCCGATCCTGACCTTTCTGGATGAAGCCTGCCGTTCGTGCGTCCGTGCCAACTACTTTGTCACAAACGTCTGTCAGCACTGTGTTGCCCGCCCCTGCATCATGAACTGCCCAAAAGACGCCATCAGCATGGAAAAACAGGCACTGATCCACCCGGAGAAATGCATCAACTGCGGTATCTGCCAGAAAGTCTGCCCCTACCATGCCATTGTCTATATTCCGGTACCATGCGAAGAGGCCTGCCCGGTGGGAGCTATCAGCAAGGACAGTCAGGGACGCCAGGAAATCGATTATGCCAAGTGCATTTTCTGTGGCAGATGCGCCCGTGCCTGTCCGTTTGGCGCTGTTCTGGAAAAATCACAGATTATCGATGTACTCAAGCACATCAAAAACGGCAGGCAGGTAACGGCCATGATCGCCCCGGCCATTGTCGGCCAGTATAATGCAACATTGGAACAGGTTGCCGGAGCAATCAAGTCACTGGGTTTCAGCCATGTGGTTGAGGTTGCATTGGGAGCGGACCAGACAGCAGAACTGGAAGCGGAAGAATTTGTGGAGCGTATGAAGCAGGGTGATCCGGTCATGGGAACTTCCTGTTGCCCGGCCTATGTGGAAGCGGTCAAAAAACACGCAAAGGCTTTTCTCCCATACATTTCGCACACAAAAACACCAATGGCTTTCACGGCTGAAAAAGTTAAGGAAGCTTTCCCGGAAGCCGTCCGCGTATTCATCGGGCCATGTATTGCAAAAAAACACGAGGGTCTGGCAAACCAGGACGTGGACTATGTTCTGACTTTTGAAGCCCTGGATGCAATGTTTTCAGCGGTTAATATTGATGTGGAGAATTTCCCGGCTGGTGCAGAACTGGACCTGCAGCCGGCCAGCAACTCAGGGCGCGGCTTTCCGGTCAGCAAAGGTGTTGCCAATGCCGTCATTGCAAGGGTACCAAACTACATCAAAATCAACCCGATACTGATTGATGGACTGAATAAGCAAAACGTCAAACTGCTAAACGCTTACGCCAAAAAATGCCCCGGCAACATGGTTGAAGTCATGTCCTGCGAAGGAGGCTGTGTAAATGGGCCTGGTGTAGTCAATTCACCCGGCAAGGCAAAGAAGATGGTAGAGGAGTTTATTAAAGAATAGTTTTATAACTTGTCATTGTAAAAAAAGACCGCCTTGCCGGATTTAACGGTTTGACGGTCTTTTTTTTGTGTTGATCTCTCAAGTGAACAGCGTCTCTACGCGCCGCAACACTTTTTATATTTTTTACCGCTGTTGCAGGGACAGAGATCGTTTCGGCCCGGCTTGCCGGAACAGGCCTGCATCCGCTTCATAGTACTCTTGCGCAGCTTGCCACCATGCTGCTGGATGTAGTCCACTGCCATGGGCAGGAAAAAGAAAACCTTACCCTGTAGACTGGATTCAGACTTATTTTCCACATCCTCAAAAGTCTCACCCCTGAAGATTTCAGCAGCGTCCTCCGGAAAAGCAATGCCGGAGACTATAGCAACGCTGGTTGATAGTTCCTGTTCTTCTTCGGAAATGGCAGCAGGTTCCTGTTCATGCTCGGTTATGCCCCAGAGTTCAGGCTCAATACTCAGAACACGCATCAGCCCCTGGCACCACGCTCTGATTCTCGGGATGTCGCTGCGTGTCAACTTGTCTATATCAAAAGGGAATGCGAGTGTACCGGCCTGATTTTCCTGCGTGAGGCGGTTATATATTCCAAATAGCGTGGCAAACAGCTGGTTGGCCTGACTTTCGTTAAAAGAAGCCAGTTCCATACCATAGACCATCGGCAGCAGGTCATCCGGCGTTATCAGGTCAGGTGCGATGGCAAGCCCGTACAACAGGCCATGGACTCCGTCCAGGGTCAGTGTATTCGAGGGCACCAGAGCCAGCTTCAAAAACTCCGATATCTGCCGTTCTTCAGGTTCTGTGAACATCAATTTTCTCCTAGTATTATTTGTTAAACGGGTACACACATAATTCGCCACTACAGCTTTTCCAACGCCTTTTCAACTCTTTCACAAAGCGTTTTCAACACTTTGATACGGGCATAGTATTTGTCGTTTGCCTCAATAAGTGTCCATGGAGCTATCTCTGTACTGGTGCGGTCAATCATGTCGCAGACAGCTAATTCATATTCACTCCACTTGTCGCGATTGCGCCAATCATCATCTGTGATCTTGAAGCGTTTAAAACCGATTTTTTCACGCGCCTTGAACCGTTTAAGCTGCTCGTCCTGGCTGATGGAAAGCCAGAATTTAACAACCACGGTGTGATTACGCACAAGTTGTTCCTCAAAGTCATTGATTTCGCCATAAGCCCGCATCCAGTCTGCATGTTCGCAGTACCCTTCCACCCGCTCAACCAGCACCCGCCCGTACCAGGAACGGTCAAAGATGGCAAAACGGTTTTTGCGGGGAATACTACGCCAGAATCGCCACATATAGGGCTGTGCGCGCTCTTCTTCCGTCGGGGCAGCCACCGGGGTGACTCTGTACTGACGGGCATCAAGTGCCTGGGTTATACGCCTGATACTACCGCCTTTACCGGCGGCATCATTGCCTTCAAAGGCAACAACTACGGCCAGCTTTTTAAAATCTTTATGCCTGGTCAGCAGATTAAGGCGTCCCTGATATTTTTCAAGTTCATCTTCATATTCAGACTTGCTGATTTTTTTGGTCAGATCCAGTGTTTTTAGAATCAAAAGGTTATCTATTGTGGGCATGATCGGTGGAATCGGCTCATGCTGTCTGGGCGGCTCGGGAGCATCCAGGCGCTGCCTTACAGCATTCAAGACGGCTTTACCGATTGTCAGATAGCGATAACGGGGGTCTGTCCCCTCAACAATAGTCCAGGGCGATTCAGCTGTGCTGGTGCAACGGAGCATACGTTCCGAAACGGTCCTGAATTTGCTGTAGAGCTTATAGTTTTTCCAGTCAGTCTCTGTAACACGCCAACGTGTCTTGGCATCTTTTTCCAGTGTTTTCAAGCGCTTCTTCTGCTCATCCTCTGACAGGTGCAGCCAGAATTTCAGGACCAGTGCACCTTCATCACAGAGCATCTTCTCAAAACGCACAATACGATCCAGACGTTGATCCAGTTCGGCGTTTTTTATCGTACCGTAGACATTTTCCACAAGCGGGCCGGAATACCAGGTACCGATAAAGATACCTATTTTACCGGCAGGAGGCAAAACCCTCCAGTAGCGGAACATCTGGGGTCGCTCAAGCTCTTCGTCGGTCAAGTCACGCACAGCATGTGTCTCAACATGTCTCGGATCAAGCCATTCATTAAGGATATTTACCGTTTCACCTTTCCCGGCACAGTCAACACCGGCAATCAGTATAATTACGGGAAATTTTTTCGACTGCAGCAGATCAAGCTGGGCATCGAGCAACCCTTCTCTAAGCGGAGAAATTTCTCTTTTCCAGAGTGCTTTGCTGATTTTGTGACCAAGTTCCGCTGACTCGAACATAGTATCCTCTCTTTCCGATTTAATAATACCTTACCAAGAATGCAGTGACTGTCAAACATTGCAGTTTTTAAATGTATAGCAGACGTATTTTTTATCATGGAATTAAAACTCTAAACATGATAATTTTTACAAAAATAAAACAGGAGGGGTTTAATTTGAAAAAGACATTATTGACCTTACTTGCCATATCCGCAATTGCAATATCCGGTTGCGACAGTAAACCAAAGACAGAAGCACCTAAAAAAACTGATGCTGCACCTGCCGGACCTGCTGCACAGCTTCCGCCTGGCCATCCGGTACCTGCCGGTCAAATGCCTGCAGCCGCCCCGGCTGGCGCTAATCCACATGCCAATTTAAAACCGCAGGAGATCAAAGCTGGTGAAGGTATCAAAGCCAAAGTAAGCCAGATAATTGAAACAAAAACCAATCCTCCATACATCTACCTTGAAGTAGCAGACGCAAAAGGCCAGAAACTCTGGCTGGCTCTTCCAAAGATGGCTGTTAAGGTTGGAGATACCATCGAATACCCGGAAGCACCTGTAGTGGCAAATTTTGCCAGCCCTTCGCTTAAGAGAACTTTCGATAAGCTTTCAATGGTACAGGGAATCAGAGTCGTTAAATAAGAATTATTTACGGCGGGGCCTTTGTGGCCCCGCTTTTTTTTGACTTGACGGACGCAAGTGAAGGTCCGTGGTTGGGAATTATTTCAAGTACCTTACGGTAAAAGTCCTGTGCTTTTGACTTTTCACCTGTTTCTGCAAACAACTCCGCCAGCAAATACCAACCCCACGGGTTTTCCGGTGAATTAACGGTTATCTCTCTGAACTCATCTGCAGCAAGCATAAAATCACCATTCTGCCGATAATACTCGCCGGCTATTATATTGCTGGTATAACAGTACCCCAGCAGGCGTTTCTGTATTTCAAATTCTTTTGGGCCCGCTGATCCTTTTCCACCCAGTGCTTTCAGATAACGGCTTGCTTCTTTACCAGGTTTTGATAAGGCATATACAGCTTCCGAATGACTGGTTTGAAAGGTATCAGCAGCGATTTTTCCAGACTTGACAGCCTCATCAAAAAGGGTCGTACCCGGATAATAGGCCAAGGGAGATACATAGCCGTCATCAGGTGAAATACGGCGCATCAATGAGAGTGTTGCCCTGATGTCGTCTTCACTTTCGCCTGGTATGTCGCTGATCAGGTATACTGAAAGATTGATCCCGACCTTACGGACCATGGCAGACGCCATTTGAACCTGTTCGGGTGTAATTTTTTTTCCCAGCAGATCAAGGGTCGCAGGAGAACCGGATTCAACTCCCAGCTGCACACATTCGCAGCCGGCACGCTTCATCCAGACGAGCAGCTCCTCATCAAGAGCAGTTACCCTTGACTGGCAGTTCCAGACTATTCCGGCTTTGCGCTCTATCAACAAACGGCAGAAGGTAATTGTTCTGGCGCGGTCAGCCGTGAATGTGTCATCACGGAAAGAAAAGTAAATCAGCCCTAAACTGTCCCTGATAAATAGAATCTCATCGACTATGTTTTCAGGAGATCTAAAACGGACACGTTTATTCCAGAACACCGGTGAACTGCAAAAACGGCAGGCAGACGGGCACCCTCTGCTGGTTACAAGAAATTCAGCCTGAAACTCAATATCCACACCAATAGAACGATCCAGATACAAAGAAGAAAACGGGACTTTATTCAGGTCATCCAGCAGTTTTCTTTGTGGTGTTACAACAATTTGACCGTTCTTATTATAAGCAATTCCACTGACCTGCTCCACTGACCGACCAGCTTTGCGGCACTCAGCCAGCTCTAAAAGGGTTGCTTCCCCTTCGCCCATGACCACCACATCAACAGAAACATTTTCAAGCAGAATTTCCCTGTACTGAAAAGTTGCATGTCCACCCCCCAGCATAACCTGACATGCGGGGTAAATTTTCTTCACAAATCTGGCCAATGCCAGAGAGGCATGCCTGTTATGCGTCCACTGCGAAATACAGAAAATTGAAGGATTCTGTTCAGCAAGCAACTTCCTTTTTTCACTATCCGACCAGCTGGACAGATTTACAAGCGTTGAGTCAAATCCGGCCTGGATAAGTGTTGAGTGCAGGTAACAGAGACCTGTGGGTAACATGGTCACGAAGGGATCACTGCGATCAGGCATTCCGGAAATGTAGCAAAGCAGAATTTTCATAGTCTCTGGGTAAAAAAAATCCGGGTCAGGTGACCCGGATTCAGTAAATTTATCGATTAGTTGTTTCAGTTATTCTGACTGAGTGTCAAGCCGAGTGTGTCATTTTGAAGAACTTCATTTTCCCGTTCTTCTTCAACCCCTAGCAACAGAGCGCTGAAGTTGTCATCATCAACCTGCTCACCAACCCTGCGAGCGCCCAGGTAACGACCAAGATAATAAGGAGTATCCATGCTGGAAATTACGACTCTGCGGTCCCGTGAAGAAGCATGAATCATCTTGCGGTTGCCCAGATAAATGCCAACATGGGAAGGAAAGCGGGCGTATGTCTGAAAAAATACCAGATCACCCTTTTTCAGGTCACCACGCACAACTTCGTTACCTACATTAAACTGCTCACGTGCTGTGCGCGGCAGGCTGATTTTGAGATCGCGGAAAACCTGTTGTGTAAAGCTGGAGCAATCCAATGCGTTACGACTGTTCCCACCAAAGCGATAACGCGCACCAAGAAAACTGTAAGCTGTCTTCCTAAGGGTATTTGCAGACTCATTTTCTTCCAGTGTTTTGGCGAGATCTACTGGCTTATCCGAATCCAGATCGGTCAATTCTGCCAGAGTATTTGCCAGTTCTTTCTCGTTAAGCAGATCAGAGCTTATCATCGCAAGACGATTTACAGAAACTGCACGTTTAGGTGCAACAGCCGGCACGACTTCATTCAGCACCAGAACCTGTCCCTGCTTGATCTTATTGCCCTTAATATTATTAAGGCTGCGCAATGTACCCATTTTGATACCGGTTTTTCTGGCTATGCCGGGAAGGGTATCACCCTTGACAACCTTGTATGACTTTGGACTTTCAGCAACCCTTTCCTTCTTGGCCTTGGCAACGGCATGAGAAGGAATGATCAGCCGTGTACCCTGCTTTATCTGCGAACCGGTCAATGTATTTACAGTTTTGAGTTCTTCGACGGAGACGTGATATTTGCGAGCAATCGAATGAAGTGACTCGCTCTTGCGGACTAAATGAGTTTTTGAAGCCAGGACCAGTTGGGGGAAAGCAAGCAGCATAATGCAAAGCAGTAATATGTGTCGGATATTTGCCATTTATCCTCCTTTTTGTTCACAATTTATAGCACGTCCAGCATTGTGCTTATATCCCAGGCAGTTCAAAAAGTCAAACATTAAAATAATGTCGCCGCCTTCAAAGCCCTTGACAAATCAACACAAACTACTGTTATTTAGATGTTTTTTTGTGGTGACCGTCAACCTTGATCACCACCGGCTCCTCTCTCAAAACAGTAATTTGATTCATCGGCGGAATCAGACTTTTATACTGTTCTTTCCCCTTATACAGCCCAGAAATATCGACCTCTTCTGTTATAATCGAATTAATTTTGCTGACCTGAACTGACGGACCTTCAATTTCAATGGTTGCAGGTTCCGAAACAACAGTGCCTCCCTGAAGGGCAACCGGCAACACACCTTTTGTTACAATTTTAATTGGTACTCGCTTGCGTTCTTTTTTATCAGTCACTATTTTAACCGCAGGTGGTGTAATTCTACTGATAACCATCCCTGAAGGCAGATTGAAGTCAGAATTTTTGATTCTCAGACTTGTGTGCCCCTCACGAACCTCGGAAATGTCCACATCGGCAACCAGATCCAGCTTGGAAGGCATGGGCGTCAAAATTGAATAGGACCGCAACTGCACCTCTACCTCATCGGGAACTCCTTTTATCAGTGCTAGCCCTTCCGGGATGCCGTGCATTCTGACAGGCGCAGAGACCGTAGTAATCTGACCTTGGCGTGATGTGATCAATGCCCAGAAAGATATTACAAGCAGTAAAACCGCCGTTTTTGTAACAAGGTCATTAAACACTATTTGTTTCAAGCCCTTACTTTTTTTCTCTGTGGCAGGATTAATCAAACCTTCCAACGCTAATACCAGACCGGCTGGTGAATTTATCTCAGTCATGACACCATCAGCAGCCAAGGTCACCACACCCCGCTCTTCTGAAACAGCAACCACGATGGCGTCGGTACGTTCTGAGAGCCCCATGGCTGCACGATGCCTGGTGCCGAGATACTGCGGTAAATCCGGACTAACGGACAACGGCAGATGACATGAAGCCACAACAATTCGACCATCTTTTATTAAAGAAGCACCATCATGTAAAGGTGCTCCCGGACTGAAGATGGATTCAAGTATCTGCGGTGTCACTTCACAGTCCAGACGGACTCCATTCAACATCAAATCCGCCAGAGACTCACTGCGCTGAAAGACTAACAGGGCACCGGTTCTCTTGGCTGCCATTGAAAAAACTGTATCGGCAATTTCCTGAAATCTGCTTTCCCGGGGTCCATCCTGATTGTAAAACAGATGTCTGACCAGGCTGAATCGGTACAAGGCCTGGCGGATTTCCGACTGAAACACAACCACTACGAGTACAATCAGAACAGTTCCCAGCTCCTGCAGAATCCAGCTGGTCATATAAAGACCGAGAAAACGGGTCGCAAAATAGATTAAAGTAACTACCCCCAGTCCCAGCAGGACCTGCATGGCACGGGTACTTCTGAACCAGGTGTAAAGCTGGTACACAAGAAAAGACATGATCAGGATATCGGCAACGTCCTGGATTCGGATAAATGGCTGAACCACTAATACTCCTTCAACTTGCGATCATATTTCCGACCCATTTTTACTGGTCATATTGCATAAAAGTATGTTACAAGGCAGAATTGTTAAAAAGAAAATACAAAGGTTACAATAAATATGTTCAAGCTCTCGGATAAAGGTAAAATAAATCAACAGATGTTCGGAGCAATTGCGCCTCGCTACGACTTTCTCAACCGCCTGCTAAGCTTAGGCATCGACAGAAACTGGCGCACAACAGCCGTGCAGATGATCAAGTACAGTGAAGGTTCAAGAATCCTTGATGTCGCCACCGGCACAGGAGATGTTGCACTGGAAATTGCACGGTTAACACCACCATCTGTAAAAGTTACCGGCGCCGATTTCTGCAAGGAGATGGTTGATCTGGGACGGGAAAAAGTTGCTGCGACTCCATTTGCCAACCGGATTGACTTTATAATCGCTCCCTGCGAGGACCTCCCCTTTCCAGACAACACATTTGACTCAACCACAATCGCCTTCGGGATCCGCAATGTTGTCGACAGAAAACTGGGGCTGACTGAATTACACAGGACACTGAAACCGGGCGGGCGCCTAATAATACTGGAGCCTTCAACCCCCACCGCCCCTTTGATCAAGCAGATCTATTTATTATACTTCATGCGCATACTGCCGCTTGTCGGCGGTCTCTTTTCACGCTACAACGCTTATAAATACCTGACTGATTCAGTACTGAACTTCCCCTCAACAGAAGAGTTTTCGCAACTTATGCGTGAGGCCGGTTTTTGTAACGTGAAGGTCCATGCCCTGACCTTCGGTATCGCCAGCATCTACGTGGGTGAAAAGAAGTAGAAAAACGGTTCATGGTTCGTGGTTCAAGGTTCAGGATTTTACTAGTCCCTATTCCCTGTTTCCAAGTCCCGGCTTCCACCTAAGCCTTGAATCTATTCTCCGTTCCTGCCAGCAATCTCTTGATATTTTCATGATGTTTGGCAATGACAATCACCGCAATGATCATTGTAACGATGACCAGCGAGCGATCACTACCCATCAGCATGATTGCCACAGGCATTACTGCTGCTGCAACAACAGAACCAAGTGATACGTAGCGCCACTTCAGCATCAGGACAATAAACACACCCAGAACAATACAGACGGCCAGAGGCGAGAGTGCCAGAAAAACCCCCAGAGCGGTTGCCACCCCCTTGCCCCCCTTGAAACGCAAAAACAACGAAAAAACATGTCCGCAGAAGGCGGCCAATCCGATCCAGGCAACATGTTCTATCGGTAGTGCATAGTGCTTTGCCAGGAGTACGGGGGCCATCCCCTTTAAACAGTCTCCGACCAGAGTCAGCATACCCACCTTGCGACCAACTGTGCGGTAAAGGTTGGTAGCCCCGATATTGCCGCTACCTTCTTTGCGCACATCAATACCGGCAAGTTTACCAAGAAGAAGTCCGGTCGGAATTGAACCAAGCAGATAAGCACCGGCAAGCAGAATAACCAGTAAATAGGACTCGGCCATTACAGCCCCTTTTCCGATACTAAACCGGTCTTTTTAGCATATTCACTTTCCGGATACTCTTTAACCAGAGATCGTTCGGTTTCAAGAGCTTTGTTTTTTTGATCCGCTTCCCGATAGGCTTTGCCCAGATAAAACAGGATTTCCGCACGCCTGATTTTTTCCGGATACATTTTTAATGCATATTCAAAACGACCGATAGCAGAAGTAACTTTTCCGGTTCTCAGATAAAATTTACCAACATAAAGCTCGTACTGTACCTGCTTATCCTTACATTCGTTGATTTTTTCAATTACTTCTGCCTTAAACTCACCAGCAGGATACTGGGCCAGATAGGATTCAAACAGCTGCAGGGAATTATTTAACGGCACCTGATCAGTGTCAACTCCCTTTATCTGTTTATAGTTACTCAGAGCTTGTCGAAAAAGAGCGTAGCCTGCACGTTGATGCCTGGGATGAAGTTTCCGGAAACCTTCATACTCAACCGCTGACTCAATGAACTCCTTATTCAAAAAATAGGTATCGGCGATGGCAAGCTCTACTTTTGCAGAGACTTCGGGAGGCGGATATTTTTCACGAACTTTCTTCCACTGCTCGATAGCCCTTTCATATTTGCCTTCACTGTATAACTTGTCTGCATCGGCAATCAATTCTTCAGCGGTAGTTCTAACCGGTGCAGTAGCACAGCCCTGAAAAACAAAAGCAGCAAAAATCAAAACAACACAGTTTCTGAATAAAATATTCATACAACCCCTCGGTGGTTTTATCCTATTAAATTAGAGTATCCCGCTGCCGCGCTGATCAGCCAGCAAGTCGGCAATTAAATCGTGATTCAACCAGAGCACCGGTGCCTCCGGCTGCCATGATGCATGCAGAATCAATCTGCCGGTGGACATAAAGACTATTCTGGACAACTCTGCGCAGACAAGCTGTTTGCTGTCGGCATGCATGGCCATCAGCTCTGCTGAGGCTGACAGCATTAACTCGGCCTGTTCCTGCGTGTTATGCTGCGGCCAGGTGGCAAAATCAAGCATGCCTGAAATAAGTGGAGACACGGTGTAAGCCTCGGCCTTTTCCAGCATGTTTTCGAGATTCTCTCCCTCAGCCAACATGGCCTGACAACGCTCAAACAGCGGCCTGGAGCATTCTTCCCCGACCTTTTCCCTGATGGCGGCCAGTAGCCTGTAAAGCGGTATTTCCACCCCCAGAAAGAGCACACTGGAATTTGTCTGTATCTCGGGACAGTTGAAAACTGTAGCAGAAATGCCGCTGGCTGTGGCTTCAGCAGCGATATTTTCCAGACGCATTTTTGCCCAGCCCGGCATATATGCAATATAAGACTGCCAACGGTATTCACCCCCCAAAAGAACGCCGGTGCCATGGTACCCGTAGGAGGTATAACGCACCTGACCGCCTTCAGACGAGACCCGCTGCCGCAGGACGGCAGTTTCTTCCAACAGACAACGGAAAGTATCGGCGGTTACAACATTGAAACTGGCCTGACACATGCGCCCGATTCCACTTTCCCACAACTCTCTGGAAGACAGATATTTATCGCCGGTACCTTTGAAAACACGATTGAGCAGCACCATGAATATCCTGGAACGCGGAAAACCGCCTGCCATGACATGAGAAACAAGTACATTTGCACCAGCTGGCACTACCGCTTCCAGCTCTTTAACAAAAGACTTCAAATTAAGACTGAAGCTGGCACAACCGGCGGCAACGGCCTTTTCCAGGTATTCATCAGTAAAACTGATTTTATCCCACTCGTCCAACTTGAGCTGTTTCATCTGCTCAGAAATGGACGGCTCGCCATCCACCTCTATCATATCTATACCGGCTTCCAGCGGCACATTAATAATCTTGCCGCCTAGAATTGATTCAGCTTCAGCCAGCTCTTCTTCAGTAAGACTTCGCAAAGCACCATCTGCATCGCGCCTGCCAACCGTAGTACCGATAACAGTCATACCGATCCGGTGTGCTTCCTCTACCAGACCGTTAGCATAACCACGTCCAAACAACTCACCCACCAGCACCAGAACATCGCCTGCCTTATATCCCGCTGCCTCGGGCAACTGCACCATAGGCCTGTAATCCGTCATGAACTAAAACCTCCATATAATAATGATTCCAGGACAGTTTTAGCACGAACGCGCCCTTAAATGGAACAAAAAAGCTTTTACAGCAGACCGAAACACCGTCCTCAAAACAGTGGATTTGTACAGCGCCGAAGGCCCAGACCAGGGCTTATTTTTATCAAAACCACTACAGATAGACACGTAAATTCACTTGCTTCAAAGACGTGATCATATTAACATGCACAACTTATAAATAGCCTCCTGCTGCTTTTTAAGGAGAGCATAATAAAACTTCATCAGATAATTGAATCAGCCAAAGGCTTTCAATACGCGCGCCTTATGGTCAAAACAATTATTTTATTCTTCAAGAGGGAGAAACAAACGTGGAAATATCCAACAATGAAAATAAGGTTACGGAGTATATGAGCACCCTGCCCGGTGACGACGTCCGACAGATTATGTGGCGTTTCAGCGAGCGCTATGACCTGCAGATGGTTGTACAATCCGCCCGTTCACTGGCACGCGGCATCGTTGCCCGACTGGTAGCTGAGGGTGCGCGTAATTCTCATGAATGGAATGATAAAAAAGCACAGCTTTTGACCGGTCTGGATGAACTGGGCCTGACAACAGTTTTTATGGACCCTGAAGAAGGCGGTTTTATTGAAGGCCCCAAAAATCTGGCCCTGTCACTGGTTGCATTCGAGCTTTCCTGGGTAGATGGCGGAGCCGCAACATGCTCACTGGCCAGCAACCTGGCCCTGTCTCCGATCAAGGAGAAAGGAACCCCGGAACAGAAATTGACCTACATGAGCCGCTGCGTTCCTCCACTTCCGGGCGAAGACCGTAAAATATGGCGTGGAGCTTTTGCCCTGACCGAACCGCTGCCATATGTGGGGGTAGATACCGGAGTAGTATCAGGCAAAATGCGCGTTGTTGAGTGGGAAGAAGGCAAAGAGCCGATCCTGCATGTGGAAAAGCGCGGCCGTTTCATCACCAACATGGGCTTTGCCAACTTTGTAACAGCGGCTGTAGATTCCGGTGATGACCGGATCAAAGGCACCGCCATGGTAATTCTTGAAGAAGATGATCCGGGCGTATATGACCGTGGAGCAATTACACTTAAACTGGTACATCAGCTTTCTTCAACCTCCGACCCGATCATGAGCCTGCAGATTCCGGCCAGCCGCATCATCGGCGGCTATACGGTAAAAGATGGTGTAATCATTCCAAACTACAATCACAGTGATGTAATCGAGTCCGTCTTCAAGCGTACCCGCGTACCGGTTGGCATCATGACCTCTGCCAAACTGCTTTCTGCCATTGAGCCGGTCATCCGCTACCAGCGCACCCGCTTCCGCGGCGGCAATGCCAGCACCCCCGGAACCCCTCGCTATGAGCAGGGCCTACAACAGAAAGATGATGCACTGCAGCGTCTGGTTGATGTTTGGGCAACTGGCGAAGCTGGTGCATCCTTCGGTTTTTCAACGGTTCAGCTGCTTGACAAGTTTGATCCGCTGGAGCGCGAAAAAGATAAGGTCCTGGAAGAGAAAGGTGTCAAGGGCGGACGTGCCCAAATGAAACTCTTCAAAGAGCTTGAAAAAGGCGCCCTGGAATACATGACACTCTCCCGCTTACCGGAGTCAGAACGGGATGCGGCTCGTTTCAACGAACTGGCCAATGATACGCTGATTCAGTTCCTGATCACCGACGCGCTTTCCAACGTTTTCTGCCCGGCCTGCAAACTCTGGAATACGGGCGTTGGTGCTACCATGATGCGCGAAGCTGTCAGCCTGATGGGCGGCTACGGCATCACCGAAGACTGCCCAGGCTTCCTGGGTCAGAAATGGGCCGATGCACAGCTTGAAGCCACCTACGAAGGCCCTGAGGCGGTTCAACGCCGCCAGCTTTCCATTACACTGACAAACGAGCTTTTCCTGGCTCAATTCAGACAGTGGATCAAGGATCTGGACGCAATTTACGCAACCCATCCGGAGTCAGGCGCCAACGCACTGGCAAGGGCAATGGATCTCTGGCTGTTCACCCTGAACTACCTGCAGACAACCAGGGATGCCGATGGCAAAGCGCTCTACCACTCCCAGCGTCACGGCGTAGTATTCCCGTTTGCCGACGCACTTTGCTGGCTGTTGGCAACCCGTCAGCAGATTCTTGACATGCTTGAACTGGAAGAAAAAGGACCGGAAAATGCAGTTCTGGCTGAAGGTATAAACGGACTGGTCAACTTCTTCAGTGATCTCAGCCATGTCCAGTCTGCCCGTTCTGCCAGCGAAGTCAGCCGCATCTGTTCCGAACTGGTCTATGGCTATCACCGCCAGACAGATGGCAGCGATGAAGCCCTTCAGGCTTTTGCAGCATTGCGTCAACAGGTTGATCTCAATCTGACAGGTGCCCGTCTGGCCAAAGACAGGGCAGCAATAGCTATCAGCAAGGTCATGATCCCTGAGGCTCTTGATTACCCTTAAATACGTTTGTTTCACTCACTCACTCAGGTTAAGGTTGAGGTTGAGGTTGAGGTTGAGATTTTTTCTTAACCTCAACCTCAACCTTAACCTTAACCTGTTTTTAGAAGGAGTAATTTATGACTGTTGATCGTCAGACTATGGAAGTGGATATCGCCTGTGTCGGATTTGGTCCGGGAATGGGTGGCTTTTTGACTACACTTTCACGTGCCATTGTGGATGAGAACGGTATGCCGCTTCTGGAGAGCAGCAGCATGCCCGGCATGCCACTGCAGGTTCTCTGCTATGAGCGCGCCGACGATATCAGCTTCGGAGTTTCCGGCGTTGTCACCAAAGCCAGAAGCATCCGTGAATCGTTCCCTGACCTGAATCCGGCCGACATACCCATGACAGCCGAGGTCAGCCACGAAGAAGTCCTCTATCTGCTCGACCCGCTCGGCGCCAGCCGCCGTTCAACCGGTATCAAGACTGTAGACATGATGGCAGGCCTGATTGCAGACAAGGATTTTTCCTGCAAACTGCCGTATATCCCACCGTTTCTCTGCAAAGAGCCTGGTCTGGTACTGTCCGTTGGTCAGTTCACCCAGTGGGTCGGTTCCCAGTTAATGGCCACAGGTCTGGTTCAAATTTGGCCAGGCATGCCGGTCAGCGAACCTCTCATTGAAGAGAACCGCGTCGTCGGCATCAGACTGGCGGATCAGGGTGTCAACAAGGATGGTTCTGCCACAGCCTGTTTCATGCCCGGCATGGATATCAAAGCCAGTCTGACAGTGGTGGGAGACGGGCCGGTCGGACCGGTGGGACAGATTCTGGACCGACACTTTGGCCTGCCAAAGGATAACCATATCCGTGAATGGGCGATCGGCATGAAGGTAGTCGTCGAATTGCCCGAAAGCTGCACCCTGCCCACAGGAACTGTGCTGCATACCATCGGATTCCCGGAACCGGAAATATTCGGTTTTCTGTATGTTTACCCCGACCGGGTTGCATCACTGGGCATCTTCGTACCATCCTGGTTCGACAGCCCGGTCCGCACCAGCTACCGCTATCTGCAGCACTGGATGATGCATCCGGCCATCTGGAAACATATTGAAGGCGGGACTCTCCGTTCCTGGGGAGCCAAGACACTTGGAGAATCAGGCAAGCGCGGTGAACCGTTTCTGGTCGGCGACGGCTATGCCCGTATCGGTGAAGGTTCCGGTAGCACCAACGTCCTGACCGGCTCAGGATTCGATGAAGCCTGGGCCACCGGAGTTCAGCTGGCTGAAGGCGTAATTGAGCTCCTCAAGGCCGGCAAGCCGTTTACCAAAGAGAATCTGGATGTTGCTTATGTGGGGCGACGTCGCGCAAGCTGGGTAGACAAAGAGGCAGACCAGGCAAAAGAAGCGCGTGATGGTTTCCAGAAGGGTGTTTTGACAGGTCTGATCGGTATGGGCCTGACCGGCATGACCTCCGGCGCCATCAATCTGGGCGGCGAAATAAAAGCCCCCCATGAACGCATTCCATCGCTTGAAGAATACTGCAGTGGCCGCATCTCAGCGGAAAGAATTGCAGAGATCAAAAAGCAGTCAATGTCCAGGGGTACCTCAATAGGTGACGCCGTCATGGACGAACTTGGCTGGCCACAGATCCCTCTGGACGGCAAGCTGCTGGTATCGCAACAAGATGCCCTGCTGATGGGCGGCAAGGTTCAGGCAGCTCCAGGCTTTGCCGATCATGTTATCTGCCTCGACCCAAAACTGTGCACCAACTGTTCACCGCAGCTCTGTGTTGAAGTCTGCTCCGGTCAGGCCCTTTCCTATACGGAGGGCGGCGGCATGCCGCAATTTGATCGCGAAAAGTGTGTCCACTGCGGAGCCTGCATGTGGAACTGCACAAAGCCGCTTTTAAAAGGACAGGAACGTTGTAATATTGATTTCAAAGGCGGAGCAGGTGGATCGCACTCGGCTGAAAACTAATAAACAGGTTAAGTTCAAGGTTGAGGTTGAGAAAAACACTTAACCTTATTCTTAACCTCAACCTTAACTGAGGAGAAACATATGACTGGTGGATTTCACATTGTAGTCTGCGGAAGTATTGTTCCGGACCCCCTTCAAACCCTGGCCCCCATGGAAGGGCCAACCGGACCATCCCTGAAAAATGAAATGATGCTGCCTGCGGTACTTGATCCATGGGCAGGACACGCACTTTACGAAGCGGCTCACCTGGCCAAAAACGTACCGGGCAGCAAGGTCTGGCTGGTCAGCCTGGGACCAAAAGCCAAACTGCAACAGCTGATGATGACCATCGCCCAGAAGGTTTCCTTCGAACTGGTTGTCCTGGATGGCCCTGCCGGAGGTTTTACTGATCCCTGCGAAGTTGCAGCAGCTCTGGCCGGTGCAATAGAAACCATTCCCGGACTGGATCGTTCACGTCTGCTGCTTTTTGGCGGGTGTGCATCGGCCTCAAGGGATGCCGGCGTTACCATGCAGATGGTTGGAGAGCAGCTGGGCATCACAGACCAGTTCCTGGGTATTGACGAATTGACCGTACAGGCGGACGGATCCTTCAAGGTACTTGAGCGGGTGGAAGGTGGCCAGTATCAAGCTTCCACATGTGCCGGAGCCCCGGCAGTTCTGGGCTGGGCAACCGGCAACCTGTCCGAGCCGCCAAACAACCCACAAATCGGCATGATGAACATGCGTACAATCATGCCAGCCTTGCAAAAGGCGCAACCGGCACCGGTCGGTGCCAGCGGAGTTACATACCTCGGCGTTGAACTGCCAAAACAGCAGCGTGAAACACGGATTGTCAAAGACATGTCCGTTGATGATATCGCTCAGGAAATAGTGGCCTGGATCAAGGGTTAAAAAGCAGTTCAAGGTTCATTGTTCGTGGTTCAAGATTTTGAATTATCAGGAGGTTTCATCCCATGGAAAAAATACTTTTTATTGCACATACAGAACAGGACGGCACACTGCCGGTAGCAGCACGCGAGACGCTTACTGCAGCCCTGAATCTTGTTACTAAAATGTCCGGTTCTACCCTGACTGTCGGCCTGATCGGGCAGGACGTCAAGGCTGCAGCAGACAGTATAGCAACCTGCGGAGCTACCAGCTTCCTGGCTGTTGAAGGTGCTGACTTTGCAACTTCACGTTATTCATCCGATGCAGCAGCAGTTGAGGCCCTTGCAAAAAAAGCCGGGGCAACGATTGTATTAGCACCGACTACATCCAGATTTTCACGCGCCGTGCCAGGTGCGGTGCAACGCCTGAAAGGCCGCATAGAAACCCATGTCAGCGGCATGGATGTGGTTGATGGATCTTTACAGGTTCAACGCTGGTATTACCGTCAACGCATGATAGCCACACTGACGCGGGTTCAACGCCCCTGGTTCCTGCTGATTGATGGCGGCGTATTCCCTGCCTGGAACGGTGCTGCCGCAACAGCCAACATTGAAGCAATAGCTGTACAATCCGGTGCCGACTTCTCACGCACTACAGTTCTCGGCGTGCAGTCCGCTTCTGAAAACTCCCAGACTATCCGCCCCGATGCCGACATCCTGTTTGTTGCCGGTGCAGGATGGAGTAAAAAACAGTCTGACGGCCAGTTGCACACCAAAGAAGCTGAGTCCCTGATCCTTGGTTTCCTGGCAAACAGCAACTCATCGCTGGGCAGTACTAAATCACTGGTAGACCAGTCCCATGAAGGAGAAGCGGTTCTGTCATTCATGAGTCACCTCAACCAGGTTGGGCAGACCGGTTCCACCCCACGTCACCAAAAGGGTCTTGCCACCTGCTGCCACGGCGAAGAACCACATGCTGTCGGCTGGCGCTTTATCAACGAACGCCGGGCCATCAACCTGGATGCCAATTGCGGCTGGGCACAAGGTAAAGCAGACGTGCTTTACATCGCCGACTCTTTCAAGATTATGGAAAAGGTCAACCAGCTACTGGCGGAAAAATAACAATTAATTCAAACTGTAATTGCAGGCATAGCAGGGGCGATTCCAGTGAATCGCCCCTTTTGCAATACAACCGGAAATAACAGGGACTTTAACATTGAATAATGACCTGATCATACTCGGCCACGGCAGTGGCGGACGCCTCTCTCACCAGTTGTTGAATGAACTGATTATTCCCATACTGGGTGATAATGGTGTGGCCGGACAGAATGATGCAGCCCTGCTTGATCCTCCACCCGGGCGCCTGGCCTTCACTACGGACTCTTATGTTGTTGATCCGGTATTTTTCCCGGGCGGCAGCATCGGCAGCCTGGCAATTCATGGCACAGTCAACGACCTGGCCATGATGGGGGCCAGGCCGCTCTATATCAGCGTCGGCCTGATCATTGAGGAAGGTTTCAGCAAGGCTGACCTGGAAGCAATACTGCGTGACATGCGCCAGGCCGCTGATCAGGCTTCTGTCCGTATTGTAACCGGCGATACCAAGGTTGTTCCCCATGGCAAGGCCGATAAGATATTCATCAACACCTCCGGCATTGGCGTCATTGAACATGATTTAACAATCTCCGGATCCAATGCCCAACCTGGTGATAAAATCATTATCAGCGGCACCATCGGTGACCATGGCATTGCTGTAATGGCCAATCGTGAAGGACTGAAACTGGACACGGAAATTCTCAGTGACTCAGCACCTCTTAACAGTCTGGTTGATGATATTATGGCAGAAGCATATAACAGTCTGCATGTGCTGCGTGATCCTACACGTGGTGGTGTTGCCACGACCATTAAAGAAATTGCGCAGCAATCAGCGGTCAGCATCACCCTTTATGAAGTGGCTGTACCGGTCAATCCGGCTGTGCGTGGGGTCTGTTCAATACTTGGACTTGATCCGCTTTTTGTTGCCAATGAAGGTAAACTACTGGCCTTTGTAGCACCGGAGGCGGCTGAACGGATACTGTCCATTATCAGGCAGCACCCTGCCGGTCGAGACGCTGCCATTATCGGGGCTGTAACCGGAAACGAAGCGGGAAGAGTACAAATGGAAACCATTATCGGGGGTTTGCGTGCAGTAGAAATGCTGGCGGGCGAACAACTGCCGAGGATCTGCTGATGGCAAAGGACAAAACACCGGTCACTCAGGCCGTACGCATGTTGCGTGCTGAGAAAGTTGAATTTACCGATCACCCCTACACTTACGAAGAAAAAGGCGGCACCGCTATTTCTGCCAAAGAGTTGAATGTTGATGAACATTGCGTGATCAAAACACTGATTATGGAAGATGAGAGCAAAAAACCGCTGGTTGTTCTGATGTACGGCGACATGCAGGTTTCAACAAAAGAACTGGCGCGCATCATCGGCGTCAAGCAGATCACCCCTTGCACACCGGATACCGCCAACAGGCACTCGGGCTATTTGGTGGGAGGAACATCACCATTTGGCACAAAGCGGCAAATGCCGGTTTACTTGGAAGAAGGAATCTCCGCGTTGGAGAAAATTTATATCAATGGCGGCAAACGCGGCTATCTGGTCGGTATTAAACCGGCAGAACTGATCAGGTTGTTAAAACCGATACCGGTAAAAGTTGCCATTCAATAAGGAGGATCAGTCATGCTACGTAAAGCACAAATGAGCGATGTTAATCACATACACAAACTGCTGATAGAATATGCCAGCAAGGGCGATATGCTGTCGCGCTCCCTGTCTGAACTGTACGAATCGTTGCGGGATTTCAATGTTTACGAAGACAATGGCCAGCTGATTGGCGCCGCTGCCCTGCATATTCTCTGGAGTGACCTGGCGGAAGTTCGCTCAGTAGCAGTCGCGGAAGGTTACGGTCGTAAAGGTATTGGCGAAAAGCTGGTTCAGGCATGTATTACTGAAGCGAGGGAACTTGGACTGAAACGGGTCTTCTGTCTGACTTATAAACCGGACTTTTTTGCCAAACTGGGATTCCGGCTGGTTGACAAATCCGAACTGCCCCACAAGGTCTGGAGCGACTGCATCAAATGCGTCAAGTTTCCAGATTGTGATGAAAATGCCATGATTCTGGATCTTTAAAAACTACGAAAGCCCTCTCCTGTGAGAGGGCTTTCAGTTAACACAATACCACTAGTACCTAATCAGATATAATACATAAACCGATGGTCCTCTTCCCGCTTGATTCCCATCTCCAGCCCTCTTTCACAGAGGTTCTGCAGTGTCATTCCTTTAAAATAATCGTTAAGCAGTGTACTGGCTTCTTCCCAGACGGTCTGAGTTATGCAGTTTCCTTCATGGGGACACTCGCTCTTGCGTTTGGCCTTTTTGACACCTACTCCAGCGCAATCAACAAGCATGACATCATTTTCAGTTGCACAAAGAATATCCAGCAGCGTAATTTGGTCAGGCTTTCTTGCCAGACAGTAGCCCCCCTGAGGACCGCGCTTGCTTTTCAGGATACCGGCACGCTTGAGGTTCTGAAAGATCTGCTCCAGATATCGTGGTGAAATCTGCTGGCGGCGAGAGATATCCTGAATCTGAGCAGGCATGGTTCCGCAGTTGTATGCAATGTCAAACATGGCACGAAGCCCGTAACGGCTTTTAGTTGTCAGTCTCATAAAATCTCCATCAAATAACTCGATAAATTTTGCGAGATGAACATATACTAAAACTGTCAAGATCACAAGAGATCAGAAAGAAAATAATACACTAAATATCTGAAAAACTTTTCAAAATTGTCAGATTATCGCACGAGCTACCGTAATTACAATTACTTCATCTGCCCCTTCTTTTTTAAGAACCCTGGAACATTCATCAACTGTGCTTCCGGTTGTATAAACATCATCCAACAGCATTATCCGTTTACCCTCAATGCTACCAGGCTTTTTGATGGCAAAAGCACCTTTTACATTATCCCTGCGCTGACTGGCAGCCAGATTTATTTGCGGCTCAGTCCAGCGGGTCCGCAACATGGCGCTACGCTCCATGGGCAAATCCCACTCACTGGCTAGCACTTCACCAATCAAAACTGCTTGATTGAATCCTCTGGTCCGCAGTCGTTTGGGATGCAATGGAACAGGAACAATCACATCAGGCCGTTGTAATGAGACAAACTCCGACAAAACCTGAACCACATACAACGCCAGCGGACGTCGCAGATGAATCCTGTACTCATATTTAAAGTTATGAATCAGTTCACGGCCCGGACCATCATAGACAAAAGCGGCACGTGCTGCATAGAAAGCTGGCGGCTCTTTGACACACGAACCGCAAGGATGATTTTGCCCGGCACCTTGAAATGGAACCGCACAAATCGTGCAATGGGGGGAGGGAATGAACCTGATCGAATCGCGACAGGAACTGCAGACATGAAGTTTGCCGGCCTCAGGAATAAAAGACCGACAGACATGGCAATGGGGAGGGAAAACAAAATCTGAAAAAGCCCTGCCCAGAGTTTTCAGCATAAGGATGAACTACTCTTAAAGTCAGAATATGTTGAGGACAATTTATTTCAAAACCTTCATTGATTTAATAACCACGGTTTCTACAGGCAGGTTTTCAAATCCGGGAGAATAGCCGGTTTTGACCCTTGCAATCCTGTCAACCACGTCCATACCTTCGACTACCTTGCCGAATACTGCGTATCCGTACCCCTGCGTACTCGTATCACGATTATTCAGGAATTTGTTGTCCACCAGATTGATAAAAAACTGGGCAGTTGCAGAATCCACAACACCTGTACGGGCCATTGCCAAAGTCCCGCGCTGGTTCTGCAGGCCGTTTGTCGCTTCATTTTTGATCGGACCCTTGGTAGGTTTCTGTTGACGGTCTGCAGTAAACCCGCCGCCCTGGATCATGAACTCGCGAATAACACGATGAAAAATTGTGCCGTTGTAAAAGCCGCTGTTGACGTAACCAAGAAAGTTGCTGACACTTACCGGTGCCTCTTTCTGGAATAATTCTATCTTGACTGTGCCCTTATTGGTTTCCATGACAACAACCGGATTCGGTTTTGTGGCAGCAAAAGCCAGATTGGCTGAAACCAGCAGCAGGACTAAGGTAACCAGCATTTTTTTGAACATGTTTATTCCTTTTTTCTACAGGTAGTGGATTGCTTCAGAAGGTCCAGATATACGCCAAGAACGGGTTAAAATCAACTCCAGCTTTTTAAGCCCTAAGGCAAAGTGATCCTGAAACTTGTTCCCTTACCCGCCACACTATTGACATCAACAGTCCCGCCATGGGCATTGACCAGCTCCCGGACAATTGCCAATCCGATTCCCAACCCACCATTTTTCCCCTTATAAAAGCGTTCAAAAATGTGAGGCATTTCTGTCTCCAAAATGCCCACTCCATTATCAGAAACCGTTATGCGGACCATTTTATCGATTGATGAGGCAACAACAGTTGTGCGCCCCCCAATCGGTATGGCCTTATAGGCATTGGATATCAGATTGATCATGATCTGGCTTAGCCGATCCGGATCGGCTTTCAGTTTCAACCCATCGGGACAATCCAGCAACAGTAAGGCGTTCTTTTCCTGAAAAAGCCGTTCAAAGCGACCCACTATGGCAGTAAGATGCGATTTCAGGTTTATCTCTTCATAGCAGAGATTTAACACAGCTGTTTCCGCCCTGGTCAGATCATCCACCGCGTTCAGGATAGCCGTCAGCCGGGCGGCCTCATCATGCATGGACTGCAGCCCTTCACGATTCATGGGTAGAACGCCATCGATCATCCCCTCCAGTTCTCCGGAAATTATGGTCAAAGGTGTCCTCAACTCATGGGCTGCACTGGAGACAAGCCTTCTGCGCAACTTTTCCTGAGCTTCCAGACTATCGGCCATACGGTTGAAATTATTTGCCAGGCTGACAATTTCCAGCGGCCCCTCTTCAGCATTTACTCTTCTGGTAAGATTTCCGAATGCTATTTCTGACGTGGCATCCGACAGTTCCTTGATCGGTCGCGTAAGCCTCCGTGCAGCATAAATACCTAGCAGAAGAACCGAAACCCCAAGTGCAATCACTGTATAAAGCAGAAACCTGTTGGACGAACTGATAAAAAAAGCTTCCCTGGCCGGACGAATCGACCGGACCTCAACTCTGCCAATTTCGTCACCCTTGAAAAAAAGCGGATAGACAATATATTCTGCTGTCTTTACGGAAGGTTCATAATCTGTCACATCCAGCACACGAACCTTCATTTCCATGGGCAAAGCCTCTACTGTAGAAAGGGTATCGCGCAGGAGACCGCCATTAGCATCAAGCACACGCACTTCCAGCCCCATCATCAAGGCCCAGACAATATCGTGCCTGAGAGAATCCGGTTCCCATATCCCACGTGCGCCGTAGCTCCCTTCCAGGATTGCTACAACATGCTGAACCCGGTCCTGGGTTTCACCATCCATATACCTGCCAAAATCTTTGATAATGAGAGTTCGCAACAGAAAGGCAGCGGAAAGTGCCAGAATGGATACAAGGACAAGCAGGGCCAGAATTCTGGTGCGCAGACTACTGCGCATCACGGTCACCACAAAACAGGTAGCCAACTCCGTAAACTGTTTTAATAAACTCGGGGTGGCGACTGTCCAGCTCTATTTTTTGGCGGAGATTTTTTATATGGGCATCGATGCTGCGTTCATAACCTTCAAACTGATAGCCAAGCGCTTTAGTAACCAGCTCATCACGACTATAGGTGCGTCCGGCAGCTGAAGCCAGTGTAAAAAGCAATTTAAATTCGGTAGGGGTAACATTAGCGGTCTGACCATTCAGGATCACTTCGTGGCGACGGTTATTCAGAACGAGAGTACCTTGATTAAAACTTAGTGCGGCTTCCCCGGAGCCACCGCCATCATAGCGCTTAAGCACCGCTTTAAGCCGATATACCAGCTCTCGCGGGCTGGCAGGTTTAACCACATAATCATCTGCACCGAGGGCAAATCCGGTAATACGTTCCTCTTCCGATGATTTGGCTGTCAGCATGATGATCGGCATATCACCCAGGGCCTTCAGATCCTGACAAAGCTCTTCTCCGCTGATATCCGGCAGGCCAAGATCCAGAATAACAGCCAGCGGCAGTTCACACTCAGCATGCGCCATGGCTTCACGCCCGCTGCCGGCGTGTAGTACTCGAAAATCGGCCCCTTCCAGATAGGCCCTGACAATTCTGGCAATTTTAAGATCATCTTCAACTATCAGAACAGATCGCTGCACAATATCCCCGCTTCAGGTTACAGGATGGAACGTATTCTTCCGCTTCTTTTATGAATGATAACCTTATCCAGCAGCTTGCCATCATTATCAAGGATATCGGCTTTAAAAAACCATGTCCTTTCAACGACACGGTCCACAGTGATATTACCTTTGCTTGATTCTCTGATCCGTTTGACAGCATCCTCAACCGTCAGAACTGGTTTACAGGCACCGTAGTTATCGGCCCGGTCACCGGAATAACATGGAGGGCCGCCTTTGACACGTCCACCACCATGTTTACCATAACCGTGGCCAGATTCGCCATCACGGCTAAAACTGCGTCCATGGTATGAAGGCACCTCACCGGGTGTTGGCGGTTCATCTGCAGCAAACGCGGCTGGTGAGAGGGAAAAAAAAGAGAATATTATCAGAAATCTAAACATATCAATGGTACCGGGTAACAGTAAGTATCTACAAAATAAAGCCGGGGTTACCTGAAGGCAACCCCGGCTATAATCAATCGACTGCCTATTTAGTTGCAGGTGCTGCTGGTGCTGCTGGTGCTGCCGGATCTGCCATCATTGGACAATCCATCATTCCACCACCCATTCCTCCCTGCATTTTATGGTGACCTTTCTGTCCCATGTGACCTTTTGGTCCCACTGGCAGGCCGGCTTTTACTCGTGCATCCTTTATCTTTGTGCTCAACTCAGTAATTTCACCCTTCAGCTTGGTCATAGCGGCCTGATCAGGAGTTTCTTTGACATACTCTTTCTGCATTTCAAACTGCTTGTTCATAAGTTCCTGGCGCAGCGACATGGTGTCACTAAGAAACTTTTTATGAGCAGCTGAATCCGGTGCGCTCATGCCTTTAGCAGAACCACAGCCGCAACCCATTCCAGGCCCGCCACCCATATGACCTGCTGCCATTGCTGTGCCTGCTGCCATTGCTGTGCCTGCTGCCAATACTACAACTGTTAATGCTGCAAGAATTTTTCTCATGATTTTATTCTCCTTGTTAGTGATCTGCATGATTCAACAATAACCCACAATCTGGAAGGTGACATGAAGATATTGTGAAAGATTGTGAAGATTGTGCTTAAAAAGAAATCTTCTCCGCAATCTTTCTCATCTGAACCCCATGCACCAATGATGCTCCTCCGCGAATTGCAGCTACCACGTGTAAAGCCTCGGTCATCTCTTCCAGGTTGGAACCCTTTTCCAGACACCCTTTGGTATAGGCATCAATACAGTATGGACACTGCACAGCATGGGCAACGGCCAGAGCGATCAAGGCTTTCTCCCGTTCAGTCAAAGCCCCTTCTGCAAATACAGCCCCATAATAATCAAAAAACTTTTTTGACAAGCCGGGCGCATCCTTGCCGATCTCCCCGAATTTTGCCAGATCTGCAGGGTCATAATAGGTTTCCATCTTAACGCTTTCCCCCTTTATATTTGGAATACAGGGCCGGAATTAGTGCAAAAAGCCCTAACAGTGCGAATGAACCAAGTACCTGCGGTGAAACTATACCCTTGAGATCAGTAATGGTAGCCAGACTGGCACCGGCATTTACAAACACAAAACCACCCGGAATGATTCCGATCATGGTACCGAGTACAAATGTACGCAGCGGCAGACGTGTCATGGCAGCGGCCAGATTTGTCAGAAAGAACGGGAACAGCGGTACCAGCCTGAGAAACAGCAGGTAATTCAGACCACGTTCATCCAACTCGCGATTAATACTTTCCAACCGGGCTCCGAACTTTTTCTGCAGAAAATCCCTGATCAGATAACGCGCCACCAGGAAAGCCAGGGCAGCACCAATCGTGGCAGCAATATTGGCATAGACCGTTCCCATGATTGAGCCAAAAATAGCCCCGGAAGCCATGGACATGATAGCCGCACCTGGCAGTGAAAAAGCGGTCTGGATGATGTAGATTGCCATAAAACCGGCAACTGTTGCAACCTTGTGAGTTTTATATAAATCCAGCAGAGACTGCCGGTTGTTCTTTAGTGATTCAAGCGTCAGAAAACTTTTCAGGTCAAAGTAAAAGAACAATGAAATTGCGACAGCTGCAATTAACAACAGAACCATTTTTTTATAGTTCATCCATCAACCTCTCTGCCATTTCAGCCAGGCCGCCAGTATTTTTTTTACAAATGGTGTAAGACGGGTGCGATTATAGGCGTCAGCCAGCTTTTTGATGACCTCGGCCTGGGTCGGATAGGGATGGATGGTTTTCGCTATTGCACCCAGCCCGAGACCATTGGTGATTGCCAGCGACAATTCGTTAATCATCTCTCCGGCATGACGGGCAACGATGGTGGCACCCATAATCCTGTCAGTTCCCTTAACCAGATGTACCCTGGCAAAGCCTGCGGTTTCACCATCCAACTTGGCGCGATCCACATCGGAGAGAGAAACAGTCAATGTAGTAGTTGCAATCCCCTGTTTTGTTGCGTCGCTTTCAGACATGCCCACATGGGCGATTTCCGGATCAGTATAGGTACACCAGGGGACTGTCAAGCCGGACGACTTCTGCTTACCCATAAACAGGGCATTTGTGATCAGGATGCGGGCCTGGGCATCGGCTGTGTGCGTAAACTTGAAGCGCGAACAGATATCCCCGGCAGCATAAACGCGAGGGTTTGAACTCTGCAGAGTATCGCTGACAATCACGCCGCTGCTATCGAAATAAATGCCCCCTTTTTCAAGCTCCAGCCCATCCACATTCGGGGTACGGCCGATACCAAGCAGAATGGCATCTGCCCTGATCTCAAAAACAGTGTCGCCTCTCTGCAGTTTCAAAACCTTATCGTCACCCTGTTTCTCTACAGCCAGCAGCCTGGCGCCAAATTGAATATCAATCCCTTCCGAAATAAAAACGGACTGCAGCAGGGCCGAGGCATCCGTGTCCTCGCGCCCCAAAATCTGCTGACCACGCTCTATCATGGTCACGCGGCTGCCGAAACGGCCAAAAGCCTGTGCAAGCTCGCAACCGATGGGTCCGCTGCCGATTATTGCCAGACGGAGTGGCAGTTCAGTCAGGGAAAAAACCGTTTCGTTAGTCAGATAACCGGCTTCCGCCAAACCGGGCACAGCGGGCACTGAAGCCCTGGCACCGGTACATACTGCCGCCTTGCTGAAATAAAGTCTACTGTCGCCAGCCTGAATGCAATCACTGGAAACAAAACTGCCCTGTCCGATAAAGACATCCACACCCAGCTCGTCTCGAAAACGCCGGGCTGAATCGTGGTGGCTGATAGAGCTGCGCAGCCTCCTCATTCGCTCCATGGCAACAGAAAAATCAAAACTGATTTCATCCCCGCCATTGACACCGAACTCGGAACTGTTGCGAGTATCGAACAGCGCCCGTGAGGCCCTGATTAACCCTTTGGATGGTACACACCCCACATTTAAACAATCACCGCCCATCAAGTGGCGCTCAATCAGGGCAACCTTTCCACCCAGTCCGGCGGCACCGGCAGCACAGATCAGACCGGCTGTACCGGCACCTATCACCACCAGATTATACTTGGCAGCCGGTTGAGGATTTACCCAATCCGACGGGTGTACATTTTCTGCCAGAATTCTGTTTTCCGGCGTATCGGGAAAAATCAGCAACGGCCCGGTCATGGAGTTTTAACGAACTTCATGGCGGCTGAATTCATGCAGTAGCGCAAGCCGGTCGGCTTGGGACCGTCATCAAACACATGTCCCAAATGGGATTCACAGCGAGGACAGACCACCTCGGTACGCTTCATGAAAAAGGTATTGTCCGGGCGCGTAGCAACATTTTCAGGTGCGATCGGCTGCCAGAAACTGGGCCAGCCTGTGCCGGACTCATATTTGTGCTCAGAACTGTAAAGGTCATTATCACAGGCGATACATTTATAAACACCCTTTTCATGATTATTCCAGGTTGCACCGCTATAGGCTTTCTCTGTCCCTTTTTCACGGGCCACATGATACTGTTCCGGCGTCAGCTGCTTGCGCCATTGTGCCTCGCTCTTAACAACCTTCTCACTCATGATATATCCTTTCTTGTCCACTGAATAAAGTTTGACAGTTGAAACGGTAGCTCCCTTGGACACTGTTGTGGCATCAGCCGGTACCGGAGCATTGCCGCTGCTGCAGGCGATTACGGTTCCCAGCAGCAGAAAAGATAAAACAGAAAACACTTTTTTCATAGCTAACTCCTTATGTTTACTTACCAGCCAAATTACCCCATAATTCCTTTAACCGCTGATCACGCCCACAGCCGTTACGGTAATACTTATAACGGAGCGGATTTTTCTTATAATATTTCTGGTGATAATCTTCTGCCTGATAGAATTCACTAGCCTTGGTTATCTCCGTTACAACAGGCTCTTTAAACGGCTTGTTCTTTTCTAGCGCCGCCTTTGATTTCAGTGCCAGACTTTTCTGTTCCTCATTATGATAAAAAATTGCACTGCGGTACTGATCGCCCGTATCGCAAAACTGACGATTGACAACAGTCGGATCGATGTTGTGCCAGAACACGTCCAGCAGCTTACTATAGCTGACCTTGGATGAGTCATAAACAACCTGCACCGCCTCGGCGTGTCCAGTGCCTCCGGCTGAAACTTCCTGATAATTAGGATTTTTCTTGTGGCCGCCAATATAACCGGAAGTAACAGAGATCACCCCGTCAAGCTTGTCATAGGGCGGTTCCATACACCAGAAGCAGCCTCCGGCGAAAGTCGCTTTTTCCTGTTTTGCAATAGCTGCATTTGGTAACAACAGAGTCAAGACAAAAAGAATTATTACGGACAATTTTGCCACTGATGAACTCCTTTCAGGTTGAATATTAATTTATCGAAAAATTATATCATGAGAACAATAAACAATAACAGGACTTTTTTTGTCCCATTTGATTATGAATAAAAGCCCCGCTTCCAATAAACGGAAGCGGGGCTTTTATTCTAAAAATGCAAAATTGAATTACGCTTCAATCAACTTTGCTGACTTGATGAATACAGGCTCAACAGGCACATCGCTGTGGCCGTTCTTGGTACCGGTTTTTACAACGCGAATCTGGTCAACCACATCCATACCGTCAATCACCTGGCCGAAAACGCAGTAGCCATAACGGTCAGGCTGTTTGCCGGCATGGTTGAGGAACAGATTGTCAACTGTGTTGATGAAAAACTGTGACGTAGCAGAGTCAACAACAGCAGTTCTGGCCATGGCCAGTGTACCGCGTGTATTGGACAGGCCGTTAGTAGCCTCGTTCTTGATGGCGAACTTGGGTTTTTTCTGCTCAAGGGCCTCGCTCATGCCGCCGCCCTGCACCATGAAGTCTTTGATAACACGGTGAAAAATCAGGCCGTCATAAAAACCGTCCTTGACGTAGTTCAGGAAGTTTTTAACTGTGATAGGTGCCTTCTCTTTAAAAAGCTCAATCTTGATGTCACCCATCGATGTTTCGATCAATACCTGCGGATTCTGCTCTGACATATAAAACCTCCTATGGATTTTCTGCTAGTCTAAGTATGAATTTAAATAACGAATAAATTTATCACAGAGTTCTTAAAATCGAAACTTTTTTGTGAGCAGGCAGGCCGCAGCAACAATCGGGTTTTAATGTCCTTGTTTTCACTATAAATGAACGGCATAATGACAAATATTTTCTGTACCGCAAACTTGGAGTCAGTTTTATGTCAGAACAGGAAATTTGGACACCACTTAAAATACTGGCCTGGACCAGAGACTACCTGTCCGCTAAGGGTATTGAAAATTCACGGCTTGAGGCTGAATGGATGCTCTGCGCTGCCGCCAGACTGGACCGGGTCGGACTGTATATGAACTTTGACCGTCCACTCAATGATCAGGAACTGGCCACATTCCGCAGTATGGTTTCCAGAAGAGCCAGGCGCGAACCGCTTCAGCATATTTTGGGCACTCAGGAATTTTACGGAATGGATTTTGAAGTATCACCTGACGTACTCATTCCCCGCTACGATACAGAAATACTGGTCAACGAAGCACTGGCACGCATGCCGGAAGCGACCAGCGTACTGGACATCGGCACCGGCAGCGGTTGCATCGCCATTGCACTTGCGCGCAGCCTGCCAAAAGCGAAAGTAACTGCAGTAGATATTTCAGCAGCGGCCCTGGCAGTTGCCGAACGTAATGCCGTGCGCAACTGCGTCAAAATCCGTTTTTTACAGGGCTCTCTGCTGGAGCCGGTCAACGGGCAGTGTTTTGACCTGATAGTATCCAATCCGCCCTATATCCCCACAGCTGATATAGATAAACTGGAACCGGAAGTCCGCAGTGGCGACCCTTATGGGGCGCTGGATGGCGGACTGGATGGACTTGATTTCTACCGCAAATTAGTTCCAGCTGCGATCGAATCCCTGAATCCGCATGGATGGCTGCTGGTTGAACTGGGCATCGGGCAGGCCGCTGACGTCGCAACGATCTTTCAAAATATCGGCAGCTACGAATTCCCGATTACAATATATGACAATGCCCGGATAGAAAGAGTTGTCGGGGCCAAAAAAAAGGAGACCATATGACCGTCGATGAAGCCAACAATATTAAACAGAATGCGGACCTGCTGGTCGAAGAAGCCGAAGTACTGGCTGCCATAACCCAAATGGGTAAAGAGATAACAGCCCAGTTAAGCAAGTCAAATCCGGTGGTATTAACCATCATGAACGGTGGAATGATCTTTGCCGGACAGTTGTTGACCAAGCTGCAGTTTCCCATGGAAGTAGGTTATATTCATGCCACACGTTACGGCCACGAAACAAGCGGTGCTGAACTTAACTGGATTGTCAAACCACAGCAGGATTTACGCGGTAGAACCGTATTGTTGCTTGATGATATTCTTGACGAGGGCATCACTTTGGCCGCAATTATGGAATACTGCGAGCAGCAGGGAGCAGAGAAAGTCCTGATGGCGGTTCTGATTGAAAAACTGCACCTGCGAAAAGTTGTTCCGGGTATGCGTGCCGACTTTTCGGCTCTTGAGGTAGGTGATCGTTTTCTGTTTGGCTATGGCCTTGATTTCAGGGGATACTGGAGAAATGCTTCCGCCATTTATGCGGTCAGAGGACTTTAAATTTGTAAATTCAGACTAAAAACAAAAAAAGCCTCGCAACCATAAGGTTGGGAGGCTTTTTTCTGTTTCAAATGACAACTCGGCTATTTCTTGTCAAGTTCTGCATCTATAATAATGTGAACTTCATCAGCCACAACCACACCACCTGCATCCAACTTCTTGTTCCAGCTGACACCGAAGTCCTGACGGTTGATTGAGCCTGTTGCAGATGCGCCACGCTTCAGGCCGCCCTGTGGAGTTTTAATTTCCTGATTCAAACCTTCCACATTCAGTACTACCGGCTTGGTCACGCCACGGATTGTCAGGTTACCGGTTACTTTCAACTTGTCGGCACCGGCCTTTTCAATTTTTGTAGACTCAAACGTCATAGTTGGATATTTGGCCGCATCAAAGAAATCAGCACTGCGCAGATGGTCATCACGCTTGCCGATATTTGTATTGATTGAGGCGATCTCAATAGTGGCATTCAGCTTGGACTTGGTAATATCCTTTTCATCCAGAATCAGAGTGCCCTGGAATTTTTCAAAGACTCCCTTAACATTGGTAATCATCAGATGCTTGACCTTGAAACCGATTGATGTATGGGCCGGATCAAGAGTGTAGGTTGCTGCCTGGGCGTAAAACGGCACCATTAGTGCTACTGCTACGATAAGTCCGATTAAGCGTTTCATTTTGTCCCCCTTTTTAGTTGTAAATCAACTATCCTTTGATGTATTTCAAAACCTGTTCGGGATGCACTTCAGCCTTGGCAACTTTTGTCCAATGCTTCTTAACAATCCCATCAGGACCAATTACAACTGTTGACCTGATTATCCCCATTGATTTTTTGCCGCACATAATCTTCTCACCAAATGCGCCATAGGCCTGCATCATGGTTGTTTCAGGATCGGTCAGCAGAACAAACGGCAATTTGAATGCTTCGATAAACCTGTTGTGTGATGCAATACTGTCCTTGCTTATACCGAGCACCACCGCATTAAGATCGGAAATTTCCTGAATACTGTCCCTGAAACCGCATGCTTCCTTGGTGCAGCCGGGAGTATTGTCCTTGGGATAAAAATAAACAATTACTGTCTTGCCTGCATAATCCTTGAGAGAATGCTTCTTGCCATCACTCCCTTCAAGTGTAAAATCCGGTGCTTTTTTACCTTCCAGTGACATTATGACTTCCCCCAGATCAAATAGGATAAATTTAGTCTTGATTAAATATTTACCACCATTAGAATAAAAGTCAACTACAAAATAAAAAAGACCGGTCTCATGCGAGAGGGCCTTTCCTGTAATCCTGATATCTATGAGATCATCCCGACAGCTCTTCCCAGTCGGCATAGCACTTTTCCAGAAGTGCATTCAGCTCGGCATGGCGCTCACCTGCCACTCTGCCCCGTTCCGGGTCATCAAAAAAACCGGTCTGCCCCATCTCAACCTCCAGGGTGGCTATTTCAGACTCGGTTCGGGCAATTTCAGCCTCAATTGCACTCAACTGTTTCTGTTTGGCCTGTTCTTCCCGCTTGCGCTGTTTTTCCTCTTCACGCCCACGTTTTTTCTCTTCTTTTGGCAAATCCTGTTCAATGATGTTGCTTCCACGCTTTACCGCATCACTGTTTCCTGCCCCTGAAACCTTTACCGGTCCCGCTTGCGGGCCAAAGCCCTTCTGCGGGCGAAGGCCCGAGCCCCCAGTCCCCGGCCCCTGTTTTTCCAGCCCTTCTTTTTTCTCCAGGTAATACTCATAGTCTCCATAATAGTTTTCCAGACCGCCACCCTCAACCTCCACAATCCGGGTCGCCAGGCCATTTACAAAATGCCGGTCATGGGAAACAAAAACAACCGTGCCGTCAAAGGAACGCAGGGCATCCAGCAGCACTTCCTTACTGAACAGGTCCAGGTGGTTGGTCGGTTCATCCATTAGCAGCAGATTGGACTGGCGTAGCAGCATCTTGGCCAGAGCCAGGCGGTTACGCTCACCGCCGGACAAAACTCCCACCAGTTTATTGATATCATCACCGGAAAACAGGAACGCCCCCAGTATATCCCTCAGCTTCGGCACCATCTCATAGGGCGCATCGGCGTAAAGTTCATCCCAGGCGCTGCGGCTGGAATCCAGCACATTGGCCTGATCCTGGGCAAAGAAATCCATGGACACATTATGTCCTACAATCCGCTCGCCACCCTGGAATTCCGCACCGGCCAACACCGACATCAGGGTTGATTTACCGGCCCCGTTATGTCCCACCAAAGCAATACGCTCACCCTTTTCAACCACCAGGTTGATTTTATTCAACACGGCATGGCTGCCGTAGGATTTGGTCAAATCCTTCAGTTCCAGGACGATCTTGCCGCTCTTGGGGGCATCGGGAAAATTAAAGCGGATCCGTTTGCGCTCCGGCGGAATAACGATCCTTTCCACCTTTTCCAGCTGCTTGATGCGCGACTGCACAAGTGAGGCCTTGTTAGCCTGGTAGCGGAAGCGGCGGATAAAATCCTCGGTCTTGGCCACCTCTTCATCCTGAATGCGCTTGGCTTCACGCAATGCGGAAACACGTTCTTCGCGCTGGATCAGATAGCGGGAATAGCTGCAGTGGTAATCCGCAATGGTATGGTTCCAGACCTCGGCAATGCGGCTGCAGACCTGATCCATGAAGAAGCGGTCATGGGAAACCAGGATCACGGAACCGGGATAGGAGCAGAGATACTCCTCCAGCCAGTTGCGCGCCTCGATATCCAGATGGTTGGTCGGTTCGTCCAGCAGCAGCACATCAGGCCGCTGCAGCAGCAGCCGCGCCAGGGCGATGCGCATCTGCCAGCCACCGGAGAACTCACCACAGTCGCGGTACCAGTCCTCCGGAGAAAAACCGAGACCTTTTAACACAGTCCCGATCTGGGACTCCATGGTGTAACCGCCGCGGTGGCGGAACTGTTCCTGTAAATCGCCGTAACGGTGCAGCAGCTGTTCATGCACCTCCGGCGAGTGGTCGGTCTTTTCCAGCTCCTGTCCCAGGTGGTGCAACTCCTCCTCCATGGCCAGCAATTCGCCAAAAGCCGAACGGGCTTCGTGAAACAGCATACTGCCGCTGGTGACAATACCGTCCTGCGGCAGATAGGAGGCACGGGCACCACGGGCAAATTGGATATCGCCGGAAGAAGGCTCATTCAAACCGGCAATAATCTTCATCAGGGTCGACTTGCCGGCGCCGTTCTCACCGACCAGCGCCACGCGCTCGCCTTTTTTCAGGTGCCAGGAGATATTGGTAAAAAGTGGATTACCGGAAAATTCTTTGGTCAGGTTGATTAACTGTAGCATGGGAAGAGTTGTACCATTTTACGGCACAGGTCGGCAAGATGGAATGAGTTGGCCACCCGTAATGCAATGTTACGGTATTGTTTTTTGCGATGATCCAGAGCTTTACCCTTAAATATCAAAAGCGAATCAACGATCTTGATTCAAGCAAAAAATATTCTACCTGCAGAAATTAAAATATGATATTATTTCCATAGAAATATTTGACCGGAGAATATTATGCCCAATAGAGCCATCCAAGAGCAACAACTCAACAAAGCCAAGGTCCTGTCTAAAGCTGTAATCAACACAGCTTCTTATCTGGATATCCCAAAAAACAAGCTCAGCCACATCCTTGGTCTCAGCCCATCGACAGTGACCAGGCTTTATACGCATAGTTACCATCTCACACAAAGCAAGAAGGAATGGGATTTCGCAGTCCTATTTGTCCGGATGTTCCGGTCCCTGGATACAATAGTTGGTAATCCGGATGATGCCAAAAAGTGGTTAAAAAGCGAAAATAGCGCCTTTGCCGGCCGCAAGCCTGCTGATCTGATTGAAACTACGGAGGGATTAGTACGTGTCGTTAGTTACCTGGACGCCAGCAGAGCTGTCATCTAATTCAAAAAATTATGCCGGTAAAGTTTGGAGGATGGTAGAAGCTCAGCACCTTGTGTCTACCTCCAAAATAGTTGACAGCCTTCATGAACAAGAGCTGTTGGAAGACATTCTGGAGGAGAGTAAACCACCGATACCGACCGAGGCCGCTGAATTAAACTATCTGTTGTTTACTCCATTCAGATACGGCACCAGATCGCCGTCCGGATCCCGATTTCGTTCAATCACAGATCCCGGGGTTTTCTATGCCACTGAATTAATCAGGACTGCAGCTGCAGAAGTAGGATATTGGCGTTGGAAGTTTCTTCAGGATTCCACCGGCCTGGACCGTCTCCAACCATGCGCCTTCACAGCTTTTCGGGCACGGATAAGAACGGAATGTATCGACTTGAGAGAGCCGCCATTTAATGTAAATTCCGAGTCATGGCAGCATCCAACAGACTATACTGCAACACAATCTATTGGTAAAACAGTCAGGGAAACTGCTATCGGGGCTATTCTGTATACATCCGTCAGGGATCCGGATCACGGCGCCTGCATAGCCATAATGACACCAAAGACTTTTGCTGCTAAAAAACCGGATCCGGCCTGCCAAACCTGGACACTTACAATCTCACCCACAGAAGCGATCTGGATGAGACAGGAGGAAGCTTTTTCTTTTAAGACAGAAGAGTGGCAATAAATTATTACTATTCCCTCATTTTTTCCATCCCTCTCTGTGTGAAATTATTTTGGACTATTATCGCTTTTTTGCTATACTCAATCCATGAAAAACGTATGGAGTGTCGAATTTCTGGATGATGCGGTAGAACAAGAGTTCCTTTCTATTCCCAAGGATCTCCAGGCTCGTCTGGTACGTATTACAGATTTGATTGAGTCCTATGGGCTTGAGAATCTGGGCATGCCTCATGTTCGTCATCTTCAGGACAAGCTTTGGGAAATTCGCGGCAAAAGCAAATCCGGGATTGCTCGGGCACTTTATGTTGCGGTTGTTGGCAGACGGGTAGTTATTCTACGAGTATTCGTGAAGAAGACTCAAAAAACACCGCCGGGTGAAATTACACTGGCATTGTCACGAATGAAGGAGATTGATCATGGGTAGGAAAATGTCGGAAGTAAAAAAAGATCTCTTGAAGGATGAAGAATTCCGTGCAGCATACATAGCACTCGAAGATGAATTTGCGCTTGCTGCTCAGCTCATAGAGGCCAGAAAAAAAGCGCACTTAACACAGGACGAGGTTGCAAAACGGATGGGCACAACTCAGTCTGTTGTTGCACGACTTGAGTCCGGCCATCCTTTACCAAGTCTCAGGTCGCTGAAACGTTATGCTCAAGCTGTCAACGGCAAGGTAGAAATCCGGGTCGTCTGAAAAATGGGCGGCGGGGATCATGAAGTTTCGAACCACGTGTTATATCTGGTGCCTTGTGTGCTACTCCTGGCAAGACACAATAAAATCAATATGGTAGTGTTCATCGTGCCTTACCCAAGGCTTTTTCTTTGAAAAAGTCATTTGAGCCTGCAATTCTTTTCCTTTAGATGTCTGGAACAACAGCTTTTGAAGCTCGTTGTCGAAGATCACACGCCATATTTTAACACCACGTTGATCAGCGGCTTTTTTCAGTGCAAGCAGGTGTTCTGCCATAGCTTCAAAATCTATTTTGTAAATATCGTATTTCCCGTCCGGCGTGAACTCGATATTATAACCTAACTTATTCAATGGGCCTGTAGGCAGTGGAACAGAGTTCCCTCCCTGATCAACAACAGGGACAAAGAAGTCAACAGAGAGGCCATTTTGGTGAGTTTTATGCGGACGAAATCGCCCGCCTTTTTTCCAGCCTGTTTCACCGTAAACATACTTTTTCAGAGGAAAGTTCTGCTGCAACTCTTTGTACGCATCAACAACAACCGCATATACCGAGCTATGAACGTAATTCCGGCCGGCAGCCGTTCCGACGCGACTATAAGCAGTAAAATTGCTTCCAGAAGTTGGCAGTTGCCAGGCCTTTTCGATCCGCCCTTTTTCCTGTGTTCCGTAGCAGACACTCGGCTCTGGTTCAGCGGCAAAGGTAGTGCTGGCAAGTAGCAGGAGAAGGATTGTAAGGGTTGTTTTTTTCATTTTTTACTCATTGTGACAACTTTTATGTGGTTTTATTTGGGGTTAGACTTTGATATTGGACTTGTTCCGTATAAGGGGCTACCTATTTTGCTTCGGGACAAATTTTGATTACTCTTGAATCAATTGCATTATGAGAATAATCAGCCCAGACGCACCCATCAAAAGATACAACCATGCCAGAGACTTGGGAAATGAAGGAGTAGATGATGCAATATCACGCATTATCTCCTCTTCCTGCGGCAGCAGTTCCTGTCTCAAAATCCTGCACGCATCCTCGACACGGCTTACGGGAACATTCACTTTGATACCACCAAGAGCATTGGAATAAAGGCTGTTGACACCAATAGTGAATTCGTCAGCAACAAATGCAGGGATATCATAGGATTCCAACTCACTCTTTGCCAGCCCAGCTTCGTAAGGGGTGCCGTAGATACCAACGGTGACAAAATGATCCGCCTCTTCTCTAACTACCTCTTTATCTAATTCTTCACTTTTCATCATGTTGCCTTATTCTTGATTGGAAAGTCCGGAATAACCGGTATCTCAGGATGTCATAATTGCATCACTCAAAAAGATGTATAAGTGAACAGGTGGCACAACACCTAGAACTACCCGATTGGTTTCTGCACTCATATAGCATTTTTTAACATAAACATGTAAATTTTTTTATTAATGCTGACTATGAGCTGCAAAGAGATTTCACGACGTAAATGGCTGAATTGAAGAAAAAACCGGCGGGATAATTCAAAGGATCAAGACAGGCGTTCTGCCTGCATAACAAGCAAAACAGTCCTGCCTTGACCCAGATAAAAATACTTAGTGTGGCCTATCCGTCATTCGTTTCACGATCTTACGTTCTTTATCGATTTCCTGACCAATGCGCTGGCATTCAGGCATGGTCAGACCGTTTCTGGACAGGTTGTTTTTGATGGCATTCAGACGAACCTCCATATCCTTGAACTGACGGGCTTCACCATGGGAGATCCGGCCTGCCGAGTTGGCCTTCTTAAAGAGCTGCCAGACCTCTTCGTGATCCCTGCGGTTGTCCTTGATGCACTGCATCAGCTGCGGGTCTGGACCGGGGCGGTGCATCATGCGCTGCACATTGACCCGTTCATTGGCTATCTCGCTGTTAATGCGCTGGCATTCGGACAGGTTCAATCCATCTCTGGACAGATTGTTCCTTATGGCATTCAGACGCCCTTCCATAGCCTGAAACTGGCGGGCTTCGGCGGAAGAAATCCGGCCTGCCGAGTTGGCCCGTTTAAAGAGCTGCCAGACCTCTTCGTGATCCCTGCGGTTATCCTTGATGCACTGCATCAGCTGCGGGTCTGGACCGGGGCGGTGCATCATGCGCTGCACATTGACCCGTTCATTGGCTATCTCGCTGTTAATGCGCTGGCATTCGGACAGGTTCAATCCATCTCTGGACAGATTGTTCCTTATGGCATTCAGACGCCCTTCCATAGCCTGAAACTGGCGGGCTTCGGCGGAAGAAATCCGGCCTGCCGAGTTGGCCCGTTTAAAGAGCTGCCAGACTTCTTCGTGATCCCTACGGTTGTCCTGAATACAACGCACAAGTTGCGGGTTATAAACCGGGCTGGCAGCCATACGCTGTACATTAGCGCGTTCATTTGTTATTTCACGGGTGATACGCTGACATTCGTACAGGGTCAGGCCATTTGCTGAAAGACGGTTTGAGAAAGCATTAAGTCGTCCCTCCATATCCTGAAACTGTCTGGATTCATCAGGAGAGATCCTGCCTTCCGAGCTGGCCCGCTGAAAAAGCTGCCAGACATCGTCGCGGTTTCTGTTATTATCCTGAATGCACTGACCCACCGGATCGACTTCAACCGGTCGTGGCGATTCAACCGGACGATGCGGCACCACCACGCAGGAAACGACCGAACAGAGCATAATGATCAGACAACCCAGCCTTGCAATATTTCTTGTCATTTAATGACTCCCTTTTATCCAGTGTTTATTCAAAATTACAAACCCATCTCCAAAGCTACCTCTTGATACACTTTCAACGCTTCATCATTGTAAGGCACAAAGATAATACGGTCCAGGTCACCGGTGGAGGCCTGATCACGGGCCACTGACATGGCAATGCGGGTCGCCTTCAACAGCGGAAAACCGTAGGCACCGCAGCTGATGGCAGGCAGGGCGATGCTTTTCAGGTTGTACTGGCGGGCCAGACGGAATGTGTTGATATAGCAGGAACGCAACAGTTCGGTTTCACCACGGGTCCCATCCTGCCAGACCGGTCCGACTGTGTGGATGATATGTTTTGCCGGAAGCCTGTAGGCCTTGGTGATTTTGGCATCACCGGTATCACAACCGTTGAGGGTGCGACATTCAGCCAGAAGTTCCGGACCGGCGGCCCAATGGATCGCGCCATCCACACCGCCTCCACCCAGCAGTGAGTTTCTGGCAGCGTTGACAA
The DNA here is from genome assembly GCA_964509295.1 of uncultured Geobacteraceae bacterium. Lineage (GTDB taxonomy): Bacteria > Desulfobacterota > Desulfuromonadia > Geobacterales > Pseudopelobacteraceae > JBGSQR01. The sequence continues at coordinate 217,277 of CAZDWS010000002.1, read as the reverse complement.
TTGCATCCACAGCTATGGTGGTAATATCTGTCTTAATGATTTCAATTATGGAAGTTTTCATGTCTATTTTGATAGCAGGTTTTAGCAAAATTGAAAACAGGGTTTTTGATCTGTTTATTGTTCTACCCGTTTAAGAATATCCCTGATCGCCGGATTATTCAGCAGTTTGACAAAACGGGGGTCACTGGTAAGCCTGTTGATATCCCGGTTACTGACCGCCTGCAAAAAAGCGGGATCACCCATAAGCGCCATCAGCTCCGGATCATTCTGCAGTGCCGTTATCATTGCTACGGTCTGGGGGTCACTCAACATCTTGCTTTGCAGTTTCTGCAGTTGAGCTTCATCTACGCCGCTCTGCCCGCCAGATACGGAATCATTAACTGCAAATACCGGGGTAGATGAAAGGCACAGGGCTAGTGCCAGCACCATCTTGACAACAGTTTTCTTCATAAACTCTCCTTGTCAATCCAAATAGGGTAAGAATATTATCATTTTAGCTAGTTACACATTATTGTGTGCCCAGTTTTCCCCTTAAGGGCATGGTCAGCGGAATGGCCAGCAGAACAAACAGCGCCACAAAAGCAGTTGCATACTTAACCCCGGCCAGATCGCCCAGGACGCCGAAGATGGTCGGCGCAATGGCACCGGAGCCGATTGCAACGGTGTAGTAAACAGAAAAAGCCCGCTTTGAATATCCTTCCGGAACAAGCTCGGAAACACTGCCACAAAGAACTGAAGAGGTTCCGTTCAGCGCTATCCCCAAGAACGGGGCCAGCAGCAGAGAAGCATTAAGCGGCAGCACAATCACACTGGCAATGCAAATAGCCGTAATCAACTCCGTCAGACAAACTGACCTCAATATCCCGACGCGCGTAGCCAGAACTCCGCACACATATTTACCAATAGCACCGCCGGCAAAAACCAGTGACAGGGCCAACCCTATCGTTGCGATGCCCGCCCCCTTTCCCTGCAGCAGAAAAGGGAAAAATGTGAGAAAAACAGTTCGTGTAGAGCTATCAATAAGTGCAATAATCGACAATGAAATAAAACTTGAATTAAAAATACCCTTAAAACCGGGCTCTGAAATATCTGCACTCGAACAGTCATCAACTGTAGTACTTCGACTATCTTGCGTAACCCCCTTCAACGCATAAAAAATTATAACAGTCGAGGCAAAACCGACCAGAGAGAGCAAAAAGCTTGAGGTCGACAGTGCATACCGGCTGATCAGAAATGCCGCCAAAGCAGGTACAATCAGCTTGCCGATATCACCTGAAAAATTAAACGTACTGAGTGATGCACGCAACTCTCCGCCACGGTAGGCATTCAAGACAACCGAAGAGGATATGGGGTGCTGCACACTGGCCCCAAGGCCGCCGCAAAACAGCAATAAGCATAGTATAACCGGCGAGCCGGCCCAACCGTAAAAAAGTACAGCCAGACTTGTCAAAACGGTACCAACCAGCAACAGATTACGCTCGCCGACACGCTCCGAAAGTATACCGGACGGTATTTGAAAAAGTGCCAAAGCACCGGAAAAAACTGTCTTGAGAAGACCTACCTGTGCAAAGCTGAGTGCCAATTGCGCCTGCCAGACAGGAAAAAACACATATAGCATATCAGTAAAGCCGTCATGGGTGGCGTGGGCCAGCGAGGCGGCTGAAAGCACCTTCCATTTAGTTGATTTAGGTGGGGTGTTTTTGACAGGGTCCATATGGCATGGTCGCCTTTGACAGGATAAGTGTTGTCTTGTTGATAACAGGTTTCAGTGATTTTGCAAATAAAAACAGCCCTTCAGAAATATCCTGAAGGGCTGTCAGCAATAATCAATGGTTGAAATTATCCTTTTATCTCACCCTTAATCCCGATAGTAACTTCCTTGTACGGTATTTCCTTACCACAGGCAGCAACGGCCTGACGGGCAGCCATGGCGATCCCGCCGCAGCACGGCACTTCCATTCTCAGTACTGTTACGCTTTTGACGTCAGACTTGGTCAACAGCTCGGTCAATTTCTGGGTATAAAACTGATTATCATCCAGCTTGGGACAGCCCATGACAACCGCTTTACCTTTCAGGAAATCTTCATGATATCCGGCATAGGCAATCGGCACACAGTCAGCGGTGATCAGCAAATCAGCACCCTGGAAATATGGTGCGGTTGTGGAAACCAGGTGCAGCTGAACCGGCCACTGACCCAGTTGACTCTGGCGACTGCCGGTCGGTTCTGCTGCTGAAGATGCTGCCTGGGGAGCGGCAAAACTCATGGCGCGAGAACCGGGGCAACCGCCGCCATGACCATGGCCATGAGCCGGTGCTGCCTGCGGGGCAGCGGGAGCGTGATGCAGAGCAGGCCGGCCCAGTTCAACCAGATGTTTCTCGACAGCCGCCTCATCAAAGGCATCCGTATCACGCTCTTCAATTGATATGGCATCCAACGGACAGTCGCCAAGACATGCACCAAGCCCGTCGCACAGCATATCTGCGGAAAGAACGGCCTTTCCGTCAACTATGGCAATAGCGCCTTCAGCACAGGATGGTACACACTGGCCGCAGCCGTTACATTTATCAGCATCGATTTTTACAATTTTTCTAAGCATTTAATTTCTCCCTTTTTTGTAATTAATTTATGGTTAGTGGTCTTAAAAATAATAGTGCCAGAGATAATCCAGCCGTCCCTTCATAATCAGCTTTCTGCCCGAGTAAGCCATAATCTCCTGCATCCGTTTTCGTTGTTCAGTAGTGTAACAATGAGTTTTGCAATGTTTGCAGACCGGCTTATGCGGTTCAAGTGGACACTTCAACCGCCTGGTAATCGCGTACTCTGCAAACTCAGCGCAATTGGAACAGAGGTTAAAACTGCCCAGGTTTTCCGGCAATTGAAAAGCTGCCCGTTGAACAGAATCATGCTTGCCCGTGCAGTAGATCTCAATAAACCTGCCGATCACCTTGACATCTTTCTGCTGCTGCTTTGTTAGCGTTTCCATGTTTGAATAATGCCCCTTGTGCGAAACTATTTACATGACCAATGTCAAGTATTTCAATTTGGCAATTATACTGCAACATTTCATAAAAAAAGAGGCTCACAGTATAATTCTGTAAGCCTCTTTCTGAACCGTATCAAATGCGATCGCCTACCCTACTCCGCCTTATGATAATACCTGTTCAGGTCAAACAGCCCGCCATATACCGGTTCATCCTCCAGAAAACGCTGCTGAAACCAGTCATAGGTATCCCAGATCTTGTCGTCAGCCCTGTTGACACCGTACTTTGCCAACCGGTCAAAATCCTTTTTAGTTCTTGTGAAATTTGCCAGCAGGTCTATGAAATCCGGAGCATCCTTCATGTGCAGATCAAAGAAATAGTTCGGATAGGCACCGACAAAACCTCTGATAAAATCCGCACTGTCCTTGGTATTATTCATCCTTTTCTCTTCGCCCAGCAAGAAAGCCACATTATCGTGCCAGCGATTAATTACAATCGTAAACACGATATCTTTTTTGGCATCACGACGCACCCTGACAAAAACAAGATTGGCATACTGATCATTAACAAGTGCAAAAAATGGCGTACCCGGTTTTGAAACGGCACGGATGGCCTGCATATAGTCCGCCTCAGTCTCATATTTTGCCGGAATAGGCGGATACACCATACCTGCGGGCTTATAGTTGATCTTGTCAAAAGCGATTCTGGTTTCCGGAAGAATATGCTTGTTTACAACATTTTCTACAAATTCCCGTTTTGGATCAGCGGTGCTGAAAGTCACACCGGAAGGCATTGCCGATTGGTAGTAGTTAAGATTTTTAAGGTCCATGCCGATGTTCCAGGACTGCATAATATCATTACGCTGCGCCTGGGGCATATAATTCATAAAATAACTCTCCCCCTCAATACGCAGACCATCCATGTACAGTCGAATTGCCAGCTGGTGTGCCGCAGTACCATAGACGTCAAACCCGGCCACCAGAGAATAGTAAATCCTTTCAAACAACGGATAATCAAAAACCCACATGGTCTTGGGCACATTTCCCAGCACACCTTTATGCACGGAAGCACTATCAAAATGACGGTAGATTGTCATAATCGGCGCATCTGACGGGCTGTTGCCCTTCCAGATAGAATCATAACCGAGTCCGTTAAAGTTATGGGAGGCATAATAGTCCTGACGAACCTTGTAGAATTCAATCTCCGCCTTTCTGTATTTGTTTGTCAGGACAGAGAACAGATCCGGGTCACTACCGTTCTCAATCGGCATGCGCAGACTGTTATAGTGCAGCTTCAAAAAGCCCGGATACCTGACGCTCAGATCGTGATTCGGGTCCATAAACATGACCCAGAATTGGTCGTCAATCACATTCAGAGCAATCTGCCCCTTGCACACCGGGCCATGGATGAAGGTCATCAGAATATAGTGGGAATGATCCAGCAGAAACTGATATCGGGAGCGGGTCGGAATCTGTTCAAAGGCCACAAACGGATTTGACCGCAAATCATGGCCATACCCAACCATGTGTGGCTTATGCAGCCATTCAGGTTCAATGAAAAGCTCATAAAAGCGTTTCATCCTGGCATCATCCAGCTCAAATACCATGTGGGTTTTGAAGACAATAGTGGAATGAATTTTCCTGAAACGGTAATAGACCTGCTCAACCTCCGGGTCATCATAGGGTCGGACAGTGGCAATCAGTTCAATCGGTTTGCCCGGTGCCGATTTAGAGCGCACCAGTTCATAAAATTCATTGGTATTTGTGCCGAACTTGATATGAGCCAGAAACAGGTGTTCATAGATATAGCGTGCTGTCATGCCATGCTTTGCGTCCGGCTGATTAAAGAAATCCTCCCACTGTTTTATGGCAGCGGCATCGGCAGTTTTCGGAGAGATCAGGGCCTGCTGTGTTGCCGGGTCCGGCCCCCTAGCCCCCTGAACCAGCCATCCGGCAATCAGATCAAACTCTTCCTGCTTCAAAGGTGGAAAGCCATAGGGCATGCCGCGATTTGGATGCTTTTCCAGATAGCCGGCAACTTCTTTGCCATTTTCCGAACAGGTCAGGTCATCTGTTTCCGGTCGGTATTCACCCGTGCTCTTTGGATTTTTGACTTTATGGTAAATCAGCTGCATTAATATGGAATCATTCAGGTTGTTGGAAACAGAACTATTGGTAACACTGAAAAAGTCCTTGTTGCGCCACTCCTCGGTGGTCTGGGCATCGGTAAACAGTCTGGTCGGGTCCATGGTACGAAGACGGTAGGCATTATAGACCGCCTTTTTGGAAGCGCCCCGATCCAACCCTTCAAAGGAATCCATCTTGAGCTGGCAGGGAGAATTGTAACAGGAATGACAGACCACGCAGCGTTTATCCAGAACAGGTTTAACTTCTTTCTGGTAATCAATCATGCGGTTCGGCGGATTGAAAACGACGGGAGGTAGTGCCTTGACAGCACATCCCGTAATCAGTACTACAATCATTACTGCTAAAAACTGTCTCAATATCATCGAAAAGTTCTCCTGGAGTCGATGTTCATAGTATTTAAAAGCTCCGTCGCAATCCTGAATACCATATTCCATTAATATATTTAAAGCTAATTTAATAAGATAACACCACAGGCTTAGCAAATCCCGCTTGCCTGATACTACGTCCGTATTGTATCGTGAATGCGATATTACAATCAGTCAGGAGTATTTATGAATCAGATCCGTAACAACAGTATAGTAACACTCAGCTATAAACTGCACGACCCGGATGGAGTCCTGCTCGATAACGGCGACAATCCGATTGTCTATCTGCATGGAGGTTATGACGGGATTTTTCTGCCCATAGAACTGGCGCTGAACGGCAAATCAGTCGGTGACAAAGTGACGGTCAAGCTGCAGCCGGACGAGGCTTTTGGTGAATACAACATTGAGCTGGTACATCTGGAACCTGTGGAAAATCTGCCACAACCGCTGGAAGTCGGTATGATGATCGAAGGTGAAACCGAAGAGGAAACCGGCAGTTCCGTATTCTACACCGTAACGGAAATCGCCGACGGACAGGCTGTTCTGGATGGCAACCATCCTCTGGCCGGTACCGCCCTGGTTTTTTCCTGCACCGTCGAGTCAATCAGACCGGCAACTATTGAAGAGATCGAAGACTCCAAATTAACCTAAAACAATCATGCCGCCGGCAACTCCGGCGGCATCTTCCATTCATCCAATCCCTAACGCTTTTTCAGATACGTCTCAGGATCAAAATCAGCAAAATCAATTTTACCGTAATCCTTTGGTGGCTTATAACTCTTTGTCGTTGCATCTTCCGGATCACTTACATGAAACGAGTCATTCTGCACAAGTACAAGCTGCCAGGTCTGATCCTTTTTGGAATAGTTAAAGGTCGTCTCCACAGACCAGCGCCAGCCACTGCCGCCATAGTGCGAAATTGTAAATGTCCCCTTCCCCGCCTTAACTCCCTGAAAAGGATCTCCCATCATGCCGCCGCAACTGGAACAGTAGACAGCCTTGTTGTTCTGTTTAACCAGCCTCAAGGTACCATCTATCAACCGGATCAGAATCAGCAAAGGACGCTGTTCCTCTTCCACATTGGGTTTTTCCAGCACCAGCAGATAATCATCCAGCCCATCCCGGTTGAGGTCGGCTGTTTCAATGGCAAGTAAATGTGTATCCGGCAGAATAAAACTGCGGATTTCAGCAGGTATCTTTGCGTCATCAACATAATCTGATTCAGCATTAGCCTCTGAGTTTATGAACAGGCAGAATAAAATGATTACAAGTTTATACATTGGTCACCTTGTTAGCTTTATTTTAGCATGCCATGCAGACTATCGCTTAACGTAACTACCGTCAAATACGGCATAATACAGTTTATTGCCGTCAACTTCCAATTCCATACGGCTGAAAAAAGGTTTGGCAAAAGCCTGGTAATCAAAATTAATCATAAAAATGTTACCAATTGCATCGCCCGGCGGAACTATTAAAGCTTCGGCTGCGCGTGACTCGCTTACAAAGCTAAGAAGAATTTTTTGCAATGCTGCAGAGGGGCGCAAAGCAACCACTGCCCGGCCGTTTCTTCCGGTAACTCTCTTTTCAACGTGTCCGTCTGAGAAAACAAATTCAACTTGAATTTCACCAAAATTCAATCCGCCATCCTTATCTCCGACTTTAACTGCGTGTCCGCCTCTGAAAGAGGCACTTTTGCCAGGATCAACAGCTGGCTTTTCAGTTATAATGCATTCTTCAGGCATTATGAGCACCGGTTTTGCCGGAACCGGTAAACGCGCGGCCCAATGGCTATCTTTAACTGCAGCCCATGCGCTCTGAAAGCGGCCCATGGCTGCCACCGCTTTAGCCATTGACAACTCTGCATTTTTCAATGCAATTGCGCTTTCTGCCGCCAGTGGTTCTCTGACAGCCTGCTTCATGGCCTGTTCAGCCAATTTTTCAAAATCAGCCTTGGCAGTCACCAGTTCAGCCTGCGCGTTACGCACATTGTCTTTAAGTTCGACCGACTGCAGATCACTTACTAACCCGGGTGAACTTGCATACTCATCAATATTCAGAAACGGACAACGGGCAAAAACCCGTTGTTCTTCAACACGGAACAGGTCATCCTGCAACAACTGCTCTGCGCGTACATCCCATTGCAATAAAGGACTTGTATTGTCAAAACTAAACAGAGTCTTTTTTTCCTTCGCAGGATCGGCTATGAGAACAACCCGGCCAGCCTTCTGACTCCAGTTCCCCTCTGAATTGTAATCAAGTGCGCCATAGGCCAGTATCCATTGATACCTGCCGTTGGGTAGCAGCAACAATTCTGAACCAACTTCACTCACACCTTCCAGATAGTAATGGCCAGGGAGAGTTGAACTGTTTTCTGCACGAGCCTGCCCGATGCAGCAGATACAGATCAGAAAAATCAGCAGTAAAGCATTTTGTTTTATCATTACATCCTCTTTTATAGTTACTTGGGACTTTTTATATCTTTCATGACCTCTTCCATTGCAAACAGCAGCATCATCTTCTGAATGCTGTTCAACTCAAGCATGTCGCAGGCCACATGCTGTCCGTCATTTTTGCACAATCGCTGCAGCCCGCTTTCCACACCCTGGTCATCTCCTGTTTTACCGACAGTATAAATCCAGTTTTCGCAACCGATACGCACACCTTTGCTACAGACCTTTTCATATTGGATAGCCGCAGCCTTCCAGTCATTTTTCAGGGCAGCCATACTTCCCAGCCGATTACAACCCTGAGTATCATCATTATCGCAGCAATCTTTGGGATTTTTGTCAAGGCCACAACCGGAGGAAAGCGGTTGTTCGACATACGCAACCGGTGGCAGGCATGTTTTTGATGGTAATATTTCTCTCCGATAGACCTCATACTGATTCCAGCTGTCTAATCCAAGCAGTACATCTTCACCCAACTTGGCAAAAACAAAGTCTCCACCCTTGTCATGACGTATTTTAACCAGGCCATCCTCGATTCTTGCGCGGACCTTGCTCTCCATACCAAGTGCCAAAAGCCCTCTGTCCGTAAAGTCCAACGTTCCGATCAGTGACAAAACAGTACCTTTGAACTCTCCGCAAGGAACAGCTGAAGCCTGCTCCGCCCGATTATCCAGCTTAAGGTTGCTCAACTGCTGGAACCGGAGACAGGAATTTTCATCTATTTTTAATCTGCACATTCGTCCCAGGAGATCACGGGCCTGCACGAATCTATTTGCCAGCCAAAGTTGTTCCAGAGTTTTCTGACAAAGTTCAGGTGTTTGATGTTTTGCACAGGAAGCGTCAAACTCCTGCAATTGTTTTAAAGTTAAAGGTTTTTTCTCGGCATGCAGGTTGAATAGTCCATCGGACGGATTGGCAGCTTTCTGATATTTTTCCATCAGAGCCAGGCAGGCGTCAGGCCGGATACTACAGTACCGCTTTAACGCAGCCATATCTTCTTTTGCAGCCGCAGACTTTACACATGCACCTATATCACCACTAGCACAACATTCAGCTTCCCTGCCGTAATCACAAACCGGCTTTACCAGATATTTCAGTTCCGGCAGTGCTACGCAGTTGAAGGGTTGCAGGGAATCAAAATTTTTGTCGCCCCATTTGGTGTCGATCAGTGATAGCTTCTTGCCATCAGTTGAAACCCGATAGTTTTCTCCAAGGTTGTTTTCAACATTGCGGATACCAAGTGTCGAACCACCCAGATAATAGAGACCGGTTGATTGCAGCAGACCTCCGCCTTTGTACTCCCGGACAGTTCCATCATTCTGAAATTCCAGAACTGCTCCCGTTTCTTTTTCCTGATACTTCCCGCACAATTCGGCCGAAACAGATGTGGCAAAGAAGCCAATCATTATTGCGGTCAATAGCATTGATAATTTCATGAACCTGCTCCTGTTTTTGATTTTTTACTACTTTCAATAATTGAGTTCAAGCCAGAGTAGAAATCTTTATAGCATTTGGAACTGATAATTAGCACCCTTAAATTGTATTTTAAGCCAGAAAACAAAACAGGCCTGCAGAATGATCTGCAGGCCTGAAAGTAATTTCAGTCTATTTTGTATTGTTTGAATTTACTGAATAGAAATGCTCTGAATACTCACACCGATACCCGGAAGTGTCTGTACAGGTGTATTTGCATCCTTAATCACTTCGTTCAAGCTAACAGTAAAATTTCCTGCAACCGGGATAGTGCCAGCCGCAATATGATATTTCACTGTAGCAAACTCTCCAACAGGTATACCGGTTGCATCGGCAAACGCAACAACTACAGCTGCGACGTTGGATGTTGTTGGTGACAGAAGCAGACCTGTTGCAACACCGGTAGCAGAAACATCCGCATCTGCAATCGTCAACCCGGTGGACGGGTTTGCAGTAATTGTGACCGCAATACCGCCAATTGCCGTAGCTGCCGGCAGAGTTCCGGTCGTGGTCAATTTCAAGGTTACCAGTGTGGGCTGTGTTGCAGCAGGAGTACTGTCACCCCCACCTCCACATCCGGCAATAAAGGTCATGCAGACTGACAACAACGCAAAGTAAATATATTTAAGTTTCATGATTATTCTCCATTCGAGATATTTTTATTTCAATTCCATCTATCAGAAGGCAATTTTCTGCTTTCCAACCACATCATAGAGAATCGTCAATGCATCACTTAAATCTATTACGTTGTCTGGTGTGGATATGCCGGATACTACCGGCGCCACATCTATACGCGCCTTTTGAGCTGCGGTCGGAGTTGAAAGATTAACTATTGCTCTTAGAGCAAGAATAGCATCGGCGGTCGAATAAACTGCCGGAACCTGGGCAACACCGGTATAGCTGACATCAATTGTTGCCACAGGAGAAAACTGGGCATCAGTTGTTGTTGATCTGAAATCGCTTGGGGAAAACGGTGGTGCAATGACTCTGACCCGGTACATGAATTTGCCGCCCGGAGCCGGCTTGAACAGATCCAGTTTTGTCGCTGGTCCGGTATAAATTGTTGTAAAAGAAATACCCAGGTCAGCTGACTGTTGCAACTCGAACTGTGCCCCTGCCAATGAGGAACCACCCCAGGCAACCGCATATGAAGGCGTATCCAGAATTGTTGGCAGCACATTAACAAAAACCGGCGCAGGTGCCTGTGTTGCCACCGTAAACGGACGCATCATATCATGTTCTTCATGGGAAAGAATATGACAGTGCCATACATAGTCGCCTGCCAGATCAAAAACAGTGCGAACCCTGGTCACATATCCCGGTGGGCATTGAATTGTATCCTTCTCACCTTTTTCCCACTCTTCGGCCGGCAACACAGCGCCGGCAGCCGTATACTGTGATGGAGAGAACTTCTGGTTCAAAACATCAGTTACCGGAGCAACAAACAGATCAATCGCCTGACGGTTGATCGTCTGGAATGCAACCTGATGAATGTGCATCGGATGGGCATCAACGGACGTATTAATGATATCCCATTGTTCAACCTGATTCGGGTAGATGATCTCGGTTGTGGGCACTCCGGGTGGCAGGAAACCACGACCATCGATAGTCGGCATGGTACGTCCATACTGGTCGGTTATTTCGATCAACGAAACGTTGCGTGTTACAACCGGAGTTCCATGAAGCACTATCGGTTTACCGGAACCATCGGCAAGGGCAACTGTCTGTGGGCGAAGCGGTGTTCCCGTTGATGCAGCCAGCGTAGCCGGTGGCATTGAATCCGTATTGCCCGATTTGGCAATAATGCTGAATTCCATAATTTCCGGTATCTCCAAAGAGGGCACAATGGCACCGGCCAGAAAGTCCTGAAGACCGGCATAAGGTTCATCCCCGCCAAGGTTAACCATCCGCACTTTGGTTCCGGCAGCAAGGCTGCTAAAATCCACCAGCACATCAACACGTTCGCCCGGCATCAGATCAATATAGTCCCGCTTAACCGGTTTGTTAAGCAGTCCCTGTTCTGAACCGACCTGATAGAATGGAACCAATACTGATGACGGATCATTCGGCGAGCCATTGACAACGGTTTTCAGCTGCATGATAAAAACACGCGAATCAGTACCGCCGATAAAGCGCATACGATTTACCCGGTTTTCCACATCAATTTTTCCATAGGTTACACCGTTGACAACCGGCATGTTGCCGAAGTATTCCAGAGTCGCGCTGGCGGCAGGAAATGGTGCCCCCTGACCCGGTATTTCAAAAGGTCCGGTCAAATTGGGTGGCCCCTGATTGTTGGCATTGGCCAGAAGTGGACTTCCGGCCACATATGGGATCAAATGTCCGTCCACATCCTTCATCCATTGCAAACGTGGACAGGTCTGCGGATTAGGCAATTCAGTTGCCGGATCAAAGGTACAAGCCGGATCAGCCACATTGTAAATACCGTAATCGGGCATAACCATCTGGCCATTTATATCAAAGTGTCGATCCTGCATGGCAAAACCAAAGTCATACAAAGTGTTTGGCAGGGCTTTGGCCGGACCGGCAGTCGGAGTCAAGAGAGATTGTTCATTCAAATCCGTAATCGGGAAAAATCCGGCTATACCCATATTTGTGTTCAAGTGTGTAGTGCCAACGGCATGGTCGTGATACCAGATGGTACCGGCCTCTTGCGTCATGGGGTATTTGTAGGTACCACGGGGGCCATAACCGGTAAATGCTGACAGCGGAAAGGCGTTTTCGCCCTGCAGCGCAAAGTTGGGGGTGTACCAGGCGGTGGCCAGTCCATCGCTTTCCGGAGTAACATGGGCGCCATGCACATGCGTAATAACACGGTTGTAAGGATAGCAGCTCGGCGCGTTGACTCCGCAGTCCACCGAAGGATCATGCCCTTCTGGCCGCTCGTTGGGAAGATCATTCAGCCATTGCACATAAACAGGACGATTTTTGATGCCTTTGATAGACGGCGCCGGAAAGTGCCAGAGTCCTGTGGCATTTGGGTCACCATTCTGACCAGGTCCGAAAAGGGCATTAAAAGTGACATTTTGGAATGTAGTCGGGGCATTGCCGGTTACAGAAGGTCCGGCTGGATAGTTCGGCAGCCATCCGACTCCACCAGAGCCGTAACCCCAGGCGGTGGTTAATGTTCCGACTAAAGTATCATGATTAAAGAAAGGCGTTATACCGTCAGCCTGAAGCAGACCTGTGCCGGGAAAACCGGGAATACCGACATTTTTCAGAAAATCCAGCGACATGGGTTGACCGAATTTTCTGACCGATATGGTGTAACAGTCCGCAGTACTGTTCACATCCGCCGGTGTCGAAAGGGTTTTATTGCCACAGGCCGGAGGAAAGCCCAAAGCAACAGCATCCGCATTAGAGTAAGGCTTAAAAGTGTAATAGTCGGCAAGGGCGTTGGGAATCGTGTTTGTCCAGGCGGTCGCTGCCTGGGATGAAGGGTCAAGTATGGTCTTGCTGAAGTCAGGTCGGTTGATAGTATTTGCCGCATGCGTTGAGGCAGACATTAAAAACACCGAAATCCCTGAAATCAGAACTGACATTCCCAGAGTTCTTTGTCGCGGTTTTTGACGCATAGAAATTCCCTCCAATTATATTAAAAAGCAAAATTCAATCAATGCAATCATCCGAACAGATCAACTATTACTACTGAAATACTAAATCAGATTTTACCTCGCAAAAACAATGCCAAATCATTAGGACTACAACTATAGTTAAATAATCAACAAAACAAGCTAGATATACCAACTAAAAAACTCAACCAATTTTCAGACATCCACATGCGTCTCACAATGAGACAGACTAATGAGACAAAAAAAACGGTTTCTCATTACTGCTTGAGAAACCGGGGATTTTTATTAAGAACAAATGCGGTCTGAATGTTGAAATTATTATAAAATACCTGCTAAATCAGTTAACCAGCCAATCACTCCTTTTTATCAGCATAGAATTTGTCCCGGGAGCAAGCTGAACAACATAGCAACCTTTTGAAATATAACGCTGAACCGGACCAAAAGTGAGCCGTTCAAAGTCAATGCTCTGCCTGTCGCTGAACATGCCGATCAAGTCCATCAGGTAATCACGAAAATAGTTACGTTTGACATGCATCAGCATCTCGTACTGGTTCTCCATGGTAACAAGGCCATCTCCAAGCCCTTCTGGATTAAAGTCTCTCTTCACAACCATAAACGGTTCAAGCAGTACGTTTGAAAGTGAGAAAAGCCTGGTTGCAATTCTTTTGTCTGAAATAGGCAGATTGCGTTTTTTCAGCCAGGATTTTGAGTTGACCGTATAAAGATCATTTCCCTCGTCAAGTCGATAAGGATAGCTGATAAAGATAAAATCCCTGGCTTTCTCCGGCAGCGACCGAAAATCTTTCCGCAGCAAAGTTGAAGAAACAAAGAGTTTTCTGAAGCCGTTATCACTACGGGTAAAAGCCTCCAGAGCATTAACAGTATTGCCTGATGTCCAAAGTATTATGATTTCGGCCTTTTTCTGTTCAGCAATCATTTTAAGCAATTCATGGCTGACCTGTTCACCCGGCTTGAGCAGGAGAGTTTCCGTTGTCCTGCGACCCAGCTCTTTCCAGGCCACGGAATAACCTTTTGCTGCCGCCTTAGCCAATGGTGAATCTTCAACAATCTGGAGTACCTTGCCATCATCAACAGACCCCATATTTACGGACAGGTAACGGGCAATGGCATCCCCCTCCTGATAAACACCTTTGTTGAAATATAGTGTGTACCAATCAGACTCAGATACTACCGGCAGGTCGGTTACGGGCAGCAAACCCGGAATTCTGTTCCGCTCGCAGAACTCATGTACCGGACTCCAGCCTGTCGCAGAAATTCCACCCAGCAGGGCAAAAACAGGCTCTTTACGATAATATTCGTCCAATTGCGCAGCCCAGGTCGATTCCGGACCACGCAACTCCCAGCGGGAGAGCGAGAACATCGGATAATTGAAATCAGCCTCACGGGTGACTGAACCGAGATTCTGTCGCCGGTTTTTCTTTTTGGCATTTCTATTGTGATGCTCGATGATTGCGTCCAGGACGGCCAGCATCTCTTTCCGGTCATCAACTGCCACTTCTCCGGCAATTACGGTTGCAAAACGGATAAATTTGTACTGTTTATCCACTCCTGGTGACACCTCTGAAGACAGGCTTTTCAGGTACGCAATCAGAATTGCCATATCGCCCGCTCCCAGCTCATAACGAGGCATGGCAGCCTTGTACATCCTGCCGGTGGGACTGATGCCTTTACTGATTGCAACTGCCAGTGTCTCATCCGTAAAGGCGGGCCTGTATATGGGCTTTACCGGTCCCCGCCCTTCCCACATGGATTTTCTGACTTTGGAATAATCCTGCACAACCGGATCATGCTGGTAGTATGGCTTATACAGTTTGTTACCACTGACAGGCGGCGACAATGTGGATTCTTCTATGGAACCGATACCGCTGCGCAAGTGGCAGCCCACACAACTGAAGGTGGTACCTGGAATATTCTGGCTACCTGCAATTGAAGCCTTCATCGGTTTGCCGGACGGCAGTATCCCTTCACGATACATTAGTTCTCCAGGCCCGCCCGCATCACCGGCCCAACAGGGGACACTGAAGCAGAGAATCAACAGAGAAAAACAAACTGCGACGGTTTTTTTTGCCCGGCTCAAATCTGAAAACTTACCGTTCACTCCGTTCATGGTTTGATTTCCTTCTTATTCCCGGGAGATGCAACACCGTTAACTGCTATCAAGTCTATTTCGTACAACAGGACGGCATAGGGACCGACATCTCTGCCCGCCCCTTTTTCACCATAGGCCAACTCCGGCGGCACTGCAATCTGCCATTTTGAACCGGCAGACATCAGCTTTAACGCCTCTGCCCATCCCTTAATTACGCTATCCTTGACGTTAAATGTTACGGGAAAACCCTGCCGTTCAGAACTGTCGAACTCTGTCCCGTCAATCAGGGTTCCGCGATAACGACAGGTCACATTATCACTGTCAGTCGGAATTTTACCACTTCCTGCCTTTATGATTCGATACTGCAGGCCACTGGCCAGAACAACCACCCCATCCCTGTTTTTATTGGCCTTCAAATAGGCTGCGCCCTCTCTCTTATTCCGTTCAGCTGCCAACAATCTGATTTGGGCCTGATTACCGGCAAGCTGTTTTTGATAATCAGCCAGAGTCTTGCGGATCTCAGCGTCAGTCAACAGAAGCCCGCCGCCTGACGAACTGTCCCGCATACCCTTAATCACAAGCTCCAGATCGACCTCAATCCCCTGTTTCTTGAAATTGCGGACCATGTCAACACCGATTCCATAACTAACCTTATCCTTATTGGCCTGAAGCAGCGGCAGATCTGACGCCTGGGATTGAATCACCATAAAAACAGGCATGACAAGAGCTAAAAATACTTTTTTACGCATTGCGGCTCCTTTTACAGGCTAAAAATTTACCTGAGCTGTTCCTTCATTTTACGGGCCCGTTCATTGCGACTGGCCGGGCTATGACGATCTGCATCAAATACCGGTTTAATTACAATACCGGAGTTCGGATCAATTCCAGGACCGGCACCCGGATTCTGATTAACCTGGTAATCAGGCAACTGACGTGCCGATTCACCCTTTACCGGTTCATCAGCTATCTTAACCGGCGGCTTTTTGGCCAGATAATTTGCCATAAAAATGTAGTCATCAAGATAATCCAGCTTTCCATCTCCGTTAAGATCAAAGGTTATCGTCCCAAAAGCGCCATCATTACCTTTAGTAAAAAATACTTTTTCATTTGGAACCATGTCTGATGGTAGAGGCGGCGTCACAACAAGCGGCACTTCAAGAACAACAGTCCCATTCAGAATAATCAGCGATGACTTCCAGGATCCTTTATGGGGAAACAATGTGACAATCCATTTTTCTGAAACAGAATGACTGATTGAAACCAGTTTTGCCCCCTTACCTGCAAAATTAGGTGCAAAAGCGGCATCGCCACTCAACTTAAATTCAATTACAACATTCGAAGCGCCATCACTGACTGCAATCTTTGGAAGTTGGGCTATGCCTGCCGGATGCGGATTTACAAACAATTCACCCATTGCTGACAAATTGCGTACGCCATTGTAAAATTTAAAACGTTCAGGAACTGAAATCGTTTTAACTGCCATGGCATTAAATTTATAGTCATTTGTGGTCGCCTGGGACTCAACGGAGCAAAGGGATATCAACACAGAGACCAACAGACTTATTATCAACCTGTTTTCCATACTTTTCTTCCTTTTCCCAGGATATTCCGATTCATGAAAAAACACTTCGCAATAAAATGATATACAAATAAAAATATTCATCACTAGAATCCATCAAAAAGTCAGATAAACTCAAGAAAAAAATCTTGTCTGTTCAACAGAATAAAATTCATTTATTCTTATATTTTAAACACAGCCTCATAACACTCAAGGAGTTAACATGAATTTGCCCCTAATATTGATTGCATGTGCATTGATATCATTATCAGCATGCAGCACCGTACCTGTAACAGGCAGATCTCAATTAAATATGATTCCCGGATCATCCATGCTTTCCATGAGTGTCCAGCAGTACGACCAGTTTTTAAAAGAACACAAAATTAGCAGCAACAAGGAACAGACCCAGCTGGTCAAACAGGTTGGCGCACGGATCCAGAAGGCGGTAGAACTGTATTTTAAACAGGCTGGATTGAGCGAACATCTGGCTAATTACCAGTGGACCTTCAACCTGGTTGAAGATAAGCAGATTAATGCCTGGTGCATGCCTGGAGGCAAGGTGGTTGTTTATACCGGAATTATTCCCGTAACCCAAAATGAAACAGGTCTTGCAGTGGTAATGGGGCACGAAATAGCCCATGCAATTGCTGAACACGGCAACGAACGCATGAGTCATGGGCTGATGGCACAACTGGGAGGAGCAGCACTTTCCACAGCCCTCTCATCCAAACCTTCCGAGACTCAACAGCTCTGGATGTCAGTCTACGGTGTGGGTGCCCAGTATGGTGCTTTGCTGCCATACAGCCGCCTGCAGGAAAGTGAAGCAGATCAGCTGGGTTTAATTTTCATGACCATGGCCGGTTATGACCCCAATGAGGCGGTTTCATTCTGGCAGCGCATGGCCGCACAAAAATCCGGTCAGGCTCCTCCCGAGTTTTTGAGTACCCACCCTTCCGATGCGACCCGAATCGAAAACATTAAACGTCTGATACCGGGTATAATCAGCCAATACAGAAAATAATCCGGTCAGTTTTAAACAGCTGCTATCGCTTGCAAATGAAAAGGCCACCAAATATGTTCGGTGGCCTTCATTCTTTATAATTAATTTTTACCTTTTCAAGGTTTATTCCGGTTTTCAAATCTTCCGGAGTTGTTTTTTCTGAATATGTCTTGTCTGGCCTGGTGGAGATTCGTCAGTCATATACGCCCCCCTTTTTGTACTTTGTACTTCTTCCATCTGATTAAAATATAACATCAATAATCTAAAAAAACAGGCTGTTATTATTTTTTTTAGGCGCGTATACTTTTAAATTGTGAGCCGATTTTCCATATTCAAGGGTAGCCAAACTAAAGTTACTACTGAGTGCAATCAGCTCAAGCCATTGATATTAAAGAGCTTAAACAAAACTGACATTGACTTTATAGCCTGGCAACAGTAATATTGCCCGGTAAACATGCTGGATAAACGATAATACTAAACCATTCGCGAGGATGGGGCGGAAAGCCCATAGGGTCTTACAGAGACAGCCGGGATGCCGAAATATCATAACGGCATCCCGGCTTTTTATATTTGCAGGTAAATTGTCGCGGTAAAAACTGTTAAAAATGAAAGGAAACAAGCAAATGCAGCTAAAAAAATCAGTTTTTGTCAGTTCAGTAGTTATTCTCTCCATGACAAGCATCTCATTCGCCTCCCCCCCATCGGTGGGCGTTGATGTAAGCACACCAAATGTCAGGGTACAGGTCGGCAACCCTGCACCACCACCCCCACCACGGGTAACTGTCGTGGAAAGGGAACGGGTTGTTGTCCATGAGCGCGCCGAACGGCACGATCAAGGAAAGCACAAGGGGCATTACAAAAAGCACAAAAAACATAAAAAGCATAAAAAACATTACGATAACCCTTACAGATAGAACTGAAAGGAAAAAACATGTCTTTGAAGCTTAAACTTATCATTTGTCTGTTTTCCCTATCTGTTCCGATTGCAGGTTTTGCTGCCAGTTTGGTAGAAGATGCCAAAGAGTCGGGAAAAGAAACCGTTAAGGCGATCAAACAAGCCGGCACAGACATTAAGGAAGGGGCGCAAAAGGTTGGCAGCGAAACCAAGGAAGCCCTGAAGAAGGCCGGCAAAGAGATCAAGCAGGATCTAAAAACTGCCGGGCATGAAACCAAGCAGGGATTTAAAAAAGCGGGACAGGAAATCAAATCCGCTGTCACACCGGACAGTTCAAAATAATTTTTATATTTCTTCTTTGATCGGGTCTGATTCGTCAGCTATTGTTGACGAATCAGACTGTACCGGTGAACGATTGTGCAGATTATAGTAAGTTGCAAATATGCCGCTGCACATGATCACCACAATACCTGCCCAACTCGTCCAGATCAGAATATCACCCCAGAACAGCACTCCCCAGATACTGGAAAAGATAATTCCAGAGTATTGCAGATTGGCTGTTACCAGGGTCTTGCCATGCTGATAAGCCCTTGTCATTGCAACCTGGGCGATTGCCGCCGTGACGCCTATTGTCAGTAATAACAGAAGCCCTCTGGAACTGTGGCCATTCCAGGCGGTCATACCTACCCCGGCATTCATATAACCTAAAAGAGTCCCACAAAAGCCTGCCACCAAACCGGTTAAGGAAAGATAAAAAACGACTCGCGACTCCGGTTCCCCAAGCATTCCCAGCTGTTTTACCTGCAGGTAGGCAAATGCGGCCGCAACACCAGATATTAATCCAATTATTCCGCCTAAAAGCTGGTCGGCATGAAATGACGGCCTCAACAACATGATTACGCCGATAAAACTCATGGTAACAGCAAGTACCAGCCCCCATTCAAACCGTGTTTTCCGCTGCCACAATCCGACTACAAACAGAATTACCGCCATCCAGATCGGTGACATGTAATTCAGGGTCATGGCCGTTGCCAGAGGCAGCTTTCCGATGGAGAAAAACCAGAGCCACATGGCCGTAACCCCTATTACTCCGCGCCACAGATGGTGCCACGGGTAACGGGTTGCCACAGTTTGACGATTGTATCGCATCATTCCAAAAACAAATACCATGCCTACGGCACCGCGATACATGACTATTTCGGAGGTCGAATATGTGCTGGAAGCCAGTTTTATGCACAATCCCATAATCGAGAAGGTAAACGTGGCAAAGAGCATCCAGAGTGATTGCATTAAATAATCCAGTTCAGCTCTTGCAAAACTTCATGTGGAGACGTTTTGCGAGAATTAGAGATTCAGTTCCTTTTCGACTGCATGATCTGCAGCATGGTTGCATCAACAAGTGCCATACCTTTGTCGCTTATCTTACTCAAATTCTGTATGGTTTCTTCAGCGGTACGTCCAACAAACCCTTCCTCTTCAGTAATACCGTGACCATTGATCGCCATATAGGCGGCGCGGACCGCAGACTCTGTTGAACTGGCTACTTTCAAGGCGCAACCACCCTTGGCACCGTCACAAAGCATGCCTCCCAGATCGCTGATCAGCGTATTGACGGCCAGAGTTATTTTATGCAGATCTTTTCCGGCCTGCTGGTAAACGATTGCAGCGGCGGCACCCACACCTGCGGCAATGGCACAGCCGCATATGGGTGACAGGTCACCGGTGAAACATTTTGTGTAACCATTTATAACATGTGACAGCGCGATACTTTTAAGAATAGTATTATCATCAATACCGAAACGCCTACCCACATTATAGGGAACCAGAATGGCAACGATCCCCTGATTTCCACTGCCGCCACTGGACATGGCCGGGTAGGACAGACCTGACATTCTGGCGTCCGAAGCGGATGCGGTCAAAATTTTGCTGGATGACATGACATCATCCATTAACAATCCCCGGCCAAGCAGATCGGACATGTAAAATCCAACTTTTTGCAGTTTCTTTCCAGCTTCTGCAATGGCCAGATTCATAACAACTCCGGTCTGAATATATTCCAGATCAGCCCTATCCAGATCATCCAGCAGATCAAGCATATCGGTCAAAGTCAGGGTAGAAAGCAACTCACGGTATTCATGCCCACTTTTTTCGCCCTGCGGGCTGTTTGACTCATACAAAACCTCGCCATTTTTCTCCAGCAGCACCAGATTGGTATGTCCACCCTTCAGAACAGCACGGCAGCAATCCGCACCGGAAGTCACGGTAACGTCTATGTAAAGGTCTGTTTTCAGTGGTGCCAGAGCAATAGAAACCCGTTTTTCCAGAACCATAGCCCGGGCATGTTTCAACTTGGCCTCATCAGCCCCCTGAAGGATCTGCATTTTCAAATCGGATCTTGCGACCAATGCACCTAAAGCCCCTGCTATCAGATTGCCTTTTTCTCCATCTGTGTTTGGTACAGTAACAGCGAAACCGTTTTTAAATACTCCGGCATCAACAATGATATGCACAGTATCCGGAGGACCAGACAGCTTTGAGGCTGCAACACTTGCAGCATAAGCCACCGCAGTGGGCTCGGTGCATCCGAGGGCAGGAAAAACCTCATGACTGATTAGTTGTCTGTAAATAGAAACCTTATCCATAGAGCCCCCACCAACAAAAATACGGAATACAATCACATGTTGTCCACAATAAACCCAGGCTCAATATTGTCAACAGCATAGTCAGGTTTTTATTGTAAAAAAAGGCTTACGGAATAATCCGTAAGCCTGATCAAACCGGCGCTGCTAGGTGCGCCAAAACTCCTGTATACACTGCCAATCTCCCTTAACATCAATAACTTCAGAGGATCTTCAAATAAAAAATATGAGCCGGCCGGTCTACTGACCGGCCGTATGATCAACCGGGCGCAGATAAGCCCCCGGGAGAAACTACTCCAATACTACCACCAGATCATCCTTTTCAACGCTGTCGCCCTTGTTGAATCTTACATCTGCAATAATTCCATCGATCTTTGACTTGATGTTGGTTTCCATCTTCATGGCTTCGGTAACCATCAGCACGTCACCAGCCTTGACAACATAGCCAGGCTTAACGTTAACCTTAAAGACCTTACCCGGCATTGGGGCACCTACCTGATTCGGATTGGTCCTGTCTGCCTTATCGCGGACAACAACCCCGGACTTGACCGATTTGTCGCGAATCTGTACCGAACGCGAATTGCCGTTAAGCTCAAAACTTACCGTACGTGTGCCATCGGAATGCCGCTTACCGATGGAGTTCAGCATCAGTATCAGAGTTTTACCCGGCTCAATGTCAAAGGCCGTTTCCTGCCCCGCTTCCATGCCGTAAAAGAAGATCGGAGTCGGAATAACCGAGGTATCCGAAAAATCCTGGCAATGCTTGTCGAATTCCGGATAGACATTCGGATAGAGAATATGGGAAAGCAGCGCCTTGTCATCAATGGGATGACCAAGCTTTTCTGCCAATGCTGCACGTTCCTTTTCAAAATCAACCGGCTCCATCAGCTCACCCGGACGGCAGGTGATCGGTTTTTCACCCTTGAGAATAATTTTTTGCAGTTCAACAGGCCAGCCGTTATGGGGCTGTCCCAGCTGTCCCTTGAACATGCCCACAACCGATTCCGGAAAGGCCAGTTCATCTTTTGCAGTAAACAGATCTTCCGGCTGCAGATTGTTTTTGACCATAAAGATGGCCATATCACCAACGACCTTGGAGGTTGGAGTAACTTTGACTATATCGCCGAAGAGGTGGTTGACCTTGCCGTACATTTCCTTGCACTCTTCCCATCTGTGCAGCAGACCCATTCCGGCCACCTGCGGCTTGAAGTTGGAATACTGGCCACCCGGAATCTCGTGCATGTAGACTTCCGTATTGCCGCTTTTGAGGCCGGATTCGAACGGTTCGTAATAATCACGTACCGTTTCCCAGTAATTGGAGAGCTGCTGCAGGCCACGGGCATTGACCAGCGGATCTCGTTCCGTACCTTCCAGAGCTGAGACAATTGCATTCAGGCTTGGCTGTGCGGAAACGCCGGACATGGAGGACAGGGCGGCATCCACAATGTCAACACCTGCTTCACTGGCCATCAGCAACGTTGCTGCACCGTTTGATGAGGTGTCATGGGTATGCAGCTGAACCGGAATTCCGATATTTTCCTTCAAAGCCTTGACCAGCTTGTGGGCGGCGAATGGCTTCAACAGACCGGCCATATCCTTGATGGCAAGGATGTGGGCACCCATCTTCTCCAGCTCTTTTGCCATGCTGATGTAGTATTCCAGTGGATACTTGTCCCGCTTGGGATCCATGATATCGCCGGTGTAGCAAATGGCAGCTTCACAGACCTTGCCGCTCTTCTGGACCGCTTCCATGGCCACCTGCATCCCTCTTGTCCAGTTCAGCGAATCGAACACGCGGAAAATGTCGATACCGGAAGCTGCCGCCTCCTGAACGAACCTCTGCACCACATTGTCCGGATAATTGGTATACCCGACCGCGTTGGATCCGCGCAGAAGCATCTGCAGCATTACATTGGGTATTTTTTCAGACAGGGCATACAGACGCTGCCAGGGATCTTCTTTCAGAAAGCGCATTGCCACATCAAAAGTGGCACCACCCCAGCATTCAAGTGAGAAAAGTTCGGCACCCAGGTAGGATGTGGGCTCGGCAATCTTGAGTATGTCATAGGAACGGACGCGTGTGGCCAGGTTGGACTGGTGGGCGTCACGCATGGTCGTATCAGTAAGCAGAAGTTTCTTCTGTTCCAGAATCCATCTGGATAAACCTTCCGGACCGAGCTGTTTGAGCAGGTCGCGGGTACCGGCCGGTCTGGCCAGCAAAGTGTTAATTTCTGGTACGGGAGCATCCTGAAAATCACTGGACTTGACACTCTTTGCTACGCCGGGAGTACCGTTGACGGCAACATCGCCAAGGAAATTGAGGATCTTGGTGCCGCGATCCTTTTTTACCGGAATGATCAACAGCTCAGGATGTTTTTCTATGAACGAGGTGTCACATTCACCCTTAAGGAATACGGGATGGGAAACAACATTTTCAAGGAAACCGATATTTGTTTTCACACCACGGATTCTGAACTCACGCAGGGCCCTGTCCATGACGTGTGCCGCCGACTCCAGTGTAAGTCCCCAGGTAATCGCCTTGACCAGCAGCGAGTCATAATGGGGTGTAATCCTGGCTCCGGTTGTTGCATTGCCCGCATCCAGTCGAACTCCGCAGCCACCGGCTGAACGATAGGTGGTCAGCATGCCGAAGTCAGGGGCAAAGTTGTTTTCCGGATCTTCTGTTGTTACACGGCACTGGATGGCATAACCACGCATCTGAATCGCGCTCTGGGAAGGTATGTCGATCTCAGGATCGGAAAGGGCGTGACCGCTGGCGATCAAAATCTGATTCTGTACCAGATTACGACCGGTAATCATTTCCGTGACCGTATGCTCAACCTGAATGCGCGGATTCATTTCGATAAAATAGTGGCGTCCCTGCTGGTCCACCAGAAATTCTATGGTACCGGCATTACGGTAGCCGACTTTGCCTGCAATCTTCAAGGCGGCATTACAGAGATCTTCGCGCTGTTGATCGTTCAGGCACAGGGACGGAGCAAACTCGACAACCTTCTGGTGGCGGCGCTGTACGGAACAGTCACGCTCGTAGAAGTGTACCAGATTGCCGTAATTGTCGCCCATGATCTGAACTTCAATATGTTTCGGATTCAGCAGGTAACGCTCCAGAAAAACCTCGGCATTGCCAAAGGAAGCCTGAGCTTCGCTGCTGGCGGCAACCAGGCCTTCCAGAAGCTCTTTTTCATTGTTGGCAACGCGCATGCCGCGACCGCCGCCGCCCGACGAAGCCTTGATGATGATCGGATAGCCGCACTCTTTGGCAAAGGCCAGCGCTTCTGCTTCGGTCTGGATCGGGTTTTCAGTACCGGGAACAACGCTTACGCCGGCAGAAACAGCTGCTTTACGTCCTGCCACCTTGTCACCGAGGGCTCGCTGCATATCGGCAGTCGGGCCGATGAACACAATTCCGTTTTTCTCACACTTCTCTGCAAATTCAGCATTTTCCGAGAGAAAACCATAACCGGGATGAATTGCATCTACTCCGATCTTAAGAGCAAGTGCAATAATCTCATCAATGCCCAGATAGGCATCAACCGGCGCTTTGCCTTTGCCAATCAGGTAGGCCTCATCAGCCTTGTAGCGGTGAAGCGAAAGCTTATCCTCTTCCGAATAAATCGCAACAGTACTGATATCCAGTTCAGCACAGGCACGAAAAATACGAATAGCAATCTCGCCTCGATTTGCAGCCATTACTTTTTTGAATTTCTGCTTCTGCATGTGATCAATCTCCTGGTCAGGTTTGTTCTACTATCATTTGCACTAATGCCGGAATTCCCGGCTTCACTTTTGAAGGCAGCAGTATCACACCCTTCTCTGCAATACCTCCAGTTCACTACGTGTGGAGAGACTCACCTCCAGGTCCTTCACCAGTCCATCGGCCAGATCATAGATCCAGCCATGGACGGTTACGTCCTGCCCCCGCTCCCATGCATCCTGGATAATTGTCGTATTACCCACATTTACAACCTGCTCAATAGCATTCAACTCGCACAGCCTTCTCAATCTGGCTGTTTTTCCGCTGATGGCATCCAACTGCTGATGATTCCGTTGATAGGTATCGCGCACATGGCGCAGCCAGTTATCAACCAGTCCGTGTGGTTTTTTATCCATCGCGTACTTGATACCGCCACAGCCATAATGCCCGCAAACTATGACATGCTTGATTTTGAGGATATCAACAGCATACTGCAATACGGACAGACAGTTCATGTCCGTGTGAATCACCAGATTGGCAACATTGCGATGCACAAACAGTTCACCAGGCAACAGCCCGACAATTTCATTGGCCGGAACACGGCTATCGGAACAACCGATCCAGAGGTAATCCGGGGTGTGCTGATGCACAAGCTTGGAAAAAAAGCCCGGCTCTGACAATCTTACTTTTTCAGACCATTTCCTATTGTTTCTGAGAAGTCTTGGAAGTGCTTTCATATGTCTCCTGCTCAGCTTTCAATATCTGCCTACACATAGTCCAAGCTGCAATTGGTAATACCAAAAAATATGATCAATCCAGCAACAGTATCAAAAAACTATATATCTGATCAGACAATCATCAGGATTATAAACTTCATTTCAAATAATACTGCCGAATCAGCCAGTGTCTACTATAAATGCAGGAAGTAAACATTCAAAAATCAAAACATCAGACTGATGAATTTGAAATTTAATATTTAAAACCAACTAATAACATTCAATTAAAAGACATAAAAAACATCATGGCAATTGGTATTACCAATTGCCATAAATGTCAAGTAAAAAGGTATTGTGTTTTTCGTTGAGCATTTCTAAGCTATTTAACCCCAAAAACCTTTTTCAACAGTGACGTTGTCTGGGCAGCCGGATTAGTCCTGATTTTCTTTTCCTCTTCTCCAACCATCAAAAAAAGTCCATCCAACGCCTTATTGGTTATGGAGTCATCCAGGTCCAGAGACGGAGTTCCAACAAAAGATGCCAGCGGGATTGACTCAAACTTTCCGATCATCTCCTTGTAAGCACGGGCAGTACCCACCTGCTCCATGCTTTTCGAAACACTCGGCTTGAAGGACTCAAACAACTGCGTTCTGGTTTTCTTCTCAAAAAACTTTGTAGCTGCATTATCTCCACCGTTGAGAATTTCTTTTGCATCCTCAATGGTCATTGCCCTGATGGCATCACCAAAAAACTTGGCCGCTTTCGGTGCAGCCTTTTCCGCCGCCCTGTTCATACTCAGGACAAAATCATCAACCTGCTGCTGATACCCCACTTTGCCAAGCAGGTCTGCTGCCTGCTGCACCTTGTCCGGCAGTAGGATTTTGATAAGTTGGTTATTGAAATAACCATCAGGTTTTGACACCTGCGCCACGGCTCGCTCCGTACCGGTCGCCAGGGCCTCTTTCAACCCTTTGACAATTGTATTGTTATCAAGCGAAGAATTCTGCTGGGCTGGCGAGAAAACTTCACGCGTTAGGTCATCGAAAAACCCGGCCCGACATGGTGTAACCAATAGAAATATAAAAAAAACAACATAACAGAGTGATTGACTCATAACCGCCTCCTGATTCACAAAATTTAATCCATTTTGATTCTTGCGAAACTACTGCGGTCCAGCTCTTTCCTGACTGCAAGACCCAATTTTTCGAGAGTATAAGGCTTTTGAACATAAGCCCCTGCCCCAAGTTTTTGTAATGCTGCAACTCGATCAGATTCTGCATAACCACTTGTTATTATGGTTTTTTGTCCAGGGTGGATTTCATTAATACGAATATAGGTATCCAAACCATCCATGCCACCAGGCATTATCATATCAAGTACAACCAGATCCGCATTATGTAAACAAAGGTAATCAACCACTGCTTCACCACTGGCAAAGGAGGCAACTGAATACCCTAACTTGGTAAGCATTTTAGTCGCAATCAGTAACTGTTCCGGCATATCATCAACAATCACAATCGATTCTGTTCCGATGTAATCTTCAAGCACATTCCTCTTTGTTGACATTGCTGCTTCATTGCGGGTTGCAGGAAGATATAACTCGAAGAGAGCTCCTTCACCTTCAGTACTTTGAATATCAATATATCCCCCCAAGTCCTTAACCGTAGCCCATATAACAGTCATCCCCAGGCCGGATCCACTTCTTTTCATTGACTTTTTACTGTAAAACGGCTCAAAAATCCTCTGAATATCTTCACTCGAAATTCCAACCCCTTCATCCTGAACAGAGATACAAACATACTCACCAGGCGGGATCTCTTCATACAGCTTTATTGTGTTATCAAGAAACTTGTTATAAGTAGACAAAGTGATTTTGCCTCCAGCAGGCATTGCTTCTGCAGCATTATTCAACAGGTTCATTATTGCCTTGGCCAGATGGGATCTGGAGCCCATAACTTTCAAAAGGTCTGGTGCAAGGTCCAGCTCCAGCACGGTTTTGGGATGGTATTTCATTATGGCTTCAAATTCCAGCGACACATTGTAATCTGAAACAATCACATTCAGATCAACCACTTCACCGGTTTTTACACCGCGTCTCCCAAGAGTCAGCATATCCTGAACTATAGCTGCGGCATTTTTGCCCGACTGTTGGATTATTGCAATTTTTTCCCGCAAAGGACTGTCTTTTGGCAATTCCAGCAAAAGCAGATCCGGATAAGTAACCAAACCGGCTAATATATTATTAAGATCATGGGCAACCCCGGCAGCAAGGCTTCCGATTGCCTCCAATTTCCTGGCTTGTAACAGCTTCTCCTCCATTTTTTTCTGCTCGGTAATATCTCGAAGGATACCCTGAGTACCGATAAACTCGCCTGGGTTTGGTGCATCATTTTTATAAATTCCTTCTGCAGACACACTGAAATAACCGGTATCTGCTGCATTTAAACCCTGTTTTTGAGGTAGTATCAGGCGTAATTCCAGGCTGCGGGTCGCTCGCTTGCCTGTTCTTTTTTCATTTAGTCTGTGCTGTGCCTTCTCCAAATCCTCCGGTGCAACCAGTTCAAAAATGGAATGGCCAATCAGGGAATCACTTGAATCTGTATACCTGGTAATTGCCGGGCTGATAAATGTTATGCAGCCTGTCGAATCCAGACGAAAGATGATATCCGGCACCGTTTTGATTATTGAATCAAGAGTCTTTTCACTTGATTTCAATAGGATCAAGGTGCTTTCAGTTTCTTTTATGGCGGCTTGCTGAATTTTCCAGGTTTTAACAATAGTCAAAAGAGAGTAATTCAGAATAATCAATGTTGTTGGCAACAGCGGTGAAAAAAGCAGACTTTTTGTTTTAAAAAGAAACACAGCTCCGATCCAGCAGATAGCCATCAAAGACACACTCATAGCAGCAGCAGGAATAATTCCCCACCGTGCGACCAAAAGAGCGGTAATTGCAGCAAACAGCAGACTAAACAGGACTTCATAAATGGTGACTATTTTTGTCCTGACGACCAGTTGACCTGTCAGCAGATTGTCCAGCGCCTGCGCATGAACACCCACATGGCTGTGAATTGGCATTACAGGCGTCTGGTAAACCTGATCCAAACCTGCCGCCGAGGAACCGACCAGAACAATTTTGCCATTAAGCTGTTGAGGGGAATATTTGCCATCAAGAATCATTTCGGCTGTAATTGTCGAAATCAAATCAGCCTGTTGCAAGAATCTAACGATCATATTCCCCTGAGTATCGATCTGAAGAGATCTTGTTCCAACTTTGATATCAAGGAGGCCTGCATCTTGTTGCCTGATTTCAACTTGATTACCCTCGCTGTATTTCATAAGCATAGCCATTGAAAGCGAGGGATAGACCGTGCCATCGTACCTGATCAACATCGGCAGACGCCGAAGAATTCCGTCATTATCCGGGGTTGCATTCATAAATCCGGAGTGTGTAACCGTTTTTGAAAAAAGCAGGCGGTTACTCACAACCGCCTGGGCTTTAAAGAAATCAGTTTGACTCAGACCTTCGTCCGGAATATTTACCCAAACAACCCCTGGAGGATGCAGCTCAAACGAACTCTGTGAAATCAACCTGTTTCCAAATAAAAATTCATATCCAAGAACATATGACCCCTTACTCAAGGTACTCGCCAATTTAGTGTCGTTATCCATCAAAGCAGATGGAACACCAGACATCACAGCTTTACTACCAGATTTAATATTGGAGTTTTTTTCAGGAACGGCTGCGGAGGTACGATCCGGTTCAGCCAGAAGAAGGTCCAGTCCAATAACAGCTGCACCTGAGGAATTGATAGTTTCAAGAAGTTGTGCCAGTAAATCCCTGGACCATGGCCACTGGCCAAATCGTGCCAGGCTGCTATTATCAATATCAACAATTACAACCAAGCCTGATACCTGCTTCGTAGGCGCAAAGGCCATGACAGCATCAGTTGTTCTGTTGTTTGTTGTATTGATAAAAACGGGATTTACGAGATAAATTGCACTTACAAATAAACTGAACAATAGTCCGACAAACAGTATAAGTCTGGTCGGTCCATACTTTTTATTGAATAAATCCGGCATTATCCAGGTCCCCACTATCTGACAACAACCTCGACACGCCTGTTTTTAGGCTCATTCACATTGTCTCCCGTTGGAACCAGTGGGTTTTCTTTTCCATGCGAAGTGAGCCCTATAGTATTAGAGTTAACCCCGCTTCTAACAAGAATGTCTTTTACTGCTGCAGCTCTGTTGAGCGACAATACGGTGTTATACTGCTTGCTACCCACGGTATCCGTATGCCCTACTACGGAGATGTCCCTGGAGCTACGGTCCTGAATCGCGGCTATAATATCAGGTACAAGTTTAATTGAATCAGAGGTAAGAGTGGTTTCTCTCTCAAAGTAGAGTAAAAAGTGGATCGGTTTTTTAGGTTGAATGGAAAGGGCTTCTTTAAATATGTGATCAGTTTTTTCCTTACCAAGGGGCGAAGGCGCCGTTGGCATTTCATTAGCACTGGCAATGGTGGTTGCCTGGTATGGAGAATTTATGACTATATTCCCCGCCTGGTTACCAATGGAAATGACACCGGTTTTGCCATCCTGATCCGGTGCCAGGACAACCATCGTCTTATTTGCACAGCCGCTGGCAAGAAAAATCAAGAAAAGCAGTGCTGACAATTTTACCGTGATGCCCATAATCCGACCTCACTTTCATAGCAAATCAGAATATCAATTACTCATCAACCTGAACAAGAACATGCGTACCCCTGATTCCAACCGTAGCATGCGGTATTTCAATACGCACCAGGTCCGGGGCCAGCTTGGCAATCTGTCCTGACAGAAATGAAATCGTTCCACGAAACACCGTTGCCACAAGAGACAGTTTTTTCTCATTCGGCTGAAATATGAAACTTTTAATTGCGATCCTGCTGTTAAAACCCATGGAAATAACAGTATCATCCTCAAGTATCAGTCCGGTTTTACCGTCAGGCCCCGTCTGTATAACATCAGCTACCTGCAGTTTAAAATTCGGTGTCGCCTTGATGATATGTCCTTCCCTTAAGACACTGACTTCACCGGACAGGGACTTGACAATCCCGACATGATCAATTGAAGAGCCATACACCGAAGTGGCTACAATCAATATCAACACTGTCAAAATCTTTGTGTAGACAATTTGCATACTGCACTCCTCGTCGGAATAAAATACATATTTTTCAATGATATAAGAATATCACTTGAAGTCCACAAGTCAATTTGATTATTATTTATGAATAGCTGCTTCATTTTTGTATCTATATATAAATCAGCAACATCTCAAACCAACTGTAATAACCTGCCAAGCACTCTATCCTGCCTGAATAAAAACAGCCACATCTGCACAAGATGTGGCTGTTTTTATTGTTTATGAATAAGAATTATTTTGCACCATAAACCACAACTAATGGTTACCTTATTTACTCATTTTTACGTTAAGCTACCTTCTTGCCTTACCGCTGATATGACTAATTTCAATTTTCACAATTTTTGTTCTTTTGCTCTCAGACTCAATGTATTCAAGCCCCTCTTCAATAAACTCAGAGCAATATTTTTCTAATAACCACACAAACGCTTTCTGCCGTTCGGCATCTTGGATCTCACCGGCAGTTCCAAAAACCACAACACTTTCGTAAAGCGTACCGAATGTTTCAGGCAAAACCTTTGTTCCGCCTGTGACGCAAAATGAAACTTTTGAATTATTCGCTATGTTTTCAAGCTTTTGCCCGACAACTGCACAATGAAAGTAAATAGCATTGTCTTTATATACATAACTCATTGGAATACCATACGGTTGTCCATCCGCATCCACTGTTGACAGTACCCCGTATTCGGCAGTTTCAAGAATTTTAACCGCTTCTTCAGTATTGATCAGCCTGTCTTTTCTTCGCATGGGTTTCATCAGTCATCCCTTCATTTCAGCAGTACAGATCTATGCCGGTGTCCAGTAACACCGTATGGGAGATACAATTTTTTCTTCCTTTTTCAGTTTTGTCATTGCCTTGTCCACATCTTTACGATCCAGCCCACCCAGTTCAGCAATTTTTCCGGCATTCAGAGGTTCACCTGCTTTACGCAAAACTTGTAAAACTTTTTCCGAGGTATCCATGACAACACTCCTTATGGTTTTAGTAATGGCAAAACTACTTTTGCTTACCACGTCTGAGTTACGGAATCAATGGTAACAACCATTGCGGCACGCAGCCATTCAAATTTTGCCTTGAGAACATCATATTCTGGGCCGGATGTTGCAAAAGCTGCCTTGCCCTTGATCAGAAAACCGGCTCCCGGCCCATAGAGACCTTTTACCTTACTGCTCCCCAGTGTGATAAGCACATCCGGGTTAAATGAAATGTTCGCCTCTGTGCGATGCATGTAGCCGGCCGGAATCAGCAGTCGCCCATCTTCCGTTACACGCAAATAACTGTTCCATGTATTGACCATATGCGGTCCGTCCTGACCCAGAGTTGCAATTGCAACCACACCATCCTGTTTCATTATTTCCTGCAATTTTTCTGGTAACATTGTGATTTCCTCCAATTAGTATGTTTTATATTGCTGCCGGGTTCATGCCTTTGCCACCATCAGCAGAAGCTTTTTCTTCAATACAGATGAGTCCAGATTTTCTTTGACGACGGTTCTACTATTGGCCTAAACTTCTTTCTACCGGAAATCAATATTTAGATTCGGCAGGTATATATGTTCATCCTGAATAATAACAACCCTGTACCATTGTACAAACAACTCTACAATCAGATCAGAGAACATATCCTGTCAGGCAAACTGCCATCAGATTACAGGCTGCCTTCCGTCAGGGATATGGCCATGGAGCTTTCAGCGAGCCGCAACACTGTTGACGGAGCCTACCAGGAGTTATACGCTGAAGGCTACCTGTACAGCAAACCGCGCAGCGGGTATTTTGTGTCGGCACTTGACCAGGATGTTGCACCGAAATCTCTTCCTGGCAAACGTGGCAGACACGAACATCTTCCCGGCCCACCGGCCTGTTTTGCCTATGATTTCCACCCTGCCCGCCTGGATCCGGGAAGTTTCCCCACAGAACTCTGGCGGAAATGTTTTGTTGAAAGTCTGCGTCAAGACAATCAGCAACTTGTCCAGTATGGCGACCCACAAGGAGACTGGGGCTTGCGTTGCTCTATCCAGAACTACCTGGAGCGGTCACGTGGTGTACACTGCGATCCGGATCAAATAGTCATCTGTGCCGGACTGCATCACAGTCTTGATATTATGGCACACCTGCTGAAGGGACAACATTCTGTCGTTGCCGTTGAAAACCCCGGCTATCACCTGCCACGTTCCGTATTCCATAACAATTCATACAGCATCTTTCCTGTGTCTGTCGGCCCGGGCGGGATTGACCTGGAACTGCTCAACAACAGCAACAGCACAATCGCTTACGTCACCCCTTCACATCAGCTGCCTCTGGGTTATGTGATGCCTGTTGCCAATCGGTTGGGCTTGATTGAATGGGCAGAATCAGGCGCCCGGTTCATCATTGAAGACGATTATGACAGCGAACTTCGCTATCATGGAAAGCCGATCCCATCTTTACAAGGGCTGCGCCCTGGTGGAAATATTATCTACTCAGGCACGTTCTCAAAAATACTCTCTCCGGCACTGCGCCTGAGTTATATGGTACTGCCGGAATCACTGCTTACAGTGTATCACCAAATTTACCGGAATTATTTTTCCTCAGTTTCACTGCTGGAACAGAGAACCATGTCAAAATTCATGGAACAGGGTCACTGGGAACGTCATATACGGCGGATGCGCATGGCCTATAAAAAGAAACACGATATTCTGCTACGGTCCGTTGAAACTCATTTCGGCAAGCGGGCAGTTGTTATCGGCCAGGGTGCCGGACTACATATAGTTCTGCAGTTGTCCCATACATTGCTCAGCGAAACAGAGATATTGGACCGAGCCCTGCAAAAAGGGATCAGGCTTTTCCCGTTTTCTAAGTTCTACGCTGTTGGTCAACCGGAAGCGACAACATTGTTGCTTGGTTTCGGTGGGATGAATATCAGCGAAATCGAGCAGGGTACCTCCATACTTTCCCAGATCTGCTGACAAATTACTTGTTGACCAGTTGAGTTAAGAATAGAGATTGTTTGACCTTACTAGTAGGTGCAATTTATTATATTTTGATGGGGTCAGATTAGTGCACATCAAAACAAACCGTAGTAAGCAAACACAGCCGGTAGGACGACGCTAACGCGCCACGCCACACAAATATAAAAGGGCTTACACGGTCAACATGTAAGCCCTTGATTTTATAGGCACCAAATTACAGATGTATTTTAGAATGAGTGTTGTTGCGCAGTACACCCGTGTGACTCACTTACTAATCACATCTACAGGGCACTCTGTATTCTGTGCGGGTGTTTCCAGACCCTTGACCTTTTTCCATGTCTTGTCGGGATTGTAAATTGTGATGGCCTCTGCAATGCGCCGGGTGTTTTTGCCCAGATTCTTCTCGTAGATGATCCCCTCCTGATTTACCACAAAGGACATGACCCCGGAATTACCGTATTCTGCTGGGTATGCCAACAGTGCAAACCCGAGTATCATCTTATCTTTGACCACATACTTATATGGACCACCTTTGGCGTGTTTGCCCTGTTCCTTGAGAATCTTGAAATAATAGCCGTGGAAAGGAGAAAGATTGCCTTCCGTTGTATAACCTTCCCGTGCCGCCTGTGCAATTAACGGTCCGAGAGGACTCTGCTGCTCGCCCTCCTTAGCCTCCCAGTAAAGGCCGTCACGAGTGCCCCGCGTACTTATCAGGTTCTGCGCAAATTCGACACTGCCACCGCCCCGACAATCCCTGCTGGCGTATTCGTGTTGTGCATCCACATAGGCATTAATCACATCAATGACATGCAGTTCGTTGCGCCCGATCCTTCGGTTGAGGATTTCTTTTTTCCCTTTCCCGATGTCAAAGCCCCAGCTGTTTCCCTTCCTGACAATCGGAATCGGCATGGCCCAGTCATCGGCACCAACATGCAAAATCATGGTACCAGCCGATTTTGCCTTCAGGACGTGCTTCAACTCATAGGAAGCAACAAATTTATCCCTGCTTGTGTTATCAGCCACACTGTCGCCTGAAGAAATAAGCTCCTTACTGCCCGGCCCGAGAATTGCCAGCAGGCTTTTCAGATCATCCGCCCTGGATGCGGCAACAAGCGCCTGTACCGCCTCATCGGGCGATGAAAAACGTGTCTGCTGTACTTCCGCAGCCCCGGATTCAGAAATTGAAACGGAAATAAGCAGGACTACGAAAACTAAGCAGGCCAGCAGGGTTGACCAAACCTTTTCGCAGATTGTATGTAAAATTGGTATCTTCATGATTCCTCTCCTGTATATGTCATAACCCCGACCGGATAGTCATGTTATCTGCGCGAACCACCACCTTGCCGTTCTCCACCAGATCCTCCGCCGCCGCGTGATCCACCACCACCCGAACTGCCGCCTCCCTGACGCTGTTGCATCTGGCCGCCGGAGAAACCTCCCGGCTGTTGCCTCATTTCATTACCACGGTTGCTTATACCACCGCGCTCACTTGCCCTGCGCTCGTTATTTCCCTCACCCACACCCCTGAATGGATTATCCCGTACCACAGGGCGTTGCGAATCGCCGGTTCCGGACGGTATCTGCGGCGCAGAAGCTCCTTCACGACGTATCGCTGGCGTTGATGTTCCTTTTTCAGGTGCCTGTCGAACCTGGGGTGCCTGCGGTGCAGCCTGTCTTACGCCGCGCTGCTGAGAACCCTGGGATGGCCTCACATTCTGCTGATCAACTCGCCCTGCCGGATAGCCACGTCTTTCCGGGCTGATGGGTGAGGTGACAACTCGTGGCGCCCTCGATCCGAAGCGTTCACCGGTTCTCTGGTCCCGGTATGCCACCCCTCTACGGTGCTGGGGGTTATGTCGCCAGACATTTCCTCTGTCAACCCGTCTTACAGGATAACGGTGAAAACTCCTGGTCCTGTTGATGTCAATATGAACCCGATGATACGACCAGTCGAACCAGACCCATGGAAAAACATTGAGACCGATAAATATGCTCGGCCCGAAGCCGATATAGGCTCCACTGTAATACCCGGACGGATAGTACCAGTAATAGGGTGGATAAGCCGGATACCACCACGGTCCGTACACATAGGCAGGATCATAGACCGGCACATAGACGACTTGCGGATTGGCAGGTTCGATCCTGATTATTTCCTTCTCAACCACAACCTTCTGCTCGTTGGTCGTGTTTAAATTCCCCTGATCCCTGGCCTTATTGCGCAACTCCTGAATTGTGGCCATGACTTCTTCTTCCTGGGCCAGAAAAGCATCACCCAGTTTCCTTGTCTGGTCAAGCTTGTCACTCATGGACTTGAGGATGTCAGGAAAATGGCAGAGTGATTTGATGCCCGGATCCCAGTCCTTGCTCTGAAGGGCAGTATCCAGTTCATCACCCTTCAGTTGCAGGTTTTTACTCCTCCAGCGATCAGCCTCCACAACTTCCAGTGGATAGGTTGATGCTATAAGAATCTGGGCAGTCAACGAGTCCGGATAAAGTGCAATCGGCGCAAGCATCTGCGTTAACTCTTCCTTGCTGAACTTGTACGCCTGATTTGAATCACCTTCATCCTGAGCCATTGTCCCGGCAGGCATTACGAGCAGAATGATAATACAAATCACCCTGAACAATGCTGGCGCTAATGTTCTCATAAGATCTCCTTTTACTATGTTGCCTGGTGCAAAAAAACATCCAGAATTACAATTATAGCAGCATATTTCAAATGATCCACTTTGTGATCTACTTCAATGCCGCTATGAAAGTCCAATTAGCGGAGAATGGTACCAACGCCGATACCGAAGTGGAATGTGGCCGGTTTGGGTAGTTCCTCCGGTTTCCATAGATGTAGTTCCCGAATAACAAGGACCGGATATGTATAGTTTGCATCATCGATGAGCATATTTTTCTTCCCTTTCATTTCCCCCACAACAGTAACCAGGAGACCGTTCCGATAAACGGCAGGTTCCAGAAACTCCGAGTTTCTGGCGATAAATCGACCGCCAGACTTGGTCATGTCGGTAATTTCGCCGTTCTCATCAGTAGCAAACTGGATGATTTCGAGCTCACTGCCTTCATTTGAATTCCAGATTCCGGCAATCTGACCAGCCAGAAGAAAATGTTTCCCTATGTAGCGATCAGGAGCCTGCCTAAGCTCAGTAAACGATATTTTGCGATCAACAAGACTGAGCGATTGACTGCTGATAACCGGGGCACACCCCGTAAGAAAGATGATTGTTCCGATCAGAAGTAACAGCTTTCTCATAAGAAACCTCCAGGTTGTTTTCAATTCATCCATTTCATCCATAACTGATAATTATAAACTGTTTATTGTGACCATAGTGAATTGACGTATATTTCTTATTTTACCTGATTTCTGAAGATTATACTTTGTTAAAAAAAATAAAATAACCCACCCCTTGATTTTTTAAAATTACGACTTATTTATATGTCAGAAGTACAAAATGAAAGGAGGTAATCCAAATGGCAACCTGGGATGTATTCAAAGAACTGGACACACTGAGAAGAGAGATTGATGAAGCGTTTCGTGGCGCAGGTTACAGCAGACCATTCGGGTCGACATTTCTTTCGCCGGTAACGACCCGTCGTTTTCCTCTGGTCAACTTCAACGAAGACGAAGGCAATATTTACATTGAGGCTCTGATTCCCGGCGTTGATCCGAATGATGTCGATCTGTCCGTACTGCGGAACACTGTCACAATCAGCGGAGAGCGTAAACCTTTTGCGGAAAAAGAAGGCCAGATTGTGCACCGCTCCGAGCTTGGTTCCGGCAAATTTACTCGAACGCTGGAACTGCCGGTTGACATTGATCCCGAAAAAATTGCTGCCATGTGCAAAGACGGCATCATGCAGATAACACTGGCCAAGGCCGAACATGCTAAACCGAAAAAAATCACAGTTGCACTTTCATAAAACAGCTATCAAGGCATAGGAAAGGAGGTCGTTATCATGGCAGCAAACAGCATTACAGAAACAAATAATGAAAAAAATGTTCAGACCCGTGAGGAAACAAGATCTAACGACAAATACATCCGCCCTGCAGTAAACATTATTGAAACTGAAGAAGGACTTATCCTGACCGCTGACATTCCCGGGGCAACAAAAGAAAACCTGGATATTAACGTGGAAAAGGGGATCCTTACCATAAGTGCGCCGACAACCCACAACCAGCTGGGCCAACCGGCCTACCGTGAATTCGAGCTTGCCAACTACTACCGCCAGTTTTCGATTCCGGAAACTCTCGATCACGAAAAGGCAAAGGCAGATTATGCTAACGGCATCTTGACGCTGCGGGTGCCAAAAGCTGAAATTGCAAAACCTAAAAAAATTGAAGTCAAAGTGGGGTAATAAAAGAAACCTGCGAACAGATGATTTTGAAATAAGTATTACAGAATCCCCGTACCGGGTACCTGTATCTTAACAAATTAAGGCTTTCCAGTGGGCCGCTCAATGCGGCCCCACCATTTCCAGACTTTATTAAATATTATTTTTATTGTACTGCTCCGTAACAACCCGACCTCTGGCAATAGTGGACAGAGAATTGCTACACAGCATCAGGAATAATTATCAGGGGGCCATGGCGCGTTGAGAAAATCTTTATACCATGTTACGAAGGCCTGGCCAGACAGCGGCTGAGTAATCAGGTATCCCTGAATTTCTTCGCAACACAGCTCTTTCAGGACTTTCAGTTCCTCAACATGCTCAACACCTTCTGCGACAACCCGTAAGCCCAATGTTTTCCCCAGATTGATAATTGCATGAGTAATTGCCATGTCGGCAGGGTCATCAATCATATCCCTTACAAAACTGCGATCTATTTTCAGCTTGTCCAGCGGGAGACGATGGAGATAACTGAGACTGGAAAATCCGGTCCCGAAATCGTCCAAGGCAAGGCCGACGCCGAGCGATTTGAGCTGCTGGATGTCCTCAATAATCCGGTCGCTTTCCATCATCATTACGGATTCAGTCAGCTCAAGCTGCAAACTGGATGCTGCTATGCCGCTTTCATTCAACACTTCACTAACTGTTGCAACAAAGTTATTGCGCCTGAATTGAACCGCCGAAATATTCACTGCAACCGGCAGGTTCCCAAGACCAAGTTCCGACCAGTGTCTGTGTTGCCTGCAGGCCTCCGAGAGTGCCCATCGGCCAATCTCATGGATCATGCCGCTCTCTTCCGCAATCGGGATAAACTTCATCGGCGGAATCAACCCCAAGGATGGTTGACGCCAGCGGATCAGGGCTTCGACGGAAACCGCTTTCCCGCTGGAGATATCTATAATCGGCTGGAAGTGCAGCTCAAACTCACGATTACCCAGAGCGTACTGTAGATTGTTTTCGATATTGAGCCGCTCTATGGCATTCCGGTTCATTTCCTCATTGAAAAACTGGAAATTATTGCGACCGGCAGACTTGGCCGAATACATTGCAGCATCGGCATTGCGCATCATGGTCTCAATGTTGTCAGCATCATTGGGATAAATTGATATGCCGATGCTGCACGACGTATGCAGCGTAATATCGCAGATAGCATGGGTTTTCTGGATCAGCGGCAGAAGTCTTTTTTCGATGATATGAGCAACTTCCTGCTCACTGGCAACAGAATTCAGTATAACAACAAACTCGTCGCCGCCTTGGCGGGAGACGGTATCACCTACACGCACAGATTCCTCCAGGCGCTGTGCGACCGATTGCAACAGCCCGTCACCGATATGATGACCAAGCGAGTCATTAATATTTTTGAAACGATCCAGATCGATGAAAAGCAGAGCAACCATTTCATGATGTCGATCCGCTTGTTGCAGGGTCATCCTCAACCGTTCATCAAAAAGCAGGCGATTGGGCAATCCGGTCAGCGGGTCGTGATGGGCCAGGTGGCGAATTTTCTCTTCCTGCGCCTTACGTTCGGATATGTCGGCGAACAGGGCAATCGTATTGGCTGATTCTCCGTTTTCATCACGGACAGTATTAACCACAACCCAGTAGGGGTTTTCGTCACCGTTTTTCAGTCTGAGCCAGAATTCACCCTGATATGAGCCATATTTGGCAACGTGCTGGACAAGATTGCGCTGATACTCGTCGATAGAGCGTTTTGCAAAGAGCAGGTCCGGCTTGTGTCCGACCAGTTCATCCGCATGATAGCCGCACGCACGTACAATGGCGGAATTTGCCAGCTGGATAGTGTTGTTGCGATCAAATACTATTATACCTTCCGAGGTTGCCTCAAAAATTGTTGCCCACAGCTTCAGTCGTGCCTCCATGCGTTTAATGGTATTAATCGGAGTAAAGGTTGTCAGAACCGCTTCCTGCCCCTGGTAATTCAGTCGTGTGGCCGACAGCAGCACCCAGGTTTTTTCATGGGGACCGGTCCATTGGACTTCGAACTCATGTGCAACGCCCAGGTCGGCCAAACGTTGAAAAAAACGGGCTCTGGCACCACGTTCCAGCCCGGTTCTCCATGGATCGCCCCGTGTCGAATCCACCCAGGCACCGGCAGGTGCATTGGCGTGGAGGATATGGTGTTCCGGAATAGTTGTCAGCAGCAGCGGAATCGGGATAGCCTCCAGCAACTCCTGCTGCGCGCTTGCTGCCCTCGCCTGCGCCGTAAGTTCCTGCTGAACCAACCGTTCGCGGTCGAGCTGTTCCAACATATTATTGAAGCATCTGACAAGCTGCCCAATCTCGTCGCCGCTGTTCCATTCCGCACGCAGGTTGTAATTGTTGGTCGTCTGTATCTGATCAGCCACCAGGGCAAGCCGCTTCAGTGGTTTAGAAATCATCCGCGCCACATAAAATACCATCAGCAATATAACTATGAGCAAGGCGGCCGCCATCCCCAGATGCATCCACATGCGGTGAAACTGCATTTTAATGCGCTCCCTGATCAGGCTGTCGAGAGTGTTTTCAGTTGCCTGCCAGGCTTTATGGGTCGCTTCAATAGCAGTTTTTCGTAATTCATAGGTTCTGATCCGGTCACCTGGATTGGCCCGCAGCAAGTTACTCAAAGCGGTCCCAAGCTGATTTCTACTCTGATCAAGCTGCATCCGCAGCATGCCTGTGGTATTTCCTGAATAAGCCAGACGATAATCAGACTCGATGTTTTTTTGGACCTCTTCC
The DNA here is from genome assembly GCA_964509295.1 of uncultured Geobacteraceae bacterium. Lineage (GTDB taxonomy): Bacteria > Desulfobacterota > Desulfuromonadia > Geobacterales > Pseudopelobacteraceae > JBGSQR01. Next base: position 176,376 of record CAZDWS010000002.1, on the reverse strand, counting down.
AGTTTTTCCCTGTCTATCAGGTACTGGGTTTTGCTTTTGCCGGACCGGCCCGATTCATAGGTCAGTAGCTGTTCGAGCAGTTCGGGGAAACGCTGTACAACCAGCGACATCGTATAGTAGCTGTCCAGATCGGGATCAAGAATAAGGTTGGATTGATCGCCTATTTTCGACAGTAATGAACGTCCAGCCCGGAACGAACGGCGAACCGCTGTATCGCTGTATATTTCATTGGACTCCAGTAACGTAATAATTGAGGACTGGAAGTCTTTTACCAATTCACCTGTTCCCATTCCGGCACCGTATTTTTGCTCGGCTGCCATTATCAGACTCTTCGCCGACTCAAGAACTTTAGCGCTTTTCAAGTCATACATTGCAACAGTGCCGAAGAGGGCCTCTCGTACATCAGCGATATATGCATTGCCGCGCAATTCCTTACGGGCAAAGTCGATATTGATAAATTTTTCCTGGATCAGGATAGAAGTAATGAAGATGACTGCGGTAAGGTCTAGAAGATAGATCAGTAGCAGTTTGCGAGAGACAGAGAGGCGGCCGATGAAGACAGCAAATTTATGTGTGAACTGCGAACGGTAGTCTCTCATGACGGTATTCTCCATAAAAATGGTGAACCGAATGACTCCGTTGTCACAGGTCGAACCTAAACTTTATGGATTATAATAGAGTATTGATTTAATTCAACAATTATAAAATTAGCACTAGCTTATGCCAGTCACTTCATGACTCGAATTTTTCTAATGAATGGGAACTGTACCAAAAAAAATGGCCACTTCTCTTGCAAAAAATGGCCTTTCTGAGATTTTAAATTTGAGTCAAATAAACGGTCCCGCTAGGCCGTTAGTTTTAAGCAACAGGCAGTTTAACAAAAAGACCGTACTTATTTCCCCGAAGGAATTATTTTCTTAATACCATGCTCATAGTCACCTGATATTGACTTCAGGTTACTTTTGACTTGACCTCGGGTATATGATTGATACAGGTACCACGCTCCAACAAGAGACAAAAAAATCATGATGATAAAGATTATGCCTCCCTTATGGTTACGCAGGGGGCCGGTAATATTTTTAGTTATATTAACGCTGTTCATGGATGCATTCCTTTTGGTGTAATTACAGCATTGACATCTGTCCGTTAATTTTTCTACCCGGATCGCATATGAGTATTAAAGTTAAATACTACAACTACCGTGCCAAGGAATAACCGGCTCCCTGATACTGATTCTGCTATATTAAATTGAATAATATCGTGCTGGAGTTAAATAACCATCAAAAACGGCCATCATATTTGACAAAGCCGTCAGATGCAGCGGTTTGATCAAAATGGGAACTCAATACAAGGAAATTACATTTTAGGTTATGAATGAACTAAATTACGGCGGAAAGAATCCAGCAAAACAACAATATAAATCAGCTTACTCCATCAAAATCTGTTCAATTTTTTTAGCAAATTCGGTGATAGTAAATGGTTTCTGAATATACTGCACTCTGCTGCCAAACGCCCCTTTTTGGGCCAAGACATTACTTGCGTAACCTGACATGTAAAGCACTCTTAGACCAGGATGGTTTTCAGTAAGTCTGGAGTACACTTCAGGACCGGTCATGTCGGGCATGACAACATCGGAGACAAGCAGATCGAGCATACGTCCCTCGCTTATTCGAAGCGCCTGGACGGGATCTTCTGCCACCAAGACCTCAAATCCATTTTTTGTCAGTAATTCATCCACAAGAGTTCTTACCATCTCATTATCTTCAACTAAAAGAATGGTACGCTGCTCACCAACAAGCGATATTATGTCGTGCACAGCAGACTGATTGCAGACCGGTGCCTCATCCACAATTGGGAAATAGCACTTGAATTTTGTTTCTTTACCTGACTCACTGTGGACCCAGATACTACCACCATGCTGCCGGACTATTCCGTAAACGGTGGCAAGACCGAGTCCGGTTCCCTTACCCACCGTTTTAGTGGTAAAAAACGGCTCAAATATCCGCTGTTGAGTTTCCTGGTCCATCCCGCAGCCATCATCAGTAACTGCCAGCATCATGTAATGCCCCGGCTTCAAATCACCATGCTGGCGAGCATACTCATCGTCAATGAGTACTGGAGATGTTTCAATAGTGATGGTCCCGACTTCGCCAATAGCATCCTGAGCGTTAACCGCCAGGTTCATGATTATCTGCTCAATCTTGTTACTGTCTGCACGAATAAAATAGCGTCTCTCAGCAAGACAAAGCCGGATATCAACACTTTCCCGGATAGTGTGCCGCAGAATGCTGTTAAATGATTTTATGGTTTTGTTGAGGTCAATGGTTTTCATATCCAGAACCTGTTTACGACTGAAGCACAGGAGTTCCTGAACGAGATTTTTTGCTTTTAAAGCTGCATTCATTATACTTACGGTCTTGGTAGCGGCGCCTTCGTTGTCTGAAAAATCCCTTTTTAATAATTCCGTGTAGCACATAATCGGCGTAAGCAGATTATTGAAATCGTGGGCAACACCACCAGCCAGGCGTCCAATCGACTCCATCTTCTGGGCCTGGATCAACTGTTCCTCGAGCAATTGCCGTTCCTCTTCAACCTGTTTTCGTTCAGTCTGGTCAATATTGATCCCAAGGACACCGAAAATTTCTCCACTGGCGGTACAGATTGGAGTTACAGTCTCGATAAAATGACGACGCTCATTGTTTATCGTATAGTCAACTTCACCCTGAACAGTCGTCCCGCTCAGTGCAAGCAGATTATTCTCAAGCCATCTGTTCCGGATTGTGTCGTCAATTAATATATCTTCTGGTCGTTTCCCGATGACATTACCCCATAAGTTTTCAGAGACAGGGCTTTGCAGGCAATATTGACCAGTGCGGTCAATGGCGGTGACATCAAACGGAATGCTCTCGATGATGGCTCTGAGAAGGGCCTCACTTTCCCGGATCGACTCTTCCATCTTTTTGCGCTCGGAAATATCACTTATGGTACCGACCATACGGGTTGGTTTCCCATATTCATCATACTCAACCACATTGCCACGGGTTTCCGTCCATAGGATCGTACCGTCTTTCGTGATCAGGCGTTGTTCCACTACCGATGTATTTCGTTTTCCGTGGATATACTCTTCGATTACCTGAAAAACGCGTTGTTGGTCATCAGGATAAAGAATTTTTTTCAGGAAGGCAGAGTCAAAAACGGTGTCATCAGGCGAATAACCGATCATTTCGCAATAACGCGGACTAATGTAGGTACGATCAGCTTTCATGTCCCAATCCCAGAAACCTTCGGTGGCAAAGTCCAGGATCAGTTTATATCTGTCCATATCCATGAAATCTCCTTAGTCTTTTTAAACAGACCAGATGAAAATACTTATGAAGTAAATATAACAAAAAGAGCCCTCTTACAACATATTCACACTAACTGTATGGGAATCGGTTTTCAAGACAGCCTCATTTTAGGCGTCAGTCTTGACCCATCACTCAAAAACATACGCCTGCGGTCTAGCCAAACCGGTGTCCACTGCGAGTCCCGGATTCCCTTGACGGTCAGCTGAAATGATAATAATCGATAAAAAAAACTCATGAATTTTAAAATGATCAGATTTCAAGGTATGTGAACTGGTACAAAGCGTAGAAAAACAAAAAGAGCTATAGCAGTATGGAAAAAAACGGAGTTATCCGATTTAAAAAATTTGCTTTAAAACTGGTGTTTATGGCTAAAAAATGTGACTATAAGTGACATCTGCAACAAAGAAAGAAAAGGGGAAGCGAAAAATGTGTAAATGCGGAACGAAAGAAGATGGTTCAACATGTGGCGAAAAGAAAGAATCCGTGGTAACTGAACAGAAGCCCGTGTGCTGTAGTACAGGTCAGGTCAAGGCGGTCAACGAAGATTGCTGTTCCGGAAAAGCTGAATAATACCGGAACTGGGAAATATGAAACAAAGAGCCGATCTTGAGTAATCAAGATCGGCTCTTTTAATTTGCATCATATGGAATAAATTTCGAGGAACATAGGCCATGATGTAATATAAGTCAATATATGAAACCGAAAAGCCAGAGGTATTCTCCTACCGTGCCCCGTCTCTATATTGTCCAGAATTCTCTATTTCCCTTAAACGAAGCATACAGGTTCTCTTTCGGCTAACAGATGACCGAAATAGTTGGGAACTACACAAAAGGATACAAATACAAAAAGGAGGCTATGTATTTTAACATATCCTCCTGTTTTTATTGTAATTTCGCAGATAACGGAAATATGTATTGGGTAATCTGTCTGAATATCGGTAAGAATAAGTAGTTTTTCAAGTGGATCATGTGCAATGTTTTACATACCAACGTACGCAGAATTGACTTACCGATAAGGCTTTTATAGTGTCTGAAATTATTAAACAAGGCCCCTTCATGCAACTTATTTGCTTGACGACACTTTATCGTTTTCCGCAACGCTCTCGCAACTCCCGGCAACACAAGCACAGGTCGCAATTTTTTTCTCAAGTGAAGTAATTTTTAGTTCACATACGACTTTCGTAATTTTCTTGATTATTTCCCCAGTTGTTGGACTTTTGATTTCTTTGACAACTTTTACCACGTAAAGAGGTTGGTCGGTAGTTATTCCACTATCGGAACCAAGGTCAATCATAATGGATTTATCAGTCTGGTCAACATTGACAACGTAACCTTCCAAGGTTTGTTCTTTTAACTTTGCTGAATTTTCTTTAAGAGATTGAACAATCCCGGTCAATGCTTTCTTTGTGGCAGCACTCAGAAGAGTATCGCTTGCACCGGTTGTGTCAGATCCATAGACGGAACCAACAGTAACATTACTTTCTTCTTCTTCGCCCCGACCTTCGGCGGCAAAAATAATTTCTGCAGTTGAAGTATCAACAATACGTGCATTTACAGCAACCTTTGCGGTCTTCACTTTTGTTCCAATACCCATAATGCCCTTTTTTTCAGTTTTGGTATTAAATTCGGTGACGCTTCCAACAACGACGGCACTAACACCCAGAAGTTTACCCAGTTTTGCAGCTTCATATGCTGTAATGGTGCCATCTTTACCAAGATGCTGCTCTGACAGTATCTGCTCTAACTGGCTTCTCTCAATGATTTTATAGGTTCCGTCTTTAACTAATTCTGTGACCAGAAGATTAGCGACACTCTTACCTATTTTCCCCTTATCCTGCTGTTGTGGTTTTTGTCCACGATTCATAAGCATAGACAAGACTGCCGCTCGTTGGTCATCATGGTCGGGGGCTGAAGATATTGATGTATCTTCAAAATCAAGTACAGCCAGCTTTTTTACACCCGCGAATGCAGTACTTGAGCAACAAATCAATACCATTACCAACATAATGAATCGTTTCATAAAATCTCCTCTTATACAGTTTATATTACAAAATTAACGCTTATGAAAATAAAAGCCCGCCATTTCAATGAAGTGGCGGGCCAAGTGTGCCATTTCGGTAACCCCTCTATCCATTCCTGGACAGGTAGCTTTGCGTCCCTGAGTTACCCCAAGTTTGCCTGTTCGATAGTTTTAAATATATGTTTTGATTTTTACGATAAATCGATAGCGATAGCAAATTTAAATTTATTATAAATTGATAACTATGTAATAAATTGATGTAACTTTAGAAATTACATCTACAAAAACGAATATGATGACGGATATTTGTCGCCACACACTGCGACACACAGCCATAACACATCTGGTACAGTCTGGGGTCGATCTTCCAAAGTTGCAAGGATATCGGGACACAGGACATTATCTATGGGCGCTAGATATGCCCACGCCAATGGTGAACATATTCAAGCAGCAACAGATAAATTAAAAAATAGATATCAGCACACTTTTAAAAAAAACATTACACAGGAATTACACTTTTAAATCAAAAGGGGTTACGGCATAAGCCATAACCCCTGTTATTATTGGCGTCCCCGAGACGATTCGAACGTCCGACCCCTTCCTTAGGAGGGAAGTGCTCTATCCTACTGAGCTACGGAGACAATTGAAAAAGATAAATAGATATAGCAGAGATACCGCTATGGTTCAACCCATTTCCTTAACCCTATAAACAGGATAAGTGCGTTAACGAAGTTGTTTTCTGCCATAAAAACGCAGAAAATAATTTCTAACTTACTAAAAGTGCAGCAATGAATAGACCTTATTGGCTGGAAGCCTGCTGCGGCCATTCAGGAAGTCCAGTTCAGCCATAAAGCAGCACTCCACGATATCGCCACCCATACTCTGAATCATATCCACAACCGCTGACATGGTTCCGCCGGTTGCCAGCAGGTCATCGGCAATCAGGATTTTCTCGCCCGGCTTGATGGCGTCCTTGTGGATTTCCAGCGTGTCGGTGCCGTATTCCAAATCATAGGTTTTACTGAAGGTTTCTGACGGCAGTTTACCAGGCTTTCTGACCAGAACAACACCGGCACCAAGCTTGTAAGCCAGGGCAGAGCCAATAATAAAACCACGCGCTTCAACGCCAACAACCTTGTCAATCCGCTGATCTATGTAACGGTGTGATATCAGATCAACCATACGCTGATAGGATTTTGCATCCTGCAACAGTGTGGTTATATCCTTGAAGATGATCCCTTTTTTGGGAAAATCCGGTATATCACGAATAATGTTCTTCAAATCTTCCATTTTGTATTGCCTCCTATGATTAAAACAAACCTAAATTTATATTTTCATGCCGCTGCGAATTTTTTCCAATGATTTTGATTCAATCTGGCGAATACGTTCACGGGTCACGCCGAAAATCTGACCAATTGTATCCAATGTCTGCGGCTCCTTGTCATCCAGACCGAAACGCATGGCAAGGATCTTCCTCTCGTTATCGGTCAACTGTTCAAGACGCTCGGAAATCTGCTCATAACGATCTATATTATCCAGCAGGTCCGAAGTAGAAACCATGGAGGTATCTTCAATTGTATCCATCAGCGAATAATCGTTTCCTTCACCAAGAGGTGATTCAATTGAGCAGGTGCGCCGCAGAATAGTCATCAGCCTGGATACGTATGCCGGCTTGACGTTCATGGCTTCGGCAACCTCTTGTGCGCTCGGCTCGCGGTTCAGCTCCTGTGATAATTTACGGTTAACCCTGAACATGCGGCTGATATCGTCAGAGACATGAACCGGCAGACGGATTGTACGCGACTGATTGACCAGGGCACGCTCTATGGCCTGCCTGATCCACCAGGTGGCATAGGTAGAAAAACGGCATTCCTTAGCAAGACTGAAACGTTCGACCGCCTTGATTAATCCCAGGTTGCCTTCTTCTATCAGGTCAAGGAATGGCAAACCACGATTTATGTAACGTTTGGCGATTTTGACTACCAGCCTCAGATTTGATTCAATCATCTTGTTACGCGCGGCCTTATCCCCTTTTTCAATCAGGAGGGCAACTTCTTTTTCCGATTCTGCTGTCAGAAGAGGTGTGCGCTGAATATCCCGCAGATAAATTTTTATGGCGTCGTCAAAACTTTCCAGAACGGTGGGAGGAAGCTCAATTTCCTCACTTTCATCCTCATCAATCTCATCTTCCGGAAATACTTCCGGCTCAACCAGGGCAATACTGTCATCCACATTCGCTTCGCCATCTGCAGGGTGTTCTTCAATATTGAAACCATTCTCCAGCAATTCGCTTTTCTTCATGGTCTGACGTCGCCCCCTATCACCGTAAATACATTCGCACTACTGCTGCCATCCCTGCCTGCCGATCAGAGGAACAAAACGACAGTCCACGCAGGCAGCGGTTTCAAGTGTTCCGTCATGGTTTTTGATGACTCTGATCAGACGCTGGTCATTCTCACACCCGACCGGTATGACCATCCTTCCGCCCAATGCCAGTTGTTCCACCAGTACATCCGGTATGGATGGTGCCCCGGCGGTAACAATAATCGCATCAAAGGGCGCTTCCTCTTCCCAGCCGATGGGGCTGCCATTACTGTCATTAATTCTGAGCATCACATTAAACAGCTTCAGTGAGTCAAGGCACTTTCTGGCACGTAAAGCCAATGGGCGGATACGTTCAGCCGTATAGACACGATTAGCCAGCATGGCCAGAATGGCGGTCTGATATCCGGAGCCGGTACCAATTTCCAGGACCTTTTCCTTGCCGGTCAACTCCAGCAACTCTGTCATCAATGCGACCATGTATGGCTGAGAGATAGTCTGTTTTTCACCGATGGGAAGGGCCGAATCGCTGTATGCTTGCAGCGCCATGGCCTCCTGGACAAATATATGGCGGGGCACTTTCAGCATGGTATCCAGGACACGACGGTCGGTAATTCCACGACCGACAATCTGCTCCTGGACCATTTTTTTTCGCGCAAACTCAAAATTCATTAATTACCCCGTATCGGTGCAGAAAGATAACAGAAACAGCAATGGATGTACAGCAACCTCAAATATTCCATCCACGAAGTATCTGCATGGATTCATAGTTGGTAAGGTCAAGGTGGAGCGGGGTAATTGAAACGTGCTTACGGTTAATAGCGTGGAAATCAGTGCCTTCATAATCGTTAAAATCGGGCTCTTCGCTGCCGATCCAATAATACTTGCGCCCACGGGGATCGGTTTTATCAATGATCTTGCCAACAAAAGAGCGTTTACCCTGGCGGGTAATCAGCGGTTCCTGCATCTGGTCCAGCGGACAATTGGGGACATTAACGTTCAACAGGGTATCAGCAGGTAATCCATTGGCAACAACCTGACGGGCCACGCGCAAGGCGATCTGGGCGGCATCGTCAAAATGCCCCTGTCGCTCAAAGGTATCCAAAGAAACAGCAATGGCCGGAATTCCCATCAGAGTTGATTCAATGGCAGCGGCTACCGTCCCTGAATAAGTAATATCGCCACCCAGATTGGCCCCGTGGTTAATGCCGGAGACCACCAGATCAGGCTTGAATGGGAGCATGTTGTGAATACCCATATTGACACAATCGGTCGGGGTACCATCCACGGCATAGAAACCTTCACGCAGCTCAAATATCCTCAGCGGTGAATGAAGTGTCAGGGAATGACCGGCAGCGCTGCGTTCTCTGTCCGGCGCCACAACAGTCACTCGGCCCAATTTTCCCAATGCTGAAGCCAGAGCTAAAATTCCAGCCGCCTGTATCCCATCGTCATTTGTAACCAGTATATTCATAAAGCCCATACCCTATTCTAATCACCGGATTTATTTGCTTCTTTATGGCAGAATTCAACATATAAATCAAGGCAACGCAACATTCAATATTTGATCATGAAATCTATTTACAAACATGGATGAAGAGGCTACATAATTACTTATCTGTGGTAAATTTAACTACAGGTCGAATACCCTAAAATATCCACACAAGAAGATGGGAGGAATATTTATGAAAGCTGTTTTGATGGAAGGTTTTGGCGGCGTTGAAGTTTTAAAGATAGGCGAAGCTGAACGCCCGACCGCTGCTGAAGGTCAGGTCCTGATCAAAGTTTTTGCCACATCCATCAACCGTCCGGATCTGGTCCAACGTGAAGGCAAATATCCACCACCTGCCGGTGACTCGGAAATTCTTGGACTGGAAGTTGCCGGCGTGATTGAAAAACTGGGGGCTGGCGTCAGCGGCTGGCAGATCGGACAAAGGGTCATGACACTGGTTGGAGGCGGCGGTTATGCCGAGTACGCCGTAGCCTATGCCAGTCACCTGATGCCGATTCCTGAATCAATGACTTTTGAAGAAGCGGCCTGCGTCTGTGAATCATATATCACTGCATTTTTAAACGTCTTTATCATCGGAGAATTCCAGAACAAACAGACGGCAATACTGCATGGCGGCGGCGGCGGCGTAAATACCGCTGCTATCCAGCTCTGCAATGCTTTGACACCTGACAGCAAACTGATTGTTACTGTCTCACCGGAAAAGCTGGAGCGCGTGCTGCAGATCGGAGCCGACTTCCTGATTAACTACAAGGAAACTCCGGATTTCACCGAAGTTGTAAAAGAGTTCACCAACAAGAAGGGTGTTGACCTGATTCTCGACCATATCGGCGCCAAATACCTGGCCCCGAACATGAACTCTCTGGCCTATAAGGGCAAACTTGTCATCATCGGCGTCACCAGCGGCATCAAGGCAGAACTCAATCTGGCCCTGATGATGGTTAAACGCCAACAGATCATCGGTAGCGTTCTCCGTTCACGTCCTGTTTCGGAAAAAGGAGACATTGTAGCCGAATTTACCAGACGCGCCCTGCCGAAATTCGCTGACCGCACCATTGTTCCGATCATCGAAAAGGTCTTCACTATTGATCAGGTTGTGGAAGCGCACAAAATGATGGAGGCCGACAAGCACTTTGGCAAGATCGTTCTCAAAATTCAGTAGTCAAAAAATACATAAATAAAAAAAGCCGATCAGGTCTTCAGTCCTGATCGGCTTTTTTTATTGTTCTTACGCAACTTAAATCACGGTCGTGAATCACGTACCTGCTTGTTGTGCTTATCCATCTCCCGCAGATGATGACGCAGGGTCAATTCTGTAAGTAGATTCTGCTCAATGAAATAGTTGCCGATCGGTTGCTGTCGCGATCTCTGATGCAGCAGGATCAGATTCAGCTGGGATTGTGTCAACAGCCCGAGAGCAATGGCACGTTCTCCAAAAGAACCGACTATCTCGGTTGATGCCAGGATAGCCGCCACATCCTTTTCTTTCAACCACCCCCACTGGCAGGCATAATCACCAAGCGGCGGCCGCAGAGATCTTTGCCAGATCAGGGCCTGAACAACGGACTGATACGAAACAACACCACTGTAATATAAGTACAGTCCCAATTTCAGTTCAATGGAGGGCATTGGTCCGCTGTAGTATTGTTCGTTCTCGGCACGTTTAACAGGCACCGGACGATGCAAAGCCGGTTTTCTTTGCGGTCTGGCATGACGGAGCAGCAGGTCCGGCTTGCGCTCTTTGAGGAAGTTGTTCAGAAGTTTGTAGGCTTCTACAGATCGGCGAAAAAGTTCAACCCGCTCGGATTTTCCCACCAATTCGTCACAGGCATCGGGATGACATTCCCAGGCACGGTTGCGATACGCATTTTTCAGTCCGTCCGGCTGAATATAGCAGAGAAATTGCCTGTTGATTTCCGCTGTGGGAAACAGGATCCGGCATGCATCCAGTAGTTCAACTTCCTGCCTTGGAGACATTAGGGCCTCGGCTGATATGAATGATAAAAGATGTTATTTTATACCCTAAAAATGACACTATGACTAGCCGGTTTTATCAAATTCCCCATGTGCATTAATTGTCCAAATACCCAGAAGTCAACCCAGTTCCAGAGGCGGTTCCGTCAGTGCGGCCAGCTGCTCTCGCAATTCCAGGATATGCTCACCCCAGTAACGAACTGTATTAAACCAGGGGAAAGTACCGGGGAAAATCGGGTCCTCCCAACGGCGTGCCAACCAGGCACTGTAATGCAGCATACGCAGTGTTCGTAAAACCTCGATCAGGCGCAACTCAATCGGGTTGAATTCATTGAACTCACTATAGCCTTCCACCAGTGCATCCAGCTGGGCAATCTGACGCTGACGTTCACCGGACAACATCATCCAGAAATCCTGCACCGCCGGGGCCATGCGTGAGTCATCAAAATCCACAAAATGCGGGGCATCATCGCGCCAGAGAATATTACCCGCATGACAATCGCCATGAGCCCGGATAAACCTGACTTCACCCACGTCTTTCAGAATCTGGTCAATCGTTTCCAGCAACTGATCAGTTATCGCCGTATAACTTGGTCGATACTCTGCCGGAATATAGTGTTGACTGATCAAAGCCACGCTCTCATGACCAAAGCTTTGGCTGTCCAGTATGGGACGATGCTTGAACGGACGCACCGCACCGACACGGTGAATCCTGCCAAGCATGCGCCCCAGTATCAATAGATTATCCAGATTATCGAACTCCGGGGCATGCCCCCCCTGGCGCGGATATAAGGCAAACTTGAAACCTGAAAAATGAAACAGGCTTTCACCTGCTTCATTTTTCAATGGAGCAACAACAGACAGTTCCTGCTCTGCCAGTTCGAAACAAAATTTATGCTCTTCCAGAATCTGGGCCGAACTCCATCGACCAGGGCGATAAAACTTGGCTATCAGCGGCAACTGCTCATCAATTCCCACCTGATAAACCCGGTTTTCATAGCTGTTCAGCGCAACATTCCGGCAGTCGCAGCTGTACCCCTGGCTTTCAACGGCATCCATGATAAATTCCGATGTCAGGGTATGGAAGGGGTGTTTGTTTTCATGCATCAAAATTATCCCCTAAACTACGGTAACCTGTTATTTTATCTGCTGAACCGGATAATCAGCCTCTTTCCAGGCTTTGATTCCACCAGGATGACGATAAACATTTTTGTAGCCCAACTTTACAGCCCACATGGCTCCGTTATGACTACGGGTACACTTGGTAAAGCCGCAATAGAAAACCAGCTGTCTATTTTTATCAGCACCAAGCAGTTTTTCAAATTCTGTTTTTTTAGCAGACTCAAGAGTATTCATTTCTGCAATCGGAAACTCTATCTGCACAGCACCAGGGATATGATTTTTCTTATAACTGGCTTCATAAGGCATTGTATCAATAATCAGCATGGTCTTTTTCTGGTCGATCCATTTTTTCAGATCTTCTGTAGAAACAACCTTGTACACGCCCCGCTCCACCTCATTGGCGAATGTGATCGCATCTTTCTCGTTTTCAAGTTCCTTAGCGCCCCAGGCATAAACATTTGAAGCACACACCAAAAGGGAAACAGACAAAATAAACCTTAACACCAAATTTCTTAACTTCATCTTCATGACTACCTCCGTTCAATTATTTTTTTCATATTCAACCATGTACTTCCAGTTTGTCCAGACCTGTATTTACAGAATAGCCCTGTTATTTATTAGCTACAGTGATATATTAACAGAAATGGCTTAACGTTATTGATTAATATATTAATACTGCATTGTTGCAGGAGACAAATATATGCCTCAAATCAGTCGCTCTATTCTTGTTGTCTCATATGTGGAAGCGACATTGGAACTGCTTGTTAAAAGCCTTCAACAACTGGATATTTCCTCTGTCCCCTGTAATGCCTTCTGTGACGCTGAAAAGCTGGCATTGGAGAATACATATAACGGCATACTGATTGATCTGACCTCAATTATCAAGGCTAAAGGCGAGGAAAAGGTTGTTGCCTATGGCTTGGCCAGCGTTTATCCTTCCTTGCGTGTCAGAAGCATGGGGGCCATGTTGATTCCCATGGCCATGCCGGGAGACGCCAAGCAGGATAACAGCCTCAAGGACTTTGTCAATAAAACCTGTGCAGAATTCAATCCCAGAAGCCTGCGTCTATACCGTCGCCGCGACAAATGCGTTTCAACAGTCAGAAAAGACATCACAGAAGAAGAACGCGGCTTCACATTGAATATTTCCTGGGGAGGCGCATTCATTATTGATACACATCCGGAGCGTTTTGTAGTTGGCCAGAATATGACATTATTTCTCCAGGAACTAGGCATGGAAGTATCTGTAATTGTCTGCTGGATTCAAACCTGGGGGCATCGACATTTTCCCGGTATCGGTGTCAGGTTTGAAGCCATTGACTACGAACTGGAAAATGCGTTGTTTCAACTGCTGAAACATGACAGATCCATTGATAGAGACCGGATCACAAGCTGATCATATGAAGAAGCAGCATGTTTGCAGTATGCAGATTTTGCTCAGAAACCTTCAAAGGTAAAATAAAAGGGGAACTCAGATGAAACCGGATCCAAAAACCCTGATTGTCGAAGATTCCAAGGCCATTTCCAATGTAATGACCAATATACTTGGTGACCTGGGTATCAAGGAAGTTGCTACTGCTGAAAATGGGCTTAAAGGAATTGAACTCTTCAAAAATGCCCTGCTGAATAATGAACCGTTCGAACTTGTTTTTCTTGATGTGGAGATGCCGGTAATGAATGGGCACACCGCGCTCAAGATCATGAGGACACTTGAAAAAGGGCCTGGGGCCGATCAGCAGCAAAATGCCATCATCATAATGGCAACATCTCTCGACTCTCCGGATAGTATGATTGAAGCGATAGAAGGCGAATGTAACGATTATATTGTCAAACCGGCCACCATCAACATGATTCGCGAAAAAATAGCGGAATATTTCCCGCCCGGCGATAATCTTCAGGCAGATTCGTCAAAAAGCTGAATGCGAAAACCATGAAAGCCCAAATATCTTCCATAACATACAGAGTCGCCCTAACCAATGCACAACAGGCAAGACTGAACAGAAAGTGGCCCGATGGCGACCCTTTCATCTCCTACGAAAAAATGGAGGAGCTGCTGGAACCGCTGCCTGTTTCGGACCTGGACTGGTCAAACCACACCGGCCAGTTTTTATATTTCACTATTCATGGTGACGATATTGAAGGTACGCTGGCTGCGGTACTGGAAAGACTGGAAGGCAAGCTTGGCAGTAACTGAATCATTTTATTTCTTGGCATAACCACTGCCTATGGCAGAAAAAGGCAGATTAAGGTTCAACGAAGGCACCTGTTTTGCGACCCAGGCGGTAAAAGTATTACTGTTCGGACCGGGAAAAACCTCATAGGTATTGGGCCATGGGTAGGTTCGAGCAGCCTTGTCCACCTGGGATATCAGCTGATCCACACCATCTCCCCGAAACTCTTTCAGTAAACGCGGCTTTTCGCCGAACCAGAAACGGTCAGGCAGATCCTTTTCGATCCGCACAACCGACAACCCCCTGCTTTGCCTCCACCCAATCACTTCATAAACAGTATAAAAGTTATCACCACTGCGTTTGGCTGCATACCAGGTATGGATGGCAAACCAGCCACGCCAGCCCCAGGTATCTGCGCCGTACACCTGCAGCACCGCTTCTTTGGTTACCTGCGGATCCGGTGCAATACCTGCCGATTCCCTGCTGGCCGTTCTCCAGTCCTTGTTGCCGGAACAGGCGGAAGTACTGAGCAACATCATTATGAGCAATACTATTTTTTTCAACTCTACCTCCACGTTTTCTTTAACGACGTGGTTTGTCCAATAAAGGCTTGAGGAATTTTTCAAAGATAACCTTCTGCTTGGCGGTCAGCAGATCATAGTCCCCTTCATTATCAACCAGGAAGGTACCAACACCCATAACTGTCCTGGCCAGATATCCTGTTCCTTCAACATTCTTTTCAATTTCATGGCTGCGTTTGCTGAGCAGGTTCTTCATCTGAGTCAAATCTATGTTCATACTTGTTCTCCAGCCTGGTTATTACGCGGATTATCGCGTCTAAAATAAAATTTACAAACAGTTATCACATAACCTCGACCAATTCAGCAAGAGTTTCAACAGACATATCTGCCAGTTCCGGCCAGCTAAACAATCCACTCTGATCCACATGGATTGTGGCTGTACCTGCAGCTCGTCCTACCTGGAGATCAAAAAGGTAATCTCCTACCATCACAGCTTCATGAGGTCCGCTCCCCCAGGCATCGAGCAGCTTGTTAATCCCCGCCGGGTGTGGTTTCGGCTCTGCCTCGTTCCTACCCAGAATCTCTTCCAGGGCAAAATACTGACTAAGACCGATCATTTCCAGGGTATGCAAGGCAATTTCCCGCGTGTTGCGGGTAAGGATACCTACTCGCGAGCCGCGTTGCAGCAACTGCTCCAGCAATCGTTCCGCACCGGGTGAAGCAACCGTTCTGGCGGCCAGCTCATATTCAATTTCGATCAACCTGGCATATCTGGCAACAGACTCGTCTGCAGGTAATGAGTCAAGAAACCTGATAACATCGGAATCCGCATCTGTCATACCCAGTGCGGAACGAATGGCTGCAAAATCGTGTACCGGCACAGTCAGGGTTCCATCCATGTCAAAGATCCAGAAGCGTCGGTTAAGTATGTGTTGGTGATTGGTCATTTTTTGAGAATACCCTTTTTTGCATCATTGCTGCAACCACTACGATTATGAGCAAAATATGAGCTGGTCACTTTTGCAGATTCATTTGCAGAAAGGAGGTGTATAATATAATCAAAAGAGGAAAAAGGAGGTAACAGCCATGAGAGCCAATATGACAAAAATAATGATGCCTATGCGTCGGCTGGATGCCGCCGCAAAAATCATGATGGGCAAAAAACACCGCATGATGAAAAATCATAATGTTCATGTCATCACACCACACGGCAAGATCGTTGCCGGGCGTAAAGGGCGCAAGTCCTGAAACAATCTACCAACCATTGACTGGTTAAATAGTCAAGGGCGGTCAAATTGACCGCCCTTGACTTATTCAGGCAATATTCTACCTACCCAGGACCATCACACAGCTTCTCAGCCAGCATCAACATAGCCTGGATATCGGGCTGTTTTACAATTTCACACTGTTCTGCCAGAACCGTTGCCAAAATATCGTTGGTTGTCAACGGATTAGCCAACACGACACGCAACACAGTAACCTCCTCCTCATAGCTGGCCATATGGAGGCGCGTTCTGGATACAAAAGTTTTTCCGGCTTCGCGCTGTCGCTTCTGCAACAGCTGGCAAACCTGATCCAGCAGGGCGTTAATACCGGCGTGCTGCTGGGGAGTAGTTGCCATCAGGGCCTTTTGCACTTTGCCCGGGCAGTAGCGATAAGTCAGGATATTCAATTCCGGTTCACTGGCCAGTTCAAAATCAGGATGCTGGTTAATCATGGCGGCAAAGTGTTGCGCCCGCTCGATACCCATATTAACCAGCAGTTCGTACCCCTTGCGACCGATAATTGAAAAACCGGCATGCACAAGCAACGCCATACCCGGGCGCGAACCTTCCAGGGTATGACTCCCCAGGTCCTTGGAACCGTAACGCAGAATATAATTGGCGTGGTGTTCAATTGCCGACAGAGCCGCCGGGTCTTTAAAGACCACCATCCCGGCCCCCATGGGCACATATAACTGTTTGTGTGCATCTATGGTAACCGAATCGGCCTTTTCAATGCCATTCAGCAGTGCGCGGTAACGGTCGGAAAAGAGGGTCGGACCACCCCAGGCGGCATCAACATGAAAATGGCAACCGACCTCCCGGGCAAAATCAGCCATCTCCTCCAGCGGGTCAATATTGCCGGTTTCCGTTGTCCCTGCAATGCCGACCAGCGCCAGCGGCAGAATATTACGATCCTTCAGCAGTCGACATTCTTCTCGCAGCTGATTCATATCAATACGGTTGTGGTTATCGGTTTTTACCTTGATCAGATTGTCGCGACCAATACCCAGCAGGTCTGCGGCCTTACCCAGGGAGTAGTGACCACGCTCGGAGACCAGCACCGCAATGCCGTCACAGCCGCGATACTGCATTGCGCGAACAATCCCTTCACGGGCAATGCCTCCAAAGGTCCCATGGGGGGCGAAGAGGCGGTTGCGTGCCACCCAGAGCGCCGTAACATTGGCAATGGTGCCGCCGGAGCAGAAGGCCCCCAGGGCATGTCGGCTGTCGTGAATCCATTGGGAATAGAATTCATCATCACAACGATAGACCAGGTGGTGAAGCATGGCCAGCACCTGCCGCTCCATGGGAGTAAAAGCCTTGGAAGTTTCCACCTTGACCAGGTTCTGATTGAGGGCGGTCATCAAACGCGCCAGCGGGAGCATGAAATAAGGAAGCGCCGAGGTCATATGGCCAACAAATCCTGGTGCAGCGGTGTGGACCGACTGGGCAACCAGGTTTTCCTTGACGAACTCCGTATATTCGGAAACATAGGTTGGTTCTTCAGGGATGACGAAAGTGGAGAAACTGGACTCGATCTCTTCCAGACTGCGCTCAATGGCTACTATATGTTCCTGCAGAAAACCGGCCACATCGTCGGTTATCGCCTGATCGACTTCGCCGAGAGACGAATCGGGAGCTTCAGGAACAGTAAATATCCGGTACAGAGTTTCCAGGTTGGCGCGTGCAGCATCGCGATTTTTTGGCATTACTGATTAATCCTCGTTTGCATTAAGCGGAAACCATACATGACAAACAATAATATCCGCCCTGCTTGATCACATTTGAAATCGGGTCCACAAACATCAACCCGGCATCACATAAGTTCATAACCGGATTCCACCATTACACCTCAGATTCAGGCTAGTCAAGGATTACCGAAGCATATTGATTTATCGCTGCTCACCCGGACGGGGTAAATAGCGTTTCCCCGCAGGAATAAGCGGACAAGTTGCTTTTTAACTAAAGCTGTCCTTTATGTAATGCTGATTGCCCTGCCTTTTCATTTCAGTTATTATGCCGGATATTTTCAAATTAAGGAGCCTGAATGACATCGGCAGCAGAAACATCCCGGAACATGACCGGACTGGATCAGGCGCTTCAGTCAATGCGCGAAGATATGGGCGATGCAAAACGACAGTCAAAATTTTACGATCTTTTTCTTAATTCGACATTTCACGTCCCTACCCTTGACCCAAAAGAACTTAACGGCGAATCAGAAGTTGAAGAAGGACAAGTTCTCCCACTGGTGATCACATCGGAAGGCAACGATTTCCTGATGATTTTCGATTCGGAAGAGCGTTTGAAAAACTGGGCGGGAACGGATGTGAAATCCGTAGCAGTACCCGGATTCATCCTGGCTGCCACGACCATGCCGCCACTCCATATAGCTCTGAACGTTGGCACCGAACATTCCAAGCAACTTGTTCCCGATGAAATCGCCTGGCTGCGTGAAATAGTAGAAAGATGCAACGCAGAGGCGGCGGCTAAGGAGCAGCAGAACCCATAAACAATTCAGATTCTGACAGGGATAATCACTCTGAACAAACTTAATTCAATTTCGGAGAAACCATGGCCAACAACAAATTATTACGCAGTATAAAGGAAGCCCTGGAACTGGACACGGCAACCATGATCCAGATATTCAAAGCAGCGGGACGTGAAGTCGGTGAATCAGCCATAACCGCCTTTCTGAAAACTGAAGACGAAGACGGACATATCCCGTGCAACAACCCGATCATGGGATTTTTTCTTGATGGCCTGATCATTCACAAAAGAGGTCAGCAGGAAGGAAAGCAGGCGCCGACAGCAGCGCCGCAAGCAGAGCTGAGCTACAATGCCATACTGAAGAAGCTGCGCATCGCCCTGGATCTAAAAGAAGAGGACCTGATCGGGATATTCAGGAACGCAGGGATCGTCATGACAAAACATGATCTGACCGCCCTGTTCAGAAAACCGGGACACAAGCATTACAAGGCCTGTACCAATCAGCTCCTTTTTGATTTTATCAAAGGAGTTGCCCTGCGCGGCAAGTAGTCAGTAAACGGATAGCTTACCCTTTCTTTAATCAATATCAAACAATAAAGGCGGCCAATCGGCCGCCTTTATTGTTTGAATTAAGTATGCTGTCACCGGAATTCATATTGAAGAGGTTCCCAACTGAACCGAATGTAACGCGCTATCTACTTCCTGCCGCAATTATTGCAGAAACAACCCCGGGAAACCGCGCTTCCAAGTCGTCAAATCGTACGGAGTTTATCAACACGGTACCCTCTCTCCTGCAGACAACCACCCCTGATTCCCTTAGAACTTTAAAGTGATGTGACAAGGTAGACTTGGGCATTGGTATATCGAATGCTCCGCATGCCACTTGCCCTGCCTTGGCAATCTTGAGGACGATCTCCATACGTACCGGGTCGCTGAGGGCATGAAGGACTTTGGACAAAGAAATCTCGTCCCGTAAAGGCTGTTGTATCTCAATATTCTTAGCCATTTGTTCCCTTTCTCATTTTTTCTCATCATATACAAATTAAGTTGACATTGCAATATTGTTCGATTATTTTCGAACTATACAGTTCGAGTTTTATCGAAATACATATCTGCCATGGACTACTGGTCAGCAAGCGAAAACCAACCACTACAAGAGGAGTAAGACACATGAACATCATCGGAATCAACGGAAGTCCACGAAAACAATGGAATACAGCCACACTGGTAACCAAAGCACTGGAGGGCGCCGCAGCACAAGGGGCTACAACCGAACTTTTCCATCTATACGATCTGAACTTTAAGGGTTGTGTAAGCTGCTTCGCCTGCAAAAAGCGCGGAGGTCACAGTTACGGAAAATGTGTCCTGAACGATGACCTGGCACCGGTACTGGAAAAAATAGCTGCTGCTGATGCCCTTGTCATTGGTTCGCCCATATACTTCGGTACAGTAACCGGTGAAACACGCAGCTTTCTCGAACGCCTTCTGTTTCCGTACCTCACGTACACAATACCTTACGGAACATTGTTCCCTAAAAAAATCAAAACCGGTTTCATCTATACGATGAATGTGCGGGATGAACAGAGCAAGGAATACGGATACGAACAGGTTTTCAACACCAATGAGCGCTATACGCAAATGCTCCTTGGCCCTGCCGAGTCGCTCTGTGCGTATGACACCTGCCAGGTGGACGATTATTCAAAGGTGGTGATCGAAAGCTTCGACCCGATTCACAAAGCCAATCGCCGTAAGGAGGTGTTACCTCTGGAATGTCGACGTGCCTTTGAGTTGGGGCAAAGGTTGGCCGGAGCCGAGGGCGTCGCGGCATAGCAGAGGAAAGAGAGATTCCTCAGAAATACAAATGGGGCAGACTACTTTATCAAAAAGCAGCCTGCCCCTTTTCCTTTTAGTTGGACCGGGCACGCAATACAATCCGGGTAATTTCAGACGGCACCCCAACCCGGCAGGAGAATCCGGACCAGAGGCCGGTTCCGGGGCTAACATACAGCTTCAAGCCTTTGACATCATACAACCCTTCCACATAACCTCCGTTGAAGACTGCCATAAGGAATTTCATAGGGAGCAGAAGTCCGCCATGGGTATGGCCGGAAAGCTGAATATCCGCACCCGTATTTCCGGACACCCCGTTTGGCTGATGTGCCAACAGTACCCGCACCGCATCCGGCGCGCCCTGCAGGGTTTTGCGCATATCCGGACCCTCTCCGCCGAAATGTTTTTCCGCATGGTCGGGCAGGCCGGCGATCACCAGATCCGAACCTTTGGCAGATAAAACCCTGTGCTCGTTGTGCAGCATGATCACGCCCAGTTTTTCAAACACCGGAATCCATTGTTCCGCATGAAAGTAGTATTCATGGTTGCCGGTCACACCATACACACCATGCCTGGCCCGTAGATCAGCTAGTGGAGCTATATCATCCTTCAGCGCATCCGGAGAACCGTCAATCATATCGCCGGTCAGCGCAACTACATCAGGATCCAGGGCATTGGTCTTCTGCACCACACCCCGCAGCCACTTTTCTTTCAGAAACGGGCCGATGTGAATATCGGAAAGCTGGACAATGCTGAATCCATCCAGATTGCGGGGCAGTTTTGGTAAAGTTATCTCCACTGTGCGAACATCCGGCACGCGCAGAGACTGCCATGTGCCGTATGCCCCCAGAACCAGTGCCACCACAACTATTCCGCCGCTTCTGGCAGCAGGCGTAAACGGAAGATGCCAGGTACTGCCCAGGCGACGGCTCAGCCAGAGCATCAATTCCAACCCGTCTTTCAGCAAAAGCATAAAAAACAGGATCACCATGGCGGCATAAAGATATTCCATGGAGAGCAGCAGCGGTCGCGGCAGGTCGGGAGCAATAAAAGAACCGCCGATTTTTACGTAAACCGGGTACTTAAAGCAGATGATCAAAAGCGCGAACCCGGTAGCCAGCTTGACCGGCAGGCTGCTGGGTACAAACAGAATCAGGCTGGCAAAAACATAGACACAAACAATCAGCGAAGGTAATACAAGTCGCATAGGTTTCCATTTCCAGTAATATAGGTAAACATAATTGCATGATGATACTGAGGTTGCATTGGCTCTGCCAACGCTGGTTTAATCCATCAGCCTGGACAGGGTGTTTCTCTGAACGTTTTGCCAATCATGATCAATCCTGATCACGCGTTATTTTTTACCCACAGAAAAAGCCTGCCCCAGCAGCGGTCCGATACTGTGGTAGCCGCGATGTGCGGTATCAAACACCAGCGGCTTGATCTTGAGGATATCCGGCTGTCCGTCGTCTGCAAGCACAGAGGCATCAGCCTTTACATCGATGATCTCACCTACGAACTGGGTATGCAGACCAAGTTCCAGAGTATGCAGCAGGCGGCACTCCACTACAAAAGGAAACTCCGCCGCATAGGGAGCATCCACCAGTTCGCTTCTGACTGCAGTGAGACCTGTTTCAGTAAATTTGTTCACATCGCGGCCGGAGGCCATGCCGACATAATCAGCCTCTTTTATCCAGGCTTCCGATGGTATGCCGATCGTGAAAGCCTTGCGCTCCACAATGGCAGCATAGGAGTAGGTTGCCTTGCGCAGTGAAACAGCTACACACGGGGGCTGCGAACAGCAGATGCCGCCCCAGGCGGCGGTCATCAGATTAGGTTTGCCATCCCGGTCGTAAGTCCCGACCAGCAGGACCGGCGTCGGAAATAGCAGCGTCTTGGCACCGATTGATTTTTTCATAGCTTACTCCTTGATCATGTATTTAAATTTTTACGAACCAACTCCTGATAGTTCATGCTCCATGTCTCCATAGTAGCAATGAACGGGCAGCATCCCAACATTATCAGCTTAAACTCTTTACCCAGAACCGCATTGGATGTTCATTACTGCTACCGTCAATCTCGCGCCACGCGAAACTTGTTGTAATGCCCGGAAGCACCACGAATCCGGTTTTGGCGAGGAATCTTTCAATTTGCACATATTTTCGGGGGCGCAGAGAATGATCATCGGGTCGCACCACGGTCGCACTGGCTAGATAACGGTAGTTTCCCAGGGAAAGGACGTATTTCTCCATCATGGCCAGCAGATCCATGCCCAGGCCCTGATTGCGGTAGGCGGGATAAAAAAGCAACTCGCCCACATAGTACGTCTCATTAACGGGATGATGACTACCGGCAAAGGGAGCAAGCAGCCCCTCCACCCGCCCTAGCGGAATTCCCGTTGCCGCTCCGACAACGTTTTCATCATCGAACGCCAAAATTGCACATGCATCCGATACTTCGGCGTAATGCTGCAGATAGTTAAGCTCATCGTTACGATTACCATCATACAGGTATGGATATTCACGGAAGATCCCAATCCGAAGTGATGCGATTTCCTCTAAATATTTTTTCACATTAAGGCCGGTCAGCAACTCATTTCTAATAGACACCTTGTGTGTCCCCCTTACTCCATCCGTCCTTATTTCAGCCTGCTGCTAAAAACCCTGCCCAATACTTCACTGGCATTGTCGGCTTCTTTTTTGCCGACTTTGGTCTTGAGAACGGATATAAAATCCCTCATCTGCGCCTCTGTCAACCCGGTATTGAAGCCGGTTTTAAAGTGGGCCTGCAGTTGCGGGTTGACGCCTTCCATGCCGGCCAGAGCCGAAATGGTGGCAATCTCCCTGCTCTGGAAGTCCAGGATGTCGCGTCCGAAGATGTCTCCGAACAGGTGGCCCTTCAGAAACCGGTCTATTGCGGGAGCAAAAGTATAAATTGCCCCTTTTACCGGTTGTCCTACCAGGCGGGTCTGAACTTCAGTGCCGAGTTCGATACTGCTTTTATCGGCTGGAAGCGGACTGGCCTCCCTGCCGACGTTGTCCTTGATCCCCTGCTTCTGCCGTTTTTCCAGGACAGCCATGAAGTTGGCGATGGCGTTCAGGCTGCGCGGAAACCCGCAATAGGCGTACAACTGAACCAGGACCTCCTTGATTTCATTGACGGTCAAACCGGCATCCAGCCCTTCATTCAAGGCTGTTTGCAGTTTCTCCATATTACCGCTGGCGGTAAAGGCCGAGATGGTGACGATACTTTGCTGTTTTGCGTTCAATACCTGACTATTGCCCATATCTTGTGCCTCCGAAAACGCTGCCATACTAAACATCATAACAAGAATGATTGCCATGAACACTGTGATTAGCCTATTCATGCTTGCCTCCTTGTTTACCGTTGTACTGTTCATCGCTGACCTTTTCCAGCCATTCGACATTCTTGCCGTTAAGTGTTCCGGTAATGGCAATGTGCGTCATGGCTGTAGTGGGCGCAGCACCGTGCCAGTGCTTTATCCTGGGCGGACACCAGATCACGTCGCCTGCCTTGATCTCTTCCACCCTTCCTCTCCACTCCCCTGTCCTACCAACACCGGCAACAACCAGCAGGTGCTGACCGGTCGGGTGAATGTGCCAGGCAGATCTGGCCCCCGGTTCAAAGGTGACATAGGCGCCGGAAAATTGCGCCGCATCCTTTGCAGCGAACAACGGATCAACCCGGACATTGCCGGTAAAATAGGCCTCAGGCCCTTTGATGGATGCCTGGGAACCGGCACGTGTGATGGCTTGCGACTGTTTGCCTACCTCGGTTGCTGATGCCTGGTCAACAAAAGCGACTGTTGAAGCCAGCAGTGAAAGCGATAAAAGCATTGCTGTGGTTTTCATTTTACTCTCCTTGTTCTAGTCCAGTCCCTTCTTCTTAAGAAATCCGGACATCAGCTCCGCGATTTCGAGATTGTTCAGATCCGAGAATGGAAAATGCGTGTTGCCGCGAATACCAATCTCCGGCAAATGCACCACGGTCACATCACCGCCCCGGCGGTTGACGGCGTCCGCCCAAAGCCTTGCCATTGACAGACGTACACGCCACTGGTCCTGACCAGGGTTGGCAATCTGCTTCTCCGGAATATTGTCGCCGTAGAAGATGATGATCGGGATTTTGGTGAGCCTCATGAACTCCGACAGAGGCACGCCAACCGCCTCAAACGGGCCGGCGGAACTGGGCATTGCAGGAGGCACTTCGCCATTCGGGAAGACAAAATTGCTGCCAGGTTCATAGGAAACAACGGCACAAACATTGGGGTTCTTGATGACAGTGCGCCACCCCATGCCGCCGCTATGGGAATGGGTGACGAGGATGCCCGACCCGATCTTCCTGAAAAGTGCCGCAACTGCATCGGAGTTGACCTCGATATCTATAGGGCCGGTGTCGGGTGTCATCTGGCGGAAGTACTGATTCATGGCCTCCGGGTCGCGGAAAAACTGTACGCCGGGGAAGAAATCGGGCCAAACACCGAGGCGGAAAACATTGAACCATTTTTGCTCGTCAGCCACCGGCGTTAAGGCGATCGGTTTGGTGCTGCGTCCTGCATTACCCCGACGGGGTTGATCAACCAGATACACTCCGAAACCACGGCGCAGGAAAATGTTCTGAAATCCCTCGCGGCCATCCGGTGTTGTTTCCCAGGTTTTAGAGAACTGCCCGAAGCCATGCCAAAGCACGAGCGGCAGCTTACGGGCATTGACCGGAATCTGGTAAGACACATAGGCATGATCGCCGTGGAATGTTTGTCCATCTGGAGACATTTTGATTGGATCGAACTTGCCGGGGTTCGTGACTACCGTCCCGCCGGCGGCGAAGCTGCCTTGCTCCTGGATGACCAGTGGTGCGGGCTTATCCTTCCCGCCAGCCATTGCCCATGACGATGCGCTCATACTGACGAGGATCAGCATGAGCGCAACAATTAACTTCCCAATTTTTGTCTTCATAGTTTGCTCCTTATTTCAGCGTCTCGCCGAAGAACTGGGTCAACTTACCCATGGCCTGATTCACATACTGCGGTTTCCAATAGGTTTCAATGTGGGTTGCACCATCAATCAGGAATAACTCTTTATTTTTTGCGCTGGTCGCCCCGGCAAAGGCACTTTGGGTCATATACAGGGAATCGGCCTTGCTGCCCGCCATCATCAGTAAGGGCTGGTTGATCAAGTCCATATTGCTGTCTGCATCGAAATTCATTAAAGCGAGCAGGCTGCTCATGGTGTATTTGAAAGTTGAGTTAGGGTGTGCGTGAGTCTTGCCGTAGTATTCGAAGCCTTGACGGTACAAATCAAAGGGCAGCTTGGCGATTTGCTCATCGGTCAGCTTCGCATCGCCAGCATAGATGATCTTGCCGCTGGCCGCTTCCTGTGCGCGAGCGTCCGAGGCTTGTTTCAAGCGTGGCTGGATGGTGGATAGCTGCGAGTCCACATAGCCGTTGCGTCTCACCAAACCGGAATTAAACATACTCAGAGTGGCAACGGTCTTGAATCGCTTGTCGGTTTGGGCCACTTTCAGGGCATAACCGCCACCACCGCAGATACCAAGCAAGCCTAAACGTCCAGCATCTACACCGGCATACTGAGTGATAAAATCAGCCATGCCATGAATATCTTCAATCCGGTTGGCCGGCTTATCCATATTGCGAGGCAGACCACCACTGGCACCTTGATACGCCGCATCCGCAGTAATGGTGATGTATCCCTGCTCCGCCAGACGCTGGGCATACAAGCCAGAGACCTGCTCTTTCACACCGCCATTGGGGTGAGCCACCACCACCGCCGGATATTTATTATTTGGGTTATAATTGGCGGGGGTATAAACATTAGCCGAAATATCGATACCATTAAGTTTGTAAGTGACTGGATGGATATTGACTTTACCCTTTACATTTTCGGTAATTGCACCGTCATAGACCAGAGTAAACGGATTTTGTTTATAGTCGGCGGCCATGGCTGTTCCTTGTGAAATAGTGAAAATTGCGATTAATAATAATGATACAGTTTTTATGATCGACATTGTTTTCTCCTTACACTTGATACTGATTACCTTGTTGATGATTTCAACTTACTCCAGAAAGGGCAAAAGCAGATAGACCAATCCTGTTTGATTATTGCCTAATAGTACGATGACCTGGATAATAGGTTTGCAATGCGCAGAGTGGCTTATAAAAATACTGATGAATAGAATGATGTGGCAGGAGGCTGTTATGCGGAAGACATCGTAATGACAGTATGTAAGTTGCGCGTTAAAGATCAGTAAAGGTAATTGCCCGATGGGCCGAAAAATACGGCATCGACGTAGCCCTGGCAGTTGGTCGCTGCAGTATCAGCAGGATTGAGAAACTGCACTCTAGGTATTCTGAAAACAGCAAAGGCGACCGATTTGGTCGCCTTTTTCAGGGATGTCTCTCTACTCAAATCTATCCACGCACTTATAACGTGCAGGCCCCATCGACGCTAAGCACCGCACCATTAATATATCTTGCGTCATCAGACGCCAGGAATGCATACGCGGCGGCAACCTCTTCTGGCTCCCCCAAACGCCCTGCCGGAACCTTGACTAATATTTTATCCTGCAGCACATGTTCCGGGATTTTTTTCACCATTTCGGTGCCTATAAACCCGGGCGCCACACAATTGAAACGCAGACCCTTGTGGGCCATTTCCTTGGCCCAGGTTTTAGTCATGCCGATTACGCCCCACTTGGTAGCGGCATAATTGGTTTGGCCCAGATTACCGTACAGACCGACTACTGACGATGCACTCAATACAACACCGCAGTGCTGCTCCAGCATGTGCGGCAGCACTGCCGATGTGCAATTGAACACTCCGGTAAGATTGACGGCAATAACATCATCCCAGGTGCCCCTGTCCATCTTTTTCATCATGCTGTCTTTTGTGATGCCTGCATTATTGATAAGAACATCTATTCGCCCAAATGTTTTTATAACTTCCGCAACCATGTTATTCACACTGTTTTCGTCTCTCACATCCACATTCACATAAATGACTGAGCCACCCATGCGGCAAATTTCCTGAACGGTTTCTTGTCCGTCCGAGAAATCAGCGACCACAATTTTAGAGCCCTCCTCAGCGAAGCGCAGTGCCGTTGCCTTACCGATCCCTCCGGCCGCCCCGGTGATCAGTACTACCTTGTCTTTTAATCCACGCATAAAAAATCCCCTTAAACTAGAATACTTCTGCCGTTATATGATGCCTGTCAGCATATGGATTGCGATAACAGCAAACGCTGCGATGGTTTTAATAATTACAATTGCGCCTATGTCAGGGTAGGATTTCTTATGCGTCATTCCGCAAACGGCAAGTATCGTAATAACAGCGCCATTATGTGGCATACTGTCCATCCCGCCTGATGCCATGGCTGCGACGCGATGAAGGACTTCAGTGGACAAACCGATTGAATTTGCCCAGGCCAGCCAGTCTTTTGCCATCAGATCAAGGGCGATGGACATGCCGCCCGATGCGGAACCGGTAATGCCGGCCAAGGTTGTTATGGTTACAGCTTCGGAAACTAAAGGTGAGTTACCGACTTGGATACTCAAAAGGGCGGCTGAAATGGATTTAAAACCTGGCAGTGACGCAATTACATTGCCATAACCGACTTCGGAAGCGGTGTTCATAATGGCCAGTAATGAACCGATAGCGCCTGCATTGATTGCTGTAGCCAAACCACCCTTGGGCATATTGCGATAACCTAAAGTAACCGCCAGAACAATTCCGATAGTTACGGCTATAATTAGTGACCAGATTGCTATGACATTCTTAACCGCCGGCGCAACCAATGGCAATTTCATGGTCATAAATGGAGCCAGTATATTGGGGTCCCACTTATAAATGTTGGTCATGATAAAGTTTATGACCAGTACGGCAAGCAGTGGCAATATGGCCAGTTTCCAGTCAGGAAGTGACTCCTTGTCGATCTCGTCAGGCTCCAGGATATGGTTTTCTCCGTAAAACTCACCTCTTGCATTTGCTGTTTTGCGGCGCCATTCCAGATAGTACATACCCGGAATGAATATGAGTATTGCCCCTATAATGCCCAGCCAGGGCGCGGCGTAAACATTGGTACCGAAAAAGTTGGCCGGAATGATATTTTGAATCTGTGGAGTACCGGGCAAAGCATCCATAGTATATGTACATCCACCCAATACAACGATTCCCGGTATTAATCTCTTGGGAATACCGGCTTCTTTAAATAATGCCGCAGCGAATGGATAGATAACGAACACGATGACGAAGAGACTTACACCGCCATAGGCCAATACACCGCCCGCAATTACTACCGCCAGAATTGCACGATCTTTTCCTACTATTTCCAATATTTTAAAGGCTATGGACTTTGCGAATCCCGTACCTTCCATCAGTTTCCCGAAAACCGCTCCCAGCAAAAAAATAGGGAAAAACGACTTCACATATACGGCTGTTTTTGCCATGAACAACTCGGTGTATGAAGGCATAACCGAGAAGCCCTGGCTTGCGGCCGCCAGGAGCGCAAAAATAGGAGCAAATAAAATTACGGAAAATCCTCTGTAGGCCATGTACATCAACAGAAACAGACTCAGCAGTATTCCAATTACTTCCATTGCAAATCCTCCTCAAAGTTGGAATGTCACTTACTGGTTAAGCGGCATCGATGATATTGTTAAACCGGTCAAGATAACTGAAGTCATTTACACCGCCCCTGGCTTCAGCTTCCTTAACCAAAGTGACAACCATGTCATTAAAAGGAGTCGGGATTCCGCACTGTTTGCCAGCTCGACAGATCACACCGTTGATATAATCAATCTCCGTTTTTTTGCCCTTTTCCAGGTCTTGAAGCATGCTTGCCTTGTTATTGTGTCGGCCCCATACTTTTTTGTAGAAATCCATTTTTGATGGAATATCGGCTTTGCTGTTCAATTCCAGAAACTCCATATCTGCGCCCTGCATCTCAACCATACGGTATCCCAGGGCATGGCAGACTTTGATGACTTCATCCGCAATGTGGGCAACGCAGACCATGGCCTTGGGATTGGCCAAAACATCACTGAAGGTACCGTTTAATGCAGCAGACATACCGCTAAAGGTTGAATTCATAAGCAGTTTGGTATAACGGATGCCCATCAGGTTAGTCAAAATTGTGGTTCCGCCGGCAGCACTTAGTACTTCTTTCACCTGTTCCAGGCGCGGACGCAGCTCGCCGTCAATTTCGCCAATCTCAAAAGCAAATTTCTCTACCGCTTCCATTGTTGAAGTAAGTTCAGATACACCCGGGCTTAGCCAGGTAGCGCCAAAACCGACAGCGCCGCCAATGGTTCTTTCCTTGCCCACATAGGAAGCAACGGAATCTTCCGGGACACCATTCTGCAAAGTGCACACGACACTATCCTTATGCAGATAAGGCAGCAGAGCGGGCAAAGCCGTTTCATTGGCGGTCTGCTTGGTGAGCAAAAGAACAAGGTCATAAGTACCGGTCATTTGCTCAGGTGTGATGGCCTTTACCGGCTGATGGAGCTCAAGATTACCGGTGACCTTTGCGCCATTGGCATTTAGCGCATCCACGTTTTCTTTAAATGAATCAATCAAATCAACCTGTTTACCGTTCTTGGTCAGCAAGGCACCGATAATGATGCCCAACGCACCTGCTCCAACTATTGCCGTTCTCATTTGGAATCCCCCCTATGGTTACTGAAAATCATGGTTAGCACTGCTCTCCCGCTATTATTTTGCACAATCCCCTCTCCCTCTGGGAGAGGGCTAGGGTGAGGGAAAGCCGTTGATTATAAGGTCAAAATCTCCCTCATCCGGCCTTCGGCCACCTTCTCCCAAAAGGAGAAGGGTTTAGCGGCAGATTGGTTCTAATCAGGTTAAAAATTAACTTTATCGATGCCTTTAAGGTTCAGAATCTGTCGAGCCTCTTCTGAGTTGGCAATTTCCAGCCCGAGTCGCTCTGCAATTTCCTTAATCTGGATTACCTGTTCAGCGCTGGATTTGGCCAAAATGCCTGGTTTTAGATACAGGTTATCCTCCAACCCCACCCGTGCGTTGCCTCCCATAGCCAAAGCCGTTGTAACCATTGGAAATTGGGCCTTCCCGGCTGCAGCACAGGACCAGACAAATTCGCCGATCTGCTCACGAGCCGTCTTAACCAGATAGGCAAGATTATCCACTGTAGCGGGGATGCCACCCAGGATTCCCATGACGAATTGCAAATAAATCGGCCCCTGAACCAAGCCCTTATCCTTGAAATAGGCGATGTTATTAATCATCCCCACGTCATACACCTCGAACTCGGGACGTATGCCAAGCTCATTCATGGTTTTGAGATAGTACTCAAGTCCGGTGAATGTATTTGTAAAGACTAGTTCATTGGTTTTCTGGAGGTAGGGAATCTCCCAGTCAAATTTTGGATTTTTTATCTTTGCGGCAAGGTCGGCAAACACAAAGTTGACCGATCCTGCGTTGCAGGAGGCCAGTTCCGGCTGTAATTCTACTGCAGGTGCCAGACGCTGTTCAGAAGACATCCACACCGCACCGCCGGTTGTAATACAGACAACCGCATTGCACTGCTGCTTGATGGAGGTAACGATTTCCCGCATGATATTTATATCCGGAGTCGGGCGGCAATCTTCCGGATCTCTGGCATGAACATGTACAACAGCTGCTCCGGCCTGATGGGCCTCAACAGCATCTTTAATTATCTCTTCCGGCGTAGAAGGGAAATAAGGACTCAGACTCGGGGTATGGGTTGCCCCTGTAACTGCTGCTGTGATGATTATTTTGTTTTGCTTTGCCATTAAAGCTCCTCCTGATAAATTTTGTTTCAGATGTCAATACAGTTCTTTTCAGAACACTGTTACCATAGCAATCGGAATGCCCAAGTTAAAAAAGAGGCAAAACCATACGCCTCAGTGGCATATACTATTAATGTTACGGCATTTTGTATTTATGAGAAAAACATGCACAACGTCAGTATTCACTGACATATTTATTCGAAAATTAATAAATACGGCATCGAATTCCCAACGAAAGGGATGATACGGACAGTGTCATTACAAACTGACACTGTCACAAAATACTGACAGTTTTCACACGTAGTTTTTGGCACAAAAAAGAAGGTTTAAGTTCATGGCGGCGAAACTGACAGATTGAACGGATTGCTGTAAACAGCGTCACATTGAAGGGTTTGTCTAACATGGACTATTGCAATACCCGTAACCACTAACCGGAGAGAAATGTTTCGGAATATATATTGCAAAAATAACTATTTAAAATGAATGAAAGAACAATTGCATTTTTGGTCATTTAATCCGACTATTCCTGGTCGCTAAAATTTGACGTAACAGTTGAATACATTTGTGTCGTTGAAATACATCTTCGCCTTTATGAATAAGGAGCGCTTCCAGTGACAAGTCCCAGTGAAATCATGAAGCAGGTTCATATACATCTGTATGGGCTGGTGGTTGTTGATGTGAAGGCACGCGTTATTTTCGTGGAAGAAAATTATGCTAAATTCAAAGGCTGGGACAGCAAAAATGTGATCGGGCGTCACATCAAAGAACTGGCTCCCACAAGTCGCCTGCCGACTGTTCTTGAGTCAGGAAAGCCCATACTGGGCGACATATTCTATAGCGAGGGAAAACCTCTTATCTGCAACAGATTTCCTCTGTTTAAAAATGGCGTTTTGATCGGAGCCATGTCGTACGCAGTATTTGATGGGGTTGATAAGCTTATAGAATCTGTTCAGGAGTTACGCAGTCAACTGGATTACTATAAAAACAAGGTCAAAACGCATTCCGGTGCCAGGTATTCTTTAACGGACATTATCGGCTCTAGCGACAGTGCCGTTGAATTGCGTTCAGCAATATTAAAAGCAGCGTGCGCGAATTCAACAGTATTAATTCAAGGCGAAACAGGGACCGGCAAGGAGCTGGTCGCCCACGCCCTGCACCAGGAAAGCCGACGATCACATTATCCATTTGTAAAACTCAATTGTGCCGCCATACCCCATGATCTCATCGAATCCGAGCTGTTCGGTTACGATGAAGGGGCTTTTACCGGAGCTCGCCGGTCAGGCAAAAAGGGCAAATTTGAGCTGGCAGATAAAGGAACCTTGTTCCTGGATGAGGTCAGCCAACTGTCTTTGGCAGCCCAGTCAAAACTGCTTCGAGCTCTGCAGGAAAGGGAAATCGAGCGGGTCGGCGGTGGCGGGACCATACCGGTTGACGTTAGAATTGTGGCAGCTACTAACGACAATCTGGAAGACATGATCAAGCAGGGCTCCTTCCGGCTTGATCTGTTCTATCGCCTGAATGTCATCCCGATCAAGTTGGTGCCGCTCCGTGAGCGAAAATCTGATATACCAGCGCTTGTAGATAAATTCATATCAAAATACGCGGATCTTGCCGGGTTGGGATCCGTATCGGTTGCTTCAGAAGTCTTGGAACTCCTCCGCAAGTATGATTGGCCTGGAAATGTAAGGGAGCTGGAGCATGCCATTGAAAGAACAATCAATCTTTGTGACTCCAACACCCTTGAGACATGTCATTTTCAATGGTTATTACCTAAAATTTTGGGTCAAGGGAAGCAAATAGCCGGTCGGGGAATCAATGAGGTGAAAGCTGCTGCAGAAAAAGAAATCATTAAAAATGCCTTGCAATCCACCCGGGGAAACAGAACAAAAGCAGCAGAACTGTTAGATATTGCTCGTCCCCTGCTTTATCAAAAAATGCGGCGCCTTGGCATTAATTGAGGTAGACCGTGGAGCCGGGACAATCTTGGATGCCCGAAAAAATAAGAGCATATTCGGGTATATTTACGGGTATTTTATTAACAATTTGAACTCCTAAAAAAGGGCAGACAACTTTATTAAAAAGCCGCCTGCCCCCTCACCTTTTCCTTCCAATCAATCCTTATTCAGATTTCAGCGAAGCCATATCAATGGAGAAACGGTACTTGACGTCCGATTTAACCATCCTCTCGTAGGCTTCATTGATCTTCTGGATTGGGATAATCTCCACATCGGATGTGATGTTGTGTTCAGAACAGAAATCCAGCATCTCCTGGGTCTCGGCAATGCCGCCGATCAGCGAACCGGAAAGGCTTTTTCGACCGAACAGCAGAGCAAATGCAGAAACCTGGAGCGGTGTATCCGGTGCTCCGACCAGAGTAATGTTACCGTCACGGCCAAGCATATTGATGTAGGCGTTGATGTCATGGTTGGCAGCAATGGTATCCAGTATGAAACTGAACGAACCGGCATGTTTCTTCATCTCTTCGGGGCTGGTGGAAATGATGACCTCATCCGCACCCAGGCGAAGGGCATCCTCTTTCTTGCTTGGAGAAGTGGTAAAGACCACAACGTGGGCTCCGAATGCCTTGGCAAACTTGACCCCCATGTGCCCCAGTCCACCCAGACCGACTATGCCGACTTTTTTACCCTTGATATCGCCCCAGCGATGTATGGGGGAGTAGGTTGTAATACCAGCGCAGAGCAGCGGCGCAACTCCGGCCAGTTCAAGGTTGGCAGGGACACGCAGTACAAAGTGCTCATCAACCACTATGCTTTCAGAATAACCGCCGTAGGTTACCGGGGCGGTCCCGTGCTTGTCCGGCGAATTGTAGGTAAAGGTTGAACCGGGGCAGAGCTGCTCCAGATCGTCCTTGCAATTTTGGCAGGTGTGGTCCGAATCCACCAGACAGCCGACGCCTACCAGATCGCCAGCTTTGAACTTCTTGACAGCAGAACCGACTTTGGTGACGCGACCGACGATTTCATGTCCTGGAACACAAGGGTACGTTGTGGGCATGATACTGCTCCACTCGTCACGGGCGGTGTGGAGGTCGGAGTGACAGATGCCGCAGAAGAGAATTTCGATCTGCACGTCACGCTCGGTTGTTTCCCGGCGCTGGATAGTGTCGGATGTAAATGGTGATGTTGCACTGGCAACTGAATAGGCTTTTGCTTGATACATGATGTTTCCTCCTGTTGTTTTATACCTGGTTTCTATCTGAAGACGGTGGACTTTGCTACTTATCGGTTGGTCAGCTTCTCCAGTTTTTCAGGATACCTGGCGGCGAGATTGCAGATTTTCTGCAACCAGCGAAATCCTGTCGATGATTATACCGTACTCCCGAAGGAACAGGAGCAGATAGACCAATCCTGTTGAATTCTTGCCTGAAAGTCCGATAAACAGGATAATGATTGCAACACACAGCAGGATTGGATAAGATTTTAACAGGTAAAAACAATGAAGAAAGAGTCAGTTATGAGTGAGCTCAAGAATAACAACATGG
Organism: uncultured Geobacteraceae bacterium; assembly: GCA_964509295.1. Classification (GTDB taxonomy): domain Bacteria; phylum Desulfobacterota; class Desulfuromonadia; order Geobacterales; family Pseudopelobacteraceae; genus JBGSQR01. Next base: position 141,484 of record CAZDWS010000002.1, on the reverse strand, counting down.
AAGTTACACTTGAAACCGTAAGAAACAGTATTGCTCAATGCACCGAAAAAGGTGAACAGCAAGTAACGGCAGTACCGGGTTTGTCTCTTTATAAGCGGACCGAGCCGACCGAACCGATCAGCGGCATGTACGAACCGAGTATCTGCCTGATTGCACAAGGGGCCAAGCGAGTGATGCTGGGAGATGACTCCTATGTGTATGATGCGCACAATTATCTGATCACGTCCGTAAATCTACCCACAATTGTACAAATTATCGAAGCGAGTCCAGAGAAGCCTTATCTGGGGCTCAAATTGAAACTTGATCTGCGAGAAATCTCACAACTGATGGTGGACAGCAATCTTCCACAGCCACACGCGCAAAAATCAAGTCGTGGCATGGCAACCGGCGAAGTGACTGTACCGCTGCTGGCCGCCTTTCAGCGGTTGATAGATCTGCTTACTGAGCAACAGGACATTCCAATTCTGGCACCTGTTATCCAGCGGGAAATCATCTACCGCCTGCTTGTGGGCGACCAGGGTGAGCGCCTGCGCCAGATTGCATCGGCGGGAAGCCAGAGTCATCAGATAGCACGGGCAATTGATTGGTTAAAAGGTAACTTTACACAATCAATAAGTATAGATGACCTGGCTGCCCAGGCCAGCATGAGCAGTTCTACCTTTCACCATCACTTCCGGTCAATGACCGCTCTTAGCCCCTTGCAGTTCCAGAAACAGCTCCGTTTACAGGAAGCCAGACGTTTAATGCTGGCAGAACGCATGGATGCAGCAAACGCTGCATTTCAGGTTGGTTACGAGAGCCCGTCCCAGTTCAGCCGGGAATACAACCGACTGTTCGGGGCACCGCCTTTGCGGGACATCAACAACCTGAGGCAGATGGGGATAAATTAGCAGAGACAGACAGTCCTTTATAAACTATTGGAAATAGTCCATACTGCCCCCATGATCACCCTGCGGCGCAACATCCCCCTGCTCTACGCCTTTTCCTTCCTACAGATGACCCTGTTTCCCATGGCGATCATCACCCTGTTCTGGAAGGAACATATCGGCCTGTCCCTCTCCCAGATCCTGCTGCTGCAAAGCATCTTTGCCGTATCAATGGTGGTAATGGAATACCCCTCCGGTTACATCAGCGACCGGATCGGCTACCGCACCGCACTCACCATAGCATCCCTGCTGGGACTGGTGGGATGGGGCTACTACACCATGGCCACATCGTTCCAGGAAGTCCTGATTGCCGAAGTCCTGCTCGGCATCTCCACCTCATTCATCAGCGGCACCGACAGCGCCCTGCTCTTCGAATCCCTCAAAGCCGGCAAAGAGGACACAACATACTCCCGCTGCGAGGGGCGCTCCACTTTCTTTGGCCAGACCGGCGAGGCGGCCGGGGCGATCTTTGCCGGAGTTCTATATGCCCATTACCCTCTGCTGCCGTTTTTTCTACAGATAGCGGTCTGGCTGCTGGCGCTGATCATCACCAGAGGCATGGTCGAACCGAAACGGGAACCGCAACGGCACGGCAACCACCTGGCACAAGCCCTTGCTTCGGCGCGCTACGTCTTTATAGAAAATAAGCGCCTGCGAATAACAATCCTGCTCAGTATCATCCTCGGACTTTCATCTTTCTATCCGGTCTGGCTGATCCAGCCCTATATGCGCGACTGCGGAGTGCCGCTGGCCTCCTTCGGCCCGGTCTGGGCCGGAGCAAACATGATCGTTGCCGTTTTTGCATTATTCAGCCACAGGGTGCGGGCCTTTCTGGGTGACCGGGGTATGGTCCTGCTGGTGGTGGCACTTGTCTGGGTGGGATACATGGGACTGGGACTGTCGGTCGGGGTGTGGGGTTTTCTCTTCTACTACCTGCTAACGGCCATGCGCGGAATGCGGGGGCCGTTCTTTCTGCATGTGGCCCAGAACGAAATTCCGTCCGAAACCCGGGCAGGAATGCTTTCACTGCAATCGCTCTCTTTCCGGATGATCTTTGCTCTCACCGGACCGCTAATAGGGCGATACGCCGACTCACAAGGTGTCGGGGCCACCTTCAAACTGCTCTTCTATGTCTATCTGGTAATCCTGCCACCGCTGGTCTGGCTGTTTCTGAAACAACTGGGCAAAAAATCAGAAGCATAGCCGTCACCTGCTCAAGCCAAGCCGGACTTGTGTTCATGAAACAGCGGTTTGACCGTATTCCTCGCTTTGACCCGGCTGACGGCATTAACTACACGCCTGAAAACCGGTTCCAACTCGATCCAGACACAAAAAAACACTATTGCTACACCGCATAAGGTAATCAGTTCCATATCATTCTCCTGAACAATTCCTCTAACAAATTGCTATTCGTAAACTATAACTGCCGATAGATACCTATCACCTTGCCCACAATACTCATCTCGCCATCCTGTGGACGGATGATAATCGGCTCCATCTGCGAGTTTTCCGGCTGCAGGCGAATACAGCCGCCCTCTCTGTAAAACCTTTTGACCGTTGCCTCCCCATCCAGCATGGCAACCACGATATCCCGATTTTCAGCAACCGTATTCGGCCGCACCAGGGCCAGATCACCCTCGATGATCCCCGCATTAACCATGGAATCGCCTTTTACCTTCAGAAAAAAACAGTCGGCACCCTTCACTGCCAGATGATCAACGGAAAAATATCCCTGGATGTCCTCAATTGCAGTTGAGAGATTGCCTGCCCGCACCGTCCCCACAATCGGCAGCGACACATGCCGACTGTGGGGAGTGGTCAGCACAATACCCCGGTTCACGTTTTCCCGCCTGACATACCCTTTCCGCTCCAGCGCAGCCAGATGCTTCATCACCGGCAACGTGCCGGACACCTTCAGATGCCCGGCAATTTCCCTCTGACTGGGGGAAAAACCATGGCTATCGGCGAAGGAGGTGACAAATTGAAGCACCTGTCGCTGTCGTGAAGTCAGCTCATTTGCAGTATTTGCAACATAGGTAGTCATATGACTACCTATACGCATTTTCAGGATCGCTGTCAATAATGTTTTCGTAAACAGAGCATAAAAACATCCACATTCCAGCGCTCTGCAAATACAACAAAACTAAATTAACCCGCCGGCTGTTCAATACACCGGTGCAGCCGAACACAAAATCTTTGCTGTGACTTAAGGTTTGGGCGTTGGGCAGGTCATTCAGTTTTCCGGACAGGAGCTAACTAAACACTTGAATAATGTGATCAGGTTATATATGATCAATTCACTCAAGATTCACAGCCAAGCAATGAAGCCCGGCATACCTTTAAGGTGTGCCGGGCTTTTTATTTGGCACATACAAATAAGGAGAGAGATAATGGCTTTAATTACCGGATTTACAAAAAATGGTCGTGAGTGGACACCGGATTTTATCAAGTCACTTGATAAGGACCTGTGTATCGGTTGCGGGCGCTGCTATAAGACCTGCACAAAAAATGTGCTGGCTTATGAAGAGGTGGACACAGAGGAAACTGTCAAGGCTTATATGAAAATTGCCAATGACGCTAACTGTATTGGCTGCAGGTCATGCGGACAGAACTGCCCGAGAGGCTGCTTCTCTTTTGAGCCGGTAGAGGCCCATGGTTTTGGATATACATCTTAGTAACTAAGCTATTCCACTCATTTGCAGTTTGTTTTACTTAAACTCATTCGACAAAACAGTAGGGAGGCATTAAGTATGGCATGGACACCAGAAAAACCGCTTGTTGTCGGCAAATATTGGTATGACCCAAACGGGCATCATCAATCAGGTCGCAAAAAGCACGAATTGAGGATTGTTGCAATTCGTAATGATGAAAACGGGAACCCTGTTGCATTACAACATGGAGAAGCCGGAAGCACACCGATTGAAATATTAAACGGTGACTGGTTTGGACCACTGGAACCACCAATCTGATTTTCCGGATATATTCAAATCTTGCTTAATTTCACTTATAGCTGAATTAACAGCTGTAGCAAGCGGTCAATGATGCCCGGTATGCCCTTAAACGGCTACCGGGTATTTTATTACCATTAATCAACAACAATACAGGAGGTAGGTTATGAAAATGGTCTGGGAAAAAGTATTCGAGTATGCATCAATGCCGGTACATGGCAGCCTGTCACGCAAGCTGCGCAAGGGGATCAAAATTCAGGTCAACGAAGGAAAGGTTTATGCCAATGCAACTCTGTATATGGGTGAGGATTTTCTGAGGATCTCCGAAGAAGAGGGAACAGGCGAAGCGATCAACTCCTATTATGACTGGATGATGGTCGCATCCGTACGAACACTCTGCGACAGCGAAGAGGCACCACATAAAGGAAAGTAGCTGCAATTGATATAATTTGATGATGCACAGGAGAAAAGTAATGGCAAAGATCGTATTCTGGGAAAAGCCTGGCTGCCAGGGCAACACCCGGCAAAAAGAAATCCTTCTCGCATCCGGGCACGAACTGGACGTGCGCAACCTGCTTACTGAACCGTGGAGCATTGATGGTCTGGCGTTATTTTTTGGTGAGCGCCCGGTTGCAGAGTGGTTCAATCCTGCCCATCCAAAGGTAAAATCAGGCGAGGTAGTCCCATCCACCTTCAAGCGGGATGACGCACTGATTCTGATGCTAACTGAACCTCTTTTTATTGTGCGGCCACTGATGCAGGTAGACAACGAACGATTAGCCGGTTTTGATGTTGCTCAAGTACATAACTGGATTGGACTTGCACTTGATAGTGTGGGTGAAAGAGATCCCAAAAACTGCCCCTGTGTCACCCAGACTGAATAACAATGGTTCCTGAACCGCATCGAGTTGCAATTCATCAGTCTGGGCACGCCATAGTGCAAACACTTGTGGGGCGGAGAAGATTTGCCGTATCCTCAGTATCTATTAATGCTGAAGAATGTGGAACATGGAGGGGGTTTCCCGTTCAAGGCAAGGCAACGCTTGACCGGGAAACGTTCCTCGGATTATACGAATTCGGCCTGGTAACGCTGGCCGGTATTGCAGCAGAAGATTGTTATATATTTCGAGATGCTGATGAAGATAATCCGGTAGTTGCAATCAGTGATCTGGCAGCATGGCAGGAGCAGGCCTGGGAGATACTTCAGGATGATACCAAAGTGCAGATTGTAAGCCTGAACATAATGCGCAAACTTCACAGCTGGCTGGCTGAAAAAGAGATCTGGAGTGTGGTCGAACAACTGGCCAGTGCTTTACTGGAACATGGAACGGTTGAAAGTGATTTACTTCATCAAATTCTTGCGCCGTTGGAGCAATACCGGACCAGGAGTTCTGATTCTGCTGCTGACTAACTTTCCATACTGCCTTTCCAAGTGTTTAAATAATTCCCCTCACCCTTCATATCCCCCTGCATACGCCCCCAAAACCCTCTTCAGGTGCGGCTTGAGATTATCGAACAGCTGCAGGGTCATATCATTGGGGTTCCGGCAGTAATGGGCTGAAGCGGCCAGGTTAAAGTAAATCCGGCAGGCAAACGGCCTAAAATTATAGATGCTGCAGTTCTTCCGGACCAGATTAAAGAACGGGCAGTAGCCGGTTTCATCACGCCTTTTCGGCAGACGATCCAGCACCTGTTTTTCATAGGCAAACACATCAGGCCGACAACGGCAGCATGAACCAGTTGAACAGCCGCTGGCACCAAGCTCACCGCCACAGAAGGATTGTCCGTAAATCCGGCGACCGAATCGGTCCGCCGAACGGTAGATAAAAGAGATCTGACTCATACTGTCGCTACCGGCACGCTCGTACCAGATCACTCGTCGCTTTAATTTTTCAATTTCCAGAATAACCGCCGCTTCTCTGCCAGCAGCGCTTCCGGACATTTTTAAAGACATTTATCTACACCTCGGCAACAATCAATAAACCACCGCACACCTCACTTAACTGTCAAGCCATACGATAAGCGAGTATGCGTCGGATAAGCACAAGGGGCCAAAAACATCACCAACAGGACAATCAGCATGATTGCATTCGGAACACTAATATAATTGTTCAACTGCAGGATTGTGATAGCAATGACTGCAAAATAAAGCATATCTCCGACAATGACAATGGTCCAGTCAGCCAAAAAACCGAGTCCGGCAGCGTGTACAGTGGCTCGTCCCGTCACGGGGTCAGCCCCGAAGGCGACCGATTGGCCGCCCTGTTCAATTAATTGCGGGTATCCCTTAAATTCAAGTCATATAACCTGAACCAACTACCTTCTACATTGGGTACTGCTATCAATTACAGCTCCTGCATCAGTCAGTTCTTTGCATTTTTTATATTTATTAGGCCACGCAGGGTTTGATTCAAGCTGTAAATTGGCGCCTTTAAAGTTTGCTCCTTTAAGTTTTGCGCCTGTCAAATCGACACACCAAAGATCGGCACCCTCAAAGTCTGCATTTTCCAAATTGGCGTTCTCAAAATCAGCTCTATGTAAAACAGCTTTTTTGAAAACTGCATTAACCAGAACAGCATTCTCCCACTTTGTACTTTTCAGTTTTGCATTACTAAAATCAGCATTCGCAGCATTTATATTCTTCAGAGAACCTTTACCCAATTCAGCCCCTGCAAAAACTGCATTTTCAAAATCAGCCCTATCAAAAGCTGAGTGGTGCATATATGCATTCTTGAATATTGAGTTCTTTGCCTTTACTCTTTCCAGCTTGACTTCATCCATATGTGAAAAGCTGAAATTGGCACCTTCAATATTTGCCCCTCTCAAATCTATATAATCAATAGTTGAATATTCCAGATTTAAATTTTTAAGATTTGCTTCTTTTAAATCGCATTTTTCACACCGTTTTGAACGCATAAACAGATCCATTTTTTCAGAATCAAATGCATTTGCATTCGCACATAAAACAATTAACAACAGAAACAGAGTCATTTTTTTCATAATTTCTCCCGAAAACCATAAAAAAATGGGCGCTGATTTCAGCGCCCTTAAAAACTACTTCAGATTTTTCTTGATTCGTTCCACCGCCTCAATAACGTTAGCGCGATTGCCGAAGGCCGAAAGTCGAAAGTACCCTTCCCCGCTCGGCCCGAAGCCGGAACCGGGTGTACCAACCACGTTGCACTCAGTCAGCAATTTGTCGAAGAAATCCCAGCTGGTCATGCCGCCCGGTGTTTTCAGCCAGATGTAAGGGGCGTTGACACCGCCGAAAACCGTGCAGCCTGCCTCGGCAAGCCCTTCACGAATGATGCGGGCATTTTCCATGTAGTAGTCAACGATCTCCTTGGTCTGTTTCCAGCCTTCTTCACTGTAAACAGCAGCGGCAGCGCGCTGAACCGGATAGGATGCGCCGTTAAACTTGGTGGTGGTGCGGCGCAGCCAGAGTTTGTTGAAGCTGTATTTCTCGCCATTAGCGGTAGTGCCCATAACCTCTTCCGGCACAACGACCAGACCGCAACGTACACCGGTGAAGCCGGCAGTCTTGGAGAAAGAACGAAATTCAATGGCGCACTTCTTGGCACCTTCGATCTCGTAGATGGAGTGTGGAATTTCCGGATCCGTAATAAACACTTCGTAGGCGGCGTCATAAAAGATGACGGCGTCATTGGCATTGGCGTAATCGACCCACTTCTTCAGCTCGGCCTTGCTGGCAACTGTGCCGGTCGGGTTGTTGGGGAAGCAGAGATAGATAATATCAACCTTCTCGGTGGGCAGCGAAGGAATGAAGCCGTTGGCCTCATTGCAGGGAAGGTAAACGATACCCTTGTAGTAGCCTTTTTCGTCTGCTTCGCCTGTGCGGCCGATCATGACGTTTGTATCGTTGTAAACCGGATAGACCGGGTCACCGATGGCAACAACATTGTCCAGAGCAAAGATGTCCAGTATATTGGCGCAGTCGCACTTGGAACCGTCGGAGATGAACATTTCGCTGGTTTTCAGCTCAACGCCCAGTTTATTGTAGGATTTCTCGATGACGGCGTTGATCAGCCAGTCATACCCCTGCTCAGGGCCGTAACCTGCAAAATGTTCCGCAGTAGCCAGATCGTCAACCGCATCATGAAATGCCTTGATGATGGCTGGCGGCAGCGGCTGGGTTACGTCGCCGATACCGAGACGGATGATCTTGGCATCCGGGTTGGCAGCAGAAAACTCACGCACGCGGCGGCCGATTTCAGGAAAAAGGTAACCTGCTTTCAGCTTCAGGTAGTTGTCATTAATTTTTGCCATTACGGTAAAACCTCCAAAAATTTATCATTTATATTTATTTTGTTTTCGAACTCCTCCCCTTAATTAAGGGGAGGCTGGGAGGGGTTAAATTGCCGTGGTTCATCCCCCCCCAACCCCCTCTTAAATTAAGATGGGGAGAAAACCTGTAGTTCCATTTATCCGAAGACAACGTCGAGATTACCCAAAAGCGGCGTTCCTCTTAGTTTAATCCTAATACATCCTGCATATCGTAAAGTCCCGGCTTCTGCCCTACCACCCACTTGGCTGCACGAACAGCGCCGCGTGAGAACATGTCGCGGGTCATGGCGCGATGGGACAGTTCGATGCGCTCGCCCATGCCGATGAAGTAGACGGTATGTTCACCGACAATATCGCCGCCACGGATGGTCTGCATGCCGATCTCTTCCTTGGTGCGTTCGCCGGTGATGCCTTCGCGGTGGCAGTTGGCTACTTTGTTGTAGTCACGTCCAAGGGCTTCTGCAACAACTTCGCCCATACGGACAGCTGTACCGGAAGGTGCATCCTTCTTGAAGCGGTGGTGCGCTTCGACAATTTCCACGTCGAAGTCATTGCCCAGCGTTTTGGCGATATCCTTCAAAATTTTGAAACAGACATTGACACCTACGGACATGTTGGGAGCCAGTATGGCCGGAATATCCCTGGCAAGCTCAACTGCCAGTTCGCGCTCTTCCGGTGTGAAACCGGTGGAGCCTATCACAATCGATTTCTTCAACAGGCCGCAGGCTTCCAGATTTTTCAGAGAGACTTTTGGTGTGGTAAAATCAATCAGCACATCGCAGCCTGCAATAATTTCGTTAAGGTTGTCGGAAATATTCACACCCAGAGCTCCGCAACCGGCCACCAGCCCCACATCCTGACCAACCAGCGGATGACCGGGACGTTCAAGTACGCCGGTCAGCTGAACGCCTTCCACCTCGTTTACTGTATTGACAATGTGTCGCCCCATCCGCCCTGCACCACAAATCGCTATTTTAATCATTTTATCCACCTTTATATTTTAAAAATTCCGGGCAAGTTTTTAGTCATGATATGCCTTGTCAAATAACTCATCTGCCACTGCATCGACCAGTTCAGGCAGCTTGCCCTTGTCACCGTTCTTTTGCACTCGACCCAGCAGAACGATCTTTTTCTCGGATACATTGATTACATAAAGCAACACAGAAACAACCGCAGCACTATCATTTTCGGCCAGGTAAAGCTGATCCCCCGAAATCACATAATCCAGTCCAAGCCTTTCAGCCTCCTTGTACACAAGGTTAGCCTTAAAAGTTTTGTCTGTGCTTACTGCCGTCAGTTTCCGACCAAGCTTTGACTCAAGTCGTGATTTAAATCTGCTCTGAAATACAGAAGGATAGCCAAGTTCGGTACACTTTTGGTAGAGAACCGCTTTTGAATCAACCTCGTAGTAGTCCGGATTAAGTCGATCAAGATATGCACCGCCGCATTTAGTGAATGTTGTCATGCCCACTTTGCCACTGAGCTTGAGCTTAACGGCGTTATCAAGACGTCGTAATTCTTTTGTTCTTGTGCTGCCAGTGGCACACCCGGACAACATTACAGCCAGCAGAACAAAAGCAATCCAGATACGATTGTTATTCACTTATGGTCTCGAATCATCAAATCAGACCATATTCTTTCATGATAGCAGCCAACTTATCCGAATTGGCGGCGCTCATTTCAACCAGCGGCAGGCGGACTTCTCCGCTACATTTTCCCATCATTCCTAAAGCAGTTTTGACAGGAACCGGGTTGGTTTCAATAAACATGGCGTTGCTGATTTTCAGCATCTTCAGGTGCAACCTGCGCGCTTCTTCCATGTTGCCCGCATTAAAAGCATCCACCATTGCGGCGACTTCTCGAGGCATGATGTTGGCCACAACCGAGATAATCCCCTTGCCACCACACGCCATCATGGGGAAAGTAATAAAGTCGTCACCGGATAGAACATCCATATTGTCACCGCAAAGGCTGATGATTTCCGAGGCCTGCTGTAATGAACCGGTAGCCTCTTTAATTGCCACTATGTTTCTATGGGTGGAAAGCCTGGCAACGGTTTCCGGCAGCATGTTTACGCTGGTGCGCCCCGGCACATTGTAAAGAATCTGCGGAATATCCACTGCGTCGGCTATGGCCAGATAGTGACGATAAAGTCCTTCCTGGGAAGGTTTGTTGTAATAAGGTGTTACAAGCAGCACCCCGTCAGCACCGGCATCTTTGGCCTGGCGGGTGAGCAGGATAGCTTCGGCTGTCGAGTTCGAGCCGGTTCCGGCAATGATCGGCACACGTTTGGCAGCCTGTTCAATAACTATCCGGATAACCTCAATATGCTCTTCGTAATCCAGAGTCGATGATTCACCGGTTGTACCGCAGGGTACAATGGCATCAGTACCGTTTTCGATCTGGAAATCAACAAGCTGACGCAGTTTTTCTTCATCAAGCTGGCCATTATTAAACGGCGTTACAAGGGCGACTATACTTCCTTCAAACATGACTTACCCCTTTTCCCCTTATCCTCTTGGAGTACCTGGAAAAAATCACAGAAACGATGCGATCTTCTCTCCCCTGATCAATTCCTCGACTGTTTCACGTTCACGAATTACTTCGAACCTGTCACCCTTGACCATTACTTCGGCAACGCGTGGACGGCTGTTATAACTGCTGCTCATGGCAAAGCCGTAGGCTCCGGCGGACATAAAGGCCATCAGGTCATCCTGCTTGAACATCGGTACTTCGCGGTCCTTGACCAGAAAGTCACCGGATTCGCAGATCGGCCCGACGATATCAGCCACAATCATGCCATCCTGGTCCTGAACTACAGGCTGGACACCATGGAATGACCCATAGAGAGCCGGACGTGCCAGATCGTTCATGCCGGCGTCGATCATGATAAAGTTTTTGTCGTCGCGCTGCTTGGTATAAAGGCACTTGGAAGCCAGGATACCTGCATTACCCACAATATTGCGGCCCGGCTCAAAAATCAGGTGCATGCCCAGATCCTTGGTGGCGGCCACAATTTCCTGACCATAATCCAAAGGAAGTGGCGGTGCCTCATCATTGTACTGGATACCAAGGCCGCCGCCGCAGTCGAAGTATTTCAGGTCAATGCCCTGGCTGCGCAGTTTGGCGATCATGATTTTCAGTTTTTCAATGGAATCCACGAAAGGGTTAACTTTGGTCAACTGGGAGCCGATGTGCATATCAATGCCGATCACATCAATGCCCGGTAAAGTGGCTGCTCTGGCATATTCCTGCATGGCTGTATCGATTGTGATACCGAATTTGGCGTTTTTCAGACCGGTGGTAATATATGGGTGCGTGCCCGGGTCAACATCAGGATTGACGCGGATCGAGATACCGGCTTTCTTGCCCATGCGCACGGCAATCTCATTCAGACGTGTCAGCTCCTGCTCGGACTCCACGTTGAACATCAGTATGCCGGTATTCAGGGCATATTCAATCTCATCGTCCTTTTTGCCAACGCCTGAATAGACAACTTTTTTCGGGTCTACTCCGGCCTTGACGGCTCGGTAAAGTTCACCGCCGGAAACAATATCCACGCCGCCGCCCAGATTAATAAAGGTTTTAAGTACGGACTGGGTAGAGTTAGCTTTGACCGAATAGCAGATGGTATGCGGCATTGCGGCAAAGGCAGCATCAAAAGCCTTGAAATGCCGTTCCAGAGTGGCATGGGAATAGATATAAACAGGCGAACCGACCTTTGAAACGATCTCTTTTATTGCCACATCTTCTGCGTAAAGCTCGATACCTTTGTACTGAAAGTGATTCATAACGCCCTCTCTGCAATAGATTAACCAGAATAAGTTTTATAAGTAAAAGTGTTTATTTTTATCACACATAGGGTGGAATGTCAAAAAGTATACGGAGGAATTAGGGCGGCTATGCAACCATCAGCGGGCCTGCAGGGCCGTACCAAAAACACGGGAGACCCATGTTAGAAGGTATTTATTCTATGAATAAATGCCAGCAACAACCCGTAATGATGATGATCAAAATTCAGGGAAATTCTGGGCAAATCTGCCAGATCAGGTTCATCCAATTCTTCAGGAAACATTCCACAGCAGTTTATGTGATCACCATCTGTTATCAGCTCCGGAAACTCAGTTTCCAGCGTAGCTATCTGTTCCGGTTTCAGGGCTTTGTTCAGCCGTAAAATCAGACGTCGATCAACAAAACGCATGGAATGATAGACACGGTAAAAACTTTCAATCGCCTCTGCCGCCTCATTTTCATCCTTGGTTATTGTAAAGATCGAAAAGTCTTCACCGGAAATAAACCCCTTGACCAACAGACTCTCCTTAACAAAACGGAAGAAATTCTCCCAATAGCCTTCCTGATCGTCAATCAGAATCAGCGGTTTTGGGGCGGTCTTGCCGGTCTGGATCAAGGTAAAAACCTCCATAGCCTCGTCCAGAGTTCCAAATCCTCCGGGGAAAACCGCCACTGCGTCGGCCTCTTTTACAAAGGCCACCTTGCGATTAAAGAAGTATTTATAAGTAATCAGACGTGGATTTCGATACATGATCGGGTTGGGATTCTGTTCAAACGGAAGCTTGATATTTACAGCAAAAGAATTTTCACTGCCGGCACCTTCATTGCCCGCATGCATGATCCCCGGACCGCCGCCGGTTATGATCATATAACCCTTTTCGGCCAGCATCCTGCTGAACCGGACGCACTTGAGGTACATTTCATCATCAGGTGCGGTTCTTGCCGATCCGAAAATGGTCACTTTTTTCTTGTCACGGTAAGGAGCGAAAACTTTGGCAGTAAAGCGCATTTCCCGCAGGGTCGTGTTTATCAGCTTCAGATCAGCAAGATAATCGGTTTCCTGACCAATCAGAAGCGAAGAAAGAATCATTTCCCGAATAATGTCAGGCTGCTTGATACCGCCTGCCACCTCAAACATTTTACTGATCAGCTGATTTACTTCTTTATTGGGACTGGAAAAACTTATTTTCATTGTTGAATTTCCCCATATCTGCAGACTGAAAAAATAATTACTTAAATACTGACAGTAAAAGATACCATTGGGTCCACTGGAATGAACAAACTGAAATTCCTGTTGCAATTACAACAGGCTAACACACGTTACAGAACAATAAAAGCCTGAAAACCGGGAAAACAACAGCTTGCAATCAATCTGGACGTATAGTAATATCCGCTATCCAGCTGCCTTAGCGGCTTTTTTTTACTAAAAAATGATTAAGGAGTCACCCGCCCATGCTGGACTTCATACGTAAAAAGAAAGAATCAGTTCTTGTAAAAGCAGTTTTCGTTTTCATTGTGCTTTCCTTTATCGGAACCATCTTCCTGGTATGGGGAAAAGGGAGCGACGGTATGGGGAGCGGTTCCGCCGGATACGCCGCCAAGGTAAACGGCAAGAAAATTTCCTTCGATGAATACCGTAATGCCTATGAAAACATCAGAAACAATTACATGCAGCTATACGGGCAAGCCATGCCTGCTGAGCTGGAAAAAGTTCTCGGACTGAAAAAAATCGCTCTGGACAGCTTGATTGATAACAGACTGGCTTTAGCCGAAGCCAAGAAAATGGGAATTAAAGTCACCAAAGAAGAGGCATCTGCAGCCATCGCTGGCATGCCTTATTTCCAGAAAGACGGGAAATTCAGCTTTGACCTTTATCAGCAGATTCTCAAAAGTCAGCGCATAACAGCAAATGATTTTGAAGAAAGCCAGAAGATGGAGTTGACCATAAGAAAGGCTCGCAACTCAATTACCGAAAACGTCAAGGTAAGTGACGAAGAAGCGCTGAATCAGTACCGCAAGGAAAATGACAAGATTGAGCTTGAATATGCAGCATATGGCCCTTCTGACGTAATCGGCGAGATCAAACCCACCGAGGCCGAACTGAATGAGTACCTGCAGAAAAACCCCAATGATTTTAAAACTGCAGAAAAGGTTTCCGTATCATACATCATACTGGATCCGGCCACACAGAGTTCTAAAATAACTATTGCAGAAGATGAAATTCAGTCCTTCTATCAAAAAAATATCGACCGCTGGCAGGGCAAAAACGGCATCCTGCCTCTTAATGAAGTAAGGGAAAAAGTCAAGGTGGAGGCACTGAGACAGAAAACTGCCAAACAGGCTTATGAGCTGGCTGCCGATACTCTTTTTAAAAACATTAAATCCGGTGATTTGAAACTGATTGCGGGCCAGCTGAATCTAAAAATCAGCGACACCGCCCTTTTCACAGCAAACGCAGCCCCGCAAGCTCTGGCGGGTGAGACTGCAGTAATCAAAAAGGCTTTTGAACTCAAACAGGGTGAACTTGGTGGTCCGGTTGAAACAGCCAGAGGCATCTACATCCTGAAAGCAAAGGAGCGCACAGCCTCTGTTATTCCGGCGCTGAAAGATATCAAGACAGAAGTGGAACAGAAGGTAAAGGCGTCCAAAGCTGTAGATCTGGCAAAGTCCAAAGCCGAGGAAGCAGCCAAGGGTTTTGCGGCAAAAACAGCCGTCAAAAGCCAGACCAGCAGCAGCTTCGGATACAACACCAAGGGAGATATTCCGGCCATCGGAAACTCTCCTGAATTGATGGAAGCTGCATTTAAACTATCGACCGCTTCACCTGCAGCCTCAGGCGTTTACAAAGTCGGTAACCGCTGGTTCGCTATCAAGCTGAAGTCACGCAGCGAATCACCGCGTGCCGAATTTGATAAAAACAAAGAGCAGATTAAACAGAAAATGCTGCCTAAAAAACAGGAAGAGGCTCTGACCAGTTGGATCAAGGGACTGCGCGACAAAGCCAAAATCGAAATCAATCAAGCTCTTTTAGCTGAAAAATAGGAGAAGTACATGTCAAACCCACTCGTTCTACAAACTGACTTTCCGGGACTCAAGCTGATTACACGCGGCAAAGTCCGTGATATCTATGATCTTGGTGACACACTGCTGCTGGTAACTTCCGACCGCATGTCAGCTTTTGATGTGATCATGAATGAGCCGATTCCGGACAAAGGTTTTGTTCTGACCCAGATTGCTGCATTCTGGTTCAAACAGATGGAAGACATTGTCAAAAATCATATTATTTCAATTGATGTTGCTGATTTCCCGGCCGAATGCCAACCCTATGCCGACCTGCTGAGAGGGCGTTCCATGATGGTCAAGAAAGCCAAACCACTTGCTGCAGAGTGTATCGTGCGCGGCTACGTTTCCGGTTCCGGCTGGAAGGACTATCAAAACAGCGGCTCAATTTGCGGCATCAAGCTTCCTGAAGGACTGAAGGAATCCGATCGCCTTGAAGAGCCGATCTTTACGCCATCCACAAAAGCTGAACAGGGCGAGCACGACGAAAACATCTCATTTGACAGAATGGCCGAGATCTGTGGCCGCGAACTGGCCGAGCAGGCCCGTGACTACACCATCAAAATTTACAAGCGTGCCCGCGAACTGGCGGACGCAAAAGGGATCATCATTGCTGACACCAAATTCGAGTTTGGCGTATATGAAGGTGAACTGATCATCATCGATGAATGCCTGACACCGGATTCCAGCCGTTTCTGGCTGAAAGACCAGTACCAGCCGGGCGGCCCCCAGCAAAGTTTTGACAAACAGTTTTTGCGGGATTACCTGGAAACACTTGACTGGGGTAAATGTGCCCCGGCACCGACCTTACCGGCCGAGGTTGTGGAGAAAACTGCTGACAAATACAGAGAGGCGCTGTTCCGCATAACCGGGATAAGCATTTGAAATGCCGCTGAATTTAAAAGGCGGACCAAATGGTCCGCCTTTTTTTATTTTACTGACTGGATTTTTTTAAAATCTGCGCTAAAATTATTTAAGTTAATTAATTTCAAATCAGTTTATAGCAAATGTGACCAGGAGGATTTGATACAATGAAAATTGATGAAATCAAGGAAATAGCCAAACTGCACAACATTAAGGTCGGAAAAATGAAAAAGGCCGACTTGATCAGAGCCATCCAGGAATCGGAAAAAAATGATCCCTGTTTTGAAACAGGTCAGAAGGATATATGCGGACAGGATCAATGTCTTTGGCGTGGAGATTGTAGCTGATCAGTATAAATAACAGGTGAATGATATGCTGAGGGGCGTTTTTCAGAAACGCCCCTTTTCTATTTCTTATGTTCCTGATGTTTTATAAAATCACCGAACTCCTTATCCGCTTTGGATATGTGATTAATTATCCACTTGAACAACAGGTTATTTGTATCAATGATATGATGCAAAGCCACTCCTTCAGCCCTGGCCCCTTCCTGCATCTTACTGAAATCGTCTATAAATCTTGCATGCAGCTTGCGATGTTCCTCATAAAGCGGATAACAATACTGCAGGTGCGTCTGTTCCTCATCATGAAAGTGGAATTGCACATATTCCGCCAGAAAATCCAGCAGTTCATTCAGCTTGGCAATGCCTTCACCTGATTCGCAGGCGTTAAGAAAAAGGTCAAACCGCCTGAACAATTCCTGGTGCTGGTTATCTATCTCTTCAACCCCTATATTGAGAGTATCTCTCCATTTAATTCCCACTGCCGACCTCCTTCTTGGCACTTTTGGTGCGAACTTTGCCTTTTGCTCCTGCTGTGTTCTTATCACCTGACTTTTTAAGCATCTCTCCCATTTTCGCCAGTCGTTCATCAACAAGCTGGTAAAGCGTACCTTTGGGGAACTTATGGTTTCGACCTCTTGAACCGGCTTTCATGCCGGTCAGAATCTCGATCCCCTCTTCTATGGTTTCTATGCTCCAGATATGAAAAGTTCCGGCCGTAACGGCAGCAACAACTTCATCATTCAGCATCAGGTGCCGTTCATTGGATTTGGGTATCAAAACGCCCTGTTTTCCGGTCAGCCCTTTGGATCTGCAGACCGCAAAGAAACCTTCGATTTTGTAGTTTACGCCACCAATCGGCTGAATCATGCCACGCTGGTTAACACTGCCGGTAACTGCAATCCCCTGGTTGATAGGAATCCCTGACAAGGCTGATAACATGGCATAAAGCTCAGTTGAAGAAGCGCTGTCACCGTCTATGCCGTTATAGGACTGTTCAAAACAGATCGAGGCCGACAAAGAAAGTGGACGATTAACGGCAAATGTTCCCCCGAGATAACCGGTCAGGATCATGACCCCTTTATCATGGATCGGGCCGGAGAGATTTACTTCCCGCTCTATATTTACCATTCCGGCCTGTCCCGTATAAACGCTGGCCGTAATGCGCGAAGGACGGCCAAACACATGGTCCCCCAGATCCATCACCGACAGGCCGTTGATCTGTCCAACTATAGCGCCGGAGGTGTCAACCATGATCGTACCATCATCATACATCTCCTGCAGCCGTTCTTCGATGCGGTTGAAACGGAACAGTTTTTCCTCGGCAGCACGCAATACGTCATTAGCACGGACAACCGTATGTCCATCGCTTTGGGCCCAGTAACAGGCCTCACGGATGAAGTCGGCAATCTCCATGAACTGGGAGGAAAACCGTTGCTGGTCCTCCACCATGCGGGCGGTATATTCCAGCAACCGTGCGATACCACTGCGATCGAAGTGCAGCAGATTCTCACAACGGCAGTGCGTTGCCACAAACAGCGCATAATCACGCATGATCTGCGGAGAGCGTTCTATCCGGTTGTCAAACTCGGCCTTAACCTTGAAATACTTGCGGTATTCCGGATCCTGATAGAAAAGCAGATAATAGATCCAAGGGGTACCGATCAATACAATTTTAGCCTGCAATTGAACCGCTTCCGGCTTTAGCGATACCATGGTCATGAAACGATACTGTTCCAGAACATCTTCAATCCGGATTTCGCCGGTACGGATACAGCGCTTCAAGGCATCCCAGACAAAGGGGTTGATCAGCACTTCACGGGCATCAAGAACCAGATATCCTCCGTTGGCCCGATGCAGGGCACCGGAACGGATCATGGTGAAATCTGTCACCGCTACGCCGCCATACTGCATAACATGCTCGATACGACCAAAAAGATTATTGTAGGTCGGATTAGGCTCGAACACAATCGGAGCCCCCTCACTTTTGCTGTTATCCACCAGCACATTGACTTCATAACGTCCAAAAGTCGGTTCCTCGCGCGGCAGCTTGATACCCGGAATTTGAGGTTGTGCTGTCTGCGGTTTAAAATCCTCCAGGTTATTCAGTATGTCTTCCTTGACCGCATCCAGATATGATAAAACCTTATCCAGCCCGGCATACTTTTCCCTGAGCGGATCAAAACGGTGCCCGAGACAGGAGAGTCCCAGCTCCCGATCAGCCTTGGCAAGCGCATCTTTGGTAAGCTTTTCGTTATCCCGTACCTGTCGCAACACATCATTGAGCATGTCGGTCAATCGCTTACCGGACTGATCGAGCTTGTCACGTTTTTTATCAGTCAGTGCGGCATACTCTTCCTGAGTATAGCTGCGACCGTCTTTCAATGGCACCATTACCAAACCGGAAACGGTCCGCTGCAGAGCAAAACCACTTTTTACAGCATCTTTTTCCAGTGTCTGGAAAAGCTGGTTGTTATTAGCCTGATACCCTTCCAGAATCTCGGTACGACGGGCTTCGTACTCTGGACTTTCCAAGGCTTTGGGAATATCTTTTTTAAAAGCATCCACCAGCTCTTTCATATCCGCAGCCAGCCCACTGCCTCGACCAGACGGGAGAGACAGGGAAACAGCAGAATCCTGATCTTTGAAATTATTTACATAGACCCAGTCATTGGGGCTGGGCTCATTTTTTGCTCGTTTTTTGAGGATATTTTTAATTGTTGAGTTACGGCTGGTTCCCGGCTCTCCGGCAATGTAAAGATTGAAACCGGTTTCCCCCATACCAAGTGCAAATTCTATGGAACGCAGCGCCCGCTTCTGTCCGATTGCATAATCCAGATCAGGCAACTCGCTGGTGCTTTCAAAATCGAAATCAGAAGGGTTACAGGTCCAGCGAAGTTTTTCTGTGGCAATGCGATAACGGTTATGTGGCATGAGATACTCCTTTGGAATCAACAAACCCTATTGTGAAAAAAACAGCCGTATTGTCAAGCAGAAACAGTTTTTGCCTGCATTGCCACAAAATCATTTGCTGCTGCAACGGCATTTCTGACCGCTTCATTATCGGGAAGCCCAGATAAAATACTGTCAATAAAGTTCCCTTCCAGTAGCAGGCCATAGGAAGTTTTGAAGTTCAGATTATAGACCCAGGAGATCAACAGCAGCTTGAAATCATTGATACAGTTTACCGTCTCCAGGTTAACAATACGTCGTTCAACCAGCGCGGCAAGACAAGCCGGAGAGACGCCCGGCTTTTCAGGGAACCCGAGCAGGGCAGCTGAAGCGCGATCTTCAGGCGGGGCGCTAAAATGTTCCACAAACACCCGCCAGATATCAAGTTTATCAGCATCCCTGATCAATCGCAGAAAAATATCCGTGTCCGATTTCAGCCTGACCGGCATATCCAGCAGATTATGAAATCGGACCGCCTCTTCGATCAACAGGCGTACCCGAGACGGATATTCAGCAAGCAAAGCCTGCTCACGCATAACCTCAACGGCCAGACGGGCATGGTTATCCGAATCCCGGTCACGAAAGGTTCGCCAGCGCCGATACTGCGGAAAACGCCCCACATCATGCAACAGAGCAACCGCCTTGGCAATGCGCATATCTTCTGCTTGCAGTCCCTCACCAATGGCCAGCCTTTCCATGACCTGGAATACTTTATGGGTATGTTCAATCTTGAGCAGAATATTTTTGTCCGCTTCTGATTCGCTTGAATAAAACTCTTTGACGTAACTATCAAACCATCTGCAAAGTTCATTGAGGTGCTTTTCGTCCATTGTTGTTCCCTAGCAACTGATTGAAATTACCTGCATAATACTGTAGTCTGTTTCGATGTCAACCACATCCCATGAGGCACCAATGCAACTCTCTTTACTAGATAGCATCGATCCAAAAGATAAGGGCAAAAACAGGGCCGAAGAATTACGCAGCCTGATCAAACATCATAACAGCCTTTATTACGACCAGGACACCCCTTCCATAACCGATGCAGAATATGACGCCCTTTTTCGCGAACTGCTGGGACTGGAAAATCAGTACCCTGAAATAGTCACTCCCGATTCTCCTACCCAAAGGGTAGGCGGAACACCACAAGGCAAGTTTTCCTCAGTCATACACCGCATACCTATGCTTTCCCTGGAAAATGCCGTTAACGAAGGCGAAATCACTGATTTCGACCAGAGAGTCAAGAAGGTACTTGGCCAGGCGCCTGAGCTGAATATAGGCTACATCTGCGAGCCTAAAATGGATGGACTGGCGGTCGAGCTTGTATATATCAATGGCCAACTGACCATTGCATCAACACGCGGGGACGGTGTCACCGGTGAAGATGTGACTGAAAACGTCAAGACAATCCGGTCACTTCCGTTACAGCTGGAAGGCCAAAACATACCCGCGTTGCTGGAGGTACGAGGTGAAGTGTTCCTTTCACTGAAAGCCTTTCAACAAATCAATAGTGAAAAAGAGGAAAACGGCGAAGCGTCTTTTGCCAACCCACGCAACGCGGCCGCCGGTTCCTTGAGACAGCTGGATTCACGCATCACGGCACGTCGCCCGCTTTCTATTTTCTGCTATGCACCCGGTACCATTGAAGGTGCTGAATTCCACTCGCAATATGAATTCCTGCAAACTCTAAAATCCTGGGGACTTCCGATCAACCCGCTTGTCCAACAGGTAAACTGTATATCCGAAGCTACCGCTTATTACCATCAGATGCAGGAACAGCGTGAATCACTTCCTTACGAAATTGACGGCACTGTCATAAAAGTCGATTCCTTTGGCCTGCAACGCGAGCTGGGCGAAAAGAGCCGCTCACCACGCTGGGCAGTAGCCTGCAAATTCCCGCCAAGACAGGCTGAAACCGTCGTGGAGAATATCATTCCTTCCGTTGGTCGCACCGGTGTAATAACTCCCGTTGCCCAGCTGCGTCCGGTTGAAATTTCCGGTGTCACGGTTTCAAGGGCAACCCTGCATAACTGGGACGAGATCGCCTTGAAAGATATCAGAATCGGAGATGCTGTTTTAGTTGAGCGTGCCGGAGACGTCATACCTGCTGTGGTGCGGGTACTTACTGAGAAGAGGACCGGGGCAGAACACTATCTGCCGCCACCGGAAAAATGCCCGGAATGCGGGGCAGACATCGTGCAGATTGCAGATGAGGTGGCGGTACGCTGTATGGGGCTATCCTGCCCGCCTCAGATCAGGGAATCCCTGAAACATTTTGCTTCGCGAAATGCCATGGATATAGAGGGGCTGGGAGAACGGTTTATGGAACAGCTGCTTTCGCTCGGGCTGGTGCGCAACATTTCTGACATTTATTACCTGACCAGGGATGATTTCATGCAGTTTGAACGCATGGGTGACAAATTGGCCGACAACCTGCTGGCAGCCATTGAAAAGAGCAAACAGCAGGAACTTGGCCGCTTCGTATTCGCGCTCGGTATCCGTCATGTGGGAGAACGTACCGCCAAAGCCCTGGCCCAGGCATTCGGCAGCCTGGAAAACCTTGAAAAAGCGACCTTTGAAGAGCTGACAAGTATCCGTGATATCGGCGCAACGGTTGCCCAGAGTATAAAAACTTTTTTTTCCAGTCAAGAAAATCTGGATGTTATCAGCCACATGCTGGCTGCAGGGGTGACACCGGCTGTGGAAAAGAAAAAGGTCGGCGGAAGATTCACCGGCAAGAGTTTTGTCTTTACCGGATCATTGAATAAATTCACCCGTGATCAGGCAAAGGGATATGTGGAGAATGAGGGTGGCAATGCTGTTGGGTCGGTTTCCAGGAAAACTGATTATGTGGTAGCCGGAGAAGATGCAGGGAGCAAGCTGACGAAAGCCAGAGAGCTTGGCATAACAGTACTCAGTGAAGATGAGTTTCTTACACTGCTTGATCAAGGGGAAACAGATTCAGATGGGCACTCCTCATAAATCCAGTACATAGTTACCGAATACCTTACCGTCAATTATCCCTGTACAGCCGATCACCATTGGCCTAAAACCATTTTTACAGCAAAAATCAATCGCTTCAAAGGTAGTTACATGTTCTATGGAAAGCTGATTTAACCCCTTTGATCTGGCGTATCTCTTAAGCCACTCCACCACCCAGCGCCCCTGTCCCCTTCGCTGGGTCGGCATCTCGATATTGGTGATCGCCAACAGGGATCTATCAAGCCTGACTCGCAGCTCCATCTTGACTCCAGACAGCTTGAACACCTGACCACGACCGGACAGGGACATTCTGACCGGCTGCCCTCCGGCTAACTCCAGAAACTCTTTTAACTCCTGGAGTTCGTCCAGACTAATATTTAAACCGGCACTCTTAATCATCTGATTTTCAATTTCTTCCGTTTTTTTCAAAATACTTTCAAACCCACTCATCAATTGCTTCACACAGTAACCTCTTGATTCTATCAAGCTTATCTTGTTCAAGTATTTTATGCCCGAAGATATCGCGCACATAGAAAACGTCGGCAACCTGGTCAACCTTGGTGGAAATCTTGGATACTCCGATATACAGTCCCAACGTTGTCAATGTGCTTGTAATCAGGTAGAGCAGACCGACTTTGTCATGGGTGTAAACATCAATAACCGTATAACTTTCCGAGACCTCATTATCTATCTCGATGTTAGTCGGGAAACGGGGCGTCGAGCGCATGGTAAGGATCGAAGGCCTTTGACGTTTTTCAACCATGGCAGCCACATCAGCCTTGCCATGCAGTACAAGCCGCATGTCACCCTGAACCTTTTGCCACCGTTTTTCATCATTGATGAGCTGTCCTGAAGGCGCATTCACCTGCAGCACATCAAGCACCTTGGAATTTCTGCTGGTATTGATCTGCGCACCAAGGATATTTACCCCATTAGCCGCCATGACTCCGGTAATGCGGGAAAACAGACCCGGCATGTCAACAGTGCAAATGGTAAATTCAGAATAGCCCGGTTTTTCCTGGTGGACAATCTGCATGACGATATCATCATGGTCCTGGCGGATCAGCATGCGTACGTATTCCGACAGCATGGCAATATTTCCCGAAAGAAGCAGTCGAACCGGCATGGCTTTCAGTTCTGCCTGGACAGTTGCCACCGGATATTCGCTTCCCAGAAAATCAGCGACATTGCGAATAACCTTCTTGACCCTTTCACTGCTGGCCTCAAGATGAAAATCACCGCGCTCCAGAATGCTGAAGGCCTTTTCGTACAACTCCTGAAACAGCAACGACTTCCAGTTAGTCCACACATCCGCCCCTACCGCCCTTACGTCAGCCACAGTCAGCAGATAAAGCATCATCAGATTTTCACTGGTACCCATCTGACGGGCAAACTGTATGACCATCTTTTCATCGTTCAAATCACGACGCTGGGCAATATGGGCGAACAACAGATGATGGCGGACCAGAAATTCCAGACGTTCGGTACATTCCTTGGTAAGCCCCATGCGCCGGGCAATCGTAGGGATCATGGCTGCGCCCTTTTCGGAATGATTGCCGCCACACCCTTTGCCGATATCATGTAATAAAACCGCCAGCACGAACAGTTCCGGTTTCACAAGCTGGGAGGCAATTTCAGTGGGAAACCAGAGCGATTCTCTGTACTCTCCGCTGATAAGCTTTTCCGCCTGTTCCACGGCAAAGAGAGAATGGATATCAACCGTATAGATATGGTAGATATCGTGCTGCACCTTACAGTAAATATGTTCCATTTCCGGAATAAAGTGGTTTAGAAACTCCAGATGGTGCATCAGCCTCAAGGTATGTGTAACACCTTTAGGCGCCCGCAATATGTTCATAAATGAATTGTTCACGTCACGATTGCGGCGAAATTTATCGTTTACCAGATGCAGGTTTTTGCGGATCAGACCCATAACTCTTACATCCAGCTCAACCCCGTGTTTCTGGGATAGCTCGAAAATTTTCATCAACAGGGTCGGATCCTTCTGAACAACCGACTCATCAGGAACGACCAGTTCCCCTTTAAGGACAAAGCAACCTTCACCAACCTGCCGCCTGATAAAATAACCCAGCACCTTCATTGAACCTTCATCACGCCAGACGCAGCGTGAAACAAGATTTGACACCAGGTATTCAACTTTTATGGCGTGCCGGTAATAATCACGCATGAAATCCTCAACAGCCAGTACCTGATCAGAATCTTTGTACCCAAAAAAAGCGGCCAGATGTACCTGGGCATCAAAAGTAAGCTGTTCGTTTTTCCGGCCTGAAAAGTAATGCAATTCATTTCTTATCCGCCAGAGATAATCAAGGGCCGCGTTGTATGATTCAAGCTCTTCCTCGGAGACAACACCCTTTACTATCAGTTCTTTAGAACAGCTGAACTTGAATTTAACCCGGGCCACCCACATGGCGGTCTGAAGATCCCTCAGCCCACCTTCCCCCTCTTTCAGGTTCGGTTCCAGCAGATAAACCGTTGATCCATATTTTTCCCGCCTGGTGGTCATATCAACCAGTTTTTCCTTGATAAACTTATCACTGGATCTGGTCATTATTTTTGTAAACAGCACATTGTTAAGCTGATCAAACAGCTCCTGGCTTCCATTCAGATATCGCAGATCCAGCAAAGCTGTCTTGACAGTACCATCGGCCTCTGCCATTTCAATACAATCGGCAATAACCCGCACCGAATAACCAACGTCAAGGCGCATATCCCACAAAAAATAGAGCAGTTTCTGGGCAATGTCCTCTACCTGTAAAACCGGCAGACTGCCATCATGCAGAAACATTATATCTATATCGGAAAAGGGATTCAGTTCGCCTCGCCCATACCCGCCTACCGCAGACAGACAGACATGCCGTTTTCTGGTGCCTTTACTGTCAATATCATTCAAAATGCAGTCAAACAGCTTGTTTATAAGGACATCCATCATACTGCACAGTAGATGAGTTATCTCACTGCCTGATGCTCCATTGCTGTGAAGTTCACGAATGATATTTCGATAGTGGCTGAGAAAATCCTTGCTTCCGGAAAGATATAGCGGCCGTTTTTCATCGAAACAACTGGGAGTTGTGTCATCGGATTTTTCTAAACAAGCCGGAAAAAATTGATTTACATCGAATTGCATTATGCCTCCACTATCTGCAAATAAATGAATAACACCTTTGTTATTTCAGACTATTTTATATTTATGCAACTAATGACTGGGCATGGCAACCGTTTTTTGAAGCAAGGATAAATTCAAAGCCTGCTAAAAAAGAAATTATTCACAGACGTTTTGCCGGATTGCTAAAAATGGTATAGAGTAGTATTTTAATTATTATTTGGCTGAACAGCAATTTGCAACAAAGGAAGA
Source organism: uncultured Geobacteraceae bacterium (assembly GCA_964509295.1). GTDB lineage: Bacteria > Desulfobacterota > Desulfuromonadia > Geobacterales > Pseudopelobacteraceae > JBGSQR01. The sequence goes on along the minus strand of CAZDWS010000002.1, from coordinate 115,944 downwards.
GTTAAAGATGATGTTCCTGGTAATTGCCAATAGCGAAGAAAAACAAAAAGCGACCCTTGCCGCCATACAGTCAACCGGGCACGATGCGACTCTGCTGTCAAAACTCTCAGAGCTTCCGGAAGTTCTTAAAACGATCCCGGTCAGTGGCATATTGATTGATTTGATTACGTCTACCAAATCAAGTAGTGTTGAAAAAGAAACCACAAACGATCTTATTCAGCTCTATCCTCATGTAAAAATTAAAATTGTTGGTAGTGAGGTATTGGTTCTTGGGGGAGGGGTTACACTGGAGCAGTTCATTCAGAACTGTAATTCTTTTAAACCCAGAATTATTCGTAAAAGTGAGCGCAGAATCCGCCATATCCCATTTCTGCTCTCGGAAGAAAGTGAATTTATTAATCCGGAAAAGACTGTAACACTGAATATAGCTGATGGGGGCTGTTTTATTTACAGCACGGGTGAATGGACGGTTGGAGCCAGGGTATGGCTCCGTTTTATCGATAATGATAAAGTTATGACAGCAATTGTTCGCTGGTGGCAACCATGGGGAAACAGCAAGAAAATGCCCGGTATTGGAGTAATTTTTGACTGAGCAATTTGAAACTTACGGCAGTTATTTTATCAGGTTATATTTATTCAACAGAGCAACAAGATCCGCCTTTGCTATCGGCTTAACCAGATAATTATTGCAATCACCCTGCCAGATGGCTTCCTGAATATCTTCAAGTGCATTCAAAGCCGTTGTCATAATAATAACCGATTCCGCACCTTCTTTAATACCATACTCTTTTTCCATGGCACGCATCATCTTCAAAGCTTCCTGGCCATTCATCACCGGCATCAGGATATCCAGACAGACGACCTTATAGGGGGCTCCGGCTTTTAACGCATCAGCAAAAAGTCTGACCGCTTCAGCCCCGTTTTCAGCTTTATCAATGGTTGTTGCGTAATCCATGAAAAAACAATTCAGTAGTTCCCTACCAAAAATATCGTCATCGACAATCAAACATTTCATGGTAAACTCCCAATACTAGACTTAAGACACCATTATTACTGACTACTTTACAATATTTAATCCCAATAGAACAGTTAACAGATATAGATTTAACATATTTTCAGGAAAGGACAAGTGGATTTGGGACAGACTGAGAAAGTTTGATCAGTATCCCTTTAACAGGAGGATCAAAGGATATGAAGAGAACTTTCAATAGCAGCTCAACCAAATATCTTTTTGCCCTCCTGTCAGCATCTGCACTATTGATTGCAACAGCTACAGCTACCTGCGCCAGCCAGGATATCAGAATCATAACAGCATCAACCGACCTGACAGAATTGAGTGTGGAACAACTCCTCAATGTTGAGGTCGCCACCGTATATACCGCCTCCAAATATGATCAGAAAGTGACTGATGCACCGGCCTCGGTCAGCATCATTACAGCAAGCGACATAAAACTGTTCGGCTACCGCACCCTCGCCGATGCTCTGAGGAGTGTTCCCGGTTTTTATATCACCTATGACCGCAACTATAACTATATCGGTGTGCGTGGCTTCAATCGACCCGGCGACCTGAACACCCGCATCTTGCTACTTGTGGATGGTCACCGGGCAAACGATAATGTATACGAATCAGCGCAGATCGGCACAGAATTCCCCATCGATGTTGACCTGATCGAGCGTATCGAGGTCATACACGGACCCGGCTCATCCCTGTATGGAACAAACGCCTTCTTCGGTGTTATCAATGTCATAACTCGTCAGGGGTCGGACCTGCAGGGGGTTGAGGTTTCCGGGGCCGTTGGCAGTTTTAACACTTATAACAGCCGTATCAGTTACGGCAATGAATTCAATAGTGGACTAAAAGTACTTCTTTCGGCATCTTTATTAAGCAGCCGAGGTCAAAACCTCTACTACAAGGAATTTGCCGCCATCAACAACGGCATTGCCGAAAATGCTGACAGCGACAAAAATCACCAGTTTTTTGCCAAACTGGACTATCAGGATTTCACCCTGACCGGAGTTTACGGTGCCCGCGAAAAAAGGATTCCCACCGCCGCCTTTGAGACAGCATTCAACACCACCAGCAGCTATACCTACGATGAACGCGACTTTCTGGACCTGAAGTATGCACATACTTTTTCAGACCAGACAGATGTAATGGCCAGGATTTACCTGGATCGATCCCACTATCGCGGTGATTATCTCTATGACAATACTCCGCAAACCATCAACAAGGACTTTGGGCTCGGTTCCTGGTGGGGTACGGAGATTATGGCGACCGGAACATTATTCGAGCTTCACAAAATTACAGTCGGCACGGAATACCGGAACAACTTTGAACAGATACAGCGCAACTACGATCAAACCCCCTACACGTCATATTTGAATGACAGCCGCCGCTCCAACATCTGGGCGCTATATGCTCAAGACGAAATTCAAATTCTGAAAAATCTGATTCTTACCATCGGCGTGCGTTATGATCATTATGACAGCTTTGGTGGCAGTACCAACTGGAGGTCAGGCTTAATCTACAGGCCACTGGAAAACAGTACTCTTAAATTCCTTTACGGAGAGGCTTTTCGCGCACCAAATGCCTATGAACTGTATTATCAGGACAGCCAAAGTGCCATTGCCAACACAAATCTGAAACCTGAAAAAATTCAAACTTACCAATTAATTTACGAACAGTATCTGGGAAACACCTTTCGATCTTCTTTGTCCGGTTTTTATTACCGGATATCCGATTTGATCACGCAATTAAATCTTGGTGATAATACTAATCCTGTACTGCAATTTCAGAACACCGAAAGAGTCGAATCCAGAGGGGTGGCACTGGAGTTGGAAAACAAATGGGCAAATGGGCTGCGTGGCCGCCTGAACTATACCTATCAGAACACTAAAAATATACAGACGGGAAATACCCTTTCCAACTCACCACAACAGCTCTGCAAACTTAATCTCAGCGCCCCATTTTTCAATGAAAAATTATCTTTAGGCGTTGAAGAGCAGTTTACCGGGAGAAGGACAAGCCTGTCAGGAATCAGTTCAGGCGCTTTTTTCATTACTAATTTGACTCTATTCAGCAAAAGCCTGTTCCCAGGTTTGGAACTTTCTGCAACTCTTTATAATCTTTTTGACAAACGCTATGGAGATCCCGGGTCAACAGAACATCAGCAGGACTTTATTACACAGGACGGACGTGTTTTCCGAGTAAAACTGAGCTATTTCTTCTAGAGGAAGATAATGTCGTCTTTAGCAATATTCCAACCTCATACATGTGCCCAATCCAGGCACCTATCTACGAAAGACCACTCTGGCCTAAATAAACCATTGGTTCTTGTTATTTTCATGTTAACTTTACTTTTGGTGTACCCATCAGAGATACAGGCTGAACCGTCAATTCCGAATGAATATTCAGTCAAGGCGGCATTAATATACTCCATAATCAAGTTTGTCGACTGGCCTGAACAGGATAAATCAATGGTCAGCAATCCTCTTTGTATCGCAGTTTTTGGCCATGATCCTTTTGGCGGTAATCTTGATGTGCTTGGCAGTAAAACCGTTAAAGGCAGACTTATTAAAATAAGGCGGTTGCAGAGAATAGAAGATATTCGGAGTTGTGAAGTCCTTTTCATAAGCAGCTCTGAAAGAACACAGCTATCGCGCATAATTAAACAGTTGCAGAACCAGCCGATTCTTACAATAGCTGATCATGCGGGTTTTCCACAGGCCGGCGGAATAATTAATCTTACGACTGTCAATAATAAGGTCCAATTTGAAATTAACAATAACGCCGCTTTGCGGGCTCGTTTAAGGATCAGTTCCCAGTTATTAAAACTGGCGAAAATAGTAGTTGAATAGAATAAAGGCAAACAGATGTTACATTTTTTCAAAAAACTGTCGGTCAGACATAAGCTCATCACCATAAGCCTTGCTACAAGCGGCCTGGTGATGGCTGTGACAGCATTGGCTTTTATTGTCAACGAAGCGATTGTTTATCACAGAAACGCCAGGGAGGAACTGGTTGCCATTGCCGATATTCTGGGCCGCAATACGTCCGCTGCCGTTGTATTCAACGAACAGTATGATGCTACTGAAACGCTGGCTGGCCTGAAGGCAAAACCAAATATTCTCGCCGCCTATATTATAAAAACAGACGGGACGCTGCTGGCAAAATATATTTCAAACGGATCTGAAAGCAATCAACCGGTCATTGACCCGCCTGCCGGTGTAATTATTAATACAACAGACCTTGAGGCACTACTAGCCGACAATAGTTCTTTCTGGACTTTCAACCGCTACATAAAAGGCAGTAGACCGATTATCCTGGACAACCAGGAGGTCGGAACTGTCGTGGTTCTGTCGGACAGCATAGAGCTATTCTGGCGCCTGCTCTGGTTTCTGGTTTTTGTAGCGGTGATCTCCATGGGCGCTCTGGTCCTCGCCTTCTTGATCTCTTCCCGTCTGCAGCGCTATATTTCCGAGCCGATCCTCCACCTGGCAGATGTCATGAAAACGGTCTCCGACGATCGAAACTACTCCATTCGTGCCAACAAGGAGAGTGATGACGAACTGGGAACGCTGATTGACGGCTTCAACGAAATGCTGGGTCAGATCAAATCGCGGGACCAGATGCTTGAACAACATCGGGACCATCTCGAATATCTGGTAGCACAACGGACTGCAGATCTGGAATTAACTGTTCTTGAACTTCAATCGGCCAAAAAAGCGGCTGAAAGTGCCAATCTGGCCAAGTCAATGTTTCTTGCCAATATGAGCCATGAAATCCGTACCCCGATGAATGGCGTACTGGGTATGACTCAACTGCTCATCAATACCGGACTATCAGGCGACCAGGGCAAATATGCCGAATCGGTACTTCATTCCTGTGAACTGTTATTGCATGTAATCAATGACATCCTTGATTTTTCCAAAATTGAGGCTGGAAAGATGACACTTGAGAAAGTGCCATTTGACCTTCATAAAAACATCTGCGAAACGATTGAAATGTTTGTTGAAAGGGCTCAATTCAAAGGACTGGAACTGGCTTTCCTGATTGAAAATGATGTACCTGTTTTTGTCAAAGGTGACCCGGTTCGTTTGAGCCAGGTTGTAACCAACCTGATTGGCAATGCTATTAAATTCACTACCAGCGGAGAGGTTGTCTTAAGAGTTACAGTTGTTGAAAATAACAACGACGATGCCCTGCTGCGATTTGAGATTCAAGATACCGGTATTGGAATATTGCCGGAGAACAAAACGCATATTTTTGACAGTTTTTCACAGGCAGACCTTTCTACAACAAGAAAATACGGCGGTACCGGCCTCGGCCTTTCCATTTCAAAACAACTTGTAAATCTGATGGGTGGAGAAATAGGTGTTGAAAGCATACCGGAAAATGGCTCCACATTCTGGTTTACCGCCTGCTTCATCAAAAAGTACCTGCATGAACAACCAAAGCACGCAGAGTTGGAGGTACTTGACAATGTTAAGGTCTTGATAGTTGACACAAGCAATACAAACCTGCAAATTTTGCAGCACCATTTAAATTCGTTTGAGATGCGAGTAGAAGCTACAAACGATTCCGCTCAAGCACTTGAAGTACTGCACACTGACGCAGAAACAGACCCTTTCGTAATTGCACTTATTGACTTGCAGCTTAACGGAATAACCGGTATCGAATTTGCTAAAACCTTAAAATCAAACCAGATTACACAATCAACCCACCTGATTCTGCTGACACCGTTGAACAGGCATATTGACATGGAAACCGCCCACGAGGCAGGAATTGCGGCCTGTCTAAACAAGCCGGTCAGCCAGTCAACTTTATATGAATGCCTTCATTCAATCATGCTGTCAAACGGGTCCGGTGATATACCAACTCAAAACCTGCAGTCCACCTCAAATATGCAGCAGTTTGAGGCTGATATTCTTGTAGCTGAAGACAATCAGGTTAATCAGGAAGTCGCTCTGTTCATGCTTAAAACTATGGGCTGCAGGGTAGCTATTGCCGAAAATGGCCTCAGAGCTGTGGAAATGTCTGCAAATAATTCCTATGACCTTATTTTCATGGATTGCCAGATGCCCGAGATGGACGGGTACTCCGCTACAGACAAGATCAGGATTCGTGAAGCGGTTGAAAAATCAGGATACCACATTCCCATAATAGCCCTGACCGCCAATGCCATTTCCGGAGACCACAAAAAGTGCCTGATGTCAGGCATGGATGACTACCTGAGCAAGCCTTTCAACTTCAAACAGCTAGGCGCAATTTTACGCCGCTGGTTACCTCATAAAGAGGTGGAAGCTCTTACCCAGAGTATCGTAAAAGTGCAACAAGACAATGAGACTGAAACAGTAAAAACAGAAATGATTTTTGACCTGGAAGGTCTTATGGAACGACTGGAGGGTAATCAAACCTATTTGGCCAAACTACTGGTAATTTGTATCAATAGTACTACAGAACATATGGCTTCACTCAAAGATGCAATATCAAGGCAAAACTGTGCTGACATACGCCTGGAAGCTCACACGATTAAAGGAGCTTCAGCCAATATTGGTGCACATGTGATGATGAAAATAGCTGAATCAATGGAGAACGCTGCGAAATCTGGTGATTTAAACGGTCTGGAAGAATCATATCAACAGTTGAAACAATCATTTCAGGAATTTAAGTTTTATGTAGAAAAGCATCAGGACACTCCGAACCAGAGCTGAAAATATCATGGTAAAAAAAAACGCGAGGATCAATAAACTCAGTGCATTACAACTGAAACCGGAATTGAACCAAAGTAACTCTTATGCTTGAGCAGTTCATTATTGACTTCCACCTGGCAACGCAAATCCGCTTTATCTTTAATATTTTCCTTTGCCTTCACATGCAGGGTCACCTCTTTCAGCCCACCGGACACTACTGTTTCAAACCTGTAAACAGCCGAACGATCCGATTCCAATTCATACCCTTCTTTTTTTGATCCCACAAACTCCAACTGCTCTGGTAATAAGATTCGCATGGACAGATTTCCAGCCGCCATGGAACCGGCATTTATCAGAGTAATTCTGTACTGAAATGGCTCGCCGGAATAAACCTTTGCTTTGTTAGGTTTCACAACCACTCTTATCAAAGGTGCAGAAGAGTTGATAATTAGATCCCTGGAGAAACTTACATCAGAGAATCGTCCAGAGACAGCCTTGATCGGGAAGATCATTTTATAGCCATCTATCCGGTCATGGGGGACATGGAACGAAATCACTCCTTTAAATGTCTTACCGGCAGATATCAAAACACGATCAAGAATCACCCTGTCATCATCCACAGGACTAAACCTGACAGCATACTCGGGTGCAGCAATTGTTTTAAGCTGAAATTCTTCCCGGCTGTTACCTCCATTAATCAGTTCAAAAAACAGTTTCCCACGCCCGTCAACGTCAAAACTGCCGGGAGACTCCGGCAAATTAATCGTTAACTTGATACTTTGTCGCTCATTTGCCAACTGTTCATTACGGACCTTTTTGGCAGCTAATTGAAGAGACTTGGTCGGAGCCAGTTCTTCGCCATTTTTCTGACGTCTACCAAGAACGATCAACTCATCTTTCAGACTGTCAAAAAGAGAACTATCACTGAATTCTGCAATAAACCGGTTAGCGGCCTTGGCAGCAAGCGCGTTATCCCCTGATCGGATCGCCGCTCTGGCCAGCATCAGCAACGAAACGTCGCGTAATGGAGTATCCGGAAACAGCCGGTGTAGCTGGTCCAGCTTTTCTATAGCAAGCAGATAGTCTTTTTGCTTACCCGCATTAAATGCCTCAACAAACAGAGTTGAGTCATCAAGTTCAGCGGCAAACAAAAGGCCGGTTCCAAACAGTACACAAATAGTACTGATCAGAATCGGCCTTAATATCAAACACAACAGATTCAATCTTTATTCCACAAAGCTCTTCAGCTTTTTGCTGCGGCTCGGGTGTCTCAACTTACGTAATGCTTTGGCCTCAATCTGACGTATACGCTCACGGGTAACAGCAAAGTCCTGACCAACCTCTTCCAGAGTATGATCGCTTTTTTCACCGATGCCGAAACGCATGCGCAGAACCTTTTCCTCTCTCGGGGTCAAGGTTGAGAGGACACGGGCGGTCTGCTCGGAAAGATTGGCTTTAATTACAGCCTCAATCGGCGAAACCACAGCCTTATCTTCAATAAAATCACCAAGATGGGAATCTTCCTCTTCACCAATCGGTGTTTCAAGTGAGATCGGTTCTTTAGCTATCTTGAGAACCTTACGGACTTTGTCCAGCGGCAACTGCATACGCTCGGCAATCTCCTCAGGTGACGGCTCCCGACCATTTTCCTGCACCAGCTGTCTACTTGTACGGATCAGCTTGTTGATGGTCTCGATCATATGTACAGGAATTCGAATCGTACGGGCCTGATCGGCAATTGCACGTGTAATTGCCTGACGGATCCACCAGGTGGCGTAAGTGGAAAACTTGTAACCACGCTGATACTCGAATTTATCAACAGCCTTCATCAGACCGATGTTGCCTTCCTGGATCAGGTCAAGGAACTGCAGGCCACGGTTTGTGTATTTTTTAGCAATGGAAACAACCAGTCTCAGGTTGGCTTCAATCAACTCTGACTTGGCGATACGGGCTTTGCACTCACCCTCTTCAATAGCATGGAGGGCAGTTGAAAGTTCACTGGCTTTAAAACCGGACTCCTGTTCAACTTTCATCAATTTATGAGCTGCAGAGGAAAGACGTTTGTCAATTTTCTCCGTCTCCTCAGCTGACAACTTGAGTTTTTTCAATTCAGCGGAAGCCTTTGCTTCCTCTCTCTGGTACTTCTCAACCAATAACTTGAGTTTGTCCTGAGGTATCAACGCCTCAAGATCCCTCATTTCACGCATCTGCCTGTCAACCTTGAACGAAAGCTCCTTCAGGCGTTCGGCAATCTTGTTAATATGACGATCCTTCAGACGCAGAGAAATCAGCAACGAGGCCTGGTGTTCCTTAAGCTCAGTGAACCTCTTTTCCAGGTCCTTTTTCTTGGCAGCAGGTCCGGCTTTTTCTAGTGCCTCAGTAAGCCCTGCCAGTTCAAGATCACCTTCTGCAATGGCATCGATCACTTCAAGAATCCGCATCTTGGGGAGATCTTCTTCGTCCTCCTCCAAAACCTCTTCTTCAACTTCCTTACTGATTTCAGACGCACTGAGCTGGAATTTACGTAATTTATCCCCCAAATTCAGCACTTCTTTAATGGTAATCGGTGTATTCAGAATAACGCTGGCCACATCACGCTCACCATCTTCAATCCGCTTGGCTATCTCAACCTCTCCCTCACGTGTCAGCAGAGATACGGAACCCATCTCACGCAGATACATACGCACCGGATCGCTTGTACGGCCTATGGAACCTGGTTCAAACTCAACCTCTTCGGCTTCGCCTTCCCCCTCCTCATCCTCTTCCATGTCAATCTTCATCTTGGGAATCTTGACTTTCTGGGATGAGTCCACGATCTCGATATCCATATCACCGAACATACCCATGACATCATCAATTTGGTCAGTAGCGATGTCAGGGGGCAATATATCATTCACCTCTTCAAAGGTCAGGAACCCCTTCTCCTTGCCGAGATCAATCAGTTGTTTTACTTCGTCCAGGTTTTTCTTTGCCATTCTTTCACCTCAAATAAAGCCTTTCAAGGCTACAGTCTCGATTTTCTGCTGCGCAATGCATCCGCCTGTTGAAGCAGTAATGCATATTCTTCACTATCCGACTCCAATACCGCCAACCGTGCTGCAATATCTTTTATGGACCTGAGTTCCTTCTGCTCCCTGCTGCGCTGACAGTGTTCATAAGCCTGACGCCAATCAATATCAGCCATATGTTCATCGGAAACAAGCAGTCGGGTCAGGATAACTCTTATGGCCTGATCCTCAATCTGCTCCATCAGCATACTTAAAGCCTGGGCGTCCTGGTCAGCGGAAAGTTTTTCAAGCATTATTCCGGCAAGCTGCAGATACGCACCATCAAAAAGTTGGTCTAGCCCGCAAGAGATGACCTTCTGACGGGCTTCAGGATACCTGCTGATCAAGGACAGAAGTGTTTCCTGCCGCGAATCACCAAGATTCTTTACAGTCGCCTGATCACCCTGGAAATCTCTGGCGGTTACATTCATACCGCCCAGACGTTTTCGAAAAGCGTGGCTCGTAATTCCAATCAGCCTGCAGATTTCCTTTTCATAGAGATCCCGTTCCACCGGATCAGCTATCTTACGAAAACGTGGGGCCAGTTCATCAATGATGCGAACCTTGCTATCAACACTGTCCGCCGGGGTTTCCGCCAGCAGTGAACGCACAAAAAATTCAAATGCAGGTCGCGCTTTTTCCTGGCTAAGACGAAAAGCCTCTACCGGATTTCTGGCCAGAAAACTGTCCGGGTCATCACCAGGCGGCAGAGTTATAACATATGCCGGCAGTTTCTGCTCCAGAAACAGTTCCATCGACTTAATCGTTGCCTTGCGTCCTGCCGCATCACTGTCAAAAAGGGTGTAAACCTTTGCAGCATGCCTCTTGATCAAACTGGTGTGACTTGTAGTCAGTGCAGTGCCACAAGTAGCTACAACATTTTTGATTCCAGCCTTATAAAGTGCCAGATGGTCAAAATACCCCTCTACTATTATGATACTGTTCTCTGTTCTGACGCTGGGCAATGCCAGATTAATACCGAACAGGACCGAGCTTTTGTGGTACAGCGGAGACTCGGGTGAATTGATATATTTAGGCAGCGCATTATCAAGCACTCGCCCTGCAAAGGCAATCACATTGCCCTTTGCATCCCGAATCGGGAAAATCAGCCGATTGCGAAAAAGATCATACCAACCGCCATCATTTTTACGTATGACGCCCAGCTTGGCCGCTGTTTCCAGATCAATGCCATTTGTCTTGAGGTGTTGTGCTATCGAATCCCTGCGGTCTGGAGCAAAACCGAGTCCGTATTCTGCAGCGATCTCACCTGAAGCTGCTCTGCCCTCCAGATATTTTCTGGCAGCAGAACCTTCCGGCTTATGTTCCAGAACATCTCTGTAGAACCCGGCAACCAGGTCATTTATTCTTTGAAAAGTCTGTCGCTCGTTCTGGGCCTGCTTTTCAGCCGGAGTCAACTGGCGATCCTCAATTTCAACACCTGCCTTGCGGGCCAGATGTTTAACCGCTTCCGGAAAGGATAAACCGTCAATTTTCATTACAAATGAAAATATGTTGCCACCGGCACCACAACCAAAACAGTGAAAAATCTCTCGCGCCGGATTAACATTAAATGATGGCGTTTTTTCCGCATGGAACGGACACAATCCGGCAAAATTTGATCCGGAGCGCTTTAGTTCAACATACTCGGATACAACTTCCACAATCGAAAGCCGCTCTGAAATTTCCCGGACTTTCTCCTCAGGGATCATGATCGGCCACCGCTTTTAGAACGCCACATCTGCAGAATCTGACCGCCCATTTCAGCAAACATGCTTGCCGCTTTGGATTCACCAATTTTATTTTTCAACTGTATCGGCATGAAGTCTGATGTAGCCACCGAAAAAAGCAGGCACAGGATCAAAGCTCCCTCGACAGTACCAATCAGTATTCCACCAAGACGGTTTAATGTGCCAAGCATTACTACACGCAAAGCTGCTGTAACTATATTGCCAATGATGTGGGCGACGAATCCGATCAGGAACAAAAGAAGCATGAATGCTAAAAACGATGAAATCAGTTTTGAGAGATGAAGCCAGTTTTGAATCAGTATGGCAAGGTCGGGATAATAAATATATGCGGCCCAACCACCAACAATCAATCCTGCCAGTGATGAGACCTCATTAACAAGCCCTCGAACAAGTCCCTTTAATGCAAAGCAGATCAGGACAATCAGGATAATGGCGTCAATAAGATTCATCTAAAAACCTTTATAGCCACGACAAGAAAGGGGCGATCATAATGATAGCCCCTTTCTCGGTTTAACAAAACAGTCTTGTTTGCCGTATAATCAGGCGAAAGCACTGTCAGGAAAGTTGCTCTTTTACTATATCACTGACAACTTTTCCATCGGCTCTACCGGCTATCAGAGGGGCAACAATCTTCATCACCCTTCCCATATCCTTGACACTGGAAACACCAGCCTCTTTGATCGCCCGCGCAACAAGTTCACTAATTTCTGTAACGGCCAGTTGTGAAGGAAGAAAACCGAGCAGTATTTCCAGCTCAGCCTTTTCTTTTTCCACCAGGTCCTGCCTGTTACCCTCTTCGTAAAGTCGAATGGATTCACGGCGCTGTTTGACCAGGGTTGAGATTACATCTCTCACACCCTGGTCATCCAGTTCCTGTTTCTTATCAATCTCACGATTTTGGATCAATGAACGAATCATACGCACAGTAGAAAGACGGAGCTCGTCTCGAGCCCGCATAGCCTGTTTCATTGAATCGTTCAACTGTTCCTTGAGTGTCATACTTTTACCTAGTCAACCATTTTACGCTGCTTTTTAAGGGCGCGCTTGCGTGCTGCGATTGCCTTTTTCTTGCGCTTGATACTAGGCTTTTCAAAGTGCTCGCGTTTGCGAACTTCAGAAAGAATCCCAGCTTTTTCGCACTGTTTCTTAAACTTCTTAAGGGCGAGCTCAAACGGCTCACTTTCCTTGATTTTAACTCCCGGCATTAAATATCAACTCCCCTCATTTTAAAATACCTGACTAAACTATCTATATATGCAACCTGCAAATTATGAGAAATTTGAGAGTCTATTAAAATAACAGGTAAAGCGATATTGTCAACAGAAAAACAAAGTTTTTGTCAACAGAGTTACGAAGACTTTCTGGATTTTTTCTCTTCGATTCCAGAAACACCAAAACGACGACCAAGCTCGGCATAAATATCTGTCGGCTTTATGTCACAGTAGCCCAACAAAACCAGCGTATGAAAAAGCAGATCCGCTGTTTCGCAGATAATTTCCTCACGCTTTCCGCCCTTACCGGCTATAACCAGCTCGGTAGACTCCTCACCGATCTTCTTCAGAATGGTATCAAGCCCCTTGTACATCAGGGAAGCGGTGTAGGAGTTTTCATTCGGGTTGGCTTTACGTTCAAGAATCACTTGATAGACAGCATCCAGAATATGTTTATCCATATCAACTCCTGTTTCTGGTTCGTGGTTTCTGGTTCGTGGTTCGTGGTTCGTGGTTAAAACCAAGAACTATGAACTACGAACCTTGAACAGATTCTATATTCTGACCGGTACGCCTCGTTCTGCCAGGTAATGCTTGGCCTCATCAATTGTATGCTCGCGGTAATGGAAAATGGATGCAGCCAGACAGGCACTGGCCCCAGCCTTTGTAAAGCCGTCATAGAGATGCTCCAGATTCCCGACTCCGCCAGAAGCGATGACAGGAATCGAAACGGCATCCACAACAGCACGGGTCAGCTCCAGGTCATATCCATCCTTGGTACCGTCACAATCCATACTGGTCAGAAGTATCTCGCCGGAACCAAAAGTTTCCATCTTGACAGCCCACTCCACCACATCTATTCCTGTGGGTGTTCGCCCGCCATGGGTATAAACCTCCCAGCGCTTTTCACCCGGAACACGCCTGGCATCGATGGCAACAACAGTACATTGAGAACCGAAGCGTTCTGCCGCTTCACTGACAAATTCCGGACGATGTACCGCTGCCGTATTGATTGATGTTTTGTCAGCGCCTGCATTCAGCAGGCGGCGGATATCGTCAACAGTGCGTATTCCACCACCGACTGTCAGGGGCATAAATACACGTTCAGCTGTGCGGCGGACAACATCAATGATAATATTGCGTTCATCGCTGGAAGCAGTAATATCAAGAAAAGTCAGCTCATCAGCACCCTGTTTGTCATAGATTTCTGCGATTTCCACCGGGTCGCCGGCATCACGTAATTCCAGGAACTGGACCCCTTTGACAACACGGCCACCCTTGACATCAAGGCACGGGATAATACGTTTTGTCAACATTAGCGCAACCCTCTCGTCAAGGCAATTGCCTCTGCAAGCTTGATTGAGCCGGTATAAACCGCTTTCCCTGTAATAACGCCGGTTACGCCGCTGTTCTCTATCGCCATCAGATTTTCAATATCCTTAAGCGTAGACAGGCCACCGGATGCGATAATCGGAATATTTACCGCTTCAGCCAAGGCCTTTGTTGCTTCAAGATTTGGACCCTGCATCATTCCATCCCGACTTATATCCGTATAGATGATCGCAGAAACGCCACAATCCTCAAACTTGCGAGCCAGATCCACAGCAGTTATTCCGGTAACTTCCGCCCAACCCTGAACAGCCACCATACCACTTTTCGCATCAATACCGACCACTATTCTGCCTGGGAATTTTGTGCAGGCTTCGCGGACAAGTTCCGGGTTCCGCTGTGCTGCGGTTCCAATGATCACGCGTGACAACCCCATGGCCAGATATGCTTCGATTGTGGCCATATCCCTGATACCGCCACCAAGCTGGGAGGGAATATTTATTGATTTAACAATCGCTTCGATGGCAGACCGGTTTTTAGGCTCACCGGCAAATGCACCATCCAGGTCTACAATATGAAGCATTTCTGCACCCTGATTCTGCCAATCAAGAGCCTGGGCTGCAGGATTATCGTTAAAAACAGTGTCCTTATCCATCAGACCCTGTTCAAGACGGACACAAACTCCATCTTTAAGGTCAATTGCCGGTATTACTATCATTTGAACTCCGCAAAATTTTTAAGTATCCGCAGACCGATTTCCTGCGATTTTTCCGGGTGAAACTGGGTTGCAACAATATTATCTTTCCAGATGGATGAACAGAATTCAATACCATAGTTGGTTGTCGTAGCCACAACCGAGTCATCATCCGGCTTTACATAATAGGAGTGAACAAAATACACATTGGATTCCGACTCGATACCATCAAATGCTGGAGGCGCCTGCTTAAAACTGATCTGGTTCCAACCCATGTGCGGCACTTTAAGCTCTTCCCCGTTTTCCTTCATTCCCTCAGGAAAACGAAGCACATGACCCGGAATAACCCCAAGCCCCTTGTAAAGTCCAAACTCCACACTGTCATTAAAAAGCAGCTGCATGCCGACGCATATGCCAAGAAATGGACGCCCTTCTGAAATGACACGCAGAATCGGATCAACAAAACCGCCCTGTTCGAGATTGCTCATACAGTCCCGAAATGCTCCGACTCCTGGCAGCACAACCTTGTCCGCCTCAAGAACGACCTTCGGATCAGCAGTAATTACCGCTTCAGCACCAATTTTTTCAAAACCCTTTTGCACGGAACGCAGATTGCCCATGCCATAATCTATAATCGCTATCACTTGACACCGTTCTTGTTAAGATGAGAACCGTACTTCTTGTCCGTTCCCTTGATATGGTTTATCAGCCAATCTTGCAGGAAGTTGATGATATCCTGGCTCATGACCGCCTCACCGGAGCGAAACTTGCCCTGCAACTCTACCACCTGCTCGACCAGCTTCTTATGAATCTGTTTATGCTGTGCCTCGTCAGGATACCTGGTTTGGCTGAATGCCCGCTCTTCTTCTGCAAAATGATTAACTGTATAATCCGCCAGACCATTCAGGATCTGCCCAATAGCGTCCTTGCTGCGTTTCTGCTGCATGGCGTCGTGCAGATCATTGACCATCTTGAAGAGGACCTTGTGATCATTGTCAAACTTGGTAACACCGGTAGCAAATGAGGAATCCCATTCCAGGGCATTTGCCAGACGGAAGTGCCCCACAAGCTCATGCAACTGTTCCACCTGATTGGACAGTTTGGAAGTTGCCACTGTTGTATTGCGTGAACTTTCCACATTGCGATTAACCACATCGGTGATCATCTGGATATTCTGGGTAATTTCACTGGTTGTGGCGGTCTGCTCTTCTGCAGCAGTAGCAATCTGGCTGACCTGCATGGTCAGCTCGTTAATCTTGTTGAGAATATCTTCCAGCGCCTCACCGGAACGGGAGGTTTCAGCAGTCCCCTGCTTTACCTGCTCCACACCTTCACCCATGGAATTGACAGCGGTCTGGGTTTCGTTCTGAATCGACTTGATCATGGTACTGATTTCTTTGGTTGCCTTTGTCGTACGCTCCGCCAGGGCACGCACCTCGTCGGCAACAACGGCAAAACCTCTTCCCTGCTCACCGGCACGGGCTGCCTCAATGGCCGCATTCAAGGCAAGCAGATTGGTCTGGTCGGCAATATCCTGGATGGTATTGACAATGGCACCGATCTGATCTGAACGTTGACCGAGAGCCTCAACCGTATGGGAAGTTTCGTTGACACGACCGGCAATATTTTCCATCAACTGGGCACAGTTCTGAACCAGCTGGGAGCCACTGTGCGTCTGTTCCGTAGCCTTCTGGGCATTTTCGGCAGCATAAAGACAGTTCCTGGCGATATCTCCGGAGGTAAATGACATTTCCTCACTGGCAGTGGCAATCGTACCGGCCTGCATAGCTACCGCTTCGGCCGCCTGGGCCATCTCATCTGTTGTTTTCTGAACCATTACCACCGAATCCCGCACAATATCTGCCACAGAGAAAAACTGCCGCATCGCCTTGTTCATATCGGTCATCATTGTATTGAAGGCGGTGCCTAACCTGGCAAACTCACCACTACCGTTGACATCAACCCGGGCCGAAAGATCACCCGCAGCCGCTTTTTCCAACGCCAGAATCACTCCTGCAAGAGGAGTAAATGCACTTCGACAGAGCATCCATAATACAAGAGAGGAAAACAGAAGGTAGCCAAGGCCGAAACCGCCAATGGCCAGCAAATGTCCACCAGGACTCATCAAAAAGGTAATTATTAAGGCGACTGTCAGCAATGCAGCATTGCCAGACAGAATACGTGTAGTAAAGGACATCTCAGAGCCTCTCGTATAGCGAATTTTCAGTTACAGGCAAAAACTATTAAACAAAATCAGGCAATACGGGCAAAATTGGCAATACGTCCGATCATGCGAGCTATTGCAGTCAAAAGCGCCAGACGGTTATTCTTTACCCGCTCATCCTCGGCCATAACCATAACCTTGTCGAAGAAGGTGTCCACCGGACCACGCAACGTTGCGATCTCGGTCAGCGCATCCAGCCAGGCATTATTGGCAATACTCACATCCACGGAGCTCTTGACCATCTGGAAGGATTCGTACAACCCGCCTTCCGCAGCGTCCTGAAACCGTGCCGGATCAACCGGCGCATCAGTGCCATCCTTGATTATATTTCCAATTCTCTTGAAGGCAACCGCCAGCTCATCAAAATCCGGGTGAGACTTGAATTCCGCCAGCGCCTTGACCCTGTCCCGCGCATCAGCAAGGTCATCGAAGCCGACTGAAACAACCGCCTCAACCGCATCCCCCGGAAAGTCATTACCCAACAGATTAACAAAGCGACCACGGAAGAATTCCAGCACATCCTCCTGAATCTGGGCCTTTGGACGGTTCAGTTTTGCTGCCAGAAGATCCAGAGACTGGCTGACCAGTGCCGACAGAGACAGACGATAACCTTTTTCCAGGATAATACTGATAATGCCGATTGTGGCACGCCTCAGTGCATAAGGATCTGCAGCACCGGTTGGAATCAGTCCTACACTGAAACAGCCGCAGATGGTATCCATCTTGTCAGCCAGAGAAACGAATGCGCCCATATCCGATGCAGGAAGTTCTCCTCCGGCCTGAACCGGCAGATAATGCTCGGCAATGGCATTGGCAATATCCGCATCAACTCCCTCAAGCAGGGCGTACTCGCGACCCATGACACCCTGTACTTCCGGAAATTCGCAGACCATGCCGGAAACCAGGTCAGCCTTGCAAAGCCAGGCGGCCCTGGCTGTCTGTTTTTTGACAGCCGGATTAAGCTTCTCTGCCAACCCTTCAGCCAATGCTTTGAAACGCTCCATCTTGTCAAAGGACGTACCCAGCTTCTGCTGGTAGACAACTTTCTTGAGCGACTCAACTCGATCGTCAAGCTTTACCTTCTTATCTTCCTCAAAGAAAAAGCGTGCATCGGACAAACGGGCCCTAAGAACGCGTTCATTCCCTTTGACAACAACCGAAGTATCTTCAGCCAGGGTATTGTTGATGGTGATAAAACAGGGCATCAGCTTGCCGTTTTCATCCACTATCGAAAAATAGCGTTGATGGCTGCGCATTGAGGTAATCAAAACCTCTTTGGGGACAGCAAGAAAATCCGGCGAGAATGTCCCGACTACAGCACTGGGATATTCAACCAGATAGGTAACCTGCTCCAGCAGCTCTTCATCAGGCAGCAGATGTCCACCGGTCGACTTTGCTACGCGGTGGGTTTCACGACGGATAATTTCTTTACGACGCTCCGGATCCACAATCACAAAATGGCGTTCACACTCTTCCAGGTAGTGGCTGAAGTCGCGAACCGGAAAAGCGGTATTGGCCATAAAGCGGTGACCGCGTGAAACAGAACCGCTGTCGATATTACCGAAAGAAAAAGGAACTACAACGCCGTCAAACAGTGCGATGATCCAGTGAATCGGACGGGCAAAACGCACCTCCTGGTCGCCCCAGCGCATGGACTTTTTGAACGGGATATTTATAACCAGTTCCGGCAGTAATTCGGAGAGCAGCTCGTGGGTCGGGCGACCGGCAACCTGTTTGGTCACGGCCAGATATTCACCCTTTTCCGTTACTACGCTGCCCAGCTCGGAAACATCCACACCCTGACCACGGGCAAAACCTTCGGCTGCCTTGGTCGGCTTGCCTTCTGCATCATAGGCCGCTTTTTTTGAAGGACCGGTGGCTGTGATTTCCGCATCCGGCTGCATGGCAGGAATATCCCTGACAACCAGAACCAGACGACGCGGTGTAGCCAATGTTTTCACTTCGCCAAAAGTCAGACGGGCATTGGCAAGCTCTTTGGTAATCATGGCTTCCATTTCAGCCATGGCCCTGGGAATAAAACCGGCCGGAATCTCTTCCGTACCTATTTCAAGAAAAAGTTCTTTGATTTTCATCGGGCAGCACCTCCTTTGAGCAACGGGAAGCCCAGCCGTTCACGCATGGCCAGATAACCTTCGGCACAGATACGGGCAACATTACGGACACGACCGATGTAGGAGGCACGCTCCGTCACCGAAATTGCGCCACGGGCATCCAGCAGGTTGAATGTATGGGAACACTTCATGACATAGTCGTAGGCTGGCAGAACCAGATCTTTTGCAACCAGTCGCAGACACTCTTTTTCATACATGCCGAAAAGCTGTAAAAGCATGTCCACATCAGCCTCTTCAAAATTGTACTTTGAGAATTCAACTTCGCTTTCATGGTGGATATCGCCGTACTTGATACCCTTAACCCACTCCAGATCATAGACGTTGTCCACACCCTGCAGGTACATGGCAATACGCTCGCAACCATAGGTAATTTCCGAAGAAACCGGCTTCAGGTCAATACCGCCGGCCTGTTGGAAATAGGTAAACTGGGTGATTTCCATTCCGTCCAGCCAGACCTCCCAGCCTAGCCCCCAGGCACCCAGAGTAGGCGACTCCCAGTCATCCTCAACAAAGCGGATATCATGCTTGTTCGGATCAATACCGAAAGAGCGCAGTGAATCCAGGTAAAGATCCAGGATATTCAACGGTGAAGGTTTCATGATCACCTGGAACTGATAATAGTGCTGCAGACGGTTGGGGTTTTCCCCATAGCGACCGTCAGTCGGTCTGCGGGAAGGCTCTACATAAGCCACATTCCACGGCTCCGGACCTAAAACTCGCAGAAACGTAGCCGGGTTGAATGTTCCGGCGCCCTTTTCCGTATCATAGGGCTGTTGAATAACACATCCCTGCTTGGCCCAATAGCCCTGCAGAGACAGGATGAGATCCTGAAAAGTCACGGTATGTTCCTCCGATGGGGAGATTTAATAGAAAACTCGAATAGTATTAAATAGCAGGTCTGGCCAGTTCGGTCAAGGCTGTGATGCGGAAAGACGAAGAAGTTTCATCAAGAGTAATGAGATATGGTCAACAAAATGATCAGGGCGACAAATATATACATCAGATAGCGATTCAACTGACCACTCTGAAGACGACGAACAGACGACAAGCGCCGGTCTATGGCAAGCATGAATGGAATAATACCCTTGTCCAGCGTCACTTCCGGTACATGTGAATGAAAACTGCCCTGTTTCGGAAACAGACCGGTCAGATCAGGTGCTTTATACTCGGGCCTCAATATGCCGCTAAAAATTCTGACCAGCATTTCTGCAAAAGAAGAGGCGGTATATTGCATGCTGGAAGTCGGAGCAGCATAGCCGCAATCCCAGGTAACAGAAGAGCTCACCGGTGTCGATTTAAGGCGGTTGATATAATATACGAACAGCACCACTACGGTCAGAATCAGCAGTGCGGCCATGACACTGATTCCGTAGACACCGGCTGTAGTCTGTATAGATGGCAGCAGCACGCCCTGCCGGGGAAACAGGCTTTGAACCACAGGCTCCAGCAGACGAACAACAAAAAAGGGCAGTACGCCGATCAGCGCGCATAAAGTTGCCAGGACCGCCATTGCCCCTGACATGGCTCTGTTTTCGTGGGGTGCAGGCAAAATTGTTCGTGCCGAGCCGAGAAAAACCGAGCCGAACACCTTGACAAAGCAAGCCACTGCCAACCCTCCGGTCAGCGCCAGTGCAACGGCAGCAAGAGCCATGACAGAAGCCACATTCCCCGATGCCAAACCAAAACCTTTGAAAATCCCCAGATAAATCAAAAGTTCACTGACAAATCCATTTAGAGGTGGAAGTCCGCAAATTGCCACAGCACCTACCAAAAAGGCGACAGACGTTAATGGCAGCGCCCGTGACAGCCCCCCCATACGATCCATATCGCGAGTTCCGGCAGTATGAATAACCGCTCCCGCAGCCAGAAAGAGCAGCGACTTGAACAGGGCATGATTAAGAACGTGCAGCAAAGCCCCTGCCATGCCGAGTACAAACAGAATACGGTTCTCACAGGAAAGACCTATCGATGCAATACCGATTCCCATAACAATGATGCCGATATTTTCAATACTGTGATAAGCCAGCAGACGTTTGAGATCGTGCTGCCCGATGGCGAAAAGCACACCAACAACCGCTGAAATGACTCCCATAACCAGCAAGAGCACACCCCACCACAACGGTGGTGTGCCAAAGAAAGAGAGCGTTCTCAGCAACCCGTAAATCCCCATCTTGAGAATAATCCCGGACATGAATGCTGAAACACTGCTTGGGGCATTGGCATGGGCAGCAGGCAACCAGACATGCAGAGGCATAATTCCGGCTTTGAGCCCGAAACCCGCCAAGGCCAGCAGCATTACTATTGTTGCAGAAGCAGATGAAGCGTCCATCGACCCGGGTGCAGGAAAAATAGTTACGCCATTTTGCCCAAGCAGTGAGTACATCATAATCAGAACCAGCACCGTCACATGGCTGGCGACCAGATACTGAAGTCCAGCTTCAAGCACCTCATGCCTACCATGTTCCATACACATGGCAAAAAACACGGATAAGGCCATGACCTCCCAGAAAATCAGCATGGTGACGCCACTGGCGGCCAAGAGCAGCATGATTATGGAAGAGATGATGATTCCGAAATAAAATGTCAGAAGAGATTCGGCACGGCTGTTTGCAGATGAGGAGCTGTAGCCACAGTTGTATAAAGAGATGGAAAAACCAACCAGCAGCACCGGAATCATAAAAAATGCCGACAAGCTGTCCAATCGAAATTGCAAAGGACCAAAAGGTGATCTCCAGATTGTTTCAATCATTTCAACCTGACCAGCCGCAATTAAATGCAGGATTACGGCACACAAACCACACACTGTTGCCATTAATATCAGATAAAATGCCAGCTTGCGCCCCTGTTTCACAGACACAACCGGCAGAAGGGCCGGTATGCCGGACAAAAAGCAAAGCAGAGCAGCTATCAATGAAAGTTGCAAAGGCATCATAGGCGCATGATCTCGAACCACATAAATATTCAATTAAATAAGTATTTTACTTATATATCGCTCCATCCGGGTACGGTCAAGTTAATATGCACTATTTTCTGCGTCATACCTGTATTACAGCAGCACAGTATCAGTCACCCTATTGTAAAAACAAGAATGTCCAAGGGCTATCGAAACGAATATATTTCAACATGATTATTTTCTATTGACAAGCCTGCAACAGAAGAGGTAAAGATTATTTTACCTCTAAAACACGTTCTATTAGATTTATGTCAACCTATCATACAACCTTCTCCAATTTGGTACTAAACTCCAAAATACAGAAAAAAAAATATAATCAGAAAGTCCTGCCAGGGTGCTTTCCTTTTCAAACTGCTTTGAGGTCATATTCAACCACTTAATCCAACAACCAGCTATAAGCCAAAAATTCGCAGAATAAAATTTTAGCAACCGCGTACGCATGCCTACTGAACATGCAGGAGAACAGATGAACTTACAGGAATTAAAAGGCAAAAAGATTAATGAGCTCAACACCATTGCTCGTGATCTCAAGATTGAGGGTGCGTCCAGCCTGAGAAAGCAGGATCTGATTTTTGCCATCCTCAATGCGCAAACCGAGCAGAACGGCATGATCTATGGCGAAGGTGTTCTGGAAACCCTGCAAGACGGCTTCGGCTTTCTGCGCGCCACCGACTACAACTACCTGCCGGGTCCTGACGACATCTATGTTTCCCCAAGCCAGATCAGAAGATTCAACCTGCGAACCGGCGACACTGTTTCCGGGCAGATTCGCCCTCCCAAAGAAGGTGAGCGCTATTTTGCACTGTTGAAGGTAGAATCGGTCAACTTTGAACCACCGGAAGTTGCACGGGACAAAATCCTGTTTGACAACCTGACACCACTCTATCCACAGGAAAAACTGACCCTGGAAACAGGAGCGGACAACCTGCCCATGCGCGTAATTGAAATGGTTGCGCCCATCGGCAAGGGACAGCGCGGACTGATCGTCGCTCCGCCTCGCACCGGCAAGACCATGCTGATCCAGAACATCGCCAACTCAATTGCCACCAACCATCCGGAAGTTTATCTGATTGTTCTGCTGATTGATGAGCGCCCGGAAGAGGTTACGGACATGCAGCGCTCCGTTAACGGCGAGGTTGTTTCCTCAACCTTTGACGAACCGGCCACCCGCCACGTACAGGTTGCTGAAATGGTCATCGAAAAAGCCAAGCGCCTGGTAGAACACAAACGTGATGTTGTCATTCTGCTGGATTCCATCACCCGACTGGCACGAGCCTACAATACGGTTATCCCGCCATCCGGCAAGATCCTTTCCGGTGGTGTGGACTCCAATGCACTGCATAAACCAAAGCGCTTTTTCGGCGCTGCCCGCAATATTGAAGAAGGCGGTTCGTTGACCATCATTGCAACTGCACTGGTTGATACCGGCAGCAAGATGGATGAGGTCATTTTCGAAGAATTCAAGGGAACAGGCAACATGGAACTGCATCTCGACCGCAAACTGGTTGAAAAGCGAACCTTCCCGGCCATTGATATCAACAAATCCGGCACACGCAAGGAAGATCTACTGATTGAAAAAAGCTCGCTCAACCGGATCTGGATTCTGCGCAAGGTAATTCATCCGATGAATGTGGTTGATAGTATGGAGTTCCTGCTGGACAAGCTTTCTGCAACAAAAACCAACCAGGAATTTCTGGACTCCATGAGTAAATAGAAAATAGGCCAGAAAAAAGGGTTGCAAAAAAAAAACCAAATCGTTACGATTAGATTTTAATGGAATCGTTAGTTCGTTATGTTGTACAGATATTGAAGGAGGAAAAGATGAAAGAAGGTATTCACCCGATGTATTCCGACGCCACAGTAAATTGTATTTGTGGTAACACTTTCCAGACCAGATCAACCAAAAATGAGATCAACACCGAGATTTGCTCAGCATGTCATCCATTTTTCACTGGTAAACAAAAGCTGATCGATACTGCAGGACGCGTGGAGCGTTTCAAGAAGCGCTACGGCCAACTGTAGTAAAACTATCGGTTCAATGCACAGGGGGGAGTTGTCGCCAGGCAAATCCCCCTTTTCTTGTCCAGTGCCCGACAGATGTTTTTTGGGGCTGGCCCCATGAATCATACCAATTTTAAATCAAAGATGCCACCAAGGCGACGAGGATTGAGGCGACGAAAGCGTACAAGTAGTACGTTGAGGAACCGAAGACGAGTCAACGAAGGTGGGGCTTTGATCTGGAATTGGTATCAAATACTGAAGCGGACATTGCAGCCATGAACGTAGAACTCCTACAGCACACGCCGGAACCTGAGAAAACCATAGCTTTAGCGGCTCGACTCTGCTACTCGCCTGTGTCAATCAGTAAACTCAGGGAGCGGCTGGAATCTTCCGATATCGAATCCTTCCTGGACAAGATCATGTCTCTGGGGCACCATTCCGTATTGGAACATGCCTCTTTCACTTTCGGCATCGAAGGTATCTCCCGCGTAACAACGCACCAACTGGTACGTCATCGCATCGCCTCGTTCTCGCAGCAGTCACAGCGTTATGTGTCGCATAAAGAGGAATTTACCTCCATCATGCCTGACACAATTGCCGAGAACACGGAAGCCCGTGAAATATTCGCTTTCATGTCCGAGACCGTCCACAAGGCTTATGCCCAGTTGGTCGACATGGGAATTCCTCCTGAAGACGCCCGTTATATTCTTCCAAATGCAACCGAAACAAAAATTATCATGACCATGAACGCCAGAGAACTGTTGCACTTTTTTACACTGCGCTGCTGCCAAAGGGCCCAGTGGGAAATTCGTGAAATGAGCATTGAAATGCTTCGCCAGGTCAAAAAAGTTGCACCGGCAATTTTTCGCGAGGCCGGTCCAGGCTGCGTTGTCGGTCCCTGCCCGGAAGGTCAGTTCTGCTGCGGTCAAACCGCAGAAATACGGGAATACTTTAAAGGTCTTGAATAAAAAAAACAGGTTAAGGCTTAGGTTAAGGTTTAGTTTTTCTCAACCTTAATCTTAACCTTAACCTGTATCTAATACAGAGGTAGTATGGGAAAAATAAATGTCGGTGGCCAGGCTGTAATTGAAGGCGTAATGATGCGGGCGCCGCGTTCCATGGCCATAGCGGTTCGTCGCCCAACAGGCGAAATAGTCGTTAAGAAAGAAATGATAGTCCCCCTCTCGGAACGCTTTCCAATTGTAAAATTCCCGATTATCCGTGGTGCTGTAGCCTTGTTTCAGTCTCTGATCATCGGTATTTCGGCGCTCAATTTTTCTGCCAATGAAGCTATGACAGAAGAGGAGAAGGAAGGTGAGGAAAACGGGGGTGAGCTTTCCTCCTGGGCCATGGCCGGCACAATGGTGATCGCCTTTGGTTTCGGTATCAGTCTCTTTTTTGTTCTACCGCTTTATGCGACCAAACTGTTGACTCAATTTTCCATCATCAGTGATAATAATATTGTGTTTAACCTTGTGGATGGTGTTATCCGGGTTATTGTCTTTGTCATATATATCTGGGCTATTTCGCGCATGAAGGACATCCAGCGGGTTTTCCAGTACCACGGTGCTGAACACAAGACTATTTATGCCTACGAAGCGGGCGAAGATCTGACCCTTGACAACGTCCGGCGTTACAGCAGGCAGCATCCCCGATGCGGGACCAGCTTTCTTCTGATAGTGATGCTGGTAAGTATAGCCGTTTTTTCTTTGATTCCGAAACTTTGGCCCTTCTATCTCAAGGCTTTTTCAAGAATATTCCTGCTGCCGCTGATTGCCGGCATCTCGTACGAGTTTCTGAAATGGGGAGCTAAAAATGACAGCAATCCCCTGGTCAAACTGGTAATTGCTCCCGGACTGGCACTGCAACTGCTGACCACCCGTGAGCCTGATGATGCACAGCTTGAGGTTGCTATCCGCTCCATGAATGAAGCACTGGATGTAAATGCCGGCTATTCTGACGACAGGCTGGTTGTATAAATTTTTACGAAAACGGTAAAGCCACAAATTCAAGAAGGATGTTCACATCCGGGAAAATCTCCCCGGTCTGTTTTCCTGTTGATTGTGGCTTTATGCATAAATATAAGAGGTAATAATTATGTTCGACAAAATTGAAGAGCTTGAACGACGCTACCAGGAAATTGAATCGTTCTTGTCCGATCCGGCAATCATCTCTAATCAAACGGAATTCCGCAAACTGTCCCGGGAACATTCCGACCTGACAAACCTGGTAACAGCCTTTCGCCGCTACCGCAGAGTGCAGGACGAAATCAGCGACAATCAGGAACTGCTCTCCGACGCAGATATGAAGGAAATGGCCCAGGAAGAGCTTAAAATCCTCGAGGGTGAGAAGGAACAGCTTCAAGCGGACATACAATTGTTACTTTTGCCAAAAGACCCCAATGACAGCAAGGACGTTATTCTGGAAATCCGTGCCGGCACAGGTGGCGATGAATCTGCCCTTTTTGCTGGTGACCTGTTTCGCATGTATTCAAGATTTGCCGACAGCAACCGTTGGAAGGTTGAAATAATTTCCGCATCAGAATCAGAGCGTGGCGGATTCAAGGAGATTATCGCTTCTGTAGAAGGTGAAGGTGTCTTTGCAAAACTTAAATATGAATCCGGAACCCATCGCGTGCAGCGAGTTCCGGAGACAGAAGCACAGGGACGCATACACACCAGTGCCTGTACAGTGGCAATCATGGCCGAAGCTGAAGATGTGGATATCGATATCCGTCCCGATGACTTGAAGATCGATGTCTACCGTTCATCCGGTGCCGGCGGTCAGCACGTTAATACGACCGATTCCGCCGTTCGAATTACGCATCTTCCGACCGGCACTGTTGTGGCCTGCCAGGAAGAACGCAGCCAGATTAAAAACCGCGCCAAAGCGATGAAAGTTCTTAAAACCCGCATCATGGACACAATTATCCACGAGCAGAATGCCAAACTGGCAGCAGACCGCAAGTTGCAGGTCGGTTCCGGCGACCGCAGTGAACGTATCCGCACATATAATTTCCCGCAGGGTCGCATGACCGATCACCGCATCGGACTGACACTCTATCGCCTTGATTCAATTATGGCAGGGGATATTAACGAGATTACGGAAGCGCTGAGAGCCCATTATCAGATGGAAGCTTTGAAGGCGCAGAGTGAAGGGAACTAAAGGCAGTTCGTGGTTCAAGGTTCAAGGTTCAAGGCTCAAGGTTCGAGGTTCGAGGTTCGAGGTTCGAGGTTTTGGCTGTAAACTATGAACCACGAACTACGAACTACGAACTACGAACCGCTTTTAACCGCCTTACAAAGCTTTTGCCACAACAATTCCCATCCAGGTAAAAAACAGACAGATTGAAACACTGACAATAACATTGCTGAAAGCGGTCAGATAATTTCCAGTTTCCAGCAACCGGAATGTTTCATAACTGAAAGTTGAAAAAGTAGTTAAACCGCCCAGAAAACCGGTAACCAGGCCAATCCGCAGCGTGGGCGGGATATGGGCACTGCGCAGACTCAACTCCATCAGCAGTCCGATAATAAACGCCCCAACCACATTGACCGACAAGGTTCCCCACGGAAATTGCCAGCCCATTTTTTCGTAAGTCCAGCCGGAAAGATAGTAGCGTGTAACGCAACCGAGCGCACCTAAAACAGCTATGGAAATTACCGTCAGCATACCTTCTCCACAAAAAACTGGAACTTTACAGCTTGGCCAGCTTGCTTTCCCATCTCCAGGCATCGCTGACAATTGTTTCCAGACTATCAAATTTAGGCTTCCAACCGGTCAATTCCCCGATTTTATCGGCTTTTGCCACCAGTGATGCCGGGTCACCCGGACGACGGTCCGCCTCAATGACCTTGAAGTCCACACCACTGACCTGCCGCACCATTTTTAAAACCTCACGAACACTACCGCCCTTACCATAACCCACATTCATAGCAGTAGGTGCTCCACCTTTTTCCAGATATTTCAGTGCATACAAGTGGGCAGAGGCAAGGTCTTCAATATGAATATAATCCCTGATACCCGTACCGTCTGGGGTTGGGTAATCTGTGCCGTAGATACCGACGCTTTCTCTCATTCCAAGGGCTGCTTGACAGGCCACCTTGATCAGATGCGTTGCTTCCGGTGTGCGCTGACCAATGCGGGCCAACGGATCGGCACCGGCCACATTAAAATAACGCAGTGCAACAAACTGCATTCCATGAGCAAAAGATGCGTCACGCAGCATCCACTCACTCATCAGCTTGGAGGTACCATAAGGGTTTATGGGGGCCAGGGCTGTTTCTTCCGAGGCGACTCCTCCATCCGGAAAACCATAGACAGCCGCCGTACTGGAAAAGATGAAGCGCTCAACGCCATGCTTTACGCACGCCTCCAGGAGGCCGAGAGTATTGCGGGTGTTATTGCCGTAATACTTTAAAGGCAGAGAAACGGATTCCGGCGCAACAATAGATGCGGCAAAATGTAATACCGTTTTGAATCCATATTTATGAAAAGCCTCATCCAGGGTAGCAGCATCGGACAACTCGCCAACGACCAGCTCTTCGCCGTTCAAGAGCGCTTCGCGAAAACCGGTGGACAGGTTATCATAAACTACAACCTTGCGACCGGATTCACTTAGTTGACGTGTAACATGACTGCCGATGTAGCCGCAGCCACCTGTAACAAGAATAACATCAGACATGACATTTCCTTTACACAGCAAGATATGGCCTCAATTATTGAGGGTATGATTACAAATATTTTTGAATATTCCGGACTGCCCGCTCCAGACGTTCATCGGTGTGAGCCTCAATCGTGCAAATAGCTGCAGGGGCATATCTGTTCAACAGGGTAAACAGCAGGTCAAAATTTATCTGCCCTTCCCCCAACGGCAGATGTTCATCCCGCTCGCCATGATTATCATGAATATGAGCTTCCACAATATAACTGCCCAGCACGGAAAACCACTCTTCCAAACTTACGGTGTTGAACATATTCCAGTGCCCCACATCAAAACAGTGACGAAAGGATGGATCATCCACAGCCTCTATCAACTCAAGCAGAGTTGAAGGCTCCTTCTCGAAAATATTTTCAACGGCAATAACGCATCCTATCTTGCGAGCCCTGGGCAGCATATCATTCCAGAATTCAATGCTGTAATCCAGCCAGGCTTTCCGATAGTCGCCATAGCGAAGTTCATCATAACCGGGGTGAAACACGATATTCTGCGGTTTCAGAATTTCTGCAGCATCAAAAATCTGCTCAAAACGGGAGCGTGTTGCCATGCGGATCGACTTGTCCAGCGAACCTGGATTCAGATCTACAAAGGTAGCGTGAATTGTTGTAGTCAGGCCCGCATCTGCAAGCTTACGGGCTTGCCTGACCAGATCATCTACCAGCAAGCTATCAAGCGCATCAGCAGAAAAGAAAACTTCCGGATTAAGGCAGCGCTGGATAAACAGGTCGCTTTTTTCAGCCAGACGTGCATAAGCACAGTTTACGTTAAGTGTTCTAGTCATTTAAATGCTACTCTTTTCAATGTTTTATTAAAACCTGCCCCTGAAAAACAGGATAAGTGCGTTAACGAAGTTATTTCGGACAGAAACATGTAGAAACGACTTCTAACTTACTAATTAGTGGCAGGCTGTCCAACAAGTTTTTCCAGCTTGAGAATTGCCGAAGGCTCTCCCAGAATGATCAGCGTATCACCGGCTTCGATTTTGGCCTGGGAATGGGGATTGAAAACCATTTTCCCCTGTGCCTTTTTAATGCCCACAATAATCACTCCGGTTTCCTTGCGGAAGCCGGAACTGATTAGCGTCTCTCCCGCAAATGAGGATCCAGCAGGTATGAAGAGTTCCTCCATCTGCAAATCAAGATGCTCGCTTCCGGTTGCAATCTCGATAAAGTCGACAACATTCGGGCGCAGAATAGACTGTGCCATCCTGCTGCCGCCAATAATATATGGCGATACGACCTTATTCGCACCTGCCCGTTTGAGCTTGATATCCGACCCTTCTTCACCTGAACGCGCCAGAATAAACAGGTCCGGATTAAGACCACGGGCTGTCAAAGTAATATAAACATTCTCCGTATCTGAGGTGACGACAGAAATCAGGCCCTTGGCCTTTTTAATACCGGCCTTAAGCAGGGTTTCATCCAGCGTGGCATCACCCTTCATATGCAGAATCCCCTCAGCCTCCAGATAATCGCTTCGCTCCGGATCCTTTTCAACTACAACAAATGAAAGACCGTTGGCCTTGAATTCCTTGCAGATTAATGAACCAATACGACCGAAACCGCAAATTATATAGTGTTCCTTAAGGCCATCTATCATCTTCTCCACCTTCTTTCTCCCGATTACGCGCTGGATCTGCCCTTCAAACATGATTTGAGCCAGACTGCCCACAATATAGCCCAGTACGCTGACACCAAAAACAATCAGCACCATGGTAAATATCTTGCCATAATCTGACAGGTCATGAATCTCTTTGAAGCCGACAGTCCCCAAAGTAATGACCGTCATATAAAGTGCATCCAGAAAACGCCAGCCTTCAATGGTCATAAAACCGATTGTCCCGGCCGAAACAAGTATCAGCAGGACAAAGACGGATATTCTTAAATGTCTGACAGGATCCACAGGCACCTCATTAAGAATTCATACATTACCGATTAACTAGTATTGCTATTAGGCCATAATCAAATTTGACATCCCAAATGAGGTAAAACCTCAGATGCAGCAACGCTACGTTAAGGAATTTACAGTTAAGGGAGCGTTAAAGATGGCTTGAAAACTGAATGCAATAAGTAAAATCAGTATCCGTTAATTCCATTCCAGGCAGAGTACAGTTTGATGTCATAAAATTCAAGTATGATTATACCAAGTAACTGCATGAATACCGGCAAACGGGGATATTTATTGCACACAATAAAACTTTACAGCCCATGCGTCATTAAAGTTGACAAATTATCAATGCTGTATACAATGTTTGCGCCTCTATAAATTCACAGGTTTTAACAGAAGATTCAATCAAAGCTACGCATCTCATAAGAACATATTAAACCAGGCTTTTTTGCTGTTAACACCTGTTTTCAAGGACAATTCCAATGGCTGGCAACAAATCATTTGCTCTCATTCCGGCTGCCGGGATGGGTAAACGCATGGGCGCATCAATAAACAAACAGTATCTTCAATTAGACGGCATGCCGATTGTTGCCCGCACAATTGCTGTCTTTGAAAACTCACCTCTGATTGATGGCATCATGCTGGTTATCCCGGAAGAAGAGATACCCTATTGCCGCGAAAAGGTAGTCAATGCCTATGGTTTTACCAAAGTAATTGATATCGTTGCCGGCGGAAAAGAACGGCAGAACTCAGTCATGAACGGCCTGAATGCCCTAAAACAACATGCTTCTGCCAAAGACGTCATACTCATCCATGACGGTGTCAGACCATTTATATCACCTCAAATTATTGAGGAGTCCATCAAAGCAGCCGGTTCCGGAGAGGGTGTCCTGGTCGCAGTTCCGGTAAAAGACACCATCAAAAGAGCCGTCAACGGCCTGGTAATAGACACACCGGACAGGGAAACACTCTGGCAGGCCCAGACTCCTCAATCATTCCAATTCGACCTGATTTATCAGGCCCACAACAAAGCACGGGAAGATGCTTTTATCGGAACTGATGACGCCTCACTAATTGAACGCCTTGACGGACAGGTAAGGATTTTAAGAGGAGACTATCGAAATATCAAGATCACCACACCGGAAGACCTTGTACTGGCGGAAGCCTTCCTGAAGGCTTATCAGCAACTTGGAGGTAACCAATGAACCGGGATGCAAAAATACTTGTTGTTGATGATGAGCCTGATATTGCCCTGATTCTCAAACTGTATCTGGAAGAGGCGGGCTATTCCATAACAAGGGCAAAAGATGGCGAATCATGCCTGGCAATTCTGGCTAACGAACCCTTCTCGCTCGTACTGCTTGATATAAATCTGCCTCAAATGAACGGAATTGAAGTGCTTGAAAAAATCATGGAAATCGACAGTGACATATCTGTCCTGATGATGACAGGCAACGGCAGCGAAAGCATGGCAGTAAAATGCATGAAAATTGGCGCCCATGACTATTTTGCCAAGCCATTTTCGCTGGAAGATGTTTTGCATCGAGTCGAGCAGGCCCTTGAATATAAAGAGATTATCAAAGCGAAAAAACGCCTGGAGCAGGAAAAGAACGACTTCGTCTATATGCTCTCCCATGACCTTAAAAACCCGATCACAGCAGTTGTAGGCTCAATTGACATCATCCGCGAAGGTCGCCTGGGACCGGTAAATGAAGAACAGGTGGACTACCTGCAGTCCGCCATCGAATGCTGTAGCGAAGTGGTCTCCATGATCGACAATATGCTCGATATCCATCGCATGGAATCCGGCCTGATGCAGCTCAGCATCCGTCCCTGTGATCCAGCGGAAATAATCAGATCAGACCTGAACAAATGTACTCTGATTGCTACACGTGAAGGCATTAACCTGACAGCCGATATTGCTAAAAATATTCCTCAGATTGCTGTCGATAAGATGGTTTTTTCCAGAATCGTATCCAACCTGCTGGGCAATGCCATTAAATTCACTCCTGAGGGTGGAAACATAGTCCTTACATGCAGTATCATTCAATGCGACACAGCAGAAGAACTCGGCCTCCCAGCATACTTCCCGCCAGAGACCACGAATAAGTTAACATTAAAACGACTATTACGCGTCAGCATCAAAGACAACGGCCTTGGTGTTCCGATGGAAGATCAGGAAAACATCTTTAAAAGATTCGTTCAATCCAAACGAAGTGACAGAGAAAGCGGTGGTGCCGGCCTTGGACTGGCATATTGCAAAATGACGATAGAAAAACTAGGTGGAGTGATCTGGGTAGAAAGTGAACCGGATAAAGGGAGCGAATTCATCTTCCTCCTCCCCTGTCTGTAACACATACAATTGTTACTGCAAATAAGTTTAGCCCTCTATCAAACAAACTGCTTTTTTCTTGACACAGAGACCTGTTTTGTATATTTATATAAATCTGTTTTTGAGGTCTGATTCAATTTACCTGATGCCTCTTTAGTTTGCTGAAGAGGCATTTTCAACTGTAAGTTTTTGGCCGTGTAGCTCAGTTGGCTAGAGCAAGCGACTCATATTCGCTAGGTCCGGGGTTCGAATCCCTGCACTGCCACCAAAAGAAAAGAGGTTAGCCCACCGGCTAGCCTCTTTTTTTTGTACCTTGACGCAGCTGATGAGCTTGTCTCCTTGCTAACCCTACCAATCCCTGCCTTTCAGGTTTTCACTTATTATCAAATCAATGCCGCAAAAAATTCATAAGCGGAACAAGCTGCTGATAGTCAGTGGTGCTTAAAATTGTATACCAGTGACCACTGGCCATACCAGAGGCAATCACCGCGAAAAAAACAAACAACAGAAAAGCAGGAAAAACCCACACTCTTAATGGACTTGTCCATAAAACAGGTTGCATGGCAAGTACATTCTGCTCCGGGCATTGCCCAACACAGGTCACACATCCGGTACATTCGGGAGATGAAACAGTTTTACACATATGCACAGGCAGATCAGACGGGCAGGCAGCAGTACAACGTTTGCAACCGGTGCAACCGTCCTTGTCCCGCCTGATTTTAAAGGGGCTAAGCATACTGACCAGTCCCAACAATGCACCATAGGGACACAGATATCGACACCAGAACATTTTATAAAAGAGTGACAGCAGTGTCAGAACAGCCAGAACCACCACTGTTGTTACGGACATGCGGGTAAAAAAATACAGCATTTTCACATCACTGATTGCCCAGTAAGGGGCATCCATAAACCCTTTTAAAGCGTCCACCGGCATGTCCAGCAGAATAAACTTTACAAAAAGCAGAAGCAGCAGATATTTAATGCCACGCAGAGCAATATCAAGCCAGCGCCAGATCCTGTAATTTGTGCCAAACATTCTCCGACCCAATTTGTGTACCGCTTCGGAAATTGTGCCAACCGGACAAAACCAGGAACAGAAAGACTTTTTAGCCAGCAGGCTCATCAGCATAATTGCCAGAAAAATTATTAATGCGGCAGGGTGTACCGGATGAATTACCCCGGAGAACAACCAGTATTTCAAGCTAACCAGAGCGCCGATGGGAAGAAATCCTTCCACTCCGGGAGGCCGTAATAATAGTGAATCCCCTGTAGCATTTTCAATATAATGAACAAACAAACCAAAGCGGATGCCGATAACAGCCACCCAAAATAAAAAACACCACTGCACAACAGTGCGGATACTGTTTGCTGATTTTGTTAAAAATAGCCCCATATATTAAACTGCCTTTGATCATATTTTATATGCAATACCTGAATATACATCAACAGGCTGCCAGTTTTTTTGATAGAAATCAACAAACAAGAAAAAACCATTCGCAACCATCTGGACTTCATTAACAAACTAATCGTTTTTCTCATACTTATGTGGTAAATATTAAACATATTCGCCTATTGAGGCATTATTAACCTTCACAAGATTCAGGCAGTAATTTTCACATCATACTTGAGGTGATCAGATGTCTGACCCCATCATAGCCCCTGCAGCCCCAGATGCCAAAAAGTTTGAGTTCAAACGTGTCGGTTACTTCCTGACGCTCTCAATCACACCAGATACAGTAGAATGCAAATGCGAATACAAGCCGAATTCTGCCGGCGCACCAATGGCTTATGACGATCTGCAGAACTACCTCAAACAGGCAAAAATAGTGGAAGGTATTGACGACACCGCTGTCTCAGCTCTTCTGACCGCTGCAACTTCAAATCAACCTGTTTCTGACCTGTTACTGGCCCGTGGCATACCGATGCTTCCCGGCGAAGATGGCGCCATAGAACTGGCTGTCGAAGATGCGCTGCATCGCGGCACGACTACAGCGGTTGACGAAAAAGCAAACATGGATTTAAGGGTGGTCCAGCAATTTTTCAATGCTGTTCCGGACCAGATCATTGCACGAATAATTCCACCAGGAAATGGCACCTCCGGCAGGAGTGTGCATGGAACTATTATTGAAGCTCTCCCTGGAAAACCGATGATACCGGTCCTGGGCACAAATGTTCACATTTCAGAGAGCGGAGATACGGTTTACGCAGATTCTGAAGGCCGCGTCGCTATCAAAGGTGCTGAAATATCGGTGGAAAACACATATATAGTCAAGGGGAATGTGGACTTCAAAGTAGGAAATATCGTTTTTAACGGTTTTGTTGAAATCAAGGGTGATGTTCTGGATGATTTCTCCGTAAAAGCCACCAAAGGCATAAAAATACAGGGCAATATTGGTCTCAGTACAATTGAGGCTGGCGGAGATATTATATTCTGCGGCATGAGCGGACAATCAAGAGGAATTATCAGATGCGGCGGCAGCATTACAGCAAATTTCATCAATGACACAACAGTTTATTGCGATGGTGATATACTTGTGGAAAATGAAATCCGCAATTGCCATATTCACTGCCTGGGCAGCATCAAAATCAACAAAGGTGTGCTGGCCGGTGGCGATTACATGGCGCTTGGGGGCATTGAGTCCAGTACAATCGGTACGGTTTCATCACTACATACGCACATTGCAGCCGGGGTCCACTACCGCGACCAGGCTGAACTCACCAGATTATTCAATGAACTAAAGACATTAATCAGCAACTTTACTAATAACAAAGCCAGTGCGGATCCAAAAGAATTTGCGCGATGCCGGGCCGAAATAACAGAACAGGTGCAGCAGGTCCGCACAAAAGCGTATCCGGAACGAAACCCAAAAATCAACGTTAAAAAAACACTTTATGAGATGGTAAACATTACTCTTGGAAATATCAGTGAGGACAACCGGGAGGAGCGTAAGGGACCTCTTTCCATAATTGAAAATACCGTTGAAGGTGGACTTAGATTTTTGAACATGACAGACCTGCAGGTAAAATCTGAAGACATAGAACGTGCTTTTGTTCAGCAAAACGAATTGCAGTTGAAAAGCAGTGTGGGGTAATAAAAATGAGAACTCTGATAGTAGACGATTGCGCCTTGTCGCGCCAACTCCTGATAATCAGTATTGAGGAGCATTCCGATATTGATGTGGCAGCAAACGGCAAAGATGCAATAGTGCTAGTCAAGCAGGCCATAGAAAAGAAAGAAAACTACAACCTGATCTGCATGGATCTGACTATGCCGATTATGGACGGACACGAAACCATGCAGGCGGTCCGAGCAATGGAGTCTGAGGCTGGTATAGCCAGGTCCAAAGTTTTTATGATTACGGCCAGCAGCAGTCCTGACGATATGGTCAAAGCCATTACCGAAGGTGAATGTGATGACTATGTTATGAAGCCGGTAATGCGCAAAGCCATCCGCAAACTATTGAAGAAACATGAGCTAATTCGGTAATACCGTTTAATATCCCCAACGTTTTCAGCCAATTGAAAATAAAAAACGGCCAGGAAAATTAATCCTGGCCGTTTTCATTTTCAAATATCAGCTGTTATTACATCTTGTTCAGCAGCGGAACAATCAGCAGCGAAACAATATTGATAATCTTGATCATCGGATTAACTGCAGGACCGGCTGTATCCTTGTAAGGGTCGCCGACCGTATCACCTGTAACAGCAGCTTTATGTGCGTCGCCGCCCTTGCCGCCATGGTGTCCGTCCTCAATATACTTCTTGGCATTATCCCATGCTCCACCACCGGTGGTCATGGAAATAGCCACAAAGATACCGGTTACGATAGAACCGACAATCACACCACCCAGCGCCTTGGGTCCGAGTGTGAATCCGACAGCTACAGGCACAAGAATCGGGATCAGACCAGGAATAACCATCTCTTTGAGAGCTGTTTTGGTAACGATATCTACGCAGGTAGCATAATCCGGCTTGCCTGTACCTTCCATGATACCTTTGATCTCACGGAACTGGCGACGAACCTCTTCAACAACAGCGCCACCCGCCTTGCCGACAGCTTCCATACAGAGAGCGGCAAAGTAGTAAGGGAGCAGGCCGCCGATAAAGAGACCTACGATGATGTAAGGATCAGCCAGGGAGAAGGTCTTGTCTGCAATGGTCAACTCCTGCACATAGGAGGTAAACAGAATGACAGCAGCCAAGCCTGCAGAGCCGATGGCATAACCTTTTGTAACAGCCTTGGTGGTGTTACCAACTGCATCCAGCGGGTCGGTAACAGCGCGAACTGAATCATCCAGCTCAGCCATTTCAGCAATACCGCCGGCGTTATCAGTAATCGGGCCATAGGCGTCCATGGCAACAACGATACCGGTCAGCGAGAGCATGGAAACAGCAGCAATGGCGATGCCGTAAACACCGGCGCAGTTGAAAGCAACCAGGATGCCTGCGGAAATAACGATAACCGGCAGGGCTGTTGATTTCATTGAAACGCCAAGGCCAGCAATGATGTTTGTTGCATGACCGGTTGTGGAGGACTGGGCAATGTGCTTAACCGGACCGTACTCGGTAGAAGTGTAGTATTCGGTGATCCAGAAAATTGCACCGGTAACAACCAGGCCGACCAGTGAAGAAAGGAAGATGTTCATTGCGCTGAAATTCTGACCGGCAGCATTGGTCAAACCGGCCGGAAACATATCAGCAGTAACAAAGTAGAATGCGGCAGAAGCCAGTCCACCGGAAACAATCAATCCCTTGTACAGAGCGCCCATGATATTTTTATTTGCGCCAAGTTTGACAAAGAAGGTGCCGATAATGGAAGTAATAATTGATATACCGCCAAGGATCAGCGGATAACTGACAGAAGATGAGTTGCTGGTAAATGTGATGGCACCAAGCAGCATGGCGGCAATCAGAGTTACAGCATAGGTTTCAAAAAGGTCGGCGGCCATGCCTGCACAGTCACCAACGTTGTCGCCAACGTTGTCAGCAATAACTGCAGGGTTACGTGGATCATCTTCAGGAATGCCGGCTTCGACTTTACCTACCAGGTCAGCGCCAACATCGGCACCTTTGGTAAAGATACCACCACCAAGTCGGGCAAAAATGGAGATCAGCGAGCCACCGAAACCAAGACCGACCAACTGGTTTACTACTTCATTAATTGGTTCATGAGGCATCAGCTTCAACAGGATCAGATAGTAACCGGCCACACCCAGCAGGCCGAGGCCAACAACAAGCATACCTGTGATTGCGCCACCCTTGAAAGCGACATCCAGGGCTTTTTCAATACCGCTTTTGGCAGCTTCGGTTGTGCGAACGTTTGCCCGTACCGAAACAAACATACCGATAAAACCGGTCAGGCCGGAAAAAACAGCACCAACAGCAAAACCAACAGCTGTTTTGGCTCCGAGACTTGCAAAAAGAGCGATAAACATAACCACGCCAACCAATGCTATGATCTGGTACTGGCGTCTCATGTAGGCACTTGCGCCTTCCTGAATGGCTGCTGCAATTTCACGCATCCGGTCATTGCCCTGAGGCAGACCAAGTATCCACTGAGCGGAGAACAACCCGTAGGCGACAGCCGCAACGGCACATACCAGGGCAAAGTAGACTGCATACTGTTCCATTTTTCCAATCCCTCCTGAGTCAATTTACTACTGTTTTATTTTTCTACCAAAAGATTGTATTTAAATGGAAAATAGTTAATCGAATTCAAGTTGCTTGTCAATCATTTTGTTCGCAACCTAAGGTACTAAGACCATTTGCGCCTGACTACAAACACAGTTCTAAAATCGCATTTTCATCACTTATTGCCACAAAAGCAACGACGTGATATAAAGTCACGGAGATTAGTAAATTCAGCTTAATATTTTCACCCCAACTGATATTGCTTTATGTTTTCCCAAGGAGATACCCATATGAAAAATATTTCTCACTACGCAATGCTGACCCTATTTGCAATTTCTGCCGGATGCGCATCTCAAGGCTCACTTGACAATGTGCGCAATGATGTCGATGCAGTAAAAACACGTCTTTTTTCAATCGAGAGAGATCTGGGCGGGGTACGTGACGAGTCCAAAACCGGACTGGGCGCAATGGAAAAAACATTCAAAACCGATGTTACCGCTGTTCGCAAAATATCTGCCGACATCCAGGCCAACATCGACACAGCAAAAAGCGACATGCAGGCCATGCAGGGTAAAATTGACGATATTGCTCTTACTGCAAAAAAACCGGCCGAAGAACTTGCCCGGTATCGCGAAGACTCGGACAAGCGTATTTTGCTTCTGGAGGACAGAATACTGAAACTGCAGAGCGCCCTGGACGAACTATCCAAAAAGAATATCGAAACAACAGCAGCTCCTAAAGAAGTTCCCCT
Source organism: uncultured Geobacteraceae bacterium (assembly GCA_964509295.1). GTDB lineage: Bacteria > Desulfobacterota > Desulfuromonadia > Geobacterales > Pseudopelobacteraceae > JBGSQR01. The sequence continues at coordinate 76,591 of CAZDWS010000002.1, read as the reverse complement.
GACTGCGGATGCCATCTACACAAAAGGACTTGAGACTTTCAAGGCCGGAGATATGCCTGCTGCGCGGGAAACTTTAAGCAAATTCCTGGAAAAATTCCCCAAACATGATCTGGCAGCCAATGCCAATTACTGGATTGGTGAAACCTACTATGGAGAAAAAAATTACGAACAGGCCATTCTCTCTTTTCAGGAAGTCATAAAAAACTATCCGCAACAGCCAAAGGTTCCCTCAGCCATGCTCAAGCAGGCTTTGGCTTTCAAGGCAATTAAGGACACTAAAAGCGCCAACTACGTTCTTAAAAAACTGGTCACCGGATACCCAAAAAGCGACGAAGCTAAAAAGGCTAAAGAGCTGCTGAAGCAGAAGTAGCTCTACAATCCGGTTTATTCCAACAAAAAAAGGCGATTCGCATAGAATCGCCTTTTTTTGTTTCTTCTATTGTGAAGAATACTCCCTAGAGTACACCTTTTGTAGACATAACGCCTACCACGCGCGGATCCATCTGGGTAGCCACATCCATTGCCCGGCCAAAAGCCTTGAAACAAGCCTCAATAATATGGTGCACATTATCACCATACTGCACATTGATGTGCAAATTAAGGCCGCACTGATTAACGAAGGCCTGAAAAAACTCCCTGGCCAGTTCCACATCAAACTCACCTATTTTCACCTTGGGCAGATCAACATTGTAAACCATATAGGGACGGCCGGAAATATCAACCGCCACCGAAGCCAGTGTTTCATCCATCGGCACAACCGAATTGCCATAACGGCGAATACCCTTTTTATCTCCCAGGGCCTCTTTGAATGCAGAACCGAGAACTATGCCGATATCCTCAACCGTGTGGTGAAAATCGATGTCAATATCTCCACAGGCCTCGACTGTCAGGTCAAAAAGTCCATGTCGGGAAAACAGGTTCAGCATATGGTCCAGAAATGGTACTGAGGTACAGATTTTTGCCTGGCCGCTGCCGTCAATATCCAGCGAGAGCTTGATTCTGGTTTCATTGGTGATGCGCTCAATCGTAGCTGTTCGTGACATGCTTTCTCCTTGTTTAACCAATTTCTTTCATGGCAGCCAAAGTCTGCTCCATCTCAGGCTGTGTACCGATGGAGATCCTCAGCCCATGGGCAAGCAGCGGATCAGACAACAGGCGCACCAATATTTTTCTGGCATACAGAGCATCATAGACCCGTTTGCCGTTGCGGTCCGGCGGCGATGCAAAAACAAAATTCCCGTGCGATGGAATGACTTCGTAACCGATGTCACGCAACTCTGCCGCAAACCAATTTCGCGACTCACGTATCTTGCGGCAGCTCTCGCTAAAATAGTCCTGATCCTTTAGTGAAGCGACACAGGCGGCCTGGGCAAGACGGTCCAGATTATAATGGTCACGGATCTTGTCCAATGCGGCAATCACTTCCGGGCGGGCAATGGCCAACCCGAGACGCATGCCGGCCAATGCATAGCTCTTGGAAAGTGTGCGTGTCACAACCACGTTATCGTACTTTCTAACCAGATCCAGAGCCGTGGCATCGGAAAAGTCGGCATAAGCCTCGTCCACAACCAATATTCCACTGCAGCGTTGAGCCAGCTCTTCAATATAATCATGAGAAAAAATAAAACCGAGCGGTGAATTCGGGGTGGTCAGAAAAAACAACTTGCCGTCGTAACGTTCCGGAAAACCATCTATCAGAAAATCATCGGTCAGACCGAAGGTCCGGATTTTGGCATTCTGGATTTCCGTCAGAGTTGCATAGTAGGAATAGGACGGGTTGACATAGGCGACTTCATCCCCTTCATCAGCAAAAGCGCGAATCAGGTTATTGAGCACCTCATCGGAACCATTGGCCATGATGATCCAGGAGGGATCAAAGCCATACAACTCGGCAGCCGCCTCGCGCAGGGCCTTGCTGGATGCGCAGGGATAGGTGCGCAAGGATTCTCCGTCCGAACCGACCTCCGCCAGGATAGCTTCCCTGACCCGTGGTGAAGGAGGGTAGGGATTTTCATTTGTGTTGAGCTTGACCCATGAGGCCACATCCGCCGGTTGAAAACCGGGAACATAGCCCTTCATTTCAGCTATATTTTTACGTAAAGAAATCATGTTTGCACCTTTAAATAGATGTTTACTTCAGACGAACAGAGACAGACCTGGCATGCGCCTCCAGCCCTTCCAGGCCGGCAATCCGGACTATGTCGCCACCCAGTCGCTTCAGCCCCCCCTCAGAAAAATACACAATGGAAGACTTTTTTACAAAATCATCCACTGACAGCGGGGAAAAGAAACGTGCCGTAGCTCCGGTCGGCAGGGTATGGTTCGGGCCGGCAAGATAATCGCCAGCAGCCTCCGGAGTCCAGTGTCCCATGAAGATGGCACCGGCATTGGTTATCAGGGACAGAATTGCAAAGGGGTCGGATACAGCCAACTCCAGATGCTCGGGTGCAATGCGGTTGGAAAAGGCGATGGCCTGATTCAGGCTTGACGCCACAATGATTGCACCATACTTATCCCATGAAGCCCGTGCAATAGTCTCGCGGGAGAGTTGAGCCAGCTGTTCTTCAACCTCTTGCGCCACCCGTTCTCCGAACAAGCGGTCTGTTGTAATAAGTATTGATGAAGCCAGTTCATCATGCTCGGCCTGGGAAAGCAGGTCAGCTGCAATATGCTCCGGACTGCCGCTACCATCGTTGATAACCAGGATTTCGCTCGGACCGGCAATCATATCAATGCCAACCTGGCCAAAGACCAGCTTTTTGGCGGTTGCCACATAGATGTTTCCGGGTCCGGTAATCTTGTCAACTTTTGGAATTGTTGCGGTTCCATAGGCCAGTGCAGCCACCGCCTGGGCTCCGCCCATGCGGAAGATCCGGTCAACACCTGACAGGCTGGCCGCAACCAGCACGTGGGGACTGCTCTCACCACCCGGAGTCGGACTGACCATGATTATTTCACCCACACCGGCAACCTTGGCGGGCACGGCATTCATGATGACGCTGCTCGGGTAACTGGCCTTGCCGCCGGGCACGTAGATACCGACCCGTGAAAGCGGTGTCACCTTTTGCCCCAGCATGATGTCCGGCTCTTCAGTGGAAAGCCAGCTCTGCTGTTTCTGCTTTTCGTGAAAAGAAGTCACCCGCTCCACCGCAACTTTAAGCGCAGACAAATCCTCCGCAGATACCTGCTCAAATGCAGCATTGATCTCATCCGCAGTAACTTCCAAAGCAGAAACGGAAGTGGCATCAAGACGATCAAAACGGCAGGTCAATTCCAGCAACGCTTCATCGCCACGCTGACGGACGTCCGAGATAATGCCCAGCACCGCCTGCTCAACATTCTGATCAGACCCTTCCCCGCGCGCAAGTATGGCAGCGAATCTATTTTCAAAATCCATATCGTTAATATCAAGGAAAAGCATCTGTAAGCTCCGGGATAAAGCCATTGAGACCAGTGGTTATAAAACCTTCTCCAACCCCTGGATAATCTCGGTAATACGTTTGTATTTTATCTTCATGCTGGCCCGGTTGACGATCAGACGGGTCGTGATTTCGGCAATCTGTTCAACCTCCACAAGCCCGTTCTGGCGCAGAGTCTCGCCGGTCTCCACAAGATCCACAATTCGCTCGGACAGACCAACCAGCGGGGCCAGTTCGATGGAACCGTATAGCTTGATGATCTCAACCTGAATACCTTTTGCGGCAAAATATTTTTCCGTCACATAAGGGTATTTGCTGGCAATGCGCACATGGGACCAGCCGGTGGGGTCATCATTGCCGACCATATTGACCGGTTCAGCCACGATCATGCGACAATAGCCAAACTTCAGGTCCAGTGGCTCGTAGAGATCCTTGCCCTGCTCCATCAATGTATCCTTGCCAACGATACCCAGGTCGGCACTGCCATACTCAACATAAGTCGGCACATCCGTGGCCCGGACGATCATGTAGCGCAACTTCAGCTCCGGGTTCTCGAAAATCAGTTTGCGGGAATCACTGAGCAGTTCTCCACAGTCAATACCGATCTTGCCAAACAGTTTCACCGACTCTTCCAGAATTCTCCCTTTCGGGATTGCTATGGTAATCCAGTCGCTCATTCTTTAACCCTTATAATATCCGCACCGAGGCCGGCCAGCTTCTTTTCAATGGATTCGTAACCACGATCCAGATGGTAGATACGTGAAACTTCCGTTGTATTATCAGCTGCCAGGCCGGCCAGGATCAGCGATGCCGAGGCACGCAGGTCGGTCGCCATGACCGGTGCGCCGGAAAGTTTTTTAACCCCTTTAACCGTAGCCGTGTTTCCTTCAACCACAATATCCGCACCGAAACGGAGCAATTCCGAAACATGCATGAAACGGTTTTCAAAAATGTTTTCGCTGATAACACTTGCCCCTTCGGCAAGACACATCATGGCCATGAACTGGGCCTGCATATCTGTCGGAAAGCCGGGATAAGGTCTGGTCTTGATATTGACACTGCTGATCTTTTTCGGCCCTTTGACCCGGACGATATTATCGCGGCTGGTGATTTCCACACCCGCATCCTGCATTTTGAAGACCAGGGCATCCAGATGTTCCAGCTTCATACCTTTTATTTTGACGTCACCACCGGTCATGGCTGCGGCAATCATGAATGTTCCGGCCTCGATTCGGTCCGGCATGACATCATAGCTGACCGGCTGCAAATCAGTCACTCCCATGATTCTGATGGTATCTGTACCGGCACCCTCAATTCTGGCCCCCATCTTGTTCAGAATCATGGCCAGGTCAATAATTTCCGGCTCGCGGGCGGCATTTTCCAGAACCGTCTCACCCTTGGCCATGGCTGCCGCCATCATCAGATGTTCAGTCCCGCCAACGGTTGAAACATCGAAATTGATGCGTGCCCCTATCAGCCTTTTGGCCTTTGCCTCCACATAACCGTGCTCCAGTGTAATCTCGGCACCAAGGGCCTGAAGCCCTTTCAAATGCAGATTGATCGGACGGGCTCCGATGGCGCAGCCACCGGGCAATGAAACACGAGCCTGGCCAAACCTTGCCAGCAAAGGCCCCAGAACCAGTACAGAAGCACGCATGGTCCTGACCAGATCATAGGTAGCTTCATGGCTGTTGATGCCAAGCGTATTGATGCTGACCACATGCCCGTCACCCTCAACATGAGCCCCCAGCGACTCCAGTACCTTGATGGTAGTGTTAATATCCCGCAGAAACGGCACATTCCCGATAACATTGAGGCCGGGAGCCAGGATGGTTGAGACAAATATGGGCAGGGCAGCATTCTTGGAACCGCTGACCGTTACCTCGCCTTTAAGTTTTTTGCCGCCTTTGATGATTAGTTTATCCACGCGTAGTATTCCTTTAAAAAAATAATTGTTTATCATAGACCATGGAGACAGTTATGTAAAACGGAAATGTAACCTTACAGCCACTCTCACAGATTGTAAGATTAAAATCAAAATGGGCTTTTTGTCTCCCAGATTTATGATATAGTGCTTCAAATATAACTTTGACTATCATGTCGGGACACCCCATGCAAAAGCCAATAAAATCACCGCCGGTTGCCATTTCAGCACTTAACCTGTCGCTGGGTGTCTGCCTGATTATCATTACCCTGCTGTATTTTCCTCTCGACTTTTTCAGCAATACGCTTCTGGACAGCAGCATTCCCTCCGCAGAATCCTACGAACTGATTAACAAACTGCGGCTGGCTTTTGTAATCGCCATCATTCCCACAATCATCTTTGTCTTTCTGGTCATACGACACTTTTGGGGACAAATCACCAAACCTCTGATTGATTTCAAAGAGCACATTGAGCAGCTGCCTTCAAAAACCGGCAGTGACAGACTATTTTGCGGAAGCACAGTCAAAGAGGTTGCAATCCTTGGAAACGCATTCAACAAACTGATCAATCAACTGGATCGGGACCAGGAAGAAATTGAAAAACGAGAACAGATATTCCGAACAGTTACGGAGTTCTCAACGGATCTATGTTTCTGGCTGAACCCTGACAGGAAAACCATACTGTACATTACTCCATCTTGTGAACGCATAACCGGCTATACCGACGAAGAGTTTTACCGGGATGCAGAACTGCTGGACCGTATCATTCATCCGGACTTTCGCCAACTATGGGACCAACACAAAAACTATGAAGGAAAGAGCGAGATCCTCGACCCGATCCAACTGGCAATCATCGCCCGGGATGGCTCAACTGTCTGGGTAAATCACGTTTGCAAACCGGTTTATGACGACAAGTCCGTTTTCAAGGGAACGCGTGGCAGCTTCGATGATGTTACTGTTATCAAAAAAAGCATGATGGCACTGCAAACCAGTGAAGAAAAACTAAACCGCCAGAACGATTACCTGCTGGCCGTGCATGAGACCGCTCTGGGTGTTATCGGACGCCTTGACGTCAACAACCTGCTCAAAGACATTGTTACCAGGGCCGCAAAATTAATGAACACAGAGCATGGTTTTATTTATCTTTTAAACAGCAGCAAAACTGAAATGATCCTGCAGGTCAAAAACGGGTATTACGAAAAACTGGATGTTCCGCCCCTGAAACGTGGCCAGGGAATCGGCGGTCATGTCTGGGAGACCGGCAAACCATTTGTTACCAAAGATTACAGCACCTGGGAAAAAGGCTTCAAACATCCTGGATATGAAAAAATCAAGGCAACCTTTGGAATACCGCTAACCTCGGCAGGCAGGACAACGGGCGTTATTGGCCTGGCCTATCTTGACGAGCAGCAGGAGTTTGACAACGATAAAATTGAAACCATGCAGAAATTTGCCGAACTGGCCTCCATAGCAATTGATAACGCCCGCCTCTATGAATCGGCGCAGAAAGAGCTGATGGAGCGCAAAAAGGCCGAAATTTCCCTGCACAAACTGACATACGCGGTTGAACAAAGCCCGGTTTCGATCATCATTACCGACATCCGGGGCAACATCGAATACGTCAATCCCCATTTTGCCGAAGTTACCGGCTATACCAGTAATGAATTGCTTGGACAAAACCCGCGCATTCTGAAATCAGGCTTTACCAGTGATGCGGAATACAAAAAAATGTGGAACACCCTGATGGCCGGCAATGTGTGGCATGGTGAATTCCGCAATACAAAGAAAAATGGCGACGTATACTGGGAACTGGCACAAATATCTCCCATCAGAGACAAAGGCAACGTCATCACCAACTTCATTGCTATCAAAGAGGATATCGACGACCGCAAAACCCTGGAAAACCAGTTGCGCCATTCGCAGAAAATGGAGGCCATCGGCCAGCTGGCAGGCGGCATTGCACACGATTTTAACAACATCCTCACCGCCATTATCGGCTATGCCAGCATAATGCAGATGAAACTTCCCTCCGGCAGCCCGCTGAAAGAGACCGCCGTACACATCCTTTCCGCTGCCGAACGCGGTTCCAGCCTGACTCAGGGACTTCTGGCCTTTAGCCGGAAACAGGACACTAATCTGACTAACATCAACCTGAACGACATCATCGAGCGGATCAAAAAACTGCTCTTGCGCCTGATTGGCGAGGACATAAAACTGATCAGCATACTTGACGTAGACACGCTGCCAGTTCTGGTGGACAGCGTCCAGATCGAACAGGTTCTGATGAATCTGGTTACCAATTCACGGGATGCCATGCCGGATGGCGGTTCCATTGTCATCAAAACCGAAGCGATCAAAATTGACGATGAATTCATCCATGAACAGGGTTTTGGAACTCCGGGCATATTCGCGCTTCTCTCCGTCACAGATACTGGAGAAGGAATGGATGATGAGACAATCAAACGAATCTTTGACCCGTTTTACACAACCAAAGAAACCGGCAAAGGCACAGGTCTCGGCTTATCAATCATTTACGGCATAATCAAAAAACATAACGGCTATATTTCCTGCACCAGCACACCGGGCAAGGGAGCAACATTCAACATTTATCTGCCCTTTACCACTTCAGATAATGAGCGTTTTGAATCTATGGAACCGGAAAGCACCTATACAGGTGGCAGTGAAATGATCCTGCTTGCCGAAGATGACGATTCAATGCGTTCACTTTATACAGAACTGCTGGAAGAGTTCGGCTATTCCATAATTGCCGCCAAGGATGGCCTTGAAGCTTTGGAACTGTTTAGAGACAAGTACCAGAATATCAGCCTTGCCATACTGGATGTGATCATGCCCGGCATGGGCGGAGTAGAAACTTACAAAGCGATGCAGACCATCAAACCGGGTATCAATGTTCTTTTCTGCAGTGGATACCCAGCTGAGACCATTGAGAAAGAGCTGATCGGCAGTAACAACATCCACTTCCTTGCCAAACCGTACATGCCCAAGGAATTGCTTATGAAAATCAGGGAGATTATGGGAAATGAAACCTGAAAAAAAAGGCAACATATTTGTAGTCGATGATGACCGCTATGTACTTGACAGCGTAACAACACTCCTGCGCGACCATGGCTTTTCAGTCAGCGCATTCAGCAGTGGCCATGACGCCATCAAAAGATTTGTCAGTGAACCGGTCGATCTGGTCCTGACCGATGTCAATATGCCCGGTATCACCGGCATCGAATTGCTGGAAAAAATCCGGTTTCTCGACCGGGATACTCCGGTTCTGCTAATGACCGCCTACGCTGATCTGGACACAGCTGTTCAAGCCATCCAGATGGGTGCCTTCGACTTTATCATCAAGCCCTATCGTCCACCCTACCTGATACATGCCATTGAAAAAGGGATCAATTACAAGCGGTTGACCAACATCGAAAAGAACTACAAAAAGGATCTGGAGCTGACCGTCCGGCAACGGACAACAGAATTGAATGAAGCGCTGAAAAAGCTGACCAACATGAGCCGGGAAATCATTGAACGCCTGACCTCCGCCGCCGAACTAAGGGATGAGGATACCGGTCTGCACATCTCCAGAATCGGCATGTACGCAAAAAACATATCCATCCATCTCGGCATGCCGGATGATTTTATTGAAAACATCTCCGTTGCCGCCGCCATGCATGATGTGGGCAAGATCGGTATTCCGGACTCAATTCTACTGAAACCGGCTCCCCTTTCGCAGGATGAATTCAACATCATCAAACAGCACACAACCATCGGCGAGAAGATCCTGCGCGGTTCCTCCCACGCCATGCTGCAGATGGGCGCCACAATCGCAGCCTGTCATCACGAACGCTGGGACGGCAAGGGTTATCCCCATGGTTTTGTTGGTGAAGAGATTCCCATGGAAGGAAGGATTGTCATGCTGGCCGACCAGTATGATGCCCTGCGCAACAGCCGGGTCTACAAACCTGCCTTTGACCATGCCAAGGCCTGTGATATCATTCTGAACGGTGACGGGCGAACCATGCCGCACCACTTCGATCCCAGCCTATTGACGGCTTTCAACGACATCAAACATATTTTCGCGGAAATATTTGATTCGAATCAGAATTGATTCTGTTCGGGGTTCGTGGTTCGTGGTTAAAACCTTGAACTACGAACCCCGAACGGCATTACCCGGACGCCCCCAACATAAACCTCTTCCACCTTGGCCCGCAAAACAATCTGTTCCACCAGTTTTTCCGCCGAACCTACTTCTCCAAAACCTGAGACAACCTGGAAATTTGCCCGTTTACCAACCTCAATTGCCCCGACACTGTCGCCCATTCCCAGAGCAGAAGCACCGCCAATGGTTACCATGCTTAATAACTCCGTCGGACTCAGTACGCCGGCATAGGCTTCCAGCGCAAAACGCATTTCATCCCACATGGAAAGGGAATCATTACTTGCCAGGGAATCGGTCCCCAATGAAAGTGGTATACCAAACTTTTTCAGCAGACTGACCGGCGCCTTGCCCACATTCAAACGCTCGTTGCTGCGTGGACAGAGTGACACATTGACACCTCTGTTCTTAAGAATTTCAGCGTCGGCACGGGTAACATGCACGCAATGGATAGCCAGTGTACCTTTTGTTAACAGCCCTTCTCCATCCAGCAAAGCTGTCGAGCTGCATTTCCGTGGAGACATCAGATATTTTTCCCAGGAAACATAGGGATAAAAAATTTCCGCAATCTGCCCGCTGGAATCAAATACAAAATCCGTTTCTTCCCGGGATTCGGAAAGATGAATGGCCAAAGGGAACAGGGCTGACTGGCTGACCGATTTGATTAGCTGATAATTTGTATCGGCAATGGTATAGGGTGCATGAGGAGAAAGCCCGGCAGAGAAATTTTCAGGTGTGCAGTTAACAGCATACTCAACCGCCTTGCTGAGCATACCGTTGAACCTGGTCGGATCCTGACCCAGCACCTCATAAAATAGTCGTCCGGAAATACAGGACTTACCGTAACAATCGGAAACAGCAGGATTGCTGACTATTTCTCCAATTGTAGTCGTACCTGACTCCAGACAGATACGCGCACCCTCAAAAACCGAGGACCGGTAATCCTCGACACTCAATGGACGCTTAATTTTGATCAGCTGTATAATCCAGTCCACAAAACGGCGCGGGTGGTAATCCATATTGGCCTTGAGGCGCCAGGAGGGATAGTGGGTCAATTCCAGATGCGTATGGGTATTGACGAAACCGGGCAGAATGGCCCATCCCGGATATTCCGCAACCGGGACGTCATAGGCGCTTTTAAGTTCGGCCAGCGTTGCAACCGCAGCTATAACTCCATCCCGAATCAATAACGCGCCACCGGAAACAGGCTCGGATTCAGGCGAAACCAACCAGGACGCAGCGGCGATAAATGCATTGTTTTCTGTTTCAGGGATGGCCATATTGTTACTCCTTAACAGCAAATAGGCTGAAGGTATAAGGCTGAAGTAAAAACAATAATTCAATCACGATTCCGACATTCCCATCAGACTTCAGTCTAGTAACCTGCTTATTTAAAATAAATACCACAAAAACCAGATTCCATACACAGATTCAAGCATTTTTGCCGAGATATTTAGTTTGACTCAAGGTTTCTAAAAAAGTAAATTGTACGGTCAATATACAGGAGTTAGTAATGTTACGCGCATATCTTTTTCTGGCGGTATTTATTCCGCTGACACTATTATTTGCTGCCAGTGCCCTGTTGAGCACTTTTTTTGACTCCACCGGCAAAGCCTATGCTTTTCATGCCCGTCTCTGGGCAAGGCTGTCACTGGGCATGGCCGGTGTCAGGGTAGAAATGCGCGGCCTGGAAAATATTCCGCCCGGGCCGGTCATCTTCATGAGCAATCATCAGAGTAATTTCGACATCCTGACCATGCTGGCCAACATACCGCGACAGATTCACTGGATTGCGAAAAAAGAACTGTTTGATGTCCCCATATTCGGTGCCTCCATGCGGCGCGGCGGCTATATTCCACTTGATCGCAGCGACGGGCGCAAAGCATTGAAGAGCATGGAATTCGCTGCTTCAGTTATCCGTTCAGGCAAAAGCGTCGTCCTGTTTCCGGAAGGAACTCGTACCCGTAACCTGCAGCTGCTCCCCTTCAAACGGGGTGGTTTCATGCTGGCACAGAAAGCCGGCGTACCGGTTATTCCGGTCACTATCAACGGCAGTGGCAGAATCAATCCTGCCGGACGAAAAAGGCTTTATCGCGGTACTATTTCAGTCACGCTGCACCCGCCGGTCATGCCGGCCACAGGTGTCTCCAGAAGTGAAGCCGAATCAATATTGATGACCAAAGTGGAAAGCGCCATAGCATCGGCACTGGAGAGTTAAATGTATGCCGGCCTTAAATTCATACCGTTGATCATAATCGGTCTGGCTGCCATGATCTGGGCCCTGCCTGCCGCCCACACACTACGACGACCACTGGACATCTGTGCCGCGCTGGGCGCCCTTTCCGGCCTGGTAATCATGCTGCTAGGTACGCTGTTGACCATCATCCCGGATTTTTTCAGGTAATCAATGAATAACCACCTTATCAAAATACTGCTTAACGGAACCATACTGATTGTGCTGATGTTGCTGCTGTTTTTTGCCAGTACCTGGTGGCGTCTGCAGACGCAGTTTGCCGCCGGCGAAAAAGCATTTATCAATGGTGATTATGTGGGTGCTGTTGCCGGTTATGAAGCCGCCATACACATGTACATCCCCAACAATCCCAAAATTGAGCAGGCTGCCCAGCAGCTCTGGATCATAGCCGTACAAAGCGAGCGTAAAGGTGATATCAAGCGCGCCCTGATCGCCTACCGAGCCCTGCGCAGCTCTTTTTATTCTGTTAAATGGCTGAAAAGTCCCGGACTGGACTGGATCGCACGCTGCGATAAAAGAATCAGCGAGCTGGTCCCGCTGCAAAACGAAAGATAACTATGACAGAATCTAATTTTCCACTGCAAATCATACCACTGGGCGGCCTGGGTGAAATCGGCATGAATATCATGGCCTACGAATACGGTGACGACATCATCATCGTGGACTGCGGCCTGATGTTTCCTGAACCTTTCATGCTCGGCATCGACTATGTCATCCCGGACATCAGCTGGTTGCGGGAACGTAAAGAACGTGTCCGGGCCATCTGCCTGACCCACGGCCACGAAGACCATATCGGGGCGCTGCCCTTTGTACTGCAGGAGCTGAACATACCGGTTTTCGGTACCGCCCTGACCCTGGGCTTTGTCAATGAAAAGCTGAAAGAGTACAAACTGGATGACCAGGTTGAACTGATTACGGTCAAGCCGCGCGAAACCATCACTCTGGGCAACTTCAGCATTGAGTTTCTGCGCGTGGCCCACTCCATAGTTGACGGCTGCGCCCTGGCAATAACCACCCCGGAAGGGGTCGTAATTCATACTGGTGACTTCAAGATCGACCAGACCCCGGTGGACGGTGAACTGACCGACCTGGCCAGCCTGTCACGCTATGGCGAGGCCGGCGTGCTGGCGCTATTGTCCGACTCCACCAATGTGGAACGCGAAGGCTACACACTCTCGGAAAAGGAAGTCGGTGTCGCCTTTGCCGAGATATTTCCCAAGTGCAAAGGGCGCATCATCGTAGCCGCCTTTTCCAGCAGCATCCACCGTGTCCAGCAAGTAGCAGATGTGGCCATCAGCTGTGGTCGCAAGATCCTGCTCAATGGCCGCTCCATGATCGCCAATGTGCGTATTGCCCGCCAGCTCGGCTACCTGACTATCTCAGACAGCGACCTGATGGACATCAAAGAGCTCAACCACCTGCCGCCGGAGCAGGTCTGCATCATCTCCACCGGCAGCCAGGGCGAACCAAACAGCGCCCTGACCCGCATCGCCATGGACGATCACAAACAGATCAAACTGGAAAAGGACGACACCGTCATCCTCTCCTCACGCGTCATTCCGGGCAACGAGCGCACTATTTCAGAACTGGTCAACCACCTCTACAGGCGCGGTGCCCAGGTCTTCCATGAAAAGGTTTCCGAAGTGCATGTCTCCGGCCACGCCAGCCAGGAAGAACTTAAGCTGATGCTGAACACCGTCCGGCCGCGCTTCTTCATCCCGATCCATGGTGAATACCGCATGCTGGTCAAACACATCGAACTGGCAAAAAAGGTCGGCATACCGGAAGAGCGCTGTATTCTGGCCACCAACGGCGACGTTATCTCCTTCTACTCCGATACCGGCGCCATTGTGGAAAAAATCGAATCTGGCCGGGTCTTCGTCGATGGCAAAGGTGTCGGCGATGTGGGCAACATCGTACTGAAAGACCGCAAACACCTGTCCGAAGACGGCATGGTCGTGGTCATCATCGGCATCAACCAGTCCAGTGGCACAGTCATCTACGGCCCGGACATTGTCTCGCGCGGTTTTGTCTTTGAGGATGAGAGCCAGGATTACCTGGAAACCGCCCGCTGTGTTGTGACAGATGCGTTGAATGAGTTGAACGAAGAGATGCGCTGTGACTGCGAAGAGGTTAAACAAATCGTGCGTCAGAGTTTGAGGAGATTCTTCAAGAAGACCATTGAAAGACGTCCGGTGATTCTGCCGGTGATCATGGAAATGTGATTTCTATCCACAGATATTGATTTAACGAAAGAGGGACAGGCGAATTGCCTGTCCTTCTTTATTTTTTGGGACAACATGAATACTAAAATTCAGTCCATGAAATCCAGCGGGCTTCTGGCTTCCTTCATTGTCCTGACCGGTACGCAGTGGGTGTAAATCATGGTTGTTTTCAGGCTGGAGTGCCCAAGCTTGGTCTGGATAGTCCGAATATCATAATTGGCTTGCAACAAGTGGGTGGCATATGAATGACGGAAAGTATGGGCTGTTACCCGCTTGGGAATGCATGCCTTGCGCACGGCCGAATACAAAGCTTTTTGCAGTAACGATTCATGTATGTGGTATCGTCTGAGTTCTCCTGTTTCCTCCACCAATGTCAAAGTCTGTTGCGGAAAAAACCACTGATGGATCAGTTCTATTGGAGCCTTGGGAAACTTCTTCTCCACCGCATCATCCAGAAACACACCGGCATAACCGGCAGCCAGATCCTTTTCATGCAACTTTTTCACAAATTCAATCTGCTTCTTTAGCTGTGGCATGATCAATTCAGGCAGCGGAACGGTCCGGTCCTTTTTGCCCTTGCCGTGTATGGTCAAAATCCCCGCGTCAAAATTGAAATCCCGCACACGCAACTGCAGACACTCGAATAGTCTCAATCCGCATCCGAACAATACATTCACAACCAGATTGTAAGGGTAGTAAAGATGCGCCAAAATTGCATCAATCTCCTCGCGGGATAGCACCACCGGCACATATAGAGACTTTTTAGCGCGGGGCACATCTTTGAGAATGCCAAAATCACTTTTTAGTCCATGCCTAAAAAGAAACAATAGCGAATTGAATGCCTGATTCTGGGTTGAGGCAGCAACGCGGCATTTAACTGCCAGATAAGTTAAATATTCCTTCACATCCTCCGTTGTCAGCTCTTTTGGAGGCTTATTCTTCAGAAATCTTTGGAATTGACGCGACCAGAGCGCATAGGTTTTCAGGGTCTTGCGAGAGTAATGTCGCACCTTTATTTCCGCTGCCAGTTGGGCCAATACTTCATCCCATTCCGGCGAAGAAGACTTTTCCTGATAACCGGCTTCGGAGTACTCTGACTTGCGGACAACATTGACAGCCGGTTGTGACGTTTTACTAAAATCATCTTTCAATATCACTGAAGGTAGACGAGCTGTTGTCAACTGTTGATTGCCACTGCTTTCCTGCAACATCCTGAAATAGAGTGTAACCGCATGATATGCGCGTCGTCGCTGGTCTTCGCTCTGCTTCTTCTCTTTTAATTTGTTCATGAACTTCCGGAGACGCTCAGAGTCTTTACCAGCTACACTATATTTTTCACAAAAATCCAGGAAAAATCTGACCCACTTTAGGTAATCTGCACGAACATTATCACTTATGTTGCTACGTTGACAGTATCCTTGATAACTCTCAACAAGATGTTCAGGAAGTAAAATCATACAACACCCTTTACATGAAAATTTTAATTTGCAGTTTATCAGATTTTACGTATAGTTCGAATAATTTTTTAATTCATTACTGTGGTGATACACATGAAAACTCGTCTTAGTCTTAAACCTGGTCAACGCGGCACAAAGAGTCTGGCCGCCAAATACGGTGAAAATCTTGTATGTGTTCGTTTTAGATATGATGCAGCTAAACGGCAACGCCTGAAAACTGTAGAGTTGATAATTGAACGAACTGAATGGGAACCACCACCGGAAAAGTTTTCAGCAGACACCATTGTTGCACTGAAGATAGAAGGATATGAGACTGAATTACGAAAGAAGGTTAAAGCAACTGGCGGAAAATGGAATCCAGACAAACTTCTCTGGTATGTCAGATACGGTGACGTCTCAGGGACAGAACTGGAAAAGCATATATATGTAGATACAAGTAAATAAGTATAAATTAAACAAAAGCATATACGGGTAGATACACTACCCTAACTGCTCAATAACGAGTTATGGCGAACAAAATGAATAATAAAATTATTGATCCACTGACACCTTGGAAACTGGCCCGCGAAGAAGGTACTGAGACTTTTCCCTCTTTTGTGAAGTCAAAACGTGAGTGGCAGAGTCTCCTTGAGAAGGCGAAGGGAGGCGATGCAGAAGCGCAGTGGGAAATCGCTGACGGCTACGAGCACGGATACAAGGATGAACAAGGGAACGTAGTGGTCGAGGAGTCATTGAAGAAAGCAGCCGAATGGTTCCGCAAAGCCGCAGATTCTGGTCACGCCTCGGCACAAAACAACCTTGGAGTCATGCTCAGCCAGGGCGATGGTGTTGAGAAAAATCCGAAGACCGCTATTGAGTGGCTAAAGCGAGCATATAAGGGCGGCGAATCATGTGCTGCCAACAATATCGCCATAACATACCGGGAGAATGACAACTTCAGGAGAGCAATCCACTGGTTTAAGAAATCCGTTGACTCAGGCGACGACGAGTCACTTCTACAACTCGGTATCCATTACTACTGGGGTAAAGGCGTAAGGAAAAATCATCATAAAGCTTTTGAGCTCTACCAGAAGGTAGTTAAAAGCAAAGGCATCTGTGAGGCGTCCAGAGACGACGCCAACTTCTATCTCGCTCTCGCATACCTTGAAGGAAAAGGAGTCGCGAAATCAGTTGCTACTGCGAAACGGCTTCTGAGGCGAGCGAACAGGGACAGCGATCATGCCGCAGCTCGTGCGCTATTGCAGGAGTTGGAAATCAAGCCATAACCATCGGGTGCTGCTGCCAAGCAGCAGACCCTCAGCCCCGTTATGCAAATAAAGAAGTGAAGAGACGGAGATAGCGCGTGCCCTATTTCAAAGTGATGCTCGAAGGAACAGGATTAGATATCCCGTCAGCAGAAGACAAACCTTCCATTGTGGGATTTTTTACAACTCGCCTTGTTCGGGCGTCTACGACTGAAGAAGCTGAAGAAAAAGTCAAAACCATGATATTGACTGAATGGACATCGGGAGAGTATGCCAGAGCCAACAAAGGTTCACTTCCTAGCCTGACTGCATCATCGATAGAGAAAACCACCTTCATCGAAAGCTTGAAGTCTAAATACTTAGGATATTCATTCTATCTACGCGACAAATAGTAAAAAGCATGCATAACCAGGCCCTTGGACGCCGACCGGGGCTGAGAAGCCCCCGGTGCGGGTCAAGGGCGCAGGCCGTTAGCGAGATAATAGGAGGATGAAATGCCTGCTTGTGTTTTGCGGGTTGCTGGTTCAACAAGGAAGATTCGGAAGTTTTTATCGACCTCATTTTTTGAACCTGACTGTGTTTATTACAGAGGAGAACCCGGATTTGTGAAGTCACGTGGACCCACTAAAATATCTAGCTTCAACTACACCGTTTCTGGATATCATGGGTCTTCAATACTTAGACAAGCAAAGGATGTCATCTGGAATCTAGAAAGATACAGGCAGGAATTCGAACGATTAAGATCATTCAAATTCAAATACATGACACTCGATTTCGGTCTGGACGATTTAGCAACCGAAGAGCATCCGTGGCCAACTTACCGGTTACCCAAAAAACTAATAGCATTGGCAGGTGAATTGGGCTTTGAGATAGAATTATCTTTTTATGGTCCACCACGAGCAAAAAAAACCGCTAACAAGGCAGAAGCAGCGGCCTAAAACCGCCGCTGTTCTCCCAAACCGTTGAACAAATAGAGATAAAGAAATGAATATTAGAGAGTATATAAAGACGGCAGCAATTGTTCTATTAGCAATTGGCATCCTTTGCTTACCAATTGGTTTTGGAGCCAATCCAAAGCGTGACACCAGCGCATTCTATAACTTTGCCGATTTAGGTATTTTCTTGAAAATTGGACTAACTTTGCTGGCCATCGGGCTGTTCATTTTGTTGGTAATTGCTTTTATTCCAAGTCGTAATGATTAGAGCATCTCAACTCGGCTCACCGTAAGGGAGAGAGGAGAGCAGAGGAATGAAACAGGTTCAATAAAGAGTTTAACAATATTCTGAGGACAAACAACTATGACAAGTGAACAAAAAACTATAATTGATATGCTTGAAAAACTAAAAGGGCCTTCAGCTCTTTTAAACACCTGCATTACCTTTTCAGCTGGCTGGTTAATTATGGAGCTTATTAGGCTACATTATTGGGGAGATCCTTTGCGTGAAACCCCATTGATGATATCAGCAACATTTGGAGTTATATCAATTATATGTTGGATAAGAATAGCAACAACAATAAATAAAATTAAAAAAACTTTCATCTGAATCATGACAAACTTGTTTGTGTAGTTGTCGGTAAACTAATTTGGAAGTACTGAGTTTTAAGAAGCAAAAAAGGCGAATTTAGAACCATATTAAAAAGCCGGCGTTAAAGAAGCAGTCGCGGACATCCAGAAAACCATGAAGCTTTTGCCGGAGGAGCTGCGGAGCTATTTGGGGAGTGAAATGCGGCCCAACTCTCGGCTGGACGCAGGCCGCCCGATAAGACTGGGCGGACTGGTCAGCCTCATGCCCGTTGGAAGGAGGAAAGATGATTATAAGAAGGATTCTAATTGCTATAGCTGTGATTGCATTTGCAAATACAGCATACTCTGAGCCTCCCCCTGATCCACGAATGAAGGCTTGCATTCAATACAAAATTGAGAGAGCTGCTGCTATTGATCGTAGAGACTGGAACTCACTTGAGTCCGCAGCAGTGAAATTTATTGAGGGGTGTGAGAAAGTATCCAGAGAAGAGGACCTTTCGAAAGCTAATGCTGAATTATCAATGATTCTTCGTAATAGAAATGATCCCAAGAACGCTTTAGAATTCGCAAGTAGAGCTATTTTTCACTCAAAAGAACCAGATAGCCACATAGAGAAGGCAATAGTGTTTGCACAGCTTAATCGTATTAAAGAAGCTGGGCTGGAATTTGATGTGGCCGAACTTATGGCCAAACTCGCTCTGAAACATAATGAGCTTAGGATAAGAACGTATGCTACTAAAGATCCAGTTTCTTATGCTAAGCAAAAACAGCATTATGAAGCAGTTATAAAATTAGTTAATGACTCAAGAAAACAGTACATTACTTCAAAGCCACGCTCGAGAAAACAGTAAGTTACTCTACTATGGATACGTCAAACTGTGCGGAGCAGAGGCGGGGCCAGCCGGAGTGAAACAGAGAGTTTGCTGCTGGAGGAAAATGTCAGCAGAGAGGGGAGTTCCAACGAGACCGTTGGACACCGACCGGACTAAAAGCTGCCCGGACGGGTCAACGGCCGAGCCGTTGAACTACAAAGGAAAGCGGAGGATCAAATGAGGACACGACTGATTTTTGCGGTAGTGGTTGGGTTGCTGTCGTCAGTCCTTGGTTTTATGTCTGTGGGACGATCTGGAGATCCAGTTTCTGTTGTCAAGCAAGCAGAGAAACAGTTAGAAGAAGCGTTTAAGCCGAAACCCATCAATTCACCGCCAGGGTCGAAATATACCAATATTGTTCAGATCGCCCCGGCGTGGTCGGAGATTACCAAAATCAGTGGCTCCCTTACATGGCTAAACGAAGAAATTTTTAAGGCTAAAGTCCTCGTTAAATACGGCGAAGTTGGAAAAGATAATTCCCCACCTGTGGGCGTGTATTCCTATGACTGGGATAGACGTTACGAAAAAAGCTCTGAAGCATGGAGTATTCAGGAGGACAGCTCCTATTACATTGAAAAGGCAAAAATGACAATTGTTGGTGGAGTAGGTGGGGCAGTGACGACTTTGGTCGTTTTGTGGTTGTTAGCGTGGGGGTGGCAGTTTCTCCTCGCAAGAATCCGGGAGCTATCGGAGGCAATCAGAGGGAAGAATAATTCCTAAGCTGCCTCTTACCAGAATAACTTGCAAAAGATGAAAGTTCAACAAAGCGCTGGACCGGCCAGAAACAAAACCGGGCCGGTCAGCTCTCAGCCGTTGGCTGGTGTTGCTACTCATTTACTCTAACTGTGAAAGACCACCAAGAATATGGGACCAATGTTGTGACACATCAACGATCAAGCTTTTACAAGTATGTAACGCACGACGGTGCGGTGTCGATGATTGCCAATCAGACACTGAAATGGACATGCCCCCTGGACTTCAACGATCCATTCGATCACCGTTTCAGCTACCTCGATATGACGCAGATCAAAGAGCACTCCAAACGAGTCCTAGAGCGACTTGTGGAGGTCCTGTGGGAAAATACCGATGTGGAATTTGACACATCCTCGCCTGTTGGACATTTTCTCGATTCAGTAAGAAAGCGCGGTACTCTCAAAAAGGAAAAGTTCTTACCCCATGTACCTAATCTTGTCGGTGAGATGGTTGAATCTGGCAGGCAGGCACACGCTACACTTATGGAAAGCATGCAGAGGATGCTGTTGAACACCAGGGTTCTATGCGTTGCCGAAGAATATGACAGCATCCTTATGTGGTCTCATTACTGCCAGGCTCATACTGGAGCTGTGTTCGAGCTTGCTGTAAATGAAAGCGCAGCACTCGCGGATGCAAGGAAAGTAAATTACTCCACGAAGTACCCACGCCTTTGTACCGAAGAAGAATTGATTGACAATTCTCTTTCGCTCAAACACGTGGACTATGACAAACGATACGAGGAGCTTATTTGCACCAAAAGCATGGACTGGAGCTATGAGAAGGAGTGGAGGATCTCAGTAGGAAAAGACGGTTTTCAAGAAGGTGATGCACACTATCAAAGGGAAACGCCTGAAACTTTTAGGAGGATCTATCTTGCCTGCCGCATGCTGCCTGAAGACAGAGTGAAACTCATACAACTCGCCAAAAATTATTTGCCGCATATGGAAATTTGGCAGGCTTGCCAGAGTGAGAACGAATACCGACTTGATTTCTCAAGACTGGAATGATTCTGAAGCTAGCCGATAACACGAAACACCAAACGAAAGACCAATGGTTCGGAGAGAAAGCGAAGGGTCAACTCTTCATTCTCCATATTAGTAAGTGAGCTGAAAAGAATTCCCCAACCACACCATAAGACCTGCCCTAAAAACCTGCAGGTCAATGGCTGACCCGTTGTACGGAGAAAGAATTGAAAAACTGCAAAATAGATAGGCAATCGGCACTCCTCTTCGCAATTATTCTCCTTATTGTCTGCGCCTCACCAGCTTTTGCTAATCCAATAGTAATGACAACTGGATCTACCGTCATTGCCATGTTGCTTGTCTTGACCGCTATTTTGGCAGAAATTGCAGTCACCTTACTCCTATTAAGAAGGTATAAACTAAAATTATTACGCCTTGCAGGTGCATACCTAATTATTAATTCTGTGTCGTTTTTTGTATTTATCGCAATGTTGCTAATAAAGTTTCAAAACAATGGGCTCATGTTTCCAATTCCTGAGATAATTGCCGAAGTTCTAGTCATTATATTTGAAACAGTTATACTCATCGTACTCTGCAGTTTGCGATGGTTTCGGTATGAAGATAGCTCTAATTGTAGTCCCGCTTGGATTTTGTTTTCAGTGACATGCGGAAACGCAACTTCAATTGCTTTGCCCCTCATCTTAATCCTCTTTAGCTTGGCGTTCTGAATAAAGATATTTAGGAGGGGCTACGGCCATGATTCAGAAAAAGATTAAAATTGCATTCGGGGTGATTTCCATTGTGATGCTACTGCTGTTGGCCGGCGGGCTTTGTTTGTCGGAACGGTTAATTATTCCGGTGAAGGGGGCAACAAAATCGGACTGGAACGCAAAAAGCTTCTGGTTCAGCCCTTGGGGGCAATCGGGTGTGCACAAAGGGATAGACATTTTTGCTAAAGAAGGAACACCGGTCGTTGCAGCCAGTTCTGGCTTGGTGGTCCAAGCTGATTTCACGCCAGGCGGTGGGAAAGTGGTTTCAGTACTCGGCCCGAAATGGCAGATTCATTATTACGCCCATCTGAAGAACATAAAAACTAAAAACTGGGAGTTCATTTCGCAAGGAAGTGAAATTGGAACTGTCGGAACTACTGGGAATGCAGTAGGAAAGCAACCACATCTTCATTACGCAATCATTTCGCAAATTCCCTATATATGGCTTTTTAAGGCTGAGAAGTATGGGGTTGACAGAATGTTTTTTCTAAATCCGCATGAAAGGCTACGTCGGTGAATGAACATACCCAACCATCGGCAAGACCCGCCGAGGGCGGGTCAGCCTCAGCCACGTTGGCCTATCACTTAAAAATATAGACGGAGGTTATTTATGAGACTTAGAGAGATGATATTTACATGCACAATTTACTGCCTGTTTGTGCTGTGTACACCTACCGCCCCAGTCTGTGCAGGAACTGACCCGTCTATGCTCGCAAATGCTATATCAGCCCCCCTTGATCTCTGGCGTGAAAGTTGGATTGCTCAGCTTTATGATCGTTTGGGGAACTACGGAAATACAACCAAAGAACAGTTTGTGGAAAAGTTACGGGGTACTACGATCCGTCCGGCCTGCTGTTGGCAAAAAATCGATAACTTCAAAGTATTAAACGAAAGTGGAACCGAGGCAACCGTATCAGCTAAGATAGGGATGGAAGTCACCGATTTTATCTTTGATGAAAACTCTAATTCCGTCAAAAAAACATGTACCACTGTTGAATTCATTACACGCGAATTTAAACTAAACAATGAAGGAGGTCTCTGGAAGATGCAGCTGAATGATGTCTTCAACCTCCGGAATGCTGCAATGGACCGTAAGAGTCAAAGATATCCTGGTGAATGCCAATAAGGTTCCAACCACTCGGCACGACCGGGCCAAAAATCCGCCCAGTCAGCCTCACAACCGTTGAACAAGACAGAGGACAGATTATGATGAAATCTTTTTTTATTTTGCTGATGACCTGCTTTCTTTTCGGATGCTAAAAAAAAACAACACCAGTTCAAGTTAAGGGCGAGCTAAAAGTCGGGCAATACATTATTTCGCCACCAATAAGCTATTGGCACTTTCCCAGAGAGTACTCACAGAAATTAGCAGAAAAAGGATTTATTCTTACATTCTATAAAGATGAAGAAGCTATAAATGCCATAGCCAAAAAAGAGCCCGTAGATTTTTTTATCAACTTCGGATTATTTGAAAATAAGTACAAGAATATTGAAGAGTATTATGCCAGCACCAGAGCTGCTTGCATAATCCACAAAAATTTACCCACTGATTTAGGTGTTTTGCTGAATAATAAAAATTGGAGTTGCAAACAAACTGTTGAAGGACTTTACGACATAGAATGCATTTCGTTAGGATCAAATCTTATAATTATTGGTGCATATGGGCATGAGAAGAATAATGTACTGCCACATATCACCTTACTTCAAAATATGCTTGAAACATTTAAAGTCACAATTAGAAGGTTTTTCTGGAATAAAAGCGTCCAAATTTGTTTTTTTGAAGTCTATTTCATGATTTAACAACGCAGATGAAGATTTATCGGGCCTCGGCGTGTAGCTTTAGCCCCAAAGCCGCAACAATTTTGAGAATCGTATCAAATCCAGGAACCCGTTCACCTGAAAGCGCCTTGTAGAGACTTTCGCGAGAAAGACCGGCATCACGAGCTACCTGAGACATCCCTTTGGCACGGGCAATATCGCCTAGCGCCTTGGCGATGAAAGCGGCATCGCCATTGGCCTCTTCGAAAGAGGCTTCAAGGTAGGCCGCCATTTCTTCTGTTGTACGGAGATGTTCGGCAACATCATATCGACTGGTAGTTGTTTTGGACATTTTCAGCTCCTATAGATTATGTGCAAGGCGGATAGCAGACTTGATATCCCTGGATTGGCTGCTCTTATCACCACCAGCCAGCAGGATAATCAACTCACTTCCACGTTGAATGAAATAAACACGGTATCCTGGACCGTAGTTGATTCGCATTTCCGAAATACCTTCACCAACAGGTTTTACGTCGCCTGCGTTTCCCGAAGCAAGACGTTCAATCCTGACAAGGACGCGGGCCTTAGCCTGAATATCACGCAGGTTATCAAGCCATTTGGCAAAAAGTTCAGTTTTACGAATTTCTATCATGCTAAAAGTGTAGCCAATTGGATACACCAAGTCAAACTATAAATAATTGATACCCAACCAGCCGGTTGCACGCCACCCCGCCCGGAAAACCGACTGGGCGAAGCGGGTGAACCGGGCACCCCGTTGGTAAAGAGAGAAAGAAATTAATTTATCCAATCAATAACATTGAGGGACGTTATACGTACAAATTCACGTATGTTATTAGTAACCAGAGGAATTCCTAACGAAACGGCATGAGCTGCAATCAGCATATCCATTGAGCCAATTGGCGTGCCTGCCTTTTCAAGATTTACTCGAATTTCGCCATAAACATGAGCGGCCTCTTCATCAAAAGAGACAACTTCTAAAGGAGTAATAAACTCATCAAGGGCTTCAGTATTTTTCTCTTGATGTGTACTCTTGGCAACTCCATATCGTAATTCAGAAAGAGTAATGGAAGAAATGCCTATATCGCCGATCTGATATTCAAGAAAATGTTTCAGCACGGCAACGGGCTGTTGCTTGATAATGTAAATACAAATATTGGTATCGAGCATCAGCTTCATCAGAAAGTCTCCCGTTTGTCCAGCACTGGTTGTACACGTTCAACCATAAAATCACTGGAGAACTTTTTAAGGCTTTCAAACAGGGAATTCCAAGAATCGCTGCGGGGAATCAGTTGGACAACATTGCCGGTCTTTTTAATAAACACTTCGGTATCATCAAAGCGAAACTCTTTGGGCAGCCTGACAGCTTGGCTTTGCCCATTTTGAAATAATTTTGCAGTTTTCATGATTGCCTCCATTAAATATATATTAAGAGTATATATTATATTTTGAATTTGCAAGTGTTTTTTCAGTACAAGGGGAACCGACATGGTCAGCCCTTGAAAAGAGAAAATAGAATTAAAAGGCGAAGTCCCAACTCTCTTGACTCAGGCCGCCCGATAAAGCTGGGCGCGCTGGTCAGCCTCATACACGTTGGACAAAGGCAGAAAATGAAGAATTCAGATAAAGACGATTACAAGGTCTGCTTCAGCGGGGCGACAATATTCAAAAGAGAAGCTAATAAGGCCGGAGTGGCTTTACTCTTTGGACTCGTCGGAATGGCAACAGTTGGTCTTGCCTTTGGAATCCAGAACAAATTGGCTATATCCATAATTTCAATAAACTTAGTATGCATCGGATATTTCGGCATCGCAAAAAGGCTCTTAAAGAAATAATTGGGAAGAGAAGGAAGATGATGGAGTATTTGGTATGTCCCGGAAGGGTCAGACGTGCTTCATCGGATGTTCTTTGATCCACTCCCTTAGAGCCTCGTTCATGCGGGTCTGCCACCCTTTACCCGTAGCCTTAAAAGCTGCGAGGACGTCTAAATCAAAACGGACTGTTTGCGAAGCTTTAGTCTTGCCAGTCGGGCGCCCTCGGCGGACAAGTTTGGCACCTTGCATAAGGTCAGCTTTTTCAAACCAAGTATCGGTCAGTTCCGGAGCATCATCCGGATCAACCGAGGTGTTTTTTGTAACGGCTGATTTCGCGGTCATTGGCGTACCTCATAGAAATAATTCGGCGGGCGTCGTTTCTTGGAGTCCAGACAATTACAACCATTCGGCCATCCAAAAGGCCAACAGTAAAGAAACGCTCCTCGCCGTAGTCAAGACGATCATCGTGAGCAACAAAGTGAATACCGGCAAATACCTTGTAGGAATCAGCAAAATCGAGCCCACGCTCCAACAAGGTCTTTTCTCTTTTGACAGTATCGAACTCGATGATCATGGATTTAATGTAACAACAATAAATTAATTGGTCAATGCTTTTAAGTTACAACATTTAATAAATTCAAAATGGCTCGATCCAACCATCGGCAAGACCCGCCGAGGGCGGGTCAGCCTTAGCCCCGTTGGCAGAGCGACCAATAGCGCACCCATGGAGGATTTATGAAACCAAACCTATTGATGGTGACCACGTTTCTTGTGCTTTTAGCCGGTGCAGCCTGCTGCGATACTTACAAATGGGAAGATAAGAACGGAATACATTTTACCGATAATCCTGAAAGGATTCCTCAAAAGTATAAAAGCAAATCAATAGCAGAAGCCAGAGAAGATATTAAAGGCGTTGGTACGCAAGAATTTGATTCATCCAGCACAGGCAACATTCAACCCAACAGACGTACACCCGCCCTTGACACCGACAATGCTCCCGACAAGCAAGCACGGCCATTAAATTTTGATACCGCAAATGATGGAATGAAGACCCATAATCCACAGAACAGGCATCAAAATCATTATGGCAATAAAAAGCACAGGGTTAAAAAAGCGCATCAATCAGCCTACGAGTCTCAATCACCTGCACGGAAAGCAATGAACCAGGCAGAAGAGAAAATACGGCAAACCCGTCAAGCTCTTGACTCAGGCGGTCGTTTGCCACCCAAACAGAAGTAAAAGTATTAGTTCCCACAGGGTGCGAGATAAATCTCCTCAGCAAGTTAGACATTACATCCATCCACAAGCTGTCAAGCGCAACAGTACCGGATTGGTTATTTGCTTTTTCGGCATAATGAGCTAATCTGGCTTTTCCAAAATTCATCGGGAGGGCCGTGGTAGCAGGATTATGATCAAAATCCCATTCACTTCCATAATTTTACTGTTAATTTCAGTTGTTTCATTCAACGCAACGGCATTATCCGCAGAGATATCAGACAACAAAGATGCTACAGACAAAATTGAAACCATAGACCAACTACCTCCAGTCCAACACCGCCTGGTCACGCTGCCGTCAACCAATAAGAAGCGGGTTGATGCCATGTGCATCAAATTTCTCTCCCTGGTTCCCAAAGCCATGCTGGTACCCAAAACCGAAGAGAGCACCGTATACCGGTTAATTGCCGATACCTATGATTCAATTGAACCTACGAAAAAACGCAAAGCCGAACTGATGCGATATTGCGAATCTCCTTTCGTGCTGAAAAACGATCATGGTTATTCAGTGATTGCAGGTTCCCAATTGACCGAGGCATTAGCTTTGGCAGAACAAAAGCGACTGGCCGGCAAACACATTTCAACCACAATAATAAAATTGACGATGCCTTTGAAACAGTGGCAGATGAAAAGCACCGAAAGCTTTCCTATCAGGGATGCGGTTATTATTGCAAACAAGCTTGCCGTGATGGGTGTTATAACAACTATCGAACAGGCAGCCCGCTAGTCACAACTCATGTAGAGTAGACGACAGTATCGCTGCAAAACCGTTCCAAAAACTCGCCTACGACTGGGGCACAATGTTTCGCTTGATCATGCTTGGCACAATAGCGGCCCTGTTTTTCAGCAGTACATTTGTACTGAACAGGGCCATGAGCCTGGAAGGGGGGCACTGGTTCTGGACCGCCAGTCTGCGCTTCGGCTATATGTTTGCCATGCTGGTCCTGTACCTGCTTTTTACAAAAGGCGCAAAATACCTGCTTGAAACAGTCCGAGTTTTCAGCCGTTTCTGGCTGTTCTGGTGCATCGCCGGAGGGATCGGTTTCGGAGTTTTCTACTCACTGCTCTGTTTCAGCGCCTCATATGCACCGGGCTGGATCATTGCCACAACCTGGCAGATCACCATCCTGGCCACACCGATTGTTCTGATTGCCATGGGCAAAAAGGTTCCGCTCAAAGGCATGCTGCTGACCGGACTGATCTTCGCAGGCATCGTGCTGGTCAATATGGAGTATGCAATAACGGCAACCGCCCGTGAGGTAATTTTAGGTATATTTCCGGTACTGGTGGCGGCATTCGCCTATCCCACCGGCAACCAAATGGTCTGGGAAGCCTCACAAAACGGCTACAAACTGATTCCACGCATTGATCACCCGCTGATGCAGGACAGTTTTGCCCGGGTGCTGTTGTTGACCATCGGCTCGATTCCCTTCTGGCTGATCCTGTTCCTGTTCGCCTCCCCTCCCCCACCTTCAACCGGCCAGTTGTTCAGCACAGCAATGGTGGCGCTGTTTTCCGGTGTAATTGCCACCACTATTTTCCTGCATGCAAGACACAACTGCGCACAACCTTACGAGCTTGCGGCGGTTGATGCCACACAGTCCATGGAGGTTGTATTTTCATTGATCGGTGAAATTTTATTTTTGCAGGGTGCGTTTCCGGGTACAATCGGCGCAATGGGAATTGCACTGACCATCATCGGTCTGGTAGCATACGCACAGCGACAGCATGCCGGAGAATGTCAGCCCGATTCGTAAGGAGTACTACATGTCAAAAATTGTAGATCTACGCAGCGACACAGTTACCCAGCCAACGCTGGCCATGCGTGCAGCCATGCTGGCAGCACCTCTGGGGGACGATGTTTTCGGCGACGACCCCAGCGTAAATGCACTGCAGGAAAAAATTGCCGACATGTTGGGGTTTGAAGCGGCACTGTTCCTGCCCACCGGCACTCAGAGCAACCTGTGCGCCATCATGAGCCATTGCCAGCGGGGTGATGAATACATTGTGGGACAGTTTGCCCACTGTTACCGCTGGGAGGGGGGCGGAGCGGCCGTACTGGGCAGCGTCCAGCCCCAGCCGCTGCAGAACCTGCCGGACGGCACCATATCGCTGGAGGATATTGTAGCCGCCATCAAACCGGATGACGCCCACTTTGCCCGAACCAGAATGCTGGCACTGGAAAACACCCAGGGGGGCAAGCTGCTACCCATGGAATATCTGCAGCAAGCCACGCAACTGGCCACGGACAAAGGACTGTCCAACCACCTGGATGGGGCGCGTATTTTCAACGCAGCCACGGCCCAGGCGGCCCTGACCGGATTGGACCTATTGACGGAAGCCCGCCGTATCGCCGCCTGTTTTGACAGTGTTTCGGTCTGCCTGAGTAAGGGACTGGGCACGCCGGTCGGTTCTCTGCTCTGCGGAAACCGGGATTTCATCGCCCGTGCACACCGCATCCGCAAAATGGTCGGCGGCGGCATGCGTCAGGCCGGTATACTGGCCGCAGCCGGAAGCTACGCGCTGGACCACCATCTGGACAGACTGGCCGATGATCATGCCCTGGCAAAACGACTGGCAGACGGACTTACCGGCCTGCCGGAGCTGCAGATTGAAACTCCCCAGACAAATATACTCTTCATGGACCTTGTGGGTACAGCAAGGGAACGATCAGCGGAACTGCTGCTGTATCTGAAAGAGCGCGGCATCCTGGCCACCGGCCTGTACCGTCTGCGCTTCGTCACCCATCTGGATCTGGATACTGCCGGTATTGATCGGGCCATTACGGCCATCAGGGATTTTTTCAAAGCCTGAGGAGACTATTAAAATGACACGCCCACCGTTTCACCAGTTCCTGCAGCAACATAGGTGCATCCTTGGCGAAGGCGCAGTCATTGAACGTTTGCGAAGAATGGAAGGGTGCGAACTGGACCCATGGGTTGTCAATTCGGCGTTTATCTACAATTCAATCAAACGGGCAGCGCTGGAACAGATCTGCCGCCAATACCTGGAGATCGGACAGGAGTTCGACCTGCCGCTGCTGCTCTCCACCCCCACCTGGCGGGCCAGCCGGGAACGGATCGGGCAGGCCGGTTATGCCGGGCGCGATCTGAATGGCGACAACTTCCGTTTTCTGGATGATTTGCGTAAAAGTTACGGAGACTACGCCCGCAAGGTGGCCATTTGCGGCCTGATGAGCTGTCGCGGGAACGCCTACAATCCAACAGAGGCGTTGTCGGAGCCGGAGGCCAGCCAATTCCACCGCTGGCAGGCGGAAAAACTGGCAGCAGCGGGGGTTGATTTCCTGCTGGCCGCCACCCTGCCTGCTCTCAGCGAGGCTATTGGCCTGGCCAGGGCGCTTTCTGCCACCGGCCTGCCCTACATGATCAGCTTCGTTGCCAGACCAACCGGAACGTTACTGGATGGAACGCCTCTCCACACAGCCATTAAAACCATCGACAACGCCGTAACTCCACAACCACTGGCCTATCTGATCAATTGCACCCATGCATCTTTCTTTAGTTCAGCAATTACCCACGAAAGCCGGATTTCAGAAAACGTTCAAAAACGGATTATTGGGCTGCTGGCCAATACGGCTGCACTCAGCCCGGAAGAGCTGGATGAAAGCACAACACTCGTTGAACAGTCTCCGCAAGCGTTTGCAAGTTCAGTAGCGGCTTTGCGGGGTGAGTTTGGCATGCAGATTCTGGGTGGCTGCTGCGGTACAGACCAGCGCCATATCCGCTGTCTGGCTGAGGCACTAAATGATCAGCCTGATAACTCTTCCCGGTAATTACACACTTAAAACGCCCTCATCCGCCCCTTCGGGGCACCTTCTCCCAGAGGGCGAAGGATTGTAAATCATGCCCTCGCCCTCTGGGAGAGGGTGGCCGCAGGCCGGGTGAGGGAACAAGGCAGGGGTTTAAATACCAAACGGTACAAATCACAATCTTCTGCATAAATTCAATCAACCTGATCCCCACATATTGCCACTTCTTTAATGTCTGCTACTATTAAAACATGAGCGAAATCATCTACGACAATATTGGACCTGCCAAGGTAATCCGGCTCTATTCGGCCAAAGAAGGATTCCAGGCGGTAGTGGCGATCGACAACTGTGCCCTGGGGCCGGCTGTCGGCGGCGTCAGGGTATCTCCTACCGTTACTGTCGAAGAAGTACTTCGACTGGCACGGACTATGACCCTGAAGAATTCCATTGCCGGTCTGCCCCACGGCGGTGCCAAGGCCGGGATCATGGCTGACCCGTCACGACCAGACAAGGAACGGCTGTTCCGGGTCTTTGCCCGCATGATCCGCGACCTGAAGGAATATATTCCCGGTCCTGACCTGGGCTGTGACGAGACCGCCATGGCCTGGATTCATGATGAAACCGGCCGTTCCGTCGGATTACCGGCTGAACTGGGAGGACTGCCGCTGGATAAGCTGGGGGCAACCGGTTTCGGGATCGCGGCATGCGCCGAGATTGCGGCTCCATTTGCCGGTTTTGAACTGGCCGGAGCCAGGGTGGCGATTGAGGGATTCGGCAGCGTCGGCAAAGCCGCAGCCCGGTTTCTGGCGGAAAAAAATGCGCTTATTGTGGCTGTGTCGGACTCCAGGGGCGGTGTTTACAATCCGGCCGGCCTGGATATGGAAAGGCTGATCAAGGCCAAGCAGCAATCCGGAAGCATTTCAGATTCTGACCTGGGCAAACCCATAACCACTGAGGAACTGTTTGCAGTCGAATGTGACATCCTGATTCCGGCAGCAACGGCGGATGTGATCCATGAAGGAAATCTTGCCGGGGTTAAGGCAAAACTGATTCTGGAAGGTGCCAACATACCGGTTACACCCAGGGCCGAAGAAATTATGCATGGCCGGGGAATCCTGATTGTACCTGACTTCATCTGCAATGCCGGCGGAGTCATCATGGCAGCCATGGAATATGCGGGCCAAAATGAGCAGCAGGCTTTTACGGCAATTAACGAGAGAATCCGCAACAACACACGGATTATTCTGGAGCAGTCATTCACCACCCGGCCAGGGCTTCAACCGCGACTTGCAGCTAACGCCCTGGCACGGGAGCGTGTAATCAAGGCTATGGCCTATCGGGATTACTAACTAAACATATTTATGAATCACCACAACACAAGAGGGACAGGCCATCCGCCTGTCCCTCTTTTAATTCCGACCACAGGATAAGGTTACGGAATCAGAACAATCTTGCCAAGAGTGCTGGACTCCATAACGGCATGATGCGCCTTTGGAGCTTCCTCAAGAGGCAGTTCACAGGTAATGATCGGTCGCAGCGTACCGTTTTCAAGTCCGGCAAAAAAAGCGGCATGCATGCTCTTCTGATCCTGTGTTGAAGCATTGAACAGGGTCATGCCCATTATGGCCGACTCCTTGCCCATTGCCTTGCGCGGATCGATTTCCACCCGGCCACGGCTGCCTATGACCACAATCCTGCCGCCAATTGCCAGTACATCCAGATCCTTGTCCAGATTGACATTGGCCAGCATTTCCAGAATTACATTAATGCCGCCGCCACAGGTCAGCAGGCCGAGCTGATCCATGTAGCCCGGTTCATGGTGGTTCAAAGCGTGATGCGCCCCCTGCTCCAGAACAAGCCTGATACCAGCCTCCGAACCGGCCGTGCCGATTACCCGCATTCCGGCGCTACGTGCCAGTTGAACCGCCGCAAGTCCCACGGCACCACTGGCGCCGTGGATAAAAACCGTTTCTCCCGGCAGTGCATAGGCCCGTTGAAACAGGGATCGGAAGGCAGCTCCATAGGGGACACCTATGGCAGCCCCCTGACTGAAACTCATTTTGTCCGGCAATTGATACACATGAGATTCACTGCTCAGTACCTGCTCCGCATAGGTTCCGGTTAAAGGACGGGTCACATAAACTCGTTGCCCGACCTGCAGATGTTTTATGGCAGGGCCAACAGACTGAACGATACCGGCAGCATCAAGGCCCGGTGTGTAAGGAAGCGACAGGTCAGGACGATACACCCCGGAACGGAAATAAGTATCGACCGGATTCACTCCAACCGCTTTTACTGTAATCACAACCTCTCCGACTCCAGGCTGCAGATCCGGAATCGTCTCAATTTTCATCACTTCAGGCTCACCGAAATTGTTTACTCGTATGGCTTTCATAACGTCTCCTCGAAAAACAGAATATAAAATCTGCATTTTTAAATTTTACATCAAATTCAACCGAACACCAGAACCACAGCTAATATTATCCGGTTACAGAAATACGGTTTCCGGATTGCCTTTAGCACTGTTTGCAGGTACAAGAAGTGTACAAGTAAAGATTAAAGCATGGGGAAATGCCATATGAGATCGGAAATCAGGATCGTCGGACCAGAAACAATACAAATGCTGGAACTGGGACACCCCTGGGTCATAGCGGACAGCTATACGAAAAAATGGCCAGCTGGACAGCCGGGCCAGACTATTGCCTTAACAGATGCGAAGGATAATTTCATGGCCACAGCCCTGCTCGATCCGGCGGACCGAATCGTAGCAAGAGTTCTTTCCCGTAAGCGCATAACTCTGGATATGGCCTGGATTACCAGACAACTGCAGACGGCCATCAACCTGCGTAGAAACCATGTAAAACTGGAAGATACAAATGCCTACCGGTTGGTCAATGCCGAAGGGGACGGCCTGCCGGGACTGACCATTGACCGTTACGGTGATTTTCTGATGGTACAGGTCTATTGTGCCGGATGGCGACCTCACCTGCCACTTATAACCAGGGCATTGCAGGACTTGCTGTCCCCAAGCGGCATCTATGAAAAAACACGCCCCCAGAACACCAGGGCATTGGAGGCAAGCAGCGACAGTAAAAGTTATGGACGACTGTTGGCCGGAGAGGCGGCTCCGCAGCAGCTGGAAGTTCAGGAGAATGGATTGAACTTTCTGGTCAGCCTGGAGCAGGGATTGAATACGGGACTTTTTCTGGACCAGCGCAACAACCGTCGCGACCTGATGACGCGTGTCGAAGGAAAACGGGTACTGAACCTGTTTGCCTACACCGGTGCTTTTTCCGTTGCAGCGGCTGTGGCCGGGGCCGGCCAGGTGACCAATGTTGATGTTTCACCCGGTTACACCTTTCAGGCCAAGGCCAATTTCGGCATCAACCATCTCAATCCCAAACGATATGAATTCATAGTAGGTGACTGCCAGGCCGTACTTGCTGATCTGGCTGCAAAGAAGAAAACCTACGACA
The DNA here is from genome assembly GCA_964509295.1 of uncultured Geobacteraceae bacterium. Lineage (GTDB taxonomy): Bacteria > Desulfobacterota > Desulfuromonadia > Geobacterales > Pseudopelobacteraceae > JBGSQR01. The sequence continues at coordinate 42,914 of CAZDWS010000002.1, read as the reverse complement.
TCATCCTGATGGACCCGCCGTCATTTTCCACAACCGCCAAAAGCCGCTTTACCACCAAAGGGGGCACCTCTGATCTGGTTACTGCCGCTCTGCCGCTGCTGACAGAGGGGGGCCTGCTGATCACATCCTCCAACCACCAGAAACTTGATCTTGCCGACTACCTGAAAGAGCTGCGGCGCGGAGCACTTAAGGCCGGCTGCAACCTGCGGGTAATTTCGGTTTTCGGGCAACCGGAAGATTTCCCCTACCCGGTAACGTTCCCGGAAGGGCGCTACCTGAAATATGTGATCAGTATGAAAGCGTGACCGTTTTCCATTCTAATAATGCCCGGAATTAATAGTTCCCGGCTTCTTTACAAATCAACCTTACTTGATATGCTCTTTTGCATATATTCACTTAACAAAAACCGGAGGGATCAAATATGACTCTTAGCATTAAAAGCAAAATCATGATCATCATGCTGGCAGGCTGCCTTTCGGTAGCCATAGCCGGTGCACTGGGCCTGCTGGGCATGAAGAGCAGCAATGATGAGATTGAAACCCTCTACAAAGAGAACCTGACCAACATTACACAAATCAGCCAGATTATGTCACTGATGCGGGAAAACCGCATTCAGCTGCTGCTGGCACTTCAACACAACCCGGACACTCCGGAAATAGAAAAACTGCACGACCATGCCATGGAGCAGCACCTTAATTCCGTCGACAAAAACATCGAAGAAATCACAGCTATCTGGAAAGATTACATCAGCGGCCAGCTAAGCCCGGAAGAACGTAAAATGGCGGATGACTTCTCTTCCAAACGTGAGGCATTTGTCAAAGAAGGAATAATTCCGGTACGCGATGCAATCGTGGCCGGGAAATTTCTGCTTGCAACTGAATTGACCATCAAGAAGACAAACCCGCTGTTCAGAGTGGCCAATGAAGTTGCAGTAAAACTATATGAAAATGAAAAAGTACAGGCAAAGAAATCCCATGAAGATGCCGTTAAAAATTACAATAGGACCTTCATTGTTATTATCTGCGCCATTATCGCTGCAATCACGGTTTCATTAATCATGGGAATGATGATCATCCGTTCCATTGCAACCGCTTCCTCATCGCTGATTCAAGCCAGCAAAGCCATGGCGGCCGGCGACCTGACTCAACGGGTACAGCTTGCAACTAAGGACGAATTGGGAATTATCGGCGACTCTTTCGATGCAATGGCCGAATCTTTCTCACGCACCATCCAGAAAGTGGCTGACAGCTCAACACAAGTCGCTACCGCAGCAGCACAGGTCAACTCAACTGCAATAAGAATAGCAACAGGGGCTGAAGAGGTTGCTGCACAGGCTGGTACAGTTGCTACAGCGGGTGAAGAAATGTCGGCCACTTCCGGAGACATTGCCCAGAACTGCCAGATGGCTGCTGAAGGTGCCCAGCGCGCCTCACAATCAGCCGTGAACGGTGCAGAAGTAGTTGATAAAACAGTTTTCGTCATGGGACAGATTGCAGAAAGGGTCCAGGCTTCTGCACGGACCGTAGAGAGTCTGGGAGAACGCAGCGATCAGATTGGCGCCATCATCGGCACAATTGAGGATATTGCCGACCAGACCAACCTGCTGGCACTTAATGCCGCCATCGAGGCGGCACGGGCAGGTGAACAGGGACGTGGATTCGCTGTTGTTGCCGATGAGGTACGGGCACTGGCCGAAAGAACAACACGCGCCACCCGTGAAATAGGCGAGATGATCAAGGCCATTCAGAATGAAACCAAAGGGGCTGTCAACGCAATGGAGCAGGGTGTTCAACAGGTCGAGAATGGTACAATTGAAGCTGCCAGGTCAGGCGACGCACTGCGGGATATTTTGCAGCAGATCAACGATGTGGCCATGCAGGTCAATCAGATAGCTACTGCAGCGGAAGAGCAGACCGCAACCACCAGCGAAATATCCCACAACATGCACCAAATCACCCAGGTTGTTCAGGATACGGCTGGTGGTGCGCACGAATCAGCGACCGCCGCTGCACAACTGACCGGCAACGCGGAAGAGCTACAAAGGCTGGTAAGACAGTTCAGGCTTTAGAAAAACCCGATTACAGACAGCAAAAAAACAGGGCCTTAAAATGAGGCCCTGTTTTTTTGTCGCTGTTTCAATTAATTAAACCTGTACAGACCTGAGTCCGTTTCATAGTACCCCGGTAAAGTTTTTAATCATCAAATAGAATTATTCAGATTTTATGTTACCATTCAGCAGCTGCTTAATGAACGAAGTAATTTCAACAAGGACAAGTATGTCTCCCTGGAGAATGAAAACAATCCTGGCACTGCCCATACTGGCCATTTTATGGGCTGCTCTGTTGATCCAGTCATCCCACGATCGCAAACAGGCGCTTGAGGCTGCAAACACCAATACCGCAAATCTGGCAAGAGCGTTCGAGGAAAATGTTGAAAAAACCGTCCAGAACATCGACGGCCTGCTGTTGCAGCTCAGGAGTGAATACAGCCTCAAGCCGGAAGAGCTGACAGACGTAATCCATCGTCTGGCGCTGCACAAGGCCACGGCTAAATTGTTGATACAGGTTACCGTAATCGACCGGCAGGGTATGATGGCATACAATACCAGGGGTTTGCCGGCCAAGCCGCTGGACCTGAGTGACAGGGAGCATTTCAAAGTACACCTTGCAGAGCAGGCGGATACTCTCTTCATCAGCAAGCCCGTTCTGGGGCGAGTGTCAAAAAAATGGAGCATTCAGTTCACCCGTAAAATATTCGACAGGGCGAACAGGTTTAGCGGGGTAATGGTCTTGTCCATTGATCCGGAATATTTTTCCGGTTATTACAACACTATCGATGTGGGCCCCAAAGGTGTCATCGCACTGGCCGGCATGGACCGTATAATCAGAGCCAGGGCATCAAAGGTTGCCATTGATTTTGAACCTAAAGGCATTTTGCTGCCCGCAGACCTTGCATACTTTGACTCCGGGGCACCGCCTACGGGCAACGTAACAATTGTCAGCCCTGTTGATAAGATAGAACGTATCGGCGCCTACCGTAGACTTGCTGGCTACCCGCTTCTGGTTGTAGTTGCACAGGCAAAAGAGGATGTTCTTACCAAAACCAATGCCAGGGCAACAAATCTGTTGATTGCCGGAATTATTTTTTCTATCGCCATTGTGATTGTCACCTGGTATTTCTGGCGTGAAGAACGCCGCAAAGCTGAGATGCATGAAACACTGGCCGACAATGAAGAATTGTTCCGCACGCTTTTTAATCAGTTTCCCATCGGAACCGCGCTGGTGGATAAGAATTGCCGCGCAAACAGGGTCAATCAGGAGTTTTCAAGAATCAGCGGTTACACCGACATGGAGCTGTCTGAAATCAACATATTTGAAATTATCAGACCCGCAGAAAAACACTCTTTTTTAGATGACTGTTCCAGCGAAAACGGCATCACACTTATCCAGGCCGAAGCGACCTGCATTAATAAAAATGGCAGTCAAATACCCACAATGCTGACGGCTTCACCGGTTTTTCTGCAAAACGGGGAACTGAGGTTCAGTATTTTGACCCTGCAGGACATCACGGGACTTAAAGATATTGAATCTGAGCTGATTGGGCATCAGGCCCAGTTAAAGCAGCTGAATATGGAACTGGAGGAACGTATTGCAGATGAGGTCAGCAAAAACCGTCAAAAAGACGGTCTGCTGCTGCAGCAGGATAAAATGGCTTCCATCGGTCAGCTGGCTGCCGGTGTGGCGCATGAAATCAACAACCCCATGGGATTTATTACAAGCAACCTGGGAGCACTGGGGAAATATATCGCATCCCTGACCCAGTTCTGCACCATGCTTCAGACATTGGTTTTCAAGTGCGGCACCGATGAAGATCAGGCATTTGTTGCTTCAGAAGAAAAAAAACTGAAAATCAAGTACATTTTAAATGATATAAACAGCCTGATTGAGGAGTCAACCGAAGGAGCTGAACGAGTCAGAAAGATCGTACTTGATCTGAAGGACTTTGCCAGGGCAGATGAAAAAGGGATGAAGGCTGCAGATATTAACGAGTGCATTACAAGTACAGTCAACATGGTACGTAATGAGATCAAATACATAGCCGAACTGGACCTGCAACTGGGGAAACTTCCGCAGGTCAACTGTTCTCCCAATCAGATCAATCAGGTTATAGCCAATCTGTTAATCAACGCAGCTCACGCCATAGACAAACAGGGAACCATCAGGGTTACTACCCGCCAGGAGAATGAGAATGTTGTACTGTCGATCAGCGACACCGGTGCGGGTATGACGGATGAGGTTAAAAACAGGATATTCGAGCCTTTTTTTACGACTAAAGAGGTAGGCAAGGGAACCGGACTGGGCCTTACAATCTGTTACGACATTATCAAGAAGCATAACGGCAGCATAACAGTTGACAGTGAACCTGGACGCGGTACAGAATTCACCATTGTCCTTCCTATCTGCGGTAACAGCGACTTTCATATTTGAACTTAAGTGGTTCGATACTTCCAAGGCTCCAAAATAATTCAGCTCCCACGAGGTAGTTGCCAGGGTCAAGGCGGTGCTGTGAAGATTTTCTGGTCAACCTGTTATCTCAAATAATATGCTGAAAATTGACGAACAACGCCATCATACCACTCTTTTTGGCTGCGAACTCGGGCTGACTGTTGTAGAATTCAAACTGCTGAAAATGCTGTTCTCTTCACCCGTCAGGATCTATACCCGCTCCCAGTTGATGGATCGCATCTATCCGAACATGAGGATTGTCAGCGACAGGACGATTGACAGCCATATCAAAAAACTGCGTAAAAAAAACTTCGGCTGTCTCGCATGACAAGGAGCTGATACATTCGGTTTACGGTATTGGGTACAAGTTTGAATACAATGGAGAATAACTCACTTGAAAGTTAAATAAGAAAACTGCAACCATTAAAAAAACCCTTTATACTATTTTTATTGACTATTCCTCGCCCTCAATCTATTTTAACCCCTGAATGCCTTAAACCAGAGGTTAAAATGTATTCTGAACTCTCAATCGAAACAAAAACACTTCATGCTGAACTTATGGAACGCCTGGCGATTCGTGAAACACAGCGCAACATCGGCAACCTGGATGGTTCTTTTTCCACAAAAACCATTGCAGGCAGGGAATACCTCTATTTTCAACATTATACTGCCGGTGGGAGTAAAAGAAGCATATGCCTGGGAGTTAAATCTGTAAAACTTGAGGAGCTTGTCCAGCAACACAGAACCGAGCGAAAAGAAAATGCTGACGATCCAATAGGAATACTGGAACTTTGTGCCCAGCTGAAAGCAGGGCGAATATCAACAGCCCCGCATTCCATAGCCAGAGTTATCCGTGAACTGGCAGACTCTTCCGTATTCCGCGTTGGCGGGGTTTTAATCGGGACACAGGCTTTTGGTTGTATTGGCAATCTGCTTGGAGTCCGTTGGGATGAAACAACACTGGGAACTCAGGATGTTGATATTGCAGCAGAACAGTGTGTGAGCATAGCCATACCAAACCTTGAAGCTGATATCCCCAAGGCGCTGGAAAGCCTTTCAATGGGTTTTTTCCCGGTGCCACAGCTTAACCATAGACATCCTTCTACATCGTTTGCCATCAGAAAAAGCCCGTTGCGGGTAGATCTGCTAACACCAAAAATCAGTGACAACGAAGCTCCTGTCTACATTTCCAGGCTTAAAGCTGCCGCACACCCCTTGAGCTTCCTTAATTACCTGATTGAAAATCCCATACCCGGCACCGTTATAAATGGCAATGCCATAGTTGTATTAATTCCACAGCCTCTGAAATTCGGCCTGCACAAGCTTATTGTTTCTCAATGTCGTGACGTGACTGCCAGGGCTAAAGCTCACAAGGATTTGTATCAATCATATCAAATTTTGTCGTTTTACGACAAAGAACGACCTTATGAGTTGAAACAGGCCTGGGAGGAACTAACCGACAGAGGCAGAGACTGGGCCCGGAAGGCGGAAGCCGGGTTACGGGCAATGGAAGTCACGTTCGGAAAAACTAATCACTCTCATCTTAAAAATATGTAGCGTTTTACCGCCCTAATAAGACTCAACCATAACGGAGAATAACCTTTGATTATCGACTACGTAGCAGCCAAGGATTTCGCCATCATTGTCGGTGGCCTGGTAACCATCTTCGCTTTTGTTAACGGCCTTTTGGAGTACCGTCGCCAAGGTGCACAGAAACGGGTAGAACATTTCACCATGCTCCGCAGACGGCTGAAAGAAAACCCGGCCTTCAAGGAAATTTGCGATCTGCTCTTTTCTGAAGATCCGCGGCTGGCCGAACTGAATGCCCAGGACAAGCGAGACTTTGTCGGACTGCTGGAAGAGGTCGCCCTGCAGGTCAATTCCGGCCTGATCCGACCGGAGCTGGCCCATTACATGTTCGGTTACTACACAGTCAAGTGTGCCGAAAGCAAATACTTTTGGTTAAACATCACGCGGGACGAAATTTACTGGGATCTGTTTCACGACTTTGCCAGTGAAATGAAACAGATGGAACATGGTTTTGAATTTAATCGCAAGAAAATCCGGTTTTAGTCAGGCGGAAAGGATACAAATGAAAATCTGGATTGATGCCGATGCCTGCCCGAGAATAATCAAGGAAATTGTCTTCCGGGCATCAGAGCGGCTAGAGCTGCCGGTCATACTGGTTGCCAACAAGGCGCTGTCCAAGCATCATTCGCGACTGATTACGTCGGTAGTGGTTGCCGATGGCTTTGATGTGGCCGATGACTATATTGCCGAGCATGTGGGACCGGAGGATCTGGTCATTACAGCCGACATACCTCTGGCAGCCCGTATTGTTGAGAAGGGAGGCATTGCCCTTGACCCTCGCGGTGAACGCTATACTGAGGAAAATGTGGGAGAGCGGCTGTCCATAAGAGATCTGATGCAGGAACTTCGCGGGGCCGGAATGATCCAGGGTGGTCCGGGGCAATTCAGCAACACCGACCGCCAACGTTTTGCCTCATCGCTGGACAGCCTGCTGACCCGGATGATCAGAACCCACCGTCCATGAATCGCCCTACGGACGACAAAAGCAGCCTAAAGCCTGAATCATGGCTCTTCAACGAAGCCAAAACTGTTCGTAAACACTTGATTACCTCCATAGCACTATCCTTTGTAGCCGGTATATTAATCGTACTGCAAGCCAGACTGCTGTCACTGGCCTGCCACCGGGTAGTCATGGAACAGGCCGGAGTTTCCGCTATTCTCCCACTTGCCTGCTCGGTCGCAATTATCGCCCTGTGCAGAGGTCTGCTGCTGCTTTTTTCTGAAAGACGTGCGGTCAGGGCCAGCGCTGAAATCAAACAGCGCGTCCGCAGCCTGCTCTACCGCAAGATTCAAAAACTGGGGCCGACCGGGTTGATCGGTGATGAAACCGGTCCTCTTCTGGAAACGACAACAACCGCTGTAGAATCCATCGAACCATATATCTCCCGATTTCTACCACAGGTCGCACTGGCCGGACTGTTACCCTTGATCACTCTGCTGTTTGTCATGCCAGCAGAATGGCGCTCCGGACTGGTCCTGCTTTTTTCCGCACCGTTCATCCCGCTGTTCATGATCCTGATTGGCCGTGGTTCCGAAAAACTGCACCGCCGTCAATGGACAAAACTTTCACGCATGTCCGGACAACTTCTTGATCTGGTTCAGGGGCTGCCGGACCTGAAGATCTTTGGTGCGGTCAAACGTGAAGCTGCTGCTGTGGAGCGGATTTCCCACGACTACCGTCATGCCACAATGGGTGTTCTACGGGTCGCATTTCTTTCTGCCTTCACACTGGAGTTTTTTGCCAGCATCGGTACAGCCGTAGTGGCTGTTTTCATCGGATTTCGCCTGCTGGACGGCAATCTGACCCTGGGCGACGGCCTGTTTGTACTGCTTCTGGCACCGGAATTTTATCTTCCACTGCGCACCCTGGGCCTTTCCTATCACTCCCGCATGCAGGGTATTGCCGCTGCCGAACGGATTGCGCCGCTGATGCGACTCCCTGACCCGGAAGGTTACCACGGAACGCTTCCCGCTCCCTTAACAGCCCCCAAAATCGTGCTGAAAAATGTAACTTTTAAATATGGAGCAGATCGCGGCGGCATAAAGGAAATTAATCTGGAATTGCCGGCTGCCGGCCTGACCGCTCTGGTAGGTGAGAGCGGCTCTGGCAAAACGACCCTGGCCCGCATGGTAACCGGCCTTGCCCAACCGGAAAGCGGACGCATCACTGTCAACGGTATTGATTTGAATCAGCTTTCACCGGAAGCCTGGCGCAACGCCCTGGCCTGGGTGCCTCAACGCCCGTTTTTCTTTAAGGGAAGCATCCGTGACAACCTGCTCCTGGGAAGACCGGATGCCTCGGAAGATGAGATCTACTCAGCACTTGAAGCTGCCGCTGCCACCGGATTTGTTTCCCGCCTGGCAAATGGAATCAATACAGAGCTGGGTGACCGGGGTGCAGGACTATCGGGTGGCGAACTGCGCCGTCTGGCTCTTGCAAGAGCTTTTCTACGCAAGGCTATATTGGTGATCCTGGATGAACCGACCGCCGGACTTGATGCTACAAATGAACAGCTGGTCATTGAAGCGATCCGGAAACTGGCCCAAAGCAGCACCGTACTATTGATCAGCCACCGGGAAGATACAGTTGCCATGGCAGACCGCATCGCTCTGCTGGTGGATGGCCGGCTGGATCGGATCATCTCGTTTGATGAACACCGGGCACACATGGCAGGTGCCTTATGAAAGCGCTGATCACCATACTGACTGTTTCCAGACGCCAGTGGCTCTGGATGCTGGCCGGAATTGCACTGGGCGTGATCGTAATTGCAGCCAACAGCCTGTTGATGGCCCTGGCCGGCTGGTTCATAGCAAGCATGGCCGTTGCCGGAGCAACAGGTATTCAGGCCGGTTATTTCATGCCCTCGGTAGGCATCCGCATACTGGCCATACTGCGCACAACAGGCCGCTATGGAGAAAGACTGATCACCCACGAGGCAGCTTTCCGCCAACTGGCGGACCTGCGAACCTGGATGTTCCGCAAGCTGGCGCCTCTGGCACCAGCCGGACTGGAAAAGTATGCCGGTGGTGACATTGCCGGACGCCTGAGGGCTGACATCGACAGCCTGGAAAATATTTATCTGCGTATCCTGGCACCGCTGGCTATCGGCAGCATTTCAATTCTGCTGGCAGTTGCCTGGACAGCCTCCTGGAACCTCTCTTCTGCCATGGTATTGCTGTTTTTCCTGTTGATCCCCGGCTTGGCATTGCCGTTGCTGGCAAACAGACTTGCTGCCGGACCGGGCAGGCAATCAGCAGCACTTTCAGCCGAACTGAGAAGCAGCATCACGGAAGGTCTGCAGGGGGTGGAAGAACTGGTTATTCTTGACGCTATGGAAAGACAGACCAAACAGATAGACACCATTTCTGCCGGTCTGGTTTTGGAGCAAAAACGTCTGGGAAAGATCAATGCCTTAACTCAGTCAGTCGGTTTTCTAGCCAGTGGTTTGGCAGCTGCAGCCCTTCTGATAACCGGGTCCATGTCGGTTACGGCAGGGGCACTGACCGGACCGGAAATGGTGATGATCCTGCTGTTTGCCGGAGCCGCTTTCGAGGCGCCCATGGCGCTACCAAATGCGCTACAGCTGTTCCCTGCCACCAGTCATGCTGCATCACGCATACTGGCGGTAACCGAATCAGAACTACCGGTGCCGGAGCCGTCAAGAGCAGCGGAGCTGCCACAGACCACAGATATTACCTTCAAAAATGTGGACTGCAGCTATGTGCCCGGTATTCCGATTATTAACAACTTCAGTGCAGAAATCAGCTCCGGCAACAGGATTGCCCTGGTCGGTCCCAGCGGGTCCGGCAAATCAACCCTGGCAGAGCTACTACTACGTTTCCGTGACTATCAGGGCAGCATTACTATCGGCGGAACCGAGCTGCGTACGCTGGCCGCTGACGACCTGCTGACCCTTATTTCCGCCGTGCCTCAGCAACCGCACCTTTTCAACACTACTATCCGGGAGAACATCCTGATCGGTTGCCCGGAAGCGACAGCCGAACAAACAGGTCAGGCAACTGACGATGCAGGCTTGGCAGACTGGATTAAAACATTGCCACTTGGCCTGGACACACCGGTCGGTGAAGGTGGTTCAGCTGTTTCCGGTGGAGAGGGGCGACGGATAGCGCTAGCCCGTGCACTGCTGAAAGATGCACCGATTCTGCTGCTGGATGAGCCTACTGAGGGACTGGATTCAAAAACAGAACAGAAAGTAATTGAGCGATTGATGGAACGCACAGCAGGAAAAACTGTTATAATTATCACCCATCGTCCGGCCTGTTTGAAACTGGCTGAACGGGTAGTTTCCCTCCCCCCTGGCGGAGAGGAGAAAAGGCATCAGAAATGATCGAAATACGAGAAACTGACATCAAAATCGAATACTACCGCGCGTCCGGCCCTGGCGGACAGCATCGCAATACTACCGATTCAGCGGTACGCATTCGCCACCTTCCCACCGGCATTGTTGCCCAGGCATCGGAAAGCCGTTCTCAGCTGCAGAATCGTGAAAAAGCCATGGCCCGCCTGGCTGAACTGCTGGAGAAACGGAATCGCAAAATCAAGAAGCGCATCTCCACCAAAGTACCAAGACGGGTCAAGGAGGAGCGCCTGAGTGACAAAAGGATCACGTCCCAGCGCAAGAAAATGCGCGGCGCTCCTGACGAATAGCCTTCAGTCTCATTATTTAACATGAGACAAACATAAAATAAAAAACTTGTTTCACGCAACGACGCGACGATGCAACGTTTCAAAACCTTAAGGAAACAATTTTGTTTTATGATTTTCGTTGCGTCGTTGCGGCGTCGCGTGACCAATGACTTTCTGCTGTTTCTGCACACATATTGTAAAGACTCAGGACAGAAGAGCCTAAATAACTATTGCCGCTGACAATGTAAATATGCTATAAATCTAAACAATATGTGAACCACGGGGGTCACCCCCTGTGGTTTTATTTTTTTAAGGAGTTCATACACGATGATTTCAGCTTCAAACGTAACCCTGGCCTATGGCAAAAGAGTCCTCTTCAAGGACGTCAACATAAAGTTCACACCGGGCAACTGCTACGGACTGATCGGTGCCAATGGTGCCGGCAAATCGACCTTTCTAAAAATCCTTTCCGGTGAGATCCAACCGGACAAAGGCGACATCTCTGTAGGTGCCCGCGAGCGGATCGCCGTACTTAAGCAGGACCAGTTTGCCTTTGATGAAGAAACCGTTTTCAATACTGTCATCATGGGGCATAAGCGCCTCTACGACATCATGACCGAGCGTGATGCGATCTACTCCAAGGCTGATTTCAGCGAAGCGGACGGTGTCCGTTCTGCAGAACTTGAAGGCGAATTTGCCGAAATGAACGGCTACGAGGCTGAATCAGAAGCTGCTGTACTGCTGAATGGACTTGGCATATCGGAAGAGCTGCGCACCAAAAAGATGAAGGAACTGGAAGGCGGAGACAAGGTCCGTGTTTTGCTGGCGCAGGCACTTTTCGGCAACCCGGACATCCTGCTGCTGGACGAACCGACCAACAACCTGGATCTGAAGTCCATTTCCTGGCTGGAAGATTTCCTTTTCCGTTTTCCAAATACGGTTATCGTTGTTTCCCATGACCGTCACTTCCTGAACCAGGTTTGTACCCACACGGCTGATATTGACTTTGGCAGAATTCAGGTCTATGTGGGCAACTACGATTTCTGGTACCATGCCGCCCAATTGAATCTGAAACAGAAGCAGAACGAGAACCGCAAGGTTTCCGACAAAGCTGCAGAGTTGAAGGAATTCATCCAGCGCTTCAGCTCCAACGCATCTAAAGCAAAACAGGCTACCTCAAGGAAGAAGCTGCTGGACAAACTGACGATTGAGGATATGCCGATTTCTTCCCGCAAATACCCACATGTCATGTTCAAACCGGAGCGCCCCTGCGGTGATATTATTCTTGAAATCCAGGGTCTGACCAAAGAAATCGATGGTGTAAAAGTCCTGGACAATCTGGACCTGATCATTCGCAAGGGAGATAAGGTTGCTTTTGTTGGCGGCAACACCCTTGCCAGAACAACCCTGTTCCAGATTATTGCAGGTGAGATGGAGCCGGACAGCGGCAGCTTCCGCTGGGGAATAACCATCACAACCTCCTACTTCCCCAAAGAGAACAGCACCTATTTTGACAGGGATATTAATCTGATCGAGTGGCTGGGCCAGTATTCACCGCCAACCGAAGGAGAGACCTTTGCCCGTGGCTTTCTGGGCAGAATGCTTTTTTCCGGCGAAGAAGCCATGAAAAAGACCAGTGTTCTATCCGGTGGCGAGAAAGTACGCTGCATGCTGTCACGCATGATGCTGACCGGTGCCAATGCCCTGATCATGGACGAACCGACCAACCATCTGGACCTGGAATCAATTACGGCACTGAATGACGGCCTGATCGCCTTCACAGAAGTTATTCTGTTCGCTTCACATGACCATGAGTTTGTCTCTACCATAGCCAACAGGATTGTTGAGATTACACCTGGTGGAGTGATTGACCGGGTAATGGGCTTTGAAGAATATCTGGAAAACGAAGATGTGTCACGTGAACGGGATGAGTACTACCACGGCCATGCGGAATTAACTTTGTAGGGACTGGTGACCTGGGACTGGGGACTGGTAAAAGCTTTGTCTTAAGCCTTTCCCAGTCACAAGTCCCCGTTTTTAGTTCCTAGTCCCTGCTCTTACGGCCTCTATCCGGCACCGGCAGATTTAACAGCTGTAGAACCTGCACCATATCTCCCCAGACCTCCCAAAAAAGTCCCTTATCCGCTTTGTTCTTATGCAGATGTGAAGGATGATACGTCGGCATAACCGGGATTCCGTTATAGTTGTGGAATTTCCCCCGCAATCTGGAAATCGGCTCCTTAAGACCCAATAGCGTCATGGCGGCCAATCGGCCTAAAACTACGACAACCTCCGGGTTGACGGACCTGATCTGCCTTAAAAGAAATGGCGAACAGGTCGCAACTTCATCCGGATGCGGTTCACGATTGTCTGGCGGACAACATTTAACCACATTGCAGATATAGACTTCCTCACGCTTAAGCCCCATTGCTGTGATGATCCGACTCAGAACCTGACCGGCCTCACCCGCAAATGGCTCCCCTTTCTGATCATCATCCGCTTCCGGCCACTCACCGACAAAGACAATACGTGCCTGCGGGTTACCGACACCAAAAACTATGTTTTTTCTGGATCGACCAAGCAGACACAACTGACAGTCGCCCAGATCCTTTTTAATTTTATCAAGAGATTCGTGACGCGAAGCGGCCATATCAGTGTGCGAAGTTCCTGTCGCTACCGGTGCCGGAACCGGTTCCGCCTTAACTTGATGCAATTCTTTTTCGCTCTGTTTTATATGATTTTCCCGGTCCCCAGTCCCTGGTCCCAAGTCTCCGTTTCTTTCCGGAATGCCGTCAACACCACTTTCCTGAAGACCGAGTAGATAATCTTTTATAGATGCTGTAATACTATATGGTTTTGAGTCAGGTGACACGCGTATCGCTCCTGTGGTATCATTAAAAAAGGCGGATCAGTTTGAAGAACTGTAACAGCATGATCCGCTATCTGTCAAAACAAAGGTTGGTGAAATATATGTTGATTATTTTAGTATCACTGTTTGCCTTACTAATGCCCGATTCCGCCTGGGCCTGGGGCGGAGGCATGCACCTGCAGGTGGGAATTAATGTACTGGAAAACCTCAAAATGCTGCCTGCAGATGTGGCTGCACTGCTGACAGCCTATCCCCGTGACTTTCTGTATGGCTGTATTTCTGCAGACATTACTCTTGGCAAAAAATACACTCATTATCTGCTGCACTGCCACCGCTGGGGCATCGGCCGCAAGGTTCTGCAAAAGGCCAGTACAGAGGCAGAACAGGCCTGCGCCTATGGTTACCTCTGCCATCTGGCGGCTGACGTGGTTGCCCATAACTGCTTCGTGCCATACAAAATCATGCAATCCTTTGCGACCGTAACAATGAAACATACCTACTGGGAAATGCGCTTCGAAACATTTGTCAAAAAAGATGTCTGGGATCTGGCCAAGGATATCTGTCGCGGCGACCAGCGCGCCAATGACGTCCTATTACGCAATGTACTGACACCAACAATCTTTTCCTTCGGTATCAACAAGCGAATCTTTAACTCGATCATGCTGTTGTCACGACTGGAACGCTGGCAGAAGGTCATGCAAACCCTGTCAGACAACTCGCGTTTCATATTGACCGAGGAGGAACGTAATGAATATTTCGAACTGACAATGGAGATGGTTTCTGACTTCATGCAGCACCCGGAAGAGTCAGAACTTTTAATGGCAGATCCAACGGGCGAACGGGCCTTGACAGTTGCCGAAGCGGTGAGAAAAAATCTGCGACTGCTCTACAAGAGTGGAAGAATGACAAAGGCTGAGGGGTTGGAACAGATCAACGGGGTAAGGATGAAATTAGAGAAGGCGCTGCATGATCCGAAACTGCTGGATGAATTGTACAGTGCCTGAAGTTACGCTCGCGAAAACAATGCTTTTGTTATCTCCAAATTAAAATCTGACAAAGCGGTTTCTGCCCGTATGCTTTGCCTCATAAAGTGCCTCATCGGCCCTCTTCAACAAAGACTCAGGTGTATCATCGCCATTAATCTCAGATATTCCGAGACTTATTGTAACAGCTACCTGATTACCTTCAAAGCTGCTTACCATTTCCTCAATCTGCATCCGGAGATTCTCGGCCACCGCTTCGGCGGCAACGGCATCGGTTTCAGGAAGCAGACAGCAGAATTCCTCGCCGCCATAACGTGCCAGAACATCTGTTTTTCTGATTATTGATGACGCTTTTTCAGCCACCGCTTTCAGAATATGGTCACCGCACTGGTGCCCGTAGGTGTCATTGACCTTCTTGAAAAAGTCAATATCGATCATCATCAGACTAAGAGCCCGCGCATATCTATGATGCCTGTCACATTCCTCTTTCAGTCGCGAATCCAGGAATCTCCGGTTATAAATACCGGTCAACATGTCTTTTGTATTCATTTCAACCAGCTTCTGCTCATAGGTTGCCAACTCAGTAACATCCTGAATGATCATGAAAAGTCCTGAAATGGTGTTGTCGGTTGAACGAATCGGACCCATGGTACAACTCTGCTGCATTAAGTCAAAACGATAGCCGAAAGAGCTGTCCGGCTTGAAAGGAAATAGAAAACTGTGCAGTTTCTGGGAAAAAAATGCAAAGTTTCCAAAGGAAAGGACGGTTTTGCAGTTTTTATTAAAACTGTTTGTATTCAGATGCGGGAAAAAATCAAACAGAGGCTCTCCCAGAATCTGCTCGGACGGCAAACCGCTGTGCATAGCCATCCATCGATTCCAGTATGTGATCTTTATATCTCTGTCAAGAACAACAAGACCAATATTGACTGTATCAAAAATCTGGGTCAGTTCATGCAGGTTCATTCATACTGCTCCATAAAGGTAACCAGAGATTTTTTAAGCCAAAGGATAGAATCGTGACTGGTTACCAGAAAAAGAAAACCGTTCACATTGCGTTGTTCAAATGAAAAAACAGTTTTAAGCACAATTGCTGATGCAGAAGGATCAAAGAGACTGGCCGGAATAGCGTCATTGGGTGTATTTTCCGTAACAACTCTTGGAGGTGAATAGGTAACCGTATCTTTCAGCAATTCGGCCAGTTTGCCCACGCAGGCACCTATCAGAATATTGCCGATTTCCATCAGAGTTTCTTTTTCCAGTGCAGCCGCAGATTCCAACCCGAAAGAGTCGCTGTCATCACCAAAAATTGCAATCAGTTCGCGACCGGCACTGGCCTGAAAAACCAGAAAAGCACTCCCCTTGAAATCTCCCCAGAAGTTTTGCTCAACAATACTGATCTTGTCATAATTGTTGACCTGTTTTTTCAGATACTCCGGCAGTTCTTGCGCTTTGAGCATTTCAATATGTGGTACGCTTAAAAGTACATATATATTAATAACTTCGGCAAGATCAGCTGCCGCCTTACCAAAGGCAATATTCATTATTTCCTGAAGAATCTCTTTTTCTTCTTCAGAAATCCCGTTTAAATTGTTATCCATAATTTATCCTATCTGGGCTTCAGCTTTAGCCAGAGCATCCTCGACAGTTTCTTTTGATGGTGGTTTTTTGACGATCATGAAAGCGCCAACACCCAATACATTTGTCAACGATTTTATCTGAATATCCGCTGTACAGACAATAATAATGGCATCATTATCAAATTTTATAATTTCTTCGGTTGCCTGAGTACCATCCATAACCGGCATGGTCAGATCCATAAATGTCACATCAGGGGCATGCTGTTTATAAGCCTCCAACCCCGCCAAACCATCCCCAGCCTCAAAAATCTCGTAATCGCGATCTTTGGGAAGACAGCTCTTCATAATCCTTCTGGAAATGGGGGAATCATCCACAAGCAGAATTTTTTTAATCATCTATTATCTACCTTTGTGAGGATTAATTTGAATGAGACAAAATATAGATATGGTTGTACAAAAAGCTGAATTTCTAAGCTAATCTAGTGAAGAGGTGGCGATTAGTCAAGCTCCATCTTTATTTTTTAACCTTTCCTGCATTGCAATTCACCCAAAACCTTATTGAGAATCTGTCGGGCCAATTCATCTTTTGACATCAACTCAAAATCAATTATGCGTCCGTCCCTGAAAATCAGCATAGCCCGGTTGTTTTCCACATTAAAACCTGCATCCGACTGACTGACATCATTGGCAACAATCATATCAAGATTTTTTTCTGCCAATTTTGCCGAAGCATACGATTCGAGATTGCAGGTTTCGGCAGCAAAACCTACGAGTAGCGGACGATGTTCCATACCCCCAAGTCCCAACAGTATATCGGGATTTTTGACCAGATCAATGACCATAGCTCCGGCCTGCTTCTTTATTTTGGTCGTTTTACGCTCTTCCGGTCTGTAATCCGCTACGGCTGCAGCTTTTATAACAGCATCACAACCCGCGACATTCTTCATAACAGCATCTTGCATCTGCCTGGCGCTTTCCACGGCAACAAACTCAACGCCACAAGGTGGCGACAGATTTACAGGACCGCTGACAAGAATCACACGGGCACCCCGGCGGGCTGCATTCCTGGCCAGGGCATAGCCCATCTTTCCCGAGGAATGATTACTTATAAAACGAACCGGGTCAATCTCTTCACGCGTCGGGCCAGCCGTAACCATGATAGTTTTGCCGACCAGGTCCTTGGCTGTCTGAGCGGAAACTGCCGCCTCGAAAATGATCTCAACAGCAGCAAGTTTTCCCTCACCTTCCCAACCACAGGCCAGCGTCCCTTTTATTGGAGGAACAAACAGGTAACCAAAACGGCGCAGCTTCTCCTCATTTTCCCTGTAGATGGGATTGGTAAACATGTTGACATTCATGGCCGGAGCAATCAGCACCGGCGCCTTGGTGGCCATGACCGTGGTACTGAGCATGTCATCGGCAATACCATTGGCAATCTTGCCGATAATATTGGCAGTCGCTGGCACAATCAGAAAAAGATCGGCACGATCAGCCAGAGAGATATGACCTATCTCGCGCTCGGCGATCAGATTGAACAACTCGGTATGGACCGGATTACCGGAAAGAGTCTGAAACGGGAGTGCTGTAACAAATTCCAGTGCCGAGCTGGACATGATCACATGCACGTCGGCACCGGCCTTGGTAAGCAGGCGCAGTAACTCCAGGGATTTGTAGGCTGCGATACCACCACTGACACACAGAACTATTCTCTTATCTCGAAGCATGCCGTAACCTCCTAAACACTGATAATCATAACAAAACTAAAAGTACGGGTTATGGCGTTTTTCATGACCAATTGTCGTATTCGGGCCATGACCGGGGTAGACAACCACATCATCCGGGAGTGTAAAAAGCTTGGATTTTACAGATGCCAGTAACTTTTCATGGGAACCGCCAGGCAGGTCTGTTCTACCAATAGAATCAGCAAACAGTGTATCACCGGCTATCAGCTTTTTTTCCGCCTCAAAATAGAGACAGCAACCACCCGGGCTATGACCAGGGGTGTGAAGAACTTTGAGTCGACATTCGCCGAAGGAGATCTCCATTCCATCAGTCAGAAAGGTGTCTGCTGCAGGCGCGTTCTCACCACGAATGCCATAGGCCCTGGCCACATCAGCTGCCCGGCTGAGCATCGGTGAATCTTCCTCATGAATCAACAGCTTGGCACTGAAATGTTCCGCAACCGCCCGGTTCGCACCGATATGGTCAAAATGCCCATGGGTATTAATAACATGGGTTATGTTCAGACGGTGACGCTCCGCAGCAGCGATGATATGGCTGGCGTCCCCCCCTGCGTCAACAACAATACCGTCACGGCTCTTTTCACAACCAAGAACAATACAATTTACCGCCAATGGACCGACTACTACAATTTCACATATCATGGAAAGTGCTCCTCATATTCAAGATTTAAGTTAATTATAAAATCACCTCTGTCCAGTTGACAGAGTACTTATGCTGATATACATTCCTACTAGCTGTCACAAAAAAAGGGGACCAGCATGAAAAAACCTTCTGTGGATCAGGAAAGCTGTATCAGCTGCGGGCTCTGCGTATCAATCTGCCCTACGGTTTTTCGCTTTAACAGATCCAAAAAATCTGAATGTTATAGTGCCGACGGTGCCACTGAAACAGAAATTCAGAGCGCTATTGACGCCTGTCCTGTTCAATGTATCAGCTGGAGCAACAACTAAAATAAAAGGAGAATACCATGGAACGTTGGACCTGTACCATCTGTCAGTATGTTTACGACCCCGAACTTGGCGATCCGGATAACGGCGTCGCAGCCGGAACATCATTTGAAAATGTACCTGATAGCTGGGTTTGCCCTCTCTGCGGAGCCGGCAAGGATGTATTTGAAAAAGAATAACTAACCACAAGCCCTCGCCTGGCGGGGGCTTTCTTTTTGCCTGACGACACACCGGCCATCAAATTAAGCTATTTCTATCTCAACCTTAACCTAAGCCTCAACCTGTTTCTTCTACATCTCCACCCTCGTTACAACCCCCTGCATCTTTGCCGCCGGCAATTTGTTAAACTGCACAAAATTGGGCGTAAGCTTCTTCAGCAGAGAGAAAAACCGCCAGATCGGATTTTTGGTTTCAATATCTTCAATTCCGTAAAAAATAACTTTTTCTTGAATACCATGCTGTTTCAGAGTGCCTTCAATATCCAGCACCTCCATATAACCGGCCCTCATCTCAAAAAACTCCAGCCCGGTACCAACCTGGGTATTATGGTGACAGCCGACTCCAAAGGGTTCATCGGTGCGCATGATTGAAATAAAGACATTGCGCTCATAGATAATGTTGGAGCGAATGATACAGTGAACAATATATGGCGGTATAACATCCAGTCCCTTCAGAAAGAACAGCCCGCAGCCCGGAATATTCTTGTCCTTGGCATAAATCTGCTCATAGGAAAGCATGAATATATCTGTATCAAGAGGCTTCAAGGCTCTGTAAAGCGCCCGCTGCCCGTTGGTCCAGAGCAGGATGGTTACAAACGGAATCGAGGCTAGAATAATCGACCAGTAGGCGCCATGAGCAAACTTGGAAAATGTTGATGTGAAGTAAACCAGGTCAATGGCACAGATCAGGACAACAATAGGCACTTTCCATTGCTTTGTTGTTTTTGAAAAAACCATGATCATCATGATTGCCGTAATGGTCATGGAACCAGTGACAGCCATGCCGTAGGCTGCGGCCAGATTGCCCGACTTCTGGAAGAACAGCATCACAAAGATAACCGCACACATCAGAGTCCAGTTGACCGCGCCGATATAGATCTGAGACTGGATATGCCTGGAGGTATAGTCAACCTTGAAAAGCGGCATCAACCGCGTGGTAATACCCTGGTAAACAATTGAAAAGACTCCGCTGATAATAGCCTGTGAAGCGATAATGGTCGCAAAGATAGTCAGTATCAGGAAAGGGATATAAGCCAGTGAGGACTGACTCTGGATCATGGCAAAAAGAATATTCTTTGCTTCCGGATTAGCCAGAATGAAAGCGCCCTGACCAAGATAGTTGATGTAGAGTGCAACAAAAACAAAATACCAGGCACGTATGATCGGCTTTTTGCCAAGGTGCCCCATATCCGCATAAAGCGCCTCGCCGCCGGTTGCACAGAGGATTACCTCGGAAAGCACAACATATCCGGCAAATCCATTCTCTCTGAAGAAATCATAGGCGTGAATTGGGTTGATTGCGGAAAAAATCGACAAATTGCCGGAAATGGAAATCAGGCCGGAGAGAAAAAGACAGAAAAAATAAATCGCCATGACCGGACCGAATATTCCTGCCATTTTGTCTGTTCCTCTTGACTGGAAAAAGAAAAGTCCGAAAGCGATAATAGCTGCAACCAGGACCAGCAAGCCCTGACGGGTTGACTCCAGCCCCGGAATCAGCAGAAGACCTTCAACTGCGGAAAGGATCGAAATGGCCGGAGTGATGACACCGTCACCCAGCAATAGAGAGACCCCCAGATAAGAGAGAAATCCGGCAAAGCCAAGCACCCGCCCCTTTTTGAAAAGCTTGATGATAATCTCGCGCAGAACAATCTCACCCCCCTGCCCCTTTTTACCCAGACTCATGGCCAACCAGGCATATTCGGCAGACACAAGGATTGTCATGGTCCAGAAAATCAGGCAGAGAATACCATACACATTTTGCATGGTTGGAGTGGTTAAAGCGAAAACGACCGTCAGGGTATAAATGGGACTGGTACCGATATCACCAAACACAAGTCCTAGAGCTTTGACAATACCGCCGAAAAATGAATCTTCGTGTTTGGTGTTCATAGGTTGAAAATCCTCTAAACCAGTCAGACAATAAAAAAGAGCGGCAAAAATGCCACTCTAATTTATAAACGAAAAACAACTGTTTTGCCATAGCTGAATTTTGCTCTGCAAACTGGGCAAGCCTGTTTTGAAATCTACATCTCCACTCTCGTGACAACCCCCTGGAGCTTGGCCGCCGGCAAATGATTAAACTGGACAAAATTGGGGGTCAGCTTTTTAATTGCTGAGAACACTTTCCAGATCGGGTTGGATGTTGTTATATCCTCAATTCCATAAAAGACGACCTTCTCCTGAATCCCGTTTTTCTTAAGCAGTTCTTCTATGTCAAACATCTCCATATATCCGGCTCTGATGCTGAAGGCATCCAATCCGGTTCCAAGCCCCTCCTGCAGGTCTGTTTGCAGACCATATGGGTCGTCAGTACGGAAAATCGAAATCAGTACGTTACGTTTGTAGACGATGTTACTACGGATGGTGCAGTGAACCAGATATGGCGGAATGACCGTAGACTCCTTGACAAAAAACAGCCCGGTCCCGGCAATCACTCCTTTGGCATAGATCTGCTCATAACTGATCAGATAAGTATCCAGATCCAGCGGCCGCATGGAAAGATAGAGGGCACGCTGACCTTTAGTCCAGATCAGGATAGCTGCCAGTGGGATCGAGGCCAGAATCAAAGACCAGTAGCCTCCATGGGGTAGTTTGTAAAGATTGGAAATCAGGAAGGCGAAATCCGCCAGAGTAACAAAAATCGCCAATGGAACTTTCCACTTCTTTTGTGTACGAGAGAAAATCATGATCATCATTATGCCAGTGATGGTCATGGTGCCTGTAACGGCCAGTCCGTAAGCTGCAGCCAGATTTTCCGACTTCTGGAAGATAATCATGATAAAGATGACCAGAATCATCAGCACCCAGTTGACGGCACCGATATATATCTGCGACTTGAGCATCGTTGAAGTGTAGTCAACCCTGAGCAACGGCAGAATCCGCGTTGTAATCCCCTGGTAGACAATTGAGAATACTCCGCTGATCAGAGCCTGCGAAGCAATGACAGTTGCCATGATAGTCAGTACCAGAAAAGGAATATAAAGCATTGCGGATTGGGACTGAATCATCCCAAATAGGATGTTGGTAGCCTTGGGATTCTGCACAATAAAAGCACCCTGCCCCAGATAGTTGATCACCAGCGCCACAAACACCAGGTACCAGGCCCGCTGCACCGGTTTGCGCCCCAGATGCCCCATATCGGCATAAAGCGCCTCGCCACCGGTAGCGCAGAGGATTACTTCAGACAGGACAAAAAAACCGGCCAGCCCGTTATTTATCATGAAATTTATGGCGTGATGGGGGCTGACGGCTGAGACGATACTTGGAAAAGAGCTGATGGAAATGAGACCGGAAACCGTTAGCGCAGCAAACCAGAGAACCATGATCGGGCCAAAAGCCTTGGCAACCTTGTCAGTCCCCTTGAACTGAAATACAAACAGTAATACCGCAATTGTTGCGGCAATAAATATCAGGGTATGCTGACTGAGACCACCCAGCCCGGGTATCAGCAAGGCTCCCTCAACGGCGGAAAGAATACTGATGGCAGGCGTAATGACGCCATCGCCCAGCAAAAGGGCAACCCCCAGGTAGGACAGAACCGTAACAAAGGCCATCTGCCTGCCCGGCTTGATCATGCGCACCAGGATTTCTCGCAGCACAATCGTACCGCCTTCACCCTTGCGGCTCAGGCTCATCGCCAATACGGCGTATTCCAGATTGACCAGGATAATCAGCGTCCAGACGATCAGCGATATAATGCCGAAGACGTTTTCCTGGGTCGGCTTGGTCAGTGCGATAATTACGGTCAATGTATAAATAGGGCTGGTGCCGATATCTCCGAAAACCAGTCCCATTGACTTGATGATTCCGCCCCAGAAGGATTCATCGGAATTGTTACTCATTATTACCTCCACAATATTTTACTGTGAGGCTGACGGCAGAAATAAAAAAACCGCAAGCATAAGCCAGCGGTATCATAAAATGCTGTCCTGCCCTTCCAGGTGCCTGCGAGGTTAGCTGACGGGCTGGAGATTGGAAGTTCTCCCTCTTTTAAGAGTAAGCCCCTGTTGAACGGGTCCCCCGCATCCGCCTCTATGAAACGGATCTCGGCTGCTTTTTAATGATATGCTACTCCACTGACATTATTTGTCAAGAATTCGCTCAAAGGCACTGCTTGACACCTTTAGTCTGAATACATTTTCAGCCGATACCCCACCCCCGGTTCTGTAGTAATATGACGCGGTCTTGACGGGTCCGCTTCAATCTTGCGGCGCAGATTACTGATATTCACCCGCAACACATGCGGCTGTTCAAGGTAGGCGATCCCCCAGATCTGCTTCAGTATCTGGCTGTGAGTCAGCACCTTGCCGGCGTGTGTCACGAGAAGACGCAGCAGATCATATTCCGTAGGTGTCAGCGGTATCTCCTCATTGCGGATGGTTACAACACGTCTGCCCAGATCAACCATTAAATCTCCGCTGGTAAAAATCGGCTCTGCAACCCCCTTGATTGCCCGCCGGAGCGCCGCCCTTATTCTGGCCAGCAGTTCTCCCACACCGAACGGCTTGGTCAGGTAATCATCCGCCCCTGCGTCCAGTGCGGCAACCTTGTCATCTTCCCTCTCCCGCACCGACAGCACGATGATCGGCACCTGCGACCACTCGCGGATACGCCTGATAACCTCTATGCCGTCCAGATCCGGCAGCCCCAGATCAAGCAGGATCACATCCGGCCTTACCGTTGCGGCCGCAGCCAGACCGGCGTGACCGTTTTCAGCTTCATACAGCGAAAATTCACCGGACAGAACCGTATGAAGGAAGCGTCTGATGGACAGTTCATCGTCAATAACCAGGATAATTGCCTGGTTTACACATGTTTGCTCAGCCATTTTTGACCGGCTCCCCAATCGTTTTAATCCGTAAGCTGATCATAATTTTCAACCCGCCGCCGCTGCGATTTTCCGCATGTATCCTTCCACCATGCGCCTCAACAATTCCCTTGCAGATGGATAGTCCCAGACCGGTCCCACCGGCTCCCTCCGGAACCGGTATGCGGTAGAACTTGTCAAAGACACGCTTTAGATCATGTTCCAAAACCCCCGGGCCTCGATCTCCCACCTCGATCACAAGCCACCCTTTCTCCACAGATGCGGCAATTTCAATACCGCTTTCACGAGGCGCATATTTGAGGGCATTATCCAGAACATTTACCAGCACTTGTGTCATCAAAACCAGATCCATGGAAACCAGCGGCAGATCATCAGGGATCAGGACATCCACCCTTCTTTCCCCAATACGCCTTTCCATGGCAGCCAGAGCGCAGCCAACCAGATCTTGAATATCGCAAGGCTCCACATTAAGCCGGATACTGCCTGCCTCAATGCGTGTCATATCCAGCAGGTTACCGACAAAACGATTCAGACGTTCAGCCTCATCACAGGCGGTTTCCAGCAGTTCCCGTTTTACCTGATCACCTAGTTGCCCGTCATCGTCCCTCAGACTGGAGAGAGCGCCGGTTACGCTGACCAATGGGGTACGCAGGTCATGGGAAATGGAGTTCAGCAGTGCCCGTTCCAGGTTTTCCCTGGCTTGCAGAATCTGAGCCTGCTCCGCCTGACGTGAAAATTGAATGCGCTCCATGGCCATGGCCGCCTGGGTAATAAATGCATCCAGCAGACGGCGATTCTCCTGGGAGTGGTATGCATACTCGTTTTGCAGCTTTATCCCTACCACACCCAGAACGTTGGAGGGGGTCTGCAGCGGCAGGTAGATCAGATCCGCAGATACAAGTGTGTCAGTGCCACAACCGGCCGGGTGGTTGTTGCGGAAGGCCCAGTCGGCCACGGCCTGTTCCTTGATATCCAGATTGAGCCCTTCGCTGGCAGCCATAATATCGATTCGTTCACCTTCAGGAAGAAAAACAGCCAGTTCCGCATTAAGTGCCTCCTCCACATTCCTCACCACCGCTTTCAGCACTGCATCAATATCAACCGAGGCCGCCAGATCACGGCTCAGATAATACAAGCTGGCAGTTTGCACTTCACGGACACGCATCATCTCGGCCCGCTCCCTTGAACGCGCCACCAGGGTACTTATTACAAGCCCCACCACAAACAGCCCTATAAAGGTCAGGAGATACTGCGTATCGGCAACTGCAAAAGTCAATCTGGGCGGAACAAAAAAGAAGTCGAACGCCAGCACGCCCAGAACAGCAGTGGCAATGGCCGGTTTCTGTCCAAGTCGAACCGACGCTATTACCACAGCAAGCAGATAAAACATAACCATATTGGTCGGTGCAAGAAATGGCCGCACCAATTCACAAAGCAGAGTAACGCCAACCACGAGAACCATGCTCGCCGTGTAACCGCGCAATTCATTGGAAGCCCCATGTTTATGAGGTCTGCCTCCGGTCGTCTGTTCGGAATGTTCGAAACTGACCACAACAACATCGATGGCACCGCTGCGCCTGATGACCAGATCAACCACCGGAGGCTGCAACAGCTCGCGCCAACGCGGCTTATTGGGCTTACCCATCACAATCTTGGTTATGTTGTGTCGGCTGGAATAGTCCATAACCGCTTCTGTCACATCAGTTGCGGTCACAGTCGCCACCTGGGCGCCCAGACTCTCAGCCAGGCGCAGGTCGCGCCAGACCCGCTCCCTGTTTTCATTCATCTGCTTGCCGCTTCCAGGCGTCTCGATATAGATTGTGAACCATTGCGCCTTTAGCTCTTCCGCCAGACGGCACGTGGCACGGATCAACTTTTCACTGTTAGGACTGCCGCTGACGCATACCAGCAGGCGTTCCGCCGTAGCCCACGGACCTGCAATGGACTGCGTTTCCATATAGGCCCGCATCTGGTCATCCACCCGTGCCGCAGTACGGCGCAGGGACAACTCCCGCAGGGCCATCAGGTTGCCGGGACGGAAGAACTTCTCCACCGCCTTGGCTGCCTGGTCGGCGATATAGACCTTGCCCTCCTGCAAACGCTGCAGCAGATCCTCGGGAGGGATATCCACCAGCCTGATCTCGAAGGCCAGATCCAGCAGGCGATCAGGTACGGTTTCCCGCACGATTATGCCGGTGATCTGGGCCACCACGTCGTTCAGACTCTCGAAATGCTGGACATTGACCGTGGTATAGACGTCGATTCCAGCCGAGAGCAACTCTTCCACATCCTGCCAGCGTTTTTCATGGCGTAAACCTGGCGCGTTGCTGTGGGCCAGCTCATCCACCAGAACGATTTGCGGTTTTCGGGCCAGCAAAGCATCCAGATCCAGTTCCTGCAGAGAAACACCCATATAGGGGATTTCCTTGCGGGGCATGACTTCCAGCCCATCCAGCAGGGCGTCTGTCTCGGAGCGGCCATGTGATTCCACGTAGCCCACAACCACATCACGGCCCTCTTCTTTGCGTTTCCGGGCCGCCTCCAACATGGCATAGGTCTTACCCACGCCTGCCGCATAGCCGAGAAAGATCTTCAGCTTACCCAGTTCTGCAGTCGCCTCTTCAGCTTTGGCGAGTTTCAGCAGGGCTTCTGGCGATGGGCGTTTTTCGTCGTTGTCGGTCATGCTCGTTACACTCGCAGGCTGAGGTTAAGGTTAAGGTTGAGATTTTTCAACCTTAACCATTGCAGAATTTGAACCTATCGTGTTTCCAATGCAAGATTTAATACAAGTACATTCACCCTCGGTTCGCCGAGAAAACCGAACTGCCTTTCCTCAACAACCCGTTCAAGAACCTTTTTCACTGCATCCTCGCTCATTCCCCGGGCTTGTGCCACGCGTGGGATCTGCAGAATAGCCGACTCAGGCTTGATGTGCGGATCAAGTCCGCTGGCCGAGGCCTGAACCAGATCCGCCGGGATCAAGCCACTAATGCCGGTATCCTGAAGAGCCTTGACCCTTTCGCCAACCGTCTTCAGATAATCCGGATTGGTCGGCCCGGCATTGGAGCCGCCCGAAGCGTTCGGGTTATATGCGAAATCAGCAGTTGCCGAAGGGCGCGGCCAGAAATATTTTGCATCGGAGAAAGGCTGCCCGATCAGGCTGGAACCGATTTCCCTGCCGTTTTTGTCGATTATTAAACTGCCATTGGCCTGCTTTGGAAAAACAGACTGGGCAATGCCGGTGACAACAGCAGGATAGATGCCGCCGCAGATGACTGTAAATACGATCAACATCATTATGGCTGATTTTATGTCTTTCATTGAGGTAGATCTCCTTGTACTTTTATCTCCTCCCCCTTCAAGGTGAGGGAGTATTTGCTTATTTAGACCATCATCCCAATAATAACATCAATCGCCTTTATCCCCGCAAACGGCGCAATGATCCCGCCTACGCCATAAATCAGCAGATTGTAGATCAGCAGCTTCTCGGCCGGCATGGGACGGAATTTTGTCCCTCTCAGCGCCAGCGGAATCAGCAGCGGAATGATGACCGCATTGAATATAACCGCCGACAGGATGGCACTGTAAGGGCTGGCCAACTGCATGACATTCAGCGCACCCAGCTGTGGATAGATGGAAAGCAGCGCCGCCGGAATGATGGCGAAATACTTGGCGATGTCGTTGGAGATACTGAAAGTGGTCAGGTTGCCGCGCGTCATCAGAATCTGCTTGCCCACCTCGACGATATCCAGCAGCTTGGTCGGATTACTGTCCAGGTCAATGATATTGGCTGCCTCGCGGGCCGGCTGGGTGCCGGTGTTCATGGCTACCGCCACATCGGCCTGGGCCAGAGCCGGGGCATCGTTGGTGCCGTCGCCGGTCATGGCCACCATGTATCCGGCCTCCTGATTTTCGCGTATCAGCCGCAGCTTGTCCTCCGGCTTGGCCTGGGCCAGAAAATCATCCACCTGGGCCTCGGCTGCTATGGCAGCTGCAGTCAACGGATTATCGCCCGTAATCATGATGGTTTTGATCCCCATGCTGCGCAATTGCAGGAAGCGCTCCTGGATACCGGCCTTGACGATATCCTTCAGGTTGATGACACCGAAAACTTCCCCATCCCGGCAGACCACCAGCGGAGTAGCGCCTGCCCGGGCGATCTTGTCCACAATTTCCCGCAGATTGCCCGGAACTGCATGTCCGCCATGCTGTGCGGCAAAGGCAATGGTTGAGTCGGCGGCCCCCTTGCGATACTGTTTCCCGTCAATGTTAATGCCGGAGAGACGCGTGTCGGCACTGAAAGCAACACTTTCCACTCCTGCCGGTACAGAATCGCCTCTCAGACCATATTTCTGAACCGCCAGCATAACAACACTGCGTCCTTCCGGTGTCTCATCGGTGAGTGAGGCCATCAGAGCTGCTTCGGCCAGTTCATGTTCACTATGGGTGCCCACCGGAACAAAGGCCACCGCCTCGCGGTTACCATGGGTAATGGTGCCGGTCTTGTCCAACAGCAGCACGTTAACATCACCGGCAGCTTCAATGGCGCGGCCTGACAGGGCAATGACGTTTTTCTGGAAGAGCCGGTCCATGCCGGCAATGCCGATGGCCGGGAGCAGCGCCGCGATGGTGGTCGGAGCAAGGCAGACAAACAGTGCCACCAGAATGGTCAATGAAACAGGGGTTCCCTGCCCTGCCGCCTTGACACTATAGATGGAAAGCGGGCTGATATTGGCACAGACCAGCAGGAATACCAGCGTCAACGCGATCAACAACACCTCAAGGGCAATCTCGTTAGGTGTCTTGCGCCGCTTGGCCCCCTCGATCAGGCCGATCATCCGGTCCAGGAAAGTTTCGCCCGGGTTGGCGGTAATTCGCACGACAATCGCGTTAGCAATGACCGTGGTTCCGCCGGTGACAGCGCTTCGGTCGCCCCCTGATTCCCGGATTACCGGGGCGGACTCGCCGGTTACCGCCGACTCGTTGACCAGTGCCGCTCCGGCCACCACGTCACCATCACCGGCAATCATATCATTTGCTTCCACCAGAATCAGATCCCCCTTGCGGAGCTGGCTGGCCCCGACAGTGGTATAAGCACTGTTGAATTCCGGCTTGGCCAGCAGCTTGGCGGTAATATCCGTCCGCGACTTGCGCAATGAAGCGGCCCGCGCCTTGCCGCGCCCTTCGGCCAGCGCCTCGGCAAAGGTGGAAAATATGACCGTCAGCCAGAGCCAGAGGGAAACGGTTCCGGTAAACCAGGCCGGTTCCAGGTTGTCTCCGGTCAGAGACATGGCAAAGGTTACCAGAGTAATCAAACTGGCGATCTCAACGCAGAACATGACCGGATTACGCCAGAGTGTGCGTGGATCGAGTTTTTTAAGGGACTCCACCAGGGCGCCCGTCAAAAGTGTTTTATCAAAAGCCGATTGCGGCTGTGGGATATGTTTGGACATGCTGTTTCTCCTAGGTGAACCTCACGGATCCTAATACCTTTTCAGGCTGCGAAGTTTGTGTGAAATCCACAGCCTTATCGCGTCATCATCAAATGCTCAACAATCGGTCCCAGCGCCAAAGCTGGGAAGAAAGTCAGCGCCCCAACAATCAGTATGACCAGCACCAGCCAGATGGCAAACGGCACCCGGTCGGTGGGCAAAGTCCCCAGGCTTGGAGGAACATACTTCTTTTCAGCCAGGGAACCTGCCATGGCCAGCATGGCAATGGCAGGCACATAGCGTCCTATCAGCATGGCCAGCGCCCCCAGCAGATTGTAGAAATTCACGTTGCCGTTCAGCCCGGCAAAGGCGCTGCCGTTGTTGTTGGCCATGGAAGCAATGGCGTAGAGTACCTCGGACAGGCCATGGGCCCCGGGGTTTGACATGGATGCCACTGCCTGCGGCGTGATCATGGCGATGCCGGACAGAATCAATACCGTGACACCGGCAATCAGGATTGTTGTAATCGACAGCCACATCTCCCGCACTTCGATCTTTTTGCCCAGGTATTCGGGAGTTCGTCCTATCATCAATCCGGACACGAATACAGCTATAATGGCAAAAGCCAGCATGGTATAAAGCCCGGAACCAACCCCGCCGAAAACAATCTCACCCAGCAGAATCAGACTTAATGGAACCATGCCGCCAAGTGGCGTCAGTGAGTCGTGCATGGCAGCTACTGCACCGCAGGAGGTCGCAGTAGTGGCAACCTCAAACAGGCTGGCTCCGGCAAGACCGAAGCGAACCTCTTTCCCTTCCATATTGGCACCAACAACACCCTGTCTTGACACCAGCGGATTGCCATTTACCTCGGCCCACTGCAATGCAGCGAAAGAGGTTATCAACAGCAGGAGCATAACCCCCAGCAGCATCCAACCCTGACGGGCATTGCCGACCATGGTCCCAAAGGTGCAGGTCAAAGCGCCCGGTATCAGCAGAATCAGCAGAATTTCCAGCATATGGGACAAGGGAGTCGGATTCTCAAAGGGATGGGCCGAGTTTGCATTAAAAAAACCGCCGCCATTGGTGCCCAGTTCCTTGATCGCCTCCTGTGAAGCCACCGGTCCCATGGGAATCTGCACCTCTTTTACCACAACATTTTCGGTTACCGGCTTGCCGGAAGAGTCTTTCAGCACATTACCCTTATCATCCGTTTTCGGCTTGTCATAGCTGGTGGACTGAACCAGTGGCACGGTCTTGTACTCGCTGAAATTCTGAATTACACCCTGGGATACCAGCACAAGAGAAGCGATGATGGAAATCGGCAGCAGGATATAAAGTGTGCCCCGGGTCATATCCACCCAGAAGTTACCCAGGTCGGAAGTTCTGCGCCGCGCAAATCCTCGGATCAGGGCGATGACGATGGCCATGCCGGTGGCTGCGGAGACAAAATTATGCACCCCAAGACCAGCCATCTGGGTGAAGTAACTTGCTGCCTGTTCACCACTGTAATTCTGCCAGTTGGTGTTGGTAACGAAACTGACAGCGGTATTGACAGCCAGCTGCCAGGAAAATGGAGGCAGTTTCTGGGGGTTGAGCGGCAGGAAATGCTGAGTCAGCAGTATGACCAGGAGCGCTATGAAGAGCACAATATTAAAAAGAACCATTGACGTGGCATAGCGTTTCCAACCCATCTCCTCGTCCTGATCCACCCCGCAAATGCGATAGATCAGACGTTCGCACGGGATAAACAATGACGAAAAAACGGTGCGTTCCCCCTGGTATACTTTTGCCATGAACATGCCAAGCGGCTTGATCAGTGCAATCAGGATGATAAAAAAGAAAATTGTCTGCACCCACTCATGGTAATTCATCTTGTTGTTCCTTCTGGTCTTCGTAACTGTAATAGTTGTCGCACCGTTGCGACAGGCAGTATTTCCCACCTGTTCAACTGCATGTCAAACACCGGCACCTGACCTGATTCATATGGAGGAGGAGCCAGAGTTGTAATGCCTTCGTCATACTGAATATTACCACCATCTTCAAACAACTCACCTGCATACACGCCGCTTTCCATGTTGTACTGATAGACTTTCATATCCATTCTCCGAAATTGGACTTTTTCCATGATTTTAATTTATCAGGGGCAGGATAAAACAGGTGTCAAAATGGGGCCGGAATGCATCAAGAAAGTATCAAGAAAAGATTTGCAGTTTCACTCTCGGCCTGAAACTGGTAAAGTCAGCCAGCAAAATTCCGGCAGCTGAATTTGCCATAAAGCATTCAACAACTGATCCACGGAGTAATATCGTGACCAATCGTTATTTCAAGGTTAAACAACGCGACATCGTTTACATAAAGTTTATCCTGGAAGCCTACGAAGGGATGAACATCATGAGTACGGTTGACAATACAGCAGGCATCATCCGCATTGTGATCATGGATGGTTTCGAAAATGACATGGATGCACTGCTGGCCGAACTGGGTAAACAGGTGGAGATGGAGCCGGTGGAGTGGACTGATGCGGTATAATTTAATACGTTTAAAAACCATTTTAGCCTTTAGCTTTTGCCTTCTAGCCTCATTACTGATAGCGCCACAGACCAATGCCGCCGTGCTGCCCGGTATTGACGTGCTCGCCAGCCGCAACTTTGATGTTCTGCAAGGCAAGCGGGTCGGGCTGATCACCAACCACACCGGTCGATCACTCAATGGCACCAGCACCATCGACATCATCAAAGCGGCACCGGGTGTCCGGCTGGTGGCCCTGTTCAGCCCTGAACACGGCATCCGTGGCACTGACGATGAAAAAGTGGCCTCAGGAGTGGATGCAAAAACCGGCCTGAAAATCCACAGCCTGTACGGCAAAACCTGCCGCCCTACAGCGGAGATGCTGGCCGGCATCGACGTTCTGGTTTTCGACATCCAGGACATCGGCACCCGTTTTTACACCTATATCGGCACACTTTCACTAGCCATGCGGGCCGCCAAAACCGCTGGCATCCAATTTGTGGTGCTGGACCGCCCCAACCCGATCAACGGCATTACGGTACAAGGTGCCATCCCGGACTTTGTTCTACCGGAACGGAAAAACAGTTGCGGCGCCATTACCAGTATCCACCCGATCCCGACCCGTCACGGCATGACCATTGCTGAACTGGCGCGGTTGTTCAATGTTGAGTTCGGCATCAACTGCAACCTGACCGTCATACCCATGCAGAGTTGGCAGCGAGAAATGTATTTCAGCGACACCGGCCTGATCTGGATCAACCCTTCCCCCAACATGAAAAGCGAGACCGCTGCCCTGCTCTATCCGGGCCTGGGCACGCTGGAAACCACAAATCTTTCAGTAGCCCGCGGCACCGCACAGCCATTTCAAATGTACGGCGCACCCTGGGTCAACGCCCAGGCAATGGTCAACAATCTGGCCAAACGACGGATTCCCGGGATCAACTTCACTCCTGTAGAATTCATACCCACGGCAAAAGGCTTTTCCCATCTGGGCAAAACCTGTTACGGCGTAAGTGCGACCATCACCGACCGCAAACTGCTGGACCCGGTCCTTGCCGGACTGCACCTGGCGCAGGCCTTTTATGAAGTCCATCCCAATAGTTTCAAATCATACGAAGGATTTGCCACTGAAACAGGTGACAAGAATACCTGGGCGCTGCTGACTGCCAAGCGAATGACGCCGGAAATGGTTGCCGGAAGATGGATTGATGAACTGGAGAGATTCAAAAAAGTGCGGGAGAAGTATCTGTTGTATTGATTCAAATTCGTTTTCACGCAACGCCGCGACAACGCAACGAGAGTCAAAATCAATAATACATTTTTATCTAGAACCTTTTAAAAGGCAGTTTTAAACGTTTATAAGCATTTGGCATTTCGTCGCGTCGTTGCGTCGTCGCGTGAGACCGGTTTTGTTTTAACTACTGTGCCCCACTTGACACCAATGGAATTATGGGTGTATTTACATGAAGTTTTTATATGCAGTATCCAGAGATGATTGATGGGATACGGGAGAGCAGGTCTATAGAGCCGTTTGGTCAGTGTTATTGCTGATTAGGCGGCTTTTTTGTTGGCATAATGTTTTGTAAAAAATGGATACGTTATAAATCAGATAGTTACGGCGTTATTTACGACCAACATCCCAAATGTCATGTTGGCCAGATCTGGTCAATAATGAGTTGAGTGAATAAAAAATGATCCGAGAGAAATTCAAAGGCAAAATAATAAGTGAGTTCGAGATACTGGAGCACGGGTTCTGCTCTATTTCTCTCTGCGATGGCGATGTAATATCAACCGAGACGCTGTGCAGGTTTGTGGGGGAAAATGGAGACTTTATTTCTTCTCAGGATCATGGACAGATGTTTGGACTGGCCGAGCCATATGATGTAGCAGAAAAGATAAACAAGGCGATTAAAGACAAGGAAATCAAAGAGGCAAAATTAACTGAAGACACCAGTGACTTGACGCTTGTCGTCGAAAGTGGTCGCCTTGAAATCATCTGCAACTCCGCAGGGTATGAATGCTACCAGGTAAACGGTCCTGACAACCTCACAATCGTATGCCGTGGAGGAAGGAAATAACACTCAACCACGCAGCGGCAGACGGACAAACCACAATCACGAATGCTGAGGTATCAGCTTAATCTCCAGCTTACAGTTGACAGCGGCAGCATACTTACGCAGCATCTCAAGAGATGGAGAATGGCGGTGAGATCCGAGTGACGCTTCTACTCTTGCCAATGATGGTTGAGAAACACCCATTTTAGCCGCTACTTGCTCCTGCGTCATCCCCGCCTGACGGCGTGCCGCAAGCAGGGCATCCAAAGCTGCAAATTCATCATCCAAGGCATCCCATGCCTGTTTGAAATTAGGGTCTTGAAGGTCTTTCTCAAGTTTTTTCTTAGGTTGGTACGAAACAGGTTTATAGCTCATGGTTCATTACCTCCTTCTGCCGAGTGAGCGCTATATCGAGTTCCCGTTTTGGTGTCTTATCCGTCTTTTTTATGAAGCTGTGGAGAAGTATGATCTTTCGTCCGACCATTGTGCAGAAAAATACTCTTCCAATTCCTTCTCCTGCCTTGGCGCGAATTTCAAAAAGGCCATTACCAAGGGCACGTGTATGTGGCATTCCCAAATTGGGACCGTATTCTTCCATGCGTACGGTCAATGCTCGAAATCGAGCACGCAAGCCAACAGGCCAAGCATCAAGCTCCGCCTCGACAGTTTCATTGTAATATGAAAGTCGGAAAACCATGATTCAAATATATCACGCATGTTATAAAAGTAAAGGATTTTATAAGCGCGGCCCCAACCATCGGCAAGACCCGCCGAGGGCGGGTCAGCCTCAGCCCCGTTGCCTCAATCAACCAGAGTCGAAACAACAAAATATAGCCTTGACATTATATAGCCTGTAGACTATTTTTATTTAAGGAAATGAAACATGGTTTGGAAAATTGTTACGGTTGAATACTTCGATAACTGGTTTTTAGGCTTGGGGGCATCGGAGCAGCAAGACATATTGGCCGCCATTTTTGTTCTGGAGCAATACGGTCCTATGCTAGGCAGACCGCACGTTGATAGCCTCAAAGGCACGGACAAGGTAAAAAACCTAAAAGAACTCCGCGTACAGCACAAAGGCAAACCGTACCGGATATTTTTTGCCTTTGACCCTCTCCGTCAGGCCGTAATGCTGTGTGACGGTGACAAAACCGGAAACAAGCATTTTTACGAAACAATGATCCCAATTGCAGAGCGTGATTTTATGAACTACCTGCAAGAACTGGAGTGATTTATGGCTAAACAACTTTCAGAGTTAATTAAAAAAGTAAACCCGGATATCGTTAAGGCAGCACGCGCTCAAGCAGATCAGGAGATATTTGAACTCCGCCTTGCTCAATTACGGCAGACGGTAGAGATGTCGCAACAGGATCTGGCAGCCGCACTTGGAATATCACAGCCATCTGTTGCCAATCTGGAAAAGCGCGGTCACGAAGTTAAAATTTCTTCTCTCAAAAGATACATCGAAGCACTTGGAGGCAAACTGTCTCTGGATGTGGAACTGCCTGACGGTCGTCATATCGGCATCAATGTCTGATGCTGGAGAAAAGGATATGATATGAGCAACACACTTCTGATACTGCTGATGGCGTGCGGAGGATTGGCGGTAGCCTTACAGCCGTCAATCAATGCCCGGCTTGCACAAAAAGTCGGTATTTACGAAAGCTCGCTGCTTTCCTTTGTTGTGGGAACATTGGCCTTGATCGCCATGGTCATGTTTGCCGGGCGCGGCAATCTGCGCAATGTCACTGACGCATCATGGTGGGAACTTACCGGTGGAGTGCTTGGGGCCTATTTTGTGTCCATGACCATCCTTGCTGTTCCAAGGCTTGGCTCGGCAGCTGTCATGGCAATCGTCATCGCCGGACAGCTGACAACCAGCGTGCTGCTCGATCATTACGGTGCCTTTGGGCTGCGCCAGATTCCTTTAACTACCACACGAGGAATCGGCATACTGCTGCTCTGCCTTGGGGCCGGCCTGGTTATGCGTAAATAGAACTGATAACTTTCGGTTATACAATTATAAAATGCAGCTATCCTTTTTGCCCAACTTCAATCAGCCGTAAAAAATCACCATAAGCCCCGAACCCTTCCAGCCATTTCCCCTGGCAGATATGAGTCGGGACGGCAGTCACCCCCAGTTCCCTGGCCCGTTGCCAGTCGGCATCAACGGCCGCAGAAAAACTCCCTGTTGTCAGAATAACTTGCGCCTCATACCCAGACAAACCGACAGCCACGGCAATCTTAACCAACTCATTCTCCTTGGCGATGTTCACCCCATCGACGAAATAGGCCCGGTAAACCGCTTTCCTAAAAACATCACCTTTTCCCTGCGCTTCCGCCCACTTCCCCAGTTCCTGGGCACGCCTGCTGTTGTAGGTGCGGGTTCGCTCCGCCAGTGGCAGCCCTTCTACCATTGCCACCTGCTGCAACCTGACCTGCATGGCCTTGATCTGCGCCTCCCGCCCGGCAAAAAGCTTGGCAAGCTCCATACCATCCTCCGGTGTTTCAGGATGGAGCGGAAAAACGAACCAGTGCAGTTCAACTCCGTACTCTTTCTGTAAACGGTCGGTACGCACGGTACCGAGATAGCACCAGGGTCAGACATAGTCAAAAAAGACCTCAATTACTTGTTTTTCAATCATGGCACACCTCCTGTGTTGATTTAGTTCTATTGTAGCCTGTTTAAGACTGGAAACAACTCCTGACATTAAAGACATGTCTCAAATATTCAAAAATAATGATATGATTCCAGAAAATAATGATACAGAATCCCGACCACAGACCGTCGCCCAAGAAAGGTGAATACTGCACATGCAATGGCAAAGCAGCAGATACCCCCATATCAAACAGCTGAATCATCAATATGAAAATGTCATCAAACAGAGCACTTTTCTGAATATCGACTCACTGCTGATCCCCTCCCCTTTTATTCTGGATAAGGCCATAGATATTGATTATGAACACAGCCTTGTGTGGGATGCGGACGGGGAGGTACTGGGTTATTTTCTTGTTTATTCAACCCCTGACCGGAAAAAATTCCATATGTACAAACAGGCTACCAGCCCTTTTGCAAGAAGCAAAGGGATCGGGTCGGCTTTTTTTGAATACCTTGCCCATATGGTGGATGACGATTCCCAGATTTACCTGTTTGTCTGGGAAAAGCTGACCAGCTCCATTGAGTTTTACCAGAGCAAGGGATTCATTATTGAAGATAGCATTGTCTACCGCAAGATGAAGTTCCATCAGATGTCAGCCACGGCAGCGAAAGTCAGAAAGGCTGTTTCCCTGACTAAAGGCAAGGATTATTCCGTTGTAGAGGAACTGGGCAAGGTGCGCCACGATGCCAAAAAATCCCTGAAAGTGCTTTTTGATATGGCTTCCATGCTTTCGGTGGACAATTTCAACAAAATCACCGAAGACATCAGGCGTGAGACTACCGCGTTGATAAATACACTCAACACCTATGAGGACAAAATCAAGGTTTCCCGCAAGGTTTCCATCAAGGAGCTGATCAACGAACGCCTGATCCCTTATGTGGAGGCGTCCACGCTTCCCTGCGAAATCCGTCTTAATCTGGCATCCAAAGTTCCACTGGTTATGGGCAATTACATTAAATTCAGCCGCGCATTGATCAATATTGTTTCAAACGCCATGGATTCCATCAGGCTGTCCGGAAGAAGAGGAGTCATGGAGTTTTCTCTCCGCGATAACAATGATACACTTGTGCTTACCGTACAGGACAACGGGATCGGAATTGCTGAAGACAAACTGGCGAAAGGCCCAGATCTGCTACCACTCTTTGTGGGCAAAACAACCAAGGGAACAACAGCCGGTGAAGGTATCGGTACCCGGCAGATTTTTGAAACATTCGGAATGGACAATATTCTGGTGGAGAGTCGACAGCAGGAATTCACCCGTTGGACCATTACCTTGAACAAGGGCACTCAAAAAGACGAAGCACTGCTGAACAATCTGGGTTCACGCTATCTTATGCTGTTAAAACTGACCCATAAAATCGAAGTCACAAAAGAAAGCAGCAGGTCGCAGATAGCCATTTTCATATGGCAACTCAGGCAGTTGGAACTATTCAGCTATGACCTGGCCTATCAGTTCAGTAAATACAATAATGTGCGGGATATCTACCACAATCTGCTCCTGTACCGTTATGGTGGAAGGAACTTTGAACAGTTCAAAGCGGATCTGCTGCAGTGCCGCATCGATCACAAAATAATAAAATCCTGGCTGATGAGTATACTGCATCGAATTAAACGTAATGAAACCTGGATAGCCGAAAACCTTTCCTATGATGATTTCAATGCAGAGTTGCTGCAGAGCTATGGACAGGCCATCAATCGCACAATGATCTTTACTCTCGACCCGGATAATGGAAAGTTTTTTGCTACTGACCGACGGTTCTGCGAACATCTGGATTTTGCACCGTACCTTGGCCGTGAGCGTGACCACCTGATCCGGGGTGAATTTTCAGGAGACTTTAAAAACATCTCCAGTCCTATCGTTATGGGTGTCTGGAAAGCAAAGGACCGTCAGGAGCTGTACGGTAAGATTTCACTGATTCGGAAGGGAGCGGGACAGCTTATGAAAATGGGGCTCAGCGAGGAAAAACAGCTTACTTTTTACAATACGACCTATAACTCCTGTGACGTCGACCTGGATATTTTCAAGACGGTCACACTGCATGAGATGGCCACCATCAAGGATGAAGATTTCCACAAACTGACCAGAGCGGTGGACAACGAAATGAGCGATCTGATTTTTGCAGCTGGGTGACCACGCAAAAGAGCTCACTGCTTCAAATAACAATTACCTTTAAACCACGCCCTTCTCCGGAAGAATAGACGAAAGTAACTTTTGACTCTCCTTTCGTCCAATCGCTTGAACGGTAGTCATTCTCAAAAGTAAACCTGAATGCTTTGGTCCGGTTGTCAGCAGGCAGTTCCAGTTCTTCCGGCAAATCCCGACGGCCCGGCCAACTGCACTGCTGATGCCGGTCAGCAACAAAGTCAGGAAGTCGGCCTACTAACGGCATCTCGCAACTGCAATAGTCATAAAACAGGGCATCATACAGGAGCAGCCGGTCCGAATCTTGGGCTAGCAGCGACCCGGCCAGCGAGGCAAACAACTCATACAGGCGCCGGGTGGTGCGCCCCGATAAACTTTCGTTTTCAGCCCTCAGCGCCAGACCATCCAATAGTTCAGAAAAACCCAGCCTGCCTTCCATAAACGCCAATGCCGTACTGAATCCCCCGTTATTGTGAAACAGGTCCAGCAAACGCCCCACCGTTTCAATACGACATATTTCGTCATAATTAAGCCATGGCGTATTCAGAATGATATAAGGAGCAGCCTCAGAGTAATTGTAACCTTCGCGGGTGGCTATTTCTCGCATGGCAGAACCCTTCAAAACTTTGAGCGGTTCTATCTGAATCACGTGCGGTTTCAATTCGCTGATCTGCTGCAGCGAATGCAGCAATCCCGGGTAGTCTTCGCCGGGCAGTCCGGCAACAAGATCCAGATGCAGCTCGATGTCGGTTTCACTACGCAGACGACGGACGTTTTCAAATATGCGCTGCAGATCAGCTTTCCGCTCAACCTGGGCAAGCGTATCCTGCGAAGTTGACTGGACTCCTATTTCAAAGCGGAATGTATCGGGCGGTACTTGACGCAGTACGGCAAGGTTTTCCTCCGTCAACAGATCCGCGGCAATTTCAAAGTGGAAATGGCTACTGCGGTTGTTATCAAGAATGAACTGCCAGATCCGGCTGGCCCGCTTGGCGTCATAGTTGAAGGTACGGTCAACCAGTTTAACCTGGCAGGTATTGCGCCCCATCAGCCAGAGCAGGTCGCTTTCGATGCGCTCCATGGAAAAAGAACGCACCTGACCTTCAACAGAAGACAGGCAGAACGCACAAGCGAAAGGACAGCCACGCGAGGTTTCGTAGTAGATCAGCGGCTTGCTCATATCAACCAGACCGGCCGCAAATGGCGACGGTACAGAATTCAAATCCAGATAGGACTTGCAGAGCGGGCCGGCCACAATATCATCTTCATCACGGGAGAACAGATTATCAATATCACTGATGCTGCCATGTCCGGAATGCAGGAACAGTTCTTCCAGCAACTTCCTGAACACGTTTTCTCCCTCGCCTTTGACAACGAAATCAATGGCCGGATTGTGTTTCATCAGCGCAAAAACACCAAAAGAGGCCTCCGGGCCGCCCAACACAATGACTGTTTGCGGTGCGATTTTCTTGATGTCGGAAGCCAGCTGCAACACCATATCAATGTTCCAGATATAGCATGAAAAGGCGATTAGGTCGGCTTTCTCAGACATAATAAGTCGTAATATATGTTGCCTTGGCTCATTAACTGTCCATTCCCGGATAACCGTATCCAAACCGGGGATATCGCTGCAACCTGCTGCAAGATACGGCAATGCCAGCGACGCATGGGAGTACTTTGCGTGCAGGGTTGTCAGCAGAACTTTACTATTAGTACCTGCCTTAGAATTTGACATAGTAACGTCCGTTCCTGTCCTCAACAGCGGTGTTATGTGGTTTTGAATGACTATTCATATCTTGAATTACCGCGGCCGCATCCTCACCGGCAAGTGGTTTCGGTTGAAAATTCACTCTTTTGTTAAACACATCCAGAGGCACTATCTCGGCTTCACGAACGGTATCACTCAAACGCAGCTTCACAATTACGGATGTTTTGGATGTTTTGCTGCTGCTGGCAAAAACAAAATTTCCCAGACTGTAGAAGATTATACCTTTTTTGTATCTCTCCAGCCCTTGCAGCACATGTGGATGATGTCCTATGACCACATCGGCACCGGCATCTATGGCCTTATGGGCAACAGTAATCTGCCCCTGATGGGCAACATGTTTTCCTTCAGTGCCCCAGTGAAAGGAGACAATAACATAATCCGCTTCCTTACGCGCTGCGGCGATGTCTTTGGCATAGATACTGGCAACAGCCGGTGCAGTGCCCCCCTGCCCGGCTGCGGCGAAAAATTCCACCGGCTGGGTAAGGGAATAGCCCAGAAATGCCACCTTTTTCCCTTTCACCTTAAATACAACCATCTGGCGCGCTTCATCCAGATTCTTACCGGCACCGATCCACACAATGCCGGCCTTTTCCAGATTCAGCATTGTTTCTTCCAGCGCCCCGTATCCGAAATCCATACTATGGTTATTGGCCAGCGTAACCAGATTGAAGCCGGCCTTGCGGATTGCCGGAGCCACCTGGGGCTCGGCCCGGAATCGAAACTTTTTCTCCGTAAACTCAATGCCCCTGCGGGCAAGAGGTGATTCAAGGTTGGCGATATTGATATCGCCATCCGCCAGTTCATTTTTAACTGCCGCAAATGGATAATCGTAACCCAGCTTTTTTATTTTACCGGCCCAGCGTCCGGCCAACATAATATCACCGACCGCATTGATAATTATCTCTTCGGCACAAATCATAACAGGAGTGGAAATAAACAGGGTAATTGTTATAATAAAGGCTGTTATGAGTTTCATATGGCTTCTTTTGGATTGACGGCAGGTAAGTGCAATGCTAATAAATATACTCTTAATCTAAAAAAATAAAGGTGTATCTATATGTTAGACATGAAAATAATACGTGAAAACCTTGAAGAAACTGAACAGCGCCTGCGCAGCCGGGGCGGCGACTCATATCTGGACGGCTTCAAGGAACTAGACGAAAAGCGGCGCGCACTGCTCAAAGAAGGCGAATCGCTGAAAGCCCTGCGCAATACCGTCTCCGACGAAATTGCCAAAATCAAGGACAAAAGCCAGGCTCAGGACAAGATACTGGAGATGCGCGAAGTATCCAACAGAATCAAGGTTCTGGATGAAGAGCTGAAACAGGTGGACGAAGACCTGCAGGGTTTTCTGCTGACGGTGCCAAATCTGCCGCACCTTGATACTCCAGCCGGACTATCGGAGCATGACAATGTTGAAATCAGGACCTGGGGTGCTGCACCCCAATTCAGCTTTACCGCCAAACCTCACTGGGAAATAGGCGAGGAACTTGGTATCCTTGATTTTGAATGCGGAGCAAAACTGACCGGAGCCCGCTTCACCCTTTACCGTGGCGCAGGCGCTCGTCTGGAACGCGCACTGATCAACTTCATGCTGGATCTGCACACCGGGCAGCATGGCTACGAAGAGGTATTGCCACCTTTTCTGGTCAACCGCGAAAGCATGACCGGCACTGGTCAGTTGCCAAAATTCGAAGAAGACCTCTTCAAGACCGTTGATCCGGATTTTTTCCTGATTCCCACCGCCGAAGTACCGGTAACAAATATCCATCGCGGTGAGATCCTTAAGAAAAGTGATCTGCCGATCTGCTATGCAGCCTATACACCATGTTTCAGACGCGAGGCCGGATCTTACGGCAAGGACACACGCGGCCTGATCAGGCAGCACCAGTTCAACAAGGTCGAGCTGGTCAAGTTTGCCCATCCTTCCGAATCGGATCAGGAGCTGGAAAAACTGACCGCCAATGCGGAAAAAGTTCTGCAGCTGCTCGGCCTGCACTACAGGGTCATGCTGCTCTGCAGCGGCGACATCGGTTTCTCTGCTGCCAAGACCTACGACATTGAAGTCTGGCTGCCTGGCCAGAGCTGCTACCGCGAGATTTCATCATGCAGCACTTTTGGTGACTTTCAGGCCAGACGCGCCAGCATCCGCTTCCGCGAAGAGGAAAAATCCAAACCTGAATTCGTGCACACGATCAACGGTTCCGGTCTGGCCGTTGGCCGGACACTGCTGGCCGTGCTGGAAAACTACCAGCTAGAAGACGGCAGCGTAATCGTTCCCCAGGTATTACGCCCCTATATGGGCGGCATTGAACGCATTTCTTAATTTTATTGTTTGAGTTTTCAGATTTGTTGTGATATACACATCAACTCAATTATGGAAGGGTGGCCGAGTGGTTTAAGGCAGCGGTCTTGAAAACCGCCGAGTGTAA
>CAZDWS010000001.1:0-609078 GCA_964509295.1 uncultured Geobacteraceae bacterium | reverse complement strand
AGAAAACCAGCGTAAATAACAAAAAAAGGAGCGCTGTGTTGTCAGCGCTCCTTTTTAATAATAACAATCTGAAATTTAGCCCTTATGCTGTTCCAGCAGATAACGACCGATCCAATGTTTTGCAAACTGATAGGCGGTACGACCGCAACGTTTACTCTTGTCATGGGACCATTGAATTGCATCCAACTCAAGATCCTTAGACCATGGAATTTCAATTTTGCGCTGTTTGGCTTCCATAGTCACATTCAGTTTAACGGCATCAATATAACGCTCCTGGGAGAACGCATAAAAAGCAACCCAGATACCGAAACGGTCTGACAGTGAGACCTTCTCTTCCATCGCTTCACTTTGTTGCAATTCACCTTTTACGTATTTTCCACCGACATGATCGGATTCATATTCTGGCAAAAGATGACGACGATTTGAGGTAACATAAATCAGTACATTTTCAGGAGCAGAATAAACAGAGCCGTCCAAAGCACTTTTCAGCATTTTATAGCTCAGCTCGCCTACTTCAAAAGTAAGGTCATCGCAAAGCAAAATAAAACGATATGGCTGCTTTTCAACGGCGTTGAAGATTTCTGACAGATAAATAAGATCTTCCTTTTCTACCTGAATAAAACGCAATCCCTGATCACAGAACTCATTTAAAAGGGCCTTCACTATTGAAGACTTGCCGGATCCACGTGACCCCCACAACAGGGCATTGTTAGAAGGAAGCCCTAACAGAAATTGCTTGGTATTCTTGATCATGATCTCTTTTTGTTCTTCAACACCTAAAAGTTCGTCAAGTCTTGTGGTATCAGAAACAGTGACAGCTTCCAGGTAGCCGGAAAAAGAATGCCGACGCCAATTGGCGGCATAACATTTTGACCAGTCGATAGGAGCAACGGCCTTGGGAAGCAGCATTTCTACTGAGCTGAGCACTCGCTCAAGCTGTGCAACAAGTTCCGGCTTAAGATTAAACATAAACACTCTCTTTTTCTGTTATTTGATGCCTACACAATGTAATCTTTACTTATACTTTAACAACTTAGCCATGTCAAACAAACTGTTTCCAGTATTAATAGCAATATCTCCCAGATACTTTCAACATATTGAAAGCATTATATTAGATTTAATAGTAATGAAATCAAGACTACTATGATCTTTCACCAAATATTGCCGTTCCGACCCTGACAAGCGTAGCTCCCTCCTGAATGGCGGTCTCGAAGTCACCGGACATCCCCATTGACAGTTCGTCCATCAGCACCCCCGGCAGTTTCAACTCTGCTACCCTGACCGACAGTTGTTTTAATTCGGCAAAATAAGGGCGCGCCAGGTCAGGTTCATCAAAAAAGGGTGGCATAGTCATCAGGCCTACTATGCGAACATTAGGAAGCTGTGCAATATCGGCGATCAAACTAAATGCACCGGCTTCAGTCGTTCCTGATTTGGTTGATTCACCGGAGATATTCACCTGAACAAGAATATCACAAATTTTACCAAGCCTGCCCCACTGGCGACTGATCTCTTCCGCCAGTGACAGACGGTCCACTGAATGAATCAA
Organism: uncultured Geobacteraceae bacterium; assembly: GCA_964509295.1. Lineage (GTDB taxonomy): Bacteria > Desulfobacterota > Desulfuromonadia > Geobacterales > Pseudopelobacteraceae > JBGSQR01. The sequence continues at coordinate 607,529 of CAZDWS010000001.1, read as the reverse complement.
ATTTACCAGTCCAGCGATCTGCCTAACTTTATTGCTCTGCAGATGACCAATAAAATGCCATTCAACCGGATCTTTTATTTCGGCTGCTTTGGCAAGCAGTTCCTGTACATAGTTCTCACCAAAAATTCGCTGACCGGCCTGAAAGGCTTCCATCACAGCAGATACAGGGTAGGTTTTCGAAACAGCAACCAATCTAACTGAATTGCATGGCCTGCCTGCACCCTCAACCGCACTGTCTATTCTTTTACAAACCTCTGCCAGGCGCTTAGCTATCGGCATCTGAATACTCATGGCAGCACAAAGTATCTATAAGTTCATACAGTTCCGTCATGGGCAGACCGATAACATTGCTGTAAGATCCGCTGATTGATCTGACAAAATGTACAGCCCTGCCCTGAATAGCATATGCCCCGGCTTTGTCCATCGGACAGCCTGTGGCGATATAGTCATTAATTTCCTGATCCGTCAGCTCCTTGAAATAAACATCCGTAGAGACACTCTGGCTGAGTATGACGCCAGTATCACTGTCCAACAACGTAATCCCGGTGACAACCTGGTGGGCCCGTCCTGAAAGACTTTTAAGCATCTGAAACGCCTCAGCCTCATTGGATGGTTTACCCATAATCCTTTCATCCAAAACAACAACAGTATCAGCACCTATATAATAGCGACCTGCCTTGGTGGCAGTAACAGCCTGCGCTTTTTCGCGCGAAAGGCGCATTACATGGTCGTCCGGCAATTCGTCCGGCAAAACGTCTTCGCAGATATCAGCAGGAACAACAGTAAACGGTATCCCGGCAAGCTCCATTAGCTCAGAGCGGCGGGGTGAAGCTGAAGCCAGCACAATTTTATGATCAATCATCACAATCCCTTTATGACTTTAAATAAAATGATTTATTTCCTGTTAATTTTTCTACGATACATGAGCAGGGCCAGGCAGCTTAGAATTACAACCCCGATCACAATATTCAGCAGCTCCGAATTAATAAGACCATATACAAGATCTACCAGTCCCATCAATGCCAACAACACTTCTAAAGATAACAACCGACCGATAAGTGATATTTCCTGACGTTGTTTATCCATATCCATAAAACATCCTATTTAAGACATCCCTATCAAGGAAACATCTTGCCTGGATTTAGAATATTATTGGGATCAAGAGCAGCCTTAATTGATCTCATCGCATAAATCTGATCCGGATTTAATTCAAGCTCGATATATGGTGCTTTTGACAAGCCAACACCATGTTCCCCTGACATTGTACCACCTAATTGGAGGGCAGCCTGAAAAACTTCACGTATAGCCACGTGGGCCTTTTCCTCCATGCCTGCAATACTATTGTCTACCATTATGTTGACATGAATATTGCCATCTCCGGCATGGCCAAAATTGACAATTGGAATTTCAAGGCGCTGACTGATTTTTTCAATCAACCTGATGACATCCGGCACCTTACTACGTGGCACAACGATATCTTCATTATATTTATTAGGATTTACATCTCGTAGTGAAGGAGAAATAAGGCGACGTACCTTCCAGAGCTGTTCTGACTCAGCGCTGTCTTTAGCCGTTCTGAATTGTACCAACCCGAGCGTACTGACGATTTTTTCCAATTGCTGAGACTGTTTTTCAATCAAATCACGATCGCCGTCGAGTTCAATCAGCAATACGGCACGGCCTTCTGCGGGTAAACCAAGACTAAACCGCCGCTCGACACATTGTAAGGTTGCATAATCCATGAACTCAAGTGTAGTTGGAATAATCTTGTTTACAATAATTGAAGAAACGGCCTTTGCTGCCCCCTCAATGGAATCAAAAATTGCCAGCATGGTCTTTTTACAATCCGGAAAAGGCAATAACTTGAAAATAATCTTTGTAATAACACCCAGTGTACCTTCACTGCCACAGAGCAGCTTTGTCAGGTCATATCCGACGACACCCTTGTATGTTTCACCGCCCGTACGTATAACAGCACCGGTTGGCAGAACCACCTCCAACCCCATGACAAAATCCTTAGTGCAGCCATATTTCACGGCTCTTGGGCCACCGGCATTTTCAGCCACATTTCCACCCAGAGTAGAGAATTTAAGTGAGGCAGGGTCAGGTGGATAAAACAGGCCGAGTTTCTCTACAACCTTCTGAAAATCTTCCGTAACTACGCCAGGCTCAACTTCTGCGATCAGGTTCTCGTTATCAATACGCAATATCCTGTTCATCCGGGTAGTCACCAATACAACCCCGCCCCCTTTTGGCAGACTACCTCCGGAAAAACCACTGCCTGCGCCACGCGGGAAAACCGGAAAACCTTCCTGATTTGCCAGCTTTATAATCTGAGAAATTTCCTCTGCATTTGCCGGGTGGACAATAGCATCAGGCAGATATTCTGTCTGTGTTGCATCATAGGAATAACAGATTTTATCCTGCTTATCGGTCAGGACATTTTCCTTACCAACGATTCCTGTCAGCCTGTCAATAATATGCTCTTTAAGCATTCTTTCTCCTTACAACATCCTGTTTAGACTTTAACGATACATGATTATATCAGTACTGCGCAAGACCGATTTGATATAGCAAAGCGAACAATCCAGTTGATAACCCGGTTACGATACCGTACAATAATTGAATTAATCAGGAGAACTGTTTTGACTGAACTGCTTTTAATAACCGATATCCCGCGCTTGAGAAAAGTCTTTTCCAGAATGGCTGAAGAGCCGGATATGCGCTTGCGGGTTTCTACCAGCCTTGAAAATGGAGCACAGGAAATAATTGCTGAAAAACCGGCATTTATTTTTGTTCAAACCCATCTTTCCGGCTTTTCTCCCGAAATTCTCCTGATGCACTTAAAAAAACAGCTCGGCAAAAAACGTAGCCGCTTCATATTGCTGAGTACAAAAGAGCAGACCAACGAAGAGGTACTCAAACTGTATCAAGGGCACATTGACACCTCTCTTGACGACAACCAGCTCTTTGAAGCGATCAAGGATATTCTTAATAACGAACCGCATCAGGCTAAAACAGATCGGATAAACCCGGCACAACCTGCAGATGAGCTGCATAATGTTTTCACATCAATTCCTATTATCAATGAGAGTAAAGAATCTGGTCAGACAGAACCAGCCTCCCCGGAAATGCAAATTCAGAAGATTCCAACAGCCGAGAATACAGCTAACGATAACTCTCTGGAAGAGCAAGGTATTATTTACTCCAGGCGAAGCCCGCTTTCCGTGTATTCTGAATTTACCAGCTCTTTTGATAGTGCGGTCAGCAATATGCCCTCAAACGAACCGGAAAACAAATCAGGACACTGGTCCGAACTCCAGGAGAATGCAACAGACATCGAAGCGGCTCAAACACGCCCACGGTGGGTGACATTACTGTTTTGGGCCCTACCTGTACTTGCAATAGTTGTTGCTGTGACCATGCTCCAGCAATACATTTCACAACCTAAAACGGTCGACATTGCACCTGCTTCACCTGTTGCAGTGCCAGACAATAAAACTACGCCTGCAGTTGTTGTACCGGCTGAAAAAGCCATCAATGCACCACCGGTGCCAGCGCCTGCCCCTGTCCCAATCAAAGAGGCCGCACCTAATCGTTTAACAAAACTACCGGACTTCGTACCTGCAGGAAAGCTTGATAGCAGTTACGGAAAAACCAATCCTGGCTGGGAGCTGTACAAAGGCAGCAAAAAAGACTTCAAGGTTTTTCGTGAAGGTGGTGGCATCAAAGCCATACAGGTCATTGACCGAGAAGGCAAAGGTATGTCCAATCAGTTCATGTTCGACATACTCAAACAAATTGTCAAATCCCCAAAATTCACGGTTGAACTGACTGAGAAGAAGGACGGTTATGAAATCAGGCGGGGAAGGTTAACAGAGGACTTGACCATGGTTCAATATGTGGACACTGAAAGTTCAAAGATGAGGGCTTTTGTAGTTACTTGGAAATAAATTTGCAGACTTTCAACAATCCTCATTTTTAACCAAAAGGGGGCTACGTTATGTACGTAGCCCCCTTTTTACGTTTATCAGGCAAAAATCATTGTCCGGACATTTTAAGAAGACAGTCTGCTTTATAAAGGGAGGCATCAGCAGCAAATGAAGAGTCCGGATTGGCCGCCAGAATCTTATCAAAAATGGCGATAGCAGCAGAACAATTACCGGAACTAAAAGCACCAAAGGCCTGGTCGAAAAGCTGCTGCTCACCGGTTTTTTGATCTGCAGAGACAGGTTTTTCTACCTTGACCGGCTTGACCATAGTGTTGCTTCCATAGACTGGCGCAGACGGTGTGATCGCAGCTTCTTTTGGTGTTGATGTTTTAGCCGTCAATTTAACTCTGGATTTTAATTCCGTCACTACAGCCAAATTTCTTTTTACCGGCACCCGGAGCAAAGCACCGGCACGAATCAGGTTGGGGTTCATAATTTCATTAAAAAGCAGAATCTGTGGGAAATAAGATCCTTTACCACTGTATTTACGCGAAATACCGGAAAGGGTATCACCTTTTTTAATAACTATCTCACTAACCAGTATTTCTCTGTCTGTTTTATTTGCCTTGGCTTCAACGGAAGCTTCTTTTGGCGAATAAAGATAATACTGCTGGCTCATTGCAGTTGAAGCAATCGAAAGTAAAGCCAGTATTAGTGCCATTCCGCAAGCGCGTTGAGTCATTTCAGTACCTGTTCCCCAGTTGATCTTCATAGGTCATTATATTCTTTACCTGCATACTGGTTCCGACGCCAATGCCGGCCTTAACCCTGAAAGAAACCCGAATCGTTTTCTTCTCGCCAGCCCCCAGTTCCAGGAATTTCCATTGAAAACCACTGGCATTGCCGACACTATTGGCAGGTTCAGCAGCAATCAATTCCAGCTGGGCAGGCCAGTTACTCTGCAACTCAACGGTACGCGCCAGGTTAGAACCCCGGTTAACCAGATTCAGCTCAAAAGTGGCAATTTCCCCAGGCTTAAGCCGACTGTCACGACCAACTACAGACATCTGCAATACCGGCCTGGAATAAACAAGACTGGCTGATGCCGTTCCGGACTGTGAAGGGTTACCTTCTGAGGTCAACACGGTCTGCACAGCGCCTTCAGTACCATCAGCGGAGTTACGTATTGTTTTTATCTCTATTGCTACACCTACCTCTTCTTTAGGCTCCAGAGGACCTATTGAAGAAACAACCTGTTCTGTCGGTTGTCTGATACCGTCGCGATTCATGTCAAGGAAAACTGTTGTTTCTGCTGCACCTTTAAAGCTGGTTGAAATATTGAATTTGTCTCGTACGTTACCGGTATTGGTCACAACTATCGGCACTGTAATCGTCTGGCCGGGAATAACGACCAGCCGCCCTGGGCCCGCACCGACCTTGATACCATTCATCGGCTTGACCCTGGCTACATTTGAAACAAAAGTGGCCGTTGTGTTTAACGGATTATTAATCAGTTCAGCCCGGGCAATCAGCTCCTGCCCTGCAAGAGAATCATCCTTTAGCTGGAATGCTACAGTAAATTCCCTGTTTTCTCCTGATTTGATCTCCTGGCCGTCCATAACAAGAGCCGCTTTCATCTCCTGCTTGAATCCGGCAGCGGCATAATCTAAAGGCTCCAGCTGTGGCGGGAAGTTTAAACGGATTGATACATTTCTGGCGGTTGTCGAACCGACATTCAGCACGGCAACGCGATAAGAGATCCTTTCACCAGGCAGCAACTCGGTTTTATCAGATTTGATTACTGAGCGAAGCAGCGGAGAAGCCGCGATCAAACTGATCTCACGCGACTGTGTGGCCTCACCCATAAAACGTGAAGCTACTTTTACAGGGTGCGTAATCCTCAATCCGTCAATGGCTCCAGCCGGAATTGACAATGTCACCAGACCTTTAAAAGTTTCTCCCGGTGCCAGTGATGGTGTCTGGTTAATAGCTTTATCAGAAGAGCTTTGCTCAGCAAAGCCTGAACCGTATTCCGCAGGAAAACCAGACTCAAGATAGAACGAGTCATTCCCGTTTCCACGGTTGGTTACTTCAAAAGGGAGTGTAATGCGATGAGCTACATCATATGTTTTGGGAGCGGCAACCAGATTGAAATCAAAACTGCCAAACTGTGCAACTTCAACTTTCAGCACCTGGGCGTTTTCCGGCTGCTCAACAGCAGCTGCAACCATTGCGGCAGGCACTGCGACACCCAGCTCTTTTAACTTAGCAGCTGCGGCTGATGCCGCCCTGGTATTGGGGTACTTTTCAATGACCGTCTTATATTGAGCAATCGCCTGCTCTTTCATGGCGGATTTTTCGGTACGGATACGCTCTTCGTTCTGACGCTGCTGGGCCAGGATCTTTTCCGCCGCCAAACGATCATTCTCGGCCTTGGCAACCCGGGCACGCTCCTGCTCAGCCTTAAGGGCAATCAATTTCTGTTGTTCTGCCTTCTCGGCTTCCTGCTTGAGTTGCGCAGCTTTTTCACCGGCAGCCTTTTCTTCTGCCAGTTTGGCAGCAGCAAGTCGCTCCTGTTCCCTCTGCAATGCGGCACGTTTTTCAGCTTCTGCGGCAATGGCTGCAACACGGGTCTGCTCGGCTTTTTCAGCCAGCGCCTTTTCCTCCGCAGCCTTAACTGCTGCAAGACGGGCAAGCTCGGCATCAAGTTCTGCCTGATGCTGTTTATTGGCAGTTTCCTGGGCAAGATGCTCTTCTTCAGCCCTGGCAGCAGCAAGACGCATCTGCTCTTTTTGCAATTCAGCCTGCTTGGCGGCCTCAGCAGCAACTACAGCAACTCGCTCCTGTTCGACCTTTTGCGCCTGCAGCCTGGCCTGCTCTACCTTTTCAGCATTAACACGCTCTTCCTCTGCCTTTAGTGCAGCCAGCTTTTTCTGTTCTTCAGCCAGCTTCAGCTGAGCAGCCTGTTCAGCAGCAATTTTTTCCTGTTCAACCTTTGCAGTAGCCAAACGTATCTGCTCTTTCTGCAATTCGGCCTGCCTGGCGGCTTCAGCTGCGACTACAGCAGCGCGCTCCTGTTCCAGCTTTTGCGCCTGCAGCCTGGCCTGCTCTATCTTTTCAGCATTAACACGCTCTTCCTCTGCCTTAATTACAGCCAACCGTTGCAACTCGGACTTCTCTGCCGCAAGTTTCAGCTCGGCGGCCTTTACACTGGCCACGCGTTCCTCTTCTGCCCTGATTGCCGCAAGTCGCTGCTGTTCTTTCTGTAGTGCCACCTGGCGTTGATTCTCAGCCTGCTCTTTGGCAAGCTGTTTTTTAGCCGCAGCTGCTTTCTGTGCCTCGGCCTGCTTATCAGCCAGTTTAGCCGGCACAACAGTAGAACTTTTTTCGCTCTTATCCTGCTGAGCCGCCAGTGTTAGCAACTCTTCTTCAACTGTTCCTTTTAAGGGGTTATCCGGAAACTCTTTAGTAAACTGGGACATATAACGGGCAGCATCCTGTTGATTGCCGCTCTTGTAATAAGCCCGGGCCAACCAGAACAGTGTCATATCACGGAGGGGTGTATCGGGGTACTTTTTCAGCACCTCGTTCATTTTTTTGATTGTGGTAGCGTAATCCTTCTGCTGATAGGCGTTGAAACCGGAGATAAATACCTGGGAATCTTCAGCATCCTGGCAAATTCCCGGCTGAACCAGGAGAGATGAAATTATTGCCAATGCAGACAAAAAACGGATCAGTGTGTTGCGGCATAATTTCGATAATTTCACGTTGGTTGACCTCTTCTTGGCCGGCGCTGAACAAAGGGCACGGAGAGCATAAATTAGTGCAATAAAATGCCTTTTAAATAGCACCTCTACCGGCCCTTGTCAACGAAAGAAAAGGTCAATAAGTGCTTGAGACAACAATCGAATTGCCCATCTTCAAGCACTTTGTATTAACGTATATGATCCTCCGGATAAGCACCGATATTATGGACTGCAATATCAGCTCCGGCGTATTCCTCTGAATCACTCAAGCGAATACCAACGGTTTTAGACAAAGCTCCATAAACCAAAACGCCACTTAGCACCGCAAACACAATAGCAGCGGCACTTCCCAACAACTGAGAAACAAATGAAACCCCACCAATACCACCCAGTGCCTCCTGGCCGAATATCCCGGCAGCTATGCCGCCCCATGAACCGATCACGCCATGAAGCGGCCAGACACCAAGCACATCATCAATTTTCAGCTTTTCCTGTTCATACTGAAAACCATACACAAAGATAACCGAAGCGATACAACCGACTAGAAATGAAGCCAACGGATGCATGATGTCACTTCCGGCACAGACAGCTATCAACCCAGCCAGGGCTCCGTTGTGCACAAAACCGGGGTCGTTCTTTCCCGCAACCAGAGCAGCCAGCACACCACCGACCATTGCCATTAATGAATTAACAGCTACAAGGCCTGATATCTTTTCCAGGTTGGCCGCACTCATTACATTGAATCCAAACCAGCCAATGGCCAGTACCCATGACCCCAAAGCAAGAAAAGGGATATTGCTGACCGGAATCGGATGTGACTTGCCCCGCACATATCGACCCATACGCGGGCCAAGAATTATGACCGCAGGGAGGGCAATCCAGCCACCGATGGAGTGCACAACCACCGAACCGGCATAATCATGGAACTCGGCACCACCGATAGATTTAAATACGCCCTGAAGTACTGATGCATTTTGTCCCCAGATCAGGGATTCGAAAAGCGGGTAGGTTATACCGGCAAAAACTGCTCCTGCGATCACCTGGGGCCAAAACTTGGCTCTTTCGGCTATTCCACCGGAGATTATAGCAGGTATACAAGCGGCAAAACAGAGTAGAAAGAAATAGTGGACAAGATCGTAACCCTGAGTGGTTCCCAGCAGATCTTTAGCTGGCTTGAGAAAAGATATGCCGTAAGCAATAGGAAAACCAACGATAAAATAGACGACCGTAGAAACGGACCAGTCGGTAAGAATTTTGACAAAAGCATTGACCTGATTTTTTTTACGAACCGTTCCCACTTCAAGAAAAGCGAAACCGGCGTGCATGGCAAAAACCATTACGGCACCCAACATCAGAAAAAGAACATCAGCACTACTTTTAAGACCAGTCAAGCTAGACATGGACTCCATACTCACTACCCCCGTTGGTATCTGTGATAATTGCCCGCCTTTGGGCATCAGCGTTCAAGCAATTTTATGGCCAATTTTTTAATGCAGATAACTAACTGTAAACAATGCATATTTCAAATATGCTGAGTTTTTAATTGCCTTTGTTTTAATCTTGCTGCTCAATAATTAGGCAAAACTCCTCATCATGAATCAAAAAGAGTTTCTTTCCATTCCATTGACCTAACAAACAGGATAAGTGCGTTAAAAAAGTTATTTTCTGCCAGAACACACAGAAAATAACTTCTAACTTACTAAATATGCGGCTAGAATACCGCCATGAACATTGAGGATAAAATACGCCACTTCCCCGCCTCCCCGGGTGTCTATATAATGCGGGACAACAGCGGCGCGATCATCTATATCGGCAAGGCCAGAAACCTTCGTCAGCGTGTACGCCAGTACTTTGCAGCATCAGGCGACTCACGTTACCAGATCAAGTTTCTGGTTGCCAAGGTTGCAGACATTGATGTCATGCTGACCGACACGGAAAAAGAAGCACTACTGCTGGAAAACACTCTCATTAAGCAACATCGCCCCCGCTACAATCTCAACCTTAAAGATGACAAAACCTATTTTTCCCTGCGTATCGATACAAGAGAACAGTTTCCGCGCTTTACCATTATTCGCAAGATCTCCCGCGACGGCGCCCGTTATTTCGGCCCCTATTCGTCGGCAGCTGCAGCCAAGGACGTTTTGAGGCAATTGCAACGTATGTTTCCGCTGCGCCATTATCCACTGGCCCGCTGCATGTCTCGCAACCGCCCCTGCCTGTATCACCAGATCGGCCAATGCAGTGCTCCCTGCAAGTCCATGATTACTCCTGATGATTATGCCAGCCTGGTGGACGGCGCCATGCTGTTTCTGGAGGGGAAAAATCATCAACTTGTTGCAGAGTTTAAACGACGCATGCTTGTTGCCTCTGCTGATCTGCAATTCGAAGAAGCAGCCCGTTGGCGCAACCTGCTCCACTCTATTCAGCTGACCGTTGAAAAACAGAAAATGGTTACCAGCGGGGGAGATAGTGACGTGATCGGCTTCCATCGCGATGAGGATCGGCTTGAGATAGCGCTGCTTTTCATTCGTGGCGGGGTATTAACCGGTAGCCGTCTGTTTGAATTGAAGTGGGAGCTGGAAAACAGTCAGGCTATCTCCGAATTTGTTCGCAGCTACTACAGCGAGGATACATTCATTCCGGAAGAAATTCATTTACCACTGGAAATTGAAGATGCGGCAGCGCTAGCTGAATTGCTTACCGATATAAAAGGGAAAAAAGTTGCCCTGCAGCGACCGGTACGAGGTCTTAAAAGGGAGATGGTTGAATTAGCAAGTAAAAATGCAGCAGCGGCCATCCACGAACGCGATGAGAAAATGGCTTCGCTTAATACCACCCTGCTGGAACTCCAGAAGCGGCTGAATCTGGAGCGTTTGCCACAACGCATAGAGTGTTATGACATTTCTACTATCCAGGGACGCTTTTCCGTCGGCAGTGGTGTTGTATTTACTGATGGTAAAGCTAACAAGACACTCTATCGACACTACCGTATCCGCCAGGTTTCCGGGCAGGATGATTTTGCCATGCTCTCAGAGGTCTTTTCACGCCGTTTCAGAGAGGACAATCTGGAAAGTTACGGCATGCCTGACCTGGTAGTGGTAGATGGCGGCATCGGACAGCTGAATGCTGCGCTGGAGATTATTCGTGGATTGGGAATGGAGGAACGCTTCGACCTGGTTTCTCTTGCCAAAAGCCGTGTTGCCCCGAATGCCGCCTCGGATACCATCCAGAAAAGTAATGAGCGTGTGTTCCTGCCGGGACGCAGGAACCCGGTAGTACTACGACAGAACTCTCCACAACTGTTGCTGTTAGCCTCCATCAGAAACGAAGCGCACCGTTTTGCCATAGAATACCATCGAAAACTGAGAAGCAAAGAAGGTATCGCCTCTGCCCTAGACCAGGTACCGGGTATCGGGGCCAAGCGGCGAATAACTCTGTTGAAGCACTTTGGAAGTTTGCAGGGGCTGAAGGGAGCCGGACTGGAAGAAATTTTGGCGGTGGAGGGGATCAACCGGACCATAGCAGAAAACATATATTCCGCATTACACATTCAGGAGACAGACATTGAATAAAGTAAACTACAACCTCCTGACCATCCTCGGCCCGACCGCCTCCGGCAAAACACGCTTGGCAGTGGCGCTGGCAAACAAGTATGACGGAGAGATCATCTCAGCCGATTCACGCCAGATCTTTCGCAACATGGACATCGGCACCGGCAAGGATCTGCACGAGTATGGCGACGTGCCGCACCACCTGATCAACATCATGGATGCAGGCGGCGAGTTCAGCGTATTTGCCTTTCTACGCCTGTATTTGGAAGCCTTTGCAGATATCAAGAACCGAGGCAAACTGCCGATCCTCTGCGGTGGCACCGGCATGTACCTGGATGCGGTACTGCGCGGCTACCGCATGATTGAGGTACCGGAAAACCCGGAACTGCGCAGCCAGATGGCAACGTTTGATGACTGCGATCTTATTGAAAAACTCCGCGTACTGCGCCCTGAACTGCATAACAGCACCGATCTGCTGGATCGCCAACGGACCATCCGCGCCATTGAGATAGAGCTTTACCAAAAAGATCATCCGGAAAAAGCGGAGCCGCTGCCGGACATCAGACCACTTATTATAGGCATCCACTGGGAGCGAAACCTGCTGCGCCAGCGCATAACAGAACGTTTGCGGGAGAGACTGGACAATGGCATGATTGAGGAAGTCCAACAGCTTCACGACTCTGGAATCCCCTGGAACCGACTTGATTATTACGGTCTTGAATACCGTTTTGTCGGGGCATACCTGCGAGGAGAGCTGAACCGCAATGATCTGTTCCAGAAGCTCAACAGCGCCATCCATGATTTTGCCAAGCGCCAGGGGAACTGGTTTCGTCGCATGGAGAAACACGGCATTATGATTCACTGGGTCGATGGGGCCGCTAACCCGCTGGCTGAAGCGATGGAAGTCATCGAAAAGCTCCGGCAGGAATTATGACAACTGTGTTAATTTTTCCCAAATCACTTGCGGGATTTTGTATTTCAATTTACAACAGTGCCTGTCTTTAAATTAACAGTTTCATATATCATCCGATTTGTGCTGGCGAAAATGAATTTCCGGAGGACGAGTGACAATTTTTGATGCAGTAATACTGGGAATGGTAGAGGGCCTAAGTGAATTCCTTCCCATATCTTCCACCGGGCACCTGATTCTTGCCTCTGCCCTGTTGAAACTTAACCAGACCGACACCCACAAAGTTTTTGAGGTTATCATCCAGTCCGGAGCGATTCTGGCGGTTGTTTACTTATATCGCAAGCAGCTTGCTACTAACACTGAACTTCTTAAAAAACTCTGTTTCGCTTTTCTGCCCACCGGAACTATCGGCTTTATACTTTATAAGCTGGTTAAGTCCTTTTTCCAGCCATCCCTTGTAAGCTACATGCTGATAGTGGGCGGCATCGCATTCATACTGATCGAAAGATTTGTAAAAGACAGGCCAGAAACCGTCACAAGCATTAATGACGTTTCCTATCGTCAGGCCTTTACCATCGGCCTGATTCAATGTCTTTCAATGGTTCCGGGAGTGTCACGTTCCGGCGCTACCATTATGGGGGGAATGACGCTCGGGATCAGCAGAAAAGAGGCGGCAGAGTTTTCATTTTTACTTGCATTGCCAACGATGCTGGCCGCGACCTGCTACGACATCTACAAAAACCATGCTATTTTCAATTTCAGCGACTGGCAAAATATCCTGGTCGGATTCGTAGCCTCGTTCATATTTGCCGTGTTAAGCATAAAGTGGTTGCTGAAATTTATCACCACCCATACATTCATCCCATTCGGGTATTACAGAATTGCTATTGGTGTTATCTTTCTGGTATTTTTGCAATAGATCGTGTCTATTACACTGTAAAGAACAAAAGCCCTTCAGCAATTGAAGGGCTTTTGTTCTTTACAACTCAGATACAGCCAGAAAATCAGCCGACTAATTCAAAGGCATTGAAGAAGTAGGCGATCTCGAAAGCGGCAGTTTCAGGTGCATCGGAGCCATGGGCAGCGTTTTCCGACATGCTTCTGGCAAAATCCCTGCGGATTGTTCCAGGTTCGGCATTAGCCGGATTTGTGGCCCCCATCAGGGTTCGCCAGTTTATAATGGCATTTTCTTTTTCAAGACAGAGAACAACAATCGGCCCACTGGCCATGAATTCACACAGTTCCCCAAAAAAAGGGCGTTCCTGGTGTACATAGTAAAAACCTTCAGCCTGCTCTTTAGTCATCCTGATTTTTTTCATTCCAACGATGTTGAAGCCGTTAGATTCGATTCTCTCCAGAATCTTTCCGGTAAGTCTGCTTTCAACGGCATCAGGCTTGATAATTGCAAAAGTACGCTCCATATTCTCCTCCAGGCTTATTAAATAACATCGTTTTACTTACCACCGCTCTTTCAGATATGTCAAGATGTTTAGGTGCTTACAACTACTGTCCAAATAACAACCACCAGACCCTTGCGTTTTTGGATGGCAATGTTTATTATTTTAATACTATTTATATTTATTCAGACATTATGAGGATGAAAAACAATGAATATGCTGAAGACGACATTTTTAATGGCGCTGTTAACAGTTTTACTGGTAACGCTTGGCGGCATGCTGGGAGGCAAAGGAGGTATGATGATGGCTTTCATCATAGCCGCCGGCATGAATTTTTTCTCCTACTGGTTCTCGGACAAAATGGTCCTTTCCATGTACGGAGCGCAGGAAATTACGGAAGCGGATGACCCACGTTTTTATGGCCTGGTTCGCCGTCTTGCCCAGCGGGCAAACCTGCCCATGCCCAAGGTTTACGTAATTGACTCTGACACACCTAATGCCTTTGCAACCGGCCGTAACCCGGAACATGCAGCCGTTGCCGCAACCAGTGGCATACTGCGCGTGCTGACCGAAGACGAGCTGGCCGGTGTCATGGCCCACGAACTGGCACATGTAAAGAACAGGGATATCCTTATCCAGACAATAGCCGCCACATTTGCCGGAGCAATCACCTACATGGCCCACATGGCCCAATGGGCAGCCATGTTTGGCGGCAGAAATGATGATGATGAAGGAGGAGGGGGTTTCCTGAGTTCCATACTGATGGCTATTTTGGCCCCCATCGCTGCCATGCTGGTTCAAATGGCAATTTCACGTTCACGTGAGTACGGCGCTGATGCAGGCGGTGCTTCTATCTGCGGCAATCCGCTCAATCTGGCTAACGCTTTGCAGAAGCTGGAAATGGCCAATCAACAGGTGCCGATGCAGGCGACCCCGGCAACCGCCCACATGTTTATCGTCAATCCCCTGACTAGCGGCGGGCTGGCTTCACTTTTTTCAACACATCCACCGATGCCGGAAAGAATTGCGCGTCTGCAGGAGATGTCACGGACCCGTAACTTTTGAGCGCCCAAACAATCAACCCATCCAACCCCCGACTGTCTGCGTTCACGGTACTGCTCCGCATCCACAATGAAGGCAGTTTTGCCGACCAGTTAATGGACCGCGAGCTAAACAGAGGCCAACTCAGCGGACCGGACAGAGGTCTTTTTGCCGAACTGGTTTTTGGAGTACTTCGCCGCCAGGGAACGCTGGACCATATTCTGACCGGCCTTCTGACCCAGCCGCTTTTAAAGCTGGAACCCCAGGTTCTGATTCTGCTCCGTCTGGGACTATACCAACTGTTTTATCTGGACCGCATCCCGGAATCTGCCGCAGTCAATGAATCGGTCAACCTGGCCAAGCAGATTATTCCACGAGCCAGCGGCCTGATTAATGCGGTACTGCGTAATTACCTGCGCCACAAGAACACAATCACCTACCCGGACCCCATTGCGGCACCGGCAGCTTCGATTGCGGCCCGGCATTCTCACCCGGCCTGGCTGGTTAAACAATGGTTTGCACAACTGGGAGAACAGGAAACAGAACTTCTGGCGGCGGCCTCATCACTACAGCCACCACTGACGCTGCGCGTCAATACACTGCGAATCACACGTACTGACCTCTTGCAGCGATTGCACGACAACGGCATTGCATCTACAGCCTGCCTGTTTTCCCCACACGGAATCCAGATTGAAGGCCGACACAACATCCCCAGCCTGCCGGGATATAGAGAAGGTTTCTTTACTGTGCAGGACGAGGCGTCTCAAATGGCCGCCATACTGCTCGACCCTCAAAGCGGTGACCGCATTATTGACACCTGTGCCGCCCCCGGAGGAAAGGCAACACACCTTGCCCAACTGATGAAAAACCAGGGACAGGTCCTGGCAATGGACCTGTCCAAATCAAAACTGCCGCTGATCAATGAAACCGCTCAACGCCTGGGCATTTCCATAATCAATACCCGCTCGGCAGATCTGCTCAATTCAGCCGCCTTTCCTAAAGATGCATTTGACAAGGTTCTACTTGACGCTCCCTGCTCGGGATTGGGTGTAATACGACGCAATCCTGAGGCAAAATGGAGACTGACGACAGAAGATATTGTCAGGCTGGCTGCCACACAAAAGACCATGCTTAAAAATGCCGTACGACTACTGAAGCCTGGCGGTACAATTCTCTACTCAACCTGTTCAACATCGTCGGAAGAAAACGAAAAAGTAATCAATGATTTTCTTTCAAGACACAACAATTGTGTGCTAGAAAATCTGAACGAATTTTTTCCGCATTACAGCAGCCTGTTTACAAAAGAAGGCATGTTCCGCTCCTGGCCGCACAGAAACGGCATGGACGGCTTCTTTGCCGCACGTTTAAGAAAAATTTCCTGAGGTATACTAAAATGAAAAAAATTGCCCCATCCATCTTATCTGCCGATTTTTCCTGCCTTGGGGACGACATCAGAGCCGTTGAAGCCGCTGGAGCCGATTATATTCATATTGACGTCATGGATGGTCACTTCGTGCCCAACATAACTATCGGTCCGTTACTGGTGGAAGCCTGCCGCAGGGTTACAACTTTACCTCTAGACGTACACCTGATGATCGAAAACCCGGACACATATATCCCGCAATTTGCGTCAGCCGGTGCAGACATTATTGTTGTCCACGCCGAAGCGGTTCACCACCTGCACCGGACTGTTCAGTTGATAAAATCACTGGGTAAGCGTGCCGGTGTTTCCTTGAATCCGGCAACTCCACTGAATGTTTTGGATTATGTTCTGGATGACCTGGATCTGGTCCTGTTGATGACTGTCAATCCCGGTTTTGGGGGGCAGAGCTTTATTGAAGCAACCCTGCCCAAAATTCATGCCCTAAGGGCTATGCTTGACCGGCGCGGTTCCGAAGCGGAACTGGAAGTAGACGGTGGAGTCAACCCTGCCAACATTGCACGTATTTCCCATGCTGGTGCCGACGTTTTTGTTGCCGGAAGTGCCGTTTTTGGCAAACCGGATTATACCGCAGTAATTACTGAGTTGAAGCGCCTGGCCCACGAGCCGCTTCTTTGACTTTTGCGCCATTTAAAATTTGAATTTCATTCTACAACATCAGAACCAACTAATTTTATTTGTTTTCCAGATTAGTTTAGGATATTGTTCAAAACATGTCAGCCAGCCTTTTAATCATAGATGATTCTGCTTTAGTACGGGAACGGATTACCAGCACTCTGGACTCCTTTGAGCTTTTTGCAAGCTATCACGAGGCAGAAGACGGGCTGGATGGTTTTAAAAAACTTCTGTCCGAGTCAATTGACATGATTTTGTGTGATCTGGAAATGCCTCGCATGGACGGGTTCAAGTTTCTCGGTATGATGAAGTCTCGCCCGGAACTTCAAAACATCCCCGTAATCATCCTGACCGGCATGAACGATCGTACCCAAAAAATTAAAGGCCTGGAAAGTGGGGCCTGTGACTACATAACAAAACCATTCGATCCCGAGGAGCTTGTTGCACGGGTCAAGGTTCACCTGAAAATCAAAAAGCTGCAGGATGACCTGAAAAAAACCAATGAACTTCTGCATGATCTGTCTATAACAGACTGTCTTACCGGTCTTTATAATCGACGTTACCTGATGGACTCCCTGAACAGGGAAATACTTCGGGCAGACCGTAAAGATGGCAGTTTATCCCTGATTGTTATTGATATTGACCATTTCAAACTGGTAAATGATACTTATGGGCATCAACAGGGCGATCTGGTTTTGCAGATCGTGTCCGGGATTATAAAAAAAGAACTTCGAAATTATGACATTGCCGCCCGCTTTGGCGGTGAAGAGTTTTTTGCCATACTGCCTGATGTGAATGCAGATGAAGCCCTGATTGTTGCTGAGCGTATCCGTTCTGCTGTGGAAGAATTCCATTTTGAAAATGATCTTTATGATTTGGAATTAACTATCAGCTTGGGAGTAGCAGATTTAAGCTATTTATCCTGTCAGTCCGTAGATAATTTTATTAAACTTGCCGATGACGCTCTTTATCGGGCAAAAGCTAACAACCGCAACTGCGTTGAATTAGCAAGACATTATCTAATTTAACAAGTAAGGTTTTTCATAAGTGCCTAAGCGACTATTTTTACCAGTGTCAGAGAGTCCCTGATAATTTCAAAATAAACAGTTCACGCCAATCTGGCGGTTTTTTCTTGCGCCATACCCATTTCAAAGATGGGATGGCGTTTTTAACTTCTATTTAATCAGTTTTTTATGGAGATGTGACCATGGACATTTACTTAAAAAGGTTTTTAGCCTTCCTTTTCATATCAGTATTTTGCTTCTGTTCCACCATTAGCAACTCCACCGCTGCTTCTCTTGGCAAACTTGCTAAACCGCCTCTCAACGAGCAGTGGTTTGGTATCTACGTAGACAAGGATCTGGTTGGATTTTATCAACAGAAATTTATTGAAACAAAAGATGGTTACTTGATTGAGTCCTCAGGCAATGTGCGCATGAAAGTTATGGGGTTTTCAAAAGAGGCAACAACCAGAGAAATTTATGTAGTAAGCCCGAATCTGGCGTTACGTTCTTTTGAAGTAGAACATAATCTGAATGGTATACTGTCCCGTATTACCGGCAAAAAATATGACTCCAGCCTGCGCATCAAGATGGAAAGCAAAGGCAAATCCAGTGAAAAAACATTCAGCAAACTTTCCGGTGAGATATATCCTGGTCCTGTACTTAACATTTACCCATTACTTCGCAATGCTTCGGTCGGCAAAAACTATAAAATTCTGACCTTTGATCCAGAGGAGCTGAAAGTCAAAGACGTTAAAATTTCTGTGACCGCGCATGAAAATGCTCCCAATGGAACTCCATCTGTCAAACTTCGAAACAATCTCTATCCATTTGTTAACAATGACATCTGGGTTGACTATCAGGGTAATACCCTGTGGGAATCTGTCCGTGACGACCTTGTTGTAACAAAACTCGAAGATTCAAAATCCCTGGGGGCCTTTGTCAGCAATGTGGCAATTTCAAGAAAAGATTTAATATACGATTTCAGCCTGATCAGGACAGAACCACCTCTCAAGGATCTGGCTAAATTGAAAGGTCTGAGTGTAGAAATCAGCGGTTGGAACGATACAATTCCACTGCTACAGGAAGGTGGTCAACAGGTTGAAAAGAGTGGCGAGGGGCGGATCATTATTCGCACCGGATCCGCTGTTGTGGTTTCTCCTGACAAGACGCCTTCTAAGGCAACAACTGTAAATGACAGCTATCTGCAACCATCGGACAAGATTGAAGCGAACGATCAAAAAATTATTGATAAAACAAAGGAAATAACCGGAACGCTGACCACCCCGGAAGAGATTTCAAAAGCGCTGACGTCATGGACGTCCGGCTGGTTAAAGGATTCAGTGGACGATGGCGGTAGCGCCCTGTCCAGCATGAAAAGCCGTTACGGTAACTGCCAGACCCATGCACGCCTGTATACCGCGCTGGCAAGAGCGGCTAAAATACCAACAAGGTTTGTTTCCGGTCTGGTTGCCATTGAAGACAAGGGTTTTCTTTACCACAGCTGGGCAGAAAGCTGGTTGGGAGGGCAGTGGGTAGCAATTGATCCGACCTATAATCAGTTCCCTGCAGATCCGACCCATTTAAAACTATTTGAAGGCAGTTCGCAGGAAGATATGGCACCAATTATTACCATTATCGGGAAGATACGTATCAATGTTTTAGAGACCAAGCTATAACTCGATCTGAAAATGGCTACCCTGACTTGTGCCACGGCTAAGCAAAGTAGCATCAATCAGATTCAGCACCTCAAATTTGTTCAGCGACCAGAGCGGGGCGACCAGATTATCCCGGCCGCCGTCACCGGTCAGGCGATGAATAATTATTGCCGGATTCAACTGTTCCAGAAAATCACAGACCAGTCCGGCATATGAATCTCTATCCAGAAGACTTATTTTACCGGTTTCATGTATATCAGCCAGCCCTGTCCCCTTCATTATATGCAGCAGATGCAGTTTCACACCATCTACACCCAGTCGATTTAATTCCTCAGCTGTTGCCAGCATCTCATCCCTTGTCTCATCAGGCATGCCCAGTATAACATGAGCACAAACTCTTATGCCTCGTTCCTTTGCACGTTTAATTGCTGAAACCGAACAGTCATTGTCATGCCTGCGATTCATGAATATCAGGCTTTTATCATGAATTGACTGCATACCGATCTCCAGCCAGAGATATGTCTGCTGGTGGAGTTCCTGCAGATAATTCAGCACCTCATTTTCAAGACAATCCGGGCGGGTTGCCACTATCAATCCGACAACATCTTCAACAGCAAGTGCTTCTGCGTATATTTGTCGCAAACGTTCAACGGAAGCATAGGTGTTTGAATATGATTGAAAATAGGCAATGAATTTCCGAGCTTTGTACTTCCTGCTCATGACCTCCTTGCCATCTTCCAACTGCCCCGCTACTGATAATTCCGGTCGTATCCCAAATGACCCGGAGCCACTTCCTCCGCAGAAAAGGCATCCCCTGGTATCAAGGCTGCCGTCACGGTTTGGGCATGTAAATCCGGCATCCACCGAGATCCTTTGAACCTTGCAGCCAAAGAGGCGTTTAAGTTCTTCGGAAAATGAGTTATATAGCTTTGGTTTTGACATTTAAATAAAAAGAGCGGCATTGCTGCCGCTCTTCACTCCTGGAATGTAAATCAGTCTATTTTCTGGCAGCTTTCGCCGCCACCTGCATGCGTATCAAAGCCCTCTGCAAGGCTGCTTCCTGCGCCTTAAATCTCAGGTCTTCCGGTGACAGTTTTTTCAACGACTCTTCGGCGTTGCCCATGGCAATTTTAGCTCTTTCAATATCAATTTCCTCAGAGCGCTCTGCTGTTTCCACTAGAACAATAATTTTATCATCCTGAACTTCAAAATAACCCCAATTGAGCGCCATACAGAAATCAACGCCGTCATTTTTGTAACATAACTCGCCAATTCTGAGCGAAGTCAAAAATGGTGCATGGCCAGGCAAAACGCCAAATTCACCTAACGTACCGGTGGCAGTCACCTCGTCGACCTCTGTATCAACAACTTTGCAGTAGGGGGTAACTATTTCAAGCTTCATCTTTTCAGCCATTATTTGATCCTTGTAGGGGCGAATCTTGTATTCACCCAGTAGATCAAGGCAATCACAAGGATCGCCCCTACGAATAAGTTAAACTGCAGCCAGCTTGGCAGCCTTTTCAATTGCTTCTTCTATTGATCCAACCATATAGAAAGCCTGTTCCGGCAGGTTATCATGCTTGCCTGCCACGATTTCCTTAAAGCCTTTAATGGTATCTTTCAACTCTACATATTTACCCGGCGAGCCGGTAAAAGCCTCAGCCACAAAGAAAGGCTGCGAGAGAAAGCGCTGAATCTTTCTGGCTCGTGCAACAACCAGCTTATCCTCCTCGGACAACTCGTCCATACCCAGAATTGCAATAATATCCTGCAAATCCTTATATTTCTGCAAAACATACTGCACCGAGCGGGCCACACCGTAATGTTCCTCTCCGATAATCAGCGGATCGAGAATACGTGAGGTGGAGTCCAGTGGGTCAACAGCAGGATAGATACCCAGCTCGGAGATGGCACGGGAGAGAACGGTTGTTGCATCCAGATGGGCAAAAGCGGTTGCCGGAGCAGGGTCAGTCAAGTCGTCAGCAGGAACATAGATGGCCTGAACCGATGTGATCGAACCTTTTTTAGTGGAAGTAATCCGTTCCTGCAGTTCCCCCATTTCAGTGGCCAGTGTAGGCTGATAACCAACCGCTGAAGGAATACGGCCAAGCAGAGCCGAAACCTCGGAACCGGCCTGGGTAAAACGGAAAATATTATCGATAAACAGCAGAACATCCTGACCTTCTTCATCACGGAAATATTCTGCGACGGAAAGCGCTGTCAGAGCAACACGGGCACGGGCCCCAGGAGGCTCGTTCATCTGACCGTAGACCAGAGCGGCCTTATCAAGGACGCCAGATTCCTTCATCTCCATCCAGAGGTCGTTCCCCTCGCGGGTACGCTCTCCAACACCGGCAAATACGGAATAACCACCGTGCTGCTTGGCAATATTGTTAATCAGCTCCATAATCAGAACTGTCTTGCCAACTCCGGCACCGCCGAACAGACCAATCTTACCGCCTCGGGCATAAGGAGCCAGCAGATCGACAACCTTGATGCCTGTTGCGAATGCTTCAACTTTTGTAGACTGCTCTTCAAAAGAGGGAGCTTCACGATGGATAGCATACTCCTTCTCGTTTCCAATCGGACCAAGCTCGTCAATTGGCTCGCCAATTACATTCATGATGCGTCCCAGGGTCTTGCTTCCAACGGGCGCACAGATCTGCTTTCCAGTATCAATAACGGTCTGCCCACGTTTCAGTCCATCGGTTGAGTCCATGGCAATCGTACGAACCGAGTTTTCTCCCAGGTGTTGAGCAACTTCAAGCACCAGATTATACTCGCGGTCATCAATGGCAGGGTTTGAAACCCGCAGGGCATGATAAATTTCCGGCAACTTGCCCGGTTCAAACTCGACGTCGATAACAGCGCCGATAACCTGTGATATTTTTCCGATATTCTGACTCATGGAAGCTTGTCCTCCTGCGGCCTTATGCCTCAAATAGTAATTCGATTTGGTTATCCCTTAATAGACTCAGAGCCGGAGATGATCTCCATCAGCTCCGTTGTAATAGCGGCCTGTCGCGCTCTATTGTACTGAAGCGTCAACTTGCCGATCATTTCAGAGGCATTTTTAGACGCACTGTCCATGGCGGTCATGCGTGCTCCGTGCTCACCGGCAACGGACTCAAGCATCGCCTTAAAAATCTGCACCTCAATGTTTTTCGGCAAAATTTCTGCCAGCAGTTCCTCAGGCGAAGGTTCATAAATAAAACCCCCGTGAGTGATGTCCGTAACTTCAGGTTCTTCAGTCACTATGGGCAAAAGCTGCTGAAAGGTTATATCCTGAGACATAACCGTTCTGAATGAATTATACAAAAGAATTACCTTGTCATATTCTCCCGTAATATATCCGTCAATAACACTCTGCGCCAATGTAATCGCTGCCTGGTAGTTGGGTTTTGACAAACTGCTGTTACTATAAATTTCGCAGCGACTCTTGAAATAGTCATACCCTTTACGACCGACACTAAGCACTTTAATCTGTTCATATTGAGAACTATGCTCTTTAATAAAACGTTCGCCGGCCTTACAAAGATTTGTATTAAAACCGCCGCAGAGACCTCGATCCGAAGAGATCACTACCAGAAGCAGCCTCTTGACATCCCTGACTTCCATAAGTGGATTCTGGTCATCCTTAAAACCAGATGTCAGCGACTGCAGAACTTCACTGATCTTTTTGGCATAGGGACGGGCAGCCACGACACTTTCCTGGGCCCGGCGCAATTTTGCTGCCGAAACCATTTTCATGGCCTTGGTAATCTGTCTCGTATTTTTTACAGAAACAATACGTTTCTTGATGCTTTTAAGGCTTGCCATATCTCAAACCATCCTTGTTAAGCAGTAAATTCCTTCTTAAACTGCTCCAGTGCGGCCACCATCTTGGCCTTCAAACCATCATCTATCGCCTTCTTGTCGCGAAGCTCGTCAAGAACTGCGCTCTGGCGACTATCAAAGAAGGAATTCATCTCTGTTTCATAACGCTTGAGCGTTGCCACTGGATAATCATCCAGATAGCCGTTGTTTGCGGCAAAGATAATCAAAACCTGCTTTTCATTGGAAAGCGGACGGTATTGAGGCTGTTTAAGGATCTCAACCAATCTCTCGCCACGGGCCAGCTGCATCTGTGTTGCTTTGTCCAGGTCGGAACCGAACTGGGCAAAGGCCGCCATCTCACGATACTGGGCCAGATTAAGACGAAGTGTTCCGGCAACCTGTTTCATGGACTTGGTCTGGGCAGAGCCGCCAACACGCGAAACGGAAAGACCAACGTTAATAGCCGGACGGACGCCTGAGAAGAACAGATCGGATTCAAGATAGATCTGACCATCCGTAATGGAAATTACGTTTGTCGGGATATAGGCGGACACGTCGCCGGCCTGTGTTTCAATAATAGGAAGAGCGGTCAGAGAACCTGCTCCACAATCATCGGACAGCTTGCAGGCACGCTCCAACAGACGACTGTGCAGATAGAAAACGTCTCCCGGATAGGCTTCACGCCCTGGTGGACGGCGCAGCAGCAATGATAGCTGACGATAGGCAACAGCCTGTTTGGAAAGGTCATCGTAAATAATCAGGGCATGCTTGCCGTTATCACGGAAATATTCACCCATGGTTACACCGGCATAAGGTGCGATAAACTGCAGCGGAGCGGACTCGGATGCAGTCGCTGCTACGACAATCGTGTAATCCATGGCGCCATGTTCCTGCAATTTGCTGACAACCTGGGCAACGGTTGAGCGCTTCTGGCCGATAGCGACATAAATGCAGACAACATCGCCGCCTTTCTGATTAAGGATTGTATCAATGGCTACAGCAGTTTTACCTGTCTGACGGTCACCAATGATCAGTTCGCGCTGACCGCGACCGATTGGCACCATGGAGTCGATAGCTTTGAGGCCGGTTGCCATCGGCTGATGAACCGATTTACGTTTGACAATACCGGGGGCCTTGATCTCGACCTTGCTGAACAAGGTAGTATTTACCGGCCCCTTACCGTCAATAGGCTGGCCAATCGCGTTTACAACACGACCAATCATTGCCTCGCCAACCGGAACCTCCACAATTCGCCCGGTGCGCTTGACAGTGTCGCCTTCTTTAATTTCGGCGTATTCACCAAGAATAGCAGCACCCACATTATCCTCTTCCAGGTTCAGTACCATTCCGGATACTCCGCCTGAAAACTCGAGCAACTCACCGGCCATTGCACCGGCAAGGCCATGAATACGGGCAATACCGTCTCCTATGGAGATAATGGTACCGGTCTCCGAAACCTCAACCTCTTTACCATACTCCCTGATCTGCTTTCTGATTATCTCGCTGATCTCTTCTGCTCTGATTTCCATAGAAGTATTACCCCTTCTGTAATATATCCTGAATTCTATTTAACTGAGTCTTAACACTGCTGTCATAAACCATATCACCAATCTGAACTACCACACCACCGATAAGCGAAGAATCAACAACCACCTGCGGAACAACCTTTTTACCGGTTTTTTTCTCCAGTGCCGACTTAATATCCGACACCTGTTTTTCATCCAGCACAAAGGCCGTACTGACCATTGGCCTGATCAAACCTGAAAATTCATCCGCCAGCTTTTCATATGCTGCAACGATCTGACCGAGAAAGGCCTGCCGTTTCTTGTCCACCAGGAGCATTAAAAAGTTGGATACCAGCTCGGAGCAACCTGTTCTGGATATCAGCTCCTTCATGACAGCCTTCTTCTGATCGCCGGTAAAAGCCGGATTGGCAAAAAAAGACTGCAAATCGTTATCTGCTTTGACGACGCTGTTTACAGCCGCAAGTTCCTGGCTAAAGCGGTCGATCAGCCCTTCTTCCGAGGCAAGCTGAACAAGCGCCTTGGCATATCGCTTTGCTATCGTATTGTTGGTCACTAGAGCTTTACCACCTTGTCAAGATATTCACCGACAAATCGATCATGATCACTCTGCTTGACTGCCACTGCTAATTTACCGGTAGCCAGTTCAACAGCCAGCCGACCAGCTTCCGCCCGCAATACTTCGCGAGCTTTTATTGTCTCCTGCTCGGCAGATTGTGCCGCCTGAGCAACTATTTTCTCGGCTGCAATCTTTGCTTCCGCAATAATCCTTGTTTTTTCCTGCTCACCCTCAGTAATTATCGCTGCCCGGATAACCTCGATCTCTTTAGCCGCTTTTTCCAGCTTGCCATTATATTCAAGCAACTTGGCTTCAGCAGCTTCCTTGGCTTCTTTAGCCTCTCTCAAACTTTTTTCGATCTGGACCTGCCGGTCAGACATGGCGCCTTTTACATCGGCTTTTTTCATAGCCCAGAAAAGAATACCCGCCAGAATTGCAAAATTCAAAACTCTCCAGCCAAAATCCTTCATCTGTGCTGCACTGTCCGGATGATGCGCAGTTTCAGAAGAAAACCCGGCTACTGCAATCATTAAAACAGCAACTACCAACAAAAGGATTGGGACAATTTTCCTGGCTCGATCCGATACCTTGAACATAACTACAGGCTCCTCCCCAGGACTTTCTCACAGATTTCACCAGACAAAACATCTGCCTGAATTGTCAGCATTTTTTTAGCTTCCAAAGACTCTTCAGCTATCCTGGAACGAATTGTTCCCAGACGGGTCATGGCTTCCTGCCTGGCCGCTTCCAGCAACACGGACTCTTCAGCCTGTGCCTGCTTAAGCGAATTGGCTCTCATGTTTGCCGCTTCTGCTTTGACTTCACGTAAACGGGCCTCGTATAAGGCAATTTTTTCCTGAACCTCCAGATCCACGGAGACAGTTTTTTCACGAGCAGATTCAATTACTTGTCGGCGATCACTTAAAATTTTACGGATTGGCTTATAAAGGAAGGTATTCAGGACAAAAATGAGGAGAATAAAATTCAACAGCTGGGCGAAAAACGCCAAGTTTAATTCAATCACAACCCACCCCTTGAAACATCAATGCAATATAAAAAAAACATGATAAGAATAACGTTTTAGTTATCACGCATATTGCAAACATGTCAAATGTATTTCTGAAGCATTATAGCACATTATCGGCAACGCACTTATATAACGATGTTTTTTTTGATATTTTTTTATATATCAAGCAGATCAATAATACGTGTCAACTCGTCAGAATCACTGAAATGAATTTCAAGGCGGCCAGACTTGGCACCAACCCTGCGAATACTCACGCGGGACTGGAAACGCTTTTGCAGCTGTTCCTCCAGCGAACTCATCAACAGATCCGGCTGCTGAAGACGCTTATTGCTTTTAGGGCCGGGATTTACCTTGAGTCGCCTGACCAGATCCTCGGCAGCCCTGACACTTAGCTGTTTATGCAGGATCTCACGTCGTGCCTTGTCAATCTGCTCTACATGATCCAGTGAAAGTAGCGCTCTGGCATGCCCCATGCTCAAACGCTCCTCCACAATATCCCTCTGCACATCTTCCGGCAGCTTTAATAAACGCAAAGAGTTTGTAATGGTTGTCCTGTTTTTGCCGACACGTTTGGCAACATCCTCTTGCGAAAGAGACAAATGTTCCAGCAGGGAACGATAGGCCTGGGCCTCTTCAATCGCGTTCAGATCCTGACGCTGGATATTCTCTATCAATGCCAGCTCAAGCACTTTGTCAGCACTGGCCTCGCGAATAACAACCGGTAATTCGTGCAAACCGGCCTTCTGGGCTGCCCGCCAACGTCTTTCACCGGCTATAATCTCGTAATAGCCATCCTGTTTGGTCACAACTAAAGGCTGGATAATTCCCTGTTCACGAATGGATGCCGCCAGCTCTTCCAGTTTGTCAGCCGCAAAATGCTTGCGAGGCTGGTTTTTATTGGGACGCACCAGCTCTATGGGGCAAATAAAATAATCCTTATTATCTTCAACTGTCTCCGGCACATGCAGGAGAGCAGCCATACCTTTACCAAGGCCACCAACTCTAGCCATTTACAGCCTCCCTCTTTAGTATTTCACGGGCCAACTGCATGTAGGCAGCTGCTCCGCGCGAGGTAATATCATAATAAATTACCGGCTTGCCATGGCTTGGAGCTTCGGCCAGACGTATATTGCGCGGTATAACAGACTCAAACACCTGCCCAGGAAAGTTGTTGTGTATCTCTTCGGCCACATCCTTGGCCAGATTGCTGCGCGAATCAAACATGGTCAGCAGGATCCCTTCAATCTTGAGAAAAGGGTTCAGCCCTTTCTGCATCAAACGTATGGTATGAAGAATCTGCGATAAACCCTCCATGGAGTAAAACTCGCACTGGAGCGGAATCAGCACCGAATTGGCCGCCGTCATGGCATTGATGGTCAGCAGATTCAAAGATGGCGGGCAATCAATAATTATATAGCGATACTGCTCCGACAGGGCAGCCAGGGCAAATTTAAGCTTTTGCTCCCGCCCTTCAAGCCCCGCAAGCTCTAGCTCAGCCCCTGCCAGATCTGAATTGGAGGGAAGAATATGCAAGAACGGCTGACCCGTATCTATTACCAGGCTGCGCGGATCAACATCACCAATCAGCGCATCGTAGACACTCTGCTTGAGTCCGGCTTTTTCAATCCCGACTCCACTGCTGGCGTTGCCCTGCGGATCGATATCCACAAGCAAGGTCGGCCTTTCGGCAGCGGCAAGCGAGGCGGCCAGATTTACTGCCGTGGTCGTTTTGCCTACACCGCCCTTCTGGTTGGCAATACAGATAATTTTTGACATGATAAGTGGGCTTCCTGCTTGAAGCAAATTGGGATTTATTCTGTATATTTAACTAAAATAGGGTTTGAAAAAATAGCATAATGTTAGGTATGGTGCAATCACCATTTTATCTTTTAGATTTTTAATTCTGGCAGCAAATTTAAACCAGAACATAAGGTTCAGCTTAGAACAATTCCCTTATCTTTCAGGCAATTATTATATTGTACGTCCAGAGCGGCATTGATACTTAACAGCTTACCTTCGTGGTTTGCAAAAGAGAGTCCGGAACAATGCAACATCATCCTTGCAGCGGGCTCTCCGCCATAGGTGGCATCACCAACAATCGGGTGCCCGCACGACTCAAGGTGAACACGTATCTGATGGGTTCGCCCGGTCTGTGGCACAGCCTCCACCAGCGAATGATCATCAGAACTTGCCAAAAGACGAAAAGTTGTTAAAGCAGAACGCCCGTCTGCCATAATCCCGTAACGAGCAGTCCCAATCTTGCCGATCGGCCCATCAACAGACCAGGACTCCAGATCCGGCTTTCCATTTACCAACGCCAGGTAGATCTTACCCATCTGGCCGTCATGGAACAGAGTTGACAACCAGGCCGCAGCTTTCTTGTGTTTTGGGAACAGCATCACACCAGATGTCCCGCGGTCAAGACGGTGGACTACCCGTGCCGGCTCATTGATTCCATTTTTCCTGAAATACTCTGACACCCAGTACTCCAGAGTTCCCTTCAATTGATACGGGGTCCGCTGGGTATTTATACCGGCCGGCTTGTTCACAGCAATAAATTGATCATCTTCATACAACAGCGCCTCCGGCGGCAGCACCAACTCACAGAAACGTCCCTGTTCCATCAGTCCGATCTCGAGAATATCGCCGCTCTTGATCTGCCGTGACGCAACCCTGACCATGGAACTGTTGACAGCACAGCCGCCGCGATCAATTATCCGCCGCGCCTCAGATTTGCTGACCGCCTCAAATAGCTGGGCAATAACGTCGTCCAAGCGTTTTCCTTCAAATTCTTTACCGGTAGTTTTTCTGATTATCATAGTCCTGTTACTAACCGTTTACGCCCTGCGATGCAAACAATTTCTGGGTGGCGAAATATTCCTGCTTCTGCTAACCTTTGCCAAATGCTTTACAAACAAAATACGACTATAACTGCCCTGCGTGGACCCGTCCCCCTGTCTCACTTCCTGTTGCGACCGTTGATTCAGCCGGGAGACACCGTTATTGATGCCACATGCGGAAAAGGTAACGACACCCTTTTATTGGCTGAACTTGTTGGAGCAAACGGCCAGGTATGGGCATTTGACATCCAGACAGAGGCAATCAGCCAAACAATTGAAAAACTTACGAGCACGGGAAACATTGGACAGACAAGAGTAATCCACAGTGGCCACGAGACAATATATCAACATGTGCAGGGACCTGTAAAAGCCATTATTTTCAACCTGGGATATTTGCCTGGCGGCGACAGAGAAAAAATCACCAGACCGGAAACCTCTTGCACTGCACTAAAGATATCTGCAGACATACTTATGCCCGGCGGTGTAATTTTGATCACAATCTACCCAGGACATTGCGGCGGCGACAATGAAAAAGTTGCCGTGGAAGCCTGGGCCGGCGGACTGCCTGCAAAGGAATTCCATGTCTGGCGTATGGGGCAGATCAATGTTACGTCCGATGCACCCTATTTATTACTGATCCAGAAGGCTGCAAAATGATTCGTTCCCTGCTCCCTTATTTAATAATTTTACCTTCTATGGCCTATGCGTTCATATCACTTTTCTGTGGCCGCCGTTATTTCAACTCACCAAAGCCAAGTTCCACCCTCGCCCCTTCCGTTACCATTCTCAAGCCGGTCAAAGGGATGGATGCCAGCAGCTATGATAATTTCGCATCGTTCTGCCACCAGGATTATGCCGGTGAACTACAAATTGTATTTGCTGCTGCCTCTGCTGAAGATCCGGTTATACCTGTAATCAGGCAATTGATTATCGACTATCCGCAAATCAATATTTCCCTTGTTATCAACCCATCCATCCATGGCCCGAACTACAAGGTTTCCAACCTGATCAACTCCTTCCCCAAGGCAATACATGATATTATTATAGTCTGTGACAGTGATATCCACGTTTCTCCAGACTACCTGAGCAGCGTTTCCACTCACTTTTCCGACCCAAAAGTCGGATTGGTCACTTCCCTCTACCGAACTTCGAATGTGCACGGCATTGCCACAGCCGTTGAGGCAACTGGTTTTACGGCTGAAATGATTCCCAATGTCATGGTTGCCATGCAGTTGGAAGGACTGTCGTTTGCACTAGGGGCATCAATGGCCGTGCGCAGAAAAGCCCTTGAATCAATCGGAGGATTCGAGGCTTTGGCGGATTATCTGGCGGATGATTATCAGCTGGGCAACAAGATTCACCTGGCCGGATGGCAGATAGTCCTGGACCGCTGCTTTGTGGAAAGCATGATGAAAAATGAAGAGCTGCTATCCGTCCTGTCCCGCCAACTACGCTGGTCCCGTACCATGCGGGTCAGCCGCCCCGGCGGCTATCTGGCCTCCGGCATCACCCTGCCTTTCCTGGCGGTGCTACTGGTCACCCTGGTCTCTACGTCCCTGCAGCATACATTGCTGGCAATCTCAATACTGTATGCAACCCGCCTGACCGTAACCACTATCTACAGCCGTTATCTGACCGGCGACAACCTCCTGCCGCGCTGGCTCTGGCTGATTCCCCTGCGGGATATGCTCGGTTTTTTTACCTGGGCATTGGCATTTCTCGGCAATAAGGTTGAATGGCGAGGCAGCCGTTTCCGCCTGAAACCGGGTGGAAAAATTGAAGAGCTGGCCTGACCCACACAAACACACTTAACCACCACTAACCCTAAACAACAAGCCCCTCCAAAGTTTCATGAGAAAAATTCTTGACAGCTAAACACTTCGCCCCTATATTGGAATGAACGTTCATTCCGTTTTAATTTATCAAAGGTGATATGATGAGTAAAATCGACAAAAAAGAAGAGATTATCCGCGCTGCACTGGAAATCATTGCAGAACACGGTTTTCACGGTGCACCCATGGCCATGATTGCCGAAAAGGCCGGTGTGGGTGCCGGCACCATCTACCGGTATTTTGAAAACAAGGATGTGCTCATAAAAGAGCTCTACAAAGAGATAGAATGCAGAATGACGTCAATCATTACCGTAGGCTATTCTTCTGACTTGACCATCCGGGAGCGCTTTATCCATCTCAGCACGCAATTGATTCATTATTTCATCAGCCACCCACTGGAATTCAGATATGTGGAGCAGTTCCATAATTCTCCCTATGGAACAGCACTCCGTAAGGACAAAATCCTCGGCGTAGAGCAGGGATGCAATGTTTACAGAACACTTTTCGAGGATGGTACTGCCAGAAAGGAGATCAAGGATTTTCCTCTGACTGTGCTTTTTTCAATGGCATTCGGCCCGGTTATTAATGTTACGCGTGACCATATTCTCGACTTTGTAATACTTGACGAGCCAATGATTAAAAGAATCGCGTCTGCCTGCTGGGATGGAATCAGACTTTGATTTTGCAAATAACTGAATGAATATTCAGTCCTCCGCTAAAACCATATAATGCATATAAACTAACGAGGTAACCAGATGCTAACAAGAACCAGTAAAAAACTACTTTCAGGTATCACCATTTTCACTGCACTTATTTCATTAAGTGCCTGCGGCAAAAAAGGGCCGAGCGCCCCCCCACAAAGCGGCCCTCCTGAAGTAGGCGTACTTACTGTAAAACAGGAAAAAGTTGTTCTGACTACCGACCTGCCCGGCCGCGTTTCAGCCTCCATGATTGCCGAAGTCAGGCCACAGGTCGGCGGTATTATCCAGAAACGTCTTTTCACAGAAGGATCGGATGTAAAAGCCGGAGCACCATTATACCAGATTGACCCTGCCAGCTATAAGGCCGCTTATGCCAGCGCCAAGGCTTCTTTAGCAAAAGCGGAGGCCAACATTACTTCAGTCAGACTAAAATCCGAGCGCTATCAGGAATTGGTCAAGATTAAAGCTGTCAGTCAGCAGGAAGCTGACGACACCTTTGCCTCATTCAAGCAGGCTGAAGCGGAGGTCGAATCTGCTAAAGCTGCTGTGGAAACAGCCAGAATAAATCTCGCGTATACCCGCATCACAGCCCCGGTATCAGGCCGAATCGGGCGATCCACAGTTACGGACGGCGCGCTTGTCACCGCCAGCCAGGCAACAGCACTGGCCACAATCCAGCAGCTGAATTCTGTATATGTTGATGTAACCCAATCAAGCGCTGACATGCTTAGAATGAAAAAAAGCCTTCTAAACGGCCAGATGAAAAAAGGCACCTCCAGCCAGGCCAAAGTCAAATTGTTTTTTGAAGACAATAGCGCCTATCCGCTGCCCGGAACACTAAAGTTTTCCGAAGTTACTGTTGATCAGAGCACCGGATCAATTACGCTCCGCGCTGTTTTCCCTAATCCTAACCAGGCACTGCTTCCTGGCATGTTTGTTAGAGCTGTTCTGGAGGAAGGAGTCAGCGAACAGGCGATTCTTATCCCGCAGCGGGGCGTAAGCCGCAACCCCAAAGGTGATGCCACTGTCATGGTTGTTGGAGCAGAAGATAAGGTTGAGCCGCGTGTAATCAAGGTAGACCGAACTGTTGGCGAAAACTGGCTTGTAACCGATGGCTTGAAGCCTGGGGACCGTGTAATCCTGGAAGGACTGCAGAAGGCCCGGCCAGGCACACCAGTAAAAGCTGTTCCATTTGGTGCAGCCCCTGCTGCAGCCCCTGCTGCACCACAACCCGCACCGGTTAAAAAGTAAAGGAGTCGTTCCATGCCTCGTTTTTTTATAAATCGCCCGATCTTTGCCTGGGTTCTCGCTATCATGGTCATGCTGGTCGGACTTCTGGCGCTTAAAACACTGCCGGTTTCACAGTATCCGCCGATTGCACCGCCGCAGATCACAATCAACGCCACCTATCCGGGTGCGTCTGCCCAAACTGTGCAGGATACGGTAACACAGATTGTCGAGCAGAAACTGAACGGAATCGACAATCTGATTTACATGTCATCCACCAGTGACTCTGCCGGTGCCGTAGCCATCAACCTGACCTTTAAGGCCGGAACCGATCCAAACATCGCCCAGGTTCAGGTTCAGAACAAACTGCAGCTGGCTACGCCTCTTCTGCCACAGGTCGTGCAGCGTCAGGGAATTCAGGTTGTTAAATCAACCAGAAACTTTCTTCTGATCATCGGCCTCGTTTCGGAAGACGGCTCCATGGGACGTAATGAGCTGACCGACTATGCGGTCTCCAATGTTCAGGACGTGGTCAGCCGCGTCGAAGGTGTTGGCGAACTACAGGTATTCGGGTCACAAAACGCCATGCGTATCTGGCTGAACCCTTCCAAGCTGAACAGCTACCGCCTGACAACCAATGACGTGATCAATGCACTTCAAGCTCAGAATGCACAGGTATCAGCCGGTCAGTTCGGCGGTAATCCTTCTACGTCAGGCCAACAGCTTAATGCCACAATCACTACACGCACCCTGCTGCAGACAACTGAGCAATTTGATGCAATCATATTACGCACCAACAGTGATGGTTCAACCGTCAGACTCAAGGATGTGGCAAAAAGCGAAATCGGCACTGAAAACTATGACGTTTTAGCACGCTATAAAGGCAAGCCACTGGCGGCGATGGCGATCCGCCTGGCAGCAGGTGCCAACGCCCTGGATACGGCTAACCGTGTCAAAGACAAAATGGAAGAGCTGTCAAAATTCTTCCCCACCGGCATGAAGGTAGTCTATCCCTATGACACTACCCCATTTGTAAAGGTATCAATTGAAGAGGTTATCAAAACCCTGATCGAGGCAGTTTTCCTGGTCTTTATCATCATGTTTGTCTTCCTGCAGAATATCCGCGCAACCCTGATTCCGACCATCGCCGTACCGGTGGTCCTTCTCGGTACACTGGGCGTTCTCTCGGCAGCCGGTTTTTCCATCAACACCCTGACCATGTTTGCTCTGGTCATTGTCATCGGCCTGCTGGTTGACGACGCCATCGTAGTGGTGGAGAACGTGGAACGCATCATGTCGGAGGAAGGTTTATCTCCCAAAGATGCCACCATCAAATCCATGGGGCAGATCACAAGTGCCCTGTGGGGTATCGCAACAGTTCTAACTGCGGTTTTTCTACCCATGGCTTTTTTCGGTGGCTCCACCGGTGTCATTTATCGCCAGTTCTCAATCACCATTATAGCGGCCATGGTCCTTTCGGTATTAGTAGCAATGACCTTGACTCCGGCACTCTGTGCTACTTTGCTTAAACCCATAGAAAAAGGGCATACCGCCGGAGAGTCCGGGTGGTTCAAATGGTTCTTCAGCCGTTTCAACAAATGGTTCGACAGGCGCAGGGAAGAGTACGAAAGAATTGTCGGACGTTCCTTTGGCAAACCGATACGCTATCTTCTTATCTACGGTGCAATCGTCATCGGTATGGTTTTCCTCTTTCAGCGCCTGCCAACCGCCTTCCTGCCGGATGAGGATCAGGGATTTATTGTCTGTCAGGTTCAGCTCCCTGCCGGAGCAACAATGGAACGGACACTGAAGGTTATTGAGCAGCTTGAACAACACTTCCTGGAAAAAGAGCAGAAAGCTGTGGAAGCCGTAATTACTGTTGCCGGTTTCAGTTTTGCGGGACGCGGACAGAATATGGGCCTGGCCTTTGTCAGACTAAAGCATTGGGATCAGCGTCAGAGCAAGGATCTAAAAGCTCCGGCAATTGCGGGTCGAGCCATGGGCGCTTTCTCAAAGTACAAAGATGGTCTGGCCTTTGCGTTTTCACCGCCTGCGGTAGTTGAACTGGGGCAGGCCAACGGCTTTGACTTCATGCTGCAGGATCGTGGTGGTGTTGGACATGAAAAACTGATGGAGGCCCGCAACCAGCTTTTGGGCATGGCCATGAAAAATCCAAAACTGATTGCGGTACGACCCAACGGCCAGGACGACAGCCCGCAATTCAAGCTGGACATCGATGATGTGCGGGCCGGCGCACTGGGAGTCTCCCTGACTGATATAAACAGCGTCCTTGCTACCGCCTGGGGAAGCTCATACGTCAACGACTTTATCGAAAATGGCCGGGTCAAGAAGGTCTTTCTCCAATCCGCCGCAGAATACCGAATGCTGCCGGAAGACATAGGCAAATGGTATGTTCGCAATAATGGCGGCCAAATGGTCCCGTTTTCAGCCTTTGCAACTGCTAAATGGCAGTATGGTTCGCCGCGTTTGGAACGCTACAACGGCATACCGTCAGTAGAAGTCATGGGTCAGGCTGCACCCGGCATAAGCACAGGTGAAGCAATGGATGAAATGGAAAAAATGGCCGCCCAGCTACCCCCCGGTATCGGCTACGAATGGACCGGACTTTCCTATGAGGAGAAGAAAGCCGGCGCACAGGCTCCGGCATTGTATGCCATTTCGCTGCTAGTCGTGTTCCTAAGCGTCGCAGCACTGTACGAAAGCTGGACCATCCCCTTTGTCAACATGCTGATGATACCATTGGGACTGGTGGGTGCCATTACGGCTGTTTCACTGCGCATACTTCCCAATGACATCTATCTGCAGATCGGACTTTTGACAACCATCGGCCTTTCCACCAAAAATGCCATTTTGATCATCCAGTTCATCAAGGAACAGATGCATCAGGGGCAAGAGCTGGTCGAAGCCACCCTGTCTGCGGTCAAGATTCGTCTCCGACCGGTTATTATGACTTCACTGGCATTCTTTTTCGGTACTCTGCCGCTGGCATTGACCAAAGGTGCCGGAGCAGCTGCCCAGAACGCCATCGGCACTGCAGTCACCGGCGGCTTGCTTTCGGCCACATTCATTGACTTGATATTTATTCCATTTTTCTTTGTCTTTATTTCACGGTTGTTCGGAAAGAAAAAATACGCAAAAACTCCAGAGGCAATATCGACTACACCGGAGGTGAACTGATATGAAATATTCCAGCTTTGCAGTAACTTCCATGTTCCTCTGCCTGGGCGGCTCAGTCTGGCTTGGTGGCTGCACCATGGCGCCCAATTATGTACGACCTGCCGCACCGGTTCCAATGCAATGGGGAAGTGGTATTAAAACCAACCCAACCGGCAATACAAATACACAACCGGTGAAAGACCTGTCTGAAATTAAATGGCAGGATTATTTTGTAAACCCTCAACTTCAGAAGTTGATTGAGCTTGCCCTTAAAAACAACCGGGATCTAAGGATTGCCGCACTGAATATTGAAAAAGTCAGGGCGCAATACCAAATTAAACGGGCCGACCTGCTGCCGACTATAAATGCCAGCGGCAGCGGTACTGTTCAGCGTCTACCCGGCAGCGTCTCTTCCAGTGGCCAGCCGACTATTTCAAGGCAATATAATGCCAATCTCGGATTGAGCGCATATGAGCTGGATTTTTTCGGTCGGGTACAAAGTCTCAAGGACCAGGCACTGGAGCAGTATCTTGCCACAGAGCAGGCACGTCACAGCGTGCAGATAACACTTGTTGCCGAAGTAGCCAACAGTTTTCTGACCCTGGCCGCCGACCGTGAACGCCTGAAACTGGCACGAGAAACATTTACCAGCCAGCAGGCTTCATACCAGCTGATCAAGAGCCGAGCCGATGCCGGAGCATCTTCCGAGCTGGACCTGCGTCAGGCACAGACCAGCGTTGAATCTGCCCGTTTTGATGTAGCCCGCTATACCAGCCAGGTTGCTCAGGATGAAAATGCTCTTTCAGTAATTGTCGGTTCTGCCGTACCGGCAGATCTGAAACCGGAAGGACTGACAGAGATTGTTGCCATCAAGGATGTTGAGCCGGGACTCCCTTCCGAGTTACTGCAGAAACGCCCTGATATTTTACAGGCAGAAAATATTCTAAAAGGAGCCAATGCCAATATTGGTGCTGCAAGAGCAGCATTTTTCCCCAAAGTTTCCATCAGCACCAATATCGGCACAACAAGCAATCAACTGACTAACCTGTTTGCCCCTGGTTCTGCTGCCTGGCTTTTTGCACCGCAGATAACCATACCTATTTTCGATACGGGCAGAAACATTGCCAACCTGAAAGTTAGCGAAGCTGATCGGGACATCGCCCTGGCCCAGTATGAAAAGGCGATTCAAAATGCCTTCCGTGAGGTTTCCGATGCCATGGTTCTGCGTGACAATATTGGAGAACAAAAGTCGGCGCAGCAATCACTTAACGAGGCTGCTTCCGAGAGTTATCGTCTGGCTGACGCCCGTTACAGGGCCGGCATCAACAACTATCTGACGGTTCTGGATTCACAGCGATCCATGTATGCAGCCAAACAGGGCTTGATCTCAGTTGACCTGGCACGACAGGTAAATCTGGCTACACTTTATAAAGCACTTGGCGGCGGAGCCAATTAAATCCCGCACCCGGCTTGGAACTACTCCGGTAATTTGAACTTTACTTTTTCTGTAAACTACAGTAATTTTATCCATTAATTTTTGTTTATCAGGAATATTGATGCAAAATCTGTTTCAAGCAATAGGCCGGTTTAGCTTAGCAATTGTCAGCGAATTGGGAAGAATGGGATGGTTTCTGATCAACTCATTTACGACCATCTTTCGCAACCCCTGCCGGCCTGTTTTCATCCTGAAACAGCTTTCATTCCTGGGTGCAAAATCCCTGTTTGTCATCTTCCTGACCGCCGGTTTTACAGGTATGGTGCTCGGCCTGCAGGGTTACTATACCCTGACCAAGTTCGGTTCAGAGGGGATGCTCGGCACAGCAGTGGCACTATCACTGATCCGGGAATTAGGCCCGGTACTGACAGCCCTGATGGTTACCGGCAGGGCCGGTAGCGCTATTACCGCTGAAATCGGTATCATGCGCATAACCGAGCAGATCGATGCGCTGGAAACCATGGCGCTGGACCCCTACAAGTATTTGATAACTCCTAAACTTATCGCCGCCATGATCGCCCTGCCCCTGCTTTGTGCAATTTTCGACGTAGTCGGCATCTATGGCGGCTGGCTGGTGGGCGTTAAACTACTGGGCGTTAACCCGGGCGCTTATTTCTATGAGATGGAAAAAGCGGTTGTCTGGCGGGACGTCTACTCTGGCATGGTCAAATCATTTTCATTCGGCATCATAATTGCCTGGATCGGCTGCTACAAGGGGTATTACGCAGGTCATGGCGCAGAAGGCGTTTCCAAAGCAACAACCGAGTCTGTTGTTCTGACGTCTGTTCTTATTCTTGTCTGGGACTACTTCCTGACTTCGGTGCTGTTATGATTAAACTGACCAATATCCATAAATCATTCGGGACGCAAAAAGTTCTAGACGGCCTGGATATAACCATACCTGCCGGTGAGATTACGGCTATTATCGGTCCCAGCGGAGAAGGCAAGAGCGTCATGCTCAAGCATATGATCGGCCTTCTGCAACCGGACAGCGGCCACGTCGAAGTAGACGGTGAAAGTATAGTGGGGATTAACCGTTCGCACTTAAATACAATTCGCGAAAAGTTCGGCATGCTTTTCCAGAACGCCGCTCTTTTTGATTCCATGAATGTTTTTGAAAATGTTGCCTTTCCTCTGCAGGAAAAGACGAAGCTTTCAAAAGATGAAATATATCAGCGCGTGATTTCAGCACTTGAGGATGTGGGCCTAAAGAATGTGGAGCAAAAATACACTGACCAGCTTTCAGGCGGCATGAAAAAGAGGGTTGCACTGGCCCGAGCGCTGCTGCTTAACCCCAAAATCATCCTTTTCGATGAACCGACTACCGGCCTCGATCCAATAATTAAAAAAGCGATTCATCAGCTGATCAAGGAAACCCATCAGAAATTCGGCTTTACCGCAGTAATTGTATCGCACGAAATTCCTGATATTTTTGAAGTGGCTCAGAACGTTGCCATGCTTTATCACGGCAAACTTCTTCAATTCGGAACAGCGCAAGAAATAATGAATTCAGATAATCCGGTTGCCAGACAGTTTATCAGCGGCAGCCTGGATGGCCCGATACAGTTGTTGTAGACAAAACAGACAAGGACTAACTATGAACACAGCAAAACTGGAAATGATAGTAGGTGTCTTTATGGTGATCGGTATTCTCTGCCTTGGGTATGTTTCGATCAAGCTAGGGAAAATGGAGATTATCGGCGGTGACTATTATTCTGTTTCTGCTTCATTCAACTCTGTTTCCGGCTTAAAACCTGGAGCCAGGGTTGAAGTTGCCGGTGTTGAAATCGGAAAAGTCGATAAAATTATGCTTGATCCAAAGAGTGGTGACCAGGCGGTTGCCTATCTGAAGATAAAAAGCGGAGTTAAAGTTACTGACGATGTTATTGCCTCCGTTCGCACCAGCGGTATTATTGGTGACAAATTCATCAAACTGACCCAGGGTGGCTCAGAGCAGTTCCTGTCTGATAACGGAAGAATCAAAGATACTGAATCCGCCATAGATATTGAAGAGCTTGTTGCCAAATTCATTCACGGCAAGGTCTGATGCACATAGAAGGAACCTATATGATTAGAATATTTTCAATCTTTAGTCTGTTGTTTTTAATACCATTTTCTTCATTTGCCGCCAATGAAGCCGCTTCTGACAAAAAACTGGTTCTGAACCTTGAAGAATGTATTCTCATGGCACTCAAAGCTCCTCCTGAGCTTGGAGAGTCGCAAGCGGATATTGAGCTTTCTTCCAGTAAACTGGATGAGGCCAAATCCTACCGTTATCCTCAACTGGAAGTCACATCCCTGTTCGGCCCTGCCCTGGGAGCCCGCAAAG
This sequence comes from uncultured Geobacteraceae bacterium, assembly GCA_964509295.1. Lineage (GTDB taxonomy): Bacteria > Desulfobacterota > Desulfuromonadia > Geobacterales > Pseudopelobacteraceae > JBGSQR01. The sequence continues at coordinate 567,711 of CAZDWS010000001.1, read as the reverse complement.
AGGATCTGTTTGCGACAGACAAGAGTTCTCTTCGCTTGAATAATATGACATGGTTCGCCAGTACGGACGCAACATTGATTCAGCCGCTTTACACATTTGGCAAGATTTCTGAAAACATGAAGGCTGCCACATACGGCATTGAGGTTGATCGTTTCCGCAAAGTACAGCGTTCCAATGAAGTTGTTGTCAAGGTTCGTGAATACTACTATGGCCTGCTGTTTGCCAGGGAAATGAAAGAGTTGATTCTCGAAGTACAGGACACACTTACAAAGGCCCGCCAAAAAGCTCAAAGCCTCCTTGAACAGGACTCGCACAATATTGACGAAATGGACCTGTTCAAACTTGATGCTTTTACCGGAGAGGTTTTGAAATATCTGGAGGAGGCGCAAAAAGGAGAAAATCTGGCTTTGTCGGCACTTAAAACCAGGCTTGGACTACCCCCGGATGCAAATCTTCAAATTGCAACCGAACGTTTAACCCTACCAAGTGCAGATGTGCCAAGACTGGATTTTTTTATTAACAAAGCCAAAGAGAGGCGTCCGGAATTCCATCAGATCGAAGCTGGCCTAAAGGCCCGTTCCGCATTGGTTGAAGCAGCAAAGGCCAACTATTATCCTGACATTTTTATAGGCGGCATGGTTTCCTGGGCCTATGCAGACAATCGCGACCGCATTAACAACCCCTATATTGACGACAGATTCAACCACTTCAATGGGGGTGTTGCCCTTGGGGCACGCTGGAAGCTGGATTTCGGCATAACCGGCGCAAAGGTTTCAGGTGAACAGGCGCAATACAATAGACTGTTCAATACTAAGGAATTTGCGGATAAAAATATTCCTCTTCAGGTTAAAAAGTTTTACCTGGAATTAAGAGAAGCTGAAAATACCGCTGAAGCATCAAAAATATCCTATACAAATGCAAAGAAATGGGCTGTTACGGCACTGGCCAACTTTGACTTTGGAATCGGCCCATCCCGTGACATCTTTGAGGCGCTACAGTCTTACGCACGCATGCGTGCAGCATATTTTCAGTCGATTTACAATTATCATATCGCTCTGGCCAATCTGAATTATGCCACCAGTGAACAATCATATGCCGAACCCAAATAATTGGAGGTCCCATGATTAAGAAGATTTTTCTGCTGTTTATTGCTTCTGTTTTTTTGACAACTCACGCCTGGGCGACACCGACAGATGATGTCAGAAAAACTGTCGATGAGGTTGTTAGAATTGTTGCTGATAAAGAAATGAAGAAAAACGAGGCCAAGAGACGTCAGGCCCTCAAGAAAACCATCAGCCAAATTTTCGACTATAAAGAAATGTCAAAGCGCTCTTTGGGAAAACATTGGAACCAGCGGACAGCTGTGGAACAGAAACAGTTTTCTGAGCTTTTTGCTACCTTGCTGGAAAACTCTTATGCCGGTAAAATCGAATCCTATAACAACGAAAAGATTGTCTACATAAAAGAAATTGCTCAAGACACTAACAATGCAGAGGTAAGATCCAAAGTCATTACAGCCAAGCGTGATGAGTTTACTCTGGACTACAAACTGACAATTCAAAACGGCAAATGGATGGTTTATGATGTTGTGATAGAAGGGGTCAGCCTGGTATCTAATTATCGCAGCCAGTTTAACCGTATAATTACTGCCAACGGCTATGATTCTCTGGTAAAAAAACTACAAACCAAGTCCAGTGAGCTAAAGTCCCTGTAAGACTATTTATTTTCTTGACACTCGCTTCAGCCCTGTGATAAACGACGTTTGCAGCAAGTTTCGGAAGTTCCTGCAGAATAAAGCAGAACCAGTATGGAATCGTCTTTGCGGTTTACTGCATCAGGCTCCGGAAACTTAGGCGGTATTTCACTTGTTCCGGCGTAGCACCGGAGAAAAAAGGAGGCAGAAAATGGCAAGAGGCAAGGTAAAATGGTTTAACGACACTAAGGGTTTTGGCTTCATCGAGCAGGAAGGTGGCGAGGACGTTTTCGTACATTTCTCCGCTATCCAGGGCGACGGATTCAAGTCACTGGCAGAAGGCGACGAAGTTACTTTTGACATCACTCAGGGCCCAAAAGGACTTCAGTCTGCTAACGTTGTAAAAGTTAAGTAATTCAATACCTATTAATTTCAAAAACCCGCTGACATTATCAGCGGGTTTTTTTTGTGTCTTTTTTGTTCTGCCTGGTGTTGTCTGTTTTTCCAGCAACCGTCTTATTTTTTCTCTCAGGTATGACAGGTCTTTTGTTAACAATTACAGACTGCTTTGACAATAACGTTTCCAGCAACTCCTCTCTACCAAGTTCTTTAAGCGCTTCAAGGACCTTGCGTCTCTCATCGGGAATATGCCACAGCAACAATGCCTTTTGCAGTCCTTTTTCCCTGTCGCTTCTTGGGACATAGACAGTTTTTTTACTGATCGGGTCCAGTCCGGTATAGTACATACAGGTTGATAAAGTTCCGGGGGTAGGCGTAAAGTCCTGCACCTGCTCAACCTTCAACCCCATTTTCCTCAGAATCAGTGCCAGCTCCAGCATGTCAGCCAATGTACAGCCCGGATGGCCTGATATCAGATAAGGCACGATGTGCTGACGTTTGCCAACACGTTCACTCTCTTCGGCAAAACGTTTGAAAAACAAATCAAATGATTTTCTGCCAGGCTTACGCATAGCTGTTGTGACATCCTCAACCAGATGTTCCGGAGCTATTTTAAGCAATCCGCTGACATGATTTCCTATCAGTTCGCTAAAATAGCCTTTTTGCTGCTCCATAAGGTCATAGCGAACTCCAGAAGATACCGCCACATGCTTAACCCCCTTGGTGGATCGGACCTTACGCAACAGGGATACAGCATGGTTATCACTGGTAGAAAGATTTTTACAGATATTTGGATAAATACAACTCTCACGCTGGCAGACTTTGCCGGCTTCACTATTTTTACAGTATAACCCGTACATATTGGCTGTAGGACCGCCGATATCACTGATACTGCCACGAAACCAGGGTATGCTGGTCAACCGATTGATTTCCGCCAAAATGGAAGATTCGCTGCGGGACTGAATAGTCTTCCCCTGGTGCATGGTTATTGCACAAAATGCACAACCGCCAAAGCATCCGCGATGGCTTGTAATCGAAGTTTTAATCTGCTCCCAAGCCGGAATTACCTCTTTGTAAGACGGGTGTGCCCCTCTCTCAAAGGGCAGGGCATAAATTGAATCCATTTCTGCAGTTTCGAGCGGTAGCGCGGGAGGAAGACAGGCCAGGTAACGATCACCGTGGCTTTGAGCAATGGCTCTGGCACAGCCCGGGTTCAGTTCCAGGCTGGACAAACGATATGCTTCAGCAAAACTGCTTTTATCGGAAGAAACCTTTTCAAATGATGGAATTTCAACAATACCGGCAGGCAGTGCATCAGCTGTCGCCATATATGCTGTTCCACGCACATTTCGGATATGGGAAATGGACTCACCGCCACGCATACGTTCGGCAACCTCCAGCAAAGGCCGTTCACCCATTCCGTAAATCAGCATGTCAGCTTTGGCATCCAAAACAACTGAACGCCGCACTTTGTTCTCCCAAAAGTCATAGTGGGCAAAACGTCGCAAAGAGGCCTCAATGCCGCCGATTATTACCGGCACGCCTTTGTAGGCCTCTTTCAGTCGCGATGTATAGATTATTGTCGCTCTATTTGGACGGGCACCATGCTTGTTGCCAGGTGTATAGGCATCGTCATGGCGCAACTTGCGGGCTGGAGTATAATGGGCGACCATGGAATCCATGGCACCGGCAGAAACGGCAAAAAACAGACGTGGCATGCCCAGAACCATAAAAGACTCTTTTGAACGCCAGTCAGGCTGGGCAATAATGCCGACCCGAAACCCAAAGGATTCAAGCCAGCGTGCCAGCAGTGGAACGCCAAAAGCCGGATGATCAATATAAGCATCGCCTGAAACGAAGATTACATCCAACTCGTCCCAGTTACGCTGAAGCATTTCTGCTTTTGTAGTAGGAATGTAGGGCATTTATTCAAACAACACTTGAAAACCGGTGTTAAAGCTCCTCAAAATCATCGTCCTCATTTTTAGGCGCTTCAACAATCTCGGATTCAAATTCATCGTCGTCGTTTTCTTCCTCCAGGTTTTGCAAAAACTTTTTGTTTTCCAGAATAGTATTGTGAATAGCATTCAGAAGCTCTTCCACATTATCGGTTGCAGCAGACATAGAAACCACCTACTTTTTAAGTGTTTCCAGATACTTTTCCGCATCAAGTGCTGCCATGCAGCCGGTTCCTGCAGAGGTTATCGCCTGGCGGTAAATATAGTCCTGCACATCCCCAGCGGCAAAAACGCCCGGTACACTGGTGGCTGTCAGGTTACCTTCGGAACCGCAGCGTGTACGGATATAACCATTATCCATATCCAGCTGTCCCTTGAATATTTCCGTATTCGGGGAATGACCTATGGCAATAAACACTCCATGTACAGGAATTTCCTTGATGGAACCACTGGTATGACGGATTCGAATAGCAGTAACACCGCTATCATCACCAACAACTTCGTCCAGCACCTGATGCCATTCAATGACCACATTACCGGTTTTGCTCTTCTCAATCAGTCTGTCGGCCAGAATTTTTTCAGAGCGGAACTGATCACGACGATGTACCACTGTTACCTTACTGGCTATATTCGACAGGTAGAGGGCTTCTTCCACTGCCGTATTCCCACCACCAATAACAGCAACCTCTTTGCCTCGATAGAAAAAACCATCACAGGTTGCACATGCCGAAACGCCTCTACCTTTAAAAGCCTTTTCGGAAGGTAATCCCATGTAACGTGCAGAAGCACCTGTAGCAATAATCAAGGCATCACATGTATAGGAAGCTGAGTCACCTTCCAACAAAAACGGACGACGATTCAAATCAGTTTTGATGATCATGTCATTGATAATCTGGGTATTAAAGCGTTCAGCATGAAGCTTCATGCGCTCCATCAATTCCGGCCCCTGTACACCTGCATGATCCCCCGGCCAGTTATCGACTTCAGTCGTAGTAGTTAGCTGTCCCCCTGGCTGAAGACCGGCAATAAGGACTGGACTGAGGTTGGCACGTGCTGCATAAACAGCTGCTGTATAACCGGCAGGGCCGGCACCAAGAATTATCAGTTTGTGATGAACGGGCTCCATTTCTCCTCCAGAATATCATCATATTTTGATTGTGTGGGTCACACATCAGGTAATACAGGATAAAGTAAATCCTGTTTCAAATCAAGTTGTGATCTGCTGTGATTATAAATGATAAAAACCGGTTTAATTGAATACTGCAAGAAGTTTTGCTGGAAGGACGATGTTCGCCCTTCCGGTTGGATTAGAAATGAACGTTATTCTACTTTCGTACGCAAGCCTGCAGCGATATTAAAGTTAATATCAATGACGATTGAAAGCTTTTCCGGATCAGGAAAAGCCATTACCTCAAACAATCGTTTATCAATAAAAATACTCAAATTCAGGATATCTTCACGCAGTTTCTTCGGCATAGGGTTTTCCGGATCAGAAAGTTCTGCCTGAAAAAAGCTCCATACTTTCTGGTTAAACTTGATTGCTTCGAGAAACTTTGTTTCTCTGTCAGGAGCATTCCAGTTTTCCTGCAACTGCTTAAGCATTAATCCGGCACGCGACAGAACCGACGCTTCCAACTCCCGACCACTGAGTGTTTCCTTCTGCATGTTAGTATAAGCGTTAACTGTGTTCTGTTGCATTTTTGATAAGCTCCTCTTCGTACTGGATTAGCTTTCTTGCTGTCTTCAAAGCCTGATACATCTTGTTTTCGATAATAAACTGACTGATCCTTGAAATCAAGTTTTTCATGCTCGGGGCAGCCTCGAGAACTTCACGAGCAAGTTCCCAAAAAACCGGCTGGAGCTCTGCACTCTGCGCCTGGTCTATATATATCAACTGGATTACAAAATATATACGACGGCAAGGGGTGTTAGCTTGAGACTCGCTAAGAATATCAGACTGACGAAGAATAGGAACATTATTTTCAATCAAAAGATGACATGAAGAGGCACCGTTGGTAACAACAGCCCCTCCAAGAATGACACGTTCGTGTGGTTTTAGGGTCAGCTTTAAGGGCATAATATCAACTCAGTACAAGGGCTTTTGTAACACTATCACTAATTGCAGACAACTGTGCACTTGTTTTTTCAAGGCTTACTGAAGCATCCTGTAACTGTTTATCGCTGCTTGAAACATCAACCGTTGGAACCAATGAGTTTTTGAGCTGACCGTTACTATCAAATACCGAGTCCCACATCCCCTTAACTTTTTCATAAATAGGTGTTGGCGGAGGCGGAATCATCAACTTTTCCATCTCTTTCCTGATGGAAATGAAACTCATCAGAAATTTCTGCCGATCCGGGCTATCCGCCGTAAAAGGAGGGTAGTTTTTAACAATTTTCTGAAGTGTGGTTTGCATCTGATCCAGAGCTTCTGATGTACTATTCAAACCTTCGTTTGTTTCCCGGACGCCCTTAACCAGCTGGTTAAGACGCGAGTGCATCTGTTCAATAGCCCTCACTGTATCCAGGTTTTTAGAAGTCTCAGAATACTTTATCCGAACTGAATCACTCGTCTTTTCAGTGGCCTGAATCGCCTGTGCAGTCAATGTCTTACTCTCAGGAGCAGAGACCGGAGATATAGTCTGTTGGGCCAATTTCTGGTACGTCATAACCTGTTGCGATGAACTATCTTTGTTTACTGAGCTGATGTCCATATGTCCACCCTTCAATAATAGCTTAAAAACAAGTCGGGGGGACCGAAGTCCCCCCTGTTTTGTTTGCAGTTACAATACTGAGAGCTTCAGCTCCTGTTAGAACAGTCTCAGAACGGACTGGGCTGCCTGTGAAGACATGCTCAGAGCTGTTGTGCCGAGTGACTGACGTGTCTGCAACATCAGCATGTTGGCGCCTTCCTGGTTCATGTCAGCCAGTGTCAGGTTGTCAGAACCGGTTTTGAGGGTGTTGATCATCTGGTCAGTAAAGTCCTGACGAGTGGAGATGATATTCAGGTTGTTGGCCAGATTTTTAGCCTGAACGCGCAACTGGGTTGTTGCTGAACCAAGGTGAGCCTGTGACAGTGTGATGTCGCCTTCGTTTGTCCAAGCATTTGTTGGTGTTCCAACAGAGAGACCGGTTGAAGTTGCAGTGAAGCCAACTACTGCAAGCTTAGACGATGCATCCTCATTGAAGTTAACTGTCAGAGTTGCGCCAGTCAACAGGTTGGTACCACGATACTGTGAATCGCTGGCAAGAGTGTTGATCTGTGTGATCAGCTGCTGATACTGGGTTGAGAAAGTACCACGATCTGTTGTATTTGCTGTACCAATTGCAGCAGATGCAAGACCTTTTGCAGCTTCAACCAGTGAGTTGATTGCAGAAATACCTGCATCTGCAGCTTTAGCTGTCTGGATACCTTCAGCCATACCGTCCTTACGTACTGCAAAGTCAGTTGCACGGTTAACATGCGACTGAGCAGCAAAGAAGTTGGTTGGGTTGTCCAGAGCCGAGTTAACTTGCTTGCCTGTAGATAGACGTTCCTGAGTCCTGTCTATCATTTTGGATGTGCCCTGAAGTTGCAGGAGGTTGCTTCTCATTCCGCCGGTTAAAGAAATATCGCTGATTGCCATGGTGAATCCCCTTTCTAGGTTAGTGATGGCTTTCTAGCCATGCTATTTAGTTATTGTATCGGAGCAGTGGGGCAATTCTTTAATTATTTTCTTTTGTTCGCAAAAGTTTTTTACCTGCTCGACTAAAGAAGCAATGACATCCTGCCATTGAAATGGTTTATTTTGCCTGAACAGACGTGCGGAATGATACCATGGAGTATCATCCCGGCCAAGAAGCCAGCGCCAGTCAGGGTTGTATGGCAGGAGTATCCAGACCGGAATATTGAGTGCTCCAGCCAGATGCGCGACGGCAGAGTCAACAGTAATTACCAGGTCAAGTCCTGATATCAGTGCAGCGGAGTCTACGAAATCTTTGATGCCGGGGGTCACGTCCACAAGGTTAGGCAGGTTGACAGGTGCCGCCGGACTGAATTGCAGACTTACGAAAGTAACATTCTGGCACTGCGACAACGGCATAAACAAATCCGCTAATATTGAACGGTTCCGGTCATTTTCATGATCCGGACGACCAGCCCAGGCAATACCGACTCTCGTGCGCCCATCTGCCGGAAGCAAACTAGTCCATCTTGAAACTTCATCAGTATGTATATCCAGATAGTCAGCCTGTTCTGATATACTTCCAATCAACGCCGGAATACTCAAAAGGGGTATCTGTACATCTACAGGCACGTTAAGCGTGCCACGTACAAACACTTCTGACACGCCACGGGCTCGCGCCAACAAAGGTGCTATTCGCTCATCCTGTGCCTCAACAACTACCCGTGCACCGGATGCCGCCAATAGGCCGGCATAGCGAATAAACTGAATCGAATCCCCATAACCCTGTTCGCACCAGACAAGAATAGTCTTTCCGGCAATGTTTTCGCCCCGCCACCTTGATATATCTGTATGACGCAAACTTACCCGGGCGCTACTCTTGAAGCGAGTCTCATAATCCGGCCACCCCTGCTGAAAATTACCCACCAGGAGGTAAGCCATGGAGCGGTTGAAAACGATCGAGTCATCTTGCGGAGTACTGGCAAGGGCTTGGCTGAAATACTCAATTGCCTGTTCCGGCAAAGCCCTGGAGCGCATTATAGCTCCCATGTTGTTGAGAGCCAGACTATTGCCCGGATCACGTCCCAGTATTGAAAGATAACAGCTCTCTGCCTCATCCAGCCTGTTCAGCCATTGCAGCGCATTGCCTTTCGAGTTAAGTACTCCGTCATTTTCGGGCTCAGCTTCAAGCACCTGATTAAAACAGTTGAGTGCGTCACTGTAGCGTCCAAGCTCAACCAGTATTTCACCCATATCAGCCCGGCTCTTGTTGCAGGCAGGGTCTATCAATAACACTTGTTCCAGTGCAGCCACAGAACCATTCCGGTCATTGTTATCCAGACGACACAGAGCCAGGTTCTGCCAAGCCTCAATGAATGACGGATATAACGATGTCACTTTCTCCAACTGGAAAATAGCGCTGTTAATGTCTCCCATTCGCTTTAACGTATTGGCCAAATTGAAACGGGCTTCCCTGAAGTTTTCCCGAAGCGCCAGCGCCTTCTCGTAGTGCAAAACCGATTCAGCATAACGATCAAGCCGGTCAAGCACAGTCCCGATATTATTATGCAGATCCGGGTCAAGTGGGGCGGACTTCAGCAGCCTGAAATACGCATCTGCAGCTTTGCCATAATCACCTTCGGTAAATAAGGCAGCGGCATAATCCGGTGTTACATCAGGTAAACTTATTGTGCCATCTGCTGGAGCGGATGTTCCCACAAGTTGACGGGCAACTTCATGAAATTGCAATGCGGCATTTTTCCAGGAAAGCGACTTCATGGATGCACCGGCTGCATCAGCCAGCTGTCCCAGTTTTTTTCTATCAGAATAAGCCTGCTGCAACAGCTCGATTGTTTCATCAACAGAAGCCTCAAACCAGACACCAGCCGGGCTGCTGTCATGCCATGCGACAACAGGTTCATATCGGGTCAGACAAAGTGCATTTTCCGGGTGAATTACATCCATGTGACCTGTCATGGTTGAGGCAATGACCGGCCTGCCACAAGCCATGAATTCGCACATCACCATATTGTTGCCACCTTCGCAGCGGTTGGGGAACAGACCCACGTCGCTGTTGGCATAGGCTTGTTGCATAAGCCGGTTATCCAGTACCGGATACAGTATTACCCTGTCTATGGGGATTCCGTTATCCGCCAAAATCTTTAAATAAAGTTCTTCACAAGGGAGATCATGGCCGCTGAAATCAATAAGCCGGGACTGTTCCATGGTTTTTATGGACATGGGCCAGTGATTATGCCAGGAACAGGCCAGCCAGACATCGGGATGCCTGTCCATGAATACTCGCATGGCAGCAATCACCAGATCATGCCCTTTGCGAAACTCGAACTTGCCGCCGGAAAACACTATGAAGCGCCCATCGTCCTTTCTTGCGGATACAGGAGAAAAATGGGCCGGATCAATACCCTGCAAAATTGTGGAAGTCCGGTCCATCCCAGCTATTCTCAGATGGTATTCACACCAGGATGACCCGGCAACGATATAATCCCATCTCCGGGCCGCTTCAGGAATATGGCGGTAGGCGATGATTTCAGATTCGAAAAAACAGTAGCCGATATTGATTTTATTCCATTGCTCGGGAAAGGTGGCGGCAAAATGATGGCCGGCGACGCTGTGCAGCGTTACACCCTCTACAGGTTGCAGCTTCCCGATTTCGGAACCAAGGTAACTGCCGGCAATGCCCCAGCCATGTGTGTTTCCTGTTGGCATGGCAACTTTCATTGCCAACCGCCTGCCGGAAAATTGTTCTCAAGTCTGAATACGGTTTCATCAGTCTCAACAGCCAACAGGCGACAGCGCTCTGCCCAGGAGTCAGGCAGGACAAGTGTATCGAACTGTTCAACAATATTCAGATACTGGCGTGAAAGTATTTTCGAAGCAGGATCCAGGCGTCTAATCATGGCCAGACCTGCAGGCGCAGACGGCAGGGTGACTATCTCCAAATCGGAACGTATTGCTCTCAAACAGGGAATGATTTTCCACACATCTCCGGTCCAGAAAGCTGTACTCCGCTCGCGGTTTGCCACCAGAGGGTCTATGGGCAGGCAGTCATGAATCAGGATAACAGAGTCCTTGCCGGCAAGTTTTTCCAGATTGATGAAATCCCTCAACACCTGGTCAAAGTGATGCAGGCCGTCTATGAAAGCCACATCAAAACAGGGCTGTCCCATTTCCTTGGCAACATCAGTGGTAGCAAAGAAGTCATCGCTGGTCATGCCATACAGTTGCGGAGTATTTTCCGGTGAATGATACAGAGGGGTGCCTGAAGCTGCCAGAGCCGGGTCTACACCCAACGCACGCGTACCGGTCCTGGCCAGCGCCAGAGATTTTCCGCTGGCCACGCCTATTTCAAGATACACACGAGGCTGATGTTTTTTGTGTATCTCTGCAAACAGATCATAATAATCATTCCGCCAGAAATTATCGGACACATCACACATGAACAGTTCGCTCTGCGCATGCCAGTAATCAGCATGTTGTTTGTCAACAGTATTGCAAAGACCACGCGCCTGCTCAACCTGCCCGTTTTTCCTCAGAAAGGCAGCCAGCTCAATCCTGTAGCGTGGCAAACTGCTTGAAGTTACTGCCGCTTCTGCAAAACAGACAGCAGCATCCAGCAAACACCGTTTGTCAGCATCTAACGCCGCAGCCAGCATAATTGCCTCAGGCGTGCGGAGCAGCTTGACCATCTCCTGATAAACCCCATCAGTCGGCAGACTCCAGTACTTCCCATAAAATTCACGCATATCTGCCAGTAACTTTGAATACATAATTATTCTGGAAATATCGTTTTCCTGAATGGCTGTTTTCAATACATACAACACAGAAACCATGCCGCTTTTTATATTTGTGTTTTCCATAAGCTAAACCCTATCCCCCAGCGGTTTGTCAGCAAACATATTAAGACTTATATTTATCCCGTTACACTTAATCGAGCTGGAATCCTTGAAAATATCAAAATATTCCACTTCCGAAATATCTTCAAACTCCAGCATCTGAAGATACCTGGACAACAACTCAGGGAAAAAGCCTGCCTTGTGATAGTCGTGTGCATCCATCTGGCCACCGTAAATGATGCGCATCAATTTGAACTTATCGTCAAAAGACAGATTATTTTCACTGGCGAACATTTTACAAACCACTTCCAGATTCGGAACGCTGATATATATTCTGCCGCCAGGAGCCAGCACCCTCTTCCATTCTGTCAGTGCACTTCCAATCTCTCCCACATAGTTGAAATGCTCCAGCACATGAGACGCATAGAGTTCGACAAAAGTATTTTCGCCAAAACACGAAAGATCCCTGGCATCGCCAACATGGTCAACCGACTCGGAAGGCATTATGTTATAAATTTCCCACCCTTCCTTGCGAACGGTCCCGCCGATATGCAAACGCCTGAATGGAGTCATTTAAGGCAACCTCCGTACAAATTATTGTGAAAGAGAGACGTATCTGGCCAAGGCAGCCGCTTCGAAATCATCCGGCAGCTTCTCTAGCAACTGACTGACAAGCACAGCAGCCTGGTTTGCATTACCCTCTGCCATCAATCTTTTTACGACACCAATCATGTATCTTTTCCAGCCACTTTCCAGTAGATCCTTCCGACCGGTTTTACTGACAATATCCCGCCACTTGGCCAGGAACAGCTGCCGATTGCGCAACAGTATTTCTCCGGCGGTTTCATCACGCCCCATATAAGGAATGCTGCGCAACGCCCGGATTGTGCCGCTCCAGTGATGGTCATATGCCGTTGTAGGAACAACGTAGTTTTTCAAGCCTGCCTTTCTGATCTGCAGACCGAGATCCCACTCCTCGAAATAACATGGTGTAAAGCCGTTTTCAAACTGCAAACCATGTTCAGCAAACAACCTGCTGTTGATTGCAAAGAAAAAACCGGAAACCGCATCAACCTCAAGCGGAGCATTGAAGCTTCCTTTATCCAGGTAGCAATAATCGCTACACAGGGAAAAATCGTAAAAAGCCCCCTGAGGCCCTACACATGCGGCACCCGGTAGTTGTTTAAGCCCCTGTTCAACAGCTTTAACCGCATCTAGACCAATATGCGCATCGGCATTCAGAATAAAAACCGTCTCCGACTCAGCCATATCAAGACCGATATTCCATCCACGGGCCACGCCGATATTCTGTTTCATAATGGCATGTCTGGTAATGCGTGGGTGGCTTTTCAGTTCTTCACCCACGGATGCGCCATTAAAAACAACAACCACTTCCCCTTCCATATCCTTCAAATCATCCAGCAGGGTCAGAATGTTGTATTCACTGGCCGGCGAATAATCCAGAACAGGAATGACAAAGCTTCTTACCGGTGCAGAGACCTCAATAGAAGCACGTATCTCTTCATAAAACGATGGCAATCCGGCCAGAGAACGCTCCCTTAACTCCTCGGCAGAAAAGGTGTCAGGCTTGTTATCAAGCACAACTGCCAGCAAGTCTTCCAGACGGTGTTTATAGGTATGGGCGTTATGTGCCAGACGCTGTCCCCGTTTGGCTATCCGCTCTCTCAGTTCTTCATTCGCCAGATAAAAACGGGCGGTTTCCTCCAGGTTTCCTTCGTGGTAACAGGCGTAGTCCTCTCCGTCTGCAAACAGGATCTCCTGACCGCTGTTTTTTGCCATGTCCGACAACAACAGCGTCCCTGACGACAGAACCTCAAAAAAGCGCATGTTAAGGTCGTTCCTGACCGCATTATTGAAAACCATGCGTGAAGCGGAAAACAGGCGCGCCATATCATCCCAGAAGCAGCGATCATATTTCAGCGACACCACTTCGGAAAGGCGCTTCAATAGCTCTTCGCGTTTTGTACCTGAAGAAACGCCACCCACAAAGCCGGCATCATAGCTTTTATGACCATCAAACTTGCAGTGTATTTCCGGGTCACAGGCCAATGGCAGCCAGAAAGTACGTGGATTAACTTTTCGGAAAGCAGGCAGATATTCACTCTGTGCGATAAAAACATAATCGAACTGCCTTGCCTGCTCAAGGTGACGCTCCAAGCTAAGGTGGCTATCTATCAGATAACAGACAGTCGGGCAGCCAAGAGCGTCAAGATTTTGCGGCGAGTGGCCGGAAACAGACTCAACCCACAAATAAAGATCCGGCTTGGGTTTGTCTGGATGTTGTCGGAGTATCTCCTCCATATCGGGAGCAAAATCGGTGACAATATCATGCTGCACTTTTGGCCGCTTCATGTTCTGCAACTGCCAAAGGTCGATCAGCTCTTCCGGCATTGGTGCACCAACCGTTATGGTCCGACACAGCCGTCGCAATGCACGCTCGAAATATACGGCCGTAGTCACCGGGAATCCGACATAAGACAGCCATACGGTGTAATTATTTGTGGGGATTGTATCAAGCATATTTTTTCACCTGGGCAATCAGTAGACTTTGCATCCAAAAGTATTTAAAAGGTTTCGTGTAATGCCACAAGAATTCTAAGCAATAAATTAAGAATGAAAATACCGAAGGCTTTACTGCCCCAACTTCAATGCGAGCCCTTTGAGTACACGTTCAATTTCATTGGTTTTTTTGACTTTATTGCGACCATCAGCAATAATTCTGTAAGCTTCTTTGAAGTCACCCAGTGCCATCTGTTTAATTGTTTTCGCCAGCAGCAACTCATATTCAGGGTCTTCAATGATTGCATACCAGATTGATGTATTTTCAATCAACCCCTTACAGGCAATGGTTTCAGACTGCATGACCATATCATGCACTGCCCTCTTTACTTCGATTCCGGCAGAATGATAGTCATGACCACAGAGCATGCCGCCTGGCTCCACAACCCCCAATCCGCATATAATATCATCCATCACGGAAAGATAGTCATGGGCACCATCTATAAACACAAGAGAAAACAGGTTATGCCCTAATATCCTGCTAAATACAGTTGCATCTCCCCGCAACATATAGAGGCGATCTTTAATAAACGCAGTATTTTGAATAAACTCACTCAAAATATTCATATCATTGAGTTGGGTTTGATCCATATTAATAAAATCCGACTGCTGAGTATAATCGGACCACCTGTCAATACAGAATATTTCATGATTGCGAATACTGGCGGCATGACCCAGGGCAACAGTAGACCCACCCCGGTACGAACCTATTTCAAGAACCCGCCTGCCCGGCGGTAGCAACATGCCGAGCCGAAACAGCGCCACGGCCTCGGTCTCTAAAACAAGACTGGATATTTTTGAAAAGTGTCCAAGCATGGCCGTTTCTTCAGGAGTCAGCCCCTGCTCAAGAATTGCTGAGATGCTAATGGATTTGTTTTCCAAGAGGCTACCCCTTCACATACTTTTGATAAAAATGATGAACTTCCAGAAAATTGGCACATTCATCAGCCGGCTTGAGCACGTAAAACAGAGTCGTAATGTACAGGGAGGCCGCGCTTTCCAGAGGGCCGGCATAACCGGTAATGCGTTCCCCGTACCAAGGTTGTTCGAGCATATGCCCAAGATGGGTATCGGTCAGAAAGAAACAGCCGCTATGTGGATTTTCGGCAGGGGCCAAGCGATAGCGCTGATTTCCAAACCCAACCTGAATCTCATCCTTGCAGCCCGGAAGACGGAGGCTTGCCAGGAATTCAGCACTGTCATCCCAGAGAGGTCCGTCTATATATGTTTTGCAAGGTGGATTTACGCCGAGTTCATATCGGTTTGGTTGCAATAAATAGCGTGCACTTCCAATTGTATCGTAGAACAGTTGGAGCTTGCCGAAAAAAAGTGGATCAGGGATTACAATGTCATCTTCCAGAAAACAGTACCAGTCGTACTGTCCGGCACATTCCCGAAAAACGTCATAGCAGACGTATCCCAGATAGCGCGGGTCTTCAATATTGCTGTCATGTTTCCTATAGGATCCTTCAGGGAGATTCAAATCGTCGAGCAGATGATCTTCACCCCTGACACAAACAACCACATCCAGGTCATTGGATGTCTGCTGATTCACGTTACGCTTCTGTCTGTCATACATCTGCAGGAACTGGCTACCCCCAAACTGCTGATACAGCGTGACAATGCAGTTGCGCAAAGAGTTCGCCCTGCGTTCTCTTTGCGAGAGGTCAGTCGAGCCATAACTGCTTGATCCGGCCCCAAAATAATGTGGAATTACAAAAAGTATTCGCATTTTGTTTTATCCCGCAGGTGCACCAACACCGCCATCTTAATAAATAGCCACCTACAAACAGTGAAATCACGACAAGTTCCTTTACGAAAAACAGCGCAAAGCCTGCTGGCACGACATACCTACACTCGATTGATGCACTGATGGCAGCTTATTGAATCTGAAAATATTGGGATCCCTGAAATAAACTGAAGTGCAGTTTTTATAGAGATATGACGGGATCAGCCCCCAAAAGTCAATCCTGTAAAATCCTCTGCTGAGCAAATCAGTCTGCGATCTATTGAACTCCGGATTGTCTGAATTATCGAAGACAATCAGACCATCCTCCTTGATTTTATCAATACAATTACTGGCTGTTTCGTTTCGGTATGAACCATCAACAACTACCGCATCAAACGATTGATCGGGAAAACTAAGGAGATAGTCAGAATAGTCTTTCCCTTGTTTAAAGTTAATTGTGGCGTTCGGCGGCATTTTGAGAGAAATTTCCTGATACCATGCATGGTCATCTTCAACAGAAACGATACTTTTTACCCTGGATGACCACCACAGTGTTGAGTTCCCGCTGCCACTTTCAAAAACTGTCCAGGTATCCTTGACAACCTCATCCAGAAAATCGATGGCTGGATATGTATACCAGGGGATCGGTTCATTTGACTTGTTTACCGGACGCCCCGCATATATTGAATTAAGCCAGCCCGATGTCGTCAGCGAATTTGTATCTTTTACAAGCAGTGCATCGATTTCCTTCCAGGCGCCAGACAGTAAAAGTATGTGCGCATAGGAAATATTCAGGTTATCAAATTCCGGTACCTCTTTGAGTGATTGCTTTATAAATTCAGCCGCACCCTTTATATCACCCGCATTCAACAGTTCTTGAACTTTATCCTTCATCATATTTCCACTTTCACCTGATCTTTTTTGATAAATAACTTTTTAATCAACTCGTTTCAGACAATAAAAACCCCAGTAAACATCAGGCCCGGCAGGCACATCGAACGAATAATCAACATCCCCCAACACCTTGAATCCGCTACGCTCGAGCAGTGAACGCCAGCTCCCCTTTGAAAAGACACTGTAGTGATTGGGATTACGCTCATGGTGGCAGGATGTTTCCGGTGCGGGCGCTTCAAGATAGAGCATCCCGCCCGGACGCAAGACCCTTCTGAACCCATCCAGTGTAAAAAGCGGAAAAATGCTGTGTTCAATAACATGCCGAGCCCAGATCATATCCTGGCTGTTATCGGGAAGCGTCAGAAAAGACTGGTCCATTTTTTCAACGTTAAAACCCTTGGCCCGGCAGGCTATAATATCTTCCTCGCCCAGAGTGATCCCCAGATACTCAAGCCCGCGCGAGTGAAAATATTCCAAAGCAGGTCCCTGGCCGCAGCCGACGTCAAGTACCTTCATACCCGGTTTTAGCGGAAACAGTTCGTTGAGCTTTTCCAGAGCGACTAAAGTTATTTCCGAATGCAGAGAACTGGGGGGCTCCGGATAAACATCCTTTACGATCTTGTCGATAAACCGGTCCAAGCCGGCTAGATCCCTTTCCATGGTGAGAACATCTCCTTCCTGTTGAGGCAACGGTATTGATTCCACACCTGCTGTTCCAGATCGGTTTGCCAGAGTATCTTCACCGATAAAAGGCCAGGGAAAATATTCTTTCAATTTAACAGGCATTTTTGACTGTTTCTGGAGCATCAGCCAGTTCGCTGTAGCACCGCGATAGCCGTAGTACAACTCCTTGAATCGCAGTTGGCTGGGCAGCACATAGGCCTTGTGCTGAAAAACCAACCCTGCCCGGGCGGTTTCATCACATAAAAACGGTCTCAAACACCCGAGGTCAGCAGTGTTGCCGTCAGACAACGGTCGGACGAGCAGGGGAGGTTCATGGGCATCCCATCTGCAGCCGGGCGAGAATCGCCAGGTTCTGAGCCAGTTGGCATTCAAGCGGTGTGATGAACTGGCATCATCGACAACCAGCAGGTCCGGCCCGACAAAAAAATGGCAGTAATACCATGCCGCGCTTCTTGCAGGGTTTTCCAAAAACAGCTGCCGCCCGCGCTGCAATTGCTCCAGCGTCCAGAATTCATCCGCATCAAGCTGCCACAGGAGGCAATCCTCCTTAATGGACGGCAAAGGGGCGTTAACCATCGCCTTTTTTCCATCCCAAAACTGCCCGTCCGGCGGCCTGTAGACAGTTATATTCTCAGGAAAAAGAGCCTGGAGACGATCCAGATACTGACTGGTCCCGTCGTTACTCAATCCGTTGCTGTGGAAACAATCCGGTATCACCCCACCGAAATCAAGCGCCCAGGCCGTATCGTGTCGCAACTCAGCCACGCCTTCCACAATATGCCAGTGCCAGCTAAAAGGAAGCTGGCGAAGAATATCGATATGGTACCTGACAAACGGTTCACCGTTCAGGACAATGGTTAAAAAATGCACCGGCAACTCTGGCATTGCGCTATTCCATCCTGACATCGACAAAGACCGCCTGGGGATTACCGGCATAATAACCGTTTATCTGGATAATTTCAGCCGAAGGATCTACGACATCATGCCAGATTCTGATCGGCCCGAAAAAGCTGCGGTGCCACCTGGGGCGAAAATTCCAGTTAAGCGGCAATACATAGGGATTTGTTCCGGTCATTTCAACCGCTTTTGCAAAAGCCGCCTGGTCGTTATGTTCCATGATCTTTTCAACGCCGTTATCCAGGTAGCGGACCGACGAGTCAACCGTTCGCGCAAGCCGTTCCCACATATAGAACAGAGACGATGAATGGCGGGTAAAAAAGAGAACTCCGGTATTATATTCGATCAGGCCTTCCATCTGTTTCAGGCCGGTATAACGCTGTGCCCAGGGGCATTCGCAGATGGCGCAGGCCAGCCCGAACCGTTCAGCCTTCTCGAAACCGTAGTCAAGAGACCCCATCACAACCGTATCGGCATCCAGGTAGAGAGTATTTTCAAACGGCGAAAGGGTTGCCATGGCTGCCTTGGTAAGAAACATGTCGGCACAGCCGCTTGCTCCCTGATCTTTTGGTATTCTATGGATATGTACCGGAAGATCGGGATGCCAGTTTTTTAAGGACTTGATTGAGCGATCAAGCAGGTGATCATGGGAATGGCCCCAGACCATGTACAGCGCTCCCCAATTATTATTGCTGCGTCCCATAACACCTCATCTTTCAGGCTGATGGTTTACGATAGGCCCGCACTGTCGAGAATAATTCGGGAATGATTGCCTGACTCGCCAGAGTCTGGGCCAGGCAGGTGGGATACAGCAATGGGAGATCAATCGGCTCCAAACCCAGCTGCTGCTCCATCAATTCCCGGCAGGCCTCGCCAATGCCCGGTTCATCGCCTGCTTTGCGATCTGTGATAAAATCCCGATTCCGTGCATTGACCGGCGGCAGATAATCATGAAACAACATGATTCCACCGGGGGCAAGCAGGGGGTAATAATCCTGAATATCGCGACAAACCGCTTCATAACTATGGTCACCATCTATCAGAATCAGCTCAGGCAGTCTGGTTGTGTCAAAGAGCTGCTTCAGCCTGGACACCGCTTCATGGGAAAACATCGGCAAATGAATGGCGTTGTCCTGAAAAAAACTCATCACCCTGGCTAAGGTATCACCTTCGAAGGGCTCCACTGCAATCCCTTGAAAAGCCAGCTCCAGCCGCTGCAGTGCCTTGCAAATCAAATAAAAAGAACCTCCGGCAAAAGAGCCTATCTCCACAAATCTGACCGGCCGGCTCTGCAGAGGCAGCAGGCATCTGGCGGCATAGTAAAGATGAAAACGCTCATTATCAGACATCAGCGTAGGTATGCCGCAGACAGTAGGATCATCCTCCCTGAACTGCTGAATTAACTCCGCCGGAAGATCATGATTAGGCTCGCACATGCCTTGCCAGCGAAAAACAAGACTGTTTTCAACAATCTCAGGTTCCAATGCAGCAAAAGTCCGACTTGGTTCTGTTATGCTACCCACTTCGTCAAAAATGACTCTCGCTTTATGGGCAAGCTGCCCGGCGAGCAGCCGGATAATATCTGTTTCGGGACACTGAACCGGCGCTGTTCCAGCATGAATCAGGGCAATCATCCCCAGCCAGTTGCGCACATCCCCCGCCTCCTGAAGCAGACCGTCCACCGGCTTCACCCAACCTCTACCGATTTGCGCAAACTGTTCAGCGTATTTTTCAAGGATTTCACCCGGCACAAACAGAACCCTTGGATATGCCGTGCATTTGCGGATAATCCAGGCCATTAGAAGAGCCGAGGCTGCATCTGCGCCAGGTAACATAACGAAATTACCAGGAGTGTTCTCATCGCAAACAGCACAGGCTTCATTATTGAGAACTTTAAACGAACTGTTCTGAAGCGCTGATTCAAGATTCAAAGAGATCAGCAGATCATGAAATTCTGGATCAAAATGCATATCAATCATCTGTTCCTTTAACTATTTTCTTTTCCAAATATATATTATCCAGCCCCATCCTGCCGCCAAGCGAACCGACAACAGCCCTGAGCAGTTGGGATGCGGAATGCTTCCAGCTAAAAGCGGCAGCTCTCTCAATTCCCAGCCTGACATGTCTGACCCTGTTTTCTGCTTTCTGCAGCTCCAGCATCGCCAGAGCCAAACCAGCCGCGTCATCAGGGCGTACATGAACAGCCGCTTTTCCGCTTACTTCAACCAGTGCAGGTGCATTGCTGGCAACAACCGGACAACCACAGGCCATCGCCTCCAGAAGCGGCAGGCCAAAGCCTTCATAAAGTGACGGATAGATCAAGGCCACCGCGCCACTGTAGGCAGCCACCAAATCATCTTCCGTCAGGCGTCCGGTGACTATAACAGAGTCTGCAACAGGGTGTCCCGCAAATTCAGCCTCGAGTTCGGTACCGTTTGTCGAGACAATACAGAATGAGCTTGTATCCGGCAGCATCAGATATGCTTCCAGCAGGAGACGAAAGTTTTTGTACCACTCCCTTGGACCGACAAAGAGATAATAGGGCTTTGTTATGCCGTAAAGCTCACGAAACCGGGCGATTTTTGCTGGCTGCTCGGGCCTGAATGATGCGGCAACGCCATTATTCATGACATGGACAGGTTTGGCTGCAGCTTCCGGATGCCATTTCACAAGGTCTTTTGCCGTATTCTCCGAAACGGTGACATAGCATCTGGTTGTATCGATCGCCGCCTGTTTTTCCCGCCAACGCGCTTCGTCTAATCGTCGTTCACCCAAAAGTATTTCAGGCAGCATGTCATGCACCATCAGTAATGACGGAGTTGAAACAGGACCGGTATGCCATGTGGAGATAAACAGGTCGGCACGGTACTGATCACATACATCCTGCAGCATCTTCCGCTCTCCGGCAGCATCCGTCTCGTTATGCAACGGAGCATCCAGATACCTGTATCCGGTAATCCTGGGGGCGGTCCGGCCGCGGTCAAGGATCACAACTCCGGAGGCAAACATGGAACCGCTCAGTTCTTCCAGCAATGCGTTCCACACCCTGGCGACCCCGGTAACATAGTACTGAAAAAAAACACCATCAATAACTATACGGTAATCTTTAGCATTATTCTCACAGGGAAATGAATTTACCGGCAATGGCACAATATTCTGTGAAGCAATGGTATCAACGGTGGTGTTGTCCGGTACCCATGGGAGATAATCTCCCAGCCTGACCGGAAAAACCGTTTCCTTCTGTAATTGCATCCAATGATATACCGCATTGGCGTAACCGTAATATTTTTCCTTAAAACGTGCCTGTTCAGCAGTTACATAGGCAAAATGTTGAAAGACCAGTCCACAGGACTCGGTCTCGTCGTTAGAGAACGGTGCGTTGCGGGCCACATCGCAAATTTCATTATCCTGCCTGAAAACAAGACGCGGCGGTTCATGGGAAGCCCAGTAGTATCCCGGCAGATACCGCCAGGTCCTCAGCCATTCATGACCGGCTGCCTGGCTGTAGCAGTTTCTACTATTGACAACAAGTCGCGGACCGACGAAAAAACGGCACCAGTAAAAAGCCGCCTGCCGGTTGCAGTCTGAACGAAAAAGTTGCCATCCTCTGCAGATCTGTTGGTGCGTCCAGCATTCGTCGGCATCAATTTCCCATAACAGGCAAGGCTCGTCGATGCTGTCAAGCGGCGCATTAACCATTTCCAGCTTGCCATTCCAGAACTCTCCGCCAAGTTTGCGGTAAACAGTTATATTTTCCGGGTAAAGACTCTTGATCTCGTCAATATATGCCGATGTGCCGTCAATGCTCAGGCCCTGTTCATGGCAGCGGGCGGGTATGGCGCCGCCATTGGGAAGCGACCAGGCCGTATCGCCCGCAAGTTCGGCAACTCCCTCGACAATATGCCAGTGCCAGCGAAAGGGAAGATTCCTGAATGCGTCAATATGGTGAGTGATAAACGGCATGCCGTTCAGCACGATGGTAAAAAAATGGATCGGTAAACCGGCCTGTTTGTGCCGAAACAAGGCATAGCCATTACGCAGGTCCCAGTTTTCGGCAACAAGAGCATAGTCCGGGTCGGATGCCAATCGATGATAGTTATCGTAGTTTTTGTAGGCGTTGGTGTCATCCAGCGCGATCCAGCCGGCTCCCATCACCTCGTCCAACTCAGCCGCTCCGGTAAACTCAGAGCCGTCAATCAGCACCAGGTCAAACTTGTCGATGCTGTAGGCAGACTTAATGCGCGCAATCCCGTTTTGAGCAATGCCGCTTTCGCACACATAACGAATATCATCCCGCAGCCATCCAATGACCGTTTCCAAAGGATAAAAGCTGAGATTGGTCTGCCTGGTTTGATGAAAACCGGCCACCTGTTCTTCCGTCGGAAACCGGTCTGCACTTACGGAAGAAGCGTTAAAACAGCTGACAAACGGCAAAGTAGCATAACGGGCTGAAAGCTGTGCAAAGCGTGTTTTGGAGGCTTCCAGGCAATAAAGCATCGGCCTGCCGGGATTGTTTTTAAGTCCCTGAACCAATGCAGCGGTACTGCCTTCTCCGGAAGAAGAACCGATCTCAAGCACTGAAAAAACTGCTTCCTGAGAAGCAATCCTTTTCAGCAGCTCATAAAGTTCATCATTTCTGATTTCAGGCGGTATTATGTTCTCCAGCGTGCTCTGCATTGTCATACTTGGCATTCCATAACTATCATCGGTTTATTTTACGAACATAAAACTGGTACATGTTTGAAAAGGTTTCGGGATTTTCCTCTTCAAATAGCTGCCAGTTTTTCAGGTCGGTCAGTGACGCATCATCAGAAAAGCGATTTTTGTAATGTGCTTTTTTTGATTCAGAAAGCTGAAATCCAAGAAATTCAAGCTTCAGCTTATCAAAAATATTGGACAGTAGGGCAATATCAAACTGGTGTTCCTGTACATGAAAAAACATGTCGCGACAACCGCTCATTGAAAAGAAATCTTTCGAATTCTTGATCTGCTGCATCTCTTTTTCGTTTGACAATATATCCTGCCTGAATCGGCGGATATTGTCAGCAGAAGGCTGATAGCCTTTACCTGCAATATAGTTTCTGGCCTGGTTAATAAAACATCTTGCAAGCCTGCTATACAGGCCGACCCCCATTATACCACCAGGTTTCAGCCGTTTCAGCAAGGCTTTCCACCCCTGAAGCGGATCGTCCAGATGATGCAGCACGCCACCGCATTCCACAATATCAAACTGCTGCTGCAGTGCATCAAGCGCCAAAATATCACCTTGCATAAATTTTATGGAAAATATATTCATTTCCCTGCATTTTCGCATTGCATAGGCAAGGCTTGACCTGCTCAGATCAACGGCCAGAATGCTGGAATCCTTGAACCTTCTCGATGTATAAATCGGGTGTTGACCGGTCCCGCAACCTGCTACCAGTATTTGCGGGTGTTTGAGATCAAGGTTTTCATCAAAGCTGAGGCCGGCATTTACTCGTGACAGCACTTCCGACATTGACGAGGGAACCGGCAGATTGATGCCGACCCAGCGCGGATAAGGATTTTCCTCATACTGCTGGCGAACCTTGGTTGATACTTTGTCGGTTATTGCAGTTAAGGACGGAATCATTTCCGACAACCGCTTTTCTTCCTGCGGTTCCAGAATCTGAATTTTCACAAGCGCTAAAAAGGCGGGATTTTCAGGTAATGAAACAGCCATCGACACGTATGAGGCAAAATCCAGAAGGTGCAGCGGGAAATATGCAGCCAGAATGGCAAGCAGGCAAGGCTCCTGTAGAACAAGCTGGGGACTTCTTTCCAGAGCTGACTTGATATGTTCAATCCTAGTGGCTTCCTCTTCTGTAACGGCATAAACATACTCGTTATGAAAACAAAGAATGGCCAGTGAAGATACAAAAGACAGGTATCTGCTGTTCTGAAGGCTGCGGATTGGAGGAAAGTGCAAGCTGGCAACAAGAACACGGCGCAAAGAGGTTAACAAGCGCTCCAGATCCAAATCGCATATAATCGCAAGTTCACATATGCGCTGCAGAAGTTTGCTCATGAAAAACGGTTCCAGGGAACCGTTTACTATCATTTCTTCCAGATCATGGTCTGAAATTGTTGGGGAAAACAGGGCTGCATACAGTGGGTCTCGATGAATAAAAAACAGCCCTATCGCCGCCAGTTCATCAAAGTTGCTGCTATCCTGACGAAACGCTTTCAGAAAATCATCTTCCGGCAGGCATCGCTCGCCAACGGATAAAGTGCCGAGACTGGCAATATTAACCAGGACCCTCCAGGAACGGATATCTTCGGGGTCAAGTCGTATTGATTTAAGTATATGGCCCCAAGCTGTTTCATGAGCACCTTTTCCAAAGTGGTCAAGAGCAGCATCCCTGTAGATGTCTGCACTCTCATAAGCCTGGCCAATCTCTTTCGACAAAAATCCAGCCAAAGCTGCGGCTACTCTGTCAATAACTTCGGACCACTGTCCAGGCTCGCACTGTCTGAAAATTCGGGCTGTCGGATACCATGCCGAATCTGACCGCACATGCCCCCAGCGCCAGTCCGGGTTCCAGGGCAGCATCAGCCATAACGGTTTACCCAGGCTTCCGGCCAGATGGGCCACCGCCGAATCAATGGTAATGACAAGATCAAGTGATGCCACCAGTGATGCGGAGTCACAGAAATCTTTCACAGATGCAGCCGGGTCAAACAGATCAAAAGGGAGATCCTTGAGATTGCCGCAACCGATTTGAAGGCTGACAAAAGAAACGTCAGGGATTTGCCCCAGAGCAGTCAACAAGTTGCCGGGAATGGAACGATTGGCATCATTGGCATGCTCCGGTCTTCCGGCCCATGCCAGACCGACCTTCAAACCAGGCAATCGTCCAAGAGACTCCTTCCAGGCAGATAAACGTTCAGTTGAAGGGAAAAGGTACGGAGCAACCGGTGGAGGCCAGGCTTTCTCACCGATTACATACGGCAGGCTCATCATCGGAATCTGATAATCGAACACAGGCACCTGTTCTCCACGCGAGAAAACGGCAGAAACACCTGGAGCGGTTGCCAGAAGCGGTGTTATGACCGTATCCTGACCTTCAACAATCACTGTGCCGCCCTGCTTTGCCAGCAAGTCTGCATAGCGGATAAACTGCAGAGAATCGCCATAACCCTGCTCGGCATGGATCAGGATGCGTTTCCCGGCCAGCGGCTCACCATACCAGCGCAATATCTCCGCATGACGTATGGCTACAGGATTAGCTTTGCGAAAACGCCACTCATGCTCGGCCAGACCTTCCATCAACCGGCCGGAGGCCAGCAGAGCAAGCGACAGGTTGAAGTGTACATCGCCATCGTTTGGAGCAGCCACAACCAAAAGCCGAAGTTCGCGGATGGCGTAGTCAAGCTCGCCACACCAGGTTGCCAGCACAGCCAGATTACACCTGGCCTGGAGATAATCGGGGCTTTGGTCTATAGCTGTCTGAAAACAGCTGCGAGCTTCTTCCACCCGGTTGCTTCGCAGAAACAACATTCCAATTGAATTGAGAGCGGGCAGGAACTTCGAGTCCGCTTCCAGACAACGTCGGTAGAATTGTTCCGCTTCAACTGATTTACCTTGTAACTGGAGAAGTTGTCCCAGGTCGTGCAGCGCTACCGCAAGCGTCGGGTCAAGATCAATCGCTTTGTTCAGACACGCTTCGGCCTGCTCCTGCTTTCCATCTTCCAGATAGAGACTTCCCAGACCATGAAATGCCACAGCAAGCTCAGGGTTGCAGTAGATCGCTTCCAGGTATTCGCTTTCGGCTTTTTCCCGATCTCCCAGCCGACGAAGCAGGTTGGCAAAATTGTAATGAAATGGAGCACTCTCCGGTCGCAAACGGCAGGCCAGTTCCAGATAATATAGTGCCTGATCACAAGCGCCGCGCGCATCCAGGGTACTGCCCATGGCATTAAGCGCATCCGGGTTGCCCGGGTAATTTTCAAGGCAGAGTCTGAAAAGGGCCTCTGCTTCTGCATATTGCCCGGAAGCATACATGCAGCATCCGGAAGCGTATGTCTTTTCCTCTGCTGTCAAAGGCTTTTACCTGTGCGGCCGGCCCTACCAGCCATGTCAAAGAACGCCTCTTCCAGTTCATGCGTAACACCGGCTGCATCCATCAATGGCGAGCCTGCCATCATAGCGCGCAGATTTTCCCGCAGCGAGATCAGTTTCCGGGGACTCTGGGCCAGGGCCACTGTTTTTTCGATGTACTCCTCCGGAGAAGAGGCAACAAGTTCATCACAGTCCACATTGTGAAGCAGTGAGACACCGACCCGGGATACATGGGTGGAACCGGCCAGAGTAATCACCGGGGTTCCCATCCAGAGAGCTTCGCAGGTGGTAGTAGTGCCGTGGTAAGGAAATGTATCAAAGGCGATATCCACCTGTGCATATTCCTGCAGATGCTCAAGCGGAGTACTGGTAACCACCTTCAGGGTTATCCGTTCCGGCGCAATCCCCTCTTCGGCAAACTTTGCCAGAACATCCTGTTTTACGGAAACATCCCCCAGGGACAGGCTTTTCAGATAAAGCCGCGAATCTGGGACCCGCATTAGTATCTGTCCCCAGAGCTTGATTTGTTGCCTGGTTACCTTGGCAAAGTTATTGAAACTTCCAAAGGTGATATGGCCGTTGGAAAGAAACGGGGCGGGTGAAATAACCGGAAACTCCATTGGCGGCAGGTAGCAGCAGAAAGTTCTCGGAAGACGCCAGAGGCTTTCGCTGTACAAATGATCGGTCATGCCTGGAGGGTCACAGATGGCATCGGTCACATAGTAATCCATTTGCTTTAATCCGCTTGTATTTGGATAGCCGATCCACGAGATCTGGATAGGAGCCGAACGGACGGCGAACACGCTCAGGCGGTTATCCCCCGTATGCCCTGTTAGATCGACAAGAATATCAATCCTGTCTTTCCTGACCTGCTCGGCAAGTCGCTTGGGATGTACAGCTGTCATCTCGCGCCAGTGACACGGTAGAGATTCCAGGCGCCTGGTAGTTGCATCCTTTGTAACACCGGTAGAATAACAGAATACATCGAAACGTTGGTAATCATGATGCTGCAGGACCGGTTCAAAATAATAAGCAACCGAATGGGTATAAAGATCACCGGAAATATAGCCTATGCGAAGTTTGTCTGAAGACGGGGACAACTGAAGCTGAGACGGTTCCGGAGCATACTGATCAAGATATAACGGAGCCAGCCGGAAATGCTCTGCCGCAATGAACTCCGGGGTAAGACCATGACAATAATTGAGCAGGAACAGATAGTTGGAAATTATGGACTGATTGCCCGGTTCTACCTCCAGCCCCTTTCCGTACCACTTGATCGCATCTTCGTGATGCCCCATCACCTTGCTGGCCCGGCCAAGATTGTTTAAAACCAGCACATTTTCCGGTTCTTTGGCATAAGCCCTTGTCAACACGGTTACGGCGTTGTCATACTGGCAGAATTTGATCATCATCAGCCCCATGTATGACAGGGCTTCAACGTTATTTGGCTCGACTTCCAGGGCTGCGGCTAGCCAACGGTTTGCCTCCTGATACTCACCCCGATCAAGATACAGGCGCCCCAGACGGATCTGGGCCTTGACATTGGCAGGAAACCTTATCACCATTCTTTTGAGGAGTTCTTCGGCCTGTTCCTGAAAACCGGACTGCAGTTGGGCTTCCAGCAACATGAACTGCAACTGGTCAGAATCAGGCATATGTTTTTCCAGAGACAAAAGCAGCGGCAACGCTTCGTCCTGCCTGTCCAGATGAACCAGACATAATGCCGTGCCGGTCAGAGCCTCAATGTCATCAGGCAGCTGATCCAGAACGCTCCGGTAAAGTTCAAGGGCCCGGCCATAGTTTTGCGCATCAAAACTATCATCGGCTGCAAGCAGTATAGAGCTGCCGATAAATACTGTTTCAGGTCCGTTTGGCATAAAGCTCCTCTTTTGCCCATATCGCCAGATGGCCGGCCAGTACCGGCTGACCGGACTCGATCAACGAACTCTGCAACTCTTCCAGATACGGCACGATAGCATAAGTATTCAACCGCAACTGCTCCAGGCAGTCGGCAGCAACCCGTTTGTCGCCGGCAATTACGGCAAGCGCCATCCTTAATGCGCTCAATAAAGGCCATGAGCGATGCTGCACTGAAAGAGCGGATGTCCGCTGCCATGCTTTCTCCCAGGCCCCGCTCTTCAATTCGCAAACAGACAGGTTCAAGGCAGACTCCTTGTGAGCCGGATCGATTTCAAGCGCCTTACGAGCCATCCCAGCCGCATCATTGAATCGCTTCAAGCCCATCAGCACATAGCAACGGTTGAAGTAGACATCCCGCGTCTTTACGCCGGAGTCAAGCAGGCGGTCCCACAATTCAAGCGCCTCATCAAAAAGACCCAGCTCACCGGCCTGAAGTGCAAGTTCAAGAAGTGCGGTTGTATCATCCGGCCGCTCCGCCAGTTTTTGGCGACCCAGCTCATAATAACGCAGCTGTTTTGCCCTGCGATCACTTTCGGTCAGTTCTCCGTAATGGTGGACTACAAAACCGGCCTGTTCAATGGGAATAGCCGCAGCGCGCAGGCCAGCTTCAACCATTTCATGAATGTCGCCCTTGAAGCGGATATTTTCAGCTGCCGGGAACAGACGTACTTTACGGCTGGGGTACCAGCCATCGCCCTGTTCCTGTAACGGATAACTGTCGTCGTTGGCCTGCCACCCCTCACATTCGGCACGGTTGGTATAGTTTCTGGTAATAACGCTCCAGGCCGTCTGAAAAGTGGCTTTGTTCTGTAGCGATTGTTTCAGGATCGCGTAATCCTGTTCGGCCAGCACTTCGTCCGCATCCATGATCAGGATCCAGTTCCCTCTGGCCTGATCCAGGGAGGCATTGCGGGCATCGGAAAAATTGCCGTTCCAAGGGAAGGTGCCTAAGCGGGCGCCAAAGGCCTGGGCAATGGCAGCCGTACGATCATCAGAGCCGGTATCGACAATGACCATCTCATCTACAACCGGCTTCAGACTGGCCAGACAGCGTGGCAGTGTTTTTTCCTCGTTCCTGACGATCATGCAGAGTGAGAGCAGTGGATCAGAGGCCGATTCGGGCTGTTGTCTGCGCAGTTCGACCATTTGCCTGAGCAATTCGTCATCGGCTTCAAAGAGTGTCAGAAATCTTTCTCCGGCCTTCATGGCCTCCGCCTTAAGGCCACACTCGGTAAGTATCTCGGCATTGGCTAGCGCCAGCGTGCGGCTGTCAGGCCAAACCTGCACAGCTTCACCAATCAGTTTTGCCGCTTCAGCGGTGCGACCGGCCCTGGCGGCCAGATCGCGGTAGATTCCCAAAGTGTTTAGGTGGAGAGGGTTGATCGTCACTGTGCGTTCAAATGCCTGCCAGGCCCCGGTCTGATCATTGTTGCCCCAGCAGAGCATGCCAAGCGACATCCAGGCGCCGGCAGATGACGGGTCACCCAGTATGGCTTTTCTGAATAGCGACTCCGCCTCTGCAAGATCGCCCCGACGCGCTGCAAGAGTACCCATCACCACTGTTGCACGAGGGCATGTACGTCCCGCATCCAACGCTCTTTGGGCAGCCCGAAGCGCCTCGCTCTCCTCGCCCCTGGCACAGCGGCAAATAGCTTCCAACTCACTCTTAAGCATCCGGTCGGCATCGGGTGGCATTTCCGGGAGCACTTCCAGTGCGTCATCGTAACGCCCTTCAGCGATCAAAATCTCCATCAGTGCGATATATGGCGCAGGAGCATCGGAATCAACCCTGATCGCTTTATTCAGCAGGGTAGCTATGGCAGCTTTGAGATCACCGCGTTGGGCCTGAACAGTGGCTTCTTCAATGGCGTTCAGCACAAGCCAGCGCCTCAATTGTGATTCCTCCAGCCCGGCCGGATCCCACTTCTGTCTGAATTTGACACGGTTATTGCGATTTTCAACGCCGCGGATCAGATTATTGCCGGAAAAAGATGCGCCTCCCTCGTGATGAATGAAGACATCACCTGCAATCAGGTTCCGAAAGCCGGCCAGTTCCGCCCGCAGGCAAAAGTCGTCGTCCTCATAGTTGCCTGCGCCGAATGTCTCGTCCAGCAGCCCGACCTTTTCAACAAGTTCACTTCGGAATAGCATGCAGAAACCGACAATGCGGCGCTGGGGGATAATCCGGTAACGGTGCCGCTGATGGAAGGCCTCCGCCCATGTCGACAGGGATTCCGGAGTATATTCCACTTCCTGTACGACCTGGATCCCGCTGGCACTATTGGTCATCGGGCCGATAATGCCGGCATCCGGATAACGTTCCAGCAGTTCGTTCATGCCGCTCAACCAGCCGGGTGTGACAACCGTATCGTTGTTCAACAGGATGAGACGGCTGCCCTTGGCAGCCCGGATTCCCTGATTGCACCCTGCGGCAAAACCCAGATTAGCGGCATTTTCGATAATCGTAATGCGGCGATCCATTTCAGCCTGCTGGCGCAACCAGATCACGGTACCGTCACTGGAACCGTTGTCGACCATAATAAGTTCGTAGGACAGATCCGTATACTGTGCAATGCTTGCAAGGCAGGCCTGGGTTAAAGCCAGCTGGTTCCAGGTCAGGATGATGATGGAAGTCAAATCTGTTGTACTCGGACCTTCTTTAGCTGCGGTCCTTTGCTTGTCAACCGGTTCTGTTTTGGCCGATGATGCCACAAACAGATACTGGTAATGTGTGCTTTCCTCAGGCAATGACTCCACCGCCAACCCTGCCGCCTGCAATGCCGCGACAATACCTGGCGGAATGTTTTCATCATCCTTAAGCTGGATAGCCTCGCGCCTTTTGATAACATAACCGGCCCCTGTCAGCAGGCGCTGACATTCACTGCAGGTAAAGAAACGCAGATGAGTACGGTCCAGAATACCGGCATCCGTATATTCCCAGCGTCCCTCCAGCAGTTGTTTAACAACCGACCAGTGACGCACATTGGGGAGGCTGACAACGATTTCCCCTCCCACAGCCAGTTTGGCATGCAGGGCATTCAGCAGATCACCAGGTTCTACC
This sequence comes from uncultured Geobacteraceae bacterium, assembly GCA_964509295.1. GTDB lineage: Bacteria > Desulfobacterota > Desulfuromonadia > Geobacterales > Pseudopelobacteraceae > JBGSQR01. Next base: position 536,300 of record CAZDWS010000001.1, on the reverse strand, counting down.
AGATGTTCAAGCACATCAGCCATGATGATGGTGTCGAAATAACCCTCCGGCAACTGGGGCAGCTGTTCTTCTATCGTGCCGGTCAACACGCGGTCAAGGCGCTTGCCAGCCTGTTCTGCCGCCTGCGGTGAAAGTTCCACTCCCCACACCTCGGCCCCCAGCCGCTGTTTCAGCTCATACCCCAGCATGCCGGCTGCACAGCCGATATCAAGTATGCGGCGTGAGGCGGGATTGACCAGTTGCTGCACATCAGGTCGGGAATATCCGTAATAGCCGGGTGTGGCTTCTGTGTTCATACGTGAAAGCAATTCCTCATTCTCCGTGTACATGCGGTAGGTATCTACCCCGTATTTCTGTTTATAATAGTCAAATTTTCCGACCAGGTATTCCTGGTAGTCCCGGTCCTCATCCCACCCCAGATGCCAGGCGATGATGCGGCTGGCAAAACCGACCTTACCACCATTATCCCTGATCTGTTGGCAGGTTTCCCAGTCCGTAAGATAACAGCCGTCAAAATAGCGCCGTTTGATGGACTGCATCACGGTGCCCACATTGCCCAGCGTTATTTCATCACTATAGATTATTTTTTCACCGATATATACATCGGGCAGCTTGGCCGGCTTGTTGGCGGGATCCAGATTAAGGGCAATCAGTCCCATTTCCGGGAATTTTTGATGAAGATTGACCAGTCGTTCAAGCCAGCAGGGGCCTTCCAGATCCGGCACCAGTATATCCGGATCACTGACAATATAGGGGTCGGACTCGGCACAGGTGATGCCCCTCTGGAAGGCGACGGTATGGTAGTTTTCATCGTTGAGGATCAGATGGTCGTAGAGCCCGGCGGTTTCCTGCAGATAGCTGCGCATCTCAGGCGAGCTGTTATTATCAACCACGATCAGGCGATAGGGATAGCGGGTATGCTGTATCAGTGCAGCCACAGTTTTCTGAAAGTAGGTGCAGCGGTTATAGGTCAGCAGGATTATATCAATGGGCTGTTTATTTGAAGCTTCATTTATCCGGTGTTTTAAATCAGACAAATCTGCCGGGGTGATTTGAGCCTGGCTAACCGCCGCAAAAGCCGCAGTATAATTGGAAATTTCCATCAAAAGCTCCTGGTGAGGCAAACTGCCTTCAAAATCCGGATTATACGCCTGTCAAACGTGCAGGCAACTTCATGCAACAGGACGCTTCCGGGCTGTAGTCCTGGGCATATGCCGGAAGAATTCCGGCCATATTCCTGACCGCACGGTCACGGGACCAGATCCGACCTATCAGGAACGGCGCGACACAGTTCTGTGCTTCCCTGACAAAAGCCGAAAGCCAGCCGGGCATACCGACAACGATGCTGTTTCCAAAGGCAAGCTGAAAACCGGCCTCCGGTTCACAGCGTTCCGCCTGTGCAAAAGCATCAGCAACCGAAATATCTCCGGCCAGCAAGAGCAGATTCGTTATCAGGCCTCTTTTTTTCAATCCCAGCAGATAATCCCTGGTTCCGTCCCTACTGTCCATATCTGCCACAGTAATAACATGGGGATAATCCGTATTCCTGACCAGCGACTCGATCACGACCTCCAGATCCGGCAGGTTGTTGCGAGTGATCAGGCAGATGTTGACGTGCTTATTGGCCGCAACAACACCGTTATACTGGAAGTTCATGGCATAGTCACGAGTGGGAGGAGGGAAGCTGTCTGCATAAGCGTGTTGTATGGAAATAGTTTCCTGTACGCTGAGACTGTTATCGCTATTGGCAAATCCCCGGGGATTTTCGTAATACAACCCGAGAAATTGCGGGATATGCAGCAGTTTGAATTTACCGGCAATTCTGCACCAGAACTCGTAATCCCCGGCGGAACGGTACTGTTCGCTGAAATAGCCGACCGCATCATGCACCGAGTGCCGCCACATCGGCTGAGGGCCCATATGGCAGCCGGAAAGCATGATTTCAGGCTGGTACTCCGGACGCAGATGATAGCCGCATCTGATATGGTGTTCAAACGTCTGGTTCGGGTAACAGGTTACAAGACTATCTCCATACACCAGAGCCACGTCGGGATTTACATCCAGGGTCAGCACCATCTGTTCCAGGGCATCCGAACGATGACGGTCATCCGTGTTGGCGTTCGTTACATATTTCCCCTGCGCCGCTTTTATGCCGCGATTCCAGGCCTGGTAGATCGTCTCACGCGTATCTGTGCGGATATACCTGATCCTGTCACCGTATTTTTCAATGAATTCACGCACAATAGCTCCCTCGTTCTGGGGCGAGGCGCTATCTACTACGACTATCTCCATGCGCCCCGCTGCAAAAAGGGTCTGGTCGGTCAGATCTTCAAGACAGCCGCGCATGAATATTTCCGAGTTGTATGTGGAGACAACGGCGGAGACCTGCATCAGACAGGCATAAGACATCTGTTTTGACACATAACAATCCCAGCCGTTACCAAGGTGAAACGACGGGTGCAGGATGCCCGCGTTTCTGATGGCAGAGGCAAATTCCTTACGGGCAACAAAAGTATGGTCTGGTTCGAGAACATCGTTATTATTAAGCCCAAAATTGAAATCCGGCTCCAGCATTCTAATTGCCGCAATCGCACGGTAAAGACTATCAAGGTAAGGAGCCACGCACCACCGGACAACTTCTTCACGCATGGGATAGTCTAGAATTTTTGCCGGAACAATCAATCCTTCGGTAACAAATGTAAACGCATGAAAGTGATAGAATACCAGCGGCCTGCCATCCACCGAAATCCTGCCATCACTCTCCTGTGCATAGCTGTACTGCTGATGGTTCCAGGGTCCAACACCGGCACCGATATGTTCCAGCACATGGACACCTTCGAATCGTTCCGGCCAATCATTCAAATAAAGCTGATCGCCAAACTTGCCGTCTTCTACACGGGCATAACACCACTCATTGCAGCGGTCCCGCCACCAATTCAGAACTTCAAGGCCGCGCTCGTCACGGCGAAAACAGAGCAGGCCCACATTGTATTTTCCATGCGTTTCCAGATTTTGCAGAGCGGGAGAAAAACGATGCCCGTGAATCAGGACTGAATGGCCGTTAAACTCCTCAAAGATCGGTTCCGGCGTGGAATAAAAGAAAAGATCCCCATCAATGTAGGTGATAGCATCACCATGCGGAACTTCTTCCATTAACCTTAACAGTACTGTCGGGGTAAGTGTCCAGTAATACTCCACAAGGGAGCGATTGCCCTTGGCCAGGCTCAATGCCTCGTCATTCTGCTCGATCCGTTTTAAAGAAACAGGCACTACATTCGGATGGTCGATTTTATTAAGGATCGACAGAGTCAGTTCATCAAGGCAGACAACAAAAATGCGGAAAGGTGAAGTTTCGCGAATAGTCAGGGACTCTATCAGAGCCAGTCCCTTGACAAGATAGTTGCAATCGAAATAAGTGCAGTAGGCACGGAACATGAGGCTCCCTATAGCCAGTTTTTCAATGCAGTACAGACCCGTTCTACATCCGCGTCTGTCAACTCAGGGAACATCGGCAGGCTTAGTATCCGATCGTAAAGCCTCTCGGTAACCGGCAACGCCCCCGCACCGCGAATACGTCCCGCATATGCCGGTTGCTGGTGAACGGCCAGCGGATAATGCCTGGCTGTTGATATGCCGCATCTGGCAAGATGACTTGCAAGCCCGTCTCGATCTTCGCACTCAACAACAAACAGGTGCATCGCATGAAGCGTGTCTCCGATGATTGCCGGAGAGATAATCCGGCTGCCTTCCAGTGTTTGCCGGTATTGTTCTGCAATATGGCGTCTGCGGGCATTATCGGCGGCCAGATGAGGAAGTTTTACACGCAGAATGGCAGCCTGGACTTCGTCAAGACGGGAGTTGACTCCGGTCTGAACACTAACATAGCGTTCTTTCCAGCCATATTCCCTTAACGACCTGCAGCTGTCTGCAAACTCTGGTGAATTAGTTACAACTGCGCCGCCGTCTCCAATCGCCCCCAGATTCTTGGTGGGATAAAAACTGAATGTGGCTGCATGACCAAACGTCCCGACCCGTTTGCCGGAGATCTCTGTTCCATGGGCTTGGGCACAGTCTTCAATGACGATCAGTCCGTTAACTTCGGCAATTGCCGAAATTGTCGGCATGTCGGCAGGCTGGCCAAAGATATGGACAGGAATGATGGCTTTGGTACGGGAGCTTATCAATGGCGGTATTGCCGCAGGATTCATGCAGCGGCTAACCTCATCAATGTCTGCGAATACCGGGACAGCACCGACCTGCTCAATAGCGGCAACAGTTGCAACAGCAGTATGTGAAACGGTAATTACTTCATCTCCACTGCCAACGCCTGCCGCAAGCAGCGCAACAACCAGCGCATCGGTACCGCTGGCAACACCAACGCAAAATCGTGCGGCGCAGAAAGAGGCAAACTCTTTCTCAAATGCGCTGACTTGGGGTCCCTGAATATACTGACCGGCGCTCAGGACAGCCATTATGGCTATACGTATTCCATCTTCATGCGCCAGAAACTGGGCTCTGGGATTAGCAACCGGTATGATTTCATGAGACATTTGCCGACTCCCAGTACCTGTTTGCATACTGCCGATAATAGCTCAGTGTTTTCTGCAGGCCATCTTTCAATGGCACAGACGGTTTCCATCCCAATTTAGAGTTTATTTTACGATAGTCAGCGTAATAGTCACCGATATCGATTGCTTTCCGCTCTTCCGGGAACGGAACGGCCTGAAAGCTTCCGGTCCCGGCAACATCCACCATCAACTGAGCCGTGTCTCTCAGGTTGATAGGGTTATCTGCACCCAGATTAAATATCTCGCCATTGGCCTGTTCTGAAACTGCACAGGCAAGCAGCGCATCAACAACATCGTCGACATAATTAAAGTCACGTATCTGCATACCGTCTCCATAAACCAGCAGCGGCTGCCCCTCTATGATCCGCTTGATCCAGATGCCCAGAAACGTCTGGCGCGCATCTTTGACCCTCATGCGAGGACCATATGTGTTAGTCAGTCGCAGCACAGAGGCACGGATACCATAGACATTGTTGTAGAGCAGGTGGTACCACTCGCCAGCCATCTTGTTAATACCGTTTACATCAACCGGTGCCAAAGGATGCTTTTCGTCAACGGGCAGGTACTGCGGGACTCCATACATCTGGCGGGTACTTGCAAAAACAAGTTTGATTGCCTGGTTGTATTTCCGGCAGGCTTCCAGGATGGACAACTGGGCGCGGGCATTAATCTCAAGATCCGGGAAAGGGTTGTCCATGGAATCGACATGGCTGGTTTGGCCGGCCAGATTAAAAAGAAAATCCTGCCCCTGAATCAGGTACTTCATGGAGTGCTCGTCACGGACATCGGAGATATTGACACGTACCCGATCTTTAATTGGCTCGATATTCCATAAATTCCCGCCGTATTCCGGTATCAGGCTGTCAACCAGAGTGACATTGGCACCCAGCCCCACCAGGCGTATGGCAAGACTGGAACCGATGAACCCAAGACCGCCGGTGATAAGGATATTTTTGTTGCCAAGTGATTCCATTAGGCTCCTTTTCAATCTAACAAAATCATTCCATTTCAGCATTCAAGGATTGCGGGCAACTTCCGCTGTAGAATATTGTACCAGCATATCAAAAAAAGTCTCATTGAAGCGCTGTTTGCCCTGCAGCGCGATATCCAGGGCAAAGCCGTGCTGACCGTCAATGACTGCAAAAACCCATCCCAACAGAAAGTCCCTTAGATCAAGGTACAATGCTTCAATTCCGAACTGATTGAAATACGACACTTCCGCCCAGCAGGGAGAAATCCTGAATGGCAGGCCGTGGGCCTGCTTACCGTTATAACCGGGGAACTGTTTATATATGGCTTCCTGACTGAGTCTCTGCGTACCGCAGATTTTTATATCGTTCATCCAGAATGGCCGCTTATCCATGAAACTCATCAGCATGTGCAGCTTGTCTTCACCCTTGTAACCGTCGATAATGCCGGGTTCAAACTCAGCCATGAGTGTTTTCCGCATGCCTTCTTCTCCCAGGCTTGAGAACAAACGCAAATCTGTTCCCTGTGAATCGGTTTTAAACCAGTCGATTTTGCTGACACCAATTTCCCTCAAAGCAGTCGGCAAAGTAACTGTCTTCATTTTTGCAATGTTATTTACATGGAACAAATCACCAAAATTCCATTTATCCAGACTTTGGTGATCAGGTTCCAACAGACTGGAACAGTAAGGCGAGCTGGTTAGGTAAAAATCCGCTCCTGCAGACTCTCTGTCGGAAACAAGGCTGTTGAACACATAGAGCTTCCTGTATTCCGATGATTCATTGACAGCATAGCCGATTTCCCGGTCATCCGCATCAAAAGCGATACAGATTGAGTATTTGGCAATCGCTTTCCATTTTGGGTTGATCTCGCCGGAAGCACCGATGTCAACCAGCACCGGCGGTGCGGCTGACAGGAGAGGACAGGCAAGAATTTGATCAATAATATCCATTCGGATCTCCTCTGGCACTTCCAGTACTTAACTCATTTTTACAACAATGTAATTGAGACCAAATGATTCCGGTACATTTATTTCAAAAAATAAACGAGGGCTCGGTCAATGACAGTGATGTTATCCTATTCCCAACAGGGCATTCGCCTTTTTCTTTTCCATTTCGTAGACACGCTGCAATTCATTGAATGAAGCCATCACCTCGGCATCGCTCATGGACGAAAGGTTGACCACCTGTTTAAACTCTCCATGGGTGGAGAAATAGCTGTCATAGAATTCCTGCTCATCCCTGAGGATCCCCTTTTCAAAGATCATCTCGTGCAGCGCAGAGCCGGGAAAAGGTGTCGCCAGGGTAAACGCAAAATTGAGGTATGGATTTTTTTGTACATTGCGCTGCATCAAAGCAATTGATGCAGCCACATCCTCAAGTGTTTCCTGATACTGCCCCACCATGATCGAAGTTGTAGGATATATTCCAACCAAACGCAGCCGCTCGAGCCCCTCCTCAATCTGGCTGGCGGAACAGTTCTTACCGATTATTTCAAGAATCCGGTCCGAGCCGGATTCCAGGCCGAGCCCCATACTGCGGCAGCCGACCCTTTTTAGGTCGCGCAACAACTCATCATCCATCCTGGCCAGTATGTCAAAACGCGTCGAGACCTGAAATGAAACCGGCCTGTCCAGCCTGCCGATCGCATCTATCAGTTGACGGGCCCGCTTGGGGCTGGCCATGACCAGGTCGTCCGAGAAATACAGCATGTTACCGTTAAAACGGAGAAGGGCTTCCTGAGCTTCGTCCATCATGACCGAAATGTCGCGATAACGGGCCTTGCTGTGGTGATAGCAAAAATTGCAGGAGTAAGGACAGCCCCTGCCGCCATGCACATTTATGACCCGGTCGTCAACCTTCCAGTGAGGCACTGGCAGGTTTTTGGCATACCAGGCTCCAATCGGCAACCACTGTTCCGTAGGAAACAGATCATAGGGGATGGCCGGGAGTCCAGTGGAAATATTCTCTATGTATGCACCGGGACCGTTGTTCTGAATGGTGTCGCCCTCACGGATGACCAGTCCCTTGATATCCGTTACATCCTGGCCGGCTCGCAAGCGCTGAACCAGCTCGCCGAGAATGAGTTCTCCTTCTCCGATGACCCCGAAATCGGCTCCGGTAATCCTCACCGCGAACTCTGGTGTCGGACTGACCATCTGCCCGCCGATGACAATCGGGAACCGCCTCCCCGCTTCATTAAGCATCCATATCAGAATCCGGATCTCCGCCAGTTCAGGATACAGGCTTCCGAAGCCGACTACAAGGGGATCAAGATCCATGATCTGTTTGACCAATTCCTGCATTGGAACATCCTTGAACAGAACCCTGACATCTTCACCCTGCGATCTGAGTTGGCCTGCCAGATAGGCATATGAAAGCGGGAAGGTAAAGGCGATCTCGCGCGATACCAGAACAACAGGCCCCTTCCCGCCACTCATGTCAGGAGCCTTCGTGACAGGGGCTGTCCGAGGTTTTGGATTTAATGTCGGCTGTTCCACCCTTTCAAACAGATAACTAACCTCGTACTCGTCCTGTCCGGAGCGATCTTCATACACCACAGACTGCTTCAATGTGAAGCCGTACCGTGAAAAATGATTCAGCAGTTCCTGTTCGTTGAACCTGAACTCGACCGTTTCAATGCCATAGGCCATCTTTGCCAGACAGATGGTCGGACTTATCCGGCAAATCGGTGTGCGATGGGCTATTATCCATTTTTCGGCAACCCGGCATGTCTCTTCAACATGACGGATGTAGTTCGAAGTATGTAAAATCACCCCACCGGAAATGACAGCCCGAAACGACCTGTCTGCAATAGGCAGACTGGCCCCGTCTGCAGCAAAAAAGTTTGCATTTGGATAATAATCCCTGGCCAGATCAATCATCGCTTCGGAATAGTCTATCCCGGTATAGGCAAGCTCTTTTTTCAGCAGGTATTCCAGCACTTCATAGTTATATCCGCTGGCACAGCCAATTTCCAGAACGGACATCCCCTGCTCTGCAATGAACGACATGATATAACTCAAAACATTGAACGGCTGCGAGATATTGCCTTGATACATTTCCTGCAACTGCTGTTGCACCAGCGCCCTTTGCTGAAGGGGAATCTCCGGATTTTTCCAGGCAGACTCCAGGGCAACTGTTACATCACCGGCCTCAATCTTCCGATAGCTGTCCGAGATTCTCCCCGGCATGGCCAGCATTCCCAGTTCACGGCGATATCTCAGGTGTCGTGACAATATCGTCGCTGTCTGTAGCATCCGCTTTTCATAGCTATGATCGCGCAGTGTACGAGCCTGTCCGGCTCTGGCAATTTTTTCAGCCTCATCCGGGTGGGCAAGATAATACCGGACCAGTTCAATGCATTCTTCAGCGGTGTTGTAGGCAACAACTTCCTTGCCGATTTCAAACAGGTCGGCCAGGTTTTCCTTGTAATCAGTTATGAGAAGCGCACCGCATCCGGTCGCCTCAAAGAGGCGCATGTTATTGGCATAGTTTTCGGCCACATCGATATGCCTGTTGATGGTAATTTTCGATGCACCCAGGAGGTAAAACATTTCCTGTCCCCAGACCTCGCCGTGATGCAATGCCCTGATGGCTGATTCCGGCGGCAGGGATTCGGCACCATAGCCCCAGAAATGGATCGGCACATTAGCCGCCAGTTGTTCAAGAAGCTGATACCCTTTGCCATGCATGGGAGAGATGCCCCCCACGAAAGAACAGTCGACCGGACGTTTATCATAGGCAAACTTTGTCAGCTGTTTCAGGACTTTCGGTTCAAAGGCCAGTGGCTGGTAATAAGCGGTTATGCCGGCGGTGCGGAAGCGATCGACAAAATGAGGGAAAGAGGAAAAAATGATGTCAAATCCAGACAGATCGGTCTGATCCGGGAGCGGATAAGCTATCTGACCAATAATCAATTCGCAGAATGGCCTGATGGAGGCAAGAAATTCCTTGGTGCCCAAACCGATATTCTGGATATAGATACAATCCGGCCGGGCAAACCGGGCCTGTTCAACAGCCAGAGCCGGACCGGAACCGGCACAGTTGTTTTCCCTGGCCCACGCCATTTGCAACGGATCACAATTTACGATCAGATCGTCAGCACTCCACCCCGCCTTTTTAAGGCCTGCGGAATAAAAATCACTATCGCCGAAACAGGACAAACGCAGCTGTTTCAACTGCCCTGCATATGACTTATCAGCCAATCCTGCGTGTTTGGAATAAAGCATGCCCAAAAAAGCATCGTAGTAGGTATTGATAAACAAACAGGAGTTTTTTAAAACATCGCCGGAAGGCATGGGGGGTGAGGAGGAAGTTCCTTCATCTGATGACTTTTCAATCCTTCTGACCTCGCACATAATGGAGCCTTCCCAATAGTGCATGACATTAACCAGATCTGCTTTAAGGTATATCAGTGCAGTAATCGCTTTTTCACGCTCATTTTGTGGTGCACAATGCATCTGCATCAAAATATCGGAATTAAATCCATCTCGCTCACGAGAGGTGTATTCGTTGAAAATCAGTATCTCATTCCACTTTTCCACCGCCCATTTATGATTGCTTATTTTAGCCGTATTCAGCCACAAATCCTTGCCGCGATTGGGAGTCTCGATATAACCGCGCTTGCCGACCCTCATAAGCTCGGCACAAGCCTTCTCGGGGTTGTTCGCATGTTCCAGGACATGGGAGCAGTAAACAAAGTCAAATTCCTTGTCCTGAAAAGGCAGGTTTTCAATATCGCACTCAAAAACCTCTTTCCCCTCCTGATGCTTAAACAACGCACCGGCACGACCAATTGAATCATCATGCAATGACAGGTCAGCCAGATGCGTGGCGAAAACAAACGGTAGATGGCCACTGCCGACATCAAGCACCTTGTCGCCGGGGCGTATGCAAAAATCAAAAAGGCGTGCCTGATATAGCGAATAGCGACTCTCCTTATCAGGCAGGGCTTGGTAAAGGTCATACAGCTCCGACAGCAAAGCAACTGAATGGCTTGGCCAATGGTCAACCATGCGTTCGTAAAGATCAAAAGCAGCCAGATGATCGCCGCTCTGAAACAATTTTCGGGCATGGTCGACGGCTGCTCCGGGAGCATCCAGCACAAAGCTCATCTCTTGTTTTCTTTTCATTGCCACCCTTTCGTAATGCCTTCAGGATTTGAAAGTGTTTCGGGCTGGTTGTTTTCTCTTGAGAGACCGCGTGCCGCTATTTCCTTTGCCTTGAGTATTTTTTCAAAGCGTTCCTGATTCCATCCCCTGCCTATAGAAGTGGCTGAACCAGATGCTGACTGAAGACTCGACTTGTTTTGAACGTTTTTACCATTTTTTGTATTTGCAACCGAGAAATAAAACCGGGCCAGCCGGGGCGCATGTTTTGTTACTAAAAAGTCCTCTCTGGCCAGCAACGCCCGCTGGCGAAGTCTCTGATAAAATTCGGGCGGAGTACTCAGGAGCCTCTGTTTGACAAAATCCAGATACGCCGTTTGAACTATCCCGTATCTTTCAAACAGCAAACGGCGCGTCTTGAAGTTGTCTCCAAGTATCATGCCCAGCCCCGCGTCCAGATAGCCGAACAACTTACTGGACATGCCGCAACGATTACGGATCGGCAGACCGTGCTCTGCCCCGATTGTTTCGGTCTCCAGCCAACCGGCTTCAAGTCCCAGGTCATAGGCGGACATTTCCTCAATCAGGTTTTCCTCCGGAATTGATCGATGGATATGGAAAAATGGCGATGAAGCCTGCGCCTCAAGGTATTCGGAAAACTCATTTTCAAAATCTTCTTCCTGATAGTTGTTTTTCCCCGGATAGAGATGAAAATGGAATCCCGCCGCAGCAAGATCGCGCCCAAAATCCAGAAAAAAACCGTTTTTGAATTGCATCAGGTACTGATCGTCCCGACACCGTTTTTCGATATTCATTCCGCCGGCATATACAATACTGATCTCCCTGCTACCGGATCCGTGTCTATCCTGTTCTTTATCTGCAATTTTTGACCCCCAGCAGTATTCGGGGAAAAAGATGGTTTTGCCTTTCGATTTGTACTGCATGGCCCGTCTTGCGTAAGCGGGCTGCAAGTCACGACAGCAGAGGCCGTCGGCGGATTCAATACAAAACCTCTCCTTATCGCACAGCCCCGGATATCTGCTATTCAGAAACTCGGGCTTTATCATTCCGGCAAGATGATCGTAATTATCAAGAACCACGGGACCGATGCCGGAATTGATCATCAACATGGCAACATCATATTCCCAGACAGAGAATACATGATAAACAAGGGGATTATATTGTCGAGCAATCGCCAGCGCCTCTTCCGGCCACTGATAGTAGTGCATTTCGTCAAAGCATTTTTCGTGATCCCGGATGTAGCTGGTACCGCTGTAAAGCATGACTACACGCCATCCCAGGGATTTCAGAGCATAGCCAATCTTCCCCATTCGGACAAAAATAGTACCTGTAATGAGTACGACCGTTTGAGAATCTTCACTGAAAGTTTTACTGAATAAATGCATGGACTTAACAACCTCAAATCAGCATGGCTCACTCCATCTGCCTGGAAGCAAAAGAGTTATGCCTTTTTTGTCATATTATATGCATCAAACAACTCATACATGTATCCGATATAATTTTCCACCTGATCAGAGTGCTTTACGACACTATGACTGTTGAGCTGGAATAGATCTTTATAAACCAGCTCCGATGTTTTGTAGTAATCTTCATATATTTTGGTACCGGGGTACGGGGTAAACCTATTCAGCGAAACAAACGTCGGCTGAATGGCATCGATCAGATCCACCGTCATCTTCATGTCATCCAGTGTTTCAAACGGAAAACCGGTTACAAAGAAAGCCGACCAAGGAATGCCAGCCTCATTAAGCCAGCGTGTCCGTTTTTTTATATCCTCAATTTTAAGACGTTTTTCAATCTTATCCAAAATCTTTTGCGATCCGCTTTCAACACCGACGTGGACCCTTCTGCCACCACAGGACAGGAACCTGTCGATCTTTTCGGGCGTAAGGGCCATTACCCGTGCCCCAACAGTGAATTCAAGGCCGTACTCCCTGAACAGGGCAGTAACTGACTCGAAATGACGGTTGTTGGAGAAAAAACAGTCATCCATCGTTGTAATTGGGGCAGCCCCGTGGAACAGCCCTTTTATCTCTTCAACTTCCGCCCTCAAATTGTCCAGATCTCGATATACCATTGACTTTTCGTAGGAATGACAACAGAAAGCGCATGAATTAGGACAGCCTGACGACGTCATTAATGTTGAGAGAAAGTCGGCTGAGTAAGCATCCTGATCCAAGATTAGCCGTCGGTCCGGCTTCCGGTTTACCAGATTAGGGATTGCACTCACAATATGATCATAGTCAGGGCCGAAATTGCAGCCGGGGTGACTCTTGATCATCCCCTGAACATGCGGGCCACCGAGCATGGTAACCACCTGTGGGCCAAGTATCTCTTTAGCCAGACGGGCAATGGTATCAGCAGAATCTATCTTGGCACTGATTGAGGTAAGCCCGACAACTTCTGGACGATACTCTTCAATGGTCTTTCGGACCTCCTGCCAGATCGGGTGGCTCTCATCCAATAAAGCTTCTTTGTATAGATGATAATTCTTGCGTACATCATCTCTGGCTAATGGCCTGCAGTCTGGAGTCGGGCGATCAGCATCATAAACCCTAACGTGATGTCCCATCTCCTCAAGATAAGTGGCAACCAGTGTCAGTGTCACTGGATAATACCAGCGCTGATAGCCAAAAAAACGGTAGAACGGTGGTTCTATGAGAAGTATCCGCATGTTCGGTTTAAGAAAATCCATTATTCTGCCAACTCCATCGAATCAACAGATGATCCATCCTGTTTGATAACTTTTGCCGGGACTCCAACTGCAGTACTTCCTGGCGGGATATTTGTTATCACAACTGCGCCTGCACCGATTATTGCATCTTGTCCGATCTCAATCCGGTTGATTATAGTGACACCGGTATGAACATGACAACGTTCTCTCAGGGTTACATTTCCTGCCGTTACCACTCCCGGATCAACCTGGCAACATTGTTTCAGCACATTGTGATGATCAATCTGAACGCCGGTATTGACCAGCACTCCGGATTCGATCTCGACCTTGTAGCCTATGAGACTTCCGGCATTTATCCAGACTCCTGGCTCAATGGTTGTCCCGCCAAGGACCATTACTGACGGATGAATAGCAGAAATAAGATCAAACCCGTACTCCCGGCATTTGGCAATCTGCTTCATTCTCATTTTGTTGTCAGGAGTAAGTGGAAGTATTTTGTTGATGCCCAGGCTTCTCAGCTTGTCAGCCCAATCACAGGAGACTATCAACGGACGGCATTTGAAAGATCCATTAAAGGGATATTCCATCAGCTTCGTGACCCTTTTTCTGTTCTCAAGTTCAATATCCAACTCCGGCAACACTTCCGCCTCATGTACAAAGCAAGCCAGGTGTTGGCCGGTGACCTCTTCAAACCATGACTCGATCTGACCGGCAACTCCGTCATGGAATCCGATCAAAGCAACTGAATTTTGTTTTACAATGACAGATTGATCCAACGGTAGTCCCCTTATGCAAAATGGTCAGATCCGGAAACCTTTCAAAGCTTCCAGGACCAGACCTATATTTTCCAGTGATTGACCTGGCCCGCAGGGGAGATACATACCCTGCTCGGAGAAGACAGTCGAATTTGCAAAATCACCACTATTATTCAGATAGGGTGAAGTATGCAGACTTGGTGGTAACGGACGGGCCTGAATACTCTTTTCGGCAAGATAATCCATGAGCATCTTACGTTCACTGCAGAGCACTTCTACATAAAGGGGAAGTTCACCCTGCTCGACTGACACAGGAATCAGACTGAGAAACGGCAACGAACTCAGGGCGTCGGCATATCTTGAATATACTGCGTTGACATGCCTGATCCGATCAGACACTTTCAAAAGCTGTACCCGGCCAATGGCAGCCAGCAGATCGGTGAACTTAAAGTTACAGCCGAGTTGATTCCAGGTATCGGTGAAGTTATCGACAACGCCATGATTGCGAACCAGCTTGAGCTTTTCGTATGTATCGCAACAGGAGGTTACAACTACCCCACCCTGACCCGTGGCAATCAGCTTGGAGACCCCCAGCGAAAAGCAACCGGCATCCGACTGGGTGCCCAGAAAACCATTGGAGTTTCCTGAGAAAAGTGCCTGGCAGGCGTCTTCAACCACAAAAAGGCCATACTCGTCGGCAATACTGTGGATCTCATCCATATCAACGGCACGTCCGTTCAGGTGCACCGGCATGATGGCCTTGGTGCGTGGCGTAATTTTTGCTCGCACCTGTGCCGTATCCATTACCGGAAGACCGGGCAAGGTATCGACAAGCACAACCCTGGCACCAAGCATCAATGCCGCATGCGCCGTGGCTATCCAGGTCCGGTTTGGTATGATAACTTCATCATCACGACCTACTCCCAAGGCCATGAGGGCCATCAAAAGGGCCACACTACCGCTTGTAGTGGCCACAGCATAAGGCACCCCCAATGCACCGGCAAATTCCTCTTCAAGAGCAGCAGTAACCGGCCCCTGGCTGATATGTTCATGCAGCATGGCATCACTGATGCCCGCCAACTCCTCCGCTCCAAAAACGGTTCTCCACCAGGGAATAGAACTCATTTCTTTCCTTTCTCAACAGCAGCAATCGAAAGATTATAAGCCCGGACCAAGGTAAAATACAGCATCTATTTAGTCCTGTTCCTGTTTTGTTCATCTGTCAGAAAAAAGCAGAGAGTCCACATGCCAGGCTTTGCCTCAGGGGCTGTTTTCAGCAACCAGATCACTGACAACTTCATCAAGGGTTTGTGGTAAAATACCGCTCATCAGTGTTGTTCGTTGCATCCCCAGGCCACTATAGGCTGGTTTGAACGGAATATGGACGTTTCTTTCCGTAGCCGTTGTCGGGATAATCTGCTGTGAATCGACACCCATTTTATCGGCAAGCCTGATAGCCAGATCCACATAGCTTACGTTCTCTGCACCAGACAAATGGAGATCACCGGGTATACGCTTTTCGCCGATAACAGCCAGCGCTTCGCTGACAAATCGAACCGACATGGGAGAAAAGATCAGATCGGAAAAAGGATGTACCGCCTCCCCATGATTCCAGCACGCAAACCATTCCGGCAGCGGCGGGGTGCTCCGGCTCAATATTTTAGTCAGACGTACGATATTCAGCCGGGATTCCGCCCTCAACCGACGCGCCTCTGCCTTGATCGACCATTCGGCGTCCGATTTCTGTCTGGCATATGCAATTCCGGGCGCATGTGGGGCATCCTCATGCGGCCAGGGGCGTTCACCGCCGAATAGTGAATTTGTTGAAATAAAAGTAACAAAGTGTCCCTGCTCAAGCAATGAAGCAATCAAACCGGGAATCAGTACCACATTGATCGAGTGGGCAAGCGGATCATTCTCGCAGCGACCGTAGTTAGTCGCCGCCGCGACAATAAAAACATAACCGACGGAAGGGGGTGGGCAAAACTTTTTCTTGTCTTCAAAATCCAGATAAACCCGCCGGTTATCAACGGTGTCGTATCTTCGCGTGGTGGCAAACACCGAATGCCCACGACTTCCGATCGCTTTGAAAAGAGCGGCACCAACCAGGCTATCCCCACCTACCACCAGAAAGTCTCTATTTGCAGGCACCACTTCGCGCTCCTTGAAAGATTATACTTTTCTTGCTGTTCTACCGAATTGCTGTCCAATAAAAGCAGAGACTTCAAAGCGTAGTTATTGTTCCTCTATGCCGGTTGAAAAATACCGTATCTTGTCGGCTACTCTGGCTATGAGGTCGACATTATTCGTAATTTTGGCTATGGCGAGGAACGTAACCAAAGAGATGATTATCCTCGGCAGCAACGCAGCCTTTGTCAGACAATATTCGCGCCTGTAGATTTCCAGTTCACTTTGAGTAACGCTATCAAGTTGATTTATCAGTTGCCCCATTTCTTCATCACGCTGCAGAAAATATTTTTTTATACAGACTCTCTCATTGTTGGCCGGGTTCACAAACAATTCATCATGGGTCGGATACTCATTGGAAGAAAAAATTGCCGCACCCGGAAATGCATACATATGAGTCGCCAGACTTATCTGACAAGGTTTATCCGTATAGTGAAGAACCTGATCAACGGTTTCAAGCAATTCTGTCGTAGTGCTTTCCGGAATCCCCAGAATCAGGTTGATCGTCGGATACAGGTTGTTTACCATCAAAGCCGCCAGGACGGCATGGCAGGCTTCACTATTCACGCCCTTGTTTATGGAAGGACTTTTCAGTAACCGATCGGAAAACGTTTCCACTCCCAGCGTTACATTATGAAATCCAGCCATTGAAAGCGCCTTCATCATCTTGTGGTTTACGTCAGTTGTGCCGTCACTCTGCCTAGTCAGAAAACAGTTCGGTCGTGTCTGGCAGCTGAAGCGGATACTTTCGGGTATTTGCTTGCTCTGCTTGGCAGCGACAATCAGGTTGCAAATTTCCATTGCCCGCTCAATACCAGCCCGGTTTCCGATGAGGAAGTCTTCGTCATTAATGGAAAAACTGTTTGCGCCGTATTTATTAACGTTGTGAATAATCAGGTTGAGGACCTGTTCGGCGGAAAGACTCATCGACTTTACAGCGGCACCTTCCGCTTCTTTCAAGAAATCAGGACAACAGCAGAAACCGCAGCGCGCCAAGCACTTGTTCGTTGTCATCAGCCTGCTGTTCTCAATAATGTAGGAACGGTTATTGGCCGACAATATGCCGGTCGCTTTTTTCCTCATGAAATCCCAGTACTTGTTGTAGGGCAGTTCCATGTCAAGGACATTGTGGTACATGAGTTGTTCAAATTTCTTGCTTGTAAGATGTTTTGCCCTGTTGTGCACCAGCTGCCCGTTACTATCTATAAACGACAACCCGCTGCAATCATTGAGCACATCACGGAAACGCGCCGTATTGCTGCTCAGCTTAGTGCAGATATCCAGCAGCGTTTCTTCGGCATAACCGAGACAAACCACATCGAACCCGCATTCCAGCCACTGCCGGAAGTTAATTGTCGCCTGCAAACCACCGGCAATAAATAGACATTGTTTGCCGTTACTGCGACAGGACTCTTTCAGCTTGTGCAGAAAATTGAGATCCTCCAGCATTCTCCAGTGTGTGACACTTATGCCGATAATGTCATAAATCCCGTTTTCTACATCGGCCAGATAATCAGATTCTGAATCCAGTTGGTGATCGATCACATCACAGCGTACCCCTTTACTCTGCAACACATGCTTCAGGTTATACAAACCAAGTGGAACAGAGAGACTGTCGGGAGTTTCTTCCACAGGCGATTTTGAGGTAAACAGGAGGACAGCAGGAAGACCATTCATGGCGCATTACCTTTCCGCAGATTTCACTGAATCATTTTGATAATAACAATTAATACAAGCTGACTAGAGAAGTGCTAAGCCGGCCCATGTAAGCTTCTACAGCGGCAGCATCGGCCTCAAATGGCGCCCAATCGGCAAAAACTGTCTCTTCCCGCCGGAATGGCCCGTTGGTCGTTTCGTGGAAGACAAGAATGTCGGACCGAATTATAAGCGTATGAAAACGGGAGGCGGGAATACGGTAAAAGAAATTTTTCCCGGATGCGTAGTCACCCATTCGGATGACCTCGGCAATTGTCCCGTCCTCCTCAAACAGCACCGCATCTGCCTCACCTTCAACGATATGAAACGACTCGCTTTTTTGAAGATGCTTGTGGGGATGAACATAAGCGTCGCGAGGGTGCACTATCAGCATTTCATGCAGTGAGTCTTCAGGTGTTCCGTGCGTGCAGAGTCTAGCCCGTTTACGCAAGGTCAATGCAGCCTGTTCTTTCAGCAAACCGATATCTTTTTTGCTGACTACCACTGTCGTAGCGATGTTGTAGAACACCTCTTCGCTGACTTTTGTATAGTCCATTGACACTCTCACGGTAAACGCAGGGCGCGCCTGCTGTCAGGAAAGATGGAAGCAAAAATGCCGCCTCTCTCTGTAAAAATCAGGTTATTATCAACGACCTTGTCTTCAGCTTCCGGACTAAGACTCAGTAGGCACAGCTTGATATCTTGTTCCAGAAGGGCCTGTGCCCCGACAATGGGTAGCCGGGACCCCGGCATAAGCAAGCCCTGTTTATGGGGGCTGTCATCAGCAATAAACTGTACATATCTGCCGATATCAAACAGGTTCACATATGTGCATGCCAAATGTCCCGCACCAAAAAGCGCCACCTTTCCCTGCCCGTTGTTGAAATCATCCAGGAAACGTCTCAATCGCTTGCGTACTACGGGAAAAGCAGCAGCATAACGGTTCATCATCACATTCTTACTGGGAATCGTTTTACAATCCGGTGGTCCGTTTACTCTGACAATTGCAACCAGTGAATTTTCGAAGGCATAAGGGTAGCACATGAAATTCACGATTGTGAAACCGGACAGCTCCAGGAAACGCCGGAACGAATCGGGGGTAAAGTATACCGGATGCTCTTCCCACAACGTGGTAAAATCATGGTTCAAAAAAGCTCTTGAACAGTCCGGGACTTCAAACACCAAATAACCGTTCGACGAGACCAGAGTTTTCAGCGAGGATGCGAAGGCATTAATATCGTGAGCATGCTCCAGAATATGTCGTACGATCAGGACATCAGCCTTGCCGTGAGTATGCATCACAGTCTCGGCAACAGAGGGAGAAAGTCGCTCCTGAACAGTTTCCACACCTGCACCGGGCTGGGTAATACCAAGATCAGTTCTCTGATCCAGACGCCAGGTACGCTGACAGCCTCGCAATTCCAATCGCCGCAGAGTGCTGTCATCCTTAAAACTTATTGCTCCGATTGATGACGCCTGGTTCACCCCCGGAAGCCGGACAAGCATCGAGACAAGTTCGTCCAGATGGCCCTCAGGTTCATTGTAACTTATCCAATCATATGGTGGCAGGAGTTCTCTGGCTGGCAACGGATTTACTAGTTGGGCCAGATCGCAGGAAGAACAGTGTCCAAGGATCAAAGGATGTCTGAATTCATTGATGCCTGAATGTGGAAGATAGCGGTTACTAATCGGTTGCAGCCCTAAATCCAGCAGCGTGGCAACTGAAAGCTTATTACAGAACATGCACCGATTCATGACATTGACGTCCTCATCAACTGCCAGGTTTTCATGACACGCATCAGAACCCCTTGAAGCCGGTTAATTGCATTAAAAAACAGCGATACAGCCTGACTGATAATCAGACAAAGCCCAAATGCTCCTGATCTGCATCGAGGTAATCCAGAAGCATTCTGTTCTTGTCATTTGAGACGCAGTGGTGATCGCATACATGTGAAGGATTAATATTAAAGAATTTCTCCTTGGCGTCTAGCCAGAAATCCCTGAACCTTATGTCTCTGATGGAGCCAAGCAGCCCCTCGCTGAGGTTGTAAGCCTTGTCCTGGCAGGAGTATACGTTCAGATCTGCCCCGATGACAGTCAATACCTGGAGATAAGGGCACCAGGTATACTGTTTTGAGAACTTGTCCGAAAGCGGGTGATATGAGTCAAAAACTTCGAATTGGCTGTCGGCCAACTCCTTGACTGCCCGCTGCGTCTGCTCTTTGATCAGGTTGAAGACAGGGGCGTGATATGCATTATTCTCAACTCCGCTGTTGCTTACCACACAACCGGATATCTTCACGCTATCTGCACCGATATCCTTTATCCTCCGAACAAAATCAAAGACATGTCCGGCATTGGTGCGGTCCACAATCAGGGAAACACCCAGGTTGCACCGGCCGCCAATCTTCTTGAAGTTTTCCATGTTGGCAATAATTTTAGAGAACTCGCCATCGGCGCAGCCGCGATATCGGACATAACTTTCATCGTCCCAGCCGTCCATTGAAATTCTGAGCCAGGTGGCGTGATGGGAGAAAACCTCTGCCACCTCACCTGTCAACCTGGCACCATTGGTCAGTGATGCAAATTTGACCGGGCTTGACGACAGCTTGCGGGCTGCCTCCAATAGATGTGGATAACAAAAGGGGTCGCCGCCGCCGCTGAAGGTTACTGCCTTGACACCCATGGAAATAATATCTTCCAGAATCTCCATCAGCTTATCCCGCTCGATTGAATCCCTTATGTTCATGTCCTGGCCGAGTTGAAGAGTTTCCGATCTGTAAGCGCAGTATGAGCAGTTGTGATTGCAGGCGTTGGTTGGTTTGATCCTGATATGCAGAGGCGGCAGGATCATATCCTGCTGCCGGGGCAGAGAGTCGATCTTGCTTTTGAAGTGAAATATTTTCTTGTCCGTATACAGAAGGCCCATAACACCTACTCGAAATAGATAAACTCGTAATCGCCACTGTAGCCAAACTCATCAAACAACCATACCCACTCTTCGGGTGTAAAGAATGAAGCGCAAGTCAAGGCCCAGCACTCAAGGTTAAACAGCTCCGTCTCATTGCGGTAGCCTTCAACGGAAATATATTTACTTTTTCCCACACGCTCAATTTCCTGAAGGGCCGCCTTCAATTCAAAAACCTGCAGGTTATGTAAGGTCGTCAACGAAAGAACCAGGTCGAATGTCTTGTCTCCAAACGGATAAGGCTGCTGCGCTTTATGGACGAACAGACTGTCTCTGATCTCCTCCATGGAGTTGGCCATCGCATACTCGGAAATATCGAACCCCGAAATTTCCGCCTCTGGCAGCAGCTTCTTCAACTCGTAGAGCAGGAAACCCTTGCCACATCCCACATCCAGTATTCGGGCTTTCTCAGACAACCCGTAGGCGGCAATCAGTTTTTCGGCCACGACGGCCCAGCGTCCGTCATAATTGTAGCCGCCATAACCGTAACGCCGGTCGCCATCCCAGAATTCTTTGCCATACTGCAGGGCGACCTTCATGCAAGAGATCTTGTCGTCGATCATTCTCCCGACATAATCACGCTCTGTTCGTTTATGTAGCGGAGTAACTATGTTGAGTAGCTTTCCCATTATTCACCCGCGATCTTTTCAACAACCGTTTCAACAATCCTGTCCGCAGAAAAGCCAAATTTGTGGCGCATGCCCTGGTTGTCGTGAACATCATGGATAAACTTATGAGGGACGCCGCATTGAACAAGCCTGCATGAAAGGCCCTGTTCTGCAATAAGGCTTGTAATAATTCCACCCAGACCGCAAAAATTATAATGTTCCTCTATTACAAGCACCAAATCAAACGTGCACAACAAATCAGTAACGGCTTTTTTATCCAGGGGCTGAAGCAGTGCGATGGAGATAACCGCCGGCATTACATTGCGACTTGCAAGCTGATCAGCAGCTTGCAGCGCCTCTTCCGCCACTGAACCATGGCAAACAAATGCAACCTTGCTTCCATGGCGCAAAACCTGCGGTTTTGTAATGTCAAAACATTCGTTATCATGCAGATCCGGCTCGCCCCGCTTGGCCAGCCTGACATAAACCGGCTTATCTGATGTTAACGCAAATTTAGCCGCAAGCCTGGCTTCAATCGGATCAACCGGAGAGAAAATGGACAAATTTGGAAGTGTCTGGGCAAGCCCGATATCCTCAACCGAATAATGGGTCATCCCCTGAGGAGAGTAGGTCAGTCCGCTGCCGATGCCTGCCAGGATAATCGGCAGTTCCTGATAGCAGATATCGTTGCGAACCTGCTCGTAGCAACGGTACAAAACAAAGGGAATAATATTATAGATGACAACCTTGAATCCGCTTAGGGCCAGGCCGGCGGCAAAACTGATCGTGTTTTGCTCGGCAGCGCCCAAATTCACAAACCGATCCGGGTACTCGTCTTTAAAAACATCAAAGACACCCAGGCCGGCATCACCGCTGATTATGAAGATGTCATTTCGGATGGAGCAGGCATCAAGTATTGTATTTATGAAGGCATTTCTCATAGCAACTCTTCAAGCGCCTGCTTTTTATGTTCATCGGTTACGATGTAATAATGCCATATAAGTTGATCTTCCATGAATGAAACCCCTTTGCCTTTGGTTGTTTTGGCAATCAGAATTCTGGGTTTCCCATGGGAGTCCTCAGCAAAAGCCAGTTTCAATGCTTCATGATCATGACCATCGACGTTGATGACGTGCCAACCAAAGGCCTCCCATTTTGCTTTAACCGGTTCAAAAGCGCAGATTTCGGTTGGTCTTCCATAGCCTTGCAAGTTGTTGTAGTCAATGATGGCTGTAAAATTGTCCAATCCCAGGGATGGGGCAAAAAGTGCTCCTTCCCAGATTGAACCTTCCTGAGACTCGCCATCACCAATAACTGCATAAACTTTACGATCGCTGCCCAGTTTTTTAAAACCGTAAGCCATCCCCAGTCCCATGTTAAAACCATGTCCCAGCGAACCTGCAGAAACTTCGATTCCTTTTTCCGGGCAGCGGTCCAGATGTGCAGGAAGCGTACCACCATTTTTGTAATAGCCGTTAATAGTCGCCTGATCAAGAATTCCCCGTACGAACAAGGTACTATAAAGAGCCATTGCAGCATGGCCTTTGCTCAGGATGAATATGTCGCGCGCAGCCCACTGATTCAGACGGAGAACGTCAAAATACAGCACACTCAGAATGTCCGTACAGGAGAGGCACGAACCGACATGGGGGCTTTTTGAGCTATTTGCCATTTCCAGAATATTTCTTCTTATTTTTTTTGAATTTTCCCGGCTGGTCATCTGGTACCTGCTTCTGAGATTTCATGCACAGCTTTGACAATTCCGTCAAGGTCCACATGCGCCAGGCAATTCAGACCGGTTTTGCATTTAGGTTCCCGACATGGCATAGCCGGACAATCAATCGTCGATCCTAACAGTCGCCCGCCAGTGTAGAAAAAGACCTCTTTGGGATCGGTCGGGCCGAACAGCCCGATAACCTTTTTGTGAAACGCGAATGCGATATGCATCCCCAAGCTGTCGCTTGTTACAATTATGCGGCAGGAATGAATCCAATCCATATAATCGAACAGATTTTTCTGTCCCTGTTGCCAGGTAACCGTATAGCCATTGGATACCAGCTTTTCTTCCAGTTCTTTCCAGCATTCAATGGGCATGCCCTTGGTCGGCCATTTGGTACCGACATCGAAATTGAATCCAATATCAAATTTTTCAATAGTTTTGGGAGTATAATCCAGAATGTATTCCTGGTTTTTCCATTCTATGCCAAGCATTTCAATCAGCATCTGCTGCCAGTAACCTTTAGGTACATCTGAGTTTTTAGAGTTTATGTAGCCAATAAAGTCTTGACCCTTTTCGTAAGCATGATAGGTTCCGCTGGTCGAATCAAAACGGAATCCGTATTTGACCCAGGCTGAAATCATGTCTGCCAAGGCACAGATACCAGGTACTTTTTCCAGGTTAATCAGGACATCATATTTTTCTTTCATCAGCTGAAATGGAACAAAGCTATCCCAGACCAGAATGCGATCTATCAGATGGTTGTTGTGCAGAAGCGGGTCAGCCTGTTCTGACACCAGCCAGGAAATATGAGATTCCGGATATTTTTCCTTCAGTGCCCACAAAATGGATGTTGTTCTTAAAACATCGCCCAAGCTGACGACTTTTCCTATTTCGGGATCCAGCGTTTCGGAGTAACCCAGCTTTATAATCAGGATTTTAACGTGCATAACAGTGTCCGTTCAAATGAAGTTAATATGCTTGATCGTCGGATTTCTTATCTGGAACAGAAACTCGTTGACTGAGTTAGGACGGCAATTAGGTGGGCATTGGCTTATATCAAGGCTATCTTCCAGATGAGATTTGACAGAGTTCCTTCGAGCGCCATCCCATATTTCTTTAAATGAGTTCTTATAGATATTTCCAAAAACAAAATCCGGCAGGTCCCAATAGGGCAAACACGTCGCGATATCTCCAGCGGAGTTGATAACAGAAATGCAAGAGGTACCGTAACAGTGCTGATAGTTCCTTCTCCCGTACTCGGCAAAAGCAGCTCTGCGAGCCATCACTGCAAAATCTTCTGTAGAAAGACTTTCAACCGCCTGCAGTGAACTTTCAAACTGCTCGATCAAGAAATTTTCATCCAGCCTGTAGCCCTGCAATTGACTCTGTTGCACAAAGGGCTTGATTACAAGATAATCCACACCGCACTCTTTGAGGGTTTCCGCGGCTGCAAGCAGGTAATCATGATTCTCCGGAAGCAACACAAACTGGGCGCCGATATCTACCGAAAGCCCATCTTGTCGCTTGATTTGCGTGGCATCTGCCATGTTTGCAACAACCCGGTCAAACACATCGGGATGAACCGAATGAATATCAGCATAGTTTTGACGGCTTCCGCCATTAAAACTAAAGCGCACAAACGTCAGTGCAGGCAAAATTTCTTTTGCCAGTTCTTTATTAAAAAGCTGACCGTTTGTGAATAGCCCAACGTCAATGCCATTATTCCGGGCCCGCAATATGAACTCAGCAATATCCGGATGAACAAGCGGTTCACCCTCACCGGCAAACAGAATACTTTTCAAGCCACATTCTGCCAGCTCATCCAAAAGAACCAGAGTTCTTTCTTTTTCCAGCTTACGGTTGGGGTAACCAATAAAGTCATAGGCGCAGAAAATGCACCGGTGGTTACAGGTTCCGACAGGACTTATTTCCATATAAAGCGGATAGCAATCGCCTTCAGTAATAAACTGGGCAACTCTTTCCGGATGATACATAAGTTTGTGTCCGTCAAAATTATATTTGCTCATTCACTTATATTCCGTATTTCTACGCTGGTATGACCGAACACCTGAAATCTGTTTGTCTTGATCTTGACATCACAGGGATTGCATGTGCCAAACCAATTACAACCCCTGAACTCATCAATTTTTTCTTCGCTAAAATCCTCATCAAGGATGTGAGCAATCGGATTCCTGGCATTGTACAAGTCGGCGTGGCATTTGTACACATATCCGGTCGGATCAACAATTATCTCAGTGGTACGACATGAGGAGTTTTTGGTTTTCCCTTGATCAACAGATCCAGGATAAAGGAAAGATCCATGCATGACTCCGTTAAACACTCCGAGAAACTCCTTGAACCTGAAATCCAGACCAAGCTTCTGGCAACGCTGTTGGGCTTCCTGAATATGTCGTCGAACTGATTCATCCGGGTGTTCAATCGCATACAGTCCAACTCTGAATCCAGCGTCCTGCATTTTCAGCGCCTTGGCAATAAGCATGTCAATGTCGTTCTGCCCGGGATGATAGCTGACTCTGATGGAGGCATAGGGGGCCTCTCTGGTAAACCTCCAGACCGGCACATTGCTGATGAATTCATCAACGTCAAACATCATGTTAGACATCAGATCCATTTTTATCGCAGGACTGACTTCGTTTACAAACCGATAGAACCCACCAAAGAGCGTTGGCTCCCCTCCCTGCAAGGTCAAAGGGAGATCATCCCTCATAACCAGACGGTTTGCAGCTGTAATCCATGAGTCAACATCAAGGTTTTTTCGGTGGGATTGTTCTGAACGATTGTTACCCTTATGCAGATTTATGCAGTAAGCACATTTCAGGTTGCAGGCAAGCGTAAGAAAAAATGCCACATAGTTGTGATGGTCTTTCGGTCTTATTTGAGGCAGGCGTTCCAAAACAGATACAGGTCCTTTCTTCTACCAATAGGCCGATCTCTATTCTCACACTACACTTTTTCTACAAGTTTTTAAGCTGATCGCGGATATTTGCATTCCAAGGCTCAATTTCCAGCACTCTGCGATAAAAAGTTTTTGCTTCATCAGTCTGTCCCAGAGCCTTACAAATATGCCCCAGGTTTTCCAGAGTTTCTACATTACGTGGTTGCTGTTTCAGTAAATCCAGGTAGATAGCGATGGCCTCGTCGGCCATGCCCAACTCGACAAAATAGAGATCGGCCAGATTTTTTCGGAAAGAAATATTAGTTGGCTCCAGCTTAACAGCGCGTTCATAGCAGCTACGCGCCCCCTGAACATCGCCAGCTTGATAATGCAGCACCCCCAGATCATTGTGGGCGACCGCAAACCCTGGATGCAATTGAGTCAACTGCTCCAGCAAACTATGAGCATCATCATTTTTGCCTTCTTTGAGAAGAGCCTGAAATTGGGCATACATCTCCTCTGGGGAAGCAGTTACAGCTGTATTTTGCGCCACTTCTGCGATTTTATTATCTTCAATCTGCTTTAAAGCGGCACGTGCCTCCTGATCCCAGGGCTGTATGGCGAGAATCTGCCTAAGAAAATGAGCGGCATTATCCATTTGATTGATTTCAATACAGATATGGGCAATGGCTTTCAAAACCTCCACATCACGTGGAGTTTTTGACAACATGCCAACATAAACTTTAAGCGCTTTTTCATATTCTCCAAAACCTATAAACAGCAGGTCGGCAAGGTTTTTCTGGTAAGTTGCTGTCAATGGTGAAAGAGTTGCTGCCAATTCCTGATGTTTAAGGGCGGAGTCCAGATCACCGGACTGCTGGTAAAGCACACCCAGGTCATTATGGGTGGCAGCATGTCCGGGGGACCGGACCGTCAACTCTTCCAACATTCGGATTGCTTCTTCCCGTTTTCCCTCTCCGGCAGTGGCAATGGCCGCCCTGTAGCATTCCTCCGGGGTCTGCGTCTGTTCGGTTATAACTGGTGCTGGCATTGTCTGGGAAATATTGGGAACGATGTTTGGCATTATCTGGGGTTTTGTCTGCTCTTTCTGCATAGCCATTTGGGAAACAGACCCCTGCTCCAGAAACTGCAGCCCCACACGTGCATCCAGTGAAACCGGATCCAGTTGCAATGCCCGACCGAAATACTGTCGAGACTGTTCTTTACGACCAATTTTCTGGCTGATGGCACCTAACGCATTCAATACTTCCACATCAAAGGGGTTGTCTTTAAGTATGCCGAGGTATATCTGGATGGCATCATCCGTCCATTCCAGCTCAACCATATAGAAGTCGGCCAGGTTTTTTAGGAAAGTGATATTTTTAGGTGCTAGCTTATGCGCCTTTTCATAGTGAGCCAGCGCCTTGAGTGAGTTGCCCATTTGATAATAATAAACCGCCATATCATTATGGGCCTGGGCAAATTCAGGATAAATCTTGATGAAATTCTGCAGATTCCTGATAGCCTCTTCCGGCTCCGAGTCGCGTAGACCGGAAATGATACGTTCGTAGGTTGCTCTGCCTTCGATGACTACCAGATTGTATTGAGACTCAAGATTCATATCCGTATCCTCTCCTGCAAAAATCTTTATTCGCTTGCTAGCGCCTACATATGGTGAAAATATCATGTATTGTATTCAAAATACATACACAAAACAGCTCTCGACAATAATATATGGATATAAAGTTTGCTGCATGACATACGCATCAACTTCAGATCACGTGGAATGAAACCACCATCAGTGTAATAAGAATCAAAATGCTTTCAGGGCATAACCATCGATCTCGTTGGCCTTAGCATCCATGGTTCTTCCAGACGCATCTTTTCCGTTGAACTTGAACACCAGGTGTGAAGGATCGATTTTGGCATCCCCGGCGGCATTTTGACTAATACTGAATTTGATAGTTGCCGTCTGGTCTACGTCGTTATAGACAACGGATATGGGAACTGGGGCTACTTTTGCTTCGCGGGAATTTACAGGAATAGTGCTGTTGTAGTATCCGGCTTCAGTACTGTTTGCGCGGCTGATTGACCAATTGCTGGGGTTTATGACAGAAGCAATATCCATTTTATTGCTGAAGATAATATCAACCGTAAACTCTTTCGAGCTGTTAGGTGTCATCAAAGTCGGGTCCAAGGCCCATAAAGGCGTACCAGGACCCAAAAGCTCAACAAAACCACCGCTTTTACTGGTATCCATTGCAACCATTTTAGGTTTATTTAAGATTCTGGAAAGATCAGTAGAAAGCGTGTAATCTTTGGTCTTCAATATTTTGACCTGCTCCGCCGCCTTATCACTTTCTCCTGCAGCATCATAGGCAATACCGAGCTCAAAGTTTGCAGCAGGAAAATTAGGCTTCAGGGTAAGCGCCTGCTTCAGGTTTTTTATGGCCAGATCGGCTTTGCCGGTCTGGTTATACAACATGCCTAAACCATAATATATATTACCGTCACGGGGAGCTACAGCGACTACTTTTTTGAATTGAGTTTCTGCTTCAGCATATCTTTTCTGGGTAAGATACTGCTGGCCGAGTGTGTAGTCGGCAACAGGATTTAGAGGATCCAGCCTGGCAGCTTTTTTAAATGCTGCTTCGGATTCAACATATTTCTTACTCTGAAGATAGGCGTTACCAAGGTTCACCTGTGCATTAACTGAAAGGGGCTGCTGCTGGGCGTAGCTCTTAAAAACCTTGATGGCTTCATCGGTTTTATTCTGCGATAAATATATTTTACCCAGATAGTTCTGAGCAGTATCGTTGGTAGCGTCAAACGCAATCGCTTTCTTGAACTCCTTGATAGCACCATCGTAGTTATTATTCTGCATATATTTGGCTGCCGCCTGGATTGCGTACTGGGCAAGTTGTGCCTTCTGTGCACTTGTGTCTTGAGACAAAGTTGCAAGTATATCTGTATATCCATCAAAAATAGAACTCATGTTAGTTCCCCTAATATTTGCCTTATGTTTATTTTATCGGCAGATATTACAATAATTTTAGCGTCGTGAATAACATCTTACTGTTTATGCCGAGTCAGATACAATTCTCTTCAATTCTGTTATGACATTGGAAACAGGGCCGCTCCAATCTGCAGGGTAAATCGGCCTGAAAAGTCTCATGGTCGGATACCAGGGAGAATCATCCCACCACTGCATCCAGCGCCAGTCAGGCGCGAACGGCACCATCAGAAACACTTTCTTGCCCAACGCCCCGGCCAGGTGTGCCACAGCAGTATCTATAGTTACCACCAGATCCAGATGAGAGATAAGTGCCGCCGTATCCGTAAAGTCACTGATTCTGGAAGTATTGTCCGTCATGGGAAATGGCAGTGCAGAATTCCACCCGACCTGTAGCGAATTCCAGTTTATCCCTTCAATAGCTGCTAATGGCTTCAAAGCTTCCACCGGGCAGCTACGACCCGGATCCGGATAGGACTTGCCGCTCCAGCAGATACCGACTTTTATCCCCTTATCTTTTCTGACCAGAAAGCTCCATTTGAGTATGGAATCAACCTCGGAAGCCAGATAAGGCATCTTGTCAGGGATTGACTGAAGCGTATTATCCAACATCATCGGCAGACTCAGCAAGGGGATATGCATATCAAACCTGGGCAGATTGCAGCCCATGGGCAGAACTGAAGTGCATCCCGCCAGACTCTTCATCAACCTGACCAATGGCGGCTGGCATTCAAAAATCACCTTGGCGCCAAGCGAAGCCAATTGCGGAATAAATCTGCAAAACTGAATAGTATCGCCAAAGCCCTGTTCGGCATGCACCAGCAAAGTTTTACCCGTCAGAGTCTCGCCATTCCAGCGCGGCTGTTTAAAATTTCGGGCAGGCGAGGTGAATGCGCGTTTTTGCCAGCGCCATTCATACTCCTGCCACCCTTCTTTATATTCACCTTTCAGCAGAAGCAGCAGCGCCCGATTCCAATGCGCCTCTGCATGATCCGGAGCTGATGCAAGTACAATCTGACAGGCCTCCATTGCCTTGTCAATCATACCCATTGATTGATAGCAGGACGCCAGCGCTACACGCGCATCGTGCAAGTCGGGAAAGATGCCCAGTGCAAACAGGTAGCTGGAGGCGGCGTCTTCATACTCACGAAGCTCCAGCAAGGTATTGCCCCGGTTATTCCAAAGTGCCGCAGAGTTTGGTGTCAGTGCCAATTGCCGATCATAGACCTGCAAAGCATCCTGATACTCACCCATCTGATGCAGACAGTGACCAAGATACAAACTACTCTCCGGAAAGCCGGGTGAGATGGCCAGAACTTTCCGGAACGACATTGCCGCCTCACGAGGCTTGCCGGCCTGAAGCAGTTCAAACCCCAGTGCATGAATCTCCTGGGCTATTTCTATCTGGTAGTCAACCATTTTCACGTCCTGGAGTTTTTCTTCTCCGGTCTTTCAATTTCGAACTTTTCCAGACGATACTGCAAGGTTTTGTAACTCATGCCCAACAGCGGGGCCGCTTTACCGATAACCCAGTCAGCACGCTCCATTGCCTTGACGATCAGCCCCTTTTCCAGTGCTTCAATATCCAGCCCGTCGGGCGGCAGATCAAAGGGAATACCGCCTGCGAAAAGCGATGTGGATGTAATCTCAGACGAAAGATCTGTCGGTTCAATGTAGTTACTCTCTGCCATCAGCACCGAGCGTTCGATGACCGATTCCAACTGTCGCACATTACCTGGCCAGGCGTAATTCATCAACAGCTTCAGGGCGGGACGGGCAATACCGTCGACCTTGATCCCGGTGGCCTGGCTGTATTTTTTAACAAAGAACTCAGCCAGTGTTTTCACATCATTGCCCCGCTCCCGCAACGGAGGCAGGTTGATACGAATTACATTCAGCCGATAGAAGAGGTCTTCCCGGAAACCGCCGCGCCTGATTTCCTGTTCCAACTCCTTATTTGTAGCAGAGACAATCCGCACATCCAATGGCACATTGACCTTGCCACCGACACGGCGAATTTCCTTTTCCTGGATCGCCCTCAGCAGCTTGGCCTGCATGGATACATTCATCTCACCGATCTCATCCAAAAAAACCGTGCCGCCATTAGCCGCCTCGAAGACACCGATCTCCTTGGCGCTGGCACCGGTAAAGCTTCCTTTTTCATGACCGAACAGTTCACTTTCGATCAGTGTATCCGGGATTGCAGCACAGTTAATGGCCATAAACGGTTTATCGCGACGCGGGCTGCCGTCATGGATAGCCTTGGCAATCAACTCCTTGCCGGTACCGGACTCTCCAACAATCAGGACTGTTGAGCTGGTAGCTGCGATCTTTGCCACAACCCGGAAGACCTCACGCATCTTGGGATGTTCACCAATCATACTCGGAATCGTCTGTATCGATTCGACGCGTTTCTGCAGTACCCTGTTCTCACGCATCAGATTGATTCGTTCAAAGGCACGCTTCAGAGTCAGCAGCAGGTTGTCCCGCTCCAGCGGTTTTTCCAGATAATCAAATGCACCAGTTTTGATCGCCTCAACGGCCGAATCAATCGTTCCGTGAGCGGTCATAATAATAATGCACTGCTGCGGATCATCTGCCAGCACTTTTTCCAGCAGATCCAGGCCGCTCAGCCCCTGCATCTTCAAGTCCGTCAAAATCAGGTCAAACTCGCGCTTTTCCAACTGCTCCAGCGCTTCTCTTACCCCGGGTACATCAATAATTTCGTACCCTTCTTTATTCAGAATGGCAGTAAGTATGTCCCGTTGCCCTTTTTCATCGTCAACAATCAGAATTGTGCCGTTTTTAAGCGGTTTACTCATGGTTCCTGCCTTTGTCTTTGTAGTTTCGCGATCAGGCTGACTCGCTCTCTTTTTCAATATTTACCGGTTCCAGCGGAAGCAGCACCGTAATAGTAGTCCCCTGGCCCAGTTGGCTTTCAACCTTAATTTCTCCGTTATGTTCTTTGATAATACGCTCTGTTATTGCCAACCCCAGTCCTATACCCACATCCTTGGTCGTAAAGTATGGCTGGAAAATCTTGCTGATATCCTCTTCGCCGATACCTGTTCCATGATCGGAAAAAGTCAGAATGGTCTGCTGTTTTACCTTATCAAGCTTCGCCCCGAGACTTACAACACCCCCACCCGGCATGGCCTGGGCAGCATTGGTGACAAAATTGAGAATACAGTTGCGAAGCAACTCCTGATCCACCCAGAGTGGCGGAAGGGGGGAGTCAATATCGATTTCAACCTTGATGCGCTGTTCTTCCAGTCGATCATGAAGTACCGGCAGGACTTTTGCCAACAGTTCCTGATAGTCGATCTGCGAGCGCCTCAACTTAAGCGGCCTGCCGTAATTCATGAAGTTCAGCACCATATAGTTGGCACGGCGCACCTCTTCCTTGATCTTATCGGTCAACTCACAAAGTTCTGCCCTTTTATCACCGCTGTTGGGCAGCATTTCTGTTTTCAGATGGTCTATGGCCAGGCTGATGTAGTTGAGCGGGTTACGGATTTCATGGGCAATACCGGAAGCCAGCTGTCCAACCCTGGAAAGGTGTTCAGCTTCATAGAGCCTTTTTTCCAGCGCCTCGCGCTCCCGAAGTTTTTCAACCATATTATTGAATCCCTGCGACAGCTCGCCGATTTCGTCATTACTGTCTACCGGGATTGTTACAGTCAAGTCTCCGGCTGAAATACGCTTGAAATAATCCACCAGATTATGAATCGGCTCCGTATAACGCCGCGCAAGAAAGATCGTCAGGGCAATACCAACCGTAAAGACCATACCGGTGGCAAACAGGCGGCGGATAAAATTGGCATGCTGCAGGTCACGGATATTATCAAGCAGCATATTGATCTGAACATACCCCAGATGTTCATCACCAACAATTACCGGCACCAGTACTTCGTAAGGCCTCTGGGTCAGGATCGAACTACCACCACGCCCTTGCGGTGCGGAGCGAACGCCCTGTTCCAGCTTGTTCAATTCGCGCATCTTGCCGATTTTGGACGGGTC
This sequence comes from uncultured Geobacteraceae bacterium, assembly GCA_964509295.1. Lineage (GTDB taxonomy): Bacteria > Desulfobacterota > Desulfuromonadia > Geobacterales > Pseudopelobacteraceae > JBGSQR01. Next base: position 503,096 of record CAZDWS010000001.1, on the reverse strand, counting down.
GGAGGAGTCAATGATCTCCCCTTCGCTGTTGATGATATTAATTTCGTTGATGCCCTTTTCCCGGGCTTTATTGAGGTATTCGGTTAGACGGGAGGTTTCGGCATCGGAGGTGAGATCTTCGATACTCATCTGGACCGCTTTGGATATTTCCTGAGAACTTTCCTGGATTTCATTGACCAGGTCATTCTGGGCATACTGGTTGAGGGCAAAAAGGGTCATCATTGCCAGGACCAGCAGCGAAACCATTATTATGACAAGCTTGGCATTCAGCTTCATGTTGTCCTTCGGAGGCCGCACATTTTCAGCTTAACTTTAAGTACTTTATAAATATATCTTACTGTTTACACGTAAACAAGCCCTATCAGCAGAACCGGACTCATGATTCTCCTTTTGAAAGCTTCCGTCACACAATTGTGCGTTGACACCACAGCTCTCTGAATGTTACATACATCCGCTATGTTTATTAAATACTTAAAGAAACCGCTGCAGAACCGTACCAAGTCCCAGGTCATCCTTCTAATCTTGTTTTCCTGTCTATTTAACGGCTGCACAAATCAAATCTCCCGCGACAGACTGCCTTTTCCATTAACCAGCAATAGCTGTGCTGAAAATGTAAAGGTCGTAACAGTGCCACTTCCGGTTATCGCCTCCAGCCCAAATGAGGGAATAACATCCGGGGCCCTGGCGGCTTTCCTGATCCACAACCGAAACGACGAAGTCCACACGCTACTGGCACCGCAGATAAACTACAATCCCAACTTTGGTGTAACATCATCACTTTACAGCGCTTTTTACCCTAATTCCGATCTAAATATTGAGACAAACATCTCTCAATCAACCATCGTCAACTACGATTACTCCTTTAAGCTCAGGGATACAGCCTTTCTGAGTAAAAAACTGGAGCTGAACGCTTCCGGCGGAGCCTTTGCTGACGGATCATCACGCTTTTTTGGATTTCACGCCAAAAGCCCACAGCAGAGGGAAACAAACTACTCAGACCAGGAAGTCGGCTATAACATCTCGCTCGGATATCAGTTTGCCAAAGACTTCCAGTTTGTTGTCGGAGACAGATACAGACATGTGGAAATCAGGAAAGGTGCCATCAAAAAACTCCCCAACATCAAAGATAAATTTGATGAAGCTGCTGTATCGGGCATTAACGGCTTTTCAACCCATGCCATCAGGTTCTCCCTGATCTACAGTACCCTGAATAACAAGGATACCCCGACACACGGCAACTTTGTCAGACTCTCCATTGAACCGACTGTCAAGGCTTTGGGCGGCGCATCCAACTACCGGGACTATGAGGCCGAGATAAAGAGCTATATACCGATTGACAACTCCAGATACATATCCGTTATCCGCTTTATGTACAATCAGACACTAAATGACAGAACCAATGATGACGTACCTTTTCTTGAACAGAGTATTCTGGGTGGCGAAAACTCGCTGAGAGGATATGGCCGGAACCGCTTTATTGACAACTCTTATGTTCTGCTGAATCTGGAAGAACGAATCCGTCTTTTCCGTTGGGAAATATTTGATGTGACAGCAGACTGGGAACTGGCACCATTTATCGACCTGGGCGCTGTAATGAGGGCAATGGACCAGTTCAACTGGAAAAATTTTGAATACAACCCGGGCGTCGGCTTCCGCGCCATTGTAAGGCCGAATATTGTAGGCAGAATTGATATTGGCGTGGGAAAAGACGGTCCGGCGGTATTTGTAGGACTGGGATATCCGTTTTAAAAGCGGTTCATGGTTACCGGTTCGTGGTTCTTGGTTAAATTCACAAGAACCACGAACCATCAACCTTGAACCGCCAACTGCTGCTTCACCTGCTGCATTCTGAACATTTCTGCATAAACACCATTGCTGGCAAGCAGGTCGGCAGGTGCGCCCTGTTCCACAATCCGCCCTTCTTTCAAGACAACTACCCGATTACAATCCCTGAAGACAGACAGACGGTGCGACACAATCAACACCGTACGATTACCGAAGAAATTGCCCAGTTCTCCAAGGATTTCTTCCTCTCGACCCGCATCCACTGCAGACAAAGGATCGTCCAGCAGCAATATCTGCGGCTGGGCCAACAGGGCCCGGGCAATGGAAAGCCGCTGTTTCTGGCCGCCTGACAGCGCAACACCCTTCTCACCCACCAGGGTTTCAAATCCTTCGGCAAATTTTGCCACGTCTTCGCTGAATCCGGCCTGTCTGGCAGCAATCTCCACATCTCCAGCACCGCTGTTTTCAACACCGTAGGCAATATTTTCCCGAATACTGCGTGAGAACAGAAATGCCTCCTGCGGCACATAACCGATCAATGAACGCAAGGAAGACAGTTTCAGATGGTTGATATCCCGACCATCAATAAACAGCTGTCCATCCCCTGTTGGCAAAAGCCTTGGCAATGTCCTTAAAAGTGTTGTTTTGCCGCTGCCTACCTCTCCCGTAATCCCGATGCGCTCGCCCGGCCTTATTGTCAATGAGATCTCATCCAGAACTTTCACATCACCATAGCTGAAACTTAATCCTCTGAACTCTATCTCCTGCTTCACATCTTGTAACGGAACCGAGTCCGGGGCATCCGCAATATCAGGCACAGCCGCCAGTATCATGTTCAACCGGGACATGGACGATGCGCCACGCTGGGACATTGTCAGAATCCAGCCCAGCATGACCGTCGGCCAGACCAGCATTGCCAGGTAGCCGCTGAAGGCGACAAAATCCCCCAGTGTGATCCCGCCACTGATAACCAAACGACCGCCCATGAACAAAACAATCAGGGTTCCGCTGCCGGTGGCCAGCGCCATAACAGGAATAATAAGGCCGCGCAACCTCGCCATTTTGAGGTTGAGCGTCAGATAGCGGTCGGCAACAGTGCCGAACAGCCCCTGAAAATGCTCCTCTCGACAATAGGAGCGGATCAAACGGACTGCCGACACGGACTCTTCAGCCAGGCTGGTCAGGCGTCCCAGCTCTTCCTGTGCCTCCAGCGAACGCTTGAACATGCGGTGACTTACCTTTTTGACCACCAGAACCATCAATGGGAATGGAACTATCGCACAAACGGTCAGCAGCGGATGAATATGCAACATGAATGACACTGCCGAGACATAAAGAATCAGTACATTCATGGAACTCATCACGCCAAAACCTACCAGCATGCGCACATTCGTCAGATCATTGGAAAACCGCGACATAATATCGCCGGTCCTGTTGCCCGAAAAAAATGGCAAGTCCTGTTTCAAGAGCTGTTCCAGCATATCCTCACGGATACGGAATTCAATAATGCGTGCTGCATTTAGCACCGTAGTTCTGGAATAAACCCGGGTAACACAATGTGCTATGGCCAGAAAAACAATGATCAGAGCGCACGTACCTGGTGTAAACCGATCGGTTGACGGATGCTGCAGGCCCTCAACAGCAAGTTTCATATACCAGGGAATCAACAGTGCAAAGGCATTGGTCGCCAACAGGAACAGTGCACCGGAAAAATAACGCCAACGCAGGGAACAAAAGTATGGGAATAAACGGGAAAGTTCTTTGATATGGGCCTCTTTACCAAGAAATCAAAAACAAGCTGAGCATTGTTATGGAGAATAATTTTATACCCTGGACTGTCAGAGTGTCAAACTATCTGGTATTATTTTGAAGCAATCTAAATACAGCGGAGGCTATAATGCAATATATCACTTCGGACAAGCTCCCCACTCCGGCAGGACATTATTCCCAGGCAGTACGGTCCGGCCAGCTGGTTTTTGTATCCGGCCAGATTCCTTCCTGCAGTAATGACGCTGATTTTGAGACCCAGACTTTAGACGCCCTGCAGAAGTGCGCTCACATTCTCGGGGCCGCTGGCTGTTCATTCAATAATGTGGTGCAGTGCACCGCCTATATTGTGGGCATTGACAACTGGCCGCTTTTCAATAAGGTCTATGCGCAGCAGTTCGGAGGACACAAACCGGCCCGTGCCGTAGTTCCGGTACCTGAATTGCACTACGGCATGAAAGTGGAAATCCAGATGACTGCCGCCCTGCCAGACAAATAACAATTTTCATATCAACTTATTTCAAGAGGAGATTCGTATGGAATCAGCCACCTATGCCGACATTGTAGACGCTGCAGAACGTATCCTTGGAGTAGCCCACAGAACTCCGGTTCTTACTTCCTGCACCGCAGATTCTCTATGCGGTGCAGAACTGTTTTTCAAATGTGAAAACTTTCAGCGTATGGGGGCATTCAAGTTTCGTGGTGCCTACAACGCTGTCGCTCAGTTTTCGGATCAGCAACGCCAGGCCGGTGTTTTGACCTATTCTTCAGGAAACCACGCCCAGGCAATTGCACTGTCAGCCAGACTGCTAGGGATCAAGGCAACTATCATAATGCCCAATGACGCCCCGGCTGCCAAAGTTGCAGCGACCAGAGGTTATGGCGGAGATGTCGTCCTCTATAACCGATATACGGAAGACCGGGAAGAGATCGGTCGACGAATTTCTGAAGAACGTGGCATGACCCTGATCCCGCCCTACGACCACCCCCATGTCCTGGCCGGGCAGGGTACAGCAACCAAGGAGCTGATCGAAGACGCTGGTAGACTGGATTATCTGTTTGTCTGCCTGGGAGGCGGCGGCCTGCTCTCCGGCTCCGCACTGGCAGCCAGGGCACTGAATCCGCGTTGCAAAGTGATCGGAGTCGAGCCTGAAGCGGGCAATGATGGCCAGCAATCTTTCCGCAAGGGTGAAATTGTCACCATTGATGTCCCCAAAACCATTGCCGACGGCGCCCAGACCACCCATCTGGGCAAGCACACCTTTCCGATCATCCAACAACTGGTTGATGATATCGTTACCGTAACTGACCAGCAGTTGATTGAAACGATGCGCTTCTTTGCCCAGAGAATGAAAATTGTAGTGGAGCCGACCGGCTGCCTGGCCGCCGCTGCAGCCATGTCCGGCATATTACCAGTCAGAAACAAAAAAGTCGGCGTAATTATCAGTGGCGGAAACGTGGATCTGGAATTGTATGCAGGATTTATTATATAATAAAAAAAATTATCTTACTGACTTGACACTTCTTTACAATGAGTGATACTTTTGCACAGTGGTTTAAATTTCTTCGGAGGTGCATCAATGAAAAAAATGTTCGTTCATTTGGTATTAGCTTTGGCATGTATGGGTGTTAGCGTTTCATTTGCAGCTGAAAAAACTATGACACCAGCTCAAAAAGATCAGTGTCTGCTGATTTCAAAAGATTGCAAAAACGCAACTTTGAGCATTCAGGAAAAAATGGACAAACTACAGGCAGAAATCAATAAAGGTTCAAAGGTTTACACTCCTGCTGAACTCAAAAAGCTTAAAACCAAGTTGGCTGACGTAGAAAAACAACTTGATAACCTGCTGAAGCCCTAAACTTATTTTTTAGTTCTTAGTGTATTGTTTAAAAAGAATAAACTTGAGGGTGCAACCGATATGATTGCACCCTCAAGTTTTAACAATCCTGAAAAGATTTATAATCAGTCATTTCCAATTACAGCTTAACATTTCCGCTATTCTTGAATTATTACTGCTCAGAGGGGGTATGAATGGAATCGGCGAATATCACCTTTATCGGCGCATTTATCGCCGGATTGCTTTCATTTCTCTCACCCTGTGTCCTGCCGCTAATCCCGTCATACATAACCTACATTACCGGTTTTTCCTTTGCCGAACTCAACGAAGCGCATCCCTCGAAAAAAGTTCGCAGACAAACCATCATCCATTCGCTTTTCTTTATTGCCGGATTTACTTTTGTTTTCGTCTTGCTCGGAGCATCGGCAACATTCATCGGCAGCTTTATTAGGGATCATGTTGACATCGTCCGAAAATTCGGCGGGGCTCTGATGATCGTCTTTGGAATTCATATAACCGGCCTGATACCGATTCATTTATTATTCGGTGAAAAACGGGTCAACATCCATCAAAAACCGGTCGGTTACATCGGGAGCTTTTTGGTAGGACTTGCGTTTGCTGCGGGCTGGACCCCCTGTATTGGCCCTATTCTGGCATCAATCCTGATTGTGGCTTCTGTAGAGGATACGGTTTTACATGGAATCGGACTGCTAGTCGTCTATTCAATGGGGCTTGCCATTCCATTCTTTCTGTCGTCGCTGGCATTTAACCATTTTATAGTAATTTTCAACCGGTTCAAGAAATCTATCAGGATATTTGAAATAGTTACCGGAATCTTTTTGATAATCATGGGGGTAATAATTTTCACCGACACCATGAGCAAACTGGGTCGCTACACAACCATACTATTCGGGCAATGAGCTTAATTACAGCTATTTCCACCTATGGCGAATTACACGCCAGCCTTCTTTCTCTTTATTTGGTAATGGTTTTCTGTCCCGGCTTCCAGCCCAGCGGGCACATGCCGCCAGTCTGAAGAGCTTCAAGGGCGCGAACAGTTTCGTCAACACTACGACCAATATCCTGATTGTGGGTAACCTGATACTGGATTACGCCCTGCGGGTCTATCAGGAAGAGTCCTCTTAACGCAACGCCTGCCTCTTCATCCAGCACCCTGTACTGACGCGACATATCCTTGTTAAAATCTGCCAGCAATGGATAGTTGAGACGTCCCAGCTCCCCGCTCTTGATCCAGGTCATGTGTGACCATTTGCTGTCAGTTGAGACTGCAAGCACCTCGGCATTCAATTTTTTAAACGTTTCCAGCGATTCATTGAACCCTCTGATCTCCGTTGGACAGACAGAGGTAAAATCAGCCGGGTAGAAAAACAAGACAAGCCATTTACCCCGGTAATCCTGAAGTTTCAACCGTTTGAACCCTGGCCCGCTTGCCGTAGCCACAACCGCCTCAAGATTGAAATCCGGAGCTGGGTGGCCAACCCTGGCAAAAACTTTGCCTCTTTCCAACAGATTCGAAAGATTGTTGGCACAACAGGGCTGGTGCATTTTATTGTCCATGCGGGCATATTCTTCGGCCTGGAGTGACGAGGTTCCAAACAAAATGATTACAGCCAGAAAAAACATGCCACTCAAAATTTTATTTGTTATCATGGCGCCTTCCTTTTTAAGTATAGAAATTTTGACGTGCATAGATATTTTTATATAGATTAGTGTGTAATAAAAATTCTAAAATAGAATATCAACTAAACTGCTGTTGTGTAAAGCAGTTAATAAAGGGAGAATAAAATGTATAAACTGGCATCAGTTCTGGTATGCGCAAGTCTCATTTTTTCTGCAACAGGCATTTTAGCTGCCGACACTCCGCCATCCGATATCAGGCAATCCATCGTAACTAAACAACCTCAAGCAAAAACTCAATATCCATCGGTTGTGATATATACTTTGACAACTTGTCCACATTGTATGGAAGCCAAACAGTATCTGGATGAAGCCAAAATACCTTATATCAACCGAGAGGTTGATCTGGATGACGCCCACTACAATGAGCTGATGAAAATTTATGATCAGATAGGAGTCCCGGATGTTAAACGTGGTGTGCCGTTATTGGTTATTGGAGGCAAGATCAGGCTACAGGGCTTCAGCAAGGAACGATTTGAAAATGCCGTTAAGGAAGCGGCAAAGAGTGAAAAAACCGAGTGACTATGGCAACCAGAACTTTATTAACTGTTTTTGTTTCAATCTTGCTTGGACTAATGACACATTCCAACTGCAACAGCGAACAGTTGCGCTTGGATGAGATCAGCCTTCCCCCCGGTTTCAGCATCTCAGCATATGCCGCTAACGTGACGGGGGCCCGCTCCATGACCCTCGGCGCCAATGGCACCCTTTTTGTCGGCAGTCGCAGCCGGGGAAAAGTCTATGCCATTGTAGACCGCAATCAGGACCACAAAGCTGATCAGGTAATTACCATTGCCAACGGCCTGAAATCGCCCAATGGCGTTGCTTTCCGTGATGGAGCCCTCTATGTTGCTGAAATCAACCGTGTAATCCGCTTCGACAACATTGAGGCGCGTTTGAATAATCCTCCCAAACCTGTAACGATAAATGATTCTTTTCCGGACAAAAGTCATCATGGCTGGAAGTTCATCCGCTTTGGACCGGACAACAGGCTTTACGTTCCGGTAGGAGCCCCATGCAACGTCTGCGACGAGAAGGATCCGCGCTTCGCCTCCATCATGCGCATGGCAGCAGATGGCAGCAATCTTGAAATATTTGTCCGGGGAGTACGCAACACCGTCGGCTTCGACTGGCACCCCCGAACAGGCGAGCTCTGGTTCACCGATAACGGTCGCGACTGGATGGGGAGCAACCTGCCGCCCGACGAACTCAATCGTGCAGCCAGGGCCGGTCTGCACTTCGGTTTTCCATATTGGCACGGGCGGAATATCCCTGATCCGGAGTACGGCAAGAACCGGAGCATGGATAAGTTTGTTCCGCCGGAGATGGAACTAGGCCCTCACGTAGCATCACTCGGCATGCGGTTCTATACCGGTAAAATGTTCCCGGAAAGTTATAGGGAGCAGATCTTTATCGCCGAGCACGGCTCATGGAACCGCCTCACACCCATCGGCTACCGGATCACCCTGGTGCGCCTCCAGGGCAACCGTGCCGTATCCTACGAGACTTTTGCAGATGGGTGGCTTCAGAACGGCAGCGCCTGGGGACGTCCAGTTGACTTGCAGATCATGCCGGACGGCAGTATGCTGGTATCAGATGATAAAGCGGACGCCATCTATAGGATCAGTTATCGCAAATAATCGATAAAGTGTTTGAAAGGACGTTTTTTCCGTCAAAAACAGAGGGCGAATTACTAAACATTTGCAACCATTCTTTAGCAATTCAGTATGAATGAATGTATCGCATAATCATACAAATGTCAGATATGGTTTAACGTGACTAAGCAAAGAGTCGTCTAGCAGTACGGGAGCAAGCAATGAAAGAAGCAGCTGCAGCACTGGAGGATATTCTGGCTGCCCGGGAACAACGGGTCCAGCGACAGCGCGAGTCACTGACACAATGGAAACAACCTCTGGTTTCTGTGACCCTGGTGATACCCGGTCCACAGAAGAATTCAGAGATAGCTCGGATTATTATGAATGAAGCGATTTACACGATAAACAACCTTTGCAGCAGCAAGGCATGGCCCGTTACTTCATTCCATGAAATCAGCCCAGTTTCCGGCCCTGAAGCACTATATGTTGTAGATGTAGATGCTCGGACCCTGAAACAGGCGTTGGCAAAAATGGAAGAGGCACATCAGTTGGGGCGCTTATGGGATCTGGATGTTATTGACCGTAACGGTATCCCTATTTCCCGTAGCGAATTGGGGATGAAGCAGCGCAAGTGCCTGGTCTGCAACAAGCCGGGCCATGACTGCTCCCGTTCCGTAACTCATCCGCTGCCGGAGATCATGCGTGTGATAGAGGATAAGGTAAAAACCTACCAGAACAGGTAGGTCGGATGATATTCAAAAATTGCTGCCAGACTTCAGCGGAAACTCCAGCCCGGCAACAAACCCCACAAAACTCTCCACCAGCTTCAATTGAATCGTCTCCTGGTTGGCCACTACCCAGGTGGAACGTTTAAATGGAGTACCTGTTTTAAAGACCATCTCTGACATGAACACATGCGGTATGCTGCGGGCGATCATTTCCGGCAGAAAGGCGTAACCGAGCCCTTTTGCCACCATCTCCCTGCAGGTGTCTACCCGGTCCACCTCCATTGTTACATATGGCGGCTCGTTGTAATTTTCGTTCCACCACCGGTCAAGCGCCATTTCAATTGCATTTTCACTCTGGTAACTGATCTGCGGCTGATATGGCAGTTCTTCCAGGTTGATCTCGTCCCTGGAGCAGATAAACGTCTTTTCTTCGTACAGCAGGTGCCGGTCCCCTGACCAGGAGTTTTCGCTCCTGATAAAGCCCACATGTAGACCGCCATTATAGACAAGATGGGAGATATCAGTGCTCCAGCCGGTGATAAGTTTGAACTCAACCCGTGGAAACTGTTCCTTGAATCTGAAAAGTATTTCCGGCAGCAGATATTTTGTACAGAAATGGGAGGCACCGATCCTCAATGTGCCGCTGATCTCGGCATCCATATCTTTGAGTCCCTCATCCATGGCACGCATCTTTTCAAGCATCTCGCAGGCTGAACGCACTAGATACTCCCCTTCCGGAGTGAATTCGATCCCTTTCCGGCTGCGAATGGCGATCTGGACTCCGAACCGTTCTTCGATCTGGTGCAACCGGTTTGTCAGGGCCGGTTGAGAGATATAGACCGCTGCCGCTGTTTTAGTAATGCTTTTCTTCTCATGCAGTGTTTTAAGAATCAGCCAGTCTTTTTCATCCATATCAGTCGCCTTTGCCAGATCAATGCCTGCAGTCCTAAGCCCGAACCCGCGCGAGGACAGCCCTGTTTTCCTCTGCCTGCAGGTAATCAATAGTAACACCGGGCAGCACTGTTTTCAAACAATCCCACTTACCCTGTCTGATTAAATCTCTGACCTTTGATGCACTGACTATCTCACCATCCACTACTATTCTTGGCATTATTTTCAATTCAATACCGTATCCGGGCAGAATATCCTGCATGGCCCTGTTGTAGGCTTCTGTTACCGGGCAATAGGGTTCTTCCCCAACATAGCGCGCCGTGATGTCCAGTTGCGGTGCAATCTGCTGTACGAACAGAGAGACATCAAGACGTATCTGCGCATCCGGCAAATTTTCCTTTCTGGTGAAATATGTCGGAAATGTGGCTGATGAAACAATATATTCGCCGGAAGGCACGACAACCACATTTTTCAGATCGGCAACGCCGGACCGGACAAGCCTGATCCGGTCTTCAAAGGGAAACAGGGAACAATCCTGGCTGACGACAAAGACAATTACGCCGCCGTTTTCCTCTGCAGCCCTGGCAATCAAGGCCCGATGCCCCTTTGTGAAAGGATTGCAATTCACAACAATGGCGGCCCGTTTTTTGGGCAGATGGGCAGCTAATCCGGAGATGGCTTTACAATATGATTCAACAGATCCCAGCCCGCTTTCCAACAGCACCGCATACGGTTCAGCCCGGGCAATTTCGTTGAAACCCAGATTGCTGAAATAGTGCGCCTTGTCCGGCCTGGTGAAGACAAAATAATGCATGACGCCTCTACGCCCCATCTCCTGCATCAGGGCGGTCAGGATCATGGTGGTCAGGCCGGCGCCCTGCAGACTCTCGTCCACCGCTATGTTTCTGAGGACCTGGCCGCTGAAGGAACCGGTACCGACCAACGTGTTGTACTGATCGCGAACTCCAACCGTAAACTCCACATCTCCGTCGCAAGACAATTCAAATTGTGACAGGAAGGCACGAACTTCATCCACCGGCATTTGCTGTTTCAGGTCTATATATTCGATGCGGAATTCATCCGGCATGTGAACCTCCACTTAACATCAGCTTACCGGGCGCCTGATCACATCCAGCACCGTGCCATCCCTGTATTCAACCACCGCCATGATCTCATCCATGACCCTGACCGGCTCAGGCTGAACACCGACCAGCTCAATGGCCAGGCTGCGCAGCTCCTCAATGGACATCAGCGGCAGTCCGCAGCCCTTTAAATTCTCCAGCAGGTCCTGACGCCTGGGGTTAACTGCCACACCACGATCCGTAACAATAACATCAACAGTTTCACCCGGCGTGGAAACAGTCTGCACCCTGTCGCTGACCATGGGCAGGCGTCCACGCAAGAGCGGTGCGCAGATGATACTGCACCGGGCCCCGCTGCAAGTGTCAGGATGACCACCTAGAGCGCCCATGATAATGCCGTTGGAGTCTGTAATAACATTAACGTTGAAATCTATATCCACCTCGGTAGCACCCAGCACAACATAATCCAGCTTGTTTACCATGGCCGCCTTGTTCCAGGGGTTTGCGTAAAAGGTGCAGTCATACTCCTGATGGCGCGGATTATCACGGATCGACTGAATTGAGCGGGCATCGAAGGACTGGACATCAAACAAGGTTCTTATCAGCCCCTCGTCCAGCAGATCGCAAAATGGGCCGGGAATGCCGCCAATGGCAAAACCGGCAGCTATTTTGTCGCGCAGCATCAGTTCGCGCAGGTTTTTGCCCGTGGCAATAGAGGCGGCACCTGCTCCCAACTGCATGCCGAATCCGTCGTGAAAGTAGCCGGCCTTCTCAATCACCTTGGCGGCGAACTTTGCCAGCAGCAGGTCTTTGGGGTTGCTGGTCATGCGCAGGGCACCGGAGCTGATTCCATTAGGATCGCCAATACTGTCCACCTTGACCACAAAATCCACCTGGTGTTGGGGAATGCTGACCGGGCAGAGCGGGTGATCCAGCAGATGATCCGTAATGGCAACTACCGTATCGGCCATGCGCGCATCCACCATGGCATAGCCCATGGAACCGCAGGCCGTCGGCCCCTGAACCCCATTGATATTACCATAGCTGTCACAGGCTGGAGCAGCCAGAAATGCCACATCGATTTTCAGCTCTCCGCACTCCAGCGCCCTGACACGCCCCCCATGGGTACGGAAGATTACCGGTTTTGCGATCCGGTTGGTGGTCAGGAAATACCCCAGCCTGCTGCGCATGCCACTGGCCTCTGCCGCCACAATCGTCCCGTTCTGAAACAGCTCGATCAGTTCGTCGTTGGAGTCCAGAAAAGAGCTGGGAGCCAGAGTCAACCCCTTGATTCCCTTGCGGCTGATAGCCTTCATAACCATATTCATGACGCGGTCGCCATTGCGCAAGGCATGGTGAAAAGAGACTGTCATGCCGTCTTTCAGGCCGGACGCATCAATGGCTTCATCGATGGACTGCAAAACCTTTTCCGCTCCAGGTCCTACGACCTTCAACAACGGCCCCGACTTGCGTGCCCCCTCCGGTGGCAACATGGCAAACGGTCCATTATAGGGAACAATCTTCTTGTAGCCCTCCAGGCTTGCCGGAATTTCCCTGCCTGCTGTATTAATCATTTGCCGGCCTCCTTCGCATATACTCCCGCAGCCTCGGCCAGCGCCAAAACCCGTTCGGCCCTGATAACCATCGGCATATCAATCATCTTCCCATCCAGGGCAATCACGCCCGAATTTTTCTGTATGGCTTCCTGATACACATTCAAAACCCTGATGGCATAGCGGATATCCTCCTGCTGCGGTGTAAAGACCCGGTGGATCAGGTCGATCTGCCTGGGATTGACACAGGATTTACCGTCAAATCCCAACTCCTTGACCAGCTCCACTTCATTCAGCAGGGTCTCTTCATCTCGCATATCTGAAAATACCGAATCTATGGCCTGAATTCCGGCCTCCTTGGCCGCCAGCACCAGCAGACTGCGGGCCACGAACAGTTCCCGGCCACCGGTGATCTGATTGCCCCTGGTCTTTTCGGTTTTCATGGCAGCCGCAAAATCCTCTCCGCCCAATGCAATGGCAATCATGCGCGGACTGGCCGTGGCAATTTCATAGGCATTACGCAATCCTTTCGGACTTTCTATGGAAACCATGATCTTGATTGTGCCCGGCTCAAAACCGTTATCCAGTTCTGCGTTGGTAATGATCCGGTCTATTTCACGAATTTCGTCTCCGCTCTCCCCTTTGGGCAGTCGAATATAATCAGGCTTGCCCGGCAACAATGCTGCCAGGTCATCCAAACCCCAGGGGGTACTGATATGATTAATTCGCACCCCCACCTCACAGGTTCGCCTCAATCTTTTCAGTGCATAGTAGACAAGCTGCCTGGCACTATCTTTTTCGTAAACCGAGACAGAATCCTCTACATCGTATATGATGCTGTCGGCACCATATATGGAGGCATCCCGAACCAGTCCGGCATTATTTCCGGCCGCATACATGACGGAACGGCGTAATTTTTCCCTGGCTTGCATTCTGGATCTCCTTTATGCCGTGGCACGCAGTATGGCGGTTTTAACCCGTGCTTCGATTACGCAGTCAATGGCACCCTTGTCATTAAGATGCAAGGCAGCATCTTCAATGCCTGCCTCCCGTAAAATGCCGCAGACCAGTTTCTGCAGATGACTTGCATACTGCTGCTTGGTCGCACTGACCAGGCTCAGCTGAATTCCGCTTCCCTCGCCTGCCGGTGCTATTGATACCAGCACATCGGAAGACTCCAGAGTCCCGGCCTGTGCCGCCTTGATCCGTATTGCCATAAAACCTCCGGCTAATGATTTATTCACAAAACAAAAAACTTTGCCCAACTTTCTGAATGATATCAAAACCTGTTCCATAGACGGTAATACCTATTTTTTATTTCATGTCATAATATTTAATTATGTATAAAGCCAGAAGAGTGGGTGATTTCATAGGAGTGGATTTAAACCGGACCTTCAGCAAAGCTGTTTTGCATGAGCCTGATTTGTTATGTTTGAACTTTAGCTGTTTAGTAGTATGATTAAAATCATTACAGATTATTTGAGGTGACACCATGAGAACAATAGTTTTGGGTTTACTGATAATCTTGTTTGCCGTATCTCCTGCAGTCGCTTTCCATCCCGACTCCATCGGCCATATACAGACATTGAACGGTACTGCGGCAATTATTCGCGGAAACACGTCTATCCCGGCAGCCAGAGCATTGCCTATCTTCCGTGGAGACACAATACAGACATCCAAAACCGGCTCATTGGGGATCGTTCTTTCAGATGACACCACCTTCTCGCTTGGCCCCAACAGTGAAATAGTCATGACAGACTACCTGTTCAATCCCAGGGAAGGTAAATTTTCAATGGTAACCAAAATGGTAAAAGGGACTTTTTCTTATATTTCCGGGCTGATCGGCAAACTTTCTCCCAACTCGATCAAAATGGATATTCCCAATGCAACAATTGCCGTACGAGGGACAAAGCTCCTGATCAATATTGAGGCCGATTGATGAACAGGCTCATTTCAATTTTACCGGGAATCATTCTATTTTTGGGACTATGTACTGCCTGCACGACAAAGAATACACATACAGTAATTTTGGCTCCGGACCCTGACGGGCATGTGGGCAAGGCTGTGGTAACCACTGCAGGCGGCAAACAGCTTCTGGATACTGCCAATGCAATGACAACCATCTCCGAACCTGATGAGGCTCCTGCAAGAATTACAACAGCGTCTTCCGAGTATGTGAATGCAAAATTCGCCCCGGTACTGGCTGTTGAACCCATTCCGGCAGAAAAGTTTATTATCTATTTCAAGAATAATACCAGCGAAATGACGACCGAATCCCGGACATCATTTTATAAAATACTAGATGCCATAAACAGGCGAAAAGCCATCAGCATAAAAATCAGCGGTCATGCTGATTCAACCGGGTCCGACAAGTTAAACAACAAACTTTCCTGTTCCAGGGCCGGTTCCATAAAAGATTTACTGGTGCAGCGCGGCATCAGCTCTGAAAATATGGAAGTTTCTTCCCATGGCAAGGTGAATCAACTTATACCGACTGCCGATAATGTTGCTGAACCAAGAAACCGCAGAGTCGAGATTATCGTGCGTTAGCCAGCTGGTGCCCATGTCCACACAATTATCTCGCAAACACCCTAAACGCCTTATTCCGTTATGGAGAGGACTGCCTCTGCTCATTGCAGCCGGCCTTTTGCTGACTTTCGGAACAATCCTGATATACCTTTTCCCACCCCTTTTCCTTCAACAGACTGAACTTCTCATGTATGACAATTTACTGGCCAGCCGCATGTCTCCACCTAAAACGACTGTACCGGTGCTGATCGGAATTGATGATGCGAGCCTCAAAGCCTATGGACAATGGCCCTGGCCCCGCTACAGAATTGCAACCCTGATAAAGCGACTGAATGAGCTTGGTGCTGATGTAATTGCTTTGGACTTCATCATGCCTGAACCGGACCGGACTTCGACAGATGTGATCAAGCTGGAGCAGCAAAGGGACTTGGGAGTAAAGATTGCTGACAGCCTCCTTGCTCAACAGGACGCAAATTCCCGCCAACTTGCCAGGGAGTTGGCAAATATAAAAACCATCCTTGGGTACTATTTCGACTTCACCAACAATTTACCCGGGATGCCGACTTTACCTGAAGGACTGGTCGTAGCCAGTTCCACCAGCAACCATATCTCATGGCCAAGACCGGCAGGTGTGCTGCGCAGCATTCCGACTCTGACCTCAGCTACAACCTGTGAGGGCTTCACAAACGCCCAGCACGATATTGACGGAGTCCTGCGCAGAGTTCCGCTCATGGCATATTATCAAGGGAGATACTTCCCCTCTCTGGCTTTGAGCGCCATGCTACTGACAACTTCAGACCGGAAGATTCAGCTGACAAATGACGGTTCAGAAAACATGCTGGTCTGGGGCAAACGTCAGATCCCGCTTGATCGAAGCGGAAATATCATGATTGACTTCCGCAGCGAAAGTAATGCGTTCCGGTATATTTCTGCAAAGGATATTTTAAACGGGAGTCCAATTGCAGAAAGCCTGCATGGCAAGATCCTGTTTATCGGTGCCTGGGCTCAGGGGCTGGGTGATATCCATCAGATACCTGGCGGCCAGACACTTTCCGGGCTTGGGGCGCATGCCACAATAGTGGATAGCATCCTTTCCGGCACCTTTATCTCACGTCCCGACTGGTCTCGTGGAGCTGAACTGCTTGCTGTTTTTGTCCTCGGTATTACCGCCACAGCCCTGTTCTGCAGAACAGGTTTCGTCATCTCACTTGCAACAGTTTTTTTCGCAATAGCTGCTGTTTATCTTGGCTCAAGACAACTTTTGACATCAGAAGGGACATACCTGTCCCCCTTGATGCCCATCTTGGTACTGCTGCTTGTAATGAGTGCATTGAGCCTGATTAAATACGGTATTGAAGCACGCAATGTTCTGCAGCGTAATCGGGACCTGATTGAGGCACAGGATGCCATTATCATCAGCATGTCTTCTCTGGCAGAGGCCCGTGACGAGGAAACCGGTGGGCACATTATGCGTACCAAGTATTATGTGGAAATACTTGCCCGGCAACTTGCCACTTTACCGAATTACAGTAATCTTGATGAAAACAATATTGACCTGCTGGCAAAATCTGCACCACTTCATGATATTGGCAAGGTCGGCATACCGGACTACATTTTACACAAACCAACCCCTCTTACAGAAGAAGAGTACGAAATCATGAAAACCCATACACTGATCGGTGCCGACGCACTTAACAGGGCCATCAGTGGCACGGCTCACCCTGAAAATCTTGATTTCCTCCGCTTTGCACAGCAGATGATTGAATCCCATCATGAAAAATGGGACGGCAGCGGCTATCCGCACGGCCTTAAAGGAACAGATATTCCACTGGCAGGACGTCTGATGGCACTGGCAGATGTGTATGATGCTCTGGTTTCCAGGCGGGTTTACAAGAGAGATTATTCACATGAAGAAGCAAAATCGGTTATTCTCGGGGAAACCGGTCAATACTTTGATCCGGATGTGGTAGCTGCTTTTGAGGCAAGAAACGAAGAGTTCATCCATATTGCCAAAAAGTTTACCGACTAAAAAATATAATCGGCTCTTAACCAATTATTTTACTTCAGCACATGGCTGGCCAGCACTTTCTGTACCTCATAAATATTCACATCTTTGTTGAATTTTTTCTCCAGCGGTATGGTGTCACTGCCAACCCATATCTTTAATTCCGCATTCAGATCAAAACTTCCACCTGACTGGACACTGAATTTCATTATTTTACTGTAGGGTATGGACAGGTATTCGATCTGTTTGCCTGAAATACCCTGAACCTCCACTATGATCAACCGCTTGTTCGTAAACAGGAAAACATCCCTCAGGACTGTAAACCCTACCTCTATAATCTCCCCATCCGATATCAACTGGCCGTATTCGGTGTGCAATTTCCTGCTTTCAGCAGAATCAGAGTTTTTCGCATTTCCGGTAAAAAGTCCCATAAGTAAACACCCCATCTGATTAATTTATCTTACGACCGACTCAACTTTCAATCAGTCTAAACCAGAACAGGATAATGTAAAACCAAAAAAAGAGCATAAGGGCAAAGCCATACACTCTTGATCCACAATAGTGCTGTCTATTGAAAATACACGTGTTATGCAGAGTAGACACCGTATAAACAACATTGCCAAGATTGAATATGCAGAATGCAAATAAAGTATGGGAGGAGAAATATATTGCACTATGCCATAGCAAGGTAACTGGTGTTGAGTACTTTGAAATTTAATGGTCTTTAGCGTCTTGTGAACACCTGGATTATATTTATCGGCCAGTTCCAGTCATTTGGCGCTTCGCAATGTAAATAATATATCCCAATCACAACGGCAAAAAATGCGATGATGCTATACATAGCAATACGAGATGGGCTCATAACATCCTCCTCTGCATTATTTATGCATTGACTACTTTATATTACACTTTCTCAGCCATCATAATTTTTATTTGTTATAATACACTGCCTGCTTTCGCATCTCCGATTTCCGCTTCGGCAGATAATAATACAATATCTACCCTGCGATTTTTAGCCCTACCTTCCTTTGAGACATTATCACTTGCAGGCTGAAACTCTGCATAGCCTACAACTGAGATGTTTTCCGGGTCAAAACCCGCCGAATCTGTCAAAAAATGAACTACATTCGCGGCCCTGGCAGCAGATAACTCCCAATTGGAACGAAATGCTGACGTACTTATCGGAATGTTGTCCGTGTGCCCTTCAACCCGAAATGTATTTGCATATTGGTTCAAGGTCTCGGCAATTACATTTAATGCCTGAACTGACTCGTTCTTTAAGTTGGCACTGCCGGAGTCAAAAAAACCAGCCTCTTTAAGACTGACCAACACCCCACGCTTCGTGATCACAACAGAGACTTTACCCGTGTTTCCCGATTTCACTAAAAAAGCATCAATAGCTGATTTGATTGAACTATAATCCGCCTGAACAGCATACGGGCGTATTTTCCCGGATGGAGCACGTTCCCGCATGGGGGTCAGTGACTTTGATTTTAAATCAGGTATGACTCCAACAGATCCGGAATCTATTATAGCAGGTTTTCCACCAATTCCGCCTTTTGCGCTATAACCGAAAGACTCGCGCATGGAAGCTGCCACTTCTTCGACTTTTTTCTTGTCTGACTGCGACATTGCATACATGACAACAAAAACGGCAAACAGTAATGTCAGCAGATCACCATATGAAACCAACCATCTCTCATGATTGGCATGTTTTTCCGGCTCTCGCTTAAGCGCCATACAGGCTTCCCTTAAAAATGACCGGTCGTCTTAAAATTAAGCAAAAAATTTATCTGATGATTCTGTTAAGCATAACAGCAGCACACAGCTTAACTGGTGTGATAGAGTTTTCAATCTTCACGCGGATCAGACTCCCATGCCAGGCATCCCAAAACAGTGCGGAAAAATCTTCTGCACTGATATCTGCCCTGGCTATACCAAGCTCTTGTGCACTACGGATATAGATAGCCAGATTAGATTGCCATCCATTCATTACTTCATGCGCGGTTATCCGACAAAGTTCGCTGGTGGCGGACATTTCTGCAACCAAAATGCCTACAATACCGCAGGTCCAGACGACACACTCTTCATGCTCCGTTATCATCCTGTTGAAGCATTTCTTTAATGCCTCAATCGGATTTTCTTCGTTGACATCAAAGCATTCATTCCAGTTTTTCCAGAATTCAACAGAATGACATCTGACTATTTCAACGCCAAACTCTTCTTTGCTTTTAAAATAGTTATAAAAGGAACCCTTGGGGATTTCGGCAGTATCAACAATTTCCTTTATGCCGGTACCATGATAGCCGCGTTTGGCAAAAGTCGACAATCCAACCTGTATCAATCGGGATCTGACATCTATGTTTTTTACTGATTTAGCCATAGTTATTATATACGACTGGTCATTTATTTTGTAAAGCACTATTAATCATCTGTGGCTCACCTGACTTTACAATTAAGAGGGTTCAGTGTACCTTAGTAAAAAAGTTTTTTTGGAGATAGGGATGATAACAGTAACGTTTGACCTGTCAAAAGCTGTAGGCGATGAAGTGTTCATGGGCAGAATGCTGGTGGACCAGGTAAGCAGCCGGTTGCCTGTTTCCATGTTAGAAATTCATGTAATAGAACCTGCAACTGACGATAACCTGGAACTTCCGTTCCTTTACTCAGCCTGAGCAGATATCAACTTTACTTTCCTGCCCGGCAAGAAACCCTTCCACAAGCACTGACCCGCACAATTACGTCAATGACAGGCATTACCCCGGTCAAAAGCTGCTGATTTTGGAGCAACACTCCGAAAGCAATCCCAAACAGTAAAAATTCAGTAAAAATAATATACAAAATGACGCTTTATGACATATATCTGTGATAAAACAGGCAGCAAGAAATCTACCGGCGAGGTCACATGGCAAAAGTTACTGAAAAGCAGTTAAAGGCACGGGTCACTGAGTTGAACCTGGGCATATTGAAATCCACAACATTCGGCATAAAGATGGAAAGAACCGGCAAGGGATACTCCTGCAGCCTGGTTTATCGCGACCAGACTCCGGCTGAGGTCCTGCTGGAAGAGGGGAGTGCTGCGGAAGCCAATGCCTGCATTGAGGCTGTAGCTGTTACTCACCGGATTTTTACCCACTCCATGATGGGTTCCTCCGAAAAACCGGAGTTCCTCACCGATGAACTGTTCCTGAAAAAAAGTGGCGAACGCTGCCCAAGAACAAAATGCGGTTCACGTGACATTATGGCCGGATGGGTGGAAAAATCGCCGGACGGCCTGATTCAGGCGTACCGATGTGCCAAATGTGAACTGGATTATATTGTAAAATATCGACTTGAAGGATACGAACTGGTATTGAAAAACGATTACTAAAGACAGGAGTGTTCTGAATATGACAGCAGATGTAATCAGAGAGCAGATTTCGCAAAGCTTTGAACTGGGTGGTTTGGACATGGAGGCAATGGGCAATATCATTGTTGACAAGACCCGGTCTCTTGCAAAAGTGGGCATCGACCTGGATGCTGATGCCGTTTGCCATTCTTTTAAAATGGCTGAAAAGATTGTTGTCTTTCTTGTTGTCGGACGATCTGTTTTGGCTGGCCGGGAGGCATATCAATGGGTCCTGGAGTATCAGGGTTTTAATACAAATGCGGCAAGGCAGAGCGTAGCTGAAATTGCAGATTATACAAGCCAGCAGCTACTGGCCACCGGTGAATCCACCATGCCGATCAGAAACCCGAAAAAAACCGCCTGGAGGGCATTCAAAGTACAGGCTGACGGAAGACTCAAATCAGTTGAAGAGATCAAGAAAAAGGCATTAATGCTACTTAGATAAATGCTACCCAAAAAGAATCAGCCGCAAACTTGATCTTTGCGGCTGATTTGATTTCTTCAGTATCCGAGAAACTCACATAAACAGCCTGTAAGCCGTATTATAAGTTTCATCCTGATAGCTGTACCCCAGTTTTTTAAGGAATTTAGAGAGCTTGTCATCATCTTCCACCGGAATTTCCAGACCTATCAGTACACTGCCATATTCGCCCCCCTGCATTCGGTAATTAAACAGTGAAATATTCCAGTTTTCACTCATATTCTCCAGAAAACTCCCCAATGCACCGGAACGCTCCGGAAAAAGGAAACGATAAAGCAGCTCCCGGTTTGCTTCCACTGAACGCCCACCAACCATGTAGCGCACATGTGTTTTGGCAAGCTCATTATCCGTAATATCCTGATTATCAAAACCGCTGGCCGTCATCAACCGGGAAAATTCCGACCGTTCATTTGCGTTTATAGTTGTCAGGCCAACCAGAATGTGGGCTTTGTCACGATTGGCCAGACGGTAGTTAAACTCGGAAATATTCCGGCCTTTGACTATATCAAGGCAAAAACGCCTCAAAGAACCGGGCTGCTCTGGAATAGTGACGGCAAACAGCGCTTCATGCTTTTCGCCAATCTGGGCCCGTTCAGCCACATAGCTCAAGCGCTCGAAATTCATATTTGCACCGGAGTTTATAGCCACCAGGGTCTCGCCTGAAATGTTCCGAGTTTCCACATATTTCACAAGGCCAGCCACAGCAAGTGCTCCAGCCGGTTCCGCAATGGAACGGCTATCCTGGTAGATCATTTTTATGGCGCTGCAAATCTCTTCCGAATCCACCAGGATGATTTCATCCAGGTAGCGTCGGCATAGACTGTAAGTTAGACTACCGACCTTTTTCACGGCTACGCCGTCGGCAAAAATTCCTACTGTATCCAGACAGACCCGGTGACCGGCCTCGATTGACAGTGCCATGGCGTTGCTATCTACCGGTTCAACCCCGATTATCTTTGTTTCCGGGCTGATCATCTTCATATAGGCGGCAATACCTGCAGCCAGACCACCTCCGCCAATTGGCACAAAAATCCTGTCGATTTTTTCCCGACACTGGCGCAAAATTTCTACTGCTATGGTTCCCTGCCCCGCAATCACCAGCTCATCATCAAATGGATGCACAAATGTCATCCCGTTTTGACGGACCAGCAACTGGCAATGTTCGGCGGCGTCGGAGTAACTGTCACCATGCAGGACAACCTGCGCGCCAAAGTTTTTTACGGCGTTTACCTTTATATCAGGTGTTGTGCAAGGCATTACAATGACAGCCTTTATTCCCAGTTTCATGGCTGAAAACGCCACCCCCTGGGCATGATTACCTGCTGAAGCGGTAATTATTCCTTTGCTGCACTCTTCTGACGTTAGATGGGCAATTTTATTGTACGCACCTCGCAGTTTGAAAGAAAAGACCGGTTGCAAATCCTCTCTTTTCAGAAATACAGAATTGCCAGTACTGTCAGAAATATAGCGGGCACGATCAAGTGGAGTTTCAATTGCTGCCTCGTAGACTTTAGAAGTCAGAATCTTTCTAAGCATTTTTTCCATGGATCTCCCGTATTTTGCATTTATTATAAGTACTTTGGACAGAATAACATCATGTTGCCAAGTTAACAATGCCCTCCAGTTTTTAAATTTTTCTTGACAAGACGTCCCTTTGAAGCAACTATGCACCCGAACAAAGCACACTTTAATACTTTGGTTAGACGATAATACTAAACCATTCGTGAGAATGGGACGGAAAGCCTACAGGGTCTCAAAGAGATAGCCGGGTCGCCGAAATATCCAACCGATATTCGGAGACCCGGTTTTTTTTGTGCTGTGCCTGAATATCAGCCTTAGATAAAGCAGCAATAAATTGGTTATCGATAATACTAAACCATTCGCGAGAATGGGACGGAAAGCCTACAGGGTCTCAATGAGACAGCCGGGTCGCCGAAATATCCAGCAGATATTCGGAGATCCGGCTTTTTTGTGCCAACTCGGGACGCAACAAACACGAAAGGATTTTTTTTGAGCCATGGACCGACTGTTTAAGTTGTTAAAATTATCCGCCTCTCTTCGCCTGACAGCTCTTTTTGTCGTTGCCCTTTCTATAAACGGCTGTGCATCATTTAGAAGTGTGCTTCCTGATTACCTGACTACCCCGGATGTGGTGGAAGATAATTTTGAACGCAATCAGTTTTCCGTTGCAAAGGATGAAGATGTCATTGGTCGTTTAAAATCTGTCCGCCTTGAAAAGGGAGATACGCTTCCGGATATTGCCCGTCACTTCAGTCTGGGACTTAATGGAATCATTGCAACTAATCCTGGAGTAGATGTTTGGACACCGGAAACTGGAAAAAGTATTTTGCTGCCTCTGAGTTTTATACTGCCTGACGCTCCCAGAAAAGGCATTGTAATCAACCTGGCTGCAATGAGGCTTTTTCAATTCAAAGGAAATGGTGAGGCGCTGGCAGTTTTGACTTTCCCGGCCGGTGTTGGCACGGAAGAGCGCCCCTCGCCCATGGGGCAGATGTCGGTGGAGCGGAAGGTCTTTCGGCCCACCTGGTATGTGCCCGCGAAAATTGCTGCGGATCGTCGAAAAAAAGGAGACATTCTGCCCGCTAAAGTGCCGCCGGGCCCTCAGAATCCCTTGGGAGAATACGCACTATATTTAAGCAAACCGACCTATTTGATCCATGGCACTAACAAGCCGGCCAGCATTGGCCTGAATGCAACCAATGGATGCATCAGACTCTATCCGGAAGACATCAGGAAACTTTTTGAAAACACTCCGGCTAAAACACCTGTAAATATCGTTTACCAACCTTACCTCCTGGGCAAAAGAAATGACGTTATATACCTGGAAGTTCATGCGTCCACGGAAAACCTTAACGCTACTGAGTTTGATAAGATCTATAAAAAGCTGAAAATTATTGAAAAGACATCAGGACGTACGCTTGACTGGAATAAGATAAAGAAAATTTTGGCCGAGGCTCGTGGGGTTCCAGTCCCCGTATTTGAGGTCAGACAGGGAAGTGCAAAAGGTGTTTCAGAAATCATGGAAGTCAGACACCCGAATGCATTGTATGGCAGACCACACATACCGGAATTAAAAACAGATACGTGGTCTGTTTTGGCTGCTGATATGCGTGACGAGATCGATGCTGTAAGGCTTTCCGCCATTATCAACCACCAGGGCCCACCAATCCCTGCAAGAGTTATGGAACATAACGATAGCTACCGTGTTGTTGCCGGTCCATTCAAAGATCACATTGAAGCAAAAGAAGCTATTAAACGTTTGAAAATTGATTTGGAGCTTGATGGAACATTAATTGAACCCGTCAAGAAGAGATAGTTGAATGAAAGGAGGTGATATTCTATGAAGAATCTTTTGGTAATTTCAATGCTGCTTGGTCTTGCACTTTCATTTGGAGGGTGTGCCACAACCGGAGACCTTGAGAGAGTTCAGACTCAGCAGATGATGACTGATGCGAAAGCAAATCAGGCAGCACAGGACGCACAAGCTGCCAAGGCAGCATCTGATGCAGCCACATTAAAGGCCGAGGCGGCAGCCGCCAGAGCAGAAAATGCTCTTAAAATGGCTGAAGAAAGAACGAAAATCGCAGATGAAAAGGCGATGATCGCTGATGAAAAAGCAAAAAAGGCAGACGCAATTTTCCAGAAATCAATGAAGAAGTAAGCTGACCAATCTGGTAAATACTGTCGATTGTAATTGTGAAAGGGAGTGGCAGGGTTTGACACCTGCCGCTTCCTTCTGCTTCCACCGCCCAATTGTTTTTGAATAAATGTGTAGAGGAATACCAATGATCGCGAATTTATCCCGCAAAATCGCAAAAAGCATGAAGTCACCTTTTAGCTCCATGCCCATCAAGATTCGAGGGCGTCTGGGCCTGCTATTTATCTGCACCCTGCTGCCCCCAATACTTTTGTGCGGATGCGGTTACTTTGCCAAGGGCTATCAAACGACCCCTACGTTCAGTGAAGCAAATGATTTTTTCAGCCAGGGTAGATACGCGGCCTCTCTGAGCAAATATCAACAACTCCTGGAAAAGGATGCCGCAACAGGAGACCGGGCTCTTTTTGAAATGGGGATCATTTATGCATATCCCGGCAACCAACAGAAGGATTATCAAAAAGCTCTGGATTGTTTTCAAAGACTGATCAGAGATTACCCCGGGAGCAGCTATAAGAAAGACAGTGAGTTGATGGTATTCAACATCAGCAATGTCATCCTCAAAGACAAAACAATTGATACGCAACAAAAACATATTGCCATTTTGCAGCAGGAAGCTAAAACCCGTGAAAACGAACTTAATGTCCTGCAAAAAAAAGTTGAGGTATTTGAACTTGAGGTCAAAAACAAAGACGTTGAAAACAACAGACTGAAACTGGATCTCTTTATTATCCAGAAGGGAAAAGCTGACAAGATTCTGATTGAAAAAAAGGAACGACGATTAACCTTGCTATCAAAAAACAAAGTAATCAAGACCTATAAAATTGCTCTGGGAGGAGATCCGGACGGCCCAAAGGAAAGGCAGGGCGACAACAAAACCCCGGAAGGGGCCTACATTATCGACTCAAGAAACAAGAACAGCCGTTTTCACCTGTCCTTGCATATCTCCTATCCAAATGAAAAAGATAAAAAACGGGCCAGGCAGCTGGGTGTTTCTCCCGGTGGCGACATCATGATCCACGGAATTAAGAATGAATTGTCATGGGTTGGAGATAAACACTCAGAGATTGACTGGACACAAGGATGTATTGCAGTTACAGACGAAGAAATAGAAGAAATCAACAAGCTGGTTCCAAACGGCACGGTTGTGGAAATCAAACCATGATACATGCTCATTTTCATAGCTACCCGCAAACCTGCTGAATCAAAAGCAAAGCCTATCAATTTTGCATTGATAGGCTCAAGATGGCGATGGGAATTGAATACTGCCAATTCAGGAATCAGGCCTGCTTTACATAAGGGATCGTCAAAGGTCCATAAGGCAGAATGGCCACACGGGCCTGGGGACCATATTTAGCCAACAACTCGGACAATGCCTGCTCAACACTCTTTATCGGCCTCATCATCCCTTTCTCTACTGTTTCATCATCAAGAGTTGAAAACAGGTAACAATCAGCTTTCAGCTGAATGATGGCCTGCACCTGAACCTGCCACTGATCGAACATGCTGAATGCGGGATCGTTGATCATATCCAGCAGTTCCTGCGGTGTACTGCGCATCTGGAGGATCTTGGCATAGTTGCCGTGATTAGGCACTCCGTCAGAACACTCGGAGGCGCTGATGATCGCGCCCCCCTGCTTTACGATCTGAGCTGCAGCACTCATCCCTTTAACAGTCTGATAGAGGTTCTGATCCAGCGGGTAGCCGGAGTTGGTTGTTATAACGATATCAAACGGCTGGTCAACGGCGTACATGGCGCTCTCTTTGACATATTCACAACCAGCCCGATGTGCTTCCAAGACGTCACCGGCAAAGACATTTGTAATTTCTTTCTTGCCATTCAATGTGACATTCAACATAAAATCCGGTTTTGCCATCAGACAGTTCTGCACAGCAGAATCCTGCAGGATATTCCCTTCCAAGACACCCCAGTTACTGTTTGGGTGACCAATCAGCTTGGCGTTATGAAAATCAAGAATTGTTTTTATGCCTGCAACACCGGGCTGAATCCCCTTGGGACCACCTGAAAAACCGGCAAAAAAGTGCGGCTCAATAAAACCGGTGACAATTTTAAAATCTGATTCCACATAGGTTTTATTCAGATATACATCAGAGCCATAGCTATTGCGACCGACATGTATCAATTTACTATCGTCGAATGAATCATGGTTTTCAATTTTAACGGTGTCGACAATATCTTTGCCGAGCATCTGTATCAATTCTTCTTCAGTATTGGGTCGGTGACTGCCCACGCCATTTATGATGACAAAATTTTCCTTCGGAACATGATTGAGTTCAGCCATGAGCCAAGGCACCAGTTTATGACTGGGAGTCGGCCTGGTAATGTCTGCAATCACTATGGAGACGGTATCAGTCGATTTCACCATACCCTTGAGCGGAGAAGTTCCAATCGGGCTTCTCAAAGCGGACTGCACCGCTCCGAACTCATCAGCCAGGCCGTCCACATGTTTCGGTTCGATTACATGCGCATCATCGGGTACTGAAACGGATAATCCTGTCTTACCGTATGCCAGCTGAACTGTTTTCATAACTTTTCTCTCCCTTTGACGTTTTCGCTTCACACTTGATTTAACAGATCTGTCCTCATCTTTATGCAAATAACTTTCAACAGGTTTTTCCATAATAACAGATTATTACAAGTGCGCACCTGTTAACTGATTACTTTTTCAGGTTATAAAAAAACATCATGCCAATTGAACTGGATAGCATAGTCCAGTTCATCTTCAATCTATTTAACAATAACGGTGCGAAATGACTTTTGTGTATTTCACTCATCATTTTCTCTCTATGGTCAGGCGTATGCCCCAAGCATGATGATCTTCATCAGACTTTCCAGCATCTGGGTGTTGTGACCGCCGGTTTGCCGACGCGTTTCATTTCTGGATGATCATTTTCTAAATCAGCGGGACATTTTCCGGGCTGAGGCAGAACTCCAGATCATCAAGGTCCTTTTCGATCAGGGCCGGTGCAGATACCTTGGCGCCGGGCATCTGCACAACCTCTAAAATCCCATTGACGGTAATCCAATTCAAGCTATACTTTACCATTGTTTAATAAGCAAATTCCTCTTCATCGGAGAACACCATGTCGACGACCGTTGAACTGCAATCCGGAATTCTGAATGACTATCCAGACGTATTCACACCGGAGGTCCTTTGTGCCCTGGAGGCCCTGGCTCCTCTCAACCAACTCCGCTGCGAACGGATGGCTGCCCGTACTGCACTGCGGAAATACCGGCATGAAAAGAGAGTGCGGATCGACTTTCTCGATCCTGCTTCTCTGATCCCCGGAACCCAGATCAAGGTATCTGATGCCCGCTCGGGCAACTTCGACGGTGCCGTGATCCCGCCCGACCTTCAGCGACAGTGGATCCAGGGCACCGGACCGGCCACCAAACCCCGCTCCGATGTGCGCTCAGGCATTCGCAACGTGGCCTACGCGCTGTTATCCGGCGCCGATGGCTGGATGTTCGACGGCGAGGATGCTCTGGGTCAGGTGGATATGATGTCTCTGGACAACCAGCGCAACCTGAAACTTGCTATCGCCCGGGACCCCATGTTTCTGGAGGTTGCAGAAGAAGTCGCCGCTGAAATGAATAAATGGGCCCAGGGCTTCTTCGGCAAACCGATTATTGAGGAATGGCGCAAGCAGCTGGAGTTCACCACATTGATCTTCCGCTGTCGGGGACTTCATTTAGACGATAGACACATCCGCCTGAATGGGCAGGGCTTCTCCGCCTCCATTTCAGACTTGGTATTATTCGTTGTGAACAACTACAAACAGCTCCAGGCTGCAGGCCGCAGCATCGTCCTCTACCTGCCCAAGACCCAGACCGCCGAGGACGCCGCCTGCTGGAACAGCTTTATTCTGGCCCTTCAAGAGCACTTGGGTTTACCGGTCGGCACCATCAAGTGCTACGTCCTGGTCGAGCAACTCGAACAGTGTTACCAGCTGATGGAAATCCGTGCCGCCCTGTCTCCACACTTCGTAGGTTTCAACACCGGTCGATGGGATTACATCAACAGTGTATCGGACGCCATGGCCTGGGATAAAACCTTCGTAAACCCGAACATCCAGGCCATCACCATGACCTATGGATATATGCGGATCTACGAGGACCGCGTGCGACGCGCCATGAACACACCTGACCGCAACGGCCGTTTTGCTCTCTGGCAGGGCGGCATGGAGCCGAACATCCCGGTCGGTTCCGAGGCGGGCGTGTCTGCCAGCATGGCTAAGGCCGTAGCAGGCGCCGAGCGCGAGCAGGGCGAGGGCGCCTCCGGCAAGTGGGTGGCCCACTGGAAGATGGTTCACATTGTCCGGCCTGTGTGGGAAAAAACAGGCCAGCCCAATCAGATGGGTCGGTCCTTCCCTTCTCTCACCTATACACCGGAAGATGCTGCAGGACTAACCATGCTGGAGCCTGGGCCACGCACCATCGCCGGTGCCCGTGATCTTCTTTCGGTAGCTCTCCAGTACGGCAACGCCTTTTTGCGGGGCTTCCAGGCAGCAGCCCTGAAACCGGCAGACTTCTTCGGCAACGACGACGTGCTCTACCTGATGGAAGACATGGCCACAGGCGAAATCCGCCTGTCCATTCTGTGGGAGTGGATCCACAAAGGTGCCACCCTCACCGAAGCCGATGCGGGAACCGGCTGCGCCGCCGGTGCACCTTTCACCATGCAGCTCTTCGTTCAACTACTGGAAGAGGAATACGCCAAACTGCTCAAAGCCAGCAACAAGGATGTCCATGACGACTCCAAGGCCACTACTCTCCCCATTGCCAGAGCTATCGTCTGCACCTATGTACAGAGCACGACCAAGGCCCCTTGGTACGTTGATCTGTTAAATATCAACCTGGGTGTTAATGATCTTGCCGTTGCAGAAAACCGTATCACGCGTTTCCTGGAGGCGTTCAGGAAAGACGGTACCCGAATCACCGAGAATCTGGACTTCTGACAATCTGATTAACAACTGAAAAGGATTTACCAAGAAAACAGAAAGACCACAAAGGAGAAAGATAAAAATCATTTCGTGGTCTTTCTGTTTGTTAATCGCTTAGCTGCATTCCATATTAATTTCCTCTGCTTGACGCTGCTTTATTATTGAATACATAAATAACTTACACAGTTTTTGTTGCATATATAATACAAAAATTGCTTGACTAGGATTTATGTTTAATATACAGTACAAAAATGCTATTCAAAATAGGCGAAGAAATACGAAACGAGCGCAAGAGAAGACGACTTTCCCAGGAAGATCTATCCAGAGAAACCGGCGTGAGCCGTGCGACTATCAGCCAGATCGAAACCGGGGTTGTTCTGGAGGTGGGGTTGCGGAAGGTCATCAGGATACTGGACTACCTTGGACTAGAGTTACGAGTAAGGCCAGCAGGGGCTCCGCCGACTTTGGAAGAGCTGCGAGGCGATAAATGACGGACCCTGAACAACAAACACTGGCAGTCTGGACCGAGGGACTTCGAGCAGGGCTTCTTGGCATGACTTCGAGCAAGACGGATTATATTTTCACTTATGATCCGACCGCAGCAGCGCATGACTCTCAAGTATCTCTTACCATGCCGGTTCGACTTGAAAGTTGGTCAAGCAGAAACCTGCACCCTGTTTTTCAGATGAACCTGCCTGAAGGCGCACTTCTTGAGGCCATACGTCGCTCAATAGCGAAACTGGCCGGTGAAGACGACCTGACAATACTTCGTGTAACCGGTGGAAACCAGATCGGGAGGAACCGGTTTTCACTCCCAACAGATACAGCACCTGGAATTACGGAAACAGTCGAATCGCTTGATGCCTTGTTATCTTATCCGGATACTGTAGAGCTGTTTCACGACCTGATTGCCAAGTATGCCCTCCGGTCTGGCGTTTCCGGCGTCCAACCAAAGGTAATGCTCGATGCAACTGAACGCGGCACCATGACAGCGGGCGGTTACATAGTTAAATCATGGGGTGTTGACTATCCGCAGTTGGCAGCCAATGAATTTTTCTGTATGACAGCAGCAAAGCGGGCAGGTCTGCCTGTACCAGAATTCCACTTATCTGACAATGGCGGCCTCTTTGTGATGAAGCGCTTTGATGTTGATAGTAATGGGTTGCAATTGGGGTTTGAGGATATGTGTTCCTTACAGGCACTTGGTACGTCAAAAAAGTACAACAGCACTTATGAGCGGGTAGCCCGCACGATCAAGGATTATGTCAGCAGCAATTTCCTGCGAGCAGCACGCGAACAGTTTTTTGCATCTCTGGTTCTATCAAGCCTGGTCAGAAACGGTGATGCCCATTTAAAAAACTTTGGAGTCTTGTACGGACATCCCGGGCTACCTGTCAGATTAGCCCCGGTATATGATGTCGTTACGACCGTGGCCTATATACCGAGGGATATTCCTGCTTTGACGCTGGCCGGTTCTAAAAAATGGTGGCCCAGAACTCTACTGGAAAAGTTTGCTGTAGCCCATTTATCGTTATCAATGGGCACGGTAAACAAGATCTTTGAAGAGACTTCATCGGCGGTAGCCGACACACGCAAGGATATTTCAAATTATATTGTTGATCACCCTGAGTTCAGCCAGGTAGGTGGGTTAATGCTCACAGCCTGGGAAGATGGGTTGGCATCATATTAAGTAATGATTGGCTATTTTTATAAATCCTTTCAAACCTGAAAACGTAAAAAGGCCGCAAATACGAATATTTGCGGCCAATACTTTACATTTTGGATTTATACCTAGTCTAGAACGGAATATCATCATCCTGAAATGGAGGCTCTTCATAACTGCCGCCACCGGAAGAGGAACCACCGGAGTCTCCGCCCTTACGCTCACCCTTGGGTGAAAGCATCTGCATCTTATCGCCAACTATTTCTGTAGTGTAGCGTTCGTTACCGGTATTGTCCTGCCACTTGCGGGTCTGTATGCGCCCCTCGATGTAAACCGTCTTTCCTTTGGAAAGGTACTCACCGGCAATCTCCGCCAGCTTGCCCCACAGGGTCACGCGATGCCATTCAGTCCGCTCTTCCCACTCGCCGCTCTTGTTCTTGAACTTTTCACTGGTTGCCAGGTTAAAACTGGCCACTGCCTGACCTGAAGCGGTATAGCGTACTTCCGGATCCTTGCCCAGATTGCCTATCAGCATTGCTTTATTGAGACTTGCCATATTCCGAGCTCCTTTTCATTTTTCTGCCGTCTATTTTAAACAATCTTTAAGTTGTGTTGAGGTGCTGCACAGAATACATTATCTTGCCACTGTCGCCAAGTGGTTTGAATAAATTATTTTGTTCTGCTGACATGGTGATATTTGTTATTGTTGTCCCAAAACTCGGCAGAACTAAATAAGCAGTAAGGAGCACAATGGCTTCGAATATAAACGAAAAACTCCACCCTGCCTTCAAATGGTTCAATACTACCCAGTTCATGGGTGCCATGAATGATAACATTCTCAAGCTTCTGATCATCTACAGCCTGATCGGCAGCCAGGGCACCGAAAAAGCCGGGGCAATAACCGCTGCCGTTGGGGCCGCCTTTGTGCTGCCATTTTTGATCTTTTCTGCACCGGCAGGCTGCCTGGCCGACCGTTTTCAGAAATCACGGGTGATTGTAGCTGTAAAAGCAATGGAAGTTGTGGTTACGGCACTGGCTGTTGCAGCCTTTGCCTGTGGCTGGAACAACAGTCTATATGCCATTATTTTTCTGATGGCGGCCCACAGTGCATTTTTCGCTCCGGCCAAATACGCAGTCATTCCGGAATTATCTGCCCCCGGGCAGCTATCACGCACAAACGGGCTGGTGGAATCATTCACTTTTCTGGCGATTATCTTCGGCACCACACTGGCTTCAATACTTCCCCAATTGGCCTCCGGACGATACTGGCTGGCATCCACCGCCTGCCTGCTGGTTGCTGTTGCCGGTCTCTGGTCAGCCTGGCAGATGCCCATAACCGGGCAGGCCGATCCAGGGCGGAAAATTTCTTTCTTTCCGGCAGAACTATTCCGCACCATGAGGCATATCCGCAATGAGCGGCAGCTGATGCTGGCCATCATCGGCCTGGCTTATTTCTGGTTTGTGGGAGCTTTTGCCCAGCTGAACCTGATCAGCTACGGCATCCAACGCCTTGGTCTGACTCAGGAGCAGAGCGGCTATCTGTTTCTGGCCGCTGCTTTCGGTATCGGTATCGGCTCTTTGATAGCGGCGCGCATATCTGGGCATACGGTCGAACTGGGCCTGGTTCCGGTTGGGGCCATTGGTCTGGTCATTGCCCAAATCTTGCTGCTGGCAGCGCCTGCCTCTATTGCTGTTACAACATCCATTATCATGCTGTTCGGAATCAGCGCCGGTTTTTTCAGTTTGCCTTTTCAGACCTTCATTCAGTTCGGCGCCGAACCTGCCATGCGCGGAGAAGTTCTGGCCGCCTCCAGTTTCATCAACTGGATCGGCATACTGCTGGCCTCGGCAGCCACATATCTGGTCAGCTCAACTCTCAAACTTTCAGCAGCCGAAGGCTTTGCAATTATCGGCGGCCTGACACTAATGTTATCACTTCTGACACTCTGGCAGATGCCGGAGTTCAGGCAGCAATCCATCAGCTTGATTTTCAGGGGGCATGCAAAATGAACCTGTTATTACGCCTTTTCTTAATATTACTTGTTTTCCCGGCCAACCTGATAGCCGCCTCTTTCCATTGGGTTGACTTCGATGGATTTCATTCCGTTGACCAGGTAACTAAAGTTCCCCTTGCTAACCGCCTGGAACTGCCAATGGTTAAAAATCAGACAGCCTACCCTTTTACCGAAGAGGAAGACAGCGATGGAGCCATGTATGCCTGGTTTGTACTTAATCAATCGGGACTAAAGGCTGTTTACATAAAAGCGGCAGACATCCCCAAAAGCGCTTTTTACAGCAAGGTTGACCAGCCAAAACCCGGCGATATCGCCTGGTGGAAGGGATTTGTGGCCATCGCCAGCAAACCAGACTCGCTCATGACGGCTCGCGGCGAGCATTCCCGCAAATCGCTTGAAAACAAACATGGCAAACCAGTCTGGTACAGATACGGCATGGCTATTGAGATTGACAATCAGGCCACAGCCAAGATCTCCACTAAAAATGACCTTAAGGCTTCCGACAAGTGGCTGGCGATGTTGGATAAAGCAGCGGAATACCCTCTACAGATAAAGGATCCAATTGAAATAGAGAAACTAAAAAATATTTGGAATCAGGCTATTGCCAATGCCGAGTCCCTTCGCAGCGACTTCCCGGAGGATCCTCAAGTAAGTAGAAGGCTGGGCGTCCTTTATCGTCGAGGTTTTACACTTGATATACCAGGAGCATGGGACCGGGCCGAAGCATATCTATTGCGGACAACTACTCTCGCACCAAAGTCTGCCGATGCATATATTTCACTGGGCATTCTCTATGGTGATACCGGCGAGGGGTTTGAAAAACAGGCCGAATCCCAATTCCGCACAGCATTAAAGCTGGCCCGCAAGGACCAGCGTCCCCATATCTGGTGGGGACTGGCCATCGCATTGCACAAACAGGGCAAAAAAGCCGAAGCGCTGAAAACTATCGGCTACCTGATCAAGCAGCGGCCAGATGATGTCAAGGCTTTAAAACTCCGTGAGCAGATCCTGAGAGCGGACAACTAACTTTTTAGTTGCTGAGCCCTGTTAAACCTCTGAATTTTGTACAGTCATATTACAGATTCCCTGATATGATGACGTTTGCCTGATAAATACTTCCGTACGTGAGGTTTTTTGAATGAATCTGCTTGATAAACTTGAAAGAAAACTCGGTTTTTTAGCTCTGCCCAATCTGACCGTTATTTTAATTGCAGGACAGACCTTTTTCTTCCTGATGGCACTTACGGGCAAGGCCGGACCTGGCGATATAGTGCTGATTGCCGACAGAGTTCTGGCCGGCGAATACTGGCGCTTGTTGACTTTCCTGTTTTCGCCACCCATGACCAGCCCGCTATTTGTCCTGTTTGCCTGGTATCTCTTTTACATGATGGGTTCTGCACTGGAACAGCATTGGGGCGATTTCCGCTACAATCTCTTCCTGCTGATAGCATATTTAATGACAGTGGCCGTTGCTTTTCTGGTTCCATATTCTCCCATGAGCAACAGCTATATCGGTGGCTCGGTGTTTCTGGCCTTTGCCTTCCTGTTTCCTGATTTTGAAATCATGCTGTTTTTTATTCTACCGGTCAGAATCTGGTGGTTGGCCTTGATTACCTGGCTTGGCTACGGTTACAATATTCTATTCGGCAGCATGTCAGTAAGGCTGATGGTATTGGCATCGATTATCAACTTTTTGCTCTTTTTTGCCCGAGACATCATCACCAACCTGAAATACGGCAAAAGAAAAATGGAGCGACAGGTCAGCAATCTGCCCCGAAGCAAGGAAGAGGCGTTGCACCGCTGCAAGGTATGTGGCATTGACGACAAGAGCCATCCACAGGAGGACTTTCGTTATTGTCCCCAGTGCAAACAGCAGAGCTGTTATTGCCAGAAACACATCTTTGACCATGATCATGTGCAATAATACAAATCAGCAAGGCAGACTAAACAACTTGCCATAAGGTGTCATTTTTCGTAGTCTTGAAACTTAAAATTTTCAAGTGAGGTTTTAAATATGTTAAAAGTTGCCATTGTAGGAGCCAGCGGTTACACCGGGCTGGAACTGATCAGACTGCTGCACTGCCACCCGGAGGTTGTTGTTTCCTGTGTTACATCCGAGCAAAGCGCCGGAAAACGTATTTCAGAGGTTTTTCCCACACTGCGGGGGCGTTGCGATCTGGTTCTGGAAAATCTGGAACCGGTCAGGGTGGCAGAAAAATCAGATATAATCTTTACCGCCCTACCGCATAAAGCCGCCATGGAAGTTGTGCCGACCTTCCTCAAGCTGGCCAAGCAGGTCATCGACCTTTCAGCAGATTACCGCCTGACCGATCCGGCTGTTTACGGTGAATGGTATGAACCGCACATGAACCCCGCATTGCTGAAGAAAGCGGTCTACGGTCTGCCTGAGATCAGAAGGAACAAAATCAAGGGTGCCAAGCTGTTGGCCAATCCAGGGTGCTACCCGACCAGCATTATTCTGGCGCTGGCACCGCTTTTGAAAAAAGGCCTGATTGACCCGCAGAATATTATCGCCGATTCCGCTTCCGGCGTTACCGGCGCCGGTCGTTCAGCCAAGGTGGATTCACTCTACTGCGAAGTCAACGAAGGCTTCAAGGCCTATGGTGTCGGCGGTGTTCATAGGCATACACCTGAAATCGAGCAGGAACTGTCACTGCTTGCCGGAGAGGAACTGAAAGTGACCTTTACTCCGCACCTTGTCCCCATGGATCGCGGCATCCTTTCAACAGTCTACGCCTCGCCATTGAAAGATTTGACGAGTGATCAGCTGCATAAACTGTATCAGGAATTCTACAAGGGTGAGCCGTTCGTGCGTGTTCTGCCTCAGGGCAATCTGCCTTCAACCGCCTTTGTGCGCGGATCAAACTTCTGCGACATCGCCCCGGTTTTGGACAAGCGTACCGGCCGGATCATAGTTGTGTCAGCCATCGACAATCTGGTCAAAGGTGCATCCGGCCAGGCTGTCCAGAATATGAATATTGTCTGCGGGTTTCCTGAAACCATGGGACTGGAAGGGCTGGCGCTGTTTCCGTAGCCAGAAACACTGAATAGACAAAATTGCCTGGGGAGCCTCAAGATGAGACTCCCCATTTTTCTATTACTTTCAATATCAGTTCGGTTCTCCGCTTTTCAATACTGCCTACAACATGCTTGACAGCACTCTCAACAGTATGATTAACTATGCCATAATCAACACGGGGAGATTAGCTATGCCATATATATCCGCAAATGAATTGAAAACTAAGGGTATTTCCGCCATTGAGGCCCTGCTTGCCAAACAACCGGAAGCGGTTATTTCGGTTCGCGGCAAGGAACGGTTCGTTGTCATGGATATGGAGCAATATCATTATTTGAGAGAGTGCGAGCTTGAATCAGCCCTTGCACAGACCCGTAAGGACCTTACCGAAGGACGCTTTGTCAAGCAGAGCGCTGAAGCCCATCTAACCCGCCTGAAGACTGTCGCCTGATGAGCTGGTCTCTCGTTTTTACCGAACAGTACGACAAACGTGCGCTCCGTTTTTTAAAACGCCATCCGGAACTTGAAAAACAGTACCTGAAAACCCTGCAACTACTGGAGGCCAACCCCTTCCATCCATCATTGCGCCTGCATTCGATGTCAGGAAAACTCTCCGGTCTGCATTCAGTTTCCATCAACCTCTCTTATCGTATTACTCTAGAGTTTCTGATTAGCGACCAGGAAATAATACCTGTGAACGTGGGCGACCATGACACTGTGTATTAATATCAGTATCTGCCGGCATAAATACAAAGGAAGTCCATGAAAACCAACCTGATTACAGCTGCAGGCATAAAAGTACTGGAAGAAGAATTTGACTATCTCTGGCGGGTCGAGCGGCCCAAAATAGTCAAGGGAGTTACAGCTGCAGCGGAAGAGGGTGACCGCTCGGAAAATGCCGAATATATCTACGGCAAGAAACGGTTGCGTGAAATTGATAGTCGACTGAAGCATCTGGGCGGCAGACTAAAAGTACTGAAAGTCGCATCATTGCCTGCCAATCCAAGGGCGATCAGTTTTGGTTGCTGGGTCTCCTATGAAGATATGAATGGAGGGGAGTATTGCTACCAGTTGGTCGGGCCGGATGAATTTGATGTCAAGGTTGGCAAAATAAGCATTGATTCACCAGTGGGGCAGGCGCTGCTGGGTAAACGACTTGATGATGAGGTACTGATCAGGCGTCCGAATGGCGACCTGACAGTTTATATTACAGCAATCAGCCCCTATAAGCCTGATTAACCGAATTATCAGTTCGGATACCACCTTCTGACCACAAACAGATCCTTCTTTTTACCGCCAGCCGGCCATTCATTGGCCGGCTGGCGTGTCTTCATGATGCCGGCCAGCCTCTGTTGCAGCGGCGAAATAATTACACCGCCATTTCCCGGTTTGCCGCATTCCAATCTGCTTTCAATAACAGCTTGCCTGTCCAGCACAATCAACACATGACCGTTCCAGACAATCAGATCCAGCGGTTCAAGCAATGCCACTATCTGCATGAGGTTTTTTCCGGCGACTGGCACACCATCTCCGAACCTGATCAAGGCGGAGGTATTGCGCGGCGTCCAGCCGTTTGAAGTTTCATAGAGCAGGCCGGAGCAGTCCAGCCCTGCCAGCGACAAGCGCTTTTCATCTTTTCCCTGGAATTTCCCCTGATAGTAAAAATTAATCAGCTCAGAAACTCCCTGCCTGACATTGCCTCCCCAGACATACGGCATGCCGCTGGCAGCTTTCATCCGGACAACAATTTCCTGTTTTGTTGGAAGTGACCTTTTGCGGGACTGCGGCAGATCAGAATACTGTTCCAGAAAACGGCCGTCTACATAGAGAGAGATTCCTACTGCTGCAGGATACTCATCTGTTTCAACCCGATAGACAGGATTTTTACCGCTACCGGAGTTACCTAAAACCTTAAAAACCGTACCAGGCAGGGCGATGAACTCCATTTCCCGCACCTGGCCGCAACTATCGACCTTCAATGTCTTGCCGTCCCGACCACCAAAAACTTTTCCAGGCTCCGGGGAATTAAGCACAGGCGCTGCAATTTTGGCAACGGCATAAGATTCGGCAAAAGAAGACGCAGAGCAGAAGCAAATCATCACGACCAATAGATATACATTTAAAAAATTCAACTGTGCGACCCCTTGCTGTTTAATGCCTGACGCAGTACTTCCTTCTGAGCCACCGTCAGTCGTGATACAGAAAGCAATTCTCTGATCGCCTGGGTTGGAATACCGGGTAAAAGTGTAGTAAACCAGATAGTTGGTGTTCTGGGATTTTTTAAGATGACCAGTCGGATATTTGGTCGTCCTTTCCAGCGGGCGCTGCGAGCCACCATGGAAATGGTTTCTGCAGACGATTGATATGATGCTATAAACTGGTGCACCGCACCTTCTTTAAGATGCGGATTTTCCAGGCAGGCTTCAACTACAGAAGGTATCCCCTCACGCAGGAGCGCTTCCACAACTGCCGATGTTCCCCGCCTGGCCAAGGCCAGTTTGTTCCCCAGAGGTTGAGTAGGAAGCATCTTGATTATATAGCGTTCGGCGGCCAATCGTAAGTCGGCGCTGGTGGCCGGCATGGAAGAAATCTTGGCCAGGTCGAAGATATATAATTGGGAGAGCAGGGTCTGGGCAACATGCGGCGGATTATCCGGGTGACAGACCACGG
Source organism: uncultured Geobacteraceae bacterium (assembly GCA_964509295.1). Classification (GTDB taxonomy): domain Bacteria; phylum Desulfobacterota; class Desulfuromonadia; order Geobacterales; family Pseudopelobacteraceae; genus JBGSQR01. Next base: position 463,730 of record CAZDWS010000001.1, on the reverse strand, counting down.
CTACTTTGACTTTGTAACTTTCCAGCAAACGTTTTCCTGCATAAAATGTGGTAAAAAGCTCTTCCGGCAAACCACGTCTTTTTAACAGAGCAAGCAGATGATTTTCATCCAGCGCCGGGTTGCGCAAGGCTGCCAACAAAACTTCTCCGGCCTGTTCCTGCATAATTTGAAAAAGCTCTTCCTTGCCTGCCATCAGAACTTTCTGAAGCAACAGTGACGTATTATGATCAAACTCTGCATTTTTTGCAGTACTATTCATGATCGCCCAAACCTCGTACTAACCGGGAGTACAGCTTTTTGCCATATTCCTATGGCTTTCACACTGCATAAAAATTACTACTTGCAAATGGCCTGCCACAGCATTTATTCATAAAGTATAATTAGCGGATAGTCGATTGCACCACCAACAACTTCATGATAGATTTATTTCATTCAGATTTACAAAAGTATTACGTAATTTTATATATTTTAACACTATTTTCGGGTTGATATCGCGCTATGCCAACAGAAATAACAGATCAGGAACTGGCTGAAATAGGCGCAACAATTAAAACATTCCGCAATATGGATATATGCAGCCGCAAAAGCGATTGTATAAAGCGACGTATTGCAGTGAGAATACGCATCACAAATAGCCCCGATGCAACAGAATATTGTAGCCTTCTACAACAAAACGGGCCGGAACTGGATCTTTTGCTAAAAACGCTGACAATTCACGTCAGTCAGTTTTTTCGCAACCCATCCATGTTCGATAAATTAAAAGAACAAGTGCTTCCGGCTGTCTTTGCAACCGCCCTGAGTAGAGAAAGGAAATCAGTACAGATTTACAGCCTTGGGTGTGCAGGTGGTGAAGAGCCATATAGCCTGGCAATTTTATTAAAAGAAAATTTTACCAGTCAATTGCAACAGCTTGAAACAAGCATCGTTGCCATCGACGTGGACAGCCACACTATTCTTGCAGCAGAATTGAGCGAGTTCACTGAAGATAAACTCAAAAACGTTCCAGTGGAACTCCGGCTGAAATATTTTAAACAGAGTGGCTCCGTATTCAATCTTGTACCTGAAGTTAGCCGAATGGTTTCCTTTTTGAAATCAGATATTACAGCAAACCTGCAGCTGAATATGGCTGATCTTATTTTATGCAGAAATACATTGATTTATTTTACTCGCCCGGCTCAGGAAATGATTTTAAACCATATTGCTGACCTGCTGGCAGTCGGCGGAGTGCTTGTTCTGGGTAAATCAGAAACCATGGTGGGTGCCCTGCGCAATAGGTTTGAACCAATCTGCAGGGTTGAACGGATATACAGAAAACTCTGCTAATTTAAATATATTCGAAGGTTAATAGTAAATGTAAGCATTCGGAGGTTTGGCATGCACATTCCCATAGGACATAAATTCATCATCGGCTTCATCTTCGTAGTGGCGGTGGTAGCCTTCTGCCCTAATCTGGTCGGGCAGCTCGGTTATTCTGCAGAAATCAGTTCTCTGCTTAGCTATGCGGTTGCCCTGACTGTCGGTCTGATTCTGGGCTGGGCGTTTTCCAGGACTTTCACGGCAAATATCGGCAAGCTTACTGAAGCGGCAGAGGCGATCAGCTGTGGTGATCTGACTACTGACGTTACAATTGCACCTTCGCGCATTCCTGACGAGACCCATCAACTGGCAGAGCTCCTTAATCAGACGCTCCAAAGCCTTCGCGACCTTGTGGGACATATTAAAAGAACCTCGACACAGTTGACCGACTCGGCTCGAGAAATCAATTCAAATGCCATGGAAATCAATGCCTCAAATGAAGAGGTCGCCCAAGCCATCGAGCAAATTTCACAAGGCGCAGAGACACAAGCCGAAATGGTCGAAAAAAGTTCGAAAAGCATCCGTGAAATGGCCATTTCCATTGAACTGGTTGCAACCCGTGCAAGAGAGACCGCCAGAACCGCCCGCGAGACGAGCCTGACAGCACAAAACGGCAGCACCCTGGCAACCGATTCTCTGGAACGCATGAAGATATTTTTTGATCGTCAGGAACAGATCAGTCGGCAGTTTGATAGTTTCAACAGCAAACTTCAGAAAATAGGCAAAATTGCCATTTTTATCGGGGATGTGGCCAGACAGACTAACCTGCTGGCGCTGAATGCCTCAATTGAAGCGGCCCGTGCCGGTGAATATGGAAAAGGTTTTGCTGTGGTGGCTGATGAAGTCCGTAAACTGGCAGACGGATCATCCACATCGGCTGCCGATATCAATGAAATGATTGATGATCTTAGAGACGAAAGTCGCCTTGTTCACTCCGCTATCCTGGAAAGCTCACGCACCATTATTGATGGAAAAATGAATATTGATATTACCGCATCCGCTTTTCAGGAGATTCTCAAGACCGTTCAGGAGACTGAGCGTAAAGCCAACAGCATTGCTGATCTGTCGCAAATGCAGCTGGATGGATCCAACAAAATGGTCAAAGCTATTGATGAAATTGCTAAAGTTGCTGATGACAATGCGGCGGCCACTGAACAGGTATCTGCAGCCACGGAGGAACAATTGGCCGCCATGCAGGATATGGCTCTGGCCACAAAAGAACTGGCAACTTTGGCCGAAGCACTGATGGTAGTTGTTGAAAACTTCCTGCTGCCTAGAGAAGAGACAAAGTCATCATGAATGGCTCTGAGCGCAGATTCCTTATATTTACCATGCGTGGCGAACAATACGCTTTCGACCTGGCACAGGTAGCAGAGGTTTCAGAGCCTCCGGTTGTCTGGCCGATCCCCGCAGCACCTGCTTATTATCCAGGAGCAATGAATTTTCATGGCGTCATTGTTGCGGTAATAAATCTACCTGCCTTTATGGGTATTAAAGATTGTGAGCAGCCTGAAAAACTGATCGTACTGGATAACCGCCTGGCGTCTCTCGGCTTTTTAGTTGATCAGGTCATCAGGATTGTGCCGGATAGTGAAATAACAGGAATGGTTGTTAAAGAGGATGGAATGTCCTGCGGCAGCTTCCTGGTGTCGGGCAGCAAAGTCACTCTGCTAGACCCGTCCAGACTGGCTGCCAGGGCGTCTGAAACCATTAACAATTGATATTTCTCTCAACCTGATCAATATAAATTCCTGCTACTGAATGGCTCCGCTTTTCTTCAACAGCTCTGCCACTGACTCTGCCAACTGTCCATATCCGGCGGGATTTGGATGTATGTAATCGGACTTGAGTGAAGCCTTGCCCAATATATTTCCCAGCGCCTTCAGCTCAATCGGAACTGCCGCTTCTTTTGCAATTTCAGCATAAAAGGGAGGGGGCGTCAGTGACAAACCCAAAGCAGGCACTGCAATCATGACAACCGACGCACCACTTTCCCTGGCTAACTTGACCATTTTGCGCAGGTTTTCGGTAGTCTGACGCTGATCCATCTGCCGCAGCAGATCATTTCCACCATGGCAGAGAATCACCAGGGTCGGTCTTTCCTTTTCAATTACCCCGGCAAAGCGTTCCAGCCCTTCTGCAGTTATCTCACCCGGCACGCCGGAATTTACGACCCTCCTGCCGATCAATTTTTCCAACTTTGCCGGGTAACTCTGCTCTGCAGCAGCTCCGGTGCCGTATGTCAGACTGTCACCAAAGGCCAGTATAACACCGCTGGCAGGGACAGGTGACAGCTTGGGGACTGAAGTACAGGACATTATCTGCATTAGCGTGAACCCTATCATAAATATATAACACCTTATCTTTAGCGATTTTTTCATATTTCAATCCTCGCCGGCCATTCGATTATATTACAGAGTCAGTATCAGCAAACCGCATATTATGGAGCTTGTCAAGCGCACCAATAAAAAATGGGCAGCATCGCCAGATGCCGCCCATTCCAATTTGCATGATTCTATTCCAACTTATAAATACAGATATTTAGTAGCGATAATGATCTGTCTTGTATGGTCCTGACTTGGGAACACCTATATAAGCGGCCTGCTCATCAGTCAACTCGCTCAGCTGAGCATTCAAAGTTTTGAGCTGAAGGCGTGCTACTTTTTCATCCAGATGCTTTGGCAGGACATAAACGCCTACAGGGTACTTACCCGGGTTACAGAACAGCTCTATCTGGGCAATAGTCTGGTTGGCGAAGGACGATGACATGACATAGCTTGGATGGCCTGTTCCGCAACCGAGATTAACCAGACGACCTTTAGCCAGCAGGATGATACGCTTTTTGTCCGGGAAGATAACATGGTCTACCTGAGGTTTGATCTCTTCCCACTGATATTTCTCCAGAGCAGCAACTTCGATTTCATTGTCGAAATGCCCGATGTTGCAGACAATTGCCTGATCTTTCATTTTGGCCATGTGATCATGGGTAATAACATGATAATTACCGGTACATGTTACAAAGATATCGGCCTTGTCAGCGGCATAATCCATGGTTACGACACGATAGCCTTCCATGGCGGCCTGCAGTGCGCAGATCGGATCAACTTCCGTGACCCAGACCTGGGCAGACAGAGCGCGCATGGCCTGGGCAGAGCCTTTGCCCACGTCACCATAGCCGCAGATCAGGGCAACTTTACCGGCAATCATAACGTCGGTGGCGCGCTTGATTCCGTCAACCAGTGATTCGCGACAGCCATACAGGTTATCAAACTTTGATTTGGTAACCGAGTCATTGACATTGATGGCAGGGAAACGAAGATCGCCTCTTTCATGCATCTGATAGAGACGGTGTACGCCGGTGGTGGTTTCTTCGGTAACACCTTTGATTTCAGCCAGTCGCACTGAATACCAGGTTGGGTCAACAGCCAGCTTGGTTTTAATAGCGGCAAACAGAATTATTTCTTCTTCTGAACCAGGATTATCCAATACGGACAGGTCCTTCTCTGCTTTGGCTCCCAGATGCAATAACAGTGTGGCATCTCCACCGTCGTCCAGAATCATATTGGAGTACCCACCATCGGTCCATTCAAAAATACGATGGGTATAGTCCCAGTACTGCTCAAGTGTTTCACCCTTAACGGCAAAAACCGGTACGCCGCTGGCTGCGATTGCAGCAGCTGCATGGTCCTGGGTAGAGAAGATGTTACAGGAAGCCCAACGCACCTCTGCACCAAGCGCAGTCAGGGTTTCAATCAGAACTGCCGTCTGAATGGTCATATGCAGTGAGCCTGTTATGCGTGCGCCTTTCAAAGGCTGCGCAGCAGAAAATTCTTCACGGATAGCCATCAAACCAGGCATTTCAGTTTCGGCAATGTTCATCTCTTTACGTCCCCATGCTGCCAGGGACAGGTCTGCTACGATGTAATCTTGTGACATGATGTTCTCCTTTTGTCGGTCCAACGGACTCTAATTATTTCTGACATTTTCCTGTTAAGGCCATCTGAAAAGTTTTTTCAAACCGCCCAACAATCCCCGCTCTACCTTGTCATCTGCTTTCAGACAAGATGAACAGACTTTCAACTTTTGATGATTATCCAGCAACACCGTTTCCATGTGCCGGTTGCAGGCAAACTTTTTACAGCGTTTGCAGATTCCGCCACTTCCCACCGAACTGGCAGAATTACATACTCCGCACCGCCACTGCATTGAGCCTGACCCGATATTCTGCATAAAGTCCTTTTGCTAGGCAGCTCTCAAAACAAGAACAATTTCTTCTTGCAGAGTTCCCCTTACTTTTCCGCATTTCACATCAGCAAATCCTGCATCAGCAAGCCAGATTTCCAACTCGCTTTTTTCAAAGCCGAGCCATTGATCAGCAAGGCGTTCCCGCACCCATTCCCGGTCATGTCTTGACAAATCAGCCAGAACCAATACTCCACCTGGCACAAGAACTCTTCTGATTTCACGCAAAACGGCTTGCGGGTCAGCTGCATGATGAAGCACCATATTTATAACTGCACAATCAACACTGCTGTCAGGCAACGGCAGATGGGTCATCTCACCAAGTCGCAAATCAATTCCTGCGATACCGGTTTGCGCAAGACGCCTCCGGGCTTCCTCCAACATGGCCTGCGAGTGATCGACACCAATTACCTTATCCGCTTTGGCCGTCAGGTCAGACAGCAGTCCACCGGTACCGAGTCCGATTTCTACAATATTTTTACACTCAGGCACCAGCGACAGCATAAGATCGCGATAATCAGGAAGCGACAGAAGAGTTCGGGCCAGATCGTCCCACTGCTGGGCATGCCGGTCAAAAAACACCTTACTTTTTCTTCTACGCTCTTCCAGAACAGCTGCTACCGCAGCGAGGTCAGCGGCTCTTTCAGGAAGTTTTTCAACCCCTCTTTTCACCGCACCACGGATCAGAAAGAAAAATGGGGAGATCCCTTCTGCCCGATAGTAACTCCAGGTCCCCTGATGCTTGACACTTAATATTCCGGCTTCGGTCAAAATCTTAAGGTGCCGGGAGATTCTTGATTGTCCCATATTCAAGACAGACGTCAACTCCTGCACGGTAAATTCACCGGCAAACAGTACCGCAACTAGTCTTAATCTGCATGGGTCGGCAAGAGCCTTAAATACTTCAAGCATTCTTAATCACTTTTTGTGCAAATTCAATATCAAGTTTTCTTGATATAACAGAAAATACTATTTTTAGTCAACAATAATGACAACTGTAATTATACTTAATCCAATCAGGTCATTTTTTTTACAGATTAAATCAAAACAGATATTGGCTCCCAAAATTTACAATCCATTAAAATAATGACACCTTTGTTTTGCAAAAAAATTAACAACTGGCGCGTAGGATAAAAATGGAATCTGATTTATTACCGCATACAACGACCTGCAAACATTAACTCATCACGAACCAGAGGAACACTTTGGCACAACACTTAGAAACCTATTAAATCAATTTTTCTTGATATAATTTAAGTAGTTGTTTATACAGATTTTTATTTGAAAATTTTACCCATTTCAACCTAAGACCATTCGGACTTAAAACCAGTATCAGCCTTGGCTTAACTTGCAAAGGTGATGGAAAAACGTTATATCAACTTTTCTTGATATATATTAAGTGGTCGATCTAAAAAGCAAAAAGGCCCGAGGATCAAACAATCCCCGGGCCTCCCACATACATCAGCTACAATCGCTTATTTTTTTTAAAAATCACTTCGCTACCCCGAACAATTCGTCAAAAACCGCCTGAACTGTCGTGATTCGGTCCGCTTTCCAGGCATTGGTTCCGCAGAAAACAAGACCGGCATCTACTTCACCACGCTGGGCGCGATCAAGAGCCGACACGATACAAAAACGTTCTCCGCTCTCTTTATAGGAGCACTTTTTCAGACAACCCATTTTGCAACGGGTGTGTCGGTCAACATCGTATTGGCGAATATTGTCCTGGTTAGAAAGGATGGCACGTCCGGGCAGTCCTGCCGGACTCATTATCAGTCCGATATCTTCCTGCTTGCAGTCAATGTACATCTGTTTGAACGCGTCCTCGGCATCACACTCTTCAGTGCAAACAAAGCGACTTGCCATTTGCACACCATCTGCACCTTGAGCAAGGGCATATTCCACATCAGCGCGATCCCAGATTCCACCGGCAGCAATTATCGGCACATCGGTGTCATATTCGCTCCTGAAAAGCTCTTTCACCTGACGCACCGTTTCATACTGGTCATATTCACCGGTACCGATATTTTCCATTTTTTCGCCCAGATGGCCACCGGCTGTATCCGGATCTTCTACGACAACGGCATCAGGCAGGCGGTTATAGGTTTTAAACCATTTTTTCGCGATCAGCTGTGCGGCGCGCAATGAAGACACAATCGGTATCAAAGCAACATCAGGATGATCGGCAGTCAATTCCGGCAACGTCATCGGCAGGCCGGCCCCACAGACAATTACTTTGGCTCCGCCATCAATTGCCGCCTTTACAAGCTGCTCGTAATCAGACAGGGCCACCATTACATTTACTCCGATAATACCGTCCGGAGCAATTTGATATGCCTTGCGCACCTCTTCTTTAAATGATTCGGAGTTGGCACTGAAATAATTTTTCCCATCATAAAAGGGACTATTAAGACAGATTCCGGGAGCGGCAACCAGGCCAACGCCACCCGCCTTGGCAACTGCACCGGCTAAACGTCCCGCTGAAACACGCACACCCATTCCACCCTGAATCAAGGGAAAGCGAAGTGTATATTTTCCTATACGCAATGGTTTAGTCATAATTATCTCCATAACAGCTTTTTCTATCCGATCATATTAACAGCCTGTACCAATATCAAATGTAATACTTTTGTAAAACATCCTGGCCATTACTGATTGACTCCCCAGTCTTGTTAAGGAATAATGTTTTTTCAATTATTACATTACCAAGGTTTTTATGAGAACAGATGTCCCGCAAATTGCATTTTCCCTGCTGCTTACTCTTTCTCTTCTGCCGTTTAATGCAGTTGAAGCGAATCCTTATCAACCAGCAAAGACATCCGAGCAAGGATCTGTAACAACATTCTGGCCGCTATTTGATTATCGGTCCAGCCCGGCCACCAACTACAGCAACCTTTCCATCCTTGGTCCGATCTTTAAGCGTGAACATAACGGTGACATAACCAGGACAGCTATCCGTCCGCTTTTTTTCAATCAATCTTCGCCTGACTCCGATGATAGCGATATCCTCTACCCGATTGCTTCGACCAGCAGCAGTGACAGCAGCTCTGACACGCAAATCCTGAAGCTGTTTCAAAAACACGTCAGCCGAACCGGCACGTCCGAAGAAAAAAGAGAAACCATGTTTTTTCCGTTTTACATCAGCGGACGTTCTGAAAAATATGGTAACTACACTTCGGTCTTTCCGATTTACGGGGATATCTATGAACGCTTCTGGCGCGACGAATATCACTACACACTATTTCCGCTTTATGGCCGCACGGTCAAAAACGGCACAACATCCACCAACCTGCTATATCCAATCTTTAATTTTACCAGCGGGGAAAGTGAAAGCGGCTTTGCCGTCTGGCCGCTATACGGTCAATCATCCAAGCCTGGCGTCTATGAAAAACGTTTTGCACTCTGGCCGTTTTATATCAGTGAAAAATCAGGCCTGAACACAGACAATCCGAGTGAAAAAACCTATCTTTTACCCTTATATGCATCGCAACGCTCACCACAACAGAGTTCGACCTACGCACCCTGGCCATTCTGCGGTGTTGTCCGCGACGCAAACGGCAACGTTATTGAGCGTGATTATCTCTGGCCTTTCTGGCTGACAGCCAGAAGCAAGGATTCAAATACGGAAAGGTTCATCCCCTTTTATTCCTCTTCGCGTGTTAAGGATTCCACCAGCAGCTGGGTATTATGGCCGATTTACAGAAACCAGAGCATTGATTCAACTTCTTTCAAACAGGATAAGACCAGCCTGTTCTACTTTCTGTTCAGCCATTCCGAGGAATCCTGGCCCCAATTGGGGAAAAACAGGGGCAACAGTTCATTCTGGCCATTATATGTATGGAAACGTGATGAAGACGGTGTAAGAACACTAACCATGCCCGCTCCGGTCGAACCGGTCATCTGGAGTGATGGTGTGGAACGCAACCTGGCGCCCCTATGGCGTATTTTCATCACCAAGTGGGATGACAAGGGCGATGGGGCGACTTCAATACTCTGGAATCTCTACTGGAGTGAAAAGCGGGGCAACGAAAGGGCCTGGGAACTGTTCCCGCTGGTCTCTTACACATCAACCTCCAGGAACACGGATTTACGTCTGTTCAAGGGGCTTTTCGGCTACTCCAGCAAATCCGGCAAAAGCTCATTGTCTCTATTCTGGATTCCACTGGGAGGATGGGACGAATGATCAATATTTTTCAATTTATCGGTAGCCAGATATTCTACTTTTTGCGCATTATTGGCGAAGTTCTTACATTACTTTGGGAGACACTCCTCTCATGTCGGGAAATCCCTCGCAATTCACCTTCCATATTCGCCCAAATGGCAATTATCGGATACCAGTCTCTGCCGGTTGCTTCGGTTATGGCCTTTTTTGTCGGCATGGTCATTGCTCTTCAGACCGGTGTTGAACTGGCTAAATACGGCAGCCAGGACATTATCGGCAGCATTGTCGGTCTGTCCATGGTCCGGGAGTTGGGGCCTGTCATGACCAGCTTTCTGGTTGCGGGCAGGGCCGGCTCTGCCATGGCTGCTGAAATTGGAGTCATGAAGGTTTATGAGGAAATCGACGCCCTGAAAACCCTGGAAATAGATCCGGTACGCTATCTGGTCATGCCCCGCCTGATAGCTGCCATTGTCTGCGTACCGGTTTTGACGCTCTACGCCGATTGCGTTGGCATTGCAGGCGGAGCGATCATCAGCAACCTGCATCCACGCCTGTTCATTTCCTACTCGACCTATACGGATTCCTTACGGCTGGCTCTAAAATTTTCAGAAATTTCTGTTGGTCTTTTCAAGTCGTTCGTCTTTGGCGGTATTATTGCCATTATCTGCTGCTACGTCGGTCTCAGAACCAAAGGCGGCCCTCGCGGAATCGGCATCTCAACCACAAAATCAGTCGTGTTGTCATTTCTGATGATCCTGATTGCCGATTACTTCCTGACTCGACTGTTGATGTGATGGTGGTCAAATGCTTTTATTACTTATAAACCTGCTTGAACGGCTCGGGATTTTTGCAATAGCATTCATCCTGATTATGCGTTTCAACATCTTTAAAAGACTTCTGACCGGAAAAGCCAACCACTTTGAGAAGCTTTACCTTTCAATTCTGTTCGGGCTGTTCGGTATTGCCGGCACTTACATGGGTGTCCCGATTCAGGATGCTATTGCAAATTCACGAGTTGTGGGCGTAGCCCTTGGAGGTATCCTTGGCGGCCCTCTGGTTGGTGCTGCGGCAGGAGTGATTGCGGGAGGCCATCGCTATCTGATCGACATACACGGTTTTACCGCCGTGGCCTGCGGTGTTGCTACCATCCTTGAAGGCTTAACCGGCGGACTGATCTATCACAAACTGAAACGCCAGCCTTTTGATCCATCAATGGCATTTGTTACCGGCATTATTGTGGAAACTCTGCAAATGGCCGTATTGCTGCTTCTGGCCAAACCATTTTCAGCAGCACTCAGCCTGGTCAGCATGATTGCCTTCCCAATGATCCTGATCAACTCTTTTGGCCTGGCACTTTTTGTTGAGCTTGTTTCCTCTGTTTACCGTGAAAAAGAACGCTTTGCCGCTTTTCAAGCCCAGACAGCTCTTAACATTGCCCTCCGTACGCTTCCTTTCCTCCGGAGTGGACTAAATGCGGCATCGGCAACCGAAACCGCTCGCATCATTGTTGAAATGACCGATCTGGATGGTGTTTCTATCACTGATGAAACGAACCTGCTTTCCTACAAAGGCGCTGGCGAGGAACTGCATGAGCCCGGCACACCCTTTATACACTCCTCAACCCAAACTGCTCTGACAACCGGAAGCATTACAGCCCCCATTACCAGAAGTGAAATCGGTTGTGCTAATCCAGACTGCCAACTTGGTTCTGCCATTATTGTTCCGCTGAAAAAACAAAACAGGACCATTGGCACCCTGCAGTTGCATCGACGAAAGGAGAATGGCATAACGCCTCTGGATATGGAGTTGGCCAACGGACTGGCTCATCTTTTTTCCAACCAGCTTGAAATTTCGGATATTGAAGAACAGCGTAAACTTGTCAAGGATGCGGAAATCAAGGCATTGCAGGCACAGATAAACCCGCACTTTCTTTTTAATGCCATCAATACAATCATCAGCTATACAAGAACCAGCCCGGAGACGGCATCAAAACTGCTGGTCAAACTGGCAGATTTTTATCGCACCAATATCAATCCGGGCGCGAGAAACGTCTCCCTATCTACTGAACTGGACCACTGCAAAGCCTACATAGCCATTGAATCTGCCCGATTCGAAGAACGGATCAGGGTCTGTTATGATATTGATAAAGATATTTCCAGTGTCAGGCTCCCTCCGCTGATTCTGCAGCCACTGGTTGAAAATGCACTCAAGCATGGTATCCTTCCGCAAGAAGAGGGTGGCGATGTAATTATTTCAGCCAAACTTCAAGACAGTCTGGTATATATCGAGGTAAGAGACAGCGGCGTTGGTATTCATCAACACTTGCTTTGCAAATTGTTTGATGATGATTGTCAGCACTCCGACCACCTTGGGGCAGGCATAGCCCTGAAAAACGTCAATGCCCGCTTGACTGCGCTTTACGGGCCAGAACATGCTCTCAAGGTTGATAGTGAAGCAGGGAAAGGGACGACAGTATCGTTTACGGTGCCATATACAATATGAAACTGGGAGTTTTCATAATTGATGACGAGGCACCGGCCAGGAGAGAGTTGAGATATCTTCTGGAACAGCTTGATGAAGTTGAAATAGTTGGCGAAGCTTCCAATGGCACCACGGCATTCAAAGGTATCAGAGAGACCAAACCTGATCTGGTATTCCTGGACATACAGATGCCTGGTATGAATGGCTTAGAGCTGGCTCAGTTTTTGTACGAGCTCCCCGAAAAACCACTGCTGATTTTTGCTACCGCCTTTGATGAGTATGCACTCCAAGCTTTTGAGGTAGATGCAATTGACTACCTGTGCAAACCTTTTACAAAGGAAAGACTTGCCAAATCGATTGCAAAGGCCTTGCGTATCGCCCATGCAGAACCTGCACCTGCCAAAACAGAGGCACCACCGGTTAAAGATTTTTGCCGAAAAATTCCTCTTTACAGGGGAGAATCCATAATTCCCACCTCTCCGGAACGCATTGTTTTTTTCCACTCGGAAGAAGGTGAAGTACTGGTACATTCTATGGATGGCAAGTTCCGAACAAAATGCACATTGAATGAACTGGAACAAAAACTCTCCACGTCCGGCTTTGCCAGGCCCCACCGCAGCTTTTTAATCAATATCAATCACGTTCGAGAAGTAATTCCATGGTTTAACGGCAGCTACAAACTGATTATGAATGACCGCGACAACACGGAAGTGCCGGTAAGCCGCTATAATGTAAAAGATCTGAAAAGATATTTTGATATTTAACAACCATTCACTCTCGAATTCCTACCATTCATTCTTACAAATATACCCCCCACGGTTTTTTTCTTTTCATTCGCATCAGCTATAAATATTCTATAAATGTGCTAAAATTCTAAAAAAGGTATCACATCAACGTGCTTTCCGAACTGCTGGAGGAAATGAGGTTTTTATGAGAATGAGAAGCTTTGCCGAAACCCAGATTATTTCAATTCTTAAGGAATATGTGGCAGGGATCTCCGTCAAAGACATCTGTCGAAAATACAGCATAAGTGACACGACTTTTTACAAATGGAAAAACAGATACCTGGCTGCCACCGAGAGCGGTGACACTCAAAAGCGAAGGATGGAACGACAACTTAATCGTCTGAAACGCCTGTATGAATTCATTGCAGCCGAAAACTCGGCACTTCAGACCTTCATCGAAAATGCAATTGAAGAGAGTACCACTTCAAACATATACAAACTTTCCAGTGCAAAACAACGTTCCTAATATTGGTAATCCGTATTTTTCCTATACAAACAAAAAACATAGGGCTCCAACAAGGTAAACACTAAAAGAGATTATTGCTGTCAATTGCAAAATGCACATTACCATTCAACAGCCAAAAAATACCATTCACAACCTGACTACAACCATTCAGCGTTTTTTATTTACAATCTCAAATAAACAGGCGTACTTTTTAAAAAAATAAAATCTCATAATTGCGTACGTTAGCTTTCTTCCAAAACTTCGTTCAGATATTTTTCTGCAGAACTAACAAAAGAAGTTAAAACACAAAGGAGGGTAACAGATGCATTCATTAACACTGATTTTTGTAGCGGCATGCGTATTTGCCATTGCCTACCGTCTCTACGGATTGTTCCTGGCCAACAAGGTCATGGTCCTGCGCGAAGAGAGGGAAACACCGGCCGTAACACAGGCAGACGGGCATGACTACGTCAAGACGGACAAGTATGTTTTGTTCGGCCATCACTTTGCAGCCATCGCTGCAGCAGGCCCACTGCTTGGACCGGTTCTGGCCGCCCAGTTCGGCTTTATGCCTGGAGCGCTCTGGATTCTGATCGGTGCCGTTTTGGCAGGTGGCGTTCACGACATGGTGGTTCTGTTTGCTTCTGTCCGTCACAAGGGTAGAAGTCTTTCAGTTATTGCTGAAACAGAAATTGGAAAAGTTGCCGGAAAAGTTGCTTCTGTTGCTATCCTTTTCATTCTGATCCTGACACTGGCAGGTCTTTCCATCGCTGTTATCAACGCAATGTTTAACAGCCCATGGGGTACTTTTACTGTTTTTGCAACTATCCCGATCGCCATGATCATGGGTATCTACATGCAGAAAATCCGTCCGGGCGACATCAAGGGCGGCAGTATTATCGGTGTTATCCTGCTGGCCCTCTCCATTTATGTGGGGCCAATGGTAGCAGCTGACCCCACTTTGGCAAAAATGTTTACTTTTACAAAAAAAGAACTGGCCATTATCATTCCTGTATACGGTTTTGCCGCTTCTGTTCTTCCTGTGTGGTTTCTGCTGGTACCGCGTGACTATCTTTCCACCTATCTCAAACTCGGCACCATCGGCGCACTGGCTCTTGGTATTGTCTTCGTAAATCCTGTTCTTCACATGCCTGCCACAACTGACTTTATTTACGGTGGCGGCCCGATCATCCCTGGTGCAGCTTTCCCGTTCCTCTTTATTACAATTGCCTGCGGAGCGCTTTCCGGATTCCATGCCATCATCGGTTCAGGCACTACTCCAAAGATGATTGCCAATGAACGCGATATTCTATTTGTCGGTTACGGTGCTATGCTTGTAGAAGGCTTTGTTGCAATCATGGCCCTGATCGCCGCTTGCGTTCTGGTTCCTGCTGACTACTTTGCCATAAATGCTGCACCGGCCGCCTATGCCAAACTGGGCATGGTACCGGTCAACCTGCCGGAACTGGCAACACAGGTCGGTGAACAGGTCCAGGGTCGCCCTGGCGGCGCTGTCTCTCTGGCCGTTGGCATGGCCTACATCTTCTCTTCCGTACCCTTCATGAAAGGCATGATGGCCTACTGGTATCATTTTGCAATCATGTTCGAAGCGGTCTTCATCCTGACAGCTGTAGATGCCGGTACGCGAGTTGGTCGCTATCTGCTGCAGGAAATGATGGGCAAAATTTATGCCCCATTTGCTGACAACTCCTGGACACCAGGCATTATTCTGACCAGCGCCATGTTTACTTCCGCCTGGGGTTACCTAGTTTATACCGGCGATATTTCAACCATCTGGCCACTGTTCGGTATGAGCAACCAGCTACTGGCCTCCTGTGCATTAATCGTCGGAACCACCATGTTGATAAGACTCGGCAAGGCTAAATATGCCTGGGTAACGGCAGGCCCTGTGCTCTTCGTACTGCCGATAGTCATGTGGGCTGGCTATCTCAATATTACCAAGAACTTCCTGCCAAAGAAACTTTACCTGCTTGCCGGAATGTCCGGCTTGCTGATGGTATTGATGACCATCGTCTTTATCGAGGCCTTCCGCCGCTGGCATACTCTCTTGAATATTCAGGAAAAAGTTAAAGACGGCTATGGTGATGAAGTACTGGCTTTGGTAGAGGATGGAAAACCAGAAAAGTCCCTTATTACACCTGCTACATCTATTGAATAGGCAAGACTAAAATAGTAACCTGATGAAACTAGTAATAAAAAAGGCCCGCAAATGCGGGCCTTTTTTATTACATAATGTGTGTTGGCAAATCAGTCTCTGGGCACAGCCAGCATCCTGTTCAGGGCCTGTAAAGCAGGAATTCGGATTTCTTCCGGCACAATGATCACCGGTGTCATCGTTTCCAGCGAGAACAGGACATCCTCCAGGGAGGTCAGCTTCATATTCGGGCAAAGAAGCGCAGGTGAAGCCAGGAAAAACTCCTTATCCGGATTTTCCTGACGCAGGCGGAATAGAATACCCGCTTCGGTACCGATGATAAATTTACGAGCCGGGCTGTTTCGGCAGTAATCATACATGGCGCTGGTAGAGCCGGCATAGTCTGCAAGAGCGGTTACTTCAGGAGCACTTTCAGGGTGGCAGATAAACAATGCATCCGGATGTTCAAGCTTTTTTTTCTGAACAGCTTCCAGACTCATTCTTTCATGGGTCGGACAATACCCTTCCCATAGAATAAACTCCTTTTCAGGTACAAATTGAGCTATATAGCGCCCAAGATTACGATCCGGCACAAAGATCAACTTGCTGTCCGGCAAAGATTTGACTACTGAAACCGCATTGGCCGAGGTGCAGCAGATATCTGAATGGGCCTTGATTTCAGCCGAGGAGTTTACATAAGTAACAACAGGCACACCCGGATGTTTGGCTTTCATCGCTTTGAGCGCCTCGACAGTAACCATATCAGCCATGGGACAACCGGCATCAGGACGTGGTAAAAGCACTTTTTTGCCAGGAGAAAGTATTGCTGCAGATTCGGCCATAAAATGGACACCACAAAAAACAATCACATCCGCGTTTGTCTTTGCAGCCTCCATGGAGAGCGCCAACGAGTCACCAGTGATATCCGCAATTTCCTGAACTTCATCCCGCATATAATTATGTGCAAGCAACACCGCATTGCGTTCTTTCAGTAGTTGTCTGATCTGCTGTTTAATGCCGTTTTCTGCCATAAAATCAAGCCTCCGGAGGCTCTTGCCGCTTGACAACCAAGAGCCAAAAAGGATATATAAAATTTTTACGGGATGTAGCGCAGCCTGGTAGCGCACCTGCTTCGGGAGCAGGGGGCCGCAAGTTCAAATCTTGTCATCCCGACCAGCAAAACAACAAAGGGTTAGCCGATAAGGTGAGACCCTTTTTGTTTTTTGCCCTATTCACCGCAACACCCAAATACCGAAACAGACTACACTCAAATAGCGCCATTTGTCAATGAATGCGGGGAGCACAAGTCCTACTATTCCAGTGACCATGGAACAGGCCTTTAATTTCCTTGAAGGTGCTTGCTATTTGCCGTAAAGTTTAGTTTTTGTAAACAATTCCAATCCATAAAAATCCTTGAGGTACTTTCCATGAAAAAACCTTTGGTTCTGATGATTCTTGACGGATGGGGGATCAACAACAATCCTGACCATAATGCCGTCTCACTGGCTGCCACTCCCAATCTCAAACAATTTCTTTCCGAATATCCCCATACACAGATCAAAACATCAGGAATGGCGGTGGGACTGCCTGATGGCCAAATGGGCAATTCCGAGGTGGGGCACCTGAATCTGGGTGCCGGTCGCATTGTCTATCAGGATTTGACCCGTATCAGTAAATCCATCCTGGATGGCGATTTCTTCACCAACAAAACCCTGCTGAAGTGTATTTCGCGAGTCAAGGCCAGCGGAGGCCGACTGCACCTTTTCGGCCTGCTCTCAGATGGAGGAGTACACTCACATAATGAGCACCTGTATGCTCTACTGGAACTGGCCAAGCAGCAAGATATTAAAGAAGTCTTTATCCACTGTCTGCTGGACGGTCGAGATACTCCTCCGCAAAGCGGGGCAGGATACCTGAGCCAGCTTGAAACAGAAATCACCAGGATCGGTTGTGGCAAGATCGCTACCGTAATCGGTCGATACTATGCCATGGATCGTGACAATCGCTGGGATCGCGTTGAAAAAGCCTACAAAGCCATGATCTGTGGCGAGGGAGACATGCGAAGTTCAGCTGTTGAAGCAATTCAATCCAGCTATGCTGCGGAAGTAAATGACGAGTTTGTTTCCCCTGCCGTAATAACCGAAAACGGTTCTCCTGTTGCAACGGTAAAAGACGGTGACGGAATTATCTGTTTCAATTTCCGTTCAGATCGTGCCAGGGAAATAACACGCGCAATTGCACTGGATGATTTTGACGGCTTTACACGGTGTAACCATCCGAAGCTAGCCGATTATGTCTGCATGACCGAGTATGATGCTACTTTTGGCCTGCCCATAGCATATGAACAGGTTGCGCTGACCAATCTATTGGGCAGTGTCCTGGAAAAGCATGACTTGAAACAGTTGCGTATAGCAGAAACTGAGAAATACGCCCACGTGACTTTTTTCTTTAATGGCGGCAATGAGACACCATTTCAGGGAGAAGACCGTTTCCTGATACCATCACCCAAAGAGGTGGCTACCTATGATCAAAAACCAGAAATGAGTGCCTATCTGGTTACTACGGCACTGCTTGAAAAACTCGACCAGGACTTATATGACGTAATTATTCTCAATTTTGCCAATTGCGATATGGTTGGACATACCGGAATACTTGAAGCTGCAGTTGAAGCGGTTGGGGTTGTTGATGAGTGTGTGGGCAAAATCGTTCGCAAAGTGCTCGAAAAAGGCGGCACCACGCTGATTACTGCCGACCACGGCAATGCGGAAAAAATGGTCGATGAAAACGGTGGCCCCTATACAGCACACACCATTAACCCGGTCTGGCTGATTCTGGTTGACAATGCACACAAGGGAGCCACACTGCGCAGTGGCGGCAAACTAGCCGATATTGCACCGACCATGCTTAAACTGCTCGGACTGGCCAAACCAGAAGAGATGACCGGAGAAAGCCTGTTGTAGCAGAGTACATTTTGCCCGACGGAGAACCATGTCCCTAGCCAACCCTCTAAGAAAGCCTAAACGATCATGGCGATTTTTTCGTTTGCTGAAGCATATGCGACCGCTTCTGCTGCCGATAACTTATCGCCATAACCGGGTAGTTTTGCTCCCGGACGGGCAAAGGTTTTTTCAGGCTTTAATCTCCTCCATAAGCTCTGCCGAGAATTTCATTCTGCTGGAATATTACATCATCAGGAATGATATTACCGGTCAAAAGCTGGCCACGGAACTAGAAGCGGCTGTAAAAAGAGGCGTGACAGTTCTGCTGATATACGACTATATCGGTTGCCTTGAAACACCAGATAGTTACTTCAGGCAGTTGGCGCAAAAAGGCATCCAGCTGGCAGCCTTTAACACACCATCTTTCCGCCGTGGTATCTATTGGTTTGATCGTCGCGATCACCGGAAAATGACCATAATTGATTGTAAACTGGCTTTTCTTGGCGGCTTCAACATCGGTGATGAATACTCCGGCATTATGGTCTCGCCGAATAGTTTCCGTGATGTGGGATTCAGCATCAGCGGAGGAGCAGTCAAAGAACTGATCAGAATTTTTGAAGAAACCTGGCAGATGGAACATGGCGTACTTCCGATACTGCCGGAAACAATATGCAGCCAGGAGCCACCAAACCGCCGTGACAAGGCCAATATAGTTATTGTAAGTGGCGGACCGCACCACCGCAGCTCTTATATTCGCAGCGCTTTCTTACTTAATATCGCTTCAGCTTCTGAAGAAATACTGATAGCAAATCCTTACTTTGTACCGGGGCCTCGTATTATCCGCTCGCTCCTTCGTGCAGCGAAACGAGGCGTAAGCGTTCGCCTGCTTCTGCCGTCCCGCAGCGATGTCCCGATTGTACTGATGGTTGGACGCAGCTCATACAGTGCGTTGCTTCGGGGAGGTGTTGAGATCTATGAAGTGGAAAAGCAGATTTTGCATGCCAAAGTGATGCTGATTGACCGGGAGAGAACCGTTATCGGCTCGGCAAACCTGGACCAACGCAGTTTTCATCGAAATTTCGAGATTAATGCCATGATCGAAAGCGGTGCATTTGGACATCAGATTGATACCATGCTCAGGCAGGATTTCAGCGAATCCCGGCGGATAACTTTAGAAAGACACGAAAGCCGCAGTTTACTCACTCAATTACTTGAAAAAGTAGTTAATCTGTTTGGCTGGTTTCTATAACCGACTCACTTTTATCACAGTTGTTTCAAGGCTTTACCAGCAACATGAACCGATACCATATCCACACGGCAGTTGTCGTTAAAATACCAAATGGTATGCCGGACGTAATTGGCTGAATAAATCGCCCATAATAAGTAATCCACTTTTTACCGACTTTAGCAGGCTCTAAACCGGAACTAAATGCAGCACGCGCATCCAACCAGAAAAACAGCTGCCATATATTCGCGGCAACGTGGCGCCCTGTGGCCAGCCAGAAAGCTGCTTTCCTTTTGAAAGAATACCTGCCCAGTAGTTTGTGTATTCCATCAAATAGGGAAGACAGCTGTAACCGGCCACTTTCCGGATGACATCTGTAGAGCCCCGGTAACTCCGAAAAGAAATCATCCCAACCTGTTACAACCGAGTTTATAATAATCGCATTTGCAATCTGTCGTTCAAGCAGCCCTTCAATTTCGAACCTGCGGGCTGATGTCGAAATGACTGCTGGCAATGAAACCCACTCTCCTTGCCTGGCAACAGCATCTGCTAATCTTACATCCTCCAGAAATGGGAGCGACTCATCAAATCGTCCTATTTGGTTGAAAAAATCCCGATACAGCAATACTCCCTGGTCACCCCGTATACAGTCCGGGCGATTCAAACACGTTTTTGCTTCATAAAAAAAATAGGCACGCGAAGCTGAAACCTGATTTCTGCGAAAATTTAGTGTAAAATGACCGGCAAGGTTTTTAGCTGTTACAATAGCTTTGTGCCTGAATTCATCTACCGCCGTTGAAAGTGCTGCTGAGGATGAAAATCGGGAGTCTGCGTGAAGAAACATCAGCAATTCACCTCTGGCAAGATGGGCACCGGCATTCATCTGACGCCCTCTACCACGTGTTACACTGATATAACTGGTTTCGAACTGGACCTGTGAAATCATTTTTTTGACCGCCATAACCTGATCGTCACATGATCCACCATCGCACACAATCAGCTCGAAACTGACATCTGCCTGTTCAGTCAAGGCTTTAAGTAAAAATGACAGCTCCTCAACTTCATTAACAAACGGCACAATGATCGACAATAACGGATTTTGGACAGCAGACATGATTACTCCATTGCGAACTAAACCAGCCGGTATTATTCAGGAGTTAAAAAACACCGCTGATTCACCTATCCTTATAGACACACATTGCCACCTGGATCTTGAAATCCTTTTCGCAAGATTAAATGAACTTCTATCCAATGCGCACACCGCCGGCGTTGCTGCTTTTGTTGTGCCGGGTGTCCACCCGGATGGGTGGGACAGAATCGGACATATCGCCCTGAACAAACCAGACGTTTATCCTGCCTTCGGCATTCACCCCATGCACAGCAACCATGCCACCAAAGATAATCTGGCTAAATTAAGTTCCATAGCCGGACTAGGAGTCGCAATTGGAGAAATAGGACTGGACCCAGCCTATTTCGTCCCTCTGGAAAGGCAGGAAAAATCGTTCCGTGATCAGTTACGCATTGCAACAGAACTTGGCCTTCCTGTACTCGTTCATTGCAGACGTCATTTCCAGCGTACACTGCAAATTCTAAAAGAAGAAAAAATATCAAGAGTCGGCGGAATCATGCATGCTTTTTCAGGTTCAACTGAAATGGCAAAAGAATTTATTCGCTTGGGATTTGTAATTTCACTGTCTGGCACAATCACCTGGGACAATGCCGTCCGCCCAAGGCAGCTTGCAGCAGATCTGCCACTATCAAGCATTGTTTTGGAAACAGATTCGCCGGATATGGCACCACAACAATTTAGAGGACAGCCGAATCAACCAGCATGGATAACAGAAACAGTGAATGTAATTTCCAAGATCCGCAATATTGATCCAACTGACGTTGCGACCGCAACTTCAGTAAACACCAAAAGGATTCTGCCTGGTATTATAGCAAGTTGAATCTTTCTTTTATAACATCTCTATGGTACTGTCTATCAAACAGTGTCTTCAGTTCTGTTCACCGGAGTTACCCATGAAAAAGATTTTATTTCCACTAATAACTATCTCTGCTCTGATTTCCAGTTGCGCCATGTTTTCTTCATGGAAAAGCATTCCAGCTCCAGGCGGTTGCGACCAGTGCCACACCGTCGCCATCTCTACCAACTGGCAGGTAGCCTACCAACCGGTCAATCTTTCCGATGGAAGCGGTCGCGAATATTTCCAGACACCGGAGTACAACCGTGTCAACAAGGATAAACAGAACCCTGTGCTTGAATCAAAAAAAGTTGGCGAACTGCAGTGCTTTGATTGCCACAAGTCTCCCACACCCGCACACCGCGAGCGTAAAGGCAATTTTCACCATTAATACTACTTTTTGTAACCAAATTGTATCGTCAATATAGTAGTTTGCATAATTTGACAAAACAAAATTTGAAAAAAAAATCTTGACTTTCAAAATACGTTGGGTATATTTGGATATCGTTTTTTAAAGCCATGCGCATTGCGTTCAAATGGTAAATTCATTAAAGAGGTGACACAAATGAAAAAGCTGATTACACTGACAATGGTTCTTGCACTCGCTGCTGCTTTCACAACTGGCTGCAAAAAAGCTGAGGCTCCAAAGCCTGCTGCTCCTGCAGCTGAAGCAGCAAAACCTGTTCAGGCTCCTATGTCTGCAAAAAAAGCTGATGCTAAGCCTGCTGACGCAAAACCTGCTGATGCTGCTAAGCCTGCTGACAAGAAGTAATTTCGCATTCCCATTAGGGTCTGCTGAGCCTGCGGTTATACCGCAGGCTTTTTTTATTTCCAATCACGAAAAGTGAGTTCTGTTTATGCACGAAATGTCCATAACGCAGGAAATCATAGACATTTGCCAAAAACACGCTGGTGGCAAAAAAGTACGCTCACTTGATGTTGAAATCGGTGAACTTAGCAGTATTGTTCCTGAAGCTATCGAATTCTGTTTCGAAGCATGCAGCAAGGAGACAGATCTGGAAGGCGCTCTTCTCAACATCATCAGAGTCCCTGGAGTCGGCTTATGCAGGGATTGCGGAGCCAAAACACGTTTACAGTTATTGTATGATGCCTGCTCAAATTGCGGCAGCTTCAGCGTTGTAGTTGAGTCAGGGGAAGAGATGCGGGTAAAAGAAATAGAAGTTGATGACTAAAAAAGGGCACTACTCTCGCAGCGCCCCATTTTTAGCTCTAAATTTATCCAGTACAGATTATTGACCCAGTCTTTTTTCCAAAGCGTCAACCTGTCTAGAAAGTTCGTCAGGCAAGTACTTGCCAAACCGACTGTAATGATTCCGTATTGAACTGACTTCTTTCAGCCATTCGACCTTATCCACTTTTAACAGCTCAGCCATATCATCACTGTTCACGCCCAAACCGTTACAATCAATTCCTTCAACAGTCGGCATAAAACCAATCGCGGTCTCCTGAGCCTGGGCCTCACCGGTCAAACGTTCAAAAATCCACTTTAAAACACGACTATTTTCCCCGTATCCAGGCCAGAGCCATTTCCCATCGCTACTTTTCCGGAACCAGTTGACATAAAAAATCTTCGGCAGTTTTTCAGCTTCAGTCTTATCTGCAATATCAATCCAATGTTTGAAATAATCACCCATGTTATAACCACAAAATGGCAGCATGGCAAAAGGATCGCGACGTACTTGGCCGATATTATCAGAAATAGTTGCAGCTGTAATCTCAGACCCTACTATTGAGCCAAGGAAAACGCCATGCGCCCAATCAAGACTTTCATGTACCAATGGTATGGTTGATGGGCGTCTTCCGCCAAAAAGGATGGCAGAAATATGAACACCTTCAGGGCTGTCCCAATCGGATGAGATTACAGGACACTGACTTGCAGGGACAGTAAAGCGGGAATTAGCATGCGCTGCAGGCTCCTTAGACCCTGGATACCAATCATTCCCTTTCCAGTCGATCAAGTGACCCGGTGCATCATATCCAATCCCTTCCCACCACACATCTCCATCATCTGTAAGAGCGACATTAGTGAAGATGGTATTTTTCTCAATCGTTTTCATAGCATTCGGATTTGAACTTATGGAAGTACCCGGTGCAACACCAAAAAAACCTGCCTCAGGATTGATGGCATATAAACGGCCATCAGAATGATATTTCATCCAGGCAATATCATCACCAACCGTCTCAACTTTCCATCCGGGAATTGTTGGGATCAACATCGCCAGGTTGGTTTTGCCGCAAGCACTTGGAAAAGCTGCCGCTATATATTTTTTCACTCCTTTTGGATTGGTAATAGCCAGAATTAACATGTGTTCCGCCAGCCAGCCTTCATCCCTGGCCTGTACAGAAGCCATGCGCAAAGCAAAACATTTTTTACCCAGCAAAGCATTGCCGCCATATCCTGACCCATAAGACCAGATAGCGCGTTCTTCCGGAAAATGGCTGATATACTTTTGCGCCATAGGTGCACAAGGCCATGACACGTCAGCTTCACCATCTTTCAGTGGCGCACCGAGCGAATGCAGACATCTAACAAAATCATGACTATCACCGAGAGACTCCAAAACATCGTTACCAATTCGCGTCATAATACGCATATTGACAGCGACATAGGCGCTATCGGAAATTTCTATGCCGATTTTTGAAATAGGAGAACCGATCGGCCCCATGGAAAAAGGAATCACATACATCGTGCGACCCTTCATACAGCCACGATACAGCTCTGTCATTGTTTTTTTGAGTTCTTCGGGTGCAACCCAGTTATTTGTGGGACCAGCATCTTCCTGCCTGACGGATGATATGTAGGTACGATCCTCCACACGGGCAACGTCAGAAGGGTCACTACGAAAAAGATAACAGCCGGGGCGTTTTTCCTGATTAAGCGGTATTGCGACTCCTGCTTCTACCATTTCTTTTAAGAATCGATCATATTCCTCCTGTGTACCATCACACCAGTAAATCTGATCCGGCTGACAAATCGCAGCCATTTCCTGAACCCATTTTTCTACAGCCTGGTTCATGCTCATTCTCCTCAAGATTATTGAAATAATATTGCATGGCAAACAATTAAATATCAAAATCTGAGCATCCCATGGCAGATGCCCACCGCAAAAGGAACAAACTGAATTACATGTATTTATAGTCTCTCAATTTCAAAATAACAAAGCAGTTTAATATCATATAAATACTGTAAATAGAATTTCTTTTGTTACAACTCAGCAAATATCGGATTTTGTCTGTAACAAATCAAACTTCCATCGTAAAACCAACCATTGCCAATTGAAATTCCTTTGGCATTTTTGCGTACAGCCGGGCAGATGCAACAAATCCGGTGCAGTGACTGACTGCAAGCTTGGAAATCCCCCTCTTGCTAATCTCTGAAACAGTCCTGTCCAGCTGATTTTGGCTACAGAACCCCAAATGTGTACCACCAATTACCGCATAAATGTCCTTCCTCCCCAAGCAGTTCTGAATATGGTCCAGAGTGTTGACAAGACCAGAATGACAGCAACCCAGAACAACAATAAGCCCCTTCTCCGTATCAAGCACCATGGACTGATCATCCGGCGCAGCATCAACAGACATGTTGCTATCTATAAACAGACCCTGATCACCTTCTTCAAATAAGGACAATCTCGGCACTTCACCAGTGAGATAGATTGCAGGAGCAATCTGTCGAAACACAGCAGAAAGATCAAATGTAGCACCGGCAGCTACAAGATCATGCTGACTGTAGGGAATTCCAATATCTATTGACTCACCGTTATCTTTCAGCCTGTACCGATATGAGAACATCTGAGGGTGCCCGTAAACATGTTTTGGCCCGGTCTTTTTCAACAGTGGCAGCAGTCCGCCAGCATGATCATAATGTCCATGCGAAATAACAACCTTGTCAACCCGAGACAAATCTTTGTTCATTCTACCCACATTATGCAGTAACGTTACTCCCTGCCCTGTATCAAACAGTATTGCCTGCCCATCACCACTCTCAACCAAAGCGGAAAACCCATGTTCACCTAAAGTGCCGGAGATTTTACCAACACTGTTTTCACACAGTACAGTAACCCTGAATTTCATACAATTTCACTCCTGATCAAAGGCTAACTAACAAAAAAGCCGAGGAGTGTCAGACACTCTCCGGCTTTATTGCAAATATTTATTAAACGCCTACTTGGTAATAACGAATTCAGCTCTTCTGTTTTTTGCCCAAGCGGCATCATCATGACCATCAACAGCAGGCTTTTCTTTACCATAGCTGATAATTGATACACGGTCAGCTTTTACGCCCAGTGTAACCAGATACTGCATAGCGGATTTGGCACGACGCTCGCCAAGTGCCAGGTTGTACTCTGCTGAGCCACGCTCATCGCAATGACCTTCAATTTTAACCTTTGCATCAGGCTGAACTTTCAGTAACAACTCTGCATTCTTATAAAGCACGTCACGCGAGTCCTGACGCAGATCAGACTTGTCAAAATCAAAATATACGGTTTCCAAAGCAGCAGCAACTGCAGATGCTTTAACAGTTTGAGCTTCAGCCATCTTAGGCGCCTCTGTAGCTGGAGCCACCGGAGCCGCAGCAGTAGGAGCCTCTGCCTTAGCCTGCGCAGCAATTACCGGCTCAGACTTAACTGTTGCTGCTACCGGCTCTTCCTTCTTCATCGTTTCGTTGCTTGCACAACCGCCAGCTACCAGAGCCGCCATGCTTAGCGTTGCCATCAGAGCAATCATACCTCTTTTCATCGCATTCTCCTTCGTTAGATTTATATACCTACTACTTAAGTAGTTTCGAAATACTTTTGAATTATACATACGATACGAGAATATGCAATCGCTAATCAAATTTTTTTTCAAAAATCACTCTTTGTCAGCCAATCAAAAAAAATGAATAAAAAAAATAAAAACAACAAAAAAACTATTGACTGCTAAAAAACTTTCCGGTATACATTGACGTCTATCGCGTTCACATTGGGCCAAGATGCTGAAGCATCAAAACGCGATAGCCAACTAAACGTCCCCTTCGTCTAGCCCGGCCCAGGACACCGCCCTTTCACGGCGGCGACACCGGTTCAAATCCGGTAGGGGACGCCAAACTTCAATAAGGTCACTTTTCGCAAGAAAAGTGACCTTTTTTCTTTTGATTCTTAAAGTCGGTTTGCACCTGTAAATAAAGATGTTTTTTATTTGAACTTGGGTAAGATCTTCCAGAAGCCGGGTTAGGGAGGGCTGGGTAATAAGGTCATCAAATCCTGCAAAACAGTCTGTTCAGAGTTATGACTTTTGAAGTTGCAAAAGGTATGAAAAGCATAAAGACCAGAAAAATCTTGGAAAGACACCCAACCCAATCCATGTTCATCAGATCTCCTGTTGCAGTCCAAATGCCATAAACACAGCAAACAAATATTATATGAGTAACAACTGCCATCAATATTATATTCAGATAACTGCTACCACTCTGCTTTGAATCTTCTGCCACTGAGTTACTTTCCATTTCCATCTCCTCTGTTTTTTTCTTTCAATGATCTGACCAGTACTTATTTCAACTAAAACTGAGGATAAATTAAACGTTTCAGTCTTGCCCATACTTGCCAAATCATTTTAAAGCCATACACACCTTGGATCAAGTCAATGTCTGGTAAATATATTGACACGATTAAGTGTCAAAGCTGTAGCCGTCAGAAATTACAGCATTTATTCAATCAACAAAGCTCACGGTAACAGGGAAATTATAAAGACGTAATCTTACTGGTTGTTAATTGACAAATCGATCTTAGTGGTTTAGTGGTAAGACCAAATAAGAAAATGAGAAAACAAACATTAATCAAGGAGGATTAAGCATGTTGTCGACGCTCTACACGTTTCTAGAGAAGAATTTATTTAACTCATTGACCAAGAAACTAGCCGGGAATGTATTTTTTCTGGTCCTTATTCAGGTCCTGATGGTCGTCTTTATTTATTACAACAACAACACTGCCTTAGATGCCGTGCAGCTGGCCAAAACGCAGAAGGAATCAGTAGAGATTTTCAGAGCCGCCGCACAGAACAGTCAGACAGTACTCCTGGTACTTTCTTTTGTTTCTCTTCTGGCTGCCATCTCGGCCATCTTCTTCCTCCGCTACATGGTCGTCAGACCATTGAAAAACATCTCCACCACCTTTGCCTCACAGGATCTTTCCCAGGATGCACCCCTGGAAACCTGGGATGAAATCAGAGATGTCGCTCAGAATACAAACCAGTTCAGGGAAGAGATGCGGGCAGTTCTCTGCGAAACCCAGAAAATGACCCTGAAAATCGCCGTCGAATGTGCCAAAGTCAATAAAAAGGTCAAAGACTCCCACGGTAATGCCACCCGTCAGGGTGAATTGGCCGAAGTAATCCTGACCGCCAGCAAGGAAGCCGGCCAGGCCATCGCCGAAATTACCCAGAGCACCCAGGGCATCTCATCTTCCATTGACCAGAACTTCCAGACCGCTGAAAACTCCATGCGCGAACTGCAGGGCGTCACCAGCAACATCAATATGATCGGCGTAAAGCTGACCAATTTTGGTACCACCGTAGAAGGGCTGAATACCAACTCCGAGAAAATCAGAGACATTGTCTCTTTAATTGAAGACATTTCCGACCAGACCAACCTGCTGGCCTTGAACGCCGCCATCGAAGCCGCCCGGGCAGGCGAACACGGACGAGGATTTGCCGTTGTTGCCGATGAAGTCCGGGCACTGGCCGAACGGGTCAACAAAGCCACCAAAGAGATCTCCAAGAACATCGATGAAATGCTTCGCAATGTAAAAGGCACCCAGAAAGAAACTCAGGAAATCAATGAATATACCTTCCAGACCAAAGAAGTCGTGGACAAAACCTCCGTACACTTTGAAAACCTGGTCCATGATTCTGAGAGTAACAGCTCACAATTGACCCGCATCGCCTCGGCCACAGAAGAGATCTCCGTCACCAATGACGAAATCAATCGCCAGATCGACGACATCCATGGCCTGAGCACCGGTACCCTGACCCTTCTCAAGGATGCCACCACCTTTACCTCCGACCTGAGCAAGATCACCGAAGAGATGCTGGAGCGGACCTCACGCCTCAAGACCGGTAAGGGCAAAATCGAAGAAATCGTCGCCTGGGCCATTGCCAAGCGGGACTTTTACCAGAGCAAGTTGACTGAGTACCTGTCAAATGGCATCAACGTCCTGGACCGCAACTACAAACCGGTACCCAACACCAATCCCCAGAAATTCAGCGTTGCCTACAACTCCATATTTGATAGGGAGTTGCAGCAGTATTTTGAGCAGGGACGTGACTCTGTAGAAGGCGCTGCATATTCACTATTGACCGACGTTAATGGATACGTTGGAACTCATCACAGAACAAATCAGAAACCTTTGACCGGCAACTATGACATCGATTTGGTCAATAGCCGGGAAAAGCTAATTTACTTTAGTAATGAAACAGAAATTCGGAGATCCAAAAACACCATGCCGTTCCTGCTGCAGACCTATTCAAGAAACACCGGTGAATTAATGACTGACTTGTCGCTTCCCATCTATGTCAACGGGAGCCACTGGGGTGCCTTCATTACAGGTATAAAGCCGGAAGCTTTGATGAAAGAGTGTTAGGCTGATCTAGACAAACTTGTTTCAGAGCTTTCCTGTCGGCACTCATATAAATAAACTTCTACAAGGTCACTTTTCACAAGAGAAGTGGCCTTTTTCTTTGGCACTTATTGACAGTAAATACCGGAATGCTGGCAGACATCTTATTCGACTTATATAAAAACACTGGTAAAATTTTAGTAACGGTGTTCTGTAATTCTTGTAAATTCCGCAATCGGAGGATTGGCACGTTTAAGCCATCGGAATTACTCGACTAGTCTAAAGATGGGACTAAAGAAGGAGGCCAAAATGATTGACGACGTATCCGCCAGGGTCGAAGCAAACCCCAAGTACCACAAGCTGGTAAAAATTCGAAGCAGATATAGTATTTTCATGACCCTTTGCGTTATGGCTGTTTATTACGGCTATATCCTGCTGATCGCTTTCAACAAGGAGTGGTTGGGGACCAAGCTGGGTAACGGCATGACAACTTCTGTAGGCATTCCGCTGGGGGTTGGAGTGATTGTAGCCACGATCGTTCTAACCAATATCTATGTTCGTCGGGCAAATACCGAGTTTGATGATCTAAACAACCAGATCATCAAGGAGGCGAACCAAAAATGAAAAATATCAAAGTTCGCAATTTAATATTCATCCTGATCAGTATCGCAATCCCGGGCTTAGCTCTGGCGGCCGGAGCAGATTTGGGACAAACATCCAAGCAGGCAACAAACTGGGTAGCCATTGCCATGTTCGGCGGATTTGTAGCGATTACGCTGTTCATTACCAAATGGGCTGCTTCCAAAACCAGATCTGCGGCTGACTTCTATACGGCAGGTGGCGGAATCACGGGTTTTCAAAACGGCCTGGCCATAGCCGGTGACTATATGTCAGCTGCATCCTTTCTCGGGATTTCAGGACTGGTCTATGTCAGCGGATTTGACGGCCTGATCTTCTCCATCGGCTGGCTGGTCGGCTGGCCGGTGATTACTTTCCTGATGGCTGAGCGTTTGCGTAATCTGGGCAAATTCACCTTTGCCGATGTGGCATCCTACCGATTCGCACAAACACCGACCCGTGTCTTTGCGGCAGTCGGCTCCCTGGTGGTTGTAGCATTTTATATGATTGCCCAAATGGTCGGTGCCGGACAATTGATCAAGGTCCTATTCGGCCTTGAATATCAATATGCGGTAATGATTGTCGGTGTTCTGATGATGTGCTACGTATTGTTCGGCGGCATGACCGCAACCACCTGGGTGCAGATCATCAAGGCCTGCATGCTGCTCGTCGGTGCAACCTTCATGGCCCTGGCCGTTCTGTATCAGTTTCATTTCAGCCCCGAAGCACTGTTCACCAAGGCGGTTGAAGTTCACTCCAAACATGGCGCAATCATGGCGCCCGGCGGATTAATCAAGGATCCGGTTTCCGCCATTTCAGTTGGCATGGCGTTGATGTTCGGAACGGCCGGTCTGCCGCACATTCTGATGCGTTTTTTCACAGTGCCGAGCGCCAGGGAAGCACGCAAGTCTGTTGGCTGGGCTACAACCTGGATCGGCTACTTCTATATCCTGACTTTCATTATCGGTTTTGGAGCCATTGTTCTGGTATCCACAGACCCGAACTATCTGGCCGTCAAGATGGTGGACGGCAAACAGGTTTTTGATGCAGCTGGCGCCCCGGTCTACGACGGACTGAAGGGTGGCGGCAACATGGCGGCCATCCACCTGGCCAACGCCGTTGGTGGCAACGTCTTCCTGGGTTTCATCTCTGCTGTTGCCTTTGCCACAATTTTGGCGGTTGTTGCCGGCCTGACGCTATCCGGCGCTTCAGCCGTATCCCATGACCTGTACGCAACGGTTTTCAAAAAGGGAATGGCCGATTCGGCTACCGAGTTGCGTGTTTCCAAGATCACCACTATTTGCCTTGGTATTGTTGCGGTAATTCTCGGCATTGCGTTTGAAAAAGAAAACGTCGCCTACATGGTCATGCTGGCCTTTGCCATCGCCTGCTCTGCCAACTTCCCAATCCTGTTCATGTCCGTTTTGTGGAAGGATTGTACTACAAAGGGTGCTGTAACCGGGGGTATTGTCGGCCTGGTAAGCTCCGTCGCCTTGACCATAGTCTCTGCGTCAGTCTGGGAAGCAGTACTGCATAATCCAAAGGGCAGCGCATTATTCCCTTACTCATCGCCAGCTCTTTTCTCCATGACAGCGGCTTTCCTGACCATCTATCTGGTATCCAAGTTTGATAACAGCAAGCAGGCCCAACTGGAGCGTTCGTTATTCCCGGCCCAGAAAGTTCGTTCGGAAACTGGCCTGGGTGCAGTGAAATCATCCGGCCACTAGGACCCAGCATCAACAAAAGTACGGCCCGGAAACAGAAACTTCCGGGCCGTACTTTTGTAAATTACTGATTTAAATTTCAGCGACTTTCAAACATCCAGCGTCGGGCTTTCTCGATTTTATGAAAACTGGCCGGGGTGTCGGCACCCTTTCGGCTCCCGTGAGCAATTGCAATCTGGAAGAGTTTCGCTGTTGCATAAGCATCAGAAACCGCATTATGCCGTAAGATATTTTCTATTTTGAATAAATTAAGCCATTCATCAAGAGGAACACGCACATCCGACCGGAATGAAAAAAAATCGGGCAGCACCCAGGCCAGATCGATCCAGGTCAGCCCAAGCTCCATTCCCAGATATTCCAACATAGCCTTATCAATCATTGCTTGATCAAAAAATGCGTTATAGGCTACCAGTTGCGACTTACCGATGTAACGTAGAAAAGCCAGCAGTGCTTCTGCCGGTTCAACCCCTTCACTCTGCTGTGAACCACCGATTCCATGCAGCAAGATATTATCGAGATCACTGACCTGGTCCTGACGAAGTACCACCTGAAAAGCATCGTTAAAATCTAACCGCCCCGCCACAAGCCCAATAGCTCCAATTGAAATCAGACGGTCTTTTTTCATATTAAGACCGCTGGTCTCTACATCCACAACAACATAGCGGTTTCGATAATGTGCCTGATGGACATCAGGTACGGCTAGTTGACGCCACAATTCCAACTCACGACGCTGAACCGGAGAGAGCACAACCTCCGGATGCGTGGTGAAACATTCGAATATTCTGGAGAGCCATCCCATAATCATCCCAGTTGGAAGTCCTGTTTTAAGCGCTGTTGCATCTTGCGCGCCTGGCGGAACGATTCTTTCAGGATCAGGCGTTCTACTTCGTTCAGGTCATCTGGTCGAAGCAGATTATCCACTTCCCTTCCCTGCAATTGTTCCGAATGCTGATGGCGCAAACGCAATAACTGGATAAAGTTGAAGGCGTCGGCCGCTGCCGGGGCTTCTGACATGACATTCATCAAAGGCGCAATCAGCTTGATACGCTGCACCGTATTGGTAGCCGTAATACCGTTTGCCAGGGCAAATATCCGCGCTGCATCAATGAAAATCCGCGCACCGAACTTTTTGAGATCAATGGTGCCGGGGTGTTCCGGGTCAGCATCGGTTACAAAATCGCGAATCCTGCCCAGTGGTGGCTGAATATCAACTGCATTGGCGGCCAGCATGCGCAGAAACAGCGGACTGTTCCGTGCCTGCCACTGCAGCGAAGTCCGCATCCTCTCCCCGAGATTGAAATTGCCAAACAGCGGCCTGAAATCAAAAAAGATCGTTGCGTTCAGCAGCGCCTGGGGTTCAGGTGTCTGGATCCAGCTTCTGAATTTTTCCTCCCACTCATCCAGTGTCAGGCATAAATCCGGATTACTGGCCATAATATGACCTGTGCAGAGAGGAAAGCCGCAACGATCCAGATCCGCATTGACATCACTTGCAAATGCTAGAAGACGTAAGCGCACATGTTCACAATCCATAGTACCGGTGCAGACAAAAACTATTCCGTTGTCTTGATCTGTACTGAAAGTCTGCTCGTCGCGCCCCTCCGAACCGAATGACAGCCAGGCCCAGTCAATACCGGACAAATCATGCTTTTCCAGATTGATCTGAATGATGCGGCGGGTTAAAGTATCATTCAATGTGGAAATAAACTGGGTAATATGGCCGGCACCGACCCCCTGCGCCAGCATATTGAGGGAAAACTGACGGACATCCTGACTGGCCTGCAGCAGCATATGGATATTGGTGGCCGAATCGATTGTATGACGAATCTGGCGCAAACCTACACGTTGCAAAGTAAACAGATCCCGTTCTGAAACAACGCCTTTCAACCGGCCGCCATCATCAACAGCAAGTACATGGTGTACACCACGCATGGCCATGGTCAGTGCAGCATCGTAGGCATTGGCACACAGAGGAAGCGTATGCGGATTCTGTGACATGACTTCACTGATTGAAATATCCAGTGATAGTCCCGGCAGAACAATGCGCTTGAGCACGTCGGACTGGGTAAATATTCCAATCGGCCTCTGTTCCTCATCCACAATAATCATCGAACCGATACTGTGTACGGCCATCAATTCGATCACCTTACGTAGAGGAGTGGAAGGTGCTACCGACAGAGGAGTTTTCTTGATTACGGTCGACAGGGGAGAGTTCATGGTCTGCTGCTCTGCAACACGCTGGGAAAATTGCATTTGCAACTGTTGTTGCGACTGACTGAGCAGGGAGGCAATGAATTGGGTGCAAAACTGATTAAATGCCGGGCTTCTCTGCATCAGTGCGAAAAAGTCGCAGCTTTGCAGCTCAAAACAGAACACATCTTCCAGTGCAGAATAATCTTTGGAAGAGATGCGACGGGCAATCACTGAACCGAACGGGAATCCCTCACCGGGGCCAATCGTCAGTTCAGATTGCTCCAATACATTATTTTCCCCGGAAAGCCTGGCAAGGACCTTGCCGCGCTGAATAATCCTGAAAATACTTACCACGCCGTTTTCCGGAGAAAGAATTACCGTATCCTTGGGGTAATACGCCAGCCGGCTTCGCTCAGCCAAAAACCTGAGCATTTCCGGCTCCATACGGTCAAATGGCGGGTAAACATGTAAAAATTCCATCACTGACGATATCAGCATCTCTGTCGCACTGTTGTTCATGACCGCTCCTTGATCAAAAACATTAAGCCCTGGCAGAATATACTCCAGTTGACGTTGATTATACTACCGCGGAATGAACCAGCGGCAACGCCGCTTTAGATGATTGACTGCTTTTAAATAACGCCGGACTGGTATAATGTTTTAATCTGTGAGAATAATAAGCAATATTGATATGATTGGAGACATTAATGATCGGGCCAGTTGTAAATGCAGCAGCGGTTGTTTTAGGCTGTCTTACCGGTTTTTTGGTTGGAAATCATCTGCCGGACCGGATAAAAAAGAATATGCCATTGATCTTCGGTTGCGCATCCATGACTCTTGGCATCAGCATGATTTCCCAGGTCAAACAGATTCCGGCAGTTATCCTGGCTTTATTGATAGGTGCGTTTTTCGGTGAACTGATAAATTTTCATGCCATACTGGAACACTTTTCCAAGCTGCTTTTTGTTAAACTTTCAAAATCAGGTCCGAGTTATCACGGTATGACCTATGAAAATTTTACGACATTATTCAGCAGCATACTGGTAATTTTCTGTTTTAGCGGTACCGGCGTAGTTGGCTCCCTGAATGAAGGGCTCACCGGAGACCCTTCACTGCTGATAGTAAAAGCCTGCCTGGACTTTGTAACCGCAATGATTTTTACTGCAAATATCGGGTTCGGCCTTCTGCTTTTTATTCTGCCGATGTTCACTATCCAAAGCTCGCTATATCTGGGAGCGAATTCCATCAATATTTATCTAACCCCAACCATCATCGGCGACTTCAAAGCCACAGGCGGAATACTTATGCTGGCAGCAGGATTTAACCTGATGGAGCTGAAGAGTTTCCGCCTGCTGAATATGCTGCCATCCATCTTTCTGGTACTGGTTATTTCAGGATTATGGACCCATTTTGTTGTCTATTAACAACCTGCAACGGTAATCATGTTCAGGATGTCAAGACTGCTTTTCTTTCAAGTGCTTTTCATAAAGCGCATAATTGGCCTTCAAAATCGCAGGTATCTGCAACTCATACGGGCACTTGTCAATACAGACTCCACACTCTGTGCAGAGCGGCACACTATCCATCGCTTTTTTACCGAATTCCACTGAAACAGCAGGTGACATGCGCGCAGCAAGGATCGGATAACCCATGGCCGGAGTTATCATGACCCCTTGCGGGCAGGGCTGGCAATACTCACAGCGACGGCAGAACCTCTTGCCCAGTTCACTGCGATATTTTTCCATTATTTTGAGATCCTGGTCGCTGATCTGATTATCTTCCGCATAAAAGGAGAGAACTTCATCCACCTGTTCACAGGATTCAAACCCTGGAATCGGTATTACACCGGCATGTGACCGGAGATATTTGAACGCCACAGAGGCATTGTCAATAACTCCTCCACCAAAAGGCTTCATGACAATAAAACCCATAGCCGCTTCCCTGGTTAAGCCCAGCAATTCATCCCTGGCCCCCTCTTCAATCAGATTGAATGGAAACTGAATCGTGTCGAAATGCCTGCTGCGCACCAGCTTGATAGCCATCTGCAGATTATGTGACGTAACTCCGATATGCCTGATTTTCCCGGCTTCTTTTGCCCTTACAACCGCCCCAAGCGCACCGCCAGCCCCTGTCACCTCACTCCAGTCCTTCTCCTGGGCAATCTGGTGCAGCTGATACAGATCCAGATAGTCGGTATTCAACTTCCTGAGACTGTTTTCCAGATGTTCCATTGCGCCTTGTTCACTACGCATCAGCGTCTTTGAGGCAATCACTATCTTGTCGCGCATACCGGCAAAAGCAGTACCGATCTTCTCCTCGCTGTCACGATAGGCATTTGCGGTATCGAAAAAGGTAATCCCCTGTTCAAAGGCATGCCGCAACACCTTGACCGAATCATCCTTGGACCTTCGGATAATGGGTATACAGCCAAATCCGACTTCAGAAACAGACAAGCCGGTACTTCCAAGTGCTACATATTTCACAAATCACCTCATCAAGTTAATCAAGAAATGCCCGGGTGCAGGAACAGATTGGGACCGCTGCGCATGTATCCATCGTTATGCATCAGCATATCCAGTGCAAGTGTGGCCAGATCATCCGCCATGGCTTCCATCCGGCTGTCTTTTTCCAGGTACAACAGCTTCAGATAGGTTTTACAGTCATCGCAACTCTCCGCCTTGACTGAACCGTTGGAACCTTCCAGGGCAAAATGATTTATGCCGCCGGTTGATTCGCAATTACTGCACTTGATCCTGACCATATGCCATTGGGTGGCACACAGTGAGCAGCAGAGGTAACGCAGCCCCTGTTCAGCACCGCCAGACTTTACCATGCCAACCATGGGATGGGAACCACAGACGGGACACAACCCGCCCTGTTCCAGCCTGCCTATGGCATCTTCTGTCAGAGAGGTTGCCATTTGAACCCAATACACCTGCAGGGCTGCTGCAATAAACGGCAGTTCAGCGGGATAACATTCCGCCAGGTTACCGACCAGAACCAGATCAGCCATTTCCTCTAACCGGGCTTCGCTCATCCTGTTCAAACCGGCGATTGTCTCACGTGCTGCATCAGGAAGGTCCGCAGCAGCCATTATCTGAAGAATCAGCCTCAGCCCATTGCGCCAGGCCGGATTGCGCGCCAAGGACTGTGGGCTTAGCAGTGGCATGGCGTGTTCACGGCATAGCGTCTGTTCACTAGCATCCGGGGCAGGTAATACAGGAAATTGATTCAAGGCTTGCTGCTGTGCATCTGCAAGCATGGCAAGGAAGAGTAGATAATCTTTTAAAGGGCTGTTGGCCGCAAGAAAGCTGAAACGTTCGGCCCGACTCGCAAACAGATCACGACCCGCAAGAAAGAGAAAACGGATCCGGTCGATTGGAGCCTCGATCTGCCCCGGCTCAAGTATGCGCGTTTCTGGATTCATTTATCTTCTCCCGTCATCTGTCGAAACCATGCCGGATGGTGGTGCTTTGCCCAGGCACGCCTGACTTTCCCGTAAATCATGGCATTAATACTTTCCTTTGTCCAGATGGCGGCATAAATGTGCCCGACAATCAGAGCAATCATTCCAATGCCGGTTGCGGCGTGGACAACAGAAGCAAAACGGATCATCCAGGCCGGGAACATGAAGGAGAAATAGGCGCGCCACATAATGATGCCGGACAGGATCAACAGTACCATGCAGCCCGACAGCATCCAGAACATCATTTTCTGTCCGCCGTTCAGCTTACCCGCTTCCGGCATATTATGAGTGTCGCCATTCATCATTTCCTTTGCGCGACGCAGCCATTCCTTATCAGTCTCTGTGATAACACACAGTTTGCGGAAACGTAAAAACATACCACCAAAGGAAAAGATCATTGCCACCCCCAGAAAAGGGTGAATGATGCGTGTCCAGGTGCCGCCACCAAACAGCTGATTCAAGGGCTGGAAAAATGGATGAAAAAACACCAGCCCGGAAAGGGCCAGCAAAACAAAGGTGATGGCTACCGACCAGTGATTAATCCGTTCCGGTGCCGTAAATCGGGGTATTTTATCGTTATCATTTTTCATCTTCAACCTCCTTCTCGTCCTCGGGCGGGACCTCGTTGGGGCCTTTTGTTACATAATGATAAAAAGCTCCAAGCCCCATTGCTGCAAGGGCAATCGAGGCCACCGGTTTTGCTGCGCCTTTCCAGAGCCCGACCATTGGCCCGATTGAAGGATCCTTGGGAAGGCCGGAGTAGATTTCAGGCTTGTCGGCATGGTGAAGTACATAAATAACATGCGTGCCGCCAACCCCTTTCGGATTATAGATCCCGGCCTTGGCGAAACCCCGTTTTTTGAGATCCTCAAGACGGCCTTCTGCAAGATGGAGCATATCCTCCTTACTGCCAAAGAGCAGGGCACCCGTGGGACAGGTCTTGACACAGGCCGGCTCAAGCCCTACCGTAACCCGGTCTGAGCAGAGAGTACACTTGTAGACCTTGCTGTCCTTGCTGGACAGACGCGGGATATTGAACGGACAACCTGTAATGCAATAGCCACAGCCGATACAGTTTTCTTCGTGAAAATCCACGATGCCGTTACTGTGCTGCACAACCGCTCCCGGTGCCGGGCAGGCCTTGAGGCAGCCCGGATCAGAACAGTGCATGCAGCCGTCCTTGCGAATCAGCCACTCCAGCTTTCCCGGCTCCAACTCCACTTCGGCAAAACGCATCACCGTCCAGGAATTCTCGGACAGGTCCGGCGGATTGTCGTAAACGCCCTTATTAGTCCCGATGATATCGCGGGTATCGTTCCATTCCATGCAGGCCACCTGACAGGCCTTGCAGCCGATACACTTGGTAACATCGATCAGCTTGGCCACTTCCGTTGTCTGGCGTTGGCTTGGTGAAGGGGTGGTGGTGGCTGAACGGCGTATAATATCAAGCGATTGTAGTGCCATGATCCACCTCCTATGCCTTCTCGATATTGACGAGGAATGATTTGAACTCCGGTGTCTGGGTGTTGGCGTCCCCCACATATGGTGTCAGGACATTGGCCAGATAACCGCTTTTAGCCACACCCTTGAAACCCCAGTGAATCGGGATACCCACATGATGGACGGTCTTGCCGTTGATCTGGAGCGGCGTAATCCGCTTGGTCACCACCGCCACCGCCTTGATAAAGCCGCGGTTGGACCAGACCTTGACCCGATCCCCCTGTTTGATGCCTTTCTCCTTGGCCAGCTCCGGGCTGATTTCCACAAACTGCTCCGGCTGCATGATGGCCGCCAGCGTAGTATGTTTGGTCCAGAAGTGGAAATGTTCTGTCAAACGATAGGTAGTGGCAGCATATGGAAAATCCTTACCCTTGCCGAATGTTTCCAGATCATTCTTGAAGACACGCGCAGCAGGATTGCTGATCACCTTGGGATGCAAGGGATTGGTATCAATCGGAGTCTCAAAAGGTTCGTAGTGCTCAGGGAAAGGCCCTTCCGCCATCTTGTCCAGAGAGAACAGCCGCCCCACGCCCTCCGGAAGCATGATAAAGGGTCCCATGCCATCACCCGGAGGAGAATCGGCTTTGAAATCAGGTATATCAATGCCGGCCCATTTAGCGCCGTCCCATGCGATCAGTTTACGCTTCGGATCCCACGGCTTACCGGACGGATCGCAGGATGCCCGGTTATACAGAATGCGGCGGTTGGCCGGCCAGGCAAACGCCCAGTTGAGTGTATTGCCAAGACCCGATGGGTCGGAGTTGTCACGGCGAGCCATCATGTTGCCCTTTTCCGTCCAGGATCCGGAATAAATCCAGCAGCCACATGCCGTTGAACCGTCGTCTTTCAACTGGGCAAAACCATCCAGCTGCTGACCTTTTGTCAACACAACCCTGGTCGGATCCTTGGCGTCCATCAAATCGGCCAGCGCCTTGCCATTGAACTCGCGAGCCAACTCTTCAGGTGATGGAGCATGGGGTATTTTATATTCCCAGGTCAGGTTCAGGATCGGATCGGGGAAGGCACCACCATCTTTACGATACATTTCACGCAGTTTGAGGAAAATGCCGGCCATGATATCTGCATCAGCCATGGCATCCCCCGGCGGCTCAGCCCCTTTAAAGTGCCATTGCAGCCAGCGACCGGAATTTGTTAACGAACCATTCTCCTCGGCAAAACAGGTACATGGAAGGCGGAACACTTCGGTCTGAATCGCCTTGGGATCCACATCATTGTATTCTCCGTGGTTTTCCCAAAAACAGGAGGTCTCCGTAGCCAGCGGGTCAATCACCACCATATACTTCAAGGTGGACATGGCCTTAATCAGCTTGGCTTTGTGCGGGACCGAGGCCAGCGGATTGAAACCCTGGCAAATGTAGCCGTTGAGTTTGCTCTGGTGCATCAACTCAAATACCCGAAGGACATCATATTCCTGATCCAGCTTGGGCAACCAGCTGAAACACCAGTTGTTTTCCTTGGTGGCAGCAGCGCCAAACCAGCTTTTCATAAGACTGACATGAAATTTGCCATAATTCTGCAGATAGGACATCTGTCCCGGGCGCGAAGGCTTGAGCGCCCGCTTGTCAATATAGGCCTGGTAGTCAACCTCTTTTTCACCCGGTAAAGTCAGATAGCCGGGCAGCAGGCTGGACATGAGTCCCAGGTCCGTCAACCCCTGAATATTGGAGTGACCACGCAGGGCGTTCATTCCGCCACCGGCCATACCCATGTTTCCCAACAGAAGCTGCAGCATGGCTGCGGTACGGATCATCTGCGACCCTACCGAATGCTGGGTCCAGCCCAGGGCATACATGATAGTCATGGTACGGTTTGATACCGATGTGGTGGCGATACTCTCGCAGACTTTTAGGAAAGTCTCTTTGGGAGTACCACAGATATTGCTGACAACTTCGGGAGTGTAGCGGGAAAAATGTTTCTTGAGCAGTTGCAGAACACAGCGTGGATGCTGCAGGGTCTCGTCCACCTTGGCAAAGCCATCTGGACCGGTTTCATAGGCCCAGGAGGATTTATCATATTTACGGTTTGCTTCATCATAACCTGAAAAAAGACCTTCATCATACTTGTAACCTTCACCGACAATAAAGGAAGCATTGGTATAAGCCTTGACATATTCGTGATGAATCTTGTCTTTACCCAACATGTAGTTGAGTAGACCACCCAGAAAAGCGATGTCCGTACCGGTACGAAGCGGTGCGTAGAGGTCTGCCACCGCTGCCGAACGTGTAAAACGGGGATCTACTACGATGAAGGTGGCGTTATTGTGGGCTTTGGCTTCTGTTACCCATTTAAAACCGCAGGGGTGTGCTTCGGCGGCGTTGCCGCCCATGACGATAATTACATCGGCGTTCTTGATATCCACCCAGTGATTGGTCATTGCACCGCGTCCAAATGTAGGGGCCAAACTGGCCACCGTAGGTCCGTGTCAGACCCGGGCCTGATTATCGAAGGCCAGCATTCCGCTGCTGCGTACAACCTTGTGGGTAATGTAGCCGGATTCGTTACTTGAGGCAGAGGCGGCCAGGAAGCCAGTGGAGAGCCAGCGATTAACCGTGACGCCAGCGGCATTTGTGGCGATGAAGTTTTTGTCCCGATCTTCCTTCATCAGCTTAGCCACTTTTGTAAAGGCTTCGTCCCAGGAAATGCGTTTCCACTCTTTGGAACCAGGGGCGCGGTATTCGGGATATTTCAGGCGATTGGGGCTATGAATGAAATCAATCAGGCCGGCACCTTTCGGACAGAGAGTGCCACGATTCACCGGATGATCCGGGTCGCCCTCGATATGAAAGATATTTGACACAGCGTTTTTAGATCTGTCCCCCATACTGTGCATGATCAGCCCGCAGCTGACCGAACAGTAAGGGCAGGTGTTGCGGGTTTCGGAACTGCGCGTCAGCTTGAATTCTCGCACTTCCGCCAAAGCATTGGTTGGCGAAAAGCCCAACATGGCGATACTTGACCCTCCCAAGCCACCAGCACAATACTTGAAAAACTGTCTTCTCGACACTTCCATTTCAGTACCCTCCCTGGTTTACTAAAATTGTTCGTAAAACCAACCTGATTCAGCAGGTTGTAACACAGGCCACAAAAATTATGCTCGTGTCAGTACAATCAATTATGGATATCTGTCGTTAAATTATATCGCGTTATCAGAATACTTCAATACTCAAAACAGTTTTTCAAATAACATCTCTAACTCAAAAAAATCAACCAGTTATAGAGCAGCATTAGCTTGACTCTGAAATAGCTTTAGATATAATTCCATTTGCATTGATAGATACAGGCAGGCCTTATAATTAAGACTGACCAGGGGTAAATCAAGAATGCATGAAAATCCGGGTAATAAACAAAACCTGCTTAGACAAATCCCCAAGGTAGACACACTACTGGCATGGCCTGAAAATGTTGCCTTGCTGCCTAATTTCCCGCGCACAGAAGTTTTGACCGCTGTCAGAGCTGTGCTGGCCACTCTTCGTGAAAAAATTACATCCGGCCAGACAACAACTATTCCATCACAAAGCAATATTATAGACCTTATCACAACCGAACTGGGTAAAAGAGTTCGCCCGAGTCTTCGCCCTGTGGTCAATGGGACCGGAGTGGTAATCCACACTAACCTTGGACGTTCTCCTTTG
This sequence comes from uncultured Geobacteraceae bacterium, assembly GCA_964509295.1. Classification (GTDB taxonomy): domain Bacteria; phylum Desulfobacterota; class Desulfuromonadia; order Geobacterales; family Pseudopelobacteraceae; genus JBGSQR01. The sequence goes on along the minus strand of CAZDWS010000001.1, from coordinate 421,206 downwards.
GCCGCTGAAGCTGTGGAAGCCATACGCAATTCTTCTGCAGGTTATTCCAACCTGGAGTTTGATCTTGACACCGGTGAACGCGGAACCCGCTATTCACACGTCGAGGGCCTCATCTGCGAATTGACCGGTGCCGAATCCGCACTGGTGGTGAACAACAATGCGGCGGCAGTTTTGCTGGCCCTATCCTCACTGGCTCAGGGACGCGAAGTAATCGTATCCCGGGGCGAACTGGTGGAAATCGGCGGTTCTTTCCGCATACCGGATGTAATGAAGCAGAGCGGAGCAATTCTGGTTGAAGTTGGCACCACCAATCGTACCCATCTCCACGATTACCAAAGTGCCCTGACCGAATCCACCGCCCTGTTCCTTAAAGTACATACCAGCAATTACTCCATCATCGGTTTTACAGCAGAAGTATCCATTGCCGAGATGTCAGTACTGGGCAAGGAAAATGGTTTTCCTGTTATGCTGGATGCCGGAAGCGGATGTCTGATCGATCTTGCACCACACGGTATTCGCGGAGAACCGACCATCCGGAACTACCTGGAAGCTGGCGCTGCAGTTGTTACTTTCAGTGGCGACAAGCTACTGGGTGGCCCTCAGGCCGGAATTATTGCCGGCAACAGGGACGTTATCGCACCAATGAAAAAACATCCTTTATTGCGCGCATTACGTATCGATAAACTCTCTTTGGCTGCCCTTGAGGCGACCCTGCGGCTTTACCGGGATGAGAAACAAGCACTGACCTCCATACCTGTGCTGCGCATGCTGACCACTCCACCTGCAGCACTTGCACAACGGGCCAACAGACTTGTAAGACGACTCAGGCGTTTATTCCCGGATATAGTTAAACTCACCAGACACCAGGGAGAGTCCTGTGTAGGTGGTGGCTCATTTCCATTGCTGCAATTGCCGTCAACCCAGATAGAGCTAAGCATCGAAGGAATTTCAGCGCAACGGATTGATGAAGCTTTGAGGAGCACAGCGGTTCCTGTTCTTGGCCGTATTCACCGGGATCGCTTTTTGCTTGATATTCGTACCATTGATGATCACGACATTACTCTGCTTACTGACTCAATTCTGGAGGCTGTGCAGGTATTAACACCGATTAAATAAATACGGAAGCACAACCATCACTGGTGGGTGGCCCGGTCTTCAAAACCGGTGAAGGGGATGAGAAATTCCCTTGGTGGGTTCGATTCCCATGTGCTTCCGCCAACCAACACTCTCCCAAAAGGCAGCCGCCATGAAACACCTAATCCTTGGAACAGCCGGGCATATCGACCACGGCAAGACTTCGCTGGTCAAAGCCCTGACCGGGATCGACACAGACCGCCTAAAAGAAGAAAAGTCACGAGGAATTACAATTGAGCTTGGGTTTGCCCACCTGGAGCTTCCGGGTGAGATACGCTTCGGGATTGTGGATGTTCCCGGACATGAAAAATTTGTGCGGGCCATGGTTTCCGGTGTTGGAGGAATGGATCTGGTCATGCTGGTGATAGCGGCTGACGAAGGGATTATGCCCCAAACACGGGAACACATGGATATTCTCAAGCTTTTGGAAGTCAAAAACGGGCTGGTGGCACTGACCAAATGCGACATGGTCGACCAGGAATGGCTGGACCTTGTCACCGAGGAAGTGCGCGAATTTGTTGCCGACAGTTTTCTGGCTGACTCGCCGATTGTTCCACTCTCAGCGCGGACCGGGGCAGGAATAGAAAACTTGAAAATTGAACTTGCAAAACTGGCGGAAAAGGCTATTGGAAAACACCTTGAAGGCAGCTTTAGACTCCCTGTAGACCGGGTGTTTACCATGGCTGGTTTTGGAACAGTGGTGACCGGTACATTACTCTCTGGTGAGCTTAAAGTCGGTGACGAGCTGGAATTATTGCCATCGGGCCGGGCGGGCAGAGTACGCGGCATCCAGGCCCATGGACATAAAACAGATCTTGGACAGGCCGGACAGCGCCTGGCCGTCAATCTGCAGGGTATTGACCTGAACGAAGCAAATCGTGGCGATGTGGTCGTACCCAGGGGCGTTTTTAAAACAACAAAGTCTGTGGATGTCCGCCTTGACTACCTGGCTTCTGCACCCAGGGAATTAAAAAACCGCGCAACGGTCCGCCTGCACTCGGCAACCTATGAAGTTCAAGCCCAGGTAAATCTGCTGGGCCGGAATACTCTTCAACCTGGTGACAGCACTTATGTACAGCTACGACTCAACGAACCAGTTTTGTTGGCATCCGGGGACAGATACATAATTCGTATTTCATCACCGGCTGCAACTGTAGGAGGTGGCACAGTTCTGGACCCTTTCCCTCCATCACGCAGACGCAGAACCGAAGAAGCCCTGTCACTACTCGATTCTCTGGAACAACTTGAGTATCAGCGAATAGCCGCTCTGATCATCAGCCAGAGCCTGCTCTCCGGCGTCAGCTTTGAAGAAATCCTCCTGCGTTCTGCCATGCCGCGCAAATCGCTGGAAACCTCTCTGACAGCCCTTCTAAACGCAAAAGATGTGGTCCAGATGCTTCGTGACCCCAGAACATTTCTGGCAAAAAACGCTTTCATCGAACTTCAGGAGCGGCTTGTCAATGAGGTGACTGTTTTCCTGAATGCAAACCCTCATAAGGACGGAATTGGAAAGGAAGAGTTAAAGACCCGTCTGCCAAAACGGAGCGATCCACGCTTTTTTACGCCGCTGATAACAGCTTTGGAAAAAGACCGGCTGGTCATCCCTGAACGCGATATTGTCCGGCTGCCAGGCATTGCGGTCAGGACGGATCCGGCAGAACCGGGCTTGGCTCTTAAAATCACGGCAATTCTTCAGGAAAAGGGAATTGAGCCTCCGACAGTCAATGAGATAGCCTATCAACTGAAATGTGATCAAAAAACTGTGCGGGAGATCTTGTTGAACTCCGGCAGAAGCGGTCAGGTGGTGAGGGTTTCCAATGACCTGTTTTATTCGACTGAATCAATGAACAGCCTCAGAGATAAACTTATGTCATATCTCAAGGACAATAACGAAATAACCCCTACTGTTTATCGTGATCTGACCGGCCTGTCCCGTAAGTTTCTGATTCCTCTTCTGGAATTTTTTGACGGTGAAAAAAGCACTATCAGGGTGGGAGACAAACGGGTATTGCGAAAAAAATAGCAGTGTATCCGCAACAACCATAACTCTACTATTTTCAGATACATACATCATTTTGATTAAAATCACGGGGAAATTCTAGTTGATTTGTGGTACCATCATCAAATTAATCATCACAGCTTCAATAACCATTTAAAGGAGATCAAAATGAAGCCACTGAATATCCGGATAGTTGGCATTTTGTTGGGGCTTTGCCTAATTCCATTTACCGCCCTGGCTGCTGGAATCGAACTTTCCATCGGAGGATGGAGGCAGTCACCCGGAGGTGATCTTTCTATCAAAGGCGCTTCAACATTGGATAACCTGAACATCAATGACGACCTTAAATACGACAATGAAACCAGACTGACGGGCAGGATCAAGATTGATACTCCACTTTTATTTCCCAACATCTACCTGATGGCCTCTCCGATGAGCTTCAAGGAAATAGGATCGAAAAATGGTACCTTCCAGTTTGGCGATGTCAACTTTAATGGAAACGTCCCTTTTACCTCCGAACTGAAGTTGGACCACTATGACGTAGGTTTTCTTTACGGAATTCCACTGCTCAAAACTGCCACTACCGGAATTTTAAACATCGACCTGGGACTTAATGCCCGGATAATTGACTTCAAGGCTCGCATAACCGGCCAGGACTCAGTTACAACTCAGACAGTTACAGAATCCAAGGCTTTTATCATACCAATGCCGATGCTTTACGCCGGCTTTCAGGTAAAGCCGATCAAGTGGATTGCCCTGGAGGGAGAAGCGCGAGGTATCACTTACGGAAAGAATCATTATTACGACCTGATCGGACGAGTCAAGGTAAAACCTTACGGACCGTTCTTCGGTGCTGCCGGATATCGATATGAAAAAGTTAAAATCGATATGGAGGATGTTAAGGCCAAGATTGATTTCGGTGGACCATTCGGCGAAGTTGGTGTTGAATTCTGATTTTGGTATTTTCTGATCGAGCTTACTTGATACAACAGTTTTTTTAACTACTTTTTTCATTTCTATATTGACTCAGAACCAAAATAGGTGTTTGGTAAAACCAATTGCCTATACATTCATCTTTAACCAATCAGATAAGATGATGTTCTTCTGAATCAAATTCTTGACCGGTCATCAGAATTGTGACCGGTTTTTTATTGCAATCAAGGGGGATGGTCCAATGTCGATGGAATTTTGGGTAGCGCTTTTAGAGATTGTTATGGTCAACATAGTGCTGTCTGGTGATAATGCTGTAGTGATCGCCATGGCTGCTCGCAACCTGCCGGAAAGCAAACAGAGGCTTGCAATTTTATACGGCGGAGCATTCGCAGTTATTTTAAGAATTGTTCTAACAGTAGTCGCGGTAGAACTGCTTAAAATTTCATTTTTGCAATTTGTCGGCGGTCTTCTGCTGCTCTGGATCGCAATCAAGCTACTGGTTGACGATGAAAATGACGACGCCTCTCACCATGCCCACGACACATTGAGTGCTGCGGTAAAAACAATTCTGATCGCTGACCTTGTCATGAGTCTGGATAACACGCTGGCTATTGCAGCTCTTGCTAAAAGTGACTGGACTCTTTTAATGTTTGGTCTTTTACTCTCCATTCCGATTATCATGCTCGGAAGCGCCATAATTATCAAACTGATCAATCGCTTCCCGATTATCGTATATATCGGAGCAGGCCTTATCGCCTATACATCCGGAAAAATGATTGTTGCCGATCAGGCTATTTTGCATTATCTGCCAAAGTTTCTGGTCGGTAACGAATACCTGGCCGTATTGCTCACAATTGCTGTAACCGCTTATGGCTGGATGCATAAGAAAAGAGAGGCCGGTCTACTGGAAAATACGGCTGCGGCCGACGAATAAACGAAATTGGCCAGAAAACAAAAGCGGCAAGTCCTGAAGGGGATTGCCGCTTTTTTCTTATTAACAGGTCAATCTGCCGGACGCCCGCCTGTCACACTCGATATATTCCCTGATGCTGCTGATCATGGAGCAATCCGCTGTCGGGTCGATATGGGGAATCTTGGATTGGCCACCCAGCTTGCCGCGAACATCCTTTGACCAGTTGTAGATCATTTCACCGCTTACGGAAAGCAGCTTCGGAGCAGCTATCCTCCCCTGATCCCTGAACGTCGCGTAATCTGCGTTCATTTCCTTTAGCTGCCCGTCAAGCAGGGAAGCCATCAGCGCGGTATCTGCACTGCTCATTCTTTCACCTGCCAAGACCCAGATATGGCGCCGGTTCGGCACATCGGTGCCGACCATAAACTCGCTGACACCGAAACCGAATGTATTATTAAGGCAGGCAACTGCCAGTTCAACCTCTTCCTGGGTTACCTTTTCCTCCAGCTTGTCCAGAAACCTGTCCCTACCGGTAAATTCAAAGAAATGTGGTGCCAGGGATGTAAAGCGGATTGTGTCGCCGATATGATAGCGCCAGAGGCCTGAGCAGGTGCTGAGGATGATGGCATAACGCTGTCCGGCCTCCACTTTTTCCAACGGAACTGCAGGTGCAAACCGGCCCGGCTTGCCGTTTTCATCCAAGTCCTCAAAACGGACAAACTCAAAAAAGGCCCCATAAAATGGTGTCAGGCGCATGGCAGCATCTCCGGCGCACTGGAATCCCATAAAGGCTTCGGAAGATGGTAATAATTCGATGAAATTCGGCAAGTAGTCATTAAACAGCTGCTGAAACTCCGCTTGATAAGGCTTGATGCTTGTCCCACCATGTATAATCAACTCCAGATGTGGCAGGGCCTGGTTAACAGGTTTGCCGCTGATTTCGCTGCAGCGCTTCAGCAGCAGGATAATCCATGGGGGTACGCCGGAAACAACCTTTATTTCGCAGTCGTTCAGCAACAGCTCGGCCATGGCCTGCAATTTTTCATCCCAGGGCAGTTCGGAGATATTCAAGGACGGCTCCACAAACGGCTCCAGATACCAGGGACGGAAACGGAGTGTGATGGCGCTCATGTCTCCGGAAAACACACCGGTCTGCATTTCGGTCAACGAGGTGGAACCGGACATGTAAAGGATTTTGCCGCTCAGAATACCGGAGTCCGGATATTCCTTCAGATAGCAGCAGATCAGGTCCAGTGCAGCCCGCTGGTTTTCCTCGAACATCCGGTTTGAGAACGGAATGAATTTGGTCGGCGCGGTAGTGCCGGATGTCTCGCAGAACAGCTCGGTTATACCGGGCCAGGTTACATCTTTTAGATTCAGATATTTTCTGCCGTCCGGCTGTTCATGCCTGCAGGCAGAGAAATATTCCTCCCAAAAATCCTGATAGGTTCGAACCGGAACAGACTGCTGATATTTTCCATAGGCCTGATCAAACGGAAGCCCCGCCAATTCGGAAAAGTTATATTCCTGGCCGAATTGTGTCTCAGCGGCAGTCCTGATCAGATCGGCAAAAATTTTGCGCTGCACCGTTTGCGGATCCTGAGCCAGAAATTGGCCGGCGCGATTTTGTGCAGCAGAGAGCATCAGCTTGCGAACAGTGGAAATACTGGCAATTTTCTTGAGTATACGCATCTATATCGCCAGCTGCAGCCGGGGATATAGCAGCTTGTTGTACCAGTTATCCAGCAAGGCATTGTAAGGTTCATGATGGAAGATCATTGACGCATGAGCAACACCGTCATCCGTATCACCGGAACGGACAGTTTTTACCAGGCACTTGGGAAACAGTCTGCTGTATAGGGATGAATCTCGAAACAGCTTCATTGTCGGAGAAGACGGCACCAGAATATCAAATTCGTTTTCCGCCATCAAAGTCAGAACCGGACCGGCAAAAATAGAGCTTTCCATGGACGGAAAGTTAAAATCGCGCAACGCAACAACCCGCTCGAATCCTCCCCGTGAAGGGGTATTATTGATCACATCCATTATTTTATGCCGAATGGCAAGGTGCTTGACATTGAGGGAACGGTTTTCTGCCCCGGCAGTAAAAAGGGCATGAAAACAGCGTCGGGATCTTTCAATCTGCTTTTCCAGGTGCACCTCATCATTCGGATCAGCCGCAACTATCTTTTTGAGGTTGTTCTCCAGAAAACGGACCCCGTCACGCTTTTCACTGGCTGGCCTGATCAGGTCATCAGTACAGATCACCGGGCTGACCAGTACCAAACCGCGAATCTGTTCATGTATGGATTCTGGCGCCTTGCGAAGATAATCCGTCAGCAGGCCGCAACCGAAGCTGACACCCATGATCAGCGGTTTTTGTCCTTTTTTTCCAAGATCTTCAATCAGGTCACCCAGCTGTGCAGCAAACATCTCCTCGCAAAAACCGTTACGTGGATAATTCAGGAAATACAGCGAGCCATGCTCCCGAAGAATCTGTCGCTGGAATTCAACGGTTTCAGTTGAGTCCGGCACAAAACCACCCAGTATGATTGTCGGATAATTTCCGGCACCTTTTTCTCTGTATACCAGACAGCGTTTCACGTGGGCAGTCGGCTTGGTTTCCAGCAATTTGATTTCACGCAGCCTGGATTGAGGGATATATTTCTTGATGGCAATAGTCCGCATAAATCCGGCGGCAAAGGTTGCCGCTGAGGCCACCATCGGACTCATCTCCCGTTTCACACTTAATTTCAGACCCCGTTCAATCATGCTGACCTCCGCTGTAGTTTTGCAGAGATTAACACCGGTTTGTTACATCAAGAGGTCATGTATGTAATAGTTTTGCAAAAAGTAGGTGACGTTTTATACAGTGCGGAACGCCTTATGTTTGATTATCCTCTATCTTCCAACAATGTACTTAACAACTGCCCCAGTTCCTTGATTCTGTATGGCTTGGAAATAGCACCTTTAAAACCGTAGCTGCCGAATTCCGAGACAATTGGATCATTGGAATAGCCGCTGGAAACGATCAGACAGGCGTGCGGATCAAAAGAAAGTATCTGCTGCGCCGTATCTTTTCCACCCATCCCGCCCGGTATGGTTAAGTCCATGACAACTGCGGCAAAGGGTGCTGAATTTGCTGCGGCGGCTTTATACAGAGAGATGGCTTCATGGCCATTTACTGCTGTAACTGCCTGATAGCCCAAATTTTCCAGCATACCTGTCATCATTTCAAGTAACATCTCCTCATCATCCATGACAAGTATGGAACCGCCTTTGTGAACGCTGCTTTGCTCCGCATCCCGGCTGTCCTTAAATGAAGAATACTGTACTCCGATGGACGGTAAGTGAATCGTGAATGTGGATCCCTGGCCGATTATGGAGACTACTCCCAGATGCCCGCCATGACGGCTGATTATAGAATGGGCAGAGGCCAGGCCGAGCCCGTTTCCTGCTGACTTGGTCGTAAAATAGGGGTCAAATATTCTTTTGAGATTGTCTTGGGAAATCCCGCAGCCCTGATCAATGAATTCAAGTCGGACATAGTTACCGCCTGGCAAAACCATGCTGTTTGATTCCTGAAGAATCTCGTTGGCGGCATTGACAGTCAGAGTCCCGCCGCCCGGCATAGCCTGGGTGGCGTTGATAATGATATTATGAAATACTTGACTCATCTGCCCTTCATCAGCCTGGATAGCATGGATTAAATCTGGAATATTAATATTGGCTTTGACGTTGGAGCCGTGCAAGGCCAGTGAGATGGATTCCTTCAAAATATTCTGAATGGAAATCACCTTTTTTATCGGCTCCCCGCCTCGTGCAAATGTCAACAGTTGGTGGGCAAGCTCTGCAGCTCTTACCGAAGCTTTTTCTGCATCAAGCAACGGTTTGTAAGATTTGTGTTCTGATTCGAGAAACATCTGGGCAAAGGAGATATTGCCCATGATGCCGGTCAGGATGTTGTTGAAGTCGTGTGCAATACCTCCGGCAAGAACACCCAGGGATTCCAGTTTTTCTATTTTCAACAATTCTTTTTCATGTTCTTTACGTGTGGTGATGTTGTTTGAGATACCTATAACGCCGATAATATTGCCAAAATTGTCCAGCCATGGTGTTTTATGGGTCAAAAAGGTACAAGGCTTGCCATTAAGCACAATACTTCCTTCTAGCTCACAAGAATGGGCGCTAGACATAACTAATTCATCAGTTTTTCGAAAATCAAGCGCAGCTTCAGGCGGCAGGAAATCAAAATCAGTCTTGCCGATAATATCAGAGACTTTATAACCGATCATTTTCGCGCCGGCTTCATTGATTGAGCAGTATCGACCTTCGCAATCTTTGGCAAAGATCGCTTCCGAAGTACTATCAATAATAGTACTGACCAGATTTTTCTGCTCAAAAAGCTCCTGCTCAACCTGCTTGCGTTCAGTAAAATCTGTAATAAAGCCGTGCCACAGCACTCCGCCATTTGGAAGCTTATTTGGCACCGAATTTCCAAGGCGCCATTCTATAGACCCATCATCAAATTTCACCCTGAATTCATGCCGCCATGGCTGGAGAGTTTCTGCCGACTCGTGAATGGAAGACATAAGGGCTTCATAATCTTCTGGGTGGACTTTTGAAAATACCGCAGCGACATCGTTTATGACATCCTCAGGGGCAACGCGAAATATTTGCCTGATCCCTTCACTGGCAAAGGGAATGCATGAGCTGCCGTCAGGATTCAAAATAAACTGATAAACAAAACCGGGCAGCTGACTGGATACTTTCTGAAGCAGAGCCAAAGTCTCACCCCTTTCATGCTCCAGCTTCCGGAGTCTGGTCATGTCAGTATGGGTTCCGACCATCCGTAATGGTCTGCCATCGGCGCTGTGGCTTACGACCATACCCCTGGACATGATCCAGAGGTAACCTCCATCCTTGCATTTCAAACGGTATTCAACAAGATAGATGTCTGTCCTGCCATCCAGGTAGTCCTGCATGGTTTGGGCAACTTTTGACCTGTCATCGGGATGTATGCGTTCAAGCCACTCCTGATTTTTAGGAAGTATTTCATGGTCGGAATAGCCGAGCATTTCTTTCCAGCGTCGGGAATATTTAGCCTCATCTGTTTGTATATTCCAGTCCCAGACACCGTCACCCGAACCTTCTACGGCAAATCTCCAGAGTGATTCGCTTTCCTTGAGTGCCTTTTCCCGCTCCTCAAGTATACCAAGCAGCCGGTTGAACCCGCTGATCAGTTCACCGGTTTCATCCATTCTGCTGATCGGCAAAGGCTTTAGCGGCTGCCCGGGGTCTGCCATGCCGGACAGCAATTTTGCCGCATCCAGCATGGGTGAAAGCTGCCGCTGCAGGATCCACCTGGTCATGATGCCGGCCAGGACTGTCAATAGAATTGCCGATAGCAGTATACGCTGCTGCATGCTGCGAATCGGTTCGAAGGCCTCTGCTGTTGGAAGCCGGACCGCAACATACCAACCTGCTGCAGGAATGCGTTTGATCGAGGCCAGAACTTCTTCGCCAACCGGATTGACAAAGATTTCTGAACCTTCAATTCCATCAATGAAGCGGTCCACAGTCTTACTGAAACCTTGAGGTGGCAGTGGCTCCATGATGCGTTTTTTGTCGGTATCCGTAATTATCAGCCTGTATTTAGGTGCAACCAGGATGTAGCCACCGGTCTTGCCATAGCGATTGGAGGTAATCTTGTCCAGAAAATTTGGTGTGCCCAGGTTGGTCACCCCTGTCATACCTCCGATGACATTGCCCTGTTCATCGCGTATCGGTACGGTCATACCGATGACCGGCGCCTGGAGTTTTCTACCCATAACCGGCCGACCGACATTTGACTTACCCTCTTTCAGAGCTGCCGCCACCGTGTCTATATCCATATAATTGGTACCGATTCTACCGGCAGACAATGGCGTTTCCGCTATCACGGTCCCGTCAGGTCCGTAAATCACAACACCGCCGTTGAACAGGTTGCTAAATAAAGGACGGTCTTCCAGCAACTTCTGCAGATTTGAGCGGCCGGACATGAGTACGGGTGTTATAGATGCAGCAACATTATTTAACGCTTTGAAACGCTCTTCCACTTCATCATTAATTGAAGTCGCTGCAAAAGATGCGGTTGTGAATTGCTGGTCGCTGGACAGCTTTGTCATTCCCTTGTAAAGCTGCCTGCTGGCGTAAAATGACAGGGACCAGATGACTACCACAAGGATGGCCAGAATCAAAAGGGTTATTTTGTTTTTAAGTGATCTTGTCTGGATAATTTTTAAGGACATTTATATCACCGGTTTTTATGAGTTTCATGTGTGAGACGACATGCGCTTACATGGGTTGACTGAGGCTTGGACAACTATTGCAATTCCAGCTTTAAATATAGACTACAACGAAGAAATTACAAGATCAGCTTGGTTATCCCTGACTGCTACCGGGAATAAGTAATGAATTGAATGATGCAGTAAAAGTCGTAAACAAACCGTATCAAAAAGTATCCCACTTGTAACACCACTTGGGAACTCCTTGCTGTATATTGTAAAAACGTATCATAAATATCCGACTTTTCAGCAGGATAGATAGAGAGTCAAAATGATTTCAAAAATAACAAGTCCAGTTGAACCAATCTGTTTTTCAAACCTGTTTTCAACTACCGATTCCGGTCTGTCGGCAATACTGAAGACACAGACTGATCAAGTTTTGGAAAATATCGGAGACGTGTGCCAGCCTGTTGTACCTGTTCAGCCAAACGACAATTTATCGGTCGTGCTGAAGCGTTTTCAGACCGACAAATCGATTCAGGTGCTTCCGGTGGTTGACAAGGGGCATGTTACCGGCATCATAAACAGGTTAAGCTTCTTGGAAGAGAATGTCATCGGCATGCACGGATTCGCTTTTCAAATCAACCATAACAAGAAGATGCGCGATCTGATGACTCCCGTACCATTATTGCTTGAAGCTAGCACACCCATCAGGTATGCCGCCCAATCCATCAAGGCACTTGGCAATGATATCCGGGTGGATAATGTGTGTATAACCCGCCGGGGCCTCTATGAAGGGATTGTGGATGTTAATAAATTCATCAATGCCATAACAGAAATAAACCTTACTCTGGCCAAATCTGCAAACCCTCTCACCGGACTGCCAGGTAACGAATCAATCCAACGTGAAATTTCCGAACGACTTTTATCATCCAGCGGTTTTGATATTGCCTATGTGGATATAGACAACTTTAAACCCTATAACGATTTTTACGGGTTTCAAAAGGGCGATGTGGTAATCAAGGTGCTGGGTGAAATAATTACAGCAGCCATGCAGCCGATCCTCTGCGGATCACCCGGATTCTGCGGTCATATCGGCGGGGACGATTTCATAATCATAACTGATCCGGGGCAGGGGCATACGGTTGCCATGTCAATTATCAGGGCCTTTGAGAGCCGCCGACTTTTTTTCCATGGAGAACAGGACTTTACCAACGGCACCTACAGAGCTGTTAATCGTAAAGGAGAAACGGAAACGTTCCAGCTACTGTCACTTTCAATCAGCATTGTCAATACACTGCTAACACCTGTCAGCTCTTACGCCCAGCTGGCATCTCTGTCTACTGAGGTAAAAAAATCTGCCAAAAGCATGAATGGCTCTTCAATAGTCATCAACCGAAGGGGCAATTAGCTTTCACCGGGGGGCTCCAAAGGACAAACTGCTGGGTTCCGATTGGAACAGTTAAGAACCTGATTTGTAATCAACCATGCGGACACTGTATGTACCGGCTTTACCGCTACCGTCCTGGCGGGCGACCATAACACCAACATCGTCCGGCCTGATCCAACGTCGGCATTTCTTGTTTTTATCTTCAAAATCAATCACCCGACAATTAAAGGTTTTTCCAGCAATCCGTACATCTTCGTTTCGAACCCATGTATAATTCCGCTTGACCACTTCCAAATTTTCCAGATCAAGCAAACGGATGCTTTTTTTCTCACCAACATGATTCAATAATGTTTCCGGACATTCCATAGTTGTAGAATCATATTCGCTTTGCGGAATTGACCTGGAACGTTTGCTGCCACTTTCCGTAATGTGGAGCTTGAAATGTCCATTTACCAGCACTCCTTTGACAACAGTTGACTTGCCGTTTTCCTGGCTTGTGCGGGAGTAGCTGACCGTACCGTTTTTACCCACAATGGCGTGTTCCTTGCTATCCAGTGAATAGGATCGGACTATGAAATTGGCGTCAATTCTGGTCGAATTTGAAAATACGACCGTATTGTCCTCCCCACGACTGCAGGTTGAGCTTGCATCGCCGATGCGGATGCCATGAGAGTGGATTGAAAATTTTGATACCCTTTTATCATCACTGCTGCTCCAGGCCGTATGAGCCGAATAGACACAAACTCCCAGAGCCAGTGCTGCAGCCATTAGCTTTTTCATGCTGCTACCCGCTCTGGCCAATATCCGCTGTTGTTATTGCCCACATTCAAAAGAGTGCTGAAAGTATCCTTGTTATCCGGAGCCCTGCTGATTGTAAACAAGCGGGCACTCTCTCCAATTGTTTTGACAGCCTTTCTGTTATCCGAAAACTTTTTGATAGAATCCGCCAGATCCTTACTATTACCGGCCTTGAAGACCGATCCGGTTTTGCCGTCCAACATCAGTTCTCTTGGGCCGCCACGATCTGAGACTATCACCGGCAGACCGGATGCCTGCGCCTCCAGCACCACATTGCCAAAGGTATCAGTTGCACTGGGAAACACAAAAACATGGGCAGATGCAAACCCCCTCTGCAATTCTTCGCCTTCCAGATAACCCGTAAATACGACCGGGTAACCTTGCAAAAGAAATTCCATCTCATCCCGGTAGGGACCATCACCGATTATTGCCAAAGAGATATCAGCACCGCCATCTACCAGTTTCTGAAAGGACTCCACTAATAGATCAAGCGATTTTTCCTGTGAAATTCTGCCCACATATAGCAATACCAGCGAATTGTTCAAACCTCTGCGAAGCCAGAAGTCAGGAATACGTTTTTCCGGATTAAACAACTCCGTATCAACCCAACGCGGCAGCGGTTTCAAAATTTGAGACGGCAAACCTTTAGATATCAATTGTTCACGGGTACCGACAGAAGGCACCAGCACTTCTTCCATCTGACTGTAAAACCAGATCATATAGCTCCAGGCAGCCTGCTCTAAAAACTCGTCATTAGTCAGGCTCCGCACATACTGCGGAATATCCGTGTGATACGTTCCGGCAACCGGAATGTCCATCATCCTGGCAACCAACAGACCCAGAAGTCCGACCGTACCGGGCGTACTGACATGAATCCTGGTATAACCCTCACGTTCAATATAATCCATGACATCCAGAACAGGCGGAAAGCTCAGCTTAAGCTCCGGATATTCCGGCAGAACAAAATCACCGACTGAAAGGAATCTGACAACACCTTCCATGTTTTTCCCGATCTCCCGGTCGGATGTGATCACGGTCAGCTCCACACCGCGTTCCTGTGCTGTCCTGATAAGTCGTTTGATGGTTATGGCAACCCCGTTGATCTCATCCAGTGTGTCCGTAAACAGGGCGATCTTTTCCTTTGCCGCCTGCCTCGCACGTTCAGGAAGAAGTGCAGACACCTCCCTGATCAGGTCCTTACCCTTGTGCTGGTGATGAAAAGCCAGATAGTACGGCGAGATCAGCATGTGAACCAGGCCGATTGTCCCTATCGTGTTGAGATAATCAAAAAAACCGGCATTAACCGGCAGATTCATCAGTCGGTTGGAATAATGAAAGAGCAGTCGATTGGCCAGCCTGCTGGTTACGGCAAAAATTTTGCGGTTATGGTCGGCATCGCTGATGCTATCGAGAAATTCACTGTTGTTAAGCAATAACCTGGCTTCATGTTCAAGCACCTCTTCAAAGCCGCCTGCCGGGCTCTTACTGGATACGGGCAGGTTTTTCAGAATAAAAAGCCTGATCTTTTCAACCAGTGATACCTTCTCATTCCCAAGATTGAAAAAACGCTCCATCATGGCATTGACAAATGGAGAGGAAGACCGGCGGTGACCTCCAAAGCGCTCCTGGTAAAAGCTATGACCAACGCCATAAAGGCTGTGTGCCATCGTCAAAGGGCCGCCATCCTGACCATTATCCTCACATCTGCCTTCCCTGACCGCCTCAACAAATGCATCGACGGTGATAGTATCACTTGCAGAGGTGTGTGCCCGGGCAATAAACAACCCGCCATGGTCATCGGATCCACCAACAGTTCCCTTAATCCATGGCGTAATTCCATAGGGCTGCAGGTCATGTTTGTTGGCCAGCCGCGTAAGAGTCTCTTCTGAAAGACCGGTTGCCAGCTGTTTTGTAAAACTGTTGAACCTCTTGGCCCGGCAGCCGTTTTTTACTTCGATGGTTGTAAATAAAAGCAGAGATTTCTCGATTATTTCCAGTGTCAGCTTGTCGTTCTGGGCATAAAGCGGGTGTGCCAGAAAATGCGTTATTTTCCGGCTGTGCATGTATGCAACCAACTCATAGATGTTCTTGCGCAGCTCCATTATCTCCAGGTACTTGCTCTCGTTGATGTTCAGCACAACAACATGCACCTTGCAGCCATTTTCCGGAAAATAGGCCGTAATCTCGGAACTGATGAAGGTCTTTGGCAGGTGTGCAATTTCCAGAGCACCACTAATGACATTGTGATCGGTGATAGTGACGTAATCCATACCACGTTCGCGTGCAGTATTATAAATATGAAGCGGCGAAGTGTAGCTCTCCGGACAGTTGAACTTGCGCATTGCCCAGTAGGTAGGTTTGTTGGAGTGACTGGAATGGACGTGTAGGTCTGCTTTGTATGTTTTCATGGGATAGATATCTAACATATCCATGTTACAGCCATGTTGAGGTCAGGTAATTGTTTTGTTGATTTTACGACATGTCAACCGGAAAACCTTTTAGATTTACCGTTCCACTATCTTAATGAAAAGTTTTCACAACATTTAACTCATCATCACATAACTGTAATAATAGTCAGCTATATTATCATCAACTTGAGACAGGTCTTTTTATGAAAATCAGACGGATTTGAATTCCTGACAAATCATCTCTACACAGGAAGTGATTGATTTGAAACATTTCTATCAAAACATATTCAGGCCGGTTTACGGACACCTAACACAGGACCCCGAAACCAATGCCCATAACAGAGCATTTGACTCAAACATTAATTCAGCTGGCTCGATACAGAAAGATTCTTCTCTTGTCGGTGCTAAAAATACGGGAGAAGACTTATGTACGCAGTAGCAGAGCAGAGTTCATTCGAAACTGTGGTGCACCCATTCAGGGGGACACCATCCAAAAACAACGGGGTGACATCATATCAATTTGCCGAATGGCTTGAACTGAACCACATAATTGCACAACGCCAGATAACTCCCGTATTCCAGCCGATAATTTCACTGCGTGACCATACTGTTTACGGCTATGAATCACTAAGCCGAATTTCACACTGCGGCAGTATAACCAATCCGGAAGAGCTTTTTGAAAAAGCCCGGCAACACGGCATGACGGTACAGATCGAAAGACTCTGTCGTGAAAAAGCGCTGGACCGTGTGGTTGAACTGGGACTGGAAGGGATGATTTTTCTGAATGTCTGCCCGGCCCTGCTCTATGCAGAAAATCACCAACGCGGTTTTACGTCACAACTGCTGGACAAGCTGGGAATCGACAGTTCAAGGGTGGTATTTGAGCTAACCGAAAAGAGTCTGATCAATGATTATGAACTGTTTGAAAAGGGAGTGGCACATTATCGATCCCAAGGCTTCAAAATCGCCATCGACGACCTGGGTGACGGATATGCCGGATTGAAGATGCTTTCACAGATCACTCCGGATTATGTCAAACTGGCACAATTTCTTGTCAGCAACATCGACACACAACCTGCAAAACAGGCCCTGGTTGAAGCAATCACCTGTTTTTCAAAGAGAATCGGTGCAAAGGTCATTGCGGAAGGGATTGAGCAAAAAGAGGAGTTGGCCTATCTGTCAGGTATAATGGTCGATTTCGGACAGGGATATTTTCTGTCGCGCCCGGTTCTGGAACCACCCTCAAACCTGGCATTTACTATGCCTGAATATGTCCAGGTCAGACCGAAGTGTGACCTGAACAGGCTCTGCCACTATTTGTCACGTCAGTAGAATTCAATCAGGTAACAGTAAGTTCAGCAATCTGCATCCCCTGACCCAGCTCATGCAGAATATCGGCAAGATTTTGAGCCGACTCTCTGGTACTTTCAAAGTATCTGCCACGCAATTCACAGATCAGCATGCCGTCATAAGAATCAATAAATTCTGTAAAGATGCTGGAGAATGGGATCCCACCCCAGCCGACCGGCATGTGGGAGTCACCGCGACCGAAAGGTATCTGATGAGTCTGTAATTTTTCCGTATGGTAGACCGGATTGCCGAAGTTATCATGCACATGGCAGTGGGCGATTAAAGAAGCTATGTTTCTTACTTCTGCCATTGCATCAAAACCAAAGAAACGTGATGCCATCTGCAAATGACCGAAATCCAGATTAATCCTGACATTTCTCCGGTTGATCCGTTCCACCTGCGTCTTTAACTGGGCAGGTATCTCGGCATAACAGTAGGGTGAATAATGCAGATAGGGCCGGGCATTTTCCATGGCAATCACCACATCTGGAAAGGCATCGGCGGCCTCCTGCAATACCGCAGCTTCCTCCTCCAGCAATTGCTGCCTTACATTTTCCTCCGGGAAATGCGGGGCAATGACACCAAACTTTTCCTCTGCCAGATAGCGGCCTGGATGATAGACCATCACCTGGGCACCGATCTCGGAACTGAATTCCAGTGACGCCCAGAGCACATCGCGATGCAGCCTCGTGTAGTCCCGATCCATCAGATTGAGTGGATTTGGGGCATGCACACTGTATGCGAAAGGGAAATCCGAGGTGATTGACTTGACCAGTGCCGTCCTTTTCCGGTCCAGCTGACCGTTTCTGACCGCATCCAGGCCATGCACCGTAATCTCTGCTGCGGTCAGTCCGAAACCGAGAAAGGCCGACAAGTCTCTCTTCAGCGCCCTGAGGTTGCCGTCTACCCGCACTTCGTTGATGTTGCTGCCTATACTCAGCATGTGGAAAAGACCTCCCTGCCATTGACAAAAGTTTTAAGTATGCGGCCAAACTCGTTGGAATGATCAACTATCAGTATATCCGCTGCCTTGCCCGGTTCCAGCGAGCCGGTTTCCCCTCCGATACCGACTGCCCTGGCGGGATTGAGGCTGACCATGTTAACCGCCTTATGAAGCGGAAGTACATTGTGCTTTTCCAGAGTAAAGACGGCATGCAGCATGGACATGGGAGAGTAGTCGGAGCAGATGATATCGCCATAACCACCGGCAATGGCATCACGGGCGCTCAGATTGCCGGACTGGGACTTGCCGCGCAGGACATTGGGCGAACCGAAACAGACCGCAATACCGTTTTCATGGGCAGCTTTGACCGCCTCGTCATTGACCGGAAATTCGGTCATTGCGATACCCATTTTCTTCAACCATTCAATCTTTTCCCGGGAATCATCATCGTGGGAGGCGATAGCAATGCCGTTTTCGTGGCAGAGCCTGACCAGCCGTTCAATAACCTGTGGCGCATCATTCTCTTTAGAACGCAGCTTGCGGTCGATGATTCCGTCCATCTCCTGATCACTCTTGCCGTACACCGGCCCGTAATAGCTTTTGTAGGAGGTGATGTCGCGGAACTGTCCCTGACCGGGCGAATGGTCCATGAATGAAAAGAGGTGGATCAACTTGTCCTGAATCAACCCCTCCAGAAAAGGGACCGCTCCCAGATCCGTAATCTCGAAGCGGGCATGGATCTTTGTATTGACCTTCAGTTTGTGCCTAAACTGATTGATCTCCCGGATGATCCCTGCTGCCGTGCTGTTGGAACGCAGCCCGACCTCCATTTCTGCAAAGGAGAGCGAATGGTACATGGTGGTTATGCCGCAACCGGCCAGCTTCTTGTCCAGTTCAAAGACAGCTATATCCACCGGAAAGAAGGTATTGGGGCGCGGTTCAATCCCTTTTTCAATGGCATCGGAGTGCATATCCACAAAACCGGGGAAGAGGTAGTTCCCATTGGCGTTGATTATCCTGTCTGCCGCCAGGTTTCCCTGGCTGATTTCTGCTATCAAGCCGTTCTCAACTCTGACACTGGCCCCTTCCAGAACCGCGTCCGGGGTAACAACTCTGGCATTTGTAATTACAAAATCTTTCTGCATCTTGCATTTCCCCTTTATCGCGAATCATCTGATCCAAGTTCCCTCCCCCAGCGGGGGAGGGTTAGGGTGGGGGGCGAACGACTGCAATCCTGACAAATCCCCCCTCCCAACCTCCCCCCGCTGGGTGGAGGAGTTATTGTTGCCGGTAGCTAGCATTTATTAGCAGATTTGGTGAACCGCATCAGTCACCGACTCAAGCAGCTCCGTATCATGAAAAATACCGATCATGGTTGTGCCTTCCTGACGCAACTCTTTGAGAATCTCCATTACAATCCCCACCGAACCTGCATCCAGCGAAGCGGTTGGCTCGTCCAGCAGTAGCAGGCGCGGTTTCCAGCTGACCGCCCGGGCAATATTGACCCGCTGCTGTTCGCCACCACTGAAAGTGGCCGGGTAGGCATCAAACAGGTGTGATGGAATCCGTAAACGTTCCAGCAGACCGCTGGCCCGTTCACGCGCCTCTTCCACGCTAACCCCGTTACGCTCCAGAATCGGTTCCATCACCAGATCCAGCGCCGAAACCCTGGGAATCACTTTCAAAAACTGGGATACGTAACCGATCTCTTTGGTACGGATATCCAGAATAGCCCGGTCATTGAGGGTTGCCAGGTCCACCGTGTTACCGCTGGCAGATTCATAAAAAATGCTGCCGCTACAGGGGAGATAAGTGCGATAGAGGCACTTCAGTACCGTACTCTTACCGGCGCCGCTCGGCCCGGCCAATCCCAGAAATCCGCCCTGTGGGACAGAGAAGGAAACATCCTTGCAGGCCTCGATCCGTTTGCCGTTGAGGATGTGCAGGGTGAAGTTTTTTGTGAGGTTTTCGACGGTTATCATGTTTATTCCTTATAACTGCGAGGCAACTAATAATTGAGTGTATCTGTGCTGCGGATCCTGCAGAATCTGATCTGTCAACCCGGCCTCAACCACCCGCCCGGCCTTCATAACCATGGTCCGCTGGCAGAGCAGATTGATGACGCCCAGGTCATGAGAAACCACCAGCATGGACAACTTGAATTCATTGCGCAGGCTTCTGATCAGATCCAGCACACGTGCCTGAACAGACAGGTCCAGACCGGTGGTGACCTCATCCAGAAACAGGATCAGCGGCTTGTTGGAGAGCGCTTTGGCGATCTGGACCCGCTGCTGCATGCCACCGCTGAAATTGCAGGGCGGCTCATCCATGCGTGCTACCGGTATTTCGGTTTTCTCCAGCAGTTCCGCCGAACGCTCTCTCATTTTGGCGATATTTCTCCAGCCAGCCCCCAGCAGCCGTTCGGCAATATTACCGCCGGAGCTGACCTGCATCCTTAAACCCAGGTGCGGATTCTGGTAGACGATGCCCATCAGGGCATTGCGGATCTGCCGTTTCTGAAAGTGGGTCAAACCCAGCAGATTGCGGCTGTAGTTACTATTCGCCTCAAACAAATCAGGCAGATTATCCAGCCCGGCAGAGCGGTGCAATTCAACGCTGCCACCACTGGCTTCCCATTCAAAATGCAGCAGCCTCACCAGCGTGCTTTTGCCGGAACCGCTTTCGCCCACTATTCCCAGCGCCTCATTGCGGTACAGGTCGAATGAGACATCGTTGCAGGCCATGACCGAGCCGCAATAACGGCAGAGGTTGGTATCATGCTCTGGGCCGGTTGCATCCAGACAGCGTTCACACCCCTGTCCAAACTGTTTTGACAGCCCCCGTATTCGTATAAGTGGTTCCATTAATTACACCTCTTGTCGCAATAACCGGTATCGGAGCAGAAATGGCTCCGCCCACCGTCCATATTATCAATCACTTCATCCATAAAGGTGTCGGTTGCCCCGCAACGACTGCATGACTTGCCTGTGAAATCCTCAACCCTGAATTTATGGTCTTCGAATTCCAGTGGTTCCACAGTTGTGTAAGGAGGAATTGCATAAATGCGTTTTTCCCGCCCTGCTCCGAACAAAAACAGTGTTTCGGCCATGTGCAGCTTGGGCACATCCCAGCGGGGAATCGGGCTGGGATCCATGATATAACGGCCATTGACCGTCACCGGGTAGCGATAGCTGATTGTAATCTCGCCATAGTTGACAATATCTTCATACAGGTAGAGCCACATACGACTGTAGTCCGCCTCGGCATGCATGCGGCGGGTTTCCGACTCGGACGGTTCCACCTCACGCAGCGCTTCTGGATAAGGCACCTGCAGCACCAGGATCTGTTCTTCCGTCATCGGTTCTTCAGGTATACGGTGACGGGTCTGGATGATGGTCGCCTCCAGGGTGTCGGTGGTGATAGCCACATCGCTGACCGAAGCAAAGAATTTCTTGATATTAACCGCATTGACGCTGCCGTCGCACCCCTGGTCAATGACTTTCAGGATATCATCCGGTTTTATCATGGAAAGTGTAATCTGAACCCCGCCCGTACCCCAGCCGCGGGCAATCGGCATTTCCCGAGATCCATAGGGCACCTGATAGCCTGGAATGGCCACCGCTTTAAGTATACTGCGACGGATTTCCTTTTTAGCCCCGTCATCCATAAAACCAAATGGATAGCCTGCTACCTTTTCTCCGGCTGCTCTTGCCTGATTATCTTTTTCAAGCCATTCATTCAGCTGCATCGGTTTCCTCCTTGGCATTACCACCACGGGCCACATCCTGCGCCTTTCTGAGACGGTCCAGATCTGAAAGGAAATCAACGTAATGCGGCAGTTTCCAGTGATTTGCAAATCCCATGGCCTCAATACCGTCGATATGGTAGAGGACAAATTCCTGATCCTCGGCCGGGCAGGTTGGTTTTTCGGTTCTGGCGCAGCGATCCAGCACCGCCATGGAAATGGCCTTGATCTCGTTCTGCCCAAAGCAGAAACCGTATCCCAGGCTGAATTTAGGCATGCCGTCCTTGCCCTGAAAACGGGCCAGCACCTCAGCTTCGGTCACTTTTATCTCACCCACAACATAGGGCTCACCGGTTACCGGATGGGTGATGGTCAGCGGCAGGTAGCCGATCCTCAGCTCGCCCAATGTGGGGTGAATATTGCCGTAACCGCGCATACTGGAATAGGCCAGCGTCAACATGCCGCCGGTTTCACCCCTGGCCATGCTCTGCAGCGCGGCACTGCGGGAGGCGGGAAAAGTCAAAGACTGTCTGGTAATGTCCGTCAACACCGCCTCTCTGGCATCGGAACCCGGTGTTTCCTCCAGCAAACCTTCACGGCGAAGGATTGCGATCACCTTGGGAAAGGATTCGGGCAGTTCAGCGTTATCCGCCAGAGAGTCGAGAACCTTTTCACGAAAAGCCTTACGCCTGGCCTCGTCATCCTCCAGCAGGTCGAAATCCAGCAGCCTCAGACTGTAATCACTGGTGGCACCCAGAATCTGTCCACCCGGAATATCCTTGAAGGCCGAAGAAATCCGCCGCACAATGCGCATCTTTTCCGTATTCAACGCCAGTGAATAGCCTACTCTGGGCTGGGTGGCCCGAAAGGCCCTCAGCATAAAGGAGGCCTCCAGGGTGTCACCGAAAGACTGCTTTATGGCCAGGGCAGCCAGGTCCGGGGCATACAGCGACCCCTCTCCCATGACCCGGTCCACGGCCAGCGGCAGCTGTTCCCTGATCTGCGCCACCTCCAACGGTGACGACGAACCGTTCATCCGCTGCAGGGCAAAAAGCTCACAGGCCTTTTCAATCGCTTCATTGCCGCCTTTGACAGCTACATATCCCATATCAGTTTGCTCCGATCTTTGTTGAGCGCGGGATACAACAAATTCTGGCGTCCCGGTCAATAATTATGACGTCCAGCCCCAGCGGGTATTCCATATTAGCCTCTCTGAGGCGATCCAGTTCCCGCATGTCGAACCCGCTGATCGTCAGGAATTTTGTTCCGTTGATTCCAGGGCCGGAGAGTGATATTTCATTTCCATCAGCTTGCAACGCCTCCACCAGGTAGACAACAGTTGCTCCGGCATCCGGATATTCAAGAGTTCCGCGCTTGAACCCGGTCAGCCACCCGCAAGTGGTACCGTGGGCGGCAACAATATAATCTGCCGACTCTGGTAGCGCCTTAATACTGTTTGTATGACGCAAGAGTTCCGTTTCCAGGTCAGTATCATCCAGCACCGCCAGGCTGACTTCGTTATCCAGCAGGCAACCCAACAGTTGAACAGCCGACTGCTGTTCCCCGTCATGCTGCGGCAATTGATACACCTTTCCGGGGCGGCTCATGGCCTGCAGCAGAACCCGGAAAACAGTATGATCTTGTATAATCTGGCTTGAATGCATGGCTACGCCCCCGGCATGAGATCAAAACTGACTTTTGTGGCCGCCACCAGAGCAGCGTTTTCAGCCTGCTGTTTATTCTGCAGCGCCTCTTCCTGCGCCAGCAAATCAAGCAGTCTTGATTTTACTGCGATCGGCTTGTCAAATCGCAGCACAGCATCACTGGCCGCCCTGGCCAGTGCTTTGCGTGGTGATTCACCCAGCACCATGGCATATCCATCAATGCCGCGAAAACTGACACGAGCCTCCGTGACCAGCACTTCACCCAGATGAAAGTCGGTCTCAAAACAGTCCTTGACCGTCTGCATCAGCAGGCCGGTTCGAGGCGCCATGGAGACAGTCAGCTCTTCCTCACCGAACAACGCCAGCAACTTCTCCACTCTTTGTTCATCCATGGCTGCGATCAGCAGGGTCAAATCTTTTGTTGCCATCTGGTTATCCTTTTCATTCATAAGTGACGTAAAAGCTGTAACCATGTTTTTTGAACCCCAATGATTCGTAGAAACGATGGGCAGCCTGGCGGTTGATGTTGCTGGAAAAGGTCATTTTGTAGCACCCCTTCCGGCGGCAGAGTGCATTGGCATACTCCATCATCCTGCTGCCCACACCCTGGCCCCGAAAGTCATCTGCAACAACCACATCTTCCAGCACGGCGCTTGGGGCACCCATATGGCCGAAGTTATCCATGATCAGCAGGGCAAAAACGCCCACAACCCTGTTGTCCAGCAAGGCAAGCTGCAGGCTGTAGTCAGGATAGGTTTTGATCCTGGCAAAGATCCGGTGCGCCTGATCCAGAGACAGCACCGCTCCGTCATCCTGCCCGAGCTGCGAATAAAGCTGTAGTATGTCCGGCAGGTCGTTTTCAGTCGCCTCCCGCAGGGTAATTTCCATGATCTGCTCCATGAATTGATAATTGGTATTAGGTGTAACGTGTCCTGATTGAGGCGCTGATACGATCAATGGCTGCTACTGTGATGACAATAATAATCAGGATGGTAGTTACTTCCTGATTTTCATAGCTCTTGAGTTTATCGAACAGATAGATGCCGATGCCGCCCGCGCCGGTAAAACCCAGGATGGTTGCGGAACGCACATCGGATTCCAGGCGGTACAGAGTCATGGAGACGAAGAACGGGGTGATCTGGGGCAGTACAGCGTAACGGATTACCTTGACAAATCCGGCCCCTGTGGCGGAGAGGGCATCAATCGGCTCCTGCTGGATGGCCTCTATACCTTCGGAAAAGAGCTTGATCAGGACCCCGGAAGTGTGGATTCCCAGGGCCAGGATACCGGGCATGGGACCGAGACCCACCGCCGAAACAAATAGCAGCGCCCAGATGATTTCATTGATGGAGCGGCTCAGGTTGGCAAACATCCGGACTGCTGAATAGATCGCCTTTTTCAGCAGCGCCGACACTCCGCTCCTGCCTGGAACGATAATATCCAGCGTATTTTTGGAAGCAAAAAAAGACAGCGGAAAGGCTATTACAACTGACAGAATCAGCGCCAGCAGTGCCATCTGCACCGTCTCCAGCATGGAGAGCAGATATTTAACCAGCAGACTGCCGGAATAATTGGGCGGGAAAAAACCGCTGTCTGCTATTTCCGGATTCCCGGCCAGGTAGGTCAGCATATTACCCCAACCGTCATAGAGCTTGCCCAGCCCCATCTCGGTTGAATTCCAGGACCAGCCGAGCACGATCAACGAGGTAAGCACCAGCATTAAGTTGTAAAGTTGGAACGGATTAGTCTGGCGTTTTATCTCTTCAAGATTCATGGCGAATTATCTCATTTAAAAGTTTATCCGGCGTCAGTTCTGGAATAGCCGCCACCGGCAGAATCAATTGCCGGTGGCGACTCTGGTTTACTTTTTTCCCAGTTGTTTTTTTACCTCGATCTGGTCGCGGATCGGGTTATAAACATCGTCAGTAACCGAGACAAAACCTTTCAACTTCAGCTTGCTCAAACCAGCCTTGTCGTTATAGGTCAGAAATGCATCTTTGAGTGCCTTTTTCAATGATTCGGGCAGGTCTTTGCGGTAAGCCATATTTGATCCCGGGATCAACTTGGAGGTCCAGACGATATTGAAATCCTTATCCTTATTCCATAACTTGCCGTTGCCACGATCCATATCCAGGTCATTTGTGGAGGCCATGTCGACTCTGCCTGCTTTGACTGCCAACATGGATGCCTCATGGCTGCCGGAGTAGATCACCTTCGAAAAGTGTTTTTCCGGGGAGAGCTTCAGATCTTTTACAAAGTAGACGGTCGGAACGAGAGTACCGCTGGTGGAGTTGGGATCGGTAAAGGCAAAGACCTTGCCCTTGGCATCCTTGATACTGTTGATACCGGAACCCTTCTTGGTGATGATGATGCCGTGGTAGCCCAATGTGCCGTCCTCGAGCACCTCCATGGCAAAACATTCGGCATTGGCACGCTGTGCAGCCTCGACATATGACTTGGGTCCATAGTAAGCAACATCGATATGCTTGAACTGCATGGCCGTAATCACGCCGTTGTAATCCGTCGAAGTCTTCAGCGCTACCGGGATCCCAAGTTTCTTTTCCAGGTATTTGGCCAGATCATCGTAACGTTCAGTAATGTGGGAAGAAGATTCAGTCGGGATCAGCCCAACAGTCAGTTTTTTCGGCCAGCCAGCCGGGGCTGCCATAGCTGCGACCGGCAGACAGACTGTCAGGGCAAGGGTAACAAGCGCTTTTAGTACTCTTTTCATTGTGCATCTCCTTTAAATTGATTCCGTAATTAGTGAATTCAGGCTGCTGAAGCAGCTGCCGGTGAAAACGGGTAATGGTGATTATTTGGGACACTGCCGGCCTTTTTGGTCGGGCAACAGTAAATCGCTTCGACTGTGGCCTGGCAGAGCTGCGATGGCGGGCCGTCATAAACGATCCGGCCACCATTCATGCCGATAACCCTGTTACAGTACTCGCGGGCATAATCCAGCTGGTGCAGGTTAGCAATCACTGTCATGCCGTACTTTTCATTGGCGTTTCTGAGGGTATCAAGCACGGTACGGGCACTGACCGGGTCAAGTGATGAAATCGGTTCATCGGCAAGAATAATTTCCGGGCGCTGGGCGATGGCCCGGGCTATGGCAACCCTCTGTTTCTGGCCACCGGAAAGACGGTCGCAGCGGCTGAGGGCCTCTTTTTCGATACCCACAACCTGCATGTATTCGTAGATTTCTTCGTACTGCTGATGGGTATAGTGCTTGAAGAGGGCTGACAGGAGTGGTTTACGGTGCAGCATGCCGCTGCCGATATTGTCCAGCACCGAAAGACGTGACACCAGGTTGAATCCTTGAAAAATTACACCTATCTTTGAACGTAGTAATTTCAGATCTCTATGGCGGATTGAGCCCAGATCACTTCCCAGCACATTCAGACTGCCGCCCAGGATCGAAGTAGTGGCATTGATCCCCATCAGCAGGGTGGACTTGCCGACCCCGGAGGGGCCGATGATACTGAGGAACTCGCCTTTTCTGATAGTCAGGTCAACACCTTTAACGACCTCTTTACTGCCGTAGCCGAGAGTCAGTTTTTCCGCTCTTATCTGTTCCATGCCCATATCTCCTTTGGGTCGTAATCATTCGAAATTAACGACAATACTGCCGATATCGCCCCTCATCCTTGTCTCGCAGTATTCAATAATGTTGCCATACTGATCCTTGGCAATACTCTTGGATAGCAGTAGCGGTGCGCCCGTCGGAAGTTGGAGAAGCCTCAAATCCTCATCCTCAGGCATTAATGTTTCAAAGACCGATTCCGTCCTGCTAGGCTCAACTCCGTACTGCTCCCTGAGTAGCTCATAAAGTGAAAACGAAGCGTCAGCCCGCTCACCAAGGCCTACAAAACGGGCAGCAGGAAGGTTGGAAGTTGCCAGCATCAGTGGGGTACCGCTGGCAAAACGCAGCATTTTCAGCGACAAAACCGGAT
This sequence comes from uncultured Geobacteraceae bacterium, assembly GCA_964509295.1. GTDB lineage: Bacteria > Desulfobacterota > Desulfuromonadia > Geobacterales > Pseudopelobacteraceae > JBGSQR01. Next base: position 393,710 of record CAZDWS010000001.1, on the reverse strand, counting down.
CCCCCACATCAAGCCCCAGTTTTGCGGCCAGCAATTCATCAGCTGCCACCAGACGTTTTTCAACCAGTTCTTTACTCGGCGCCAGACCGGCCTCAATAATGGAACTTGTAAAACGGACCTTTTTAGAAACCCGGTACTTAATCTTGGCATCCGTAACAAAATTTCCTTTGCCCTTGACGCTGTAAATGACACCTTCATTTTTGAGCAGCTTCAAAGCTTCGCGCGCTGTATGTCGGTTGACTCCAAACTGTCTGCTCAGGTCCGATTCTGTCGGCAGTTGACTACCCGGTTCATATTCCCCACCCTCGATATTCTGCATCAAGAATTCGGAGATCTGCCGGTAATAGGCTATTCCAGATGTTTTCTGGAGTATGTCGGTAACTTGTCTATACATGTTGAAAAGGTTATAGCACCGGATTGTTACAACCAAATGTAGACATTGTTATTTTTAAGTGAATAGTTAGTTACGAATTGTCCACATACACAGGACGTGGTATTTTTTGTTCGGAGAGTTAAAGCTTTAAACACTTTTAAAAAGAGGCGATGATTATGGCAGGCAAGATCGGACACAACTATAGCAGAGATCCATACCCCTGGGATGGTGGGGAGACACTGAAACGTTCAACAGACTGGGAGTGCTGTGACATGAAACTCCCACCGACGTTTCATATTTGTCCGATTTGCGGCAAAGATCGGCAACTGCCGGATGAAACTACGCCCAAACCTGATTAGAAATTACCGGTTTGCCGTTTGACGTCTTATCGGTTTCTCATACAATATCTCCTGCGGAGTAACGCCGTTCAGCCAGTGACCGCAGATAAAACAGGAGACTCCATGAGCCGAAGGTGAATTTACCTCCAGCACTACATGGCGAATATGAATGGAATGACATTTTGGACAGGCCATTGTTCCCTCCTTACTTAGATATCGCAAACTCACTTCAATGCATGGCACTGAGCGATTCATAGCTAAAGCGGCTCACACGCTTTTCAAAGCTCTGCCTAACAACCCAACCCTTGACCGGGTCATACTCGTGATGTTCTCCATCAACTGCAAAACGATTATGGGATATTAAGCTCTGATCAAAATCGGATGAATGAGGATCAGGCTGTTCACTCAATTTGCCAAAGAGGCCTTTAACAACTTTTCCTGAGAACATGAATTACTTACCTCCTACATTGTAGTTAGCATGCAACATATCAATATCATTTCAGAGTTACGAACAGATTGCATTCAGGCAATTGTTTTGAAAAAATTGGTGTCTGAGTTCATGTCGATGTGATAGCAAATGTTCTAAAAATAAAAAACCCGCCAAATCTTTAAAAGACTGGCGGGCTGTAAATTAATCATCAAGCACACTTATTCATAATCAAAAAATACTGCAAATATCAAATCTTGACCGTCTTATACAAAAAGTTCTTGAACTTGAACAGTTTCCGCTTTTCCTCTTCTTCACTTGTATCAATATCCAACGCTTTCAGGTAACGGGCTACGGCAGGCAGGGTTTTACCGGCCAGCCCTTTTGTCATTTCAATCAGCAACTTGACCGTTTCCCGGGAAATGTCGTTTTTTGAGAACGGTTCATACACATCTTTCCAGAAATCCCCGCCCGCTTCGATCTGCTCAAGTATTTTCTTTGCCAGTTTTTCGTCCAGTTCCCTTGAGCCTGGCCTGTGAGACAAAATTTCAACTGCACCTGTACCGGCTATCGCCATGCGAATGGCATCTCCGGTGATGATATTGCGTGTCCGGAAAAACAGTGCCCGCAGCAGAATACTGCGCAGCTCGCGAATATTACCTTTGTAGTTGTGCCTGATCAATTCCTGCTTGGCATCTTCTGAAAGTATGGGGGGGTTATCCGGTGGTTCATTTTCACTGCGATATGTGCGGTAGAGTTTGCCAAGAAAGTGGATAGAAAGGTCGGATATATCCTCGCGCCTTTCATTCAGCGACGGGAGGCGAATGGAAAGCTCGGAAAGCCTGTGAAAAAGGTCTTCGCGGAAATTACCGGCGGCTATCTCTTCCGGCAGATTGCGGTTGGTAGCTGCCACCAGCATGACCCGGCTGTAGCGTTCGTTATTTTCACCCAACCGCACAAACCCGCCGTTATCCAGAAAACGCAGCAGCTGCACCTGGGTTTTTGGGTCGGCATCACCGATTTCATCCAGAAATACGATACCACCCATGGTTTCTTCCAGAATACCTCGACGGTCATTATAGGCGCCGGTAAAGGCCCCTTTTTTATGTCCAAACAGTTCCGAATAGGTCAGTTCACCGGAATAGGAAGCTATATTGGTCTTTTTTACCGGCAGCTCACCGTTGGGATTAATCTTTTCCCGGTAAAGATTGTTCAGCTTATTATACAGGTTGTTGAAGAAGAATTCCTTGCCGGAACCGGTCGGCCCCGTGACCAGTATGGAAGGAAGCCCCAGCGTCGCCTCCTGCAGAATATGTTTACTCCAAAAGGTTATACGGTTAAACAGCGGGGGCGAAACCGTATTTATGAACTCGACTATGGCCTGGGAATTGGGGCTGTTGCCGATGATGTTGCCAAGCCGGTAGGAGGAGACATGGGGATCTTTGTAGGCGACGTCGCTGGCCAGCCGGTCAACCTCGCTCTGTAAACCCTCGATACGCTGCAGGTCAGAGATATGGCGGGCCGTTATGCTGCCGATAATCTGCAGAATCCGGCGGTGTTCTTCACGGAAATATTCGTAGTGCAATGAATTCAGACAGATAACCGCAATCACATCATCGTCGCAGATAACCGGTACTGCGATCTCACTTTTGAGCAGGTCACTGACCGAACGGTGAAAACCACCAGTCTGCTGTTCACGATCTGCCCGACCTACTATTTTGGGCTGTTTGGTATGGGCCACATATCCGGTCAGACTGCGCTCCTCCGGTCGCAGTTCGATGCCGCCAACCGGCATGGGCGGGATATATTTTTTGATCCATTCCTTATTTTTAGCGCCCACAATTGTGCCGTTTTCATCTTCTACTACCAGCCACTTCTGGCCGGCACGCTCTGTAACCATGGCAATACTGCCTGTATCGGCACCGATCAGCTCTGTGGCTTTGGAAAGCACCTTATTCAGAAATGGCTGAAGACTCTCACTCCGCTCATTGAGCAGGTCGCTGATCTCAGACAACACCTGAATTTCCAGGTTTTCCCCACCAACCTCACTGATTACCCTTTCCACCATCTCGGCATGGGTCTGCAGCAGTCCCATTTCAAAATCCGTAAACCTGTGCTGCTCTCTGGAAAAATAGTTTAACAGGCAGATAATCCGCCTGCTGTCCGGTGTGAAGCGGGGCACAACGTACATGGATTTCAGCCCCATTACATCTGTCAAGGCAGGTTTCTGCAAGGTATGCTGGTTGAGATCGGCTATATAAAGGGGGGTTAGCAACCGGTCATTATCAATGATTCCCTGCTCATTGACATAATTGGCAATCAGGGATTTTCCACGACTCAAATCCACGCCACCCTGTTCATCATAGAGGACTTTCAGCTTTTCATCATCGGAGTAACTTGCCAAAATCTTCAAAGACCAGGAAGCCTCGTCATTCTGTTCCGGCACCAGTACCGATGCAAGCGACAGCTTATCAATCAATCGCACAGCCGATTTGGCCATCATCTCGGCAGCTTCGCGCGCCTTGAATTCTTCCAGACGACGTGCCAACTGTACCTGCTGATGATAAATACGGGCCTGATCAAGACGGTCGGCAATAAAGCTCGCAAAATCTGTTAATTGCGTACGCACCTTTGTACCCGGCATCTCGCCGAATGATTCCTGATCAATGCAGAGCACGCCGATTGACTTGCCCAGACTGACAATCGGCATGACGTAGCTGGATATATAACCAAACTTCAGAGCGAATTTTCTATCCACTTCATCCAGCACCATATCGGATGGTGAGAATTCCAGCACCTGCTGACTGATGAATGCCCGGGAAACGATATTATCCGAGAGGACAAGCGAATAAGTAACATTCCGCACCTCTTTCTCACGGAGACCGGTCGCATGGGCACAGGAAAGGGCGCCGACGGTCAGATCCTCCAGATAGATGCGGATACGATCATTGCCCGAGACAAGCTGGGCTGCTTCCGCAAGGGCATATAGCAACTCACCCTGATTTTCTTTACCAAAGGTAACAATTTTTGCACGAAACGGCGCAAGCTGAACGTCTAAAGGCATAAACACTCCTGAGTATATTTATTACTCAGGTGAGTTTACAGGTGTGGGATCGGGTAGTCAAGAAGTACTGTTTTATGAGTTTAATTCAACTACTTGCAGCGGTTACAGGTATTCAATAAAAGTGGCAACAACTGCCGACTGGGTCACGGGGATTACGATCGGCTCTATTCTATTCAGCTCTTCCATATTCCAACGATCTTCCCTACTAATCAGCTCCAACGCTTCTTCCCTGGTAGCTGCGAGCACAACCACTTCCGCCTGCATGTAATTATCTCTGCAAATATGAGGTTCATTAAACATGGACCAACTGGAAAACTTTTTGCTATGACGCCAGATGAAGATATTCATCACACTCCACAGTCGCAGCTTCATCAATATTTATCAGAAAAGGGTGCCGACGACACTGCCAATAACAGAAATAGGGCCGGCATCCTGCAAACCTTCCATCGCTTTTTCGGTCTTTTTAAGAGTTGAAATGGCATCCCGGTAGAGCTTGTCTTCATTAACCAGTTTGCCGATGGTTCCCTGCCCTTCGTTTATCTTGCGAGTAATCTCTTTCAGGTTGACCATGGTTTCGCGCAGTTCATTATAAAGCGCGGGGTCATTGACCAACTTGCCAACGGTACCCTCTCCCTTATTTATACGCTGGGCAATTTCATCGATATTTTTCATACTGCTGTTCATGCCTTTGACAGCAGCCACGCCTTCCTTATAAAAATCATCTTCAGTCAGCAACTTGCCAAGCGTACCTTCACCACGCTCCAGCCTGGCTGTAACCACCCGCAGACTACCGGTCAATGCGTTTGCATTTTCATAAAGCGATTTGTCGTTCAACAACATGGCCAGTGAACCATCGCCACGGTCCAGCTTGGTAGTGATACTGGCCAGACCGGACAGAGAAGTTTTAACTGCGACGCGGTTCTCATCAAGCATAGCCGAAATTTTACCCATGACTTCATTCTGATTGCGATTCAGATCCTGCATCAGTTGTTTTGCATCTTTGGTCAAGACCGCCATATTATCCAGAATAGCGTCCATTCCTACTGAATCAACACTCTTGACAGTGCTCCCTCCTGGCAGATCAGGGCTGTCCGGAGTACCGAACGTGATACTCAGAAACTGACCACCAAGCATGCTGGTCATGCGTATACCAGCCTGGCTATCCTGTTTGATATGCGTTCCCTGCTTGACTTCAAAATCCACCTGAACACGGTCTTCCAGAACGGAGATATTGGAGATGGTACCAACCTCAACCCCGGCCAGTTTGACCGAATCGCCTGTCTTGAGGCCGGTACTGGAGGAGAGATAAACCTTGTAGGGAATACCACGATCAAAAAATCTCCAGTGATTACCTATTTCAAGCATCAGTCCAAACAATACTATGCTAAGGACAAAAAACAGTCCTACTTTGGTCTCTTTTGTTAAATCCATACCTATCTTCATAATCACCCGTCCATTCAACAACATTTACATCGTAGACATGCCTGCTATAATGGCTGACAAAATCATTTGAACATTATACGTATAGATATTCAGCAGGCAAGCAGTATTGTAACTGACAGAATAAATTGCCAAAAATTCCAGAACCATCCTGAATGGACATTCAGGGAAAGAGAATTCAAAATGACAGATTATCTTGGTGCGCACATGTCTATTTCCGGCGGGCTGCATCTGGCAGTTGATCGCGCAGTCGCTGCCGGCTGCGGAGTCTTGCAGGTTTTTACACGCAACTCAAACCAATGGAAGGGCAAGCCGATCAGCGAACCGGATGTGGAGCTTTTCCGCCAGAAGTTTGCTGCGTCCGGCCTTCATGAAGTTATTTCACATGACATCTATCTGATCAATCTGGCTGCCGCACCGGGCGATGTGCGGGAAAAGAGCCTGGCGGCGTTTCGCGACGAACTGGAAACATGCACAAAACTTGGCATTAAAAAGATAGTCATGCATCCCGGCTCTCACACCACCGACACGCCGGAAGCCGGACTTGGCAGAGTCATCGATGCTTTTGACCAGCTGTTTACGGAAGTGCCCCAGTTTGATGGCCATGTACTACTTGAGACTACTGCCGGACAGGGGACAAATCTGGGACGTACATTTGAAGAGCTACAGACAATCATCGAAGGCTCAAAATTCCCGCAGCGCTTTGCTATCTGTTTTGACACCTGCCACACCTTTGCCGCCGGTTACGACACAGCAACGGAAGAGGGATACCGCGACACAATGGAACAGTTTGACCGTCTGATCGGGCTGGAGAAGCTGCAATGTTTCCATTTCAATGACTCTAAAAAGGGACTTGGCTCACGCGTTGACCGCCATGAACACATCGGCCAGGGGACGCTGGGGCTGAACCCGTTCCGCTTTATCCTGAATGACCCCAGATTTGCCAAGGTACCAAAGATTCTGGAAACCCCCAAAGGGGACAATGAGGAGATGGATACGGTAAATCTGGGAATACTGAGGGGATTGATTATTTAAAAAGAGCAGCCGGCCTTAGCCGGCTGCCTTACGCTTACAACGTTAGAACAGATCCAGATTTTCCAGCGCCTTGAGCGGCTGATTGCTGAAACCTGGTTTTTCCTGTTTTGGAGCAGGGCGGGGAGCAAGAGGAACTTCCGGTGTTTTTTCAATGCGCGGTTCTTCATCATAAACACACTGTACTTCCAACTCCTCATCAAGGCCATTACCCTTGAAAAAGTAGCGGTCATATAGACGATGATAGGCGGTCCAGCGTGATGTACTGGCGTTTTCCTTGGCGATATGTGCCTGAATGCCGTTGATCTTGGAGTCCATATCATCCAGATAGTTGAGTACCGTGGCTTCGATTGTCTTGGGGCGTTTGGGTGAACCATAGTCATACTGCCCGTGGTGGGAAAGCAGCATATGTTTCAGCAGCATGCGCAGTTCTTTGGGAAAACCATCCACCTGGCGGATCATTTCCTCCACCAGTTCCACTCCGATGGTAATATGACCCAGCAGCTTGCCTTCATCGGTATAGTCAAAGGCGCGGGCATAGCTCATTTCGTAGATCTTGCCCACATCATGCATTAAAGCACCCACAACCAGCAGGTCTTCGTTGATTCCATCATAAAGCGGCACAATTGCTTTAACCAGCTTTACCAGGGACAAAGAATGCTCCAGCAATCCGCCCAGATAAACATGATGCATGCCCTTGGCGGCCGGAGCCTGGCAATACTGGTCCAGGACAGCAGTATCAGCCAGAAAAACTTCCATCAATGATTTGAGGTGGAGGTTGGAAAGAGCTCCGATAACCTCTTTCAACTCCTGACGCATTTCTTCATTATTACGAGGCGATTCCGGCAAAAAATCAACCAGGTTTACCTGCTCTTCAGGAATTTTTTCGATTTCCGCTACAACCACCTGCATTTTATTCATATAGACAGAGGCCTTACCTCGCACCATGACAAAGTCATCCTTATCAAAGAGCTTGTCCAGAATATCCGTGTTATCCCAGATTTTGGCCTCCACTTCGCCGCTCTTGTCCATGAAGCGCAGGTTCATGTACGGCTTGCCGTTTTTAGCCATGGCCATAATTTTATCTTTTACCAGAAAAACCGACTTAACCATGTCACGGTCTTTAATTTCGGCTACAAACTGTTTTGCCACGTGAGACTCCTTTGTTTTCACAAGCTGTTTGCAATAATATCAGCTACTTTTACTCCATCAATCGCCGAGCTCATGATGCCGCCGGCATAACCAGCCCCTTCACCGGTCGGATAAAGACCCCGTAGACCGGTTGATTCAAAATACTGATTGCGCAGAACTCTAACCGGGGCTGATGTTCGTGATTCAATACCGATCAGACAGGCCTCGGCACTGACAAAACCACGCAAGCGTTTACCAAAATCCATTATACCTTCCCGTAAAGTTTTGATTACATAATCGGGAAGCACTTTCTGCAGGTCTGCTTCCACTACCCCGGGACGATACGTAGCCGACAAAGGACCTTTACCCGGAAGACGCATGAAATCCATCAGATTCTGGGCTGGCGCCCGGTAGTCACCGCCACCGGCCAGAAACGCCTGGTGTTCCCAATGCCGCTGAAATTGCACTCCAGCCAGCGGACCACTGCCGCCGAAATCATCCGGCGTAACATTGACTACCAAAGCGCTGTTGGCAAAGGGAGAATTGCGTTGTTGACCGCTCATGCCGTTGGTAACCACTCCACCAGCCTCAGAGGCGCCGCCAATGACAATCCCGCCAGGACACATGCAGAAAGAATAGGCGCTGCGACCGGTAACAGTATTGTTCCAGGCCACGGCATAATCTGCGGCGGGCAGATTTCTGTGTCGCGGGCCTCCGTACTGGATGCGATCCATCAAGGCCTGTGGATGTTCTACGCGCAACCCGATTGCAAAAGCCTTGCGTTCCAGCGGCACCTTGTGCCGTTCCAGCATTTCGTAAGTATCTCTGGCGCTATGCCCTGTTGCCAGTATCAACCTGTCGCAAGGCAGTTCGCCAGTCCCATTGACTACAATTGAAGAAACAACACCGTTGTGAGTATTAATATCAGTCATGCAGCAGGCAAAGCGTATATCAAACCCTTTTGCCAACAGGTATGTTCGAATCGATGCGACTACATTGCGGAGCAGATCTGTTCCGATGTGTGGCTTGGCCAGATAGCAGATTTCAGGAGGAGCTCCAAAATCAGCCAGTCGCTGTAAAACCCAGGGAGTAAGTGGATCCTTGGAACGGCTGGTCAGTTTGCCATCTGAAAATGTTCCGGCACCGCCTTCGCCAAACTGGACGTTACTCTCAGGATCCAGCAATCCATCCCGCCAGAAGCGGCTCACATCACGGGCTCGCTGTTCCACCGCCTGTCCGCGTTCAATCAACGTAGCCGTAAGGCCGTATTCGGCCAGCCTGAGTGCCGTAAACAGCCCGGCGGGGCCGCTGCCGACGATAATAATATGCTTATTCGAACTAACCTTGTTGATGTTGACTGCTTGAGCAGGAACCTTCCATTCCAAGCCTGCGATCTGCTCCATGCGCTTTTTCAACAATTCCGCTTCGGCAATAGAAAAGGAAACCGTATACACAATTTTGACGTGATTCTTTTTGCGCGCATCAATACCCTTGCGGATGATGCGAAAATCATTCAAAGAATCCGGGGAGAGATCAAGCAGGGCGGCAATGCGGAATGGCAGTATTTCTTCAGGCTCTTCAGGAGAGATTGTTAAATTACGGTAGATAAAAGACATTCGTCACATATGCTGGAATTTTTTACGTTCCATGAGCTGTTCTATAATGATGACAGTATCAACAGGGCTTGTGGCTTTGGGGATATGTACACTGGCACCCATTTCCAGATCGGCATGTTCATGGGCAGGCTCATGAAACATGGAAGTCAGCAGTGCAATTACTGGCTGTTCTTCACCGGCAAGTTTCCTGATTTCCATGCAGGTGCTAACACCTCCCATGCGCGGCATAACCAGGTCGGAAATCACGGCATCGGGCTTGTTCTCCTGAAAAGATTTTACGCCCTCTACACCATCAATGGCGGTAAAAGCGGTATAGCCGAACTCCATGAAGGCATCGGACAGGAGTTTCAGAAAAAACGGATCATCATCTATAATCAAAACTTTGCCGCGTGATTCGTGCATGTTTATCTCGCAAATTGAATTTTGAAGATCTTACACTACATTCCTGGTAAAAAAAAGATGAATACTTAAGGAACCACTGCAGGGGATGCTTCAAGAACGCGGCGGCCTTAAAATAAGACCGCCGGAATGAGAATCGGAAGATTTTAAAAAGTTGGTCAGGAGCGGTTTCAGCTATTGTCGTCCGGCAGACGAATTGTTAGCACCGGACAGGCAGCACCACGCACTACACGTTCCGCCGTACTGCCGAAAATGATGTGATCGAGTCCAGTGCGGCCATGGGTACCGATCACAACCAGCGAAGCTTCAAATTCACTTGCTTTACGGATAATCTCATCAAATGGAGTGCCGGTCACAATGGCTGTTTTATAGTTGGAATAACCCTGCATCTTTTCCTGGCAGAACTGTTCCATCATTATGGCCGCTCCGGCCGCGATCTCTTTTTCAAGCTGTTCAAAGGAAATGTGCGGCACATAGAAGCCGCGCAAATCCACCGGTTCATTTATAACGTGCAGCAGCAGCAACTCTGAATTAAATTGTTTGGCCAATGACAGCGCATAATCAAAAGCGTAGCTGGAGTTGTCTGAAAAATCCACCGCAACCAGGATCTTTTCGAATTGTTTCATGACAGGCACCCTCACTAATAGATTTTTTACACAAAGAAAAGCCGATCTGAACTAAATATCCCTGAAGACTTTGCTGATAATCTTTTTGAGTTCATTGATTCTGACCGGCTTGTTAATATACTCGAAAGCCCCCAGATTCATAGCTTCTATATAAGACTCGACCTCACCATAAGCTGTTACCATTATAACGTTACTACCAGGATAAAGCTGGTTGATTTCCCTTAAAAATGACATGCCGTTCATCTCCGGCATATTAATATCGGTAATAATCAGGTCAACCTGGGTATTATTTAGAAGTTCCAGCGCTTCAAATCCGTTACCTGCAGAAATCACCTCATACTCTTCACGGGAAAGAATTTTGGCGAGTGCAGTACGGGCATTTTCTTCATCATCCACTAAAAGTATGCGTTTTTTATTATTAGGCAAAACAGGCTCCCTAAAATCAGACTCGTGTCAAGTCTAGCACGGAGCATCATACTGTCAAGATGCGGCTGAATTCTTTTTGATGCCCTTAGGCGACACCATCTGGCGGCGAATTTTAATGGCTGACAATATCAGATTGGCAATTATGGAAACAAAATAGATTTCATCCTCAGGAAAGCTGCGCATGGTAGTTTTCTGTAAATTAATTACTCCGTAAATATCTTTCTTGTCGGTAATAGGAAACGAAAGCATGGAGTAGTACTTTTCTTCGTTCAGCTCGCTGAACACTTTATAGCGTGGATCCTGTGAAGCATGGCTAAGGTTCAGCGGCAGCATTTCCTTGGCCACTGTACCGGTAATGCCCTCTCCGATTTTAAGACGTATTTTACCTATTTTTTCAACTTCATAACCATAGGTTGCCCGAAGCACAAGTTCTCCATCTTCCATCAGATAGATGTTACCAACACTGGCATTGAGCTGTACTGACAACTTGGCGACCACCGTCATCAACACATCATTAAAATCAAAATCAGAGGAAACCAGCATACAGATTTCCTCCAGAGAAATTATCTCCAGGTGCTCACGGTTGGATCTTTGCATGGAAAGCACCATTTTACCCTCGTCGTTTTCTACTTCAGGGATAAAATTAACTTTTTGATAATACGGGTTCACGGTTTTTGCCCTGTCCGAAATTGTGCGAAAATCAGTAAAACCGCAAGGACAGGTCAATTTGACTCGATAGTTATCAACACGCTGGCTGTTCATAACTCTGCCGCATTTTTTGCATCGATTTGCTACCTGCATAAACACTCTCCTTACTGTTTATCTTGATTTATTAATGCTTTATACCATCAGCCCCGATAACCACATAGGCTGACTTACCAGTAGGACCGAATGATTTCAGAGACTTGCCATTCAACTCCGCCTCAACCGCTCCCGCATTGGATAACTCCAAAGCGATGCTGTTGGAGGCTTTCCATTCAATTATGTCACCACTGCTTAAATCATAACTCTGAGTTGCCGCACCGTCAATAGTCACAGCCAACTTGCTGTTATGAAGAACCTTCATTCGCACAAAAAAAGACTTGGGCGGATCAGCAATTGCCTTTGTAACTTCCTTGTGTTCTACGGGTACTTCTTCTTTTTTAACTGGGGCTTGCACTGCAGGGGATTCTTTGACTATGTCTTTGTTGATCGGTTTACTGGCACTGGAGACAATCGGCTGAACAACAGCAGCCTGAGCAGGCATCTGAACTTCTTTTTGAGGTGGCGCAACGGGTGCTGACGTGCGATTGAGAATGACAGAGGTAATTACCAACAATAACAACAGCACTGCGGGCATAGCCAGTTTTTGCCAGGAGAACCAGTTGCGCCGCTTTGCTGTTTTATCGGAATCCAGGCTGTTAGAGCTGATTTTATGACCGCCGGATGGCTCGTAAAGCCTTTCAAAAAGCCTTACCATATCATCGGCATTCAGACTTAGGTAGTTTGAGTAAATCCGCAGAAAACCTTTAAGATAGGCGATATTTGCAAAGTCTCTGATACTGTCGTTTTCAAGGGCGGTCAGGTAGTTTTCACCTATTTTGGTTGCATCGGCAGCCTCATCGATTGAGATTCGATGAAATTCCCGACATCTTTTGAGTATTGCTCCGGGTGAACTGGTGGAATAATCCTGATTTTCTGTCAAGTTTTCGGACAAAAAGGCCTCGCTTATTTAAGCTGTTCCAGATAGCCAACTGACAAATGTCCCAGATCTGACTCCGGGAAGATTCGCAGCACTTCTTTGAAGGCTTTTCTGGCTTCATCTTTATTGTTAAGTTTCAGCTGGGCCAGGCCAAGATAATAGTAGGCCGCTCCGTAATCCTTGTAAATCTGTATGGCTTTCTGATATTCCCCAATGGCGAGTTCGGTCTTTTCCATTGCAAACCATACCCTGCCGATGGATAGTCGAACAATCGGGTTGCGCGGATTAATCTCCGCAACCGTTCTCAGCTCGTCCATCGCTTTCTGATATTCACCTTTGCCCAGGTAAGAAAGGCCAAGGTTTATGGTCGCATTCTCCGAATTATCATAGAACAGGTCGTCTTTGACAATTTTAAACTGCTCAATGGCTTTATCCCAGCGCTTCAATTGAATATATGCCACTCCCAGATCATTGCGCGCCTTGGAATAACTGGGCTTGAGCGTTATGGCAGCCAGCAGCTTCTGCTCTGCCAGATCGGGACGCTTTTTCCCCACATAAGCCATGCCGAGATTATACAGCAGCTCCGGGTTCTCCGGGTCATACTTCTCCGCCTCAGTCAACTCGAACAGAGCACTGGTATAGTTGCGCTCCCCCAGGTACGACAGACCCATCTGGTAGTGATATGCAGCAGGATTCTTGTTAGTCTCCTGAACGCCGGGATCACGGCGACCGGCACAACCTGCGGAAACAAGTAACAGCAGCAAAAGGAGTATTGCATGAAACCGTCGTATTTCCATAATGCTCCAGACCGCTAATTTTTTTACTATTATTCCGGGAACGCTAACAAATCCAAACAGCGTTGTCAATCAATCGCAACATCCCTACAGCCCGGCAATATCCCTGAAAGAGGTCAAGGCCTTGATACTTTTGTAACGTGCTTCAATTTCGCGATATTCAAGGCGCTTCATACGGTCAAGACTAAAGTCCTCCACATTGAAAGAGGCCATGACGCTGCCGAATACAATCGCCTGACGAATGCCTTCTTCACTCAGGTCTCCGCTGTTGGCCAGATAACCCATAAAACCACCTGCAAAGGTATCACCGGCACCTGTCGGGTCGAAAACCTCTTCAAGTGGATAGGCCGGGGCGGCAAAGACCGTGTCGGCAGTAAACATCAGCACGCCGTACTCACCACGCTTGATAACCAGCCGCTTGCAGCCCAGCGAAATAATCTGACGGGCCGCCTTAACCAGATTGGCCTCACCGGTAAACTGGCGCGCCTCGCCTTCATTGATAATTACAATATCAACCTTCTGCAGGACTTTTTTAAGGGATTCCGGTTTGGAGGAGATCCAGAAATTCATAGTATCACAGGCGATCAGCCTGGGGTTTCGCACCTGCTCCAGAACCTCCATCTGCAGATCCGGGTCAATATTGGCCAGGAAGAGTATCTCGGCATTACGGTAGGATTCGGGTAGATTCGGTTTAAAGTCCATCAAAACATTGAGCTGCGTATCCAGCGTCTGCGCTTCGTTCAGGTCATAGCCGTAACGTCCGGTCCAGTGAAAAGTTTTACCCGGTATACGCTGAAGCCCATCCGTATTAATGTCGCGCGACTGAAGGAATTGAACATGTTCTTCCGGAAAATCTTCGCCGACTACAGCTACCAGTGAAACATCAGTAAAAAAACTGGCCGAAGTTGAAAAATATGTTGCTGAACCACCCAGAACGTTTTCACCCCTGCCAAATGGGGTCTCAACCGTGTCAAATGCAACAGTCCCTACAACTACAATACCCATGGTCTAACTCCTTATAAATACTTCCCGATAATGATATCAAGTTTCTCTTTTGTTTGGTGCGGCATTACCGACTTGTCGCTGATAATCGCATACTGCATGGCTGTTGCGCATGTGCAGCTGCGATCACCGGAAATATCGGACACTGCATGACGAATGATATTTTTGGCCATCTCAACATTCTGCTTTATGATAGCCACGACCGCCTCTACGGTGACATCCTCATGATGCTCGTGCCAGCAGTCATAATCGGTAGACAGGGCAATAATTCCGTAGCAGATCTCTGCCTCACGAGCCAATTTGGCCTCAGTCAGATTTGTCATCCCTATGATGGATGCACCCAGGTCGCGATACATGAACGATTCAGCCCTAGTAGAAAAAGCGGGCCCCTCCATACACACATAGGTACCACCCTTGTGCACAGTGGCACCGGCTCTAAGCGAAGCAGCAAAAAGTTTATCCGAGAGGTTCGAACATACCGGATCGGCAAAGCCCGCATGCGCTACAATTCCATCTCCAAAAAAAGTATCCTTGCGAATCCCCTTGGTCCGATCTATGAATTGATCCGGAATGACCATGTGCCCAGGCACAATCTCCTCTTTCAGACTGCCGACAGCGGAAACAGAAATGATCTGCTCAACCCCCAACTCCTTCATACCGTAGATGTTGGCGCGATAGTTAACTTCAGATGGTGTGAACCGGTGACCACGTCCATGGCGAGGCAGAAAAACCATCCTCACACTGTTGAGGATACCAACAACATAGTCGTCAGATGGCTTCCCAAAGGGTGTATCAATACAAATATGCTCAATATTCTCAAGGCCTTCCATTTCATAAAGCCCGCTGCCGCCCATAACTCCGATTGTAGTAGCCATAATTCCTCTTTATATGTGCGCTAAGGCGCTAATAATCGCTTACCGAACGTTTTAACAAGCATTGAACTTTACGGCTTTCAGCTACAAAGTTCAATAAATATTTTCCTGCAAGAAGCGGATCCAAAGTACTAAATAGTTGTTTTATTGAGCATGTAGCAGAATTGTCTTGCTTTATTAAACAACCACCTCTATATTTACTGGAGACTGTCACACAAACGACGGCATGGTGTCCGTCGTTTTCTTTTTGATCATCGCTTACCGATCCCTGATTCAATCCCTTTTATTGAACTTGGCAGTACGTTGGAAGGCGAAGATTTATACCGTGTAAGATTTTTTACACAGCGCCAAATTTAATAAGTACCCCGAGTTGCCGCTGACCAAGTGATAACATGTACAGGCCTGTGCGTATTCACTTCCAGTCAACCCGGATCGCTATTAAATTTAGCTACAAGGTATTTTGTACAGCCTGCACACACGGAACTGCCGTCTAAGTCAGTGGATCATACTGTTTGATCCCGCGGCTCGCGTGTGCTTTAAACCGACACACCGCCTGATTCAAAGGACAATAAAACTGATGACATTTGAAGAACTGAACCTCAACACTAACATTCTCAAGGCGATCACCGCCTGTGGCTACACAACACCTACACCTATTCAGGAAATAGCAATTCCTCTGGTAATGGCAGGTAACGACCTGATCGCAACCGCCCAGACCGGAACCGGCAAAACCGCCGCCTTCGTACTCCCTGCTCTTGAACGCCTGACTGCCGCACCAACACTTCCCGGTAAAGGGCCACGTATTCTTGTGCTGACACCTACCAGAGAACTTGCTGCTCAAGTTATGGATGCCGCACGCATCTATAGCCGTGGCACGAAAATCCGCTGCGGTTCAATCCTGGGAGGCATGCCATATCGCGAGCAATTGCGTCTTCTTTCTGCACCTGTCGATATCATCGTAGCTACCCCAGGCCGCTTCCTGGACCACCTCAACCGTGGCAGCGTAAGGCTTGATCGCCTGGAAATGCTCATTCTGGATGAAGCTGACCGCATGCTTGACATGGGTTTCAGCGAAGATATGGAAAAAATAGTTTCTGCTTCTCCTTCTGATCGCCAGACCCTCATGTTTACGGCAACAATGGATAATACGGTTTCCAAATTGGCCGAAAAAATGCTGCGCAATCCACAGAAAGTCGAACTGGCTGTAAGAACATCTTCTCACGATCTTATTGAGCAGAGACTGCACGTTGCCGACAACCTGAACCATAAGAAAGAACTTCTGCGCCATCTGGTAAATGACGAAGGCCTCGTACGGGCTATCATCTTCTCTGCCACCAAAAGAGATGCAGACGAACTGGCACGCGAACTCAGCCGCAACGGCCACCCGGCCTCTTCGCTACATGGCGATATGAGCCAGATGGCTCGCAACAAAACTATTGACGGCATGCGTCGCGGCAAAATCCGCCTGCTTGTAGCAACAGATGTTGCTGCTCGCGGCCTTGATGTAAACGGTATCAGCCATGTTATCAACTTTGACCTGCCGCGTTTCGCCGAAGACTATGTCCACCGTATCGGTCGTACCGGTCGTGCTGGCGCATCAGGCATTGCAATTTCATTTGTTTCGTCTTCTGAACTCAGCTACCTGGAAAAAATCGAGCGCTTCATCGGCAAGAAACTTCCAGAACTGAATATTGATGGATTGGCACCCCTTTCCATACTGCGCCGTGTAGCGCGTGGTAACGGTGCAAAACGCCCATCCGGTCACGGCAACAGCCGTTTTGGTGGTGCAGGGTCCAGATCCAACGCTGCACCGGCACATGGCAAACCACGCACAAACTCTTCAAAACCGGCACCGGCACGTACAGGCCGCCCGGCAGCAAGACCCGGCTCTAACCAGCCGGTTGTGGAATACCGTACCCGTCGTGCAGAATCACAGTCAGGACAGAACAAGTACTAATCTGACGCTGTTACTGAAATAGTAGAAATGAAAAGACCTCCGAAGAAAAACTTCGAAGGTCTTTTTTTATTCATCAGCAAATCCAAAATCTAAATCTGCCCCTGCTTTTCCAAACGCCCCTTAAGCTGCCCACAGGCCGCTGAAATATCACCACCACGGCTGTCACGGGTAATCACCGTCACGTGCCGATCAATCAAGTATTTGTGAAAAGCATCTATTGCAGCCTGCTTAGGTGCCTTGAAGCCGCACCCTTCATGTTCATTGAACGGGATCAGGTTGACCTTGTTGGGTATATCACTGATCAATCGAAGCATCCGTTTGGCATCCTCCAGGGTATCATTGATACCGCCCAGCATTACATACTCGAATGTAATCTTTCGGCGCCCCGGCAGAGGGAACTCTCCGCACGCCTTCATAAGTTCTTTTAATGGATAGCGGCGATTGACCGGCATAATTTTATCGCGCAGTTCATCGGTAGTCGCATTAAGAGAGACCGCCAGATTGACGTTCGGAATCTCCTGGCCGAGCCGCTTCATCTCCGGCACCAAACCACAGGTTGAAATCGTAACACGTCGATTTGAAAGCTGCAGCCCGTTACCGTCAATCATGATCTTAATGGCCGGAATAACATTGTCCAGATTGTGCAGCGGCTCCCCCATGCCCATCATGACGATATTACGGATCAGCACAGGTGAATCCGGGTTATTGTCGTCACCTTCTTCATCATTTTCAACAAAAAACGGGACAGCAGTCACCTGTGCATCAGCTAAAACCGGATTTACAGCCAGGTCGCGCTTGACAGCCATGATCTGGTTGATAATTTCTGAAGTAGTCAGGTTACGGGTCAGTTTAAATGTGCCGGTCAGACAGAATTCACACCCCATGGCGCAACCTACCTGAGAGGAGATGCAGAGGGTATTGCGTCCTTCAATCGGTATCAGCACCGCCTCAACCGCATTACCATCTGTAAGGGTGAACAGATACTTACGAGTGCCGTCACTGCCACTCTCCACCGCTTCAATCTCCAGATTACTGATTGTGGCCGTTGCCTCCAGCTCTTTGCGCAGATCTTTTGAGATATTCGTCATCTCCTCAAAGCTCCTGGCATCCTGCTGATAAATCCACTTGAAGATCTGGGTCGCGCGAAAACGCTCCTTGCCCTGCCCCTGGAGAAATTGTTCAAGGGCCGGCAAGGTAAAATTTTTCAAATCGGTTTTGTTTTCTGGATGCAAATCATTTCCTCTTTTCAAATTGTCTTCTGCTAATTACTGTTTCTTTTCAGTTGTTTCACCGGCTAATACCGGTTTAGGGGTCGAACTAACAGTTGTGGGCTCGACTGGCTGGATTTTTGTTGGATCTGCCGGCTTATCTGTATTTTCACTGTTCTTGACTGCCGCAGAAGCTGAAGAGACTGTAGAAAATACCGGTGCCGCACTTGTTATCATATCTATTTTGCGCTGCATACCGGCAATATTCGGTTGGGAGGCCATTGCCGCCTGGTACTCCTCTTCCGATACAACAGCATGTTGGCGCATCAGCTTAAGAATCAGGTCCGACCGTTTAACAACCTTATTGAGGTTCTTATAGGGATTATAGGCCACCCGGGGACCTGGAAGCATGGCCGCCAAAAATGCGCACTCACGTGGAGTAAGCTCTGCAGCCGACTTACCGAAGTAGTATCGCGCACCGTGCCCGATGCCATGGACCATAGGACCGAGCTCAACCACATTCAGATAGAGTTCAATAATACGCCCTTTGGTCAACTCCTGTTCCATTCGCCAGGCCAGGTAGATTTCCTTGAGTTTGCGGGTAATGGTTTTTTCGCGGGAGAGATACAGGTTTTTAGCTGTCTGCTGGGTTATTGTTGAAGCGCCGCGCGCAAAGCTCTTCTTTTCCAGATCATACTTGATCGCCTTTTTGATGGCCTTAACATCAAAGCCTTCATGCTTGTAGAAATTGCTGTCTTCGGCAAGAATAACCGCCCATTTCATTTCCGGCGCAATTCCGTTCGAGTTTGTCCATCTGGGATTTTTAGGACCGACTAGCAGCGGGTGGTAATTGCCTTGCCAGTCTTTTACCTGAATGGTTGTATTGTACTTCCGGTTGGCAAGGTCCGATATGGGAGGCAACAGCGCCAGAGTGACACCGATATACAAAAGATATACAAACAGACCCAAAACCAGATATTTTATGATTTTTATCACGCAGTTAATCCTTGTAAAACCATAAGATGAAAGACATCTGCAGCCAGGAAGTATACATTAATTTTACCTTCTAACAGAAGGAATAATTGTAAACTTTTACCCTAAATAAAAATATCCGCCCGGGAAACGGGCGGATATTTCAAACTTAAAGAGACTCGGTGCAGACTCTTACTTGCGTCCGGCACCCTTCAAAATCAGGTAATGACCTGTATAGATGTAATCATCCAGGTAATCGTGCTTGCCATCACCATTAAAATCAAACTTGGGCATCTTTGCACCACTATCCTTCAAAAAGTCCGTAAAATCAGCTTCTTTACCTGAAATCACGGTAATAGGCGGAACAGACGTGACAGGATATTCAACAAAAGAGCCGCCTGTAACAATAGTAACTGAAACCTTCTGGGCATTCTTTTCAGGTGTTGCCTCTACAAGCCACCTGCCTGGTCCGCCAGCACTTTTGAGCGAAACCAGTTTTGCACCGGTCAGGGCGAAATTAGGGGCACTCGTGCTGCCTGAAGTCAATGCAAGAAAAAGTTTAA
The DNA here is from genome assembly GCA_964509295.1 of uncultured Geobacteraceae bacterium. Lineage (GTDB taxonomy): Bacteria > Desulfobacterota > Desulfuromonadia > Geobacterales > Pseudopelobacteraceae > JBGSQR01. The sequence goes on along the minus strand of CAZDWS010000001.1, from coordinate 373,789 downwards.
AGTGTGACTTACCGTCGCTGACCACAATAGTGGGCTCCTGGCGTACTGAGTCTGTTATCTGCTTTTGAAATAGCGCTGTCATGGCTACCGGTGTTCGAGGCCCCTGATACACTCTAAAACGCTCTGCAATACCGATAAAGTTTGTTTGTACGGGCGCTGTGACAGCAATTTCCGGCTCAACAGCCACAGGAGCTGAATCCGGTACTTTTACCGGCTGAGTAGAAACTGCCGGAGTTTGCGGCTGAACAACTGTTGTGCTTTCCTTCACAGTAGAAACAGCAGACGGCTGAGTATCTTGCGGCAAGCTTATCGTACCAAGTGACGAAGAAACACCCTGGGTTACAGTTGAAGCTGACGATGTTGTTGCTGAACCGGTGCCGGTTACAGTTGACACTGTTGGTGTTGTTACAGTGCCGGTACCGGCTGCAGTTGTCGGCTCTGGTTCAAGCGGCGGTGTAGTTCCTGCTGGCACAACAGAAGCCTGAACAGCCATATTCCCACCGTTGATATTAATCATTTTGGCGGTAACGCTGCTGATACTGCCATTTCCTGTTTGTGAACCAAAAGTTATTGTTGCGATGGGGCCATTACCTGAAAAGACCTTTGTACTAACGACAGCAATCTTGATATTTCCCGGGCTATTGGCGTTTGCCAGAAACATTGCGCCGCTGACAAGCGATCCCTGGTTGACCGAAGGAGAGGCCAGAGACGCAGCATCATAGGAAATGCTCAGGTCAATACCAGCCACCCCGTTCATATCACCACCCTGAACCAAAAAGGAATTACCGCCGGTTGGAATAATCGTGACAGTAGCTGCAAGAGATGCAGACACACTGCAAATCATTAAAAAAGCTGATATTAGCATTATTTTAAAATTCTGTTTCATATTACCCCCGCTCTCCAGAATTTAACTTAGGTCAATAATTAATTGAGATAAAAAATCCCCTGCGCGCATTTGCACACAGGGGATTTTTATCATTTACTTTTTGAATCGGCTGGTTTTTGTAATTTCACAATTGTAACCATACTATCCCTTATTGCGAACCTCTTCAGCTATCAATCTTCCCATCTCTTCGCAATGTTCCAGCGTCTCTGCAAGCGGAGTAAACTGGGCGCGAACTGCGGGGACCGGCAGCTTGAAGTTCATGCTCTTCAACCGCTCTTCAGCCATTTTGCACGCTTCTCCACTCCAGCCGAAGCTACCGAAAAGACCGGCCAGGTTGGTTTTCAGGGTAACTGTACTGAGCATTGCCAGTACATCCCACATGGGCTTGGGAATATCTCTAACGATTGTCGGAATACCGAAAATCAGCGCATCTGCTTCTTCCATGATATTCTGCACTTCGCCCAAGGAGAGATTGCTGATGTGGTAGCTGATTACTTCTACTCCATCAACATCGGCACCTTTTGCAACAGCCTTTGCCATTTTCTCCGTATTGCCATGGGGAGATATATACAGGATAAAAACCTTCTTGGTCGAAGAGGTCGGCTTGCTCCATTTTTCAAACTGCTGGACAACCTTCCATGGATCCTGCCTGATGATCGGTCCATGGCTTGGACAAAGCATGTCGATCACATCGTGACGGATCTTTTCAACAGCCGAAAGGACCTTGTCCTTAAATGGGCGGAAAATACAGTCAAAATAGAACTGGCGGGCCGAAGTAAAATCCTCCACCTCATCATTGAATATTTTTCCTACACTGCAATAATGAGCACCGAATGCATCACAGGTAAACAGGATGTTATCCTCTTCAAGACGTGTAAACATGGTATCCGGCCAATGCAGGAAAGGGGCCATGATAAAGCGCAATGTACGACCGCCAAGATCGATTTTGTCGCCATCCTTGGCGATCTGTGAATTAAATGTTGTGTGCATCAGGTTGCCAAGAAAGTTTTTTGCGGCAGTAGTAGAAACTACAACCGCATTGGGGCAATGCTTCAACAGGTATGCAAGCGATCCGCTATGATCACACTCAGTGTGATTGACAATTATATAATCAATTTCCGCAGGATCAACCAGCGACTTGACCTTATCCATGAACTCGTCAGATCGCTTCTCTTTGACAGTATCAATAATAGCAATCTTGTCGGTTCCCTTAATCAGGTAGGAATTATAGGTCGTACCATGCTCAGTAGGAAAAAGATCATCAAAAACTCTAAGCCCTGGATCTTCAGATCCAATCCAGTATATTCCTGGTTTTATTTCTACAGCTCCAAGCATTATTTAGCTCTCCTTTTATTGTAAATTTAACTATTTGAAAGAAACTGCGTCGATGCAGTTTCTTCTTTGGTCATACCACTTTACAGTATGCCAGAGCATTTCAAACGACACAAGACAAAAATTATCCTCTACTAACCGCTTTTATTGGCTGTTGAGCTGTTGACACCGGCTTGCACAACTTCTACAATCCGCCCTGAAGTTATGAGGTAATCATATGAAACAAAAAACCATCTTTACCTGCCAGAAGTGTGGCACCCAATCACCAAAATGGCTGGGAAAATGTCCTGATTGCAGCTCCTGGAACAGCATGGCAGAAGAAGTCCTGGCTAAACATTCTTCCGGCACCATGAGCACGGACCGCCCCCGGCCGATACCGATCTGCGATGTGCCGGCCCAATCTGAAACCCGTTTTGCAACCGACATTGGAGAATTGGATCGCGTGCTGGGAGGTGGAATCGTTCCCGGATCAATGGTGCTGATCGGCGGGGACCCCGGGATAGGAAAATCGACTTTGTTGCTACAGGCCATGCACAATCTGGCAGCCAATGCCGGACAGGTTCTTTATGTTTCAGGTGAAGAATCCGCATCTCAAACCAGGCTGCGTGGTGAGCGCCTTGGTGTATCCCATAAAAACCTGTTGATTCTGGCAGAGAATTCACTGGAGGCCATCCTGAACCATGCTTCATCCTTGAAGCCAAAGGCCATGGTAGTTGATTCAATTCAGACGGTCTGGACATCCGCGCTGGAATCGGCACCGGGCAGCGTCAGCCAGGTCAGAGAGTCCGCCGGAAAGCTGATGATGCTGGCAAAGGGGAGTGACATCCCGATTTTTATTGTCGGCCATGTGACCAAGGACGGCGCTATCGCCGGCCCCCGCGTTCTGGAACATATGGTTGATACGGTTTTGTACTTTGAAGGAGACGGCAGCCACCCCTTTCGCATATTAAGAGCCGTAAAAAACCGCTTTGGTTCCACCAATGAAATCGGTGTCTTTGAAATGAAGCAGGAGGGTTTATTGTGTGTAAACAACCCGTCCGAACTGTTTCTCTCTGAACGCCCCATGGGTGTATCAGGCTCAGTTGTTACTGCAACGCTGGAGGGCAGCCGCCCTCTGTTGGTTGAACTGCAGGCACTGGTTACCTCAACCTCTTTCGGCGTGCCGCGTCGCACAACCATCGGTGTAGATCATAACCGGCTGGCACTGCTGGTGGCTGTCCTGGAAAAGAAGGTCGGCCTGCATCTTTCCGGTCAGGATATATTCCTCAATGCTGCAGGCGGTGTGCGCCTCAATGAACCAGCCGCTGACCTGGCCATGATCATGTCGGTTGCCTCCAGCCATCTGGACAAGGTCATTGATCCCCAGACGCTGGTTCTGGGAGAAGTGGGACTGGCTGGTGAAGTCAGGGCCATCACCCAGCCGGAGCAGCGTATTGCCGAGGCTGAAAAACTCGGATTCAAGTCCTGCATTATTCCTGCTGGAAACCTGAAACGACTTAAAAAAGGAAAAATCAAATTGGAAGGTGTTGCATCAGTTGAAGAAGCAATGCAACTGCTCATGAGATAATTCAATTTTTTACTGGACTTGAACGGACTTAAACTTTAATATCGTAATGTTTAAAACACATACAGGAGCTGTCTATGGACGCTGAAAAACTCAAATATTTCAGAAATGTGCTTAATGACGAAATGAAGGCCCTTTTGAGTGAGGCTGGCAAGACCGTCACCGAGATGAATGTTGAATCTTCCAATTTCCCCGACCCTACGGATCGAGCAACCCAAGAGTCTGATCGAAGCTTTGAACTGCGTATACGCGACAGGGAACGACGACTGATCAATAAAATCAAAGATGCCCTGGAGAGAATTGAGAAAGGTGATTTCGGTATCTGCGATGAGTGTGGTGAAGACATCAGCGAAGCAAGGCTTAAAGCAAGACCAGTAACAACCCTTTGCATAAACTGCAAAATGGATGAGGAGCAAAAAGAGAAAAGACAGTAGGTGCTCGCATGACCCAACGATGCACTAGCGATTCTCAAGCAGGCAATATCAACTTTACTGAACTGAGCCTGCTTTATCAGTTCAGCAATACCCTGTTATCTACCATTCGACTTAACAAATTAACCCACCTTATTCTCACTGCTTTAACCTCAGGTAAAACTCCTTTTTTCGAACGTGCAATGCTGTTTCTTTTCAACGAGAGAACTGGCGCTCTACAGGGTATGCTTGGCGTAAGCAAGGATTCGTCAGAATCACTGCAACTGATTTGCGAACAGTCATCCGCCCTCTCCGGCCGTTGGGACATTAGCGATGAGATTATCGCCAACCAACTGAAAACTGATTTTTGCAAACGTGTCAGAGCTACTCGTATTGATATGGATGACGACTGTATTTTCATCAAACAGGCGGTCTCAGAAAAGAAGTTCTATTTTACCGGAGAACCACACAACTGCAATCAGTACGTCTGCGAGCCGATCAGCCGCTTGGGAGCTACCATTTTTGCTGCTGTACCTCTGATATCAAAAGAAAAACTTATCGGTATAATTATCGTTGACAACCCCTGCTCCAGCAAACCCTTTACAGACGACAACACCGCCTTCCTACAGCTTTTTGCACACCAGGCTGGTATGGCAATGGAAAACTCCATGCTTTACAACCAAGTACAGGAAGCAAATTCCAGCCTCCGCACAGTGCGCGAACAGCTTATCCATGGTGAGCGCATGGCCGCTATCGGTGAGATGGCGACAAACCTGGTTCATGAACTTAAAAATCCCCTGATAACAATCGGCGGATTTGCCGGGCGACTGGTTAAAGCACTACCGGAAGATTCACGCGAACTGAGATATGCTGAAACGATAGAGCGGGAAACCGCACATCTGGAAAAAATGCTGACCGACATTCTGGTTTTTTCCCGAAAGCCGACAATCTGTTACAACCAGTGTGATCTTATTGGAATTATAAAGGATGGACTTGAAGGCTGCGCTGCAACCATGGAAGATCGCAATATTCTGGTGAAACCATTTTTGGGGGAGGGGCCCTGGACCGTGCCTGGAGATGCCCAGCAACTACGGCAGGTCTTTCTGAATCTGCTTTTAAATGCCGCCGACGCAATGCCGGAAGGTGGGTCAATTGAAATCAAGGTTCAGAAAATATACCCTGATGCCGACTACATTACAATAAGCATTGCCGATACCGGAGGCGGAGTTCCGGCTGAAATTCAGCACATGATCTTCAATCCGTTTTTCACAACAAAGCGCCATGGTACCGGTCTTGGCCTCTCCATCATCAAACGTATCCTGCAAAACCATAACGGATCTATATCAGTATCAAATTCTGATCATGGCGCCGTATTCAATATCAACCTGCCGCTAGCTCTGTAACCAGTAAGCATTACTTCTACCACTCGTTATAAGGTACACCGTTGGTACCGATCAGCTTTGATCCGCTACGGACATCATAAACATTGCCTGTTGGCACGCCGACTATGGCTCCTGCTCCCGGCTCGCCACCAGCATTGGAAGTCTCTGCGGGAGGCGCAACAGTTACCCAGGTAGTATTACTGGTTGTAAACGGGTCTTTGGGAATATCTCGCAAATATTTCTTGGCGGTCAAGTCTGATAATGCATCCGGATATTTGCCGTTATCAGCCTTATATTGATCAATTACATTTCTGAAATTATATAGATCCTCCAGCAAGACCGCTTCCCTGGCCTTGATAACACTCCACTGGTAGTTGGGCACGGCAATGGCGGCCAGGATGCCGATAATCGAGACCACGATCAACAACTCGATCAAAGTAAACCCGCTACGACCAGCGACTCCGGTTTTCCCGGTCCCCAGTCCTTTAGGCCCATTTGGGTCCAAGTCCCCAGTCCCAGCCTTGTTACCAATCTTTAAGCTTTGTACCATCAATTGCGGTCCCTTCACTCATTGAATAAACGTCATAAACATCTTCGCCGCCCCAGTTGCCTGAATCAGGCTTGTCTGAATAGGAACGCAGTCCCCACTTGGGTTCTTCATTCCCTTTAGGCGGATTAAACGGGTCTGACGGTATTCTTCGCAAAAACTTTATTTTAATACCATTGGCGTCGCCAAAATCAAAACCTTCCACAAGTGTTTTCAATGATTCCGGATATCCGGTTTTGTTCATTACACTTGGAATTTTCTTTTCTGTTACTGCTTTGTCATAGCGCTTTTTAAAGTCATCAACAGCAGTACGGATCGTCCTCAGATTCCTGCGCAACTCCAGCTCCCTCGATCGCTGTGCGGTCATCTGGGTCAAAGGCATAACAACAGCAGCCAGAATAGCCAGGATGGTGATTGTGATGACCAGCTCGATCAGGCTCAGTCCGCAGCGTTGATTCAGGATATTCGCCATGCCGCTATTTGATCTCCACCAGTGTACTAAACGGCAGAATCGTTGCCGGTTTACCGTCTGCTGCGCTAAAGGCAAGGTTGGTAAAACTGAAGCCAACCGACCCCTTGTTGACTGCCCTGAACAAGACAGTAGCAATATTCCCGCTGCCAGAAACACCGCCGTCTCCCGTTGATTTGGCAAGACTGATTGCAACCGTGCCACTTTTGGGGTCTACCTTGCTAGAAAAGGCTGCAGTTTTTCCGGCTTTAGTAAAAAAGCCCCCTTCCAAAGCCGATACGAACTGCACATAGATCGGATCGAAATTCAGCAGAAAGTTTCCTCCGGCTATATTGTTGACATTATTTACCGCTATTTCAACGCCGAACTGCTGGCCGTTTGATACAGTGGAGGGTGCCGTGATCTGCAACATGCCTGGCAGCATTTGAGCCTCTGCTGCCAAAGGTTCTGAACTTACGGGTAAATCGGATTGTTTTATAATATCAGGTGCCGGCGCCGGAACTACAGGCGGAATAATTACGGAGGAAGGTGACCCGGAAAGCTGCGGAGGGACCACCGGTGCTGGTATCGCCTTAGCAGGAGCTGGAGCATTAAAAGGTGTTGGTGGCATAACAAAACCGGGAGACAGTGAACCCGGGCCTTGAGTCGGCAAAACTGACTTTGGCGCCATTGTTGGCGGTGGCATATTAAATTGTGGCGCAGGTGGCGGCATAATGCCAGTAGGCAAGGCACCAGTTTTGGGACCCGGCATTCCCGGAGTTTGCATGCCTGTCGGCGGCGTTATATCGTAAACAGGTTCCTGATTGAATGAAGCCAGCGACTTGACCAGGGAAGGATCATCCTCCTTGCCGGACGAGAAGGACATCAGGCTGCTTTGAGGCACTGTTACACCACGCACCAGACGCGGTGTAATAGCAAGCAGCAGTTCGTTTTTGCTGTTGTTGGTATTGGTATCAGTAAACAGGTCACCGATCAGAGGGATGTCACTGAGCAGGACCAGCTTGTTCTTTTCATTACCATTGCTGCGTGAAATCAGCCCGCCAATGATGCTGGTCTCGCCATCCTTCAGGCTAAGGACCGTATCCAGGTTGCGAGTACCGATGGTGACCACACTGGTACCGGCCCCCACATCCCTGGCTCCGCCGATCTGCTGGCTGACCTCCAGGCTGAGCTTGATGACAATTTCGTTGTTAAGTTGAATATTCGGCTCGGCGCTCATCTTGACACCGATATCGATATACTGGACGTTGACGCTTACGGTTGAGTTGGTGGTGTTGGAGGTGGTGATCGGCACCCTTGTACCGACGTTGAATTTGGATTTTTCCTTGTTCTTGACCCTGATTTTGGGGTTGGAAAGCACTTCGCCCTTGGAAAGTGTTTTGCCGAAGTTGTAGGTGGCATTTGGTACTGTGACGTAACCACCGTAGCCTCTCATAGTAAAAGCCCGGACCAGATTATCAATGGAGGTTGAAGAGGTATTTACTACTGTTGAGCCGGAGGCGACCACAGTATTTGTTGCCCCTGACAAGGTTGTGGACATGAGTTGATTCGATGGACTGAAAGCCCCCAATGATACGCTGTAGGGGTTGAGTAGCAGTCCCAGACGCTGGGTGTTGGAGTCATTGACTTCAATTACCTCCACATCAAGAATAACTTCCGGATCTGGCACGTCGTTGGCATCCAGGATTTTTTCAACTACGTCGACAACTTCGTTTGTATCGCGCAGAACAACCGAGTTGGTCTCTTCGTTGACGTAGATTTTCTTGACCTGCAGCATGCCGCGGATCAGGTTGACCGCTTTTTTGGCATCCATATAGTTGAGATGGAAGGTGCGCAGTTGCAGATCTTCATACTGTTTGCTTTTTTCCGGGCTTTTGACATAGATGATAACCGTGCTTTCATTGGCAACTTTACGACCAAGCTTGAACATGTTGGTCAAAAGATCCAGCGCCTGCTGAAAGGTACCGTTTTCCAGGTAGATGGTTACCGGCTGGTCTTTAACACCTTCGTCAAAGACAAAATTGATACCGGACAGCTGGGTAATGATATTGAAAACATCCTTGATCTTGGCATCGCGAAATTTCAGATTAATCGGTTTGGCGGATTTCAGGTTGAGTTCATATCCCTGCAGCTTGCTTTTGCGCTGTAAAATCACACGGGACTGGGCTGATTGATAATCCTTATTTTCCGGGTTCAGTTCGATTGCTTTAGCAAAGGAGAGAGCAGCGTCTTTGAATTTATTGGTCTTCTCAAAGTCCAGCCCTTCATTGTAGGCGCTCTGGGCATCTTTCAGGCGGGCTGCTATTGCAGCCTGCTGAACAAAACGACTTCTTGAAGGATCCAGTGTGCTGGCTGCCTGAAACTCTGCCAGAGCAGAGGCATAATCCCCTCTATTGAACAGTTCCATTCCTTTTTTATATCTTTGATCAGCAGCCAGTTCGCGGACCTTGACGTATCGCATACGGTAAAGGCTCACATCAGGTGCCTTTGCAAAAGCATCAGCATAGCTGTACATAGCCTCTTCGTAGCGATGCTCTTCCTCCAGATCAGCACCCTTGTTGTATGCCCTGCCGGCTGTGGAACAACCGGAGAGCAGCGCAGATGCGGTAAGCAGGCCTACTATCGTAAAATGACACAGGTAGCGCATTATTAGCGTCTCCTTTGGAACTGTTTTGATACTATCTTGCACCCAATGCCCTGTTATCAACCAACGGGACAATTATTTCCTCTTCACTATCCAGAACCCTGATTGTCAATGCCCGGTCTGTTATCTGCACAGCCTTGAATCTGCCACCAAAGGTTTCTCCCGCCCTCACCAGCAGAATATCTTTATCTTTGCCAAGGAAAACAGTTTGCCGGTTACCTACTTTTAAAAACCCCATAAATGTAAATTTAGTCAGCTCCCGTCTCGGCAAAACCGGTGTAACCGGGGGCAGTAGTGGAGGCGGAGGAGGCAGTGCCGGTTTGACTGCTGCAGACTTCTGCCTGATTACAGCCATCTCACTAAGCCACAGAGGCTTGAAGATGTTACGGCGATAACCACTAAAGACGGTCTGTTCCTGGTCAAGTCTGGCAAGATTGAGAACACGCCCATCATCTTGAGGTAATTTCTTTTCACCAACCCTGCTTGCTTGTACTGGAGGTTGGCCAGGTGCATATTTCAGCACCTCAACCGACTTCTGACGAGGCCAGTTCAGGTAACTCCAACCTACTGAAAGTACGAGCAAAATAAGTACTATAGCCAGAATCAGTTTTTGACGGTTCATGCACCCTCCCGCATATAGACCGTCATGTTCAATCCCATGGTCACATTTTCCGTCATCGGATCACTCTGGGAAATTGTCAGACTATCAATCACAATCAGCTCTTCAGCCACCAGCATATCTGCCAAAAAGCTTTTGACACCGGCATAACTGCCATTAACATTCATGGTAACAATATAGGCCAGCAGTTTTTGATCCTTGACAACTTCCTGTTTGTAGGAAATATTTCCGCTGCTGACATTATTTGAAGCAGCCGTATCAAGAATATCACCCAGCACTCTCGGAAAATGACGTTTTGCCAGAACTCGCTCCGCGATATTAGTCAGGTCTGCCTGACCCTGTTTGTACAGGGCATTTATATCCAAGCGGCCAGTATCTGCCACTTTGCGACGCAACTCACTCCACTTTAGTTGCAGGCTTGTAGCCGTTGGCGTCAGATAGTTGTTAATACCGACAAAAACACCAATATTACAAAAGAGCAGAATGCCAACCAGAAGCAGGGCATTTTTCTTCTGGCGGACTATTTCAAGCAGAATCGGCATCATTGATTCACCGCCTGGAAGGAAACTGCAAATTTTACAGTTCTTCCTTTATCAGTTGCCGCAGCTTCCTGATGTGATTGCAGTTGGATATTGCGGAATGCCTTGGACTCTTCCAACTTTTCAATGTAAGAGCGTACTTTGGCAAAAGTTCTGGCCTCACCCTCAATCTTTATCTCTCTGGATTTTGGATCCGGGACAAATGATGTCAACGCAATACCATCGGGAGTGGCTTTTTCCAATTGATCCAACAAGCCGATCCAGTCCGATGTTTTTCTGTTGATGATATTATTATAAAAACGAATATTGTCCTGCATACGTGCGTAATCCTGTTCGGAAACCCCATCCGGTCTGGCACTTAGCTGACTTTCATATTTGGAAATATCCGCTTTTAATCGATTTATTTCTCCCAATCCGGTAAATATGCCTCTTGCACTCCAAACCAGCACGAGCACAAGTATGACTGAGGTAATGGTAAATATACGATTCACCAATCGATGGTTGATGTAGGTTCGTGTGGCAAGGTTAATGGTAAAGCGCATTACAAACTCCTCAAGGCTGCGCCGATAGCTGCCGTATATGGAAACAAAGCTTCCTGGTTGGCTGGTGCATCCTTGGATGGCTTGACTGCTGATTTGGCTTCCAGCAGTACCGGCTTAACTCCACCCAGTTCTTCCAGCATATCGCAGAAGTCTCTGGACAGGCCGGGCGAAGCAATACAGTGCATATTTTTAATCTGCCGTTCAGGGAAGCGCTCCCTGTAGACCAGTAAAGAACTGCTGATTTCAGTATAAATGCGACCTGCATTATCAAGAGTCCCGGACAACTCCTTAAACCTTGTGAATTCAGGTATCCCTTCGAAAAAAAACATGATGCCCAGAGTACTGCCATAAAAAGAGATCAGGCCACCATCTTCCAGAAGTGAAAGGTTACGTTCAAAAGCACGATACAGGTTGAACGCATTAAGGTCTATATTTACGGGAGACAACCCGGCAGCATTGATCAGAGACTCGTACCGTTCAAGAACTGAACGTGAAACCAGGGTCACCAGCAGCACTAATTCACCGTTTTCTTTTTTATTGATAATCTGGTAATCGAGATGGCAATCAGAAATATCAAACGGAAGATTTTTCTTCAACTTCCAGCGGATTATATCCAACCCTTCCGAACGGCTTTTAAAACGCTCCTGCAGATCCAGAATAACAACCTTGCCAACAGAGTCCGGCAGTGAAACAGAAAGACGCGACCCATTATGCAGCAAAAGGGCATGGGCCTCGCGTAACTTGTCCGAGAAAACCTGGCCATTCAGAATATTCGATTCGCGCAAAGAAGGTCGCAAAACCCCAGGAGCCAATGGCTGAAAAGCGAGTCTCTCCAGACTTGGTGAGGCCTGCGACCCTTCCAGCAATGCAAATGCCAAACCGGTCGGGCTTATTTCTACACCAGCTGATTTTCCGTTAAACAGCATAAATGTCCTGTTCCGGTCACTCTACAAAAGTAACGCGGTTGATTTCTTTTAAAGTTGTATCTCCTGCTATCAGCTTTTCCAGGGCAGATTCACGCAGGAACACAACTCCTGCTTCGTGGGCGGCCTGTTTAAGCTCAACAGCGGGAACTCTGGCAATAATCAGGTTACGGATATGGTCATTAAGTTCAAGCAGTTCCACAATGGCTGAACGCCCGCGATATCCAGTTCCGTTACATTCACTGCAACCACAGGCCTCGTAAAGAGTTACTCCGCGAACATTTTCAGGGTTTACCCCGCCATCAATCAGCTCTTCATCACTGTAAACCTTCTGTTTCCGGCATTTGCGGCAAACTTTACGCACAAGGCGCTGGGCCATGACGCAGTTCAGACAGGAAACAAAGTTATATGGATCAATTCCCATATGAATGAAACGACCGATAACATCAAAAACGTTATTAGCATGTACCGTAGTAAAAACAAGATGTCCGGTCAAAGCAGACTGTACGGCAATCTGGGCGGTTTCCGGATCACGGATTTCGCCAACCATTATCTTGTCCGGATCATGACGCAGAATCGAGCGCAGACCTTTGGCAAACGTCAGCCCTTTTTTTTCATTGACCGGTATCTGCAAAACACCATGTAACAGATATTCAACCGGGTCCTCAATGGTGATAATCTTATCTTCACCGGTATGAATTTCCGTCAGGGCGGCATAAAGAGTTGTTGTTTTGCCTGAACCGGTCGGGCCGGTAACCAGCACCATACCATACGGCTCACGGATTTTCTTCCTCAACCGCTTGATTTCCCTTTCACTGACACCAAGGTTTTCCAGGGTCAACCCTTTGAGATCACTGGCAATGCTTTCCTTATCAAGAATTCGAATTACAGCATCTTCTCCAAGTGTACTCGGCATTATGGAAACACGAAAATCGATGGATTTCTTGCCGAGTCTGATTTTAAAACGTCCATCCTGAGGAATTCGGCGCTCTGAAATATCCAGTTCACTCATAACTTTTAGTCTGGAAATAATCGGGGCTTGAAAATGAAAGTCAATTGGATCATTAGCCCGGTAGAGAACACCGTCAATACGATATTTTATCTCAACTCCATCATTGCTGGTTTCAATGTGAATATCACTGGCGCGCCGATTAAGCGCATCCAGCAAAGTTGTGTTGAGCAGCTTTATAATCGGACTCAAGTCTTCCGAGATGGTTTCTACCGAAAGAATCTCTTCACCACGGTCAGTTTCCTTGACCAGCTGCAGCATGAAATCCTCGGAAACTTCCCGCAAAACCCGACTGGCTCCTTCACCTGATTTGATGAACTGAGCGATTGCCGTTTCCGTAGCCACGGAAATCCGCAGCGGACGGCCCAGCAACAGCTCCAGATCATCAAATTTAAGTATGTCGGTGGGGTCAGAGACGGCAATCAGCAGGTATTCATCGGTTGACTGCAGAGGTACAAAACGGAAGCGGAAGATGGCATCGGAAGGAAGGCTGTTAAGCAACTCTTCATCTTTTTTGAAGTTTGTTAAGTCCGCATATTCCAGACCGAACTGTTCAGCCAGTGAACGCGCAAGATTCTCTTCACTGATGAAGTCCTCTGCGACACAGATCTCACCAAACCGTTGACGTGTCGAGCCAAGCTTCTCGATGACAACAGGCAGATGTTCAGCAGAGAGCCAGCCATGCTCTAACAGGATATTTCCTATATTTTGTCTTCTGAATGACTTCATTCCATTCCTTGACTATTTTCAAATAATATTCAGATATAAAATCAGATACTTTGCTAATTGTAAGACGGAACCGTCGTCTTGGCAAGCCAAACAGTCCTGCACCTCTCATAGAGAAGAAATTGCGAGAAACTATCCTACGGTTCCGGCAATTTTGAAGACCGGCAAATACATTGTAATAATGATAGCCCCGATAATCACACCCATAATCACCATAACAGCCGGCTCTATTGCTGTAGTCAGTTTTTGCATCCGTTCTTCAAGCTCGTCTTCCAGATAGTCGGAGATGTCAACCAGCATATCCTCCAGTGACCCGGTCGATTCACCGACACTCAACATACGTAATGCCAATGGTGGCATTATGGACATTCTTTCAAATGCCACCGAGATAAGCCCACCCTCTTCAATATATTTTACCGCTTCCAGCAGTCGTTTTTCCATATATACATTGTTGAGCGTTCCAATTGACATACGCAGCGACTCAACTATCGGGATACCACTGCCAAGAACTGTAGCAAGAGTCCGGCTGAATCCGGCCACGGAATATTTTGTATAAACATCACCAAGCAACGGAATTGTCAGCTTGAAGCGATCGACGGCGTATTTTCCGCTCTCTGTTGAAACCCACCAACGAAAAAGCGCCACTAGACCCACAACCAGAAGCACTCCCAGAAGTATAAAACGGCGCAAAAACGAAGTAAAGGCTATGAGAATTTGTGTGGGCAGCGGCAATTGTGAACCGGCATCTGCGTAGACCTGGCTGAATGTGGGAACAACATAAACCAGCAGAAGCATGACAGCCAGAAAAGCAACGGTCATAATGATTGAGGGATAGAATAATGCAGCGACGACTTTTTTGCGGATGCCGTCAATACGCTTTAAATACTGAATAAATCGCCGGATGGTATGCGGCAGATCACCGGTTCGCTCTCCTGCCCGAATCGATGCCACATAAAGATTAGGCAACATGCGGTTATGTTTTTCAAGTGCCGACGAGAGAGATGATCCGGACTTGACATCTTCACGCACCTGGCGAAGGATTTCGGCCAGTCGTCCACTTTCGTGACGTTCAAGAATGGTATCCAGAACCTGCATGACCGGGATTCCAGCCTTCAACAGCACCAGCATCTCCTGGTTGAATGTCAGTAAGGAACGATTATCAACTCGACTGCGCTGCATACCTTTATCAAATAAAAATTGAAAACGCTTTTTCTCGGCAGAGAAGACATAGTATCCCTGGTCTTCAAGACTTTTACAAAGGACATCCCTTTCTGACGCCTCAAAGTCTCTGAAGATGATTTTTCCGTCTGTTGATCCAAGTTTGCAGTTATAAAGTGCCATAGTTCAACCTTATATCATAGTCCAACCGAAGCAGAACATTTAAACCAGTTATATTGCAGCCAAATCCAACGTATCATACTATTTTGCAATAAATCGGATGCGCACTTCAGGTTTGGGGTTAATCATTAAACATACTCTTTTTACAATACTTACTTGCTGTACTATATGTCAATAATCTTCATGATTTCAATATCGAAGCAGATCATACCAAGTTCGATTTTGCAAGGCTTCCATTAATTTTAAACCGCTTTACATAATACATGCTAATTTGGTGGACCAAAGTTTAGTACGTATATTCAACTGATTATGTTGGAAATTTATGTCACTATATTGTTATAGTTTATATACTTTCCAATTAAGAACATACCCCAAACCAAGGTGAGGCCAATGAAACTTTTAATAATGCTAAGTTTAACCTTAATATTTTCAATTATATTCACACAGACTTCATATTCTGCAGAGCGTGTTCAGCGGACCAAGACCCAACAAAAAGCTGTAAACATGCCACCACCGTCTGTTCTCAGCATCATACCAGCCCAGGCTGAGCCTGGCGGAGTTATAACTATTTTCGGCACCGGGTTTGGAGAAAAACCAACCGCTTTTCTCGGCACAACCGAAATAGGCATTAGGAAGCTAGATAGTAATAAGATAGAATTTACCATTCCAACACAACTGGAAGCCGGAATTTATGTCCTTTACTTGAAACGAGAAGATGGAGCAACAGGTCGGCCATATAACTTTACTGTGCTGCCGTTACGTCCTGTTTTAACGGGTCTCTCACCGGACCAGCTCAACTCCTGCGCACAAGGCAAAGAGCGCGAAATAACAGCAAACGGCCAGAACTTCAGCGAGAAATCTATACTGTTTTTTGATGGCGCTGCCATAAAAAGCCGATTGATTTCACCGGAAGCGATTGCTTTCACTGTTCCCCAGGTTGCAGGTGGACTGCATCAGGTACTTGTAAAAAATTCTCCGGATATCAGCTCAATACCGCAGGGACTATCCATTAATACAACACCTGAGATCAGTCAGGTTTCCATTGGCAACACATATGTCAATTATTATGAGTTAAATATAGATGGCAAGAATTTCAGCCAGAACTCTTCTATTTATGTGGACGGACAACGTATTGGCGGGAGAGAAAACATTCAACCATCAGAACGCGAAAAACTTATTTATATCGATTGCACACGCCTGATTTACCAACGCTATCCATATTCACCTGTAAATAAAGATTTTCGTGTTCAAGTGGTTAACCAGGAGGGGCAGGGAAGCCAGGTCATTAACGTAACTGCTCCCTAGTTTCAGCTTGCTTCCACTTCGGATAACGGCTGGAGCAAGTGGAGATTAGCAGTTATAGCATCTTAACAAAAAAGGGGAACCCTTTTGGATTCCCCTTTTGAACAAATATGATACCAGCTCTTAACGCTTGGAGAACTGGAAGCGGGCGCGAGCTGCTTTGCGACCGTACTTTTTACGTTCCTTAACGCGTGAATCGCGTGTGATGAAACCGGCTTTTTTCAGTGTGCCGCGCAGCTCAGGATCCGTACCAAGAAGAGCCTTGGTAATACCATGACGGATAGCACCGGCCTGGCCGGAGTCGCCGCCGCCAGCGACTGTGATGTATATGTCAAACTTGCCGACGTTCTCGGTAAGTTCAAGTGACTGACGAACAACCATTTTGGATGTCTCACGACCAAAATACTCATCCAAAGTTTTGCTGTTGACTGTGATAAGACCAGAACCCGGCTTAAGCCAAACTCTGGCTACCGAACTCTTGCGCTTGCCTGTTCCATAAAAGCTAACTGCTGCCATATCGTACCTCTCCTCAGAGTTTAAAGTGTCAGGTTCTTGGGCTGTTGTGCATCATGTGGATGACTGCCACCAGCGTAGATTTTGAGTTTTTTCAGCATGTGACGGGCCAGCTTGTTTTTAGGAAGCATGCCTTTGACAGCTTTCTTGATCAGATCTTCCGGCTTCTTCTCAATCAACTTGCCTGCAGTGATCTCTTTCAAGCCGCCCGGAAAACCCGAGTGGCTGTAGTAAATCTTATCGGCCAGCTTGCGACCAGTCAGGGCAATTTTCTCGGCATTTACAACAATGACAAAATCACCGGTATCAACGCTGGGGGTGTAGATGGCTTTGTTTTTACCACGCAGCACATTGGCAATTTTGGAAGCAAGGCGACCAAGAACTACATCTTGTGCATCTACAACGAACCAGTCACGTTTAACATTTTCGAGCTTTGCTACTTCCGTTTTCATATAATCCTCACACATATGCTCAACTTGGACACATCGAGCCATAATTTTTTCGAAGAGGTGTAAATTACTAAATGGTTGTCATCATGTCAAGAAAAAAAACCAAAGCGGCATTTAAAGAATATATTCAAAACCTGAACAATGTTGTCAAGCCCCCTGTTTCATGGTACAAAGCTATCAAATATTGCCATAGTAATGGAGCTTGAACCAATGGAAATTACCGTTACGGATGTAGAACATGTTTCCAGGCTGGCCCGCCTGGAACTTTCTGAGCAGGAAAAAACACTTTTCGCCGGGCAGATGGGTGCGATCCTGGGATATGTGGATAAACTTAAGGAGCTTGATACGGACGGCATCCAGCCCACATCCCATGCCGTACCGATGGAAAACTCTTTCCGTGAGGATTTGATGTGCCCATCAATTGGCACTGACAAAGCCCTTCAGAATGCACCGGATAGGGCGGAAACCTTTTTCAGAGTACCTAAAGTCATCGAATAACGAAATAATACGGAGTCAATTGATGGAACTTTTTGACCTTACGATAAATCAATTACGCAACCAGCTCATTTCCGGGACGGTTTCCTCGGTCGAGGCGACCGAAGCCATGCTGGCTCGTATCGCTGTTACCGAGGATAAGATTGGTGCTTTCATTACCATTACTCCCGAAAAGGCGATCAGTGATGCCAAGGCTGCCGACCAACGCTTTGCCAACGGCACGGCATCGGTTCTAACCGGCATTCCGCTGGCCCTGAAAGACATTTTTCTGACAGAGGGAATCCGAACCACCTGCGCCTCCCGCATTCTGAATAATTTTATTCCACCTTACAGCGCAACAGCTTATGAAAAATTGAAAGAGCAGGGTGTTGTACTTCTGGGTAAACTTAATCAGGATGAATTCGCCATGGGTTCATCCAACGAGTCCAGCGCTTTTGGCCCCACCCGCAACCCCTGGGATACCTCCTGCATTCCAGGCGGATCATCCGGTGGCTCGGCGGCTGCCGTGGCAGCACGACTCGCCACAGCAACTCTCGGTACAGATACCGGCGGTTCCATTCGCCAACCGGCCTCACACTGCAGTTGCGTCGGCCTTAAGCCGACCTACGGCCGAGTTTCACGCTACGGCGTAATTGCCTATGCCTCATCGCTGGATCAGGTCGGGCCTATGACACGAGATGTCACCGATTGCGCCATCATGCTGAATGCAATTGCCGGTCATGACCCGAAGGACTCGACCAGCGTCAATGCACCTGTACCTGACTACACCGCCGCACTGACCGGCATTGTTAAAGGACTAAAAATCGGCTTGCCCAAGGAATACTACATCGACGGCCTGGATGCTGATGTACAGTCAGCCATGAGCCAGGCCATTGAAACCTATAAAAAACTGGGAGCAGAGTTCGTTGACATTTCTCTGCAGCATACCGACTATGCCGTGGCGACCTATTACCTGATCGCCACCGCCGAGGCCAGCTCCAATCTGGCCCGTTACGAAGGTGTCCGTTTTGGTCATCGTAGCGAGCAGGCCGAAGGCTTAATCGACATGATGACCAAGAGCCGCAGCGAAGGCTTTGGAGCGGAAGTCAAACGCCGCATCATGCTCGGCACTTATGCCCTCTCTTCCGGTTATTATGACGCTTACTACGTCAAGGCCCAGAAGGTCAGGACACTGATTATGCGCGACTTCATCCAGGCTTTTAGCGGTGTAGACATGATTCTGACGCCGGTTGCACCAACCCCGGCCTTCAAAATCGGCGAAAAGATCAATGATCCACTACAGATGTACCTGTCGGACATTTTCACCATACCTGCCAACCTGGCCGGCACCTGTGCCATGTCCATACCCGCCGGTTTTTCCGACTCAGGCCTTCCGATCGGATTACAACTGATCGGAAAACCTTTTGGTGAAGAAGCCATCCTGCGTGCTGCCCATGCTTTTGAACAGGCAACCGAGTGGCACAAGCGAACTGCCCGGATCTAGTTCAGTTCCAGATCAAAGATGCAGTCAAGGCGGCGAGGATTGAGGCGACGAAGGCGTACACGCAGTACGTTGAGAAGCCGAAGACGAGCCAACGAAGAGGGCGCTTTGATATGGAACTGGAATAATTTTTTACTTGCGGAGTTAATCATATGAAGTACCAACCAGTTATCGGACTTGAAGTACACGTTCAGCTTAAAACCGAATCCAAAATTTTCTGCGGCTGCTCAACAAAATTCGGTGCCGAGCCGAATGCCCATACCTGCCCGGTCTGCCTGGGGCTGCCCGGCGCCCTGCCGGTGCTGAATAAGAAAGTTGTCGAATTCGCCATCAAGGCCGGTCTGGCAACAAACTGCTCGATTACGCACCGCAGCATCTTTGCCCGCAAAAACTATTTTTATCCTGACCTTCCCAAGGGATACCAGATCAGCCAGTTTGAAGACCCGATTTGCCAGCGCGGCTGGCTTGATATTGTTGTAGATGATGAAACTAAGCGCATCGGCATCACCCGTATCCACATGGAAGAGGATGCCGGTAAACTGGTGCATGGCGACGTATCCGGGCTGGGAGACGGTTCCGGAGCAGATTTGAACCGTGCCTGTACTCCATTGCTTGAGGTTGTCTCGGAGCCGGACCTGCGTTCATCGGACGAAGCGGTCTCCTATCTGAAACAGCTCCACCAGATTGTAACCTGGCTCGGCATCTGTGACGGCAATATGGAAGAGGGCAGCTTCCGCTGTGACGCCAACGTCTCGGTCATGCCTGTGGGGGCCGAACAATACGGTACTCGCGCTGAGATCAAGAATGTCAACTCATTCAAATTCGTCAAGCAGGCCATTGAATATGAGATAGAGCGCCAGATAGATCTGATCGAAGACGGCGGCAAGGTTGTCCAGGAAACGCGCCTGTTCGATCCGAATAGCGGTAAAACCCGTTCCATGCGCAGCAAGGAAGAGGCCCACGACTACCGTTATTTCCCTGATCCGGATCTGGTTCCACTGGTGATCGATGCCGACTGGATCAAGCGAACCCATTCGGAAATGCCGGAACTGCCGGAACACCGACGCCAGCGTTTCATAACTGAACTTGGCATACCGGAATACGACGCCGAGGTATTGACAGCCAACAGGGCTTTGGCAGAATACTACGAAGAATGTGTTGCTTTCCACCACAACGCCAAGGCCGTCTCCAACTGGGTCATGGGCGAGATCACCCGTGCCCTGAACGAATCCGGCCTGTCCATTGACAACTGCCCGGTAACTCCCCGACTGCTGGCGGAACTGCTTAGACTTATGGATAGCGGAACTATTTCCGGCAAGATCGCTAAAACAGTATTCGACGAAATGTGGATAAGCGGCAAGGAGCCAAAGACCATCGTTGAAGAAAAGGGGTTGGTGCAGGTTTCAGACAGCGGTGCCATCGAACTGATAATTGATGAGATCCTGTCCAGGGAAGCGGGGCAGGTGGCTGAATACCGCAGCGGCAAGGATAAACTCTTCGGCTTTTTTGTCGGCCAGGTCATGAAAGCCAGTAAAGGCAAGGCAAACCCGGCTGTAGTCAATGAACTGCTGCTTACAAAACTGCAGGGCTAGCAAAGCACCACTTCATACCCGTTACGGTCAGGAGAACAAAATGGGCAAAAGCGTACTGATAGTCGATGATTCCCTGTTTATTCGCAATATTTTGCGAGGCATCCTGGAAGAACACTCCTACACCGTTATTGGAGAAGCTGCCAGCGGCATTGACGCAATGAAGAAACTGCACTTCGAAAAGCCCGACATCATCCTGCTGGATATTATACTGCCGGACAGCAACGGCCTTGATCTGCTGGAATCCATCATCAAGACAAAACCACATTCCCAGGTGGTAATCTGCTCCTCAATCGGAACAGAACCGATGATCCAGAAAACCCTCGACATGGGAGCAAAAGCTTTTATCCAGAAACCATTCACTCCCGATCATGTCGCCGAGGTACTGTCACGCCTGGAGAGCTGACCATGGATCTTTCCAAATACCTTGACCTGTTTGTTTCCGAATCCCGCAATCACATCAGAACATTTGACGAACTGATTGTCAGTCTTGAAAAAGATGGCAACGATCCTGCTGTAATCAACGAACTTTTCCGTCACATGCACTCCCTAAAGGGAATGGCTGCCACCATGCAGTTCGATCCCATCAGCAACCTGGCCCATCTGCTGGAAGACCTGCTTGTCAAAATCAGAGATAACAATAATTCCTTTATGGCTGAAACAGCTGATCTCCTTCTTGAGGGAAATGACCTGCTCTCTGCCATGGTTACCTCCATCGAAAGTAATGACAACTCTCTGATGCCTGACCCCACCTCGCTCGCCAGTCGACTGACTGCTGCAATATCCTGTCCTTCCCAACCGGTGGGGCAGCAATCTGCAACTGAAGAGCCTGACAACATACTGGACTCACCACACCATCAATTCAGGCAGACTGACGTACTTAAAAGTATACGCATCAAGACAGAAACCCTGGACCGCCTTGTAAATATAACCGGCGAACTGTTCACCACTCGCCATCAACTGGACAACTGTTCACGAAGAACTCCGGCCGCCGGACTTCAAGCCCCGATAAAACAACTATCCACATTGTTGCGTGAATTAAGAGATGTGGTTCTACAGGCCCGCATGCTTCCCTTTGCCTATGTGGCAGAACGTTTCCCGCGACTCGTGCGTGACCTGGCCCGTTCACAGAATAAAGAAATTGTTTTTAATGTTATCGGCAAGGACATTGAACTTGACCGGGGAGTCCTGGAAGAGATCACCGAACCGCTGATCCATATACTGCGCAATGCGATTGATCACGGCATGGAAACTCCCGAAGAACGTGTTAAAAGCAATAAGCCAGCCCAGGGAAATATATCCATCTCAGTACTGCGGGACAAAGACCACGTCACCATTGCCATTGCCGATGACGGCAGAGGTATGGACCCCAAACATCTGACAGACCACGCTGTCAAAAATGGGATTCTCAACACGGAACAAGCAGCGGCACTCTCTTCCCAGGAAGCCTTCCAACTGATCTGCACCCCAGGTTTTTCCACGGCAAAAGAAATCAGCAGCATATCGGGACGCGGCGTCGGAATGGATGCCGTAAACAGTTCCATTCACAACCTGGGCGGATCAATGACCATTGACTCCCGAAAGGGGGCCGGCAGCATCTTTTTGCTGAAACTCCCTATCTCCGTATCCATAATTCACGCCCTGCTGGTTATAATCAAGGGCCAAACCGTTGCCTTTCCCGTAAATACCATTGACCGTACGCTTGAATTGAAGCATGGCGATATTTTTGTTCAAGGAGATCAACAGGCTTTCTCATTAAAAGAACAGATCCTCCCTCTTTACAATTTCAATAGGTCTGAAAACCGATCCCTTAAAACGCCACTTGGAGAATATATTCCTGTTGTTGTTAGCGGACTGGATTCAAAACCTTTCGGTGTGGCTGTCGATCAAATCATCGGACAGCAGGAAATCTTCATCAAACCTCTCCGCAGACCGCTTGCCTATCTGCGCAGCTGCACGGGTGGCGCCGTTGCCGGTGATGGCAGCATAATCTTCGTCATGGATATCAATACCCTGAGATAGTATCCGCCCATGCCATCAAAAGGCGGTTGCGGTTACTGCTTTATTGTGGCAGAATCGGGCACTTGCGGCGAAATCATACATACGCCGTCAAAGGAGAACTCCACAATGTCATTTATTATTAATTTTAACCGTTTTTTCTTATCCCTGTTTCTGCTGGTTGCAGTGTCTACTCCAGCCTATTCCGTTGAAAAAGCCGGATCTCTCAAAGAGGTCGTCTCTGCCCTGGAAAAAGGATACTCTACCCTTCAGGATGTACAGGCGGATTTCAGCCAGAAAACTGTTATCACCTCCATCGGTAAGGAGCAACGCGGCAGCGGTGAAGTATTTCTTAAACGTCCCGGCTCTGCCACCGCCATGTTCCGCTTCAACTACACCAAACCGAACCAGCAGATTGTTTCCAACGGCAAGCAGGTCTGGTTTTATCTGCATGAAAACAAGCAGGTCATGGTTTCATCTGTGGCAGCCATGTTTAAAGGGACCAACGGCATAGCACTATCCTATCTGACCGGATTGGGCCATGTGTCCCGCGATTTCAACATAACTTCTGCCAAAGAACAGCGTGACAAAAACGGCAACTACCAGATCGTTCTGATTCCGAAAAAACCTTCGGCGGTACTTGCCAAGCTGCACTTGACTGTATCTGCCGAGTCCGTTGAACGATTTATGAAAGACGGAGAAGTCAAGGATCTTTTCCCGATCATCTCTTCAGTAGTTTTTGACGCCGGTAATAATGAAACCCGCATCGATTACAGCCGTGCCAAAGTAAATAAAGGCATCGATAACAACAAATTCAACTTCAAGATCCCGGCAGGGGTCGAGATCATTAAACAATAACATCGGTTCGTGGTTCATCGTTCCGTGTTTAAGCTATGAACGTCGAACCAGGAACTTTGAACATTTTTTCACAGGAGGTTTTTCACATGCCGTCATTTGACATTGTTTCAAAGGTTGATATGCAGGAAGTTGATAACGCTGTTACTCAGGCCAGCAAGGAAATAGGACAGCGCTATGACTTTAAAGGTTCCAAAAGCCAGATCACTCCGGAAAAGGATGCTGTCAAGATTCTGGCTGACGACGATTACAAGTTAAAAGCTGTTATCGACGTCCTGCAATCCAAATTTTTAAAACGCGGCATATCGGTCAAGGCATTGCAATATGGCAAGGTAGAGCAAGCGTCCGGCGGTATGGTCAGACAGATTATTACTGTCCAGCAAGGGATTTCAAAAGAGAAGGGCAAGGAGATCATTGGAGCCATTAAAGAGTCCAAACTGAAGGTTCAGGCCCAGATCCAGGACGAACAAGTTCGTGTTACAGGCAAGAACCGTGATGATCTGCAGGACGCTATTCAATTTTTGAAAAGCAAAGATATGGATATTGAAATGCAGTTTACTAATTTCAGAGAGTAAACTGACACTTACGGCTTAAATTATTTTAACATTTTCATGCGACTAGCGGGGATATTTTGAGCAATATTATTAAACAAAAAGTCAGTATGGTCAGCCTGGGCTGCCCGAAAAATCTTGTGGATGCCGAGGTCATGCTGGGTGTTCTTTCCAAGCAAAACTACGAGATCACAACCGATGAGAAATTGGCCGACATCATCATTGTCAACACTTGTTCCTTTATCAAGGAGGCCAAGCAGGAGAGCATCGACGCCATCCTGGACCTGGCTGACCGCAAACATGATGGCCGCTGCCACACACTGATTGTGTCCGGCTGCCTGCCGCAACGTTACCAGGAAGAGCTGGCCCAGGAACTGCCCGAGGTTGATATCTTTATAGGTACCGGTGACTATCCGCGTATCGCCGAGATACTGGCCGAAAAAGAAGGGACCGACACCCAGCTGCGCTATGTGGGCGACCCTGATTATGTCTATGACGAAACCCTGCCGCGATTAAACTCTTCACCGGCCTGGTATTCCTACCTGAAGATCGGCGAAGGCTGTTCCAACTGCTGTTCCTACTGCATCATTCCCCAACTGCGTGGAGCATATCGCTCCAGGCCGCTGGAGGCTCTGGTTGCAGAAGCAGAAATGCTGGCTTCACGCGGCGTTAAAGAAATCAACGTCATCTCCCAGGACGTTACACGCTACGGTAGTGACATGACCGACGGAACCACCCTGGAAGCCCTTCTGCGCCGGCTGGTGGCCATTGAAGGCATCAAGTGGGTCCGTCTGCTGTACGCCTATCCGGATGGCATCAGCGACAGCCTGATCGCATTGATCCGTGATGAGCCGAAAATCTGCAAGTACCTGGATATTCCGATCCAGCATATCAGCGACCCGGTATTGAAGGGAATGAAACGTCGCAGCAGCGAGCAGCAGATCCGCGACCTGATCGAAAAACTGCGCACGGAAATTCCGGACATTACTTTGCGAACCTCTCTGATCGTCGGCTTCCCGGGCGAAACACTGGATGATTTCAGCACATTGATGCGTTTTGTGGAGACCACACAGTTCGACCGGCTGGGCGTATTCTGTTATTCGCGGGAAGAGGGGACACCGGCGGCAGACATGCCGGAACAGGTTTCCGAGCGTATCAAGCGTGAACGCTATCGCAAACTGATGCGCACCCAGGCGCGCCTTTCATTCAAACGCAACCGCGCCCTGATCGGCAAAAGTGAACAGGTCATCATTGAAGGCTTCAGTGAAGAGACTGAACTGCTGCTGAAAGGACGTTCTTCACGCCAGGCACCGGACATTGACGGACAGGTTTATATCACCTCCGGCACCGCCAATATTGGTGACATCGTCACCCTGAAAATCACCGATTCATCAGACTATGACCTGATCGGGGAGATTGTTGAACCCTAGTTTCAACCAATAGTTCATGTTCAACAAATGAACATGAACTATTTTAACACCGGCATAAAAAAGGGGGCTGCGCCAATTGCGCGGCCCCTTTTCTTTATTGCAGGGTGACTATTTAAAAATTACTGCAGCATAAACGTCTCATACTCCAGTTTTTCCAGATCCCGGTCCATCAGGAACATGCCGATCATGATCGTAATACAGAGTGATACTGCAAAACCATAACCATAGAAAAAAGGTCCCAGCGAGATGGACAGGATGCTGAGCAGAAAATTCAGCACAGTAAAGATGATTGTCAGCGATAGTGCCCGACCACGACGATCCAGGTAAAAATAGATATTGAGAATACCCAGCAGGACTACCTGAAAACTGGTTGCAGCAACGTCAATATACAAAAGTGGCAGATAGACATTGGACAGGCCGAGCATTTCCAGTATAAACCTGCCAGTAAGCACAACTATTATGGTTGTTACTGCCTGAATCTTGATGATGTCATAGATACCCTCGCGGGCCATACGCACCATCTCATCCTTCATCTCCTGGATATAGGAGAGTGACCCACCTTCGCGCACCGCTTCGTAGTAACGGTCATAGTACTCTACAAAGTCGGTTTCCATGCGCACCAGAAAGACCGCCATACCTGGCAGAATAGCCAGATAGGCCAGGAAGATCGGGAAGTCGTAAATCTCCGAGGCATTCAGCGGGCCAATGACATTTGATCCGGTATAGGGATGGAACCAGAAAACAAATTTATCGGCCCAAATTCCCAGGTTGTAGAACAGCCCGATAAAAACCAGTGAAAAATGTACTCTGCCCTTCCTGAAAAAATCAAACTCCAGCAGGTCCCGTGACGGATAACCGCGATACACAACCAGAAGCATCCCCATCAGCAGCACAAACTGTCCAATCAGAAAGGCAAGCATCAGCCCTTCCAGGCGCCACATTCGCAAAATCACGGCCAATGCCAGTGCTGTGCCGTAACCAACGGCGAAGTTGATCAGAATTGCTTTATAGGCCTTCAGACCAGACAACAGAATTGCACCGATCCAGACACAGGAAAGCATTACAAAGGTTGTGGCAAACAGACATCTGAAGATCAGGGAAGTTTCCGGGAACAGGAAATAAGTCAACGGAAAGGCAAATGCGCCACCAACTACCGTAACAACAAACAACAGTCCGTTCAGATTGGGCAGCAGGCGAAAATGCTCCTTCTCAAAAATACGGTCGGCCGAATAGCGTGTGAATGCCAGTTGGACCAGGCCGGTGTAGATTAGTGAAAGCGCAATCAGGTAGGTTATGCAGACCTGGAAATTTGAGACTAGAACTGCCGGAATTACAACCGGCACGGAAATCAGGCCGATAATGATTACGGCAAATATGGAAAGTATCCAGGGGCCGGAACTAATAATGCCGGCATAGGCATAGGTTTGTAATAGTGATAGGTAGGAATCCCGTTTAAGCAGTTTACGTAGTTCAAAACCGATGCCGGCCATTAGCTCAGCCCCTTCCGGTAAAGCTCTCCGTAACTGTCGAACATACGCTTCTGAGTATAGTAACGCTCTACCCTCGTAATTGCGGCCTGGCGTGCCATTTGCCACTCTGCCGGGTTCAGCAGCAGCCTCATTGACTCATCAGCCAGAGCCTGGGGATTGTTGATACCAATTACACCACCGGCAGCGCCAATTGCCTCGTCCTCTTCACCCATACCCATGATCAGCTGGCGGCAGGCCCCCACATCCGTTGCAACCGACGGAAGGCCAGCGGCAAATCCTTCCAAAATTACCAGCGGCAACCCTTCACTTACGGAACTCAGCACCAGCACACCGGTTTTGGGAAAAATATCCAACGGGTTCCGGAACCCCATGAAAGTAATCCGATCACTCATATCAAGACTTTCAACCAGGGCTTTACATTCCGTTGCATACTCCTCGTCCTCATCTTCCGGTCCAATGATCCATCCCTGTATCTCCGGGATCTGATTGGCAATGATTCGCAGAGAGCGGATAAAGGTTTTAATATCTTTAATCGGCACGACCCTGCCCAGCAGCGTCAAGACCATGGGCGGTTGATCGGACTGTTGCTCCCGCAGTGGTGCATAGCGTGCCACATCAATACCGTTGGGCACTACCCGTGTGCGCTCCGCCAAGGCCCCATCACTGATTTCACGTTCCCTGGCCCCCTCATAGAGAGAAACAATCATCCCGGAAGCGTCATAACACAGGCGCCCGATTGTTTCAAAAAAACGGATCCAAAGATCGCGATAATAGCTGATCTCAGTCGGGTCTTTTTGCAGGGCATTACGATTATCCTGAATCCAGTCATTCTGGATGATATCAATCCGGCGCTCCTTGGTGTAAATGCCATGTTCTGACAAAAGGAGAGGGCGGCCCGTCGTATAATGCAGCAATGAACCAAGGAAACCGGCATAGCCGGTGGAAACCGTATGATAGACTCGGGCCGGAATCAACTGGCTGGCGATTTCGGCCATAGTCCAGATCGGAGCATGCATATTTCTGGTTGTCCAGAAATAATCAACAAAAGATGGGTCGCTACAGCGCTGCTGATACAGTTCTGTGATCAGATCCCACGCCCTTGTGGAATACAAAAACTGGGCATGGTCTATACCCCTGACCGGATCCAGATAAAAATCCAGATCTTTGGCTGCATCTTCCAGACTTGAGGTTTTGGGATTTAAAAACCAGGAGTGCATCCTTTTAACCGCCTCAAACGGAATCTGATTGCCTTCCACCGGTCTGATTTCCGGCTTTTGGCGAGGATCCTGAAGATAGTAGGTTTCCAGATGTACCAGGTTATCCGGCAGCTTGTATTTCATTTCACTGTAGTCGCTGCGACTGCTGCCGATAAACACAACCCCGAAACTGTATTGAGGAAAACCACGAATCATCTGGTTTACCCAACTGGATACACCTCCGCTCACATAGGGAAATGTACCTTCCAGTAAAAGCATAATATCGACACGATCTGATTTTGGAAAATTATCTGCCATGTCATCCCATCCAGAATTTGGCTACCGGACCAATTCCGGGCTTGTAGCGTAAAAGCGGGTCTGTTTTAAAAAAACTCTTCAAAGTTGTAAAGTCCCGGCGACGATAGGCTATTTCCGCCAGATAAGGAATCACGCGGTCCCGGTGTGCACCATTTATCAGCCCTTTGCTGATAAACTCCTCTGCCTGATCAATATTTCCTTTACGTAGATGAATTCTCCCCAGCAGAATCATCAAGAAGGGGTCTGTAGCACCCTGATCATAAGCCTTTTGGGCGTAGGTAATCGACTGTCCGATAAAAAACTCTGTCAAATCATTGTTGATCTCGTTAAAAACCATCTCCCAGTAAGAAAAAGCAAGTTTACGATACAGTTCTGTCCGTTTATCCTGATCTTCGGTGTTGCGCAGCTTCTGCAAGGCATCGGAAATTGTAGCACCAATAATCTTTTCACGCTGGTCATACAGATTAAAAGCCAGCAAGCGAATCTCGTCATCACTGTCACTTGTTGCCATCTGCAACAAACGACTGGAGTTATGCCCTTTACTGGCACTGACCGCCAACAAAGCCTGCAGCCTGACAATTCTCGGCAATCCCTGGGTACGCAGACGCGACCAGGCACCACCTTCACCCATGCCGGCAGCTGTACCGCCAGATTCGTTCATAAACGGTGGTAATGATACTGTGAAAAATTCCGTGCGCTCCCTGCTGCGCTGAAAACTGTTGAAATAGATCAATACTGCCAGCATACCCACCAAACCGAAAACCGGTATAAAAAACAGGAAACCGAAGATCAGTAGAACCGCGATACTGTGCCTAACAACAAAGCGCCTGGGAATTATTGCCGCAAACAGCAAAGACGCAATTGCAGAGACAATCGCATGCAAAACTATCCAGGAAACAAGTGTGGTCGGCACTGTCATGGCTCGTCCGCCAGCAATTCAGCCAACTGGTTGAGCGGCTCATCCGATGAGACAATAAAAAAGTGATAGGACAGCCCGCCTTCACCGATCCGCAGGCCAAACTCCTTCTTAAGCATTTCGTTTAATCGGGAAATATATCCTTCAACAGCAGCAGCCCCGGAAAACGGCATCAATGTTACAAACTGAACACCCCACCCCAACTCGCGTTTCCAACCATGATCGAGACCGCGCTGCTGTCTCTCAAGTGCAATACAGATATCATTCAGATGCTTGGTCGGTTTGACATTGACAACCACCAGAGTGCTGTTTACCTCCAGATCACGGTGTAATCTGGCCATCTTGCCCAGTTCCGAGGCGAACATAGTCGGGCAATCGGGAAAGACCGCCAGCAGCCTGTATGCATCTGCTGCTGCCTCGGCATGATCAGCGGCATAGGCCAGCAGAACACCCATGATCTGCAACGGTTCGCGTTGCAGCGCCATGAACGGCATTTCACTTACCAGCAGGACCCCTCGCAAAACCCCGGAACTTGTGCGCAATGGGGCAGCCACCAGGTAGGGGCTGCTTGCATCCCGCTCAAGACGGTTGACTGACTGGTAGGAGGTATTGCCCGATTCAATTACCGAACGGAGCAGGATATCCTTAGGGGCATATTCTGCACCACGGCCGCAATCGGCAACCGGAGTTTCCATCATATGCCCGTCTTTACCCATAAGGTAGATTGCTGCGCTTTCCAGATTGCAGTATTGCACCAGAATCGAAATCAGCGCCGCGCAGGTTTCCTTATCCAGGTGACCGCCGCGGGTCGCCAGGATATTGCGCAGATCAAACATGGCGTCTCTCAGGGTAACCGGACGGCTGATCAGGTTCTGCTCCAGACGGTCATGGGACAGCCTGACCATGAAATAGGCCCGGGACAACTGTTCGAAACGCTCGCTGGCATGTCGGCTCAGAGAATCAGCACGCCTCAGACGTGCATTCCAGATCGTACTGAACTGGCCGCAAACCAGCGTCACCATCACACCACCCAGCATGAATGTGATCGGGAATTCACCTTTGACAAGCCCCTGACGCTGCATCACCAGACATATAATAAAGATGGCCGCAACAGAGACCATGCCGGGCGAAAGTCCGTAACGCAGGGAAATCAATACGGGTGCCAGCCAGATCCATTGAAACTGGGATTGTATGAACAGAGGATCTTCCCGATTAAAGAAATACCCGATAGCCAGAATTACTCCCGTAAACAGAAATGTTTCCAGCCATTTTTCCAAACGCTCTATTCTTAAAAAATCCGGCATAGTGTTCACTTTTTGATTTGGCTGGAAACATTTTCAGGCATGACACGGATCTCACCCAGCAGCTTGTCCAGAATCTGCTGCGCTACCGAACTGACCGCATCACGGCTCCAGCCGCTCTTACCTGCAGCTCCGCTCCAGACCACATTCCCAGAAGGCAATTCAATCAACTGCAGGGTAAAACCGGCCACCGGCTCGCCATCCAGACCGACTTTATAGCGCCACTCATTGACAGTACCGCTCAGGGCATAACGCACCTTTTTCTGTTTCGCCCACTCCAACGCCTCGCGCTGACGCTTTTCACCCCTGTCCAGCCCCAGATCCTCCGGCTTGGTCTCCGTTACCGGTCGCTCCAGATTCTGAATGCCACGTGCATGCAGCAGCGCAGCAACAATCGACTCTCCACGCTCTGCGGCATAGGGTGTCTCTGTGTTATTCACAAACGGCAGCAGGGCCCAGCTGTCATTGAATGATACTTCCGTTCCGCGCTGGTTCAGAGTAACACAGCCGGTGACAGACAGTGCTGAAATCAGTAAAACAAGCAGTAGTAATCTTTTCATGGCATCTCCTCGATCAATCAAAATATTCGAAATCACTAAAATAGATTATGGCACCTGAAACTCAAAAACGCCGAAATAGGCTACATTATTCAGCAGATATCGGTCAAAAGCCTCAATTGTATTACCTGCACTGTCTCTTGCTGTCACCTTCATGTAATAAGTTCCAGCAGCAGGTTTGGGAATCGAAACACTAATTCCGCTATAGCCGGAAGTACTGTAAATCGGACTGGTGAAGAGCGGATTATCTGCAACCTGTATGCTGTATGTTACCGGATCGTTTTGAAAATCCACCGATTCATCCCAAACCAGGTCAAGCAGACTCCCGTTTACTGTTGCGCTTTGCCAGTAAGGCATGGGTGACTCAAGTGAAAGCAGGAATTGCTCATAGTTTGTCTTGACAGCTGTCACCAGCCGGGCATATTCCAGCGCCCATTCGTCATTTTTTACTGTGCCTGAAAGTACCGGCAGATAATCACGATCAGGACTGCTGGTAATCAACGGCTCCACAATCGCTTTGTAGCTATCCAGCTTTGCCTGTATTTTTGGGTTTGTCAAATAAGTGTTATAAATTTCCATGACAGCACGTTTCAGATCGGCCCTGTTTTGCGGGTCCTGTATAAATCTGCGGTGCAGAGGTACATCCCACCAGTTGCCGACACCCAGCTCTCCGGGTGAATAAAGATTATTTTTTGCCTTAATGTCCCGTTGATTTTCAAAACCAAAAGATCCGTCATAATCCCATGGTAAAAAGTAAAATTTGGTCGTGCCCTTTGGCTGATAGAGAGCGAAATTCTGATTTACCGTATCGCGATTGCCAGCCAGGATGTTAACTGCCAGCCAGACAATATAATTATTGCGGTCAAAATAGGTTTGTATTGTGTCGTTCAGAGAGGTCGTTTCATCATTTACAGCATTGATCATCGCAATCAGATTTGTATGATTCTTGTTATCATTCTCCAGCTCCAGGACCTTTTCAAAGTCCGTAAGTTTTAATGGATCGATGGTTCCGTTTGACTCCACAGCCAATCTGGTATCCGGACGAAATGAAAAATCATTGGCCTTATAAATATTCCCATCGGTTGCCAATCCTCGATTTGCCAGATACTCCTTACCCATCTTTTCCACATGGGTAAACAGTCCGTAATTTTGCTCATTAACCGTTACATGCATGAACTGGGTACGCAAGCTGGGCAGGTGCGGAAGATCCTTAAACAGGTCAAAAGCCAGCTTGTTTCTTACTCTGGCCAGGTCCCAGGGATGCTTGTTGAGCTGCAGCGTCGTTTCTCCACGCCACAGGGCAAAAGTTTTTTTCAGCTTTAACCGGTATGATTTCTGGTCCGCCAACCGGGAACTGTTGCCGCGCAAACGCAGGGTCGCATTCACAAGGTTCGGATCGGCAACCGGATAATTGTCAGCAACAAAATGGGCATCAACCTCAGGTACAAAGGTATCATTCGGGTCGACGTCACCGTTAACCTGGTCAAAGGTATAGGTGCCGTCAATAGTGGTAATGCTGGCATTAATTACCTGAGTAGTTTCTTCAACAGCATAGGTGCTTCCATTGTCAGCCACAGCCACCGCTTCTGCCTGACTGAACACCGACGTTGTGGTTATCGGTGGAGTCACTGTTCCCGGATTTGTTGAATCGTTTGAGCTGGAACCGTTTAAAGTCTCTTTTCCGCAGCCGGAAGTCAGGGCCAGCAGTATTAAAAAAATAAATATCTGAAGATTCCGTTTCAAGGTTCCTCCCTATTTAAAATGATAGCGGTAACGCATGTCAAAACGGGTAGTGATTTCACTGCGGCCAAAAGCACCGCTGTCCTGTTCAAATGCAAACTCCAGGTTGTCCAGACCGAAAACCGGACCCAGCAATCCAACTTCGTAACGGAATCCCATTCCGCTGGTGCTGTTCCAGATCATATCCGCCGCAGCGAATGGGCGCCAGTCACGGATATAGATACTACGCCCCTCCTGTCCCATACTGACACCAACTCCGAACTGAGAGAATGAATCGGGAACATAGAAAGAGGCGTCCTGTGTAGTGGTTATGGGAATCATATTAAGCGTTTTACCTGTGGGGGTACCGGTCTGTTTGTAATAATGATATCCGCCAAACAGCCTGAGGCTTGTGTCCGGCCAGCCGGCCAGAAGCAGGTGGGTCAGTTCACTTTCCACTGAGGCACCTTCACCCAGTTGCCACTGTTCCTGGTCCAGCAGAGTTCTGCCGGAGACTTTCAGCATCAGTGAGTCACGTGGTGTCAGCGCATTCATAAGCGATAACGACGCCTCATTCTTCTGACCTGCGATCTGCAGCGGCACGCTCTCTGTTGCTATAGCACCAAAGTACAGTCCCAGATTCAGGCTGCGCCGGTTGTCAATTTTCCAGTCACTAACCAGAGAGTACATGGCGTGCCGTGATAGGCCGTCACGCAGACCAGCCATAAGTTCGGCCGTACCCTTTTCATGACGGATCAGCAGGCCGGCCTGGGCATTCTGTATACTGCTGGGATACCGTCCCAGGACATCACTCTTCTGTGTCCGAAGATCTGTGTTTCCGGCCTCTACCCGCAAAGCAACTCTCTTTGACATAGGAACAGCCAGTGACACCTGCTGTTCCAGAAAGCCGACTCCCGCCTGATCGATCAGACTGACCCGGTATCGCAGCCAGCCGGGGTGGCTGTTGTAAAGATTCCTGATTTGCTGATCCAGCAGGTGATCACGTTCATTAATCTGAAAATTCTCAAAGGCATGGGTCTCCGCCAGGGGTGCCCAGCCGACCCGTTGCGCACCTTCGATGGCATCTCGGTAAGCCAGCCTTTCCAGATCGTCTTCCAGAAGTTTGGCTATGCGTGGCTGATCATTTTCTTCCAGCGCCAGCGACAGCTCCACCCAGGCCGGCCTCTCTGTCATACGGGCATATTCAAGCCAGTACCAGATGCGGGCCAGATCGCTGCGCTGGCTGGACAAAGCCCAGGCTGCAATCAGCTGACGACTGGTTTCATCCTGCGGCGAACGAATGATGGCCTGAACCACTTTATCAAGGCTGCCTCCCGGCACCAACAGCATTGCCAGGCGGGCATAATCCAACTGCCATGTTCGTTTGTCATCAGCAGAACCGGCTGTTTCACTGTTCATCCGCTTACGCGCCAGATGCATGGCGCGCAGCCGCTCCACAAACGCGGCTTCCGGCCAGCCGGATTGCTCCAGGGTATCGGCATAGGCCGCCAGCCAACCCGGGTCATTCCTTTTTTGTCGGTAAATGGACTGAAAATAGATCAATGCCCGGCTGTTGTCACCCAGGTGGGCATAGGCAGAACCGAACGGCTCAACCAGTTCTGGAACAGCCTTTTCCCGGCCCTTCCAGACCAGGAGCGCCCGGCGCAGATCAACACGCTGATCCAGATCCAGCAGCAACCAGATATATCCGGCCGCCAGACTGCCATCTGTCGGAGCGAGCTTAAGCGCCTTCTGATAGCTTCGCATACTTGCACTGACATTACCGGTGCCACGGTAAACCTGGGCCACCAGAGCCCAGAAATTGGCCCCGTCCTGAACAGATTGCAGTTTACCGGTTTTTTCCGCTTCACTTAACAGTGCAGCCAATTCCTTATGCCGCTTTTGACTGATGCCGATTTCCAGCAGACTGGTCAAAAATTCACTCTTGCCATACTGATTCCAAGCCTTCAGAGCCAGATTATAGGCTTCAAACGGTTTCTGATCACGATTGATCATGATCAGCCGCTGAAAGTCCACTTCCCTGGCATTATTGGCTGACAGTACTTTTCTTGACGCCATTTCCGTCATGCGCAGGTCCTGTAGCGCCCAGGCCATATCGGCATAAGTTTTCCAGAAATCGGTCTCCGATGCCGGCAGTTGTCCACCCATACTCAAAATTGTATACGAAGCCTGCATATCTCCTGCCGCATAGGACAGTGAAGCCGCCTTAAGTAAATCTTTGCCCCTGATGCCGAACTCGGATGACAGTTCCAGCAGAACTGAAATTGCATCATTATTACGGCCGACAGCTTCATAAAGACGAGCCAGCTGCTCCAGAACATATGGACGGTCAGAACCTTTTTTCCGGCTTTCCAGTGCTGAAATAGCATCTTCTGGTACGCCGGCAATCTCGCAGACAGTAACATACTCCCGCAGCAGGGCCGGGTCATTCCCAAAACCACGATTCTCCAGCAGCAGCTTCAGACGACTGCCGTCACCAAGGGCACGGGACAGGCGAAAAGCATTTTCTATTGCATCACGCTGCCCGGTTTCCAGTGCCAGAAAATACCAATGTTCAAGTGCGCGAGAAGAATTGCCCGACCATTCAGCACTCTGGGCAGCCTTGCGGCGCCAGCCCAAATCTGATGGCCTTGCGCTGACAGCTTTGTCCGCCAGCAAAAAGGCCTCAGCCGGGTTACTGTTGGCTAAAAAAACATCGTAGCTGAGCATATACAGCTCACGGTCATAGGGCACACGCGGCCCCGCAAGAGGCACAGCCTCTTCCGCATTACAATAACCTGCAGGACCAACCAGAGAGGCTGCCAGAGTTACTGCTGCAATTACAAGCAGGGAGCGTTTCAAGAATCCCCCTGTTTTTGCCTGGTTTCATTCATACCGAGCGCTTTTTTGATAATACGCTGGGCTTTGGCAGGCTGACCGGCTGCCAGCCCGGCCTTTGTCAGAAAAATCAGTGTAGCCCGATCCGAGTCAAGCCCAGCAAGATGCTTTTCACCGGCATCAAAGGCCTCCTGAGGCAAATTCCCTGCCTGCAGGGTACGCACCCCACTAAAAAAAAGTTCTCGGCGTTTGGCAAGGGTTTCAGCCTTCTTCATCATCTCAAAGTATCGGGCAGCCGTGGCGCGGTAATCCATTTTTACCGCTGCCTGCATTTGCTGATTATTTATGGATGCTTTTGCCTGACGATCAAACTCCCGCCCGGCCTCCAGGTCTCCAGCTTTTCTGGCGTCAGCTGCAAACTCCTTCAACAACCAGGCCGGTGGATTTGATCCTGCCAGATCCCTGGCTGCCGCCAGAAACAGCGATTGCAGCCGCAGCCATTCCTCCCCGTTCCGCGCAGCTCGGCCATAAAGATTTTTCAACGCTGTGTAGCGTAAATCCCGAATCAGATGCTGTTGATCTGCGCTCAGACCCGGCTTGAAAACAGAGAGCACTTCCAGGGCCCGATTGTAACTGCCGGAACGTACCAATGAACCGGCGACTTTCAGACGTACATCATTATCATCCGGACGGATACGTAACAATGCCTCCCGGTAGCGGATGGTAGCAGCGTCATCTCCGCCGCTCAAGACGCCCAAAAGTCCCTGTTCCGGGTAAAGCATCACCAACACTAGAATAAAAGAACAAAAGATGCCCAATACATTTAGTGGTGTTGCAAACCTTTCCCGTTTGGGCGGTTCTATATTATGGGCAGTGGATTGCCAGCGCATGCTTCCCTTCTGTTAAATCAACTGTAAGTTCATTATTTGAACCCTTGCGTTGTGTCTTGCCGTCCTTTATTAACCTGCATCCGGAAACATTACCTATTCGTACTATAAATGGCGTGTGGCCGGTCAGGGAAAGACGAATACCATGAGCACCCCTTTCCAATGAATCCAGATAGCCGCCTGCAGCTATCAAATACGGACTCCCGGGGACTGTCTGCTGGAGTTGGAACCGGGCTGCACCGCCAGATTGCATATGCAGGTAACGATTATCGCCATGATCATTAAAACCTGCCACATTGTCACTTCCAGCCAGATTCGGATAGCCGAGCTTTTTGGGTATACGCAACTGACGCAACTGGCCGTTATTACGCACCAACCAACTATCTCCATCCCTGGCAACTACGGTGCGGTTAAAGTCCATCACCTTGTCCACGTATTCAGAGGTATAGATACTAAATAAGCGCTGTTTATCGGCCCACTCATAAACCTGCTCCAACGCCTTCAATGAAGCTTCTTTGGTAGCAGAGTAAAAGTGATAATAGATATTTACCGGTTTGAGGCGGCGTGGCAGGTCTGTCAGCCGGAAAGTCTCAATTACACGACGGTAACCATAAAAATTCTTCGTCCAGAGATCGGTATATACATTTTCATTCTGGTTGGGGGCAAAGACCTGAAACCAGCCATTTTTATCTACGCCAAGCGGTGATACGGCTGTATGCGTCTTATTTGTTTCGGTAATCAGTGTATCTCCACCATTTATATTGCCCAGGCCGGCCCGATAAGTGGCTTCAACAGCATCAGCACCCGGAGCGCAATCACCGCTCCACTGAAGCAACCTGGCTTGCTTTCCAGTCGGCATCAACCCGTTAATATAGTCAATGGATCCGGCAATTTCATCATGTAAATTAAAGTTGTATCCTTTTATATTCAGGTTATAACCTTCAGTTTTTTCTGCCCCTGCCAGTTGTTGCCAGACAAAAGGATGTGAATAGGTGTGGCTGGCCGCCTCGACCCAGGGTAAAGCAAAAATTGAACGTGCTGCCTGCTCAAATTCGACTGACTTTTGTGGGTACATTCCTTTTGCTGAAGTAATGCCCGTAATAATCGAAATTGTAGTCGGCACACGATATTTTTTTAAAATTCGCTCCCGCAATTCGACCGCAGCAACCTTACCGCCAGGCCATTCTGCCATGCTCTCAAATCCATCGCCATCCACATGAACCAGCAGTAAACGGGTACCATTTTCCGTGGTCACATCCGGAACAGGCATGTCAGGCAACTGAAGGGCCTCCTTGAAAAAGCTGAATGGATCAATAACCCAGCGGGTCTGTTCTTGCAACGCCTGGACTATTACAAACGGATGCAGCGCATAGCCTCCCCAGGGGGTCAGACTAACGGTATCAGATGTCAAACCGTCACCACTTGCCAACCTGAGCAGAGATCGTCCATTTTTAAGTTCAATTGAAATAAACTCGGCAGCGACAGGAACAGGTGCCGTCTCCCCCCCAAAAACCGAATCACGAGATGATATGCGGATATTTCCGGGAACGCGCTTGATCGCTCCATAGCCCAACCCTAGAACTTTTGCAGCCTTTTCAGGCGAAGCACCAAATCCATCCAGAAAAACGAACTTCATCCCCATGCCTATCTGACGCCCGACCCAATCGAGCAACTTGCTTTCCGTACCCGAGTTCTCAGATGCCGGCCAGACGACTACTCCGGCATATCTGCCCGTAAGAACCCCCTCCGGCAGGGGTAAGCGCATATCGCGCATTTCGACTTTGTAACCTAATTCATTTAATGGCATTGTTGCGAATCTTAGCAGACGCGTGTCAGCCGGGTCTTCCGATTCAGTTCTGTCATACAATCCCAGAATAGTCCTCGGCATAACTTCAACCATCCCGACTCCCAAACCGGCCAGATCCTTGTCCGATACCCAGGGTGAAAACCCC
Source organism: uncultured Geobacteraceae bacterium (assembly GCA_964509295.1). GTDB lineage: Bacteria > Desulfobacterota > Desulfuromonadia > Geobacterales > Pseudopelobacteraceae > JBGSQR01. The sequence goes on along the minus strand of CAZDWS010000001.1, from coordinate 335,023 downwards.
AGTGCCTTGATCTTTTCAGCCGTCTGTCTGGCCAATTCCCGGTTACCGGGCGGAACATAGTCAATTGCAATAACCGGCACACCGGCTTTTTTAACTTCATTCAGCCTGGTCAGCAACCACTCCCTGTCATCTGTGGACACAACTCCATAGCTGCCGGTTGATGGACTGAAATTCTGGTAGAGGGATTCTGCCGCCACAGCATAAGTCACATCCTTGATCCGTTCAAATATCTCAAAACCGCGATTTAAAATCAGGCGAGCTTCCGGGTGCCGTTGACGGATAGAGCGTACTGTTGCAGCAAGACCTGCTTCCATCTGCGGAAGATTCTCTTTTGTAGCCACCAGCTGATAGGAGTCCATCGTATCTAAAAAGAAACCACGATAACCGGCCTGCCAGAGTGGCTCTATCACTTGATCCAAAAAGAACTTCTGCCAGGCCGGATTTGATACATCCACTACCTTGGATTTCCAGGCCTTATTATCTCCAATCAGCCAGGACGCTTCGAACTGCTTGAAATATGGGCGGCCAGGTTCTGCCTCGCCAACACTGACATATGCAAAGAGCTGGCTTGGTCCAGCTCCGTACCTGGCCGGAGTCAGACCGCTGTCCGGATCCACCACGACCACATCAAAAGCCTTCAATTCATTTACGGGCGGGCTGGAAGCATAGAAAAGTGCAACACTTAATGGCCTCACGGCGCCAAAGACGTTTCCGACAAACAAAACAGTGCTGACAGATAGAGCCAATGCAAACTGCAACATTTTCATTTTCATTATTTTCATATGCAAGTCTCGCATGATACTGGTCGGCATAAATTTATTTGTACGCTGGTTTAAGATTGCACAAGATATTTACGATACAACCACAACAAGCGTGAAATAGAATAATCTATCCTAGTATTAATTAAAACATATAAAATCCAACAAAATTAAATTATTAACGTTTTAAAGTCTTAGGCTTAGTTTCAACTCCGTTCTCATTACGGATGCTTTTATCTTGACTTATAACGCAATTTTTGTTAGTTGTTGCCGCCTCCAAACGCAGCCATCTCAAAATAAATTATACAAAAATAATATTCGGAGCGAAAAGTTATGGCCACAAACAACATTGAAAAATGGAATGAAATCAAGGTCATCCTTAACAAGATGAAAGATGAGACCTTGCTTGAGATAAATAAAACCCTCAAAAATGGAACTGAAACACTGGCAATAAATGAACCAAGCGGCGACATTTATGACCAGGCATCTTCAGAGCGTGATCGGGAACTTGGCTTAATACTTGGTGACCGTGAAAGAGAAAAACTGCACAGTATCGATGAAGCCCTGCTTCGTATTCATGAAGAAGAATATGGAATATGTGAAGAATGTGACGAAGAAATACCGCTCGGACGCCTTAAAGTTCTGCCATTTGCACGGCATTGCGTAAAATGCAAAACCGATATTGAAAAACTTAATGCCCAGACCAGACGTTTCGAAGAAGACCGCACCTACCGCGAAATACCTCTCGGTTCAGAAGAAGAAGAAGGTTAGATCTGCCTTAGCTGTCTTATTTTCCTGATTATTTTTACCAGCCTGCCAGACTTGATTCCCATGGCATCATGAGGGCAAAGTTCACGACAACACCAGCATCTGATACAGCGCTCCTCGTCAATTGACAGGGCGCTGTTTTTTATTTTAATAACCTGCGGCGGACAGGCGTCTCGACAGATGCCACACAACAGACAGAGTTCCTTGTCTACCGACGGCAATGAAGTCAGATAACGCTTCAATCCATTTTTTATAAATCCTGGTAAACCGAACTGCAGATCAGAACCCTTTGGCAGTCTGAATGGCCTTTTCACAAAACTGTCCAGCAAATCGCCCACATATTTCAATTTGTTTCTATCCGACCCTTCAAGCCCCATGCTTTCGGCTTCAAGCTGCACATAAAGAAGCTCGGCAGGTATGCCTGCCAGTTCAGCTGCCACCAAGTCTACAGCCAGCGGATTGGCTCCGGCAATCAGCGCATTCATCGTAACCGGATCCCCGCTACCAGGGCCGTCTCCTTCCATGGCAACAATTGCATCCACAATATTAAGCACCGGCTTTTTCAGCAAGTAGATATCCAGCAACAAGCGGGCAAACTGCTGGCGGGAACTGCCGGCCTTAAGATGCCAGCCAGCTTTTTCCGTTCCAACTACAGCACCAAACAGATTTTTAACGGCACAGGTCATGGTCATCATTTCATGTGTCTTCAGTTTGGGCAGATTGATAATTTTATCCGCCTCCCAATAGGCCCTGGCCAATGATATACGACGGAACTGACCAGTTCCCTGCACCTCGATACTTTCATCAAAAGGTGTCAGCCTGCAGCCGCTTTCCAGCGCAGCCTTCGCAATTCCTGTCCGCTCAGCCACCTTTTCAAATCCGCCAATTCCCGGACTGTCCCCGATAACAGCAGTAGCTCCAGCTTCACGAACCAGTTCAGCCACCGCCCTGACCAGGGCAGGGTGTGTAGTAACAGCTGCATCAGGGTGTTTGGCAGACAGCATGTTTGGTTTCAATAAAACAAGCTCACCAGGTTTTACAAATGCTGAAATACCTCCCAACGGCTCCAGCAGCACCTGCACAGCCTTACGCAACCCACCGTATTCATATCCTTCTGTATATTTAAGGCTTACTTTATTTAACATTCAATACCTGCTCAAATTAGTTATTCTGGTATCAATAATAATGAAATACTCTGACCTTCTCGATACTCTAAAATTATTTTTTTCGCCATAGCAAAAATATATGTTGACACTTGCCCCGATCTATAGTAAAAAATTCTTCTTATTTGAGCCGCTAGCTCAGTCGGTAGAGCACCTGACTTTTAATCAGGTGGTCGTTGGTTCGACCCCAACGCGGCTCACCAAACATTACATGGCGTTACGATCTGATCGTAACGCCATTTTTGTTTTCTTTCCCTCGCTGCGGTCCATTCACGGTCCACATGATTATTATGGTATGACTCGGCGTTATCAACGAATGCAGTTTGCTAACTTACATTTGCAGCTACATTACACTTAGCTGCTTCGCCACCAACGCGGCTCACCAAAACATTTTTGTTTGGTACTTACGCCATATTCCCTCAAAAGTAAAAGGCTTTCCATAATCTTGGGAGAAGGGTGCAAGGTTATTCCGACACAAAAAAATGTAGGGATAGTTAATGGCACTTATTTGTCGTGGATTGGGTTCAAAAACAAGTAATATAGCTGAATAGTACATAAATATGTTCTATTCAGCTATTTTATTGCATTCTCAAGTTAATGTGCGTATATTTATGTTATGGATATATCGGTTTTTTTAAGAAAAGTTCACTATTTAATAGATGCAAAGGAAGCGAGATCCGTGCCTTACCATGAAATGAGTGAGCGGATTGGTGTTTCTCATCGCACCTATTCTGAATATATGCGAGGGAAAAATGCACCGTTAGCCATGAGTGCGCTCTTGAATCTGTTGTCTCAATTGGACGGAGATACGTTGGTTAAGCTTTTAGAAGAATGGCAGTCTTGTAATCCCAAGAGAAATGACAAAAGCTTATTTTGATTGTAGCTAAATATTTCATGCTTGTTAGAGGAAATGAATCATCAATGCCAAACAATTCAGTGACAAAAAACGATGTGCTTCCTATACGTGATGAACTTATTCGTTCTTATAAAAAATTAGAAAGCCAGCTAAACATTATAAATATCGGTTCGGAAGTGTCGTATATTTCCCCAGTGAATTTCAATGAAGCCATGGCGTCACCTAGACATCGCTGGTTCCCTTATAAGGAGGGCTTTTCACCATCATTCGTAAAGCAATTTATAAGCAACAACATTGCTCCACCCTCAAAAGGGATTGTTCTAGATCCATTTTCGGGAGTTGGAACTACGACGTTAGTCGCTTCACAGCTGGGATATAAATCAATAGGGCTAGATGTAAGTCCTCTATCTACATTTGTAGCAAAAACAAAGTCTACAATGCTTAATGTTCAAGAGCAGAAATACTTCGAGGACACAATAAATAATTTTTCTTCCTCAAAAATGAATTCAATATACCCACCTCCTGAGAATGAAACAGTACTAAAATATTACGAGCCTGCTTATTTGGATGCCCTGTTGAGAGTGAGGTCGTTTATTGAAAGTATTGATTGTACAAGCATAAGAAATTTATTCTTTTTAGCTTACCTGGCAAGTCTTGAAGATTTTTCAACTCATCGAAAGGCCGGAAATGGTGTTAAGAAAAAGACACGAATTAATTATTTGAATAAGCAAAGATCGCCTCTTGAAAATGTAAAAACTAGCATTATTAAACTACTGGAAATATATAAAATAGATCTAATTTCTAACAAATTAAAGAATAAAACATTTTATAAAAATTGTAGCTGCCTCGATGAAGAATCTTATGATGAAATTGATTCTATTGCAGGAGTATTTACGTCTCCACCTTATGCTAACTGTTTCGACTATAGCAAAATTTACATGAGAGAACTTTGGCTTGGTGATTTTTTTAAAAGTAAGTGTGATCAAAAAAAGTTTAGGGAATCATCCTTGAGATCCCATGTCCATGCTACTTGGGAAGATCGGCACCCTGAATATTCAGAGACTATAACAGATAGCCTCATTAAACCAATATTGGATCAGCAAAAACTTTGGTCAAACAAAATATCTTCTATGCTTTCAGGATATTTTAAAGATCTCAGTCGTGTAATTGACCTTATTGGTAAAAAGTCAGAGAGTGGAACTAGAGCAGGATTTGTAGTCAGTAATTCGTTTTACGGAGGAATTCCGGTTGCAACAGATATATTGATTAGCAGTTGCGCTGAAAAGCTAGGATATAAAACCGTCAGCATTGAGGTTTACAGAGGGATGATACCATCTTCACAACAATATAAAAAAATCGAGGAAAAGAACTTTATGCGGGAAAGCCTTGTCACATTAGAAAAGATTTGACCATTATGAACTATCAACTTAACAAACTTGGCTGGGGACAACAAATTGAACTCCCATCTTCGAGAGCCCTGAGAAGCACAACACACATTGTTGGTGGGAAGTACCCCTGTCGCAGCGTTGCCTATATTCCTCGCCTAATACTCAATGAACTAAGCTCTAGCGAGCCACTGTGCATCCTTGACCCATTCATGGGCTCAGGAACAACTGCAGTTGAAACAATCATTAGGGGGTTTAGGCCATTCGGTTTGGAAGTAGACCCGTTTGCGAGGTTAATTAGTGGTGTATCAACTCATGGATATTCTAAGGATGAAATCCTCGAAATTGAGAATATCCATAATACTATATCAAAGAACTTTTACTCTCATAATCCAGATGTTTCACTGAAACCCAAAATGAATAATATTGAATACTGGTTCGATGAAGCTAATTTCAAACACCTCCTTTCATTGAAGAGCCTCATTTATTTAAATTGCAGTGATATTAATATTAAACGGTTTTTTTTAGCAGTATTGGCTGACATAATAAGAGCGGCATCTAAAGCTGAAAGACAGTCACTAAAGCCATACATATCAAAAAAGTATATAAAAGCAAGAAACGATGTGTTCGTATTTTATAATAGGTCTTTTTTAAGCTTTATGAATGCTATATGTTCTTCAAGCGTAAATTTTGACGGGGCTTTAATAAATTGGCTTGACGGAGATGCAACGAACTTCACTACAAGTGTGAAAATGGATTGTGCAATAACTTCCCCTCCATATATTAATGCAATGGATTACGTTCGTTGTATTAAACTTGAGAGTGCATGGATAGATACCGGGGATGATCAAATTTTTTCAGAGATTAGGCGTAAACAACTAGGGGAACAAGCGAGGATAAAAGAAAACTCACCTAACGAATTAGTTTTGAAAGTTGCAGGACCTAAGTTGATGTATCTTAAAGATGTTGACAACAAAAGATATAAGATGGCTCTTAGTTATTTTCAGGATATGCATGACAACCTTAAATGTGTATATGATGCGCTAAAATATAATTGTTGCTATCATATTATTATTGGTAACAGTGTAATTAGATCCATTGAGGTTGAAACCCATCTGATTCTTTCCGAATTAGCTCGTTTTATTGGCTTTGAATGGATATCGTATTTTGCATACCCGATAAAAGACCATCGGACTTCACTCCCAAGGAATGGAAATGGTGGGAAAATAGCCATTGAGCACGTATTGTGTCTAAGGAAATCATAAATTATGAGTGTTACTTCCCAATTTTTATCATTTTATATTGATGAACTTTTAAAGATTCATTGGGTAGACTGGAGTGAGAATTTTTTATCCCAAAAACCAGATGATATTTTTGTTACAAAAAAAGGTTTTCAAGATATTTCTGGAGGAGCAGAGAGTTCCACTGTACGCACCAGGGCTCTCGAGTGTTACAGGATGGGCCTAATCAATTCAAAACTGGTGTCTTCAAGAGCTGGCGGTTCTAGCAGTATTCCAGGTGGTTGGGCGGCTATTTGTGAGGGAAAACCGATCCACTCTAATATAGGATATATTTCTTACGTAATCGGCAAAGCTCTACGTGAAAATCGCAATGACCATGAAACTATCGAATCACTTAACTCGCTATGTTCCTTACTCATACTAAATATAGGATTTCAGACTCAAGGTCGGTGGTATACAACCATCTTCCTGATAATTTATGTAAAAAACGTGGTTGAAAAAGAAATAAACAGAGCCTTATCCGCTGAAGAGACTAGGTTTTTATCAGGGGCGGTTTTTAATACACTTGACTTTGATAGCACCGATCAGTTGATTAATTCATATAAAAATAATGACGAAGAATTTTTCCTTCGATTTAAATATAGAGTTACTGACAAGGAGTACAAATTTATCCCAAAACAGTTTGTTGAAATTTATTCTGATGATAGTTTTGATCTAAATAGCACTGAGAGACATAAGGCTAGTCTTTTTTGGGCTAGCCCTGACAGAGGTATTTACTCCCGAGCAATGGCATCAAAGGGTAGTTTGTTTTTGAAAAAACTTACAGCCTACGATATGGAACTAGCACAAAAGGGCCAGAATAACTTTCTTAAAGAAATATACGACGGCTTAGATTCTGATGATAACTCAATTGATCTTTTGGACTTTCTTTTAAAAGAAGATTTTGATTCAGGAATAAAAAAGGAGCTATACAAAATAATGAAAAGTCTTAATGATGGAGTAATTTCAGCCTTAGAACTAATAAAGAATACAACAAATATTGTAACAGCGAAAAAATTCTATGTTCACGACATAGTAACTATTTCAGAAGACACCAAAACTCTAGAGATAAAAATAAGAAAAAATGAGATTGGTCTAATTCCTGAAGTTGGCTGCACAATACAATTAGATAGCGGAGAAACATTTATAATAGACGATTTAGAAATAGATAATATCGATGTCACCATGACACTTACTAGAGAAATTTAATTTCACTGTCTATTAAATTGCACGATTTATCAATAATAGAGTTTAATTTACATATTTTCATTTTATGATTGAACTCATCTAAAGTTTCACAAGAGACTTTATCATCAGGATAAACCAAAAAACCAAATTTTTCATAATTAGGCCATTTATCATATTTGTAATCAAGATATGATATTAATTGGGAAACATGCTCCCTTACCGCAACTTTATTACTATATTTGACTTCAATTATGTAGAGTTTCTTTTCGTTATCATCAATAAATATATGGTCTGGTTTAAGACTTCTATCCTCTGTCAAATCTTTAGAAAATCGGAATTCTGCTCCAGAAATTTTTTCTTTTTTAATAACTTTGTCAAAAACAAGTCCTACATAATCTTCAAAAAGATCATTTAGACGAAGGCTAAATCCAGAAAAACGCATTGAAGATAAATTCGATGCTGCAGATATCTGTCCTTTCCCGGTCCAATACTTAAGACACCTAATAAATAATTCTTTCACTCCAAAAGGATAAGGTGGCTTTGATAGCCTAGTTATTAACTGGCGACTAAATCCTTCAACCACATAGGGTCTTAACCGGTTTGATACGATTTTTTTTAACCGTACAACATCGAGCCCTTTGAACACATTTGAGGAGGATATCTGGTTGAGGTCATTTACAATTGACATCGCCGTAAAATAAAAAACAGTAGCAAATTGTCTAAGTTGTTTATTGTCGAGAACCTCACACGCAAATATATTATGTTTCCCAGCGAGTTGGTCTTTTACAAATGCTATTTGGTCAATTCTTCCACGTGGTTTACCAGGAGAAATTATTTTTTTTCTAGTTGAATAAATGTTGAAAAAATGAGTCCCGAATGAGCTTATCTCTGCAAGAAGACCAATAAGAAAGGAAAAACTATAATCACCTAATTTAGACTCAACTCCTTGGTGGTAAAAATTGTGAATAGCTCCATAATTTTTTATTCCATTTTCGAAATATGACACCATCTCGTTAATTTTTAACCCATCATTTTTTGGGTAAATCTCAAACGTATTTTTTATTCCATTTATTAGTATTTGTCCGGATCCCACCGTTTTGCCATCGTGGTAAATTAAAAGTTCATCTCCAGACATTTCAATTTTAAAACCATAAATTTTACAAATTTTTTTACGTACATCTCCAGAACAATTGAGAAGTAAATCTCTAATCTTTTCCATATTCTGATCATAAGCATCTGACTTGACGCCTATTTGTAATAGGGTCGCTTTAGGGTTGATCATTGAAAAACTTTATAAAATCAGCTTCAATTTGAGATTCATCGACATTATAGAGATCTGTAGTCCCGCTTATAATATCGCCCATTGGTATTTTTGATAATTGCTCCGGTGCATATTCCAAAATTCCCTGTTCTATGTAATCAACTAATGTTGGAATAATCTGATATAAATATGAGAATACGATCCATTTGATTACGTTTGATGAATTGCTTTTATGTTTATGGGGAGGGATAAAATATGCGTGCCCAAGAACTAACTCTTTTTTAGGAATTGTACCAATCTGATCAGATGTCATAATTAAAGTTTTTAATATTTCATAAAGCTTAGGACCGATATTTGAGACTTCTGATTCCAAATCCTTCCATGATTCTTCAACCGCCTTTTCGCTTGAAGAGATAGTTATACTTGAGAATCTTCGGCGTAAAGCATAGTCAAAACCCGATATGGCTCTATCAATTGAATTCATAGTACCCAACAACATAATTGACTTAGGAATAGAAATAGAGTTACCGTAATTTTCTAATTCGTAAGGTGTTGTTGTTTTTTCTCCACGACGGTCTAACGCATAAATAGCTTCTCCAAATAATTGCCCAATAGGTGCTCTATTGATCTCATCTAAAATCAATACACCTTGAGGATCTTTCTGGGCTCCTTCTAACTGTTCCAATTCAGAAACTACTCTAGAAATAAATCCTAAGACTCCTTCTCTAACTTTAAGTGTTGAGCTGTTTTCTAGAGGAAATACCTTATAACCTCGAATAAGGTCTTCGTAGGAGTATTGAGGATGTAACACGACTAAATCCCAGACAAATTTTACATTTAATTCCTGCAGAACTTTTCTGATCTCTTCGCTGGAGTATACTTTAGTTCGGAAATCAGGAAAGAGTGTAGATAAGCGTGTTGCATCAATGGTAATATGCGATGAGAGTTTCTCAACCTTTTTATAGATATAGTCCTCTGCAGTATGTGTTTTACCAACACCTGGTGGCCCGGAAAGTATAAGAAATTTCTTATCATATTCCCATAACCCGTCTATTTTTTCACAGATATTAGGGTCTGCAATCAAGCGTTTAGGAAATGGTAGGATTTTATTTACTCGAACTGATTTATCAGCCACTATTTCACCCCAAATATTTATGAAATCTATTACATATATAAAATGCTAATAAAGATCAGGACATTGAATAACCGGAGGTGTGATGAAGTCGGTTATTTCGGTTTATTGTTTAATCAGCCGATTAGACTAAGATTTGCTTGTGGCGTAACGTACCATTAAATAAATAATAATTGAAGAGCCAACTTGTTTAATATCGTATGTTTTTTGTAAAAATAATGAGTAGGGTGGGACTTGTAGCTGAAATTTTCATTGCATCAACCCTCTGTGATCACTTGTGAGCGCAGAGGTCTTGCGAGCATAAAAAGGATATGGACTTCAGAATATCCAGCTGTTGGAGTACACATTCGGTGTACTGGATGAAGTACAACGGGACTATCTGTAAATTTTATACACGTACCTATTTAGTTTTAGTACAAATAATAATTACAGCTACTTATTACGTAAAATGTAATTAAGCGTATAATATCTTATGGTTAAGCTTGGGTATGACATAAATATACAAATCCTAATATTTTTAAATTGAAGGGGCTGCGATATACGACTATATTCTGCATGATTATTAACTAAGCAATATACATTTGGAGACACCTATGTCAGAGATAATTTCTAAGTAGGTCATAGAGCCTATCAACTTGGAAAACAGTTATTGCACGATCAAAGACACCAGGAGCGATTTACTAAATGAGCATTGAATTTAAAGGTACAAGATGGTTCAAATGCGACCTACACCTACATACCCCTGCAAGCCAGTGTTTCTATGATAAAACGGTTACGGCCGCTCAATGGGTGGCAAGGGCTATTGAACAAGGTTTAGATTGTGTAGCTGTTACGGATCACAATACAGGCTCATGGATTGATGCCATTAAAGAGGCAGCGGTGGGTACACCCCTTGTTGTCTATCCTGGTGTTGAAATATCCTGTGATACATCTAAAATCCACCTGCTTATACTTTTTAATGTAGATAAAACCACAGAATTTGTTAACGATTTTATCATTAAATGCGGAATCGATCGAGCGATGTTTGCCGACAAATTAGCTAGTACCACTCAATCAATTTTTGAAATTGTGGATAGAGCAAACAGCGAAGGTGCCATAATCATTCCAGCACATATCGATGATTTCAATGGTTTGTACTCAATCAGTAATGAAAACCTCAAAACGTTATTCGACTTACCATACATCAATTCAGCGCAGGTTGTTCACCAACAATTTACAGACGTTGCATTACAAACTAATAACAACAATGTACTTAAAGCGTATTTAAATGACTTTTACAACAACCCCACTCCTCCAATAGATTTTACTATTATGGCTGATTGGCATAAGCCGGTCAAAAAAGCTATTGAGAAAAAGTTAGCAATTACAACGTTTTCAGATAACCCCCACGATCCGCAAAGTCCCAAGCACGGTCTTAATGGCATTGGAAATCACTATACATGGATTAAGATGGATGAAAAGCCTACTCTTGAGGGATTACGACAGGCTTTTTTGTTGCCGGACTTTAGGGTAAAAAGTGAATTTTTATCAACAAATAAGCCTTACAAAACACCAGATCTCTGGATAAAATCTATCTCTATCTCAAACGGTATATTTACCGAAGACGCAGAGGTTTTGAAAATAGATCTGAGTCCACAGCTGACAACTATTATAGGTGGTCGTGGAAGTGGGAAGTCGAGCATTTTAAGGTTCATAAGAGGTGTATTCAATCGTACAGATGACATTCGTGATCTCCGTGATATTAAAGAGAATCATGATGAATTTTATAAATTATTTGACAGTAAAACTCAAAAAGGAGTCCTGAAAGACGCAAGTACAATTGATGTGGAGTTCGTCAGAAACAACATACTGTATAAAATATCAGCATCAGAAATATCTGATTCCGTAAATCAGAAAATTATGCTTAATAAGTATGATTCTGAAACAGCGTCATGGATCGCAGTAGAATTAGATGGATACCTTGATTTTTTTGAGTTTGAACAATATTCACAAAAGCAGATATACGAAGTCGCACAAGAACCAAATTCACTTAAAGATAGAATTGACAAGGCAATTCCTGAACTCGAAGAGATAAAAAACAGCATGGAAGTCACTAAAAGGTCGTTTTTTGAAAAATCAGCTTCTATCAGGACTATTCAACAAGAAATTAAAGGCAAAGGGAAATTACAAACAGAAATAACCGATATTGACGATCGGATTAAAATATTCCATAAAAGCGGAATAGCTGGTCTACTTACAGCTAAAGAAAATTTTACATCTCAAGAAAGCATTATTAAGGAATTTGTAGAACACGCCAGGAATAGAGAAAATAATCTATCAAAAATTATTGATGGAATTGATTTACCTGACATCGACTATTCCACTTTCGATGTTAAGCAGGCAGAAGGAGTGAAAGCGCAAGCTGATTTAGTTCTCGAAGGTTTTCAAAAGATAAAAGCAGATTTAATTAAAGTTAAGGCCGATGCTGAACAGCTAAGAAGCAAATTTGAAGCAGCATTATCAACAACAGAATGGAAAACAGCATACGAATTAAATAAAAGTGAATTCGATGCTAAAAAAATAGAGTTAGAAGCCCAGGGTATAGATGATATTTCTAACTTTGAAAGTCTAACAGAAGCTAAGACTCTAAAAGAATTAGATCTTACAATAATAATTACTAAAGAAGCAAATCTAGAAACCGAAATTCAAGAAAGAACTTTACTGAAAAATACATATATTCAAAAAGCAAAAGACATCACAGCATTACGCAAGCAGTTTGTTGAATCCAAACTTCAAGATGATAAAGTTAAAGTTACTATTAACGCCTTTAGAAACAAAAACGACTTTGTTTCTAAATTGCGATCCGTAATTCAAAGAGATAAAACTTTTGATGCTGATATCGAGGTTTTGACTGATATGTGTTTCATCGGAATTGTAGAACAAAATCTCATCAAAATAACTAACTTATTCAGAAAGATTAGAAAAGATGAGCCAACAGTGGAAGTTTCAAGTTATTTTGTCAAACTTGTAAAAGGAATGTCTGAGTCTCAAATCGATGATATCGAACTTATATATCCAGAAGATGAAATAGATATAAAATACAAACCATCTGGGACAACAGTGTTTAAGCCGTTAGCAACAGCATCCGCAGGACAAAAAACAACCGCAATTCTCACGCTAATTCTTGCTCATGGTAATATTCCATTGATACTTGATCAACCGGAAGATGACCTGGATAACAGATTGGTTTATGAGTTAATAGTTGATAGATTGAAGCAGGCTAAGGAGCATCGGCAATTAATAATCGTAACGCATAATGCAAATATTCCAGTTAATGGCGATGCAGAGTATGTTTTATCCATGAATTCTGAAAGCAAAAAAATTAAAGTATATTGTAATGGTACACTTGACCGTCCTGAAGTAAAAAAAGAAATTTGTGATGTAATGGAAGGTAGTGAGCAAGCATTTGACATGCGTTCAAGGCGATACAAGCAGATTTAAAGATTTCTATATATTGTAACAACTAGTTTATCTGTAAGCCATTGACATTATTTGGCTTCACTTTTACAAATGCCCTTCCGCATAGCACGGAAGGGCATTTGTTTTTTCACACTATTTCTATTCTACAGCACCGCTTCTCTATTCGGCTGATTACGCCCTCTTGCTTCCCCTAAAGTCTTTGCCACCACCTCACTGGCATTGCGGAGCGTGCCTTGTAGCAAATGGGCATAAACACGCTGCGTCACTGCCACACTAGAATGACCGAGAAGCCCCATGACCTGATAGATATCGACACCGGCATTCACCGCCAGTGAACCAAATGACCGACGGAGGTCGTGTGGTCTGAGGTCTTTCAGGTCGGCCCTCACCATCGCCCGCTTTAGCGGCTTGCGAATATCAACCAAATGGCCATTGCCGGTTCGTGCCGGAAACACCCAAGGGCACTCAGGGGACGCCTCTGCACTCATTGCCTTCAGCAGGTCCATAGCAACGCTGTTAAGTGCCACAGTCCTGACTCTGCCGTTCTTGGTGTGTAGCAAGCGCACCGTGCCTCGATCGAGATCAACCTCCGACCAAGGCAGACTGAACAGCTCCGATTTGCTGCGTAGCCCAGTTAGGAGGAGGAGCTTCAGAGCGTTTGCGGTGTTCTTGCCACCCTCTTCATCAATGGCAGCCAGGAACCGAGTTAGCTCGTCACCGGAAAGAGTCCTTTCTCTTGCCCCTGCCTCAGGACATTTTTCGACATCTGTTGCTGGATTTTTCTTTAGGTGCCCCCACCGGATAGCCAAGTTGAACATACGCGTCAGCAGGACCAGATAACGGTTCGCTGTGGCTGGTGAAGCGCGATTACAAACAGAGGTATGGAGTTTCATTACGTCACGGGTTGTTATCTCAGTGAGCTGTATCTTTCCTAACATCTGGCCGATATCGCGGCGGAGCTTTGACTCATCATCTTTCCATGAGCGTTTGCGTTGCATGGCATAGGGTAAATACTCGTCGAAAGCAAATTCTGCCAGTGTCGGCACACTACGCCGTTTGTTCCGCTCATCCGCAGGGTCCAAATCATGACCGAGCATGTTCTTGTTTTCATGGACCATCTGCCGTGCCTGAACCACGCTCACACTCGGATACTCCCCCAGTTTGATCATCCGCTTCTTCCCCCGAAAGCGGTATCGATGCCAGAAAAACTTACGACCCGTCTTACTTACTGCCAACTTTAAGCCAACGACCTCCATATCAGTATACTCGGCCACGGCTGATGCTGAATCGCTATCCTGTGGCTGAAGAGCGTCTATTTGACGATGGCTGAATCTAAACTGCCTGTCTTCTACTTTTTTACTGATTTTCTTCATTACCCATCTCCTGTTTGCCGGTAAAAAGCATAAAGAAAGGGCGGAGGTTTCCCCCCGCCCTAAAGACAAATTTTCCGGTCATTGGTCATGTAATCATGTGGTCAAACCGATCTCAGCGTTGTCCCGCATGGGCTTTCACGCAGAGTCAGCAAAACCTCGGTCCTTTGTCGGTCCACAAAGAGATTTTGGGCTATCCACTCAAGCTTAATTTCATCTCCGCCTCCACATAGAAAAACCCGCTCACGACAGAATTGTCATGGCGGGTTTTAAGAATTAGGAACATTTGCCCCTAATAGTTTGTTCTATGAAAAATGCAGGCCGATGTGAGAACTTCCTTGCCTTGCTTTATCTCTGCCGGGGTAGGTAGGGTGAACGGGCACAGGTAGTGCTGGTAAGCTTTTACGGCATCCCTTCTGCTCCTGACTCGAAAATAGTAGTCAGAGTATTCCGCGTTCAACAAATGAACTATACTGACCATCACCCACAATCACATGATCCAGCACCCGGATGCCGATCAATTCGCCCACTTCTGAAAGCCGCTTGGTGATCGCCACGTCCTCAGCACTCGGAACGGGGTCACCGGTCGGATGATTGTGTACCAGGATCAGTGCTGCTGCTGATGACAATATTGCCGACTTGAATACCTCCCTGGGATGGACAATGCTTTGATTGAGACTGCCAACGGATACCCTGTCAAAACAGACGATTCGATTTTTTCCATCAAGATGCAGCGCAATGAAGACTTCTTTTGTTTCACGGATCAGATCGCGGAACATTTCATACACCTGTTGTGGTGATGTGAACCGTGAAGTGATTATATATGCGGGTACGTTTTCACAAACTACATCTCTACTATACACAGGCTTGATGCAACGTAAGCGCACCGTTTTCATATCACTGTTCATGGAGTCCACCTGTCACCGCTGCCAATTGTGCAGCCTTTTTATCTGGCAGTACCACGTTTAGCCACCTCAAGCTGATCTTCCGCTCTTTTTTGGTTGTCAGCGTATTGGTAGGAACCCCAAAACTGGTGGATTTGATTCTCATGGTTCGTCCACCTTTCTGACCATTTCCCAGGCATCAAGTCCAATATCTATGAACTCCCGTTCGTCCAAGTGGTGCCCAATGGCAGCTTGTACTTCATCACGGGCAAGTTGCAGATCACTGTCGGTCAGAGCAAGGGCATCCACACCGATTCGTCGGACAATGGCAGATACAAGATCCCGCATGGTGATTGTATAAATAATCTCTGTGGGGTCAGGAAGTTTGGCAATCAGTGTGGTTACTATTTCATTTGTGGTATTTTGCATAATTGATTCCTCCAGAAAGAGAAAGGCCCATGCCGAAGCATGGGCCCACTGTTTAATTTATTGCAGCCTGTCACCACTGCTATATTTTTGCCTTCCGCCTCATATCGTCGGTGATGTAACTATCAAGGGACGCGATCAGAGCGGTCAACGCTGCCAAATCATCAGTGTAACCAAACGGAACAAAATCTGGAATCGCATCAAACGGGCAGATGAGATAGCCAAGAGCGGCAACAATAGCCAGCTTTACGCCGACAGGAGTGTTTTCCTTTGACATGACCATATAGAGTAGTTTGGCGGACTCCAACAACGTTCCGGTCAGCTCTCTGATCTTTTGGAAGAAAGCATTTTCGGAGAAGTAACGGCGGAAAGTGGCCTCAATCATACCCGTTCCTTTCCGCACAGATTAGTTATCAGATTTGCCCGGAAGGCAGGGGACAGCCAGGGCATGTCCGGCACGATGATGCTGTAAGCCAGCTGATTATTCAACAACACCACAGCCAAGAAGGTTCCTGTTTCTCGATCATAGGTTACGCCCTCCAGTGGAACATCTGCCCATGAGTAACCAAAGAGTTGATTGGCGTCCTCATCGGTCGTGGTCAGCTCCATGAGAACAACGCTTCCATCAGATGCTGGATTATAGCGTTCACCGTGAACATCCAGCATGTTCCGCACAGACTGAGTCACAGCCCTTCGAACATTTGCCGGAAGTAGTGCCTGTGCAACAGACTCCAAAGATACGAACAATTTCATTTTTTCCTCCTGTGAATGAATTTTGTTATTCACAGTATTAATGTGTTATTTCTAATCTTTTGTATCCGGTATCACTCCGGGCAATGCATCCGAATCCAGTCTTCAATGATCGCAATAATGGTTTTATCTTCGCTGATAGAGTGTATTTTGAGGCGTCTGTGAAGTGGTTTCAAAATATCAGCTGAAAGCCTGATTCTTTTGGAAGATTCATCACGAGTACTGTCGGAACTTCTAAATCTGGAAACAGTTGCCCCGGCTTCTTCCTCTTCCACATTTTCGTCTTCCCATGTTATACCGATGCGGCGCTTTGGATGCGCTTCCTGCCCACATGAAGCGATCTGATTTTCCCCGATGGACTCTTCGTCATTATCATCGTACCGAGTTTCGCTGGATGCTGGTACTGTGGATTGAGTGGATATCCCAATAGTACGTTTCTTAAATACCCCCATATATGAACTCCTGTGATTTGGATTGCCCCTCGGTCTCATCCGCACTGAATGATTTGCCCATATCCCAGCCCGTGTGGTTCTCTCTCCATTAAAAAGTATATAGTGACTATGTGTCTTGCGATTGCGGGTATGTGACAGAGCATCCCCATAAAATGGGATGTGAGTACGAGGGGCTAATAATCTGTTCTTCTGTTCGGAGGAAATTTTATGGTAACTTTGAAAAGCGAGGTACGTCGCTGTTTGTAGAATATTGTGGCATCCAGTAAATTCCAGTTCCCGGTAATCCATAAGGCAAAACGAAGTTCTGTATTATTATGAACAATTCAATCCATGAGGTGTTACGTTATGACCAAAGCAGAAATTGCTGAAAGAATTCAGTCTAAAACCGGTTTCTCAAAAAAGGATTCAGCTGAATTACTGGAGTCAGTTTTTTCAATTATGAAAACGACTCTGGAGTCTGGAGAGAAAATCAAAGTTGCAGGGTTTGGCAATTTCGAGGTTAAACAGAAAAAGGATCGTAGGGGGCGTAATCCGCAGACCGGTGAAACAATCACCATTGAAGCAAGGCGGATATTGTCATTTAAACCTAGCACAGTTTTGAGAAAAGCAATTAATGGATAATTCGCATTCGCTCGCCCTAGGCTCGCTCAGTCGTTCTGTAAACCCACCTCGCTAGCTCGGCGGGTGCCCCCGGCTGTCGCCATACGTGCGATATTACTCCCACAAGGAAGAAGGAAAAAAGGGTAAGAACTTAGCCGCTCCTACCCTTTAGGTCTAAAGCATGTAACTTCCGCGCGCCGAAGAATGTAAGCTAACCAGCTGGATCAGCTTAGTTTTTCACCTATTTTAACCAGGAGCTTCCGCAACTCTTCCGAAATACTTTCACGTTCAACTTTTTCAAGAGAATTATAATCCAGACCATCCAGTGTTCTTGTCAGCGAATTGACCATTGTTTTTATTACTGACTCAATTTTACGCGCCCCGCGTTTGTTATTTCGCAACTCATCACTGGAGGAATTGTTCTTTTCCAGAGCCGTGAAAGCCTTGTTCATCGATTTTTCATCCTCATACTTGGCAATTTCCACGAGCTGCCGTCGTGAGTAAGTTTTATCAGCCTTGATTTTGTCCTTAATTTTCTGGGTGAGCTTATTAAGCGACAGTATTTCAGAGATCGTCGATTCTGCCTTGCCAATCACCGCCGCCAGCTGTTTGTTATTGTAGCCAGTTTCCTGAAGGCGCTTCAGTCCCTCGGCCTCCTCAAGAGCGGTAAGACCAACCCGTACCATGTTTTCGACCAAAGCTATTTCAGCTGGATTACCATCCGTGAATATCGCCGGGATAGTATCTAGCTGGGCCAGTATAGAAGCCCGATACCTCCTCTCACCAGCGACAATTATCAACTTACCGGCCTCATCCCGGCGAAAATGAATCGGTTGAAGAACCCCATGCTTGAGAATGGAAGTTTCCAATTCATTGAGCTCGACAGGATCTAATGATTTGCGAGGTTGATTTGGGTCTGTGACCAGATCCTGGATATTGACATTGTATAGCTGCCTCAGCTCATACATGGGCAAGGGATCGGTTTCCGTTTCTGGAACTTCATTGTTACTTGACTTCAATTTAGGCATGTAACTTTCTCCATTATTTTATTAGTGACGCGTCTTCTATACATCTCCATGTGCCCCTTACTACACCAGGGTTGAATATGCCCGCCTAAACAGTAGGTTAGGCGGGCAATTTTCCATATTTTTTAGATTCAACGACTGGTGAAATTCGGGGCGGTATCCGCAGCCATCATCAATACATCAAACTGTTGACACTGACGATGCATAATGGAAATTGAACTACTGAAAGCTTCCAACTCTGCTTTCGGAAAACAGTACTCCTCCGTAAACCGGACATGCATGAATGTCCGTGCTTCCTCATCATACCCGAGACGGTTATAGACGCCGGTAATATTGCCGAAATACAGCGTGATTATACTCAGACTGCCGTTGATACGGAGAATGCCGCCAATATCACCACCATAGTATCCAACCGCCTGTTTGATGTTTTTGTCACGGCTCTTAACCTTAAAACCCTGACTGGGACTTCCCATCATGGCAAGAAACGGTTTTGCGTATAAATTGAAATAGGTAGACTCGTGGTTGACCATAACCAGACAAAGCTGACTCCCAAGCCATCTGATTTGAGCTTTCGAGCGATCCATATCAATCTCAAGCATTGCTGCCAACATAATCACTACTATTTCGTGGCATGAGCGGATTTAATGGCAAATCTATCAGGCGGCAGGCATCATTGTAGTTAAGGAGATTATCGAGACGGCTGCCATTCGTTGCTTGGAATTTGCTCACCAAATAGTAAGTGGTCAACTCTTCGCGGGGGATGTAATAGTAAAAAGTCTGATTGATATCGGTAAGTTTCCTTATTACACGCCCGGCAGGGCCAACAGCAACAATCAAGGCTGAATACTCTGCGTTAATACGGGCAATGATCTGAGGGCGCTCCCCTTTTTTAAAGTCTGCCTCCTGAAAGTTTTGTATGATCACTGACGACTTATCACGATCGAACACATTTTCAACGATGGCCACAAATTTCCCGAATGGGATATATTGAACTTCAGCATTCTCGCCTACAACGAGCAAACTCTTTCCGTCACGCGCCAATCCCATTACGCAATGGGTAAATTCGGTACCTGGAACAGCAGGACCATGTTGCGGGACAAACTCCGGCAGTCGGCCAAGATTGACTAACCCCTTGGATAATCCGGGAACACTTGTTATTGCACCAAAAAATATCCCTTGAAGCCCCTTGAGGCTCTGTGAGCGCATATCTGGAGCAGGGGGTGTAATAGATATAGCAGGAGCTACGATTTCAGATTGAGTCGAACTAGAATCGGCAGTCTCATTGACGCCAGTATTGTTACGTTTTTCAGCCATGGCACTTCTCCTTTTTTATTGAAACAATTTTGTGAAGGGATTATCCCCCGTTGTTACCTGCGCCTGCTGCAGCAAGCGTTGATACTGTTCTTTATCATTACGCAAACGCTTGATCACCACATAGAGAGACATTGCATAATCCTGATCAAGAATGAAGATTGACCGTTCCTCAATTGGAGGTTTGCTCTCGCTTAAGCATGCCACATGCAGCCGTGATGTCTCGGCTTGGTACATACCCAGGACCTTTCCCTTCTTCTGCTCTTTGTATTTCAAGTACACACCATCATTTCGCTCATTGAAGCGGGGAAACTCACCCAGCTTGATTTGTTGATCATGCTTTTCAATGAGATGTAAAAATCTCCAGTCCTCAAATTGAATTAGTTCACCTTCGCCATTAACAATACGGATTACCCGCTGCCCCTCGATCTCACTCATATCAATCAGCGAAAGAACCTCGCGGGTCTTTGTTGCCTTAAGCTCTTTTAGTACGCTATCAGCTTCTCCAGGCCACGAAGCGTCAATATACTTTTCAATTTCATACATCTGATGCAAATTGACCGGCCCTAATACGGCTTTCTTGCCGAGGTAATCTCTGCATGCCTGATTTTTTGTCGCACCGACAACACACGTATCGATTACATAGAAGTGATCGGCTGGATCCTTTGCGGGTATATCCAAATGTGTTTTAATCGGAGCCATGGCTAACGTAAGAATTCCACTGAAAGTATTTTCTTTCATAAAGTTAAGACCTCTCTCAGCCAGGTATTCGTGATTTGCTGCTTTGAGGTGCGAGACACACCTGACATTGTTAACTTTTATGTTGCGTGTGTGCTTCTGAAGCAAAAGTGCCATCGTTTCCCGACATTCCGGAAGAGCCTGAGATATCACTTGGCTAGCCAGATAAAAGACCGCGTCACTGGAAAACACGTTGTCCAAGAACTGGCCAATACTTTCAGGTTTTATGGAGCTCACTCCACCGTCTTCGCCGGGTAGCACACGATCCAATTGAAACCTTTCAGCGTCGGCGTGAAACAAGTAGAGCGAAGCGCTACCCATCACGCCACCCCCGTGCCAGGTTCAACCAGCAATGTAATAAATGGGAGCGGGTCATATTTCAGTAACTTCGCCATCTGCCGAATCTGCTGACGGTTCTCCTGAGTGTTGCGCAGTGTGCCGGATGAGAACGGATTCCGACTCAATGCTCTGATCTTGTAGCGGGTGATGCCAAATTTTTGAAATCGATCATATATTTCAGCAGATTCAATCTTCCGACAGTTCATCCCCGGCTGAAACAGTGCGTGTACAACCGCATCACGACATTTTTGCCAAGATGGATTTCGACGGCTCAACTCGGAAAAATGCGATCTAGTAATGAGAACCTTGGCACAGTCATCACAATGCTGGCGTGGTACGCCTGCTATCTTGAAGAGATAACGTACCTTAGCTCGGTCATTGGCAGGCCACTGGCCGGGAAATATCGGTTGAGTGCCGTAGATTTCAATCATCTCGCTGGTCAAACCTGGGAAAGCATTTAAGAGCATGCCGCGATCAGGTAGCCGACCATCCAGGTAGAGCATTCTGTACGGTTCTCGGTTCAATATTGCTCGGTTAATCAACGCTTTAACAACCAGAGCAACCAGAGGGTCAGTTGCTTCAGTAAATGCTGCAGCATCAAAGAGTTGATATCGAACAGCATCGGTATCACCACCCAATAGTTTAGCTATCTGTTCCACCGCTTTTAGACTGTGAACCTCAGGTGGTAGAATACCAGGTTCCCACTTCCCCCGTTTTGCGTTGGTACAATCATCTTTTGTCCACAACTTTGAATACTGATCGCTCAAACCTAGCTCAACCCAAACTCGATTTAAGATGTCGGTAAGGGCATCATACTTTGTGATTGTTGAACTGATGTGCCCCTGGGTGACACCGCGTAAAAGCATTCTCACCGCTGTCACCGGTTCACCACAACGATTCCTCGAAGACTTGGCAGCAAGAGTAACCTGCCGAAGAACCTCTTCAGGCGTAGCCACGAATCCTTGTTTACGAATACGCTGCATGACACGCCGATGTCTGAGCATTTCTGCCATGGACTTGTGAGGTTTGGTATAGGGTGAGACTCGACCATCAGGATCTTCTGGGTTGAGATCGAGGCGACGCTTCCAGTCATAGTCAAAATTTATCCGCTTTTCACGTTCCACATTGACTAGGTCAAGCTTTCCCTCGCTTTCCATGATTCGTCGGTATCCGGTCAAAGAAGAAACGGTATATTTTAAAATGGACCTAAGCTTCATCTGCACCCTCCACATACTCCAAATGATCAAGGAACCATTTAGCTTCAAGCTGTACGCGTTCATAACCCTTCGGTTCACGCCCATCAGGATCATGGGCATTCGCCATTAACGAATGAACTGGCGGTTTGTGACCAAATCGAGCCAGCAACAGGCATTCCTTGTCTTCAAGAAAACCGAATTGACCACGGGTTTTGATACTCGTCACGTTGTTCAATAGATGCTTGATTTCAAGAAAATCGGTTGTGCCTGATAAGAACTGACGAGCGGTCTGCATTTGGCGGATTGGCAGGTATTCCTTCATGATATCAAGCAAGCCGCCGACACCGAACTTTTCATCTTTCAGAAAGACTTCGACGTTCAGATTTCTATCCATACGCAAAACAGGGACCCCGCTTTTAATGTCGTAATAGTCTTCTTTAACGCTGTAACCAGGGTAGGTGGGAATCCCAAAAAGCAATCCGTCCGTGGTGAACGAAATCACGATCAGCTGTTTTTCAGGAGCGGTATTTTTATTGTATTGCTCGATTGCCAACAGAATAGCTGACAGGACAGAACGGATAAGGCCTGTGGTCAGAGCGGCAGAACAGGGATCCGTTACCTTAGACGGCTGAAGCGGAACTGTGGCCCCCTTTGAAGGACGGTACACATTGCGGATATTGATAGCTTGAGCAACTTTTCCGTAAAGTCCGTTGAGGAAATTTTTGAGTATCTCCTGACGAATCATGCCTGTGGCAGATTTTTCAGACTTCCAGCGCTCTCGTTCCTGTATCTTTGACTTCATGAAGGTTCTAAACAGGTATCTAGGTTGTCCAGATTCATCAAATGAAACGGGCAATTCAAGGCTGGTTATCGGCTTAATCGTGGCACCGGCCTGGAGAGCGAGTAGTATCTCGCTAGCCGGAACCGTGGTTACACCTTTGAGCGGATAAATCAGACCATATTCCATATGCTTCATAGGCAGACATGGGAATATGGTAGTTTCTGGAAATTCGAACTCGACCGTTGCGAAACCAGGTATTACATAGTCATCCGGGCTTAACGACACCCAGCGATCCAGTAGTCGGGTATCGTAAACAATACACGCCTTGCGGATACGTTCATTAAACCGCCGGAAACGTTTGCTGCTTGACAAGAGTTGGTCAAATGCTGCCTGTCCCTTCTCTAGAGCAGAATCAACAGGTTTTATCAAATCCGCTGGCACACCAGACTCCAGCATTGCCACCCGAGCAGCATCATCAAGCTGGCATATCAAGGGGATATAATCAACCGAGCCCGATATATCGAGCTTGGGTATGGTTGTCATACCGTTGCTGTAACAGGAGGTAATGTCGATATCAAGGATAATACAATCGCGGGTGCCAGGGTATGCGGTGCTTCTGCCAACAAACGCACAGTCATTGCGACCACCCAAGTATGCTGATTTAATCAATTCAAGAGAGTAGCTCACGGCATACCCCCGCTCGATAATCGCCAAACCAGTCATTTTCCCGCAGGAAACCGGACACCGCAGCAGAAGAAATAGTCCCAAATAATTTGGTCGCCTTACCGTATACAACGTCATTGAGGGTTTGCTGCAAGAGCAGGAACAGCTTCAAGCAAAGCTCGCTGTCGCGCAACGCGTAACGTTCAAAATCATCAGGCCGATCACGTAAAAACAGGTCCATGTTTCTTTTGTAAAAGGGACTGACTTCCAGCTTGCCTTCACCGCCATCACCCAGCAGAGATGATAGCGATTCAAGGCTTCTGTATTTTGGAGGTGCCAGCAGCATTGTGTCGTAAAGATGGAAGTCCACAAGACAACCGTCAATATTAAGCCTGATCGGGTGTCCATCGGTGACAGGGGACTTTTGGATCAAAGTGAGGCGGTTAGTGATGTAGGGCTCATCACGGTCGCGCATTGCGCTCAGTTCAGCGGCAGCGTAGTGAGCGATACCTATAACAAGAACACGCGAGCCAGCATACTTAACCGCGAGCCCTTCAGTGGGAGATGAGTCAGTGGAACAGATCCCTGCTGCGATAAGTTCCGGCAGGGACATGCGTGGCTGGTTGAATGCGATTGGTAGGAATATGTTATTGGCCCCGTACGACCCGACTGTTGCAACTTGGTAACTCAAAACACGGATAGACGCTTCTGACACCTGGACATATTCTGTATCGATGCTCATGAAGAATATCTTGTCGTAGATAGGAGCGCCGCGCTTGTCAAGCTTGAGTAGTTCAAAAAAATCCCGGTATTGTGAATATTGATTATGCATTTGCCACCAGCATCGGAGTATCATCGATTGAAAAAGGAAACACTCTGTTTTGAGTACTGTTGCTTTTGATCGGAGCGGGGTGGGCAAAATTAGACCCGACTTTACCATCGAAGTAACAATTGTTTTTTATACAAATCCCAGATTGTAAAACGATAGTCTTTTGAAAACTGTCCCGAGGCCCCTGGAAACGAAGTTCAAATATCAACGCCGGAAAAGAGTTCGACATTTTCACAATTGCAACGAAGGGCGGACAATTCTCCGTTTTAAACGGAAAATTATAATGCAGCGGATATTTGGGGTGCACCTTGCGTCCACTGTCATCGAGGCTCAGCCCTCTTCGAAGTGGACAGTGAAAATCGCATATTTCTGAAACCAGTTCAGAATTAGAGTCCGCAGCCGCCCTAAAGCCTTTTAGGGTGTCGCTACATCCTTTGACAATCAGGGTGTTACTAATTAGTTCATCTTCCATTTTAGCTCTCCTGTTTTTTAAATTGGGTCATTTAATTCTTGATCCCTCAGTTAAAAACTAGCAGAGCTAACAAATAAATCAAGCAATATCAGTATGTTATATAACGAGTGAGTTGCATTAACGAGAAGGTAAGGAGGCGCAACACAAAGTGGTTGGCTGGTCGTTGGGGGTTGAATTACGAGAAGCCTTTTCGGTTATGAAAAAGCTTGTAACTCTGAGATTTTTGTGCTGAAAGTGTTGAATTTGAGACATGAAATTACCCGAATGGTAAAAAGCAAATTACCATCACAATCTTGATTAGGAGTCCGGAGTTTACAAACAATGGCAATTGACCGCGTTCATACCCCAGTCATGCCCGAGTACCATATATGAGCCGTAAAAAAAAGCTGACAGAGCTACAATGCACAGTCATTGAAACACTTATAGCTATAAGCGGTTACAAGAACGCTCGGATTGCAGAACTCTTACAGCCGTTTATGGGCGCTGATGATGTCACTATTGATCTCGACACACTTCATAAACGAATCTGTCGAATTCAACCTGATAACTACTTGGGGAGCAAGTCAACATTAATTCCAGGGACGTATGCAGTCCATGGGATTAGAGTTCACTACGGTGATAAGAGAGATACGTTGCTGATCATTGTTGAACTGAATACCGGTTGGATCTACGCAAAGCTACTCCCTAAGGTAAAAACGCAAGATATTATTATCAGCTTATACGACATATTTGATCAGCTTAAATTGGATTCTGTAAAAATGCCATACCACGAGCTGGTCTTGATGAGCTATAAGCAGGAATATATTAATAGAAATGGTTCCGCAGGAAAATCTGCCGTAGCATATGCAACGATTATGAAAAAGCAACCGAACCAGCTTGCAGCTAACATCAAGAGAAGTTTGAGAAGTGATTATCATAAAAAGATTGATATAAGATTTCAGATTATTGAGGATAAGACAGTTCTTCAGCCAGTTCAGCTAGCTGAAAACTGGAATGACAAGGATAAATTAATTTCAAAGATTCAGGAACTGCTTGACGATTACAACTACTCAAAACGAGTTAAATTCTCAAGGACCAAAAAAATAGTCAGCCCATACCTAAATCTTCGCAAAACTTTAACTGAGGTCGCTAAAAAATCAAAAAAGAAGCTTCCAACTCCATCGAAAGAAAAATGTAAGTGATGTATTCGGCGTTCAAGACTTTTGCCTTTTTATTTTTCTAGTGTCAAAGGTGACCCCATCGAAGTCTATAATGAGTTTTTGTTCTAATTAACTATCAACCCACATGATGAATAAAACTGCGAATGTACCGAGTGCAATAAAAAATGAACGATTCCAAAGTTCATACAACATAAATACAAAAAGGCCCAACATAATAGCGTTATAAATCAATTTATTTCTTTTTCTGTTCGCCACTTTCGCAGAAGCTTGCTGTTTAGAATCGTTATAAGCTTGGAGTTCTGCAGCTTTTCTTAATTCCTCAGCTTCCTTATTTTTTAAAGCCTCGGCTTTTCGTGTTAAAGCTTTCGCTTTTTTATTCTCAATAAACGTATGATGATTGAGAATCCACTCATCAAGCATGTCTGAGGTTATGTCGGTATCTATATTACTAAAACTTATTTTCTTTCCACCTATTTGAGCAAAAATGTCTGCTAAATCTTCTTGATTGAAGTACTTTCTACCATAGAAAAAAGCATCACATATGGGTTGTGGACCATAGAACTCAATACCTTCTGATCTAAACCTCTCAATTATATCACGAAGTTTTTTAATTTTATTTTGCTCACATGCAGCACGTAGTCGATCTTCTTCTCGTTTTTTTATTTCGGCTGCTTTACGTTTCTCATCTTCCTTTATCGTTTTTTGTTTTATAGCTTCTTCTTGTTGTTTTAAGTAGCCGGCACGTTCAGATTCGGGTAAGGATAGTATCGTTTTAAGATCAGACATTTCAGACGTAAGTTTGTCGATAGTTGATATATATTTATTTTCTTGACTAGTTATACGTTCTTGGATTTCAGCATCTCTAGAAGCCTGTACCCGTTGGAGCTCAATCTCTGCTTTTTCTTGCTCTTTTTGTTTGCGTTCGCTTATTTCCCGCTCATGCTCCCTCTCTCTTTTGTCAGACCACTCTTTATTATCTCTTCGCCTTTGTTCTTCTTTCCTTTCTTCTTCCCTGTCGGCAGCATCTTTCCTGTTTTGTTCAATCATTTGCGCAGCATGCTTATTTGATTCTGACAAATGTTTTTCCATATCACGAAGCTTTTGCGCGTTGTGTAGCTTTAAGTATTCATCAGTATAGTTACTCAATTAAGTATCTCCTTTATTCACGACAAAATCTATTTTGTGTAAGGAAGTAAATTCATATTTTTATTGTGTTCCAACAGTTTGGCGGACTGCTATATAGCGAAGTGGAAACAGTAGGACCCAAGTGTTGTGACGCGTTACGATATCTTCATCAAGCTGTATATCTCTCTCATTAGTCCTTAATACGAAGGAAATACCATACTAGGAGAGTTTTTGAATATGTTCATGTTTTTCCAAGTCAGATCAATATTCATGCCGTATTTAACAAGCATGTGATTCATCTTATCAATCGAAAGGCTTTTCCCGCTAGTTCTCCCCTTTAGGCTGAACTTTGTGAATGCTTCTAACGTTTCATAAAACTCGTTTAGATCAACCATGTATCCAGCCTGCAGACGGTATGCAGCAAACGCAACATGCAATTGTTCAATGTTGTCGAGAAGGTAGTCATCAATAGCGCCCATAAGGGAAATAGGATAATCCTTGGCAACAGGTATGTCGGTCCCTGTGCAAGAAGAAACAAACTCACGGTTATTTAGATAAACGATTCTATTGCGGAAATAATTCTTGTCGGCGGTGTACCAATGAGGAAGCTTTACTTTGGGATAGTTGGCAGTCTGCATAAAAAAATTGTCATCATTGTAAAAAGGAATAATTCCATCATTGCCTTCGATATAGGAGCTTGAAAGACGTGTATAGGTTGATTGCTCCTTGATGATGTCCGTAACATGCGACTGAATCCTACTGCGTACCGAGCTATGAATCTTTCCAACGTAGTAGGGGATAAACTTGTTTTTAATCATGAAACCCCAAATGTAGACCCCCGGCTGGTCGGCTCCTTCTGGTAATTTAACGCTAGGAGTAAACCTCGGCCTACCATGCCTGTCTTTGAGGGATTTGGTGATAAATTCACTTGCGAGAAAAAGACCATTGAATTGCAGCTCTACATTCATATTTAAACTCCTATAGAAGGTTTAGGACTGACGTTTCCGAGAAAAAGCCCTTTCCCCTCGACGAATGCAGAGCCGGCATAATAGAAAGACCCAGCAGGCGCTTCCTCTGGCACAATACCTGATCTAATTTCCATTGGAAAAAAAGGAGCCAACTCCTTGTATTCATCTTTCGACAAAGGTTCCGTTACGGGATAGTAGAATCGAATGGCTCCTAGTTTAAACTCAAAGGTGTTGCTTATGATTCTCAAAATAGTGCCAGGGCGATATACCTCCTTCAACATCTCCAGTTCCTCACAATCTTTACTGCTATCACCATGAGTGGCCCAATAAACCTCTGCGAATAATACTCCTCCAAGACTATCTAAAATAAATCCATCGACTTCAAGCTGGTAATGCGGCGAATCACCCCTATTGTAACATACTGATCGGTTGTTGATTTTGAAAGTAGTAATGAACTTATTGATTTGACAATCATTATTCATCTTTTTCTCCTGCTCAACGTGTACTCGATTATCTTTGCAGACGACTATGTGCGTAGCTATTTCTTGAAATCACTGCATATACTTCTCATTGTGTTTGTAGAATTTGATAATTTCTATTCGTATACTTTTCCCGCTCAGAACCTTGTACTCGACACGTGCGGGGAAACCATCAGCTAGTCTCACCTCAAGATGATCGTTACCAGTTTTATCCAATTTGCCACGGCTCATCGTACGTGGATCACGAGATTCATGCAATTCACGAAGGACTTCTTCGAGTTTGATTCGGTCTTTCAATGGTAGTTTTGCAGCGTCTCTTATTGGTTCCGAGTTGAATGAAAAACATGGAAAATGAACCGGCCAAAGGCCCTGAAGTTCTTTGCGGCGAGATTCATCGGCGCATTCTTTCTTGTTTTGGGCAACTTCGGCGCTTTTCTTAAGTAGATTATTTTCGCGCTGAAGCTGAGGATTTATTGTCTCTAAGAGTGTCAACCTTTCCTTGTAATCCGTTATCTCTTTTGATGCATCGTCGATTAGGCTATTTTGGAATTCAATTTCCATCGTTATCTTCTGCATTTCTGAATTTTTTATATCGATTGCTGTTTTAAGATTATCGAGTTCCGAAGCGGTCTCCGCTCTTGCGTTTACTGTGGCGTTCTTAAGTTCGGCATCCAATTTTGCAACACGAGCGGCATCTACAGTGCGTTCAAGTTCAAGTTTTTTATGCTTGTTTTCAAGATCCACCCTGGCAATTTCAGCAACCTTTCTTTTGTTCATTTCAGAATTTAATGTTGTTTGAAGGTTATTCAGCTTTGTGCGCAGTTCTATCAACTTAGATGTAGTTTCTTCAGCTAGCGCAACCGCCTCGTTTCGTTCAATAATCAGACCAACATATTCATCATCATTGATGTCTTTATGAGACCTTTCCTCGTCTAATACAAGCTCGTCTTGGCCCAATAGAATAATCTCTTCTTCCTCAATTATTTGATGGTGTATATCACCAAAATTATTGACATTATACATAACAACTGCTGCTAACTCTTTATGTGCGCCTATACCAAAAGATAGTGGAGCTTTTTTCGCGATATGAATGTCATTTTTTCCGTCTCCAATAAAAATCCAGTCCTTGCGAGGATTTATATTGTAAACGTCAAATAACGTACTTACATAGTTGTATTTCCCCTCAAAGTCGCATGGTGTCATACAGTGAGTCGATAAGAGTCCGCTGGTATCATCAAAATAGTATTCGCAGGCACCATACCCATAACTAATATTAAGATCCCTTTGAGCCCTTCTTACAAGTTCCTGAAAACCACCGGATATAAGCACTGGAACATATTTAGTCCGATCAAGCTTTTGAAAAAACTCGATCACTCCTTCATTATATTCAGCTTCATCTATCAAATTATTGAAAACATCGATGTGTAAGCCATGCCTCTTGTGTATTTCAACAGTTTCATCAACCCATTCAATGTAATGGTTATATTCGTTGTTGTTCCATTTATCTTGAGTTTGCATTTCTTCTTCTATTGCAGATTCTCCCAATCGCTGGGCCAGTGGCTGCCACATTGTTGAAGCAAACTCGGTTCCAGCAATCTTGTATTTTGCTTTAAATATCGTTCCCTCAACATCACAAACTAGTAATTTCATGAAGAACCACCTTTTTTGGGGCTGATAGTAGTTGGGGCCGCATCAGCTGCAGCCCCAAACAGTAGTACTTTAGTCAATATCACTCTTTTCTATCGCCAACACAGCTTTATATATTCCTTTGGTTTTCCATCCACGTAGATAACCCGAACGCAAATTCCCCATAAGATCTGATTTCTCCGTAAAATCACCAGCTTTCCAAAGCTTTAGATCGAAGGTTCCATCTGTTTTAAATAGCTTAATCCATGCAAGTTTCCTTTCCAGTAAAGCCCCTTTAAATTTGTCTTCTCCGTTTGGGAAAAACAGAACCTCAAGTTTAAAGCTCTTAACTGGCAAACTTTCTTTTGGCTTTTCATGGCCTTTGGGTGACAATCTGTTTTGATGTTCTTCGTAGTAGTCCAAGAGCCTTTCGATAACATTTGTCGGTGTATCAAATCCTTTAGCATGTGATTCTAGACGTTTAAAAAGTGCCGATGTCATTGTTATTTGCTGTTCCATGATTTTCTCCTTATAGCAAACATGATAATACTACTGTAGCTATTTTTTTGTTAAAATCAAGGAATATTATCACATTTGCTATAATTGTCGTTTTGCTTTTGCGACCAATCGTTATTGAGCCGCTAGGGTAGTGTATCTACCCGTTTATACATAAATACATCTATAGATGACAGTCGTGGCATGCAGAACTATAAACAGAGAGTCTACGGTCCATCCACGGTCCAGTGAACACAGGCGGAAGGAAAGGGGTTTCGCTAACGCGTAGAAATGTATAGGCTTTGCCTGGACTTTCAGGTTTATAAAAATTAACTCCGTAACAGGTTAAATTCATTTACTTTATTGGACTTACTTATCTACACCCAAATATCCAATAAAACTTATTTATCTGATATTATTGCGCTTTTTGTTTCGCCAAAAGTCCAGATCTTGGTGCTTTTAATCAGGTGGTCGTTGGTTCGACCCCAACGCGGCTCACCAAACATTACATGGCGTTACGATCTGATCGTAACGCCATTTTTGTTTTCTCTACTATGGTTCCTTGATATTTTATGAACACATCAGCCCACTAAAATTATTCAGCAAAATAGAAAGGGTTCCGATTAGCACCGGAACCCTTTTCTATTTTATAACTCCAGACAAAATCAGCGTTGTGCCCAGGCTGGCTGTGTCGCACTGCCCTTGCCCTGACTAACCCTGATCTGCCCGCTACCATCCGCTCTCATTACATAGATCGACTCAGCGCCATTGCGTACCGAACTAAAGGCAATCAAACGAGCATCTGCCGACCAGGCCGGATTTTCATTGCTGCCGGTGCTTGTCAATTGTGTATCTTCGCTGCCGTTGGTTTTAATCGTATAAATCTGAAATGCGCCACCAGACATACGGGCGTAAGCAATCTTGTCGCCCTTGGGAGACCAGCGGGGATTAACATTATAACTGCCAGAACTGGTCAGACGCCTGATATTACCACCATCGGCATTCATAATGAATATTTGTGGTTTCCCGAGACGATCAGACACAAAGGCGATCTGACTGCCATCAGGCGACCAGACAGGAGAGACCTCCAGTGAAGAGCCTATCGTCAATCGCTGGGGATTACTGCCGTCCCTGTTAATGGTATAGATCTGTGCATTACCATCCTTGCTCAAAGCCAGGGCGATCTTTGTACCGTCCGGTGACCAGGAACCGGTAATATTAAGCCCCTTGCGGTTGGAGAGCAGTATTTCCGAATTAACGGAAAGCGGTCTTTTATAAAGATCCGGATTGCCGCGTTTGTAGGATGTAAAGACAATCTCGCGCCCATCCGGCGAAAAATCCGGATTCAGGTTGATTGAGCCGTTCTTTGTCAGCGGTAGCGGATTGTGGCCATCCCAATCCATAATGGCGATTTCCTTATTGCGGGCCTGTTTGTAAACATAGGCTATACGCGTGGTAAAGCACCCCTTTTCACCAGTAACACTAAGCAGAATTTCATCGGCAAATGAATGGGCAAAGCGGCGCAAATCTTTCACGCTTCCCAGATAACGTTTTGAGGTTATCATTTTACGGTTCAAAACATCAAAAAGGCGAAACTCAACGGTCAGGTTGTCACCTTTAACGCTGTACTCGCTACGCACCAGTAGATCAAACCCACCGGCCATCCAGGGGGTAAAATCCGTTTGCGACAAAATAATACCACCAGGCAGCGGTAACTGCTCCCGGGTTTCAGCAGCAATGGCACCAGATATGTTCATATCAAATGCGATTACATCACTCATTTCTTTGGCCGCAGAAGCAACAGGCGCACTTTCCGTACTGCGAGGAGCATCTACAGCCAGTTTAAGCTGTCTGTTACCCGGTGCGGTCACCTCGATATACCCTGGCTGGGCAAACAGCTCCAGCGGCAGCAGAACAAGTGCAATCATAAGTAGATAAATTTTCATGTTAGTCCGTTTTGTTTCCCGATTATTGGTTGGAAATGCCCTGAGGTTTGAAAATGAAGCCGCTTTCAAACGTCTTGCGGTTGGGAGGAGGGGTTAATTTTTCACCGGCAATATCTATAGCGCGCAGAACAGATAATTCAAAAGCCCTGTCGCCACTGCTGCTTTCTATCTTTTTGCGGGTAATTCGTCCATCTGTTGCAATTACCAGGCGTACTACAACAACCGGTTTCTTTGTGTTGTAGTAGCTTGTCTTCTTAAGCGCATCTTCCAGACGTGATTTTATATAATCTTCATATTTACTGCCCGCCTCGGTTCCAACAGCTGTCGGCATTCCTGATCTGCCGCTGCCACTGGCACTGACCTTGCGACGCAGACGCTCCATGGCAGCCTCTTCCTGCTTTGACTCTGCCTTTTCCTCCAGCTTGGCCATTTTCTTGGCAAGTGCATCAGCTTCCGCATCAACCTTGGCCTTGGATTTATCTGCTGTTTTCTGGGCTTTTGATTCCGGTCTGGGAGTTGTCGGGACGGTCATGCGGCTTTCCGGGGCGGGGGGGGCGGGCGCTTCAATATCATCACCCTTTTGAACCGGGCTGCCGGAACGGGGCGAAGCCACCGGCAGATTTACCACATCTACGTAATAGGTTTCCTGAATATTCATTTTAGGTGGAAACAACACACCCCACCACAGCAGCAATAAAAAAACCGCCACGTGTACGACCGTAGAGGCTGTAATACAAAGACCAATGCCGCTTTCCACTGAAGACTGCCGAGTAGTCATTATTATTTAGCCGGTTCCGTTACCATACCGAGACGCTCGATACCGGCACCTTTGATATCTGCCATTGCTTTGACCACTTCTCCGTAAGGCACTCCGGCATCCGCTTTCAGGAAAATTTCCTTCTTCTCTCTTGTGGCGAACATATCAGCCAGCTTGCTGCGCAGGTCTGCTGCCGAGACTTCGTCCTTATTGATAAACAGCTTACCGTTTTTATTGACGGTAACCACTACGGTATCTTCAACCGGTGTCATGGCTTTGGTGTCAGCCTTTGGCAGATTGACCTGCACCCCCTGCTGCATCATCGGTGCGGTTACCATAAAGATGACCAGCAGCACAAGCATAACATCTACAAAAGGGGTTACGTTGATATCAGCCATCACCCTGCGGTCATTATTATGTCCACCCATGGCCATGGTCTATTTCCCCGTGATGTTGCGTTGTACGATATTAAGAAACTCGGTGGAAAAACTGTCCATTTCCTGAACCAGAACACGGATTTTATGCTGAAAATGGTTGTAGGCCATAACCGCCGGAATTGCAGCTACAAGGCCGATGGCAGTGGCTATCAATGCTTCGGCAATACCTGGAGCAACAACTGCCAATGAAGCGGAGCCTGTTTTGCCGATTCCTTCAAAAGCGGTCATAATCCCCCAGACCGTACCAAACAGCCCGATGAATGGTGAGGTTGACCCTGTTGTTGCCAGGAAGGTCAGATATCTTTCCAGACGTGTGATTTCAGAGTTGGTGGCACGACGCATGGCACGTGAAACATTCTCCACACCGCCAAGATCTGTGCTGAAACCGCCGCCGGCGCTTTTTTCATCATTTTCCACAACTTTTTTCAATTCACCATAACCTTCATTAAACAGTACGGTCAGCGGTGAATTGGGAAAACGGTCAACTTGAGACGAGATGGCGTCAAAACGCTTGGATTTCCAGAACAGGTCCATAAAGCGAACAGACTCGCTGTTGGCGCGATGAACCTGAAACAGTTTGAAAAGAATGATCGCCCATGAAACTACTGAGAAAAAAACCAGCGTAAGCAGAACAAGTTTTACTATAATACCAGTGCCGAGCAATAAGGCCACGAAAGAACCTCCAATGATAAATTAGATTCAAAAGTTAGTCCTAACAGCGGGTCAAGTCAAGTCCAAATTGGCTCATTTTGCCGTAAGCCCCATGTGACAAGCTATTAGTAACTATATTATTTTTCCAACCAGCAATGCCTAAACAACAAAACCGGTCAGTTTTCGAGACAAAAATATTTTACATTTTTTACAATGCTGTGCTAGTAATAAAGCTGATTTAACTTGTTATTTATTCCAAGTGAGACAAAGGAGTTTACCATGTCAAACAATAACGATAATGCAGCAGCAGCTGTAATAGCATTTGTTTCCGGTGCCGTCATCGGTGGGGTTGCTGCGCTTTTGCTGACTCCTAAGCCGGGAAACGAAATGCGTGAAAAACTATCCATCCTTAGCGAAAGCGCCGCTGAAAAAGTAAAAACACTGGCCCGCGAAGCCAGGTTCCGGGCATCATGCCGGACCAAAACCGAAGATCTGAAGTTTGACGGCGGAGACGGCTGGGTCTAGTAATTCCGTTAAACACACAGACATAATAAAACAGGGATGAAGCTGAAGAATTTAGTATCGATATTCTTCCGGCTCATCCCTGTTTTTATTGTTATACCATCACTATTTCAATGATGATACGGCTCACCATTTATAATGGTAAATGCCCGGTAAATCTGTTCCAGCAAAAACACTCTGATCATCTGATGGGTAAATGTCATTTTGGACAGTGACAGAAGCTTACCCCGCTTGCGAAACTCCTCGGAAAAGCCATAAGCCCCGCCAATTATAAATACCATCTCTCCACAGCCGGAATCACGCTCTTTGCTGATAAAAGATGAGAAGATGCGGGAATCCATCTGTTCGCCACGTTCATCCAGCATGACAACTCTGGCATTGGGCGGGATATGCTTTTCCAGCCGCTCACATTCCCTGTGACGCATCTCTTCAGCTGCTGCGCCTTTTTCATCGCGTACTTCAAACAACTCCAGCGAAGTGTAGCGGCGAATACGGCCAGAATACTCCGCAACCGAATCCTTAACCCATTCTTCCCTGCTTTTTCCAACCCATAATACGCGTATCTTCATAAGGTCACGGTTTCAGTCTCTCTCTTGCTGGTCAACGATTCACATTCTGAACCTTAACCTCAACCCTAACCTTTAATATTCGCTCGGCTTGCGTGCTTCACGGATCTCCTTGGCCAACTCAACCTGCGGTGCTGCATTCCAGAGACCGTCCAGATCATAATAGCTGCGCAGCGGATCATGAAACACGTGTACCAGAACATCTCCGTAATCCATGACGATCCATTTTGATTCGCCTTCACCTTCAATATCGTTGACCTTGCCATATTTCTTTAGACCGATGCGGATGCTGTCCGCAATCGCCTGCACCTGCCTGTCGGAGCTGCCGGAAGCGATCACCAGAAAATCGGCAATTGATGAAATCTTGGATATATCCAGGACACGTATGTCGTAAGACTTTTTGTCATAGGCCAGTTCAGCGCATCTGACAGCCCTTTCGCGTGACGACAGGGTCGGTTTTTCTACTGGTTTTGTTTTTTTTATAGCCATTCGTTATAGATCCTTTGTTGCTTGATATACGCCTCCACCTCTGGTGGGACTAGGTAACTGATAGAAAGTCCGGCTCCTGCCAGACGACGAATTTCACTTGATGAGATGTCCAGCGGACATCCTTCCAGAAACTGCACTATGTTTCCACTGACATGTTCCAAACGGTGCGATGCTGAATTCAACTCAAACTGCCCGCGTATAATCATCGGCAGTCCTGCAAGTGGATCGCTGATTTTCAAGCCTGGTCGGTCCAGTACGATCAGTGAGCAGCTTGAAAAAATATCCGCATAGCGATGCCACAATCCAATCTCCAGAAACGAGTCACTGCCAATGATAAAAAATATCCTGGCCGCGGGATACATCGCTCTGAACACAGCAATAGTATCGATAGAGTAGGATTTACCAGGTCTCTGCCCCTCTATATCCGACAGCTCAAAATTCATATTGCTTCTGATCGCCAGGCTGACCATTTCACAACGGGACTGAAAAGAGATTTCTCCCGCCAGCGCCTTATGGGGTGGATCCGCTGCCGGGATAAAAATAACCCGGTCAAGTGCACACATTTCCCGAGCTTCTTCTGCAATCCGCAGATGTGCATAATGAACAGGATTGAAGGTGCCACCCATCAGACCGATATTCATATCATCATGATCTTGTTTTTTATGATCAGCATTTCAAAAGCCAGGGAGGCTTTTCGAGACAATAAACGAACCTCATCCAGTCGCTGAGCCTGTAATTCCATTTCAGCCGGCACCATGATCACCGCAACAACCTTGTTCAACATCAGAACAGGCTGCGCAATCATTGCGGTTTCGGATCTAATGCCAAGAACTTCCAGAATCTGGCGGTTCACCGCAGTATTTACAAGCGGTCCCACAACAGAATCTCTGCTATCAACAATATCCTGAACAACTGAAGGCTTACTTAAAAGCAGACTAAGCTCAGCCAGTCCGGCGATTTTAACTCCATTAACTGCGCCACGCCAACCGACAGCAATAGTTCCCCTGACAATGAACAGGGCACAGGCTGTAAATTCCTGACTGAGGTATCTGACCAATGCATCGGCAACCGTATCGCGGGAGGAGGCGGATGCAAACTCCTTCAAAATATCTTCAAGAATGCATTTCCGGGGCTGTTCAGAATCTGTACATTCATTCTCTGGTCCATCATCATTCAGTGAAGCAAAGCTCTCAAACGGGGAGGGCGCAACCTGCACAACATGGTCAACCTGTACTTTAATAACCGGAGCAGGTACATTTTCTTCTTTAATCCCATTTGCCTCAGCGCTCATCAACCTGAGCTTGGACATCAGTTGATATCTTCTCTCACCACTATTGATCTGAAAATATTTTGCCTGGGCTTTTGATATATTGACATCCAGCGCAATAAACGGTTGCACCACATACCCGGTAATAAAGGCGATTTCATCTATGGCTTGCAAGTCGGTAGGATCGGTCATGGCCAGTGACAGCCGATTACGATCAAGCCTGAACGGCATCACATGATATTTTAAAATCAACTCCTCTGAAAAAGTACGAATCAACTCTTTTGAAACGGACATCAGCTCTTTTTGACCAACTACCGGTACGCCCAGCTTGACGCTTAAAAGATGTGCAAGAGAAGCCTCATCAACATACCCCATTTCGATCAGGCTGCTTCCAATTCTGGTGCCATAGATAATCTGCTGCTTGAGCACGTCTTTTAACTGCTCAGCAGTTATTATGTTTTCCTTGAGCAGAACTTCACCCAATTTTGCATAAATTTTTGAAGTACTTTTTTCCATCTGCTGAGAATACCACACTTTCCTGTAAATATTAAAAAGTATTCGCTAGACAATCTCAGGTTTTAAAATTGTGCCCCGAATCGGCACCCTGAAGTTACCCGGCGAGACCATGAATTTTGTCAGCAACATAAAAACGAGTTTCTGGCTTTCAAGAAATTCCGGTTTTGGCATGATTTCCAGAATCAGGTCAAGCGGGGCATTGAGTGCATTAGCACCACCAGGCAGATTACCAGACAGGCGCATGTAGATTCCATCCCCCTGTAGTGTAAAACTTTCCAAACGGGCGTTATTATCTGTAAAACGTACAATCCCCTGAGTACTCAATCCTTTCACATCCGGCAGGGCAAAGGCTCCCAGTTTGGCTCCGGCAAATTCAAGCTGCTTTATTTCCAGCTTAATTTCACCCTGCAAGCCTTTCACGGTACGGTTCAACGTTCCCTGACTCCAAAGTTGGCCACCCGCTTTGGCTTTAAGCACAGAACTAAAAAAAGGGATGTCCGCCAGGCTGGTTCCATCGGAATCAATACTGAAAGCCTCTTTGCCGGTCAGGCCCAGCTCCAGATTTAATCGACCGGCACCGATTCTGCTGTCTGCCTTGACCCTGATCTGCCCTGTCAAAAGTGACAATAGTCCGAGTTGTACTTTCAGGTGCTCCATACGGATCAAGGCACCCTGATCAGATGAAAGCACAGGTTTTTTCCAGGCGATACCCGGTAAAATGGTTTTATGGGCTACGGGAGCCAGAGTAAGGCCCTGAGCAGACAACGTCATGTTAAGAGCTGAATTCAGGCTTTTAAGAGGAAAAAACAGATAAACAAACGTCAGCAAAAGCGTAATACAGGCCAGAATAAAACAGGATATTTTCAGCAGGCGCAATCTGTTCATTTAGCTTTAGCAGCTGATTGCTTCAGCAAAACGGCAGTAAATAACAGATCAAAGCGTGATGGATCATCAAAACGTACCCTCATATTAGCTTTTTTAATGACAATCGGGCGGCTTCCCTTTTCCAGTCTGTAGAAAAGATTCAAAGTCTCGTTGGCAGTAAGCCCCTCTATGCGAATATCAGCCACATCTTCCAATACGCCATTACGTTCTTCGCCTTTGCCTGGAGTAATCTTGACTCCTTTGCCGTTGATTCCGATCTCTTCCAGTATTTTAGCCGGCGAATCTTCCGGGCGCACCGAGGATAACCTGCCGGATAATGCATCAAAAGATGCTTTTGAAGACTGGTAGGCGGCTTTGAGAGGCATCAGTTCCTTCAATGTCTGTTCACGCACTATTCGCTTGCGTTCCAGCGTCGAAACCTTTTCAGCCAGGGCTGTCCATGCAATTGCCAATCCCAAAACAATAATGACCGCATATCCAGACTTAAGACGAGTCCGGCTATCCAGATTATTCCACATTTCAACTGCATCTTTGAGGAATCTCACTTGTTATCCTCCTTGAGAGTGGCAGTCAGTGAAAAAGTTACTGATCCGTCAGGCCGGCTCTTGACCTCACCCAAATCCACCGTCGTCATCATCGGCATCAGGGCAGCCTTAAAATCATTAACCGCCTGAGCGGAGCGGGCATCACCTTTGGCGGTCAGAGTTCTGCCTTCCAGCTCCAGCTCATACAATCCATTGATGGTAGAACCTTTTGCATCAGCCACTTTTTTGAGGACATCAAGTATGCCACTGGCATTACTGGCGCCACCAAGCTTTCTGATTTCGCCTTTGATCTCGGCCAATTCATCCACGGCCTTTGTCCGGCCAGGAAACACCTCTCGGTAGATCTTAAGTATGGAGTTGTTCAGCGAAGTCAGATCACTGCTGGCCTGGCGATACTGCATAACTTTGAATCCAAACAGCAGTAAAACTATTATTCCCGTAAGAACTGCAGTTATAATCAGTTTTTTACGGAGCTTCGCATCCCCGGCGGTCCAGGCAAGTTCACCACGTCGAAAGTCCGGTAGCGTACCACTCTGGCAGGCTCTGGCCACAGCGTACATTCCAACCAGTTGTTTAAAACTCTCACCGTTTGAAAATATTGTTGTCAGTTCCTCTGGCTGTTCCAGCCGCATGATTTCAATTTTCAGGCCATCAGCTTCCGGAAGCGAATCAAAGTTTTGTCCGAAAATTAACAGTTGATCCGGTAGACTCTTTTCTGAATATTCCAGAGCGAAAAGTGTGTTAATCAGCTTTGCAGATTGGTCTGTTTCGCCAAAATCTCTGAGATAGGACATGCTGCCACCGTCCAAAAGAGCCAGCGCAGTTCCATCGCTAACAGCACAGTTTGCCGGTATTTCCGGGAGAAATGGCCAGGCAAAGGCAGCTGCTGTTACTATTGCAGGCTCCAGACCAGCATCCCTAAAGAGGAGGATAGCATGTTCAACATCTGAACGCTTTACCCAGAATGCCATGTACCTACCTTCACCGGAGGGAAGTACATCAAAGATCACTTCTTCCTGTGGCAAGGCAAGCTCCCCCTGCAGATGTGTAGGTATGATCTCGCGGACCTTGCGCAGATCTTTCAATGGAAGTTCCACTTCTCGCTGAGCGAAAAGAGATGTTGGCAGACAAAGTATTACACGTGGTGAACCGATTACGCTTTCAGCAATTTTTACGGCTATATCCGGTATGCCTTGCTGGTCATCAATTTCAAACGAAGTTGACCCCGCCAGGCTCAACCTGCGACCTGAAACACCGAAGCTTGCAGTCTTAACCTGCTTATCTGTTATCTGTACTATCAGATATTCCATAGAGTCCCTGTTTATACTTTTCCGATTTCAAAACAGAATAATTTCAAATCAATATTCCTGCCAGGAGAAAACCGTTCCGTCATTCTGGTTAATCACAGCCTCTACAGTTCTTGATGTATCCTTTACCCGTGCAACGGATGTTATCCTGTAAACCGCGCCTTTAACACTACAACTTGTAACCAGGTCTTGAGATATTTTATCAAAACCTTGTATTCTCGATAACTCACCAACACTACTGAATGGTTTCAGTTTTCTTTCAAAATCCAATTTGTTTGCAAGATCATTATTGATTTGACTGTGCAAAGCAATAAGAACTTTTATTGGTGCGGTATTAATATTTATTTTAGCGGTTCCTATCGTGCTGGTGCCATACTCGGAATAAACCGTTACATAATTTTTCAGTTTCTCTATTACGGTCGGAGTAAATCCCTTGACAAGTGATAGCTCGGATAAGGTTGCCAGCTTACCGTTACGGGCACGATAAGGCGATTTTAAGGTCATGTAATAGGTGCTTTCGGCTCCTCCTGACTGGGTTTCATCATTTGTATCGATCCAGTCAGACAGCGCAATCCATATATCATCTGGCAGTTCCAGCTGTTTACCAAGTCGTTTCAGGGTTTCATGTGTAACAGTATTTTGCGCAAGGTCATTCAGACATATTTTACCGCTTTCTTCAACGGCTGTTATGGTAATTGAGCCGGTTTCATCATCCAGCTTGAAGGGCTGCGCCCACTTATCCGAAAGCGAGCTGTAACCCTGACCGGAAAGTGCCATCTGCAGCAGTTTTTTACCACCCTCAATCCCCGATTCCGCCAGCAGCGACGCTTGCTGGCCATCTCTGAATCCACGGCTGAGCGAGGTGTCCACATAGACCTGATGGATCAATTCCGCCGTCACCGCCACCATTAGGGCTGTGATAACAAGGGTTAATACCAGGGCAAACCCCTTACGCCCCATCATAAACTGTTTACCTTTGGTGACGCCAGTACAGAGAACTCTACAGGCTTTCCCTCTTCTACTATCTGTATGGTGATGCGTACAAATTTCGGTAAAGCACCATTCAAAGCGGTGTCCCAGGTTTTTACCCATTTGCTGCCGTCACTGGAACATTCCACCAGAAAACTGTTCAAGACCTCTATTTGAGGATAGGCAACTGCCGTTTCAATTGTTTGAAAAATATCCTGTTCGCGTCTTGTCAGCATGAACTGTTTATTTTTTTCAACCATGCGATACTGCACATTAGACACACCTGATTCCTTACGAGTGAAATCAAAAGCCGGTGTTGTTGTAGTCAATTCTAGTGTTGAAGCCGGCTTTCCAAAATTATCGCGGTCTTCCACCACAAAACGCAAACTCTTGCTCTTATCATCGCGATAGAACTTTGCAGCCGCTATTTCCCGGCGTAACAAATCAAGCGTGGTCCCAAGCTCTCTTCTGGCTTCCATGCCACTGGCTGCCCTGTCTCTGGCCCTGACTACCGCAAAATAGCTGCTGTAGAGGACACCTGACAGGATGCTGATCAGGACCACAGCGACAAGCACTTCCAACAAAGTCAGACCTTTATTTGAGGATATAACGGACAAGCGTTACCTCCTCTTTTTCCCCGGTACGTTGTACACGGACAATCAGCTTTTTCAAACCGGTCAACTGTGTTTCTGTTAATTCAGATTTCCACTTGATTTCTGGACGCGTTGGAGCAAAGGTACCTTGAGACTTTTCCTGGAGTGTTCCCTGCAGCAATTCTGTCAGCCGAGATCTGGCAAGAATGGTTAATTCCGTGCTGCTGCGTTCTCCGGCAATAATTCCCAGATGATAGTTGACTGCACCAAGCAGAGTTACAATAACAGTCGCCATAATGGCCAGTGCCACCATTACCTCAAGCAGTGTAAACCCTTTTCTCATATTGCGTGTCATTCGGGTAGAGTAACGAGCACAATCGAGTGGGCAGATGAAGTTATGATCCACAAAAGCTCTGCTAACCGTGTAGTTACTACTTGGTTTCGGTTAGATTTCACAGTGGTGTCTCCTGATAACCTTCGTAAATTTTGACTTTGCCACTGGACGGAAAGGCCATTACAGTCCAGTAGCTATTATCTTTAGCTTGCAGATGGAAAACAGTGAAGTCACGTATACCACCCATTCCTATTGTCAGCCGAAGTTGACCTTCGTTGACTTTACCGAGCCTGGGTATGGTTACATCAGAGATGATGACCCCTTCCTTGATCGACCACTGTCTTAACAATGGATCCTCGGGATTTTTGTCGGTGCCATCTGCA
Organism: uncultured Geobacteraceae bacterium; assembly: GCA_964509295.1. Lineage (GTDB taxonomy): Bacteria > Desulfobacterota > Desulfuromonadia > Geobacterales > Pseudopelobacteraceae > JBGSQR01. The sequence continues at coordinate 291,917 of CAZDWS010000001.1, read as the reverse complement.
GCGGCTTCCAGTATTTTAATTACATCCGTACCCGGTTCAAGGATCATGAAATAGGTTGTTCTGGATGTTGCGGATCGATCCTGAATGTATCGCAGAGTTGATGCAAGAGTGCGGGCAGAGATTTTGAGGTTTTCACTATCGGACGATGGCAGGCGGGGTACTACTACAACCAGCAACATTGCAACAATGGCCAGTACTACAACTATTTCAAGTAGTGTGAACCCACTTTGGTTCATTTTCTGAACGCTTGCTTTTACTGTCATTTGCAAGGATCACGCAAGCTGTCGGCCGTTTTAACTATGTTTTGATGTGGCTGATTCATCATCTGCTCCATCTTTAAACCAGTGCAAGCTCAGCTAGCAACTCTTTACCGTATAATTCTATCTGCCAGTTCCGCATACCTGGAATTTCACAAAGGGTTTCCACCCCAGTCGGGTTTGCCTCTGCAACACCCTCCAGCAGCCAATTCGGGGCCAAGACACCAGGCTCCAGCCCTAGCAGACGGCTCTTCTCCTGACGCCACTCCTTAAGTTGCTTGATGCGCTCTTTTGTCCCTTCTGCTGGTTCAACCCTGTGTTGACGTGGAATATGCGGAAGCATTTCTTCCGGCATCGTCATTGCTGATGAAACTGCCATCAGGATTGACTCACCGTGACGTTGAATCTGTCCTGGGGTCATACCTTTGATTGACGACAGGTCACTGAGGCTACGAGGTCTTTTTTCAGCCGCTTCAAGCAGAGTCTCTCCTGAAATGACTTTAAAAGCAGGTCTGTCCATTTCTTTAGCCTGCTGATCACGAAGCTGCAGTAGCTCTTCCAGGATTGCCAGATTACGTCCTTTCAACTTGCCGGCACCTTTAAAAGAGAGAAACAAAGGCCCCTCTTTTTCCGAAACCCGCGCCTGACAAACCAGACGGCACTCTTCTTCAAGCCAGGTCAGTCGGCCTTTTTCCACAAGTTCTGCTTTTAGCTGATCATATAATGGCAACAGATCTGAAGTATCAGCCATAGCATAGGCACACATTTCGTCGCTGAGCGGTCTTCGACTCCAATCCGCTTTTTGGAATTTCTTGTTTAACTCAATACCAAATCGATTTTTTAACAGGGCGGCCAGACCAAATTCCGTCAAACCAATAAAGCGTGATGCAATCATTGTGTCAAAGAGATTATTGACCTCAATCCCAAAATCTCGATGCATGGAGCGAATATCATAATCAGCACCATGCATGACTATTATAATATCCGGATTGGAAAAAGGAGCAGCCAAAGGCGACAGATCTTTGAGAGCCAGCGGATCAATCAGCCAGCTTTGTGTACGTGTTGAAATCTGTATTAAACAGACTTTTTCGCAATAGTTGTGTAGCGAATCCATTTCCAGATCAACAGCGATTTCCGTTTCTCTGCCAATGATCTCGGCGACCTCTGCAAGTTCTTTAAATTCTGTAATTATCTTGCAGACTTCGGTCTGCTTTAGACTCTCTATCAAACCGAAAACTCCCTGAGTGTAGTATAGTATGTATTTCGCTGTGCAGCCCTGAATCCGGCACTGGTTATCAAGGCAACCATCTCTTCCTGCGACATGCTGAAACTGCAACCCGCAGCAGCAACAACGTTCTCTTCCAGCATTGTCCCACCCAGATCATTGGCACCAAACGATAAAGCCACCTGGGCCATTTTTGCTCCCTGAGTAACCCAGCTGGCCTGAATATTGGGGATGTTATCCAGAACGATACGGGAAAGCGCCAGTACTTTCAGGTATTCTACGCCTGTTGCTGTTGTTCCGCCTAGTTTTGTATTACCAGGTTGGTAGGTCCATGGAATAAAGGCGGTAAATGAAGCTCCGGCATCTTTCATATCCCGGATTCTAAAGAGATGTTCCACGATATGCTCTGGCTTTTCGCGACTTCCAAACATCATCGTTGCTGTTGTAGGCATCCCAAGAGCAGCGGCCTTGAGCATCACATCACCCCACTGCCTCCATCCTATTTTTTTGGGAGAGATGGAAAATCTAACTTCATCGTCCAATATTTCTGCACCACCGCCAGGAATTGAATCGAGCCCTGCAGCTTTCAACCTTGTCAAAACGTCATCTATTGTCAGGCTGGAGGTTTTTGCGATTGAAATGACTTCTGCGGGTGAAAGGGAGTGATTCTGGACCAAAGGGAATCTAAGTTTGATTTCTCTAAACAGGTTTTCAAAATATTCAATTCCAAGGGCGGGATTCAGACCACCCTGCATCAATATCTGCGTACCGCCAAGCTCAACCAGTTCCGCTATTTTATTATATATAGTTTGATCGGCAAGAACATAAGCGTCTTCTGCGCCTGTTTCACGATAGAACGCACAAAAATCACATTTGGAATCGCAAACATTTGTGTAATTAATATTCCGGTCTACTACGAAAGTTACAAGATTGTCCTTATGAAAAGAGCAACGTATTTTATCAGCCCTGGTCCCAATGGTTAGCAAGTCCTCATTTAGAAGTAAATGTAATGCCTCTTCACGTTCAACCCTGCCTGTATTTACAATTTTATCCAATTCCACTGGTGTCTCTTTCTTTTCAAATATTCAGGTTCTAACCAAACATAACCATCAGACAATTTGTCACTTTAGTTCAGATTCGATGCGTCTGCAACTTCAATCTGTCTTTTTTTATTCACCAAAACTATCCCCCCACTAAAAACGCCCAAATTTAGCCTACAAGCACCCGATCCACCAAACCAATACCAGGACAAGGACCAAATCAAAAAACCCTCTTATACTTTAAATTTGAAACCAAGTGGGCCAAAGTTCAATTCAGTCGTACTTACAATGAGTTACAATAATCAGGCTTCTTTTGCCACTGTTAAACGGCAATTCATAGTCAATTTTTGAAGTAACCTCAAATCCCAACTGTTTTAATGCTTCACTAGAACCAGAAATTTCATCTGATGAAGATGGACCCTTCATGGCAATCAAGCGACCTCCATCTGCCATAAGCGGGGCTGCCAATTTTACAAACAATTCAAGACTTGAAAACGCTCTTGAGGTTATTACACTGAATCGCTTTGCATACTCTTTATTTATATTCTCCACTCGTGCATGTATTGCATCAAATTCATCCAGCCCTAATATTCTGGCCACATGTTTTTGGAACTGAATTTTTTTTGATACGGCATCCACTGAGACAACTTTTACTGTCGGCTTTGCGATTTTCAACGGTATTGCAGGAACACCGGCACCTGAACCAATATCAAGGACATAGTCACACTCGGAAATATGCTCAGCAAAAACCAAAGCGTCAATAAAGTGCTTTACCGCAATCTCTTTTTCGTTTGTAATTGCAGTTAAATTTATTTTGCGATTCCACTTTAACAACTCCTGCGCATACAGCTCTAAACCCTTAATAACCTCACCACTAACAATCAGTCCGATTTCCTTTGCACCATTTTCAATGGTTGTCCCAATCATATCATTGAACCTGTATCAGCTTTACGCTGTCCAGCTCTTAGCGCTATGGATATAACAGATATAGCAGCAGGCGTCATACCCGGTATGCGAGAAGCTTGTCCCAAAGTATCAGGTTGGAACTTTATCAATTTTTCGCGCACCTCTGTAGTCAACCCATTTATAACCGTATAGTCAAAATCTTTTGGCAATTTTGTGTTTTCAAATTTGGCTGCTCGTTCTATCTGTTCTAGCTGCCTATCAATATAACCTTTGTACTTTATCTGTATCTCAACCTGATCCCTGATTACAGCAGATGTTTCACGTGAAACATCGTCAAGCTCTGACAACTCAGAATAGGTGATTTCTGGACGTTTAAGCAGTTGTTCCAACGTAATACCCTTCTGCACATCAATGACTCCATGGGAAGCCAGAATAGATTGTTGATTTTCGCTTAGTGAAAGACGGGTAGTTTTGATCCGTTCCTGTTCAACCAAAATCTGTTCACGCTTGGATAAAAACTGATCAAAATCAGATTGGGTCACCAGGCCTACTGCAAAACCCTTCTCACGAAGCCTGAGATCTGCATTATCCTCGCGAAGCAATAACCGATACTCAGCTCTGGATGTAAACATCCTGTAAGGTTCCTTTGTGCCTAAAGTAATCAGATCATCAATCATGACACCTATATAAGCTTCATCTCTCGTCAGAATCAGCGGTTCATGTCCACGAACCCGCAACGCGGCATTTATGCCAGCCATAATCCCTTGAGCGGCCGCCTCCTCATAACCGGAAGTTCCATTAATCTGGCCGGCATGATAAAGGTTTCGGATTTTTTTAGTTTCCAAAGAAGTATGAAGCTGAATCGGGTTTACATAATCATATTCGATTGCATATGCGGGACGCATAATCTCAACACGCTCAAGACCCTCAATAGACCGATAGAAGGCAAACTGTATATCAATGGGAAGTGAAGTGGACATGCCACTGGGGTAAACTTCTACGGTATCGAGACCTTCAGGTTCGATGAAAGTTTGATGCCTTTCTTTATCCGGAAACCTGACAACCTTGTCTTCTATAGAGGGACAATAGCGGGGACCGATCCCCTCAATCACACCTGCGTAAAGAGGGGATCGGTCCAGACCTGACCTGATGATGTCATGGGATCTGCTATTAGTATAGGCAATATGACATGGCACCTGCGGCATTGTTATGCGATCAGTGGAAAAGGAAAACGGGATCGGTGGGCTGTCGCCATACTGTGGTTCCAGCTTACTGAAATCAATGGTTCGTCCATCAAGACGGGCAGGGGTTCCGGTTTTTAGTCTGCCAACATCAAAACCGATATTTCTCAATTGATCAGACAGCCCCAGAGAAGGAAGATCTCCAGCACGACCACCCGGATAATTGTTAAGTCCAATATGAATCAGGCCGCGCATAAAGGTTCCGGTTGTAACTATCACTGTCTTGCCAATAAACCGCATGCCAGAACGCGTATCAACGCCTTTGAGCTGATCCTGATCAAAATATAGAGAGGTAACTTCGGCTTGCATTAAATGCAGGTTATCCTGTTTTTCCAAAACGCTCTTCATGCGCAGTCTATAAAGCTGCTTATCTGCCTGGGCACGTGATGCTCTTACAGCAGGTCCCTTGCGTGTATTTAAAATACGGAACTGAATACCGGTAGCGTCAATGTTCTTACCCATTTCGCCGCCCAGCGCATCAATCTCCTTAACCAGATGACCTTTAGCAAGGCCGCCAATGGAAGGATTACAGGACATCAAGGCAATTGCGTCAAGATTAATAGTAAGCATAAGAGTACTACAACCAATGCGGGCAGCAGCAAGCGCAGCCTCACAACCAGCATGGCCGGCTCCAACTACAATAACGTCGAAGTGTTTTTCATATGTCATCATGGCAGATAAAACCTCATGAAATTAAAAGCAGTATGTAAAACTATGCTTGAATGGATTGTGAAAAATTATCTCTATTTACCAATACAAAAAGAGGAAAAGATTAAGTCCAGAACTTCATCATTAGTACATTCACCGGTCACAGAGCCTACCTTTACAAGAGCTTCTCTTAACTCGACTGCCAACAGTTCCAGGCTGACACTGTTAGCGAGGCTTACTGAAACCCGATCCAAAATCGTTTTTGCCGAAAAAAGGGCATCTCTGTGACGCGCCCTGGAAATGGCAATAAAATCTCTATTATCCAGAGCTGATTCGTGAAGAAAAGAAGTCCGCACTACTTGCTTAAGTTTATCAACACCATCTCCGGAATAGGCGGAGACTTCAACACACTTAAAGTTCTTAAGTTCTGCCGGCAGACAAATAACAGATTTCAGATCACACTTATTCTTTACTATGAGAACCTTACTGGCAGACAAGGCGCTTAATATAATTTGATCTTCTTGGTCAAAGGGACGCGTGGTATCGACAACAAAAAGAACCATGTCAGCTTCAGGAATTTTATCCAAAGCCCTTTTAATCCCTTCATTTTCAATTTCGTCATCCGTATGCCTGATGCCTGCAGTGTCTAGTAATCTCACCGGCAGTCCTCCAAGGTTTACGGTCTCCTCTATTATATCCCGAGTTGTTCCAGGTAAGTGGGTAACAATAGCCCTGTTTTCATTTAGTAAACGATTTAACAGACTGGATTTACCGGCATTAGGTTTGCCCATGATAAGAATGGAAATACCTTCGCGCAAAATACGCCCGTCATCGAAGCTGGCAAGAAGTGTACTAATTTGAATACACGCTTTGCTGACAGATGAATCAATTGCCGCCGTATCGGTTTCCCCAAGGTCATCCTCAGGAAAATCAATATAAGCTTCAACCAAAGCAAGTGCATGAACCAGATGAGTACGAATCTCTGTAATTCTCTGCGACAAAAACCCTTCCCGCTGACGCTGAGCCAGACCAAGTGCTGCATCTGTCTGTGAACTGATAATATCCATAACCGATTCAGCCTGAACAAGATCAATTCGACCATTCAGAAATGCACGCCGGGTAAACTCACCAGGGTCAGCAAGGCGAGCCCCGGATCTTAAAGCCAGTGACAAAACACGATCGACAACAAGCATACCGCCATGGCAGTGAATTTCCAGAACATCCTCTCGGGTATAAGAGCGGGGTGCGCGCATGATAACAACCATAGCCTCATCCACAATGTCCCCGGAATCAGGATCAACTAAAGTACCAAAATAAAAACGGTGGCTGATAAGGCCACCGCTATTTACTGGTTTAAATATTGTTTCACCGATAACAGGGGCCAGATCTCCGCTTATTCTGACAATCCCTATGCCGCCATTTCCCGAAGGCGTACTGACAGCCGCTATGGTATCGCGGATATACATTGAGAATCTCCGTAAAACTATACTCGTTAAGTTGTCTGCTTATTAATATACATCTGCTGTGCAATAGTCAGTACGTTATTAACCAACCAGTACAATACAAGGCCTGAAGGGAATGTTAAAAACATAACCGTAAATACCAGAGGCAAGGCCAGCATCATTTTCTCCTGCATCGGATCCATAGAAGTCGGAGTCATTTTTTGCTGGATAAACATTGTTGCTCCCATGACGATCGGGAGTGGGCCGAGGACAAACGGTAAACCCAGAGCATGACCTATCAAGTTGTCAGGACCGGATAAATCAGTAATCCAGAGGTAAAATGGTGCATGTCGCAATTCAATGGAAAACATCAGAGCTTTATAAAGAGCAAAAAAGACCGGTATCTGAACAACCATGGGCAAACAGCCACCCAAGGGATTAACCTTATTGTCTTTATAAAGTTCCATCACCTTCTTGTTCATTGTTTCGCGATCATCTTTATACTTTTCTTTAAGCTCAGCCATTATAGGCTGAATTTTCTGCATGTCCTTCATTGATTTATAGCTTTTATGAGTCAATGGGAAGAAAAGGGCCTTAAGAACAACCGTTATAACAATGATGGCTAAGCCATAATTCCCTAAATAGTCATATAAATATTTAAGTGTATATAAAAGTGGAGTTGCAATAGCTGAAAACCAGCCCAGGTCCAGAGAGGCCTCTAGCGAATTACCTTGAGCCTTGAGAATATAAAGGTCTTTAGGGCCGACAAAAATACGATTGGTTAATGTGGTTGATTGACCGGAATTTACAACAAACTGAGAAGAAGAGACCAAAGTTTCAAAGAAACCTGCGGCCCCTTTTTTAACTTCGGCAACAGCAATATTTCCGTTATCGGACATAATCGATGTTAAAAAGAATTTGTCCGCAAATCCTGCCCAAAGAACCTTATTTTCATACTTTTTCGATGCGGTCGAAACATCTTTACTTTTGTTTATCTCTATACTCTTATTTGCGTAAAGATAAGCACCCGCAGTTTCATATCTACTGTCAACAACTTTCGGTTCTGCAGGGTAGGTCATTATATGCTGAATAGTTCCAACTATCGGAGCAGCTGAATTATTAAATACCTGTGTGTCCAACTTAATGCCGTAAGAGCTGCCACTGAACGTATAAGTCTTACGAACGGTAAAACCCTGGTTGGAAATATAATTGAAAGTAAGCTGCTTTTCCTCTGAACCTGTTAGCTTAACAGTGTCAGAACTAACATTATAGATCGTATTAGCTGGAAGATTAAAACCAGTGGCCTGGGTAGTGAAGTTGTACAGATTAGGATCTGCATTTGCACCAAGAACAACTAACTCGGCCTTTGCAGAGGCATCTTCACGATAATTGTTAAGTGTAAGTTTTTTCAGGCTTGCGCCGCGTGAGCTGAAAACAGCTGTGAAAAGGTCTGTAACAACCTTTGTTTCACGTTCTGCAATATTTGCAATAACCGGCTTTTCCTGAATAGGTGTGGGTACTGCAGTAGCAGGTGAAACATCAGAAGGTTTAACAGCAGGAACTGATTGAGTTGACTTCTGTGAAACAGGAGCGTCAGTTTTATTCGTTCCACCCATTGGGAAAACGGAAAAAAAGAATAATACTGCTCCTGAAAGTGCCATTGCCAATAAAGTACGTTTATCCATAAAAACTCCAGTAATTAGTTCTTTTAAGGTACGGGATCAAAACCGCCAGGATGAAAAGGGTGACACTTGCAAAGTCTGTTGATAGTCAGATAAAAACCTTTTACAAAACCATGACGAAGAATAGCTTCACGGGAATACTCAGAACAGGAGGGGTAAAAACGACAGGAAGGTGGCAAAAGTGGCGAAATAAGCTTTTGATAAAACGCGATTACAAGTAATGATGTGGTTTTGAACATGTAGTTGCGCCGATTTGAATGAAAGCCTTTTCCAGTTCCAGTTCTACACTTTGGAAACCCATCAGCACTGAATCCCTTCTGGCGATAACATTTAAATCGACTGCAGGAATGTACAGCCTATGGCGCCTGAATACTTCCCGAATTAAACGCTTGATTCTATTACGAACAACGGAACAACCAACTTTTTTACTTACAGTTACACCCAATCTTGGATCAGTAAGATCATTGAGCTTCCAGACTACTAAAAAGCCTTTAACGACGAACTTGTTTTGTGAATTCAACAAATCAACAAAATCAGCACGTTTTCGCAGTCTGACTGACTTTGGAAACGTGCCGATTATAGTGGCGTTTCTTTGTTTAACAAGTCTATTTAGTAGCAATTCTTACTGAAAGGCTTTTACGGCCTTTAGCTCTTCTACGCTTAATAACAAGACGACCGTTTTTGGTTGCCATTCTTACCAGAAAACCATGAGTTCTTTTACGTGAGGTATTGCTAGGCTGAAACGTTCTTTTCATATCAAGACTCCAACTAAATTTTTTACTAGAACTGATTCTTTAATCATATCAGCCTGTTTATGTCAAGTAATTTATTGTTTGAAATACTTTAATCGAACACTGATTTGCCTTGAAAAATAGCACATCCTCTGGTAATCTTCTGCAGCCTGAAAAACCCTCATTATACCAATGTATTAGCTTTAACAAGCTGTTTTAATTGATTAAAAAGTTATCAACAACTGTTGAAAATTATGTTGATAACATATCAAACCCTAACTAAGTAATTAAGCTAATACTATTTATATGTCTGATTATTTTGAGTTAATTTTTTTGCTGGCCATTTCAAGTCTATTTTATAAAGAGTCCGTATGCTCGAAGCATGGCAACAAGCCTCAGAAAATCTTGGTAAGGTATTTTCCGAAAGTGACTATAAAACCTGGATTAAACCGATTCAGTATAGCCACCACGATGAAGGGACCGTATATCTGTCTGTTCCTACTTCATTCTTTAAAGAATGGATAGAAGAACATTATCAGCAGATGTTGATTGGAGCCTTTTCAGTTACTTCGGGTAAAAACTACTCCGTCGAAATAATTATCAATGAAAAACCTGATAACTCAGAAATGCTGCAGCCTGAAGAATTTATTATGAAAGGTCAGATGGCTTCGGAACAGGTAAAGAATCCGATACCCGAATCAACTTTCTCAGAACTGAACTATAAATATACTTTTGACCTGTTCGTTAGCGGTACAGGAAACCAATTTGCCCATGCGGCTGCTATGGCAGTAGCGAACAATCCTGCAGATACATATAATCCTCTGTTTATTTATGGAGGAGTAGGCCTTGGTAAAAGTCATCTGCTCAATGCTATTGGACACACGATTCGAAATAACTCACCTGAACTGAATGTTTGTTACTGTTCTGCAGAAAAATTCATGTATGAAATGGTTAATTACCTCCGACAAAAAAAAATGGACCAGTTCAGGGCACGTTTTAGAAAACTTGACGTGTTGTTAATAGACGATATTCAGTTTATATCAGGCAAAGTTGGAACACAGGAAGAATTTTTCCATACTTTTAATGCACTTTACGATATGCATAAGCAGATAGTAATTACTTCTGATAAATTTCCGAGAGAAATATCTGATCTGGAAGAAAGACTACGTTCAAGATTTGAATGGGGTTTAATAGCAGACATACAACCACCTGATGTGGAAACAAAAATAGCGATTCTTAAAAAGAAATCTGAAATTACCAGAATCAAACTTCCGGAAGATGTTATATATTTTCTCGCATCCAGCGATACACGTAACATCAGGGAACTCGAAGGAATGTTAATAAGACTTGGAGCTTACAGCAGTCTTCAGAACATACCAATTACACTGGATATGGCGAAAGAAAATTTACGGGATATTCTTGGAGACAGACGAAAAGATGTAACAGTAGAAATAATACAGAAGATTGTAGCTGAATATTTTGACCTTAAAATGGCTGATATGAAGTCTAATAAAAGACTTAAAAATATTGTTCAGGCCAGACAGATAGCTATTTGGCTTTGTCGAGATATGACAAAGTCATCATATCCTGATATAGGCTTAAAGTTTGGTGGTAAAGATCATTCTACCGTTATTTATGCAGCAAAGAAAATTGACCTGGCAATTAAAGAAGATCCTAAACTATCTAAAATAATTGATGAAATTAAACATATACTTCTTAAGTAGGTATAAACTGTTGATAACTTGTTATTGAGTGTTGAAAATTATTACCTTGTTGATAAGTGGATATTTGAAAGCAATATTATCAACAGAGTTAAACATAAAAATATTCAGTAAATACAATAATATAAAAAGTTATCATCTTTTTCACTGCCCTAACAACAACAACTAAGGTTTATAATCTTTAAAAGAACTATATTAGTAAGGAGAGATACATGGAATTTAGAATCGATAAGGAAATATTTCTCAAATCGCTACAGAAAATCCAGGGTATTGTAGAAAAACGTACATCCATGCCGATTCTTTCAAATGTATTACTGGAAGTTACTGAATCTGCATTACATGTCACAGCCACGGATCTGGAAGTAGGTATGAAAAGTATTTATCCGGCAGAGGTAGTAAAAACCGGAAAAATTACAGTTGGCGCTAAAAAACTTTACGAAATTGTAAAAGAGCTTCCTAACCAGCTAATAACTTTTTCTACAAAAGATAATGACTGGGTTGAAATACAGTGTGGAAAAGCTCGTTTTAATATTGTTGGACTGTCATCTGATGAATTCCCATATTTCCCATCAATAAAAGAAGAAAGTCTATTTGAAATAGAAAGTAACCTACTCAAACAGATGATTGAGAAAACAGCATATGCAATCTGCAATGACGATACTAAATACAATTTAAACGGATTATTTACGAAAGTTGAAACAAATAGTAATGGAGATCAGGTTCTTAAAATGGTTGCAACGGATGGTCACAGACTTTCAATTTCAAGTGGTAATTTAAAAGGTTCTGTTGGTCCTGAATTATTGAAGGGAGTTATTCTTCCTAAGAAAGGTATTTTTGAACTTAAAAAAATTACTGATGAAGACAGTGGCACTTTGTTGTTTGGATTCATTGAAAACAGTGCAGTAATAAAACGTGGTGATTCCTATATGGTTATGCGTCTTGTGGATGGTGATTTTCCTGATTATAACAGAGTAATTCCATCGGCTAATGATCGTGTTATTACTGTTAATAAAGATATTTTTACGCATTCGGTACGCAGGATGGCCATTTTATCCAGCGAAAAATTCAAAGGCATCATGCTTGAGATATCTGCATCCAGTATAAAAATTTCATCCAGCAATCCTGAATTAGGAGATGCCATGGAAGAGATTGATGTCATATATGGAGGAGAGCCACTTGCTGTAAGATTTAATGCTCGTTACCTTTTAGATGTTCTTGCAGTTACAGAAACAGAATCTGTAGAAATGAAATTTAAAGATGAATTGTCTCCTTCAATAATAGTTCCAGAAAAATCTACAAGTTTTCTCGCAGTTATAATGCCAATGAGGCTTTAGCAAATTAAATGCGGCTTAAAAATATTAATATAGTAAATTTTCGAAATTTTGAGTCAATCAACATAAAACCAGGACGTTGTTTTAATATTCTTTATGGATTGAATGGCCAGGGAAAAACAAATTTACTGGAAGCAATTTATATTTTAGGTAGTTCCAGATCATTTAGAAGTGCCCGTCTGCCAGATTTAATAAAACATGGAGAAACAGCAGGACAAATACAGGGAAATATTGAATCATGCAATAATAGTAGTCATATAAGGCTTATATTGGAATCTTCCGGGCGTCGTGTGGATCTGGACGGAAAAACCATACAAAGAGTTTCTGATCTGCATGGGAAACTCAATACGGTTGTTTTTTCTCCGGATGATACCGGTATGGTTAAGTTAGGCCCTGAAACACGTCGTAGATATCTGGATAGGGCTGTATATACGGGGGATATAGGTTATTTGTATTGCTGGCATGAATATCATCGTGTTTTAAAACAACGGAATACGTTACTGAAACAGATAAATAAAGATGGACTTGAAATATGGACTGAAAAACTGGCAATAGCCGGAGCTGAAGTTATCAGCAGAAGACAACGTTATGTAAATCTTTTAAATTCTTTATTACAGAAACATTATGCGACAATTTCCGGTGGTGTTGAAATAGCTAGTATCAGTTATAAACCGGAAGGTGTACAGGCTACAGATACAGAAATAATATGTAATGAATTGAGGGCTCTTTTTTTAAAACACGAAAAAAATGATGAAAAATTTGGAACTACAACAGCAGGGCCACATCGAGATGATCTGAAATTTCTTTTGAATAGTCAGCCATTAAAATCGTTGGGATCCCAAGGACAACAAAAAACTTATGTGCTTGCTTTGAAAATGGCTGAAATAGATAATTTGGAATCTATTTACAATGAGCCACCAATTTTGCTACTGGATGACATAAGTTCAGAGCTTGATATGGATCGAAAAAGTAATCTGCTCAGTTTTTTGAATAAAAAAGATTTACAGACATTTATTACCACAACAGAAACATCATCGGCTCTTATGGGAGCTACTACACAATGCGTCGTGTTTCACGTGAAACACGGCAATCTGACGTATAAGGAAAACGAATCAAATGAGTGAAAACAAAATGACGCAAACAGCTACAGAAGAATATGGAGCGGATAATATCAAGGTATTGGAAGGTTTGTCGGCAGTTCGCAAACGACCGGCCATGTATATTGGTTCAACGTCCAGTGCCGGCTTGCACCATCTTGTTTACGAGATAGTCGACAATTCAATTGATGAGGCCCTGGCAGGACATTGCGACAATGTGAGCGTAAACATTAATACAGATGGATCTGTTACTGTTGTTGATAACGGTCGCGGAATTCCGACTGATATAATGCCTAACGAGGGAAAATCAGCCGCTGAAGTTGTTTTAACTGTTTTGCACGCCGGTGGCAAATTCGATAACGATTCCTACAAAGTTTCCGGTGGTCTGCATGGGGTAGGTGTATCGGTAGTTAATGCGTTGTCAAAATGGCTGGAACTGGAAATTAGACGTGATGGAAAAGTTTTCCGTCAATCATACCGTCGCGGCGACCCATTGGCGCCTTTGGAAATGGTTGGAGAAACCAAGAAGCGTGGTACTAAAATTACCTTTATGCCGGATGAAGAAATTTTTGAAACAACGGAAATTTCTTTTGATGTACTTTCCCAACGGTTACGTGAAATGGCATTTTTAAATGCCGGAGTACGCATTAAGATTAATGACGAACGCGTTGATAACAAGATGCACGAATTCTATTACGAGGGTGGAATTAATTCCTTCGTAGAATATCTGAACCGCAACAAAACGGCCCTGCACCCTAAACCGATTTATTTCAAGGGTGAAAAGGGCGGAGTGGAAACAGAAGTTTCCTTGCAGTATAACGACTCATATGACGAGAAAATTTTCTCGTTTGCCAATAACATCAACACCCATGAAGGTGGTACACACCTGGTTGGATTCAAGGCAGCGCTGACCCGTACCATGAACAGTTATGCTGCGGCCAATAATCTGCTGAAAAAGGAAAAAGTTTCAATTTCCGGTGATGACCTGCGTGAAGGTATTACCTGTGTTATTTCGGTTAAAATTCCGCAGCCTCAGTTTGAAGGTCAGACAAAAACCAAGCTGGGTAACTCGGAGGTCAAGGGATACGTAGAAACCTTAATTAATGAAAAACTTGCCCAGTATCTGGAGGAAAATCCACAAGTAGCCAAGCGGGTACTGGAAAAATCCATTGAAGCGGCCAGAGCCAGAGAAGCAGCTCGTAAAGCCCGTGAAACCGTGCGTCGTAAAGGAGCGTTGGATCTGGGCGGACTGCCGGGTAAACTGGCTGACTGTCAGGAAAAGAACCCAGAACTATGCGAACTGTACCTGGTCGAGGGCGACTCGGCCGGCGGTTCGGCCAAACAGGGTCGCGATCGAAAATTTCAGGCCATTTTGCCGCTTAAGGGTAAAATTCTCAACGTAGAAAAAGCCCGTTTTGACAAAATGATCGCTTCTCAGGAAATCCGTACTCTGATTACAGCCATGGGTACAGGAATTGGCAAGGATGATTTCGATATAGCCAAACTGCGCTACGGCCGTATTATTGTTATGACAGATGCCGACGTGGACGGGTCCCACATCCTGACCCTGCTGCTGACCTTCTTTTATCGCAACATGCGTGAACTTGTTGAGCGCGGTCACCTTTATATTGCCCAACCGCCTCTTTACAAGGTAAAGCGTGGTAAGAAGGAGCAGTATCTGCGTAATGAGGCGGCCATGCAGAACTACTTGCTGGAAGAGGGGGCTGAAGACATGATCTTGCGCCTGGAAAAGGGCGACAGGATCTATACCGGTAAACAGATCATACCGCTGATCAGGCAGTTTATTGATAACCGCGCTATTTTCGAGAAGGTCGTAAAAAAAGGAATTTCTTCAGACCTGCTTTCCATAATTGTTCGTAGTAACGTCCCGGCCGGTCTGGAAGAACTGTCACAATTTGAAAAATATCTTGATGCGATGAGGAAGTTATCCCCAGGCTCAGAATGCCAGCTGGAAGAAGACAGAATCATATTCTATATCGGTAATATTCGCGCCATTATTGATCAGCAGATTTTAGGCGTTCTATCCAGCCACGAATATGAACTACTGGTTGAAAACCAAAGCCGCATTGTGGAAACCATGGCAGATGGTAGGGCAACGGTTGAACAGGAGGGCGGAAAAATTCTGCTTGAAACCGGCAATCACGAAGAGTTGCTGGCATTCTTCCTGGAAAATGCAAAAAAAGGACTCGGCATTCAGCGCTATAAAGGTCTGGGTGAGATGAACCCTGAGCAGCTATGGGAAACAACCATGAACCCGGAAAACAGGGTATTGTTGCAGGTCAAGATCGAGGATATCGTTGAATCAGACGAAATTTTTACGATCCTGATGGGTGATCAGGTTGAACCACGTCGCGATTTCATTGAGAAAAACGCACTTAACGTCGTCAACCTCGACATTTAACTCACACACATTTTTACAAAATAGAAGAGGCAACAATGATCAACACTCCCGTATCAAAGATTTCAGTAAATATTGAAGATGAGATGAAACGCTCCTACATGGATTATGCCATGTCTGTCATCATCGGTCGCGCCCTGCCTGACGTACGAGATGGACTGAAACCGGTTCATCGTCGCTGTCTGTATGCAATGTACGATATGAGCAATGATTACAATAAACCGTACAAAAAATCAGCCCGAGTAGTCGGTGATGTTATCGGTAAGTATCATCCTCATGGTGATACGGCAGCTTATGACACTATTGTACGTATGGCTCAGGATTTTTCTCTGCGCTACATGCTGGTAGAAGGACAGGGTAACTTTGGTTCTGTGGACGGTGACCGTGCAGCGGCTATGCGTTATACCGAAATCCGCCTCCGCCAGCTTACACATGAGTTGCTGTCCGACCTGGATAAAGAAACTGTCACTATGGTTCCCAACTATAATGATGAGATGAATGAACCAACGGTTTTGCCAGCCAAATTTCCAAACTTGCTGGTTAACGGTTCAACAGGTATCGCAGTCGGTATGGCTACAAATATACCGCCGCACAATCTGGGTGAAATAATCGACGGCATAATTGCAACAATTCATAATCCAGAAACAACTTTTGAGGAGTTATTGGCCATAATTCCTGGCCCTGATTTTCCTACTGGAGCAACCATTTATGGTCGTCAAGGAATCTATGATGCCTACTCCACAGGGCGCGGCATTATTCAGATCAGAGCTAAAGCACATATTGAAGCAGCCAAAAAATCAGAACGACAGTCCATCGTAATCACGGAACTGCCTTACCAGGTTAACAAGGCTCGCCTGATTGAAAAAATAGCAGAGCTGGTCAAGGAAAAGAAGGTTGAAGGTATTACGGAAATTCGCGATGAATCTGACCGCGAAGGTATGCGTATCGTCATCGAGGTTAAACGGGACGAAAATGCCGAGGTGCTATTAAACCAGCTCTACAAGCAGACCCAGCTGCAGACTTCCTTTGGTATCATCATGCTGGCCATTGTTAATAATCGCCCACGGGTGCTGACATTGCGCCAGATGATGGACTGTTTTGTCGAGCATCGCTGTGAAGTGGTTACCCGTCGTACAAATTTCGAGCTAAAGAAAGCATTAGCTCGTGCCCATATTTTGGAAGGTTTGAAAATTGCTCTGGATTGGCTCGATGCCGTTATAGAGCTGATTCGTGGGTCCAAAACCCCGCCAGAGGCTAAACAGGGACTGATGGAAGGTAAATTTGCCGATCCTGATTTTCTGGAGCGGCTCAACCTGCCTAGACCTGTAGGTATGGATGTTTCAGTACAGCTTTCCGATATTCAGGCGCAAGCTATTCTGGAAATGAGATTACAGCGTCTGACAGGTCTGGAGCGGGATAAAATAATCTCCGAGTATGAAGAAATAATGAGATTTATCGCTCGCCTGCGCGAGATTTTGGCCTCTGATTCCGAAATCCTGAAAATCGTAGTTGCTGAATTGACTGAAATCAGAGAGCGTTTTGGCGACAAACGCCGCTCGGAAATCGCAGATAAGACCGCTGACATCTCTCTGGAAGACACTATTGAAGATGAAGAGATGGTGGTAACTATTTCGCATACCGGCTATATCAAGCGCAGCGCAGTTGACCTGTATCGCTCGCAGCGTCGTGGCGGCAAAGGCAAGACCGGCATGAAAACCAAGGAAGAGGATTTCGTCGAGCAGCTCTTCATCGCTTCCACAAAGGATTATCTGCTCTGCTTCACCGATGCCGGCCGTATGTACTGGCTCAAGGTTTATGAAATTCCGGAAGGAAGCCGTACAACAAAAGGGAAGGCGGTTGTCAACCTGGTTAATGTTGCCATGGATGAAAAGATCACCACTATTTTGCCGGTTAAAGAGTTCAGCGAAGATACATTCCTGTTCATGGCTACACGTAATGGTGTTGTTAAAAAGACACCGCTGATTGAATATTCCAATGTTCGTGCCGGCGGTATTATTGCCGTTAAACTGGATGATGGAGACAAGTTGATCGGCGTTGCCCTGACCGACGGCAAAAAGGATATTTTCCTGGCGTCAAGAAACGGTAAGGCAATACGTTTTAACGAAGATGATGCCCGTTCCATGGGGCGTGTAACCAGAGGTGTGCGTGGCATGAACCTGAACGATGACGATCACGTTATCGGGATGGAAATTGTGGATAATGAGGCTGTCGGTTCAACAATCTTCACTGTTTGTGAAAACGGCTACGGCAAGCGTACCGACCTGGATGAGTACCGCGATCAGACCAGGGGTGGCAAAGGTATTATCACCATCAAGACGACTGATCGCAACGGTCCGGTAGTCAATGTCATGCAGGTCGCTGATGATCACGATCTGATGGTAATAACCGATAATGGTAAAATTCTGAGAGTACCGGTATCTGGCTTCTCAGTAATTGGTAGAAACACTCAGGGAGTACGCCTGATTACTACCGAAGAAAAGGAAAAAGTGGTCGCTGTTGCAAGACTGGCCGAGAAGGAAGAGGAAGAAGATATGGAGGAGATTCAAGAGTAGGGTTTTAGATACAAGTTATCTCAACCCTGCATCGCAACATCTTTTTAGCTATGGCCAAAGCAATTAAAATTGATACATCACTGCGGGAGCGCAGAAGTATTATTCGTCTGCTTGATTATCTCAAGCGGGATGATCTTACTACGGATCAGATGGAACGCATCGGTAAGCGTCTCCAGAAATCCGGGCGTAGAGCACTGCGCCCGCTGGTTCGCAAGTTGTGGCAGGAAAAAAACGGTACAGCAATTTATCGTTATACGTGCATGCTGGACTTTTTCGATAACTCCGGCTGGATTGACCAGTTGGTGCAGATCACATTGAAACGTAAAGATCTGGAAGATGATGGACGGCTGGCACTGCTGGATGCCCTTCAGGAATCAGGTATTGATGTTACTGTGCCACCATTTGCAAGCATGACCGGTTATGGAGCCAGTTCCATAGAAGGATTTATCTCGGAGTGTCTTAGGGACGGAGAGCGAGGACTGGTTCGCTTTACGGACATTTTTATTGATGCAACTGATGATGTCAGGGAACGAATGATCAGCTGTTTATCTGAGTCCGAATCGGTCGAAGCTGTGGCAATGCTTGATATATTGCTTGGTTTTGAACGTCCGGAAGTTGTTCGTGAAACAATTACCGCACTTGGGAAAATTAAAAGTGGTATTGCACTGTCCGTACTGAAAAGAGCAGAAAAACGTCACGATGGCGATATTGTTAAGCTGATCCGTCGCAGCATTCAAAGATTATCATTTCTGGGTATCAGTGATGCTGTGGAACTGCCGGAAATATTTGCTGCGCCTAAACCGTTTCATCATCTGCAGGTAGGGGCGATTGATATATATGGTGCTCGTTCACTACTTTTTTCCTGGCGGGAAGGTGCAAAAGGTTTTGCTGTTCTACTACTCCTGGTTGGTGATGTTGAGGGCGTAATTAATGCCCTCAGCTACAGGATGAAAGATGAAGAAGAGTATGAAGCTGTTCTGCGGGAAGTAACTGCCGGAGAATTGCTTGAGCCGGTTGATCAGACATACGCCATGTCAGTGTTAAATGATGCTATTTATCATAGCCGCGAACAGGGTTATTTGATGCCGCCCGATCTCTATGTGGATCTCAGGTTGTTTGAAACCGGCCTGGTCAAACCGGAAGATATGATCCCCAAATTTAACCTGACTCACCTGGAAGGGTTTGTGGAGAAAATTCCAGGTTTTCTTCCAGGCAGCAGCGATCTGCTTGATATCGCCTGTTTTGAGGGGTGGTTATTATCCGAACCGGCGGTGTATGACTCGGCAGAACGGCTGGAAGCGGAATCCAAGAAACAGACGGTTTCAAAAATTACCGAAGAAGTGCTGGAAATGGAAATTCGTCGACTGTGTGAGGAGCTGGTTGTTCCGCGTCGAGCGGAATTAATCAAACGCTTGCTGATGTCAGCCGACTACATGCAGCAGACCGGTTGTGATGAAAATCTGATAAAACAGGCAATTGCAGTAGCATTGAGTCTGGTTGGCGGTCTAATACCGGAAAGTACTCATCCGTTTATCAGGAGAGTTATTCTGGACAGTTTGGAAACAGCCCGTCAGGCACTGGCCGAGGGGTATGACCTGCGACAAGAGGAAGGATACTATGACGAAGAGTAGCGTAGAGCGAATAGCTGTTATAGGTGGCGGGAGCTGGGGAACCGCCCTGGCGGATCTGTTGGCACGTAACGGTAACGATACAATTCTTTGGGTACATGAAAAACACCTTGCCGACGAAATGAAGCAGAGTCGGGTCAATTCTGTTTACATGTCAGGCATCACCCTTCATGAAACACTTCAGTTCACTAACGTGCTGGAAGAAGCCCTGGCTGGACGCACTATGGTACTGCTGGTAACTCCGGTCCAAGTAATGAGAGGTGTTCTGGCCAAGGCGGCAGACTTTATCGGACAGGATACGATTATCGTCAATGCCTCAAAGGGAATTGAGCTGGAAAGCCTGAAAACAGTTTCGCAGATCTGTTCGGAGATACTGGGAGAAGGTATATTTTCCCGTTATGTAGCTCTTTCCGGGCCGACCTTTGCAAGGGAGGTTGTGGAAAGGTTGCCGACGCTTATTCTGGCAGCCTCCAAATGTGAAGCCTGTGCAGCGCGTGTACAGGCTGCTATCAGCAATTCCACTTTCCGTGCCTATACAAACAGTGATTACATTGGTGCCGAGCTTGGCGGAGCCATCAAGAACGTCATTGCCATCGCAGCAGGCATCTGCGACGGGCTCGGTTTTGGCCATAATGCCAGAGCAGCACTGATCACCAGAGGACTGGCTGAAATGAACCGACTGGGACTGGCCATGGGAGCTGATCCACATACTTTTGCCGGTTTGGCCGGCATGGGTGACCTTGTGCTGACATGCACCGGAGACCTGTCCCGTAATCGTACTGTCGGCTTCAAGCTGGGGCAGGGTATGCGGCTGTCGGAAATTTTGGCAGAAATGAATATGGTGGCGGAAGGGGTTAAATCTTCAGAATCTGTATACAGGCTGGCCTGCAAACTGGAGGTAGAAATGCCGATTGTGGAAAAGGTCTTTCAGATTCTGCATAAAGACAAATCTGCCCGCGAGGCGGTAACGGAGTTGATGGCAAGAGAGTTGAAAGCGGAGTGTAAATAGATAAAAGGTACTTCTGTACCGGCTTGATTTGCCAGTCAGAGTTTTGCAGAATACGGAGAAACAGGATGCGTATTGGACACGGTTACGACGTACATCGTCTGGTGAAAGACAGAAAACTGATCATGGGCGGTGTGGACATACCATGGGAAAAGGGCTTGCTGGGACATTCCGATGCAGACGTACTGTTGCATGCTATTGCGGATGCAATTCTGGGAGCCATTGGCGAAGGGGATATCGGCAGGCATTTTCCTGATACGGACCCGGCGTTCAAGGGTGCTGACAGCATGAAGCTGTTGGAGCATGTTGGAAAGTTGGCGGCAGAGCGTGGTTATGCCCTGGGAAATCTGGATGCAACAATTATTGCCCAGCTACCCAAAATGGCGCCACACATTTCATCTATGCGCGAAAATATTGCACGGGTACTTAATGCAGAAGTGGGACAGATAAATGTCAAGGCTACTACTGAAGAAGGTTTGGGCTTTACCGGTACGGGCGAGGGGATTTCATCCCATGCGGTTGTGTTGATGATAAAGAAGTAAAATATTAAAGGCCTTCTTTTCGGAAGGCCTTTAATATTTAGTAAAAGTTAAAAATAAGGTTGCTGGAAAATTATCTGAATTATTGAATTTAGGAGGAACCTGTTCAAATATTTCGATAATCAGTCGGATGATTCATATGATCTTCGATTTTATTAACTATCTGTTCAAAGTGAGCCATCTTTTTTTCTAGAACTTCGATGCGTGCTACCAGTTTGTCTTTTTCTTCCAAAATCTGAGCAATAATCTGTTCGTTCATGACATCCCCTTTACATTGAAATAAAATAAACATCCTGATTAACAAATAGCATAAAAAATATTATTCTCAACGACTTCTTCAAAATAAAATAAAAACAGAAAATGGACGGCGTGTGTAGTGTAACAGCTACCTACAGGCCGTTTCTGGCCAGCTCCTCAATCAGTCGTTTCTGCTGTTCATTCAAAGCTTCCGGTACATGTACTGCGATCTTTACATACAGGTCGCCTTTTGTATTTGAGCCAAGCTGCTTGATACCGCATCCTTTCAATCTGATCTTGGTGCCGGGCTGTATACCGGCCGGTACCTTGATTCGTTTATCGCCATCCAGAGTTGGAACATCCAGTGAAATACCCAGGCATGCCGCGGTAAGCGGAATGGACCGTTCAACAATCAAATCGCCTCCATCACGCACAAAAACAGGGTCAGGTAATACCCTGACAATCAAAAACAGATCTCCAGCCGGACCACCAGCGCCACCCTGGCCTCCTTTGCCTGTTATACGGATTTTACTGCCGTTTTCAACTCCGGCAGGGATTTTTACTTTTAGCTCTTCCCGAACAGAGTTGCGGCGGAATGCAATAACCTTTTCTGCACCCAGTGCAGCGTCGCGAAAACTTATATCTGTTTCCATCTCATGATCAGGACCTTTTTGCGGGCCGCCGTTAAATCCTCTGCGACCACCTCTGCCGCCTCCCCCGAAAATGCGGGAAAAAATATCTTCGCCACCCCCCATACCCATATCACGGAAAGTCCCGCCGAAATCGAAATTGCGGAAAATATCCTCCTGGCTGTACTGCTTATGGAAACCGCTGGAACCGTAGGTATCGTACTCTTCTTTCTTTTTTGGGTCAGATAAAACAGCATAGGCTTCGTTAAGTTCCTTGAACTTGTCTTCGGCGGATTTATCACCCGGATTGCGATCCGGGTGATATTTGACAGCCAGCTTACGAAAAGCTTTTTTGATATCGTCCGGGGTGGAGTTCTTTTCTACTCCGAGCACCTTGTAGTAATCAGTTTGAGCCATGGTAAAATATTATCCTTTCAAATAAAACAGTTCTAAAAATATGTTTCAAATGTAAGCCCAGTTGACCCCACTGTCAATCCTGATACGATTTTTCACGTATTAAAGTCGAAATAAAGCAGGTAATAAGAGTATACTTGACAGCCAGAACTATACGGATGATATTACTATTGCATCCAAAAGTGCTAACGATAAGGTGTAGCGTCAATAAAAGGTTGTTTCCGATTCAGCGAACAAACAGGTGTTAAATGAAAAAAGCAATCGTAATAGGTGGCGGTATCTCCGGTCTGGCAACAGCCTGGCTGTTGCGTGATAAGGCTCTTCAGGCCGGAATTGATCTGGAGCTGACTCTTCTGGAGCGTGAAACAAGGCTCGGAGGAAAGATTTGGAGTATTCATGAAGAGGGCTATACCTGCGAATGGGGGCCAAACGGCTTTCTGGACAGCAAACCCCAGACCCTTGAATTGTGTCAGGCAATCGGTGTCAGTGATCACCTGCATCGCAGCAATGATAATGCGCGTAAGCGATTTATTTACTCTGACCAGGAATTACATCGTCTGCCGGAGGGTGCCGGGTCGTTTCTTAAAAGCAGGCTGATCTCCTGGCCTGGAAAGCTCAGGTTGGCATTGGAGCCGACTCCGTTCATCACATCGGCACCGGCAGGTGTGGATGAAACCCTGGCGGATTTTGGGCGCAGACGCCTGGGAAAAGAGGCGCTGGACAAACTGATTGCACCAATGGTCTCCGGTATCTTTGCCGGTGATCCGGAAACAATGTCTCTGATTTCCTGTTTTCCACGAATTGCAGAACTTGAGCGCGAATATGGAGGTCTGGTTCGTGCAATGATTCTGCTGGCCAGAAAAAAGAAAAAAGAACGGGCCGAGGGCAAGGCAGTCGCCAGTGCAGCCGGACCGGGCGGAGTACTGACTTCTTTCCGTGAAGGCATACAGTATCTTACCGATGCTTTGGTGGTATCACTGGGTGAGGTTGTAAAATCAGGTAAAAGTGCGCAGAAAATTGAGAAGAAAGCCGGCTCGCCTTATCGTGTCACATGCACAGATGGAACTGAATATTCTGCTGACATTGTGGTTTCTGCTGCTCCCGCCATAAACACGGCTGATATGCTGGATAGTCTTGATGCTAAGCTATCAGGAACTTTACGCCAGATACCTTATGCAACAATGAGCGTGGTCTGCTTTGGATATGAACGTGATCGTATAGATCACCCTCTTGACGGTTTCGGTTATCTGATTCCAAAAAAGGAAGGCCGTAGCATACTCGGGACGCTTTGGGATTCAAGCATGTTTGAAAGTCGCGCCCCAAAAGGTAAGGTTCTTTTGCGCAGCATGATGGGTGGCGCATGTTTTCCGGAATATATCCGTCTGAGTGACGATGAGGTTGTCTCGAAGGTTAAAAAGGATCTGCGTGATGTGATGGGGATTACGGCTGAACCGTCTTTCATACGGATTTTCAGGCATGAACAGGCCATACCACAGTATACCGTTGGACATGCAAAGCGCCTTGACGCTATTGATGACAGGTTGCGTGACTTGCCTGGGCTGATTCTAACCGGTAATTCCTACCGTGGTATCGGCCTTAACGATTGTGTTGCAGCGGCACAAAAGGCTTCTGATGAAGCATTGAAAAAAATAAAGTCTTAAAATACGTGATTTATTTTAAAGCGCTTAAAGTGAGAAGCAACAGGTAGTTGATAAAAAAGCTTGACAGAATTGGATCGCTTTATTATAGTCCATAACTCTTTTAAAAATGATGGATATGGAGATAGATATGTACGCAGTTATCAAGACCGGTGGCAAACAATACAAGGTAAGTGAAGGCGAGTTCCTCAAGGTAGAAAAACTTGACGGAGCAGTGGGCGACAGCATTGAATTTGCCGAAGTCCTGATGATTGGCGGCGATAAGACAGTTGTTGGTGCACCTCATGTGGCCGGTGCAACAGTGACAGCCAAGATCGCAACTCAGAGCAGAGACAAGAAAATTCTTGTGTTCAAGTCAAAGCGCCGTAAAGGTACCCGCAAACTGCGTGGTCACCGTCAGCACAAGACAGTTCTCAAGATTGAAAAAATCAGCGCATAATTAAATTCTTTCCGAGGAGTAAGGGAAATGGCACATAAGAAAGCGGGCGGAAGCTCAAGGAACGGTAGAGATTCGGATGGCAAGCGACTGGGCTGCAAGAAGTTCGGTGGTGAGCCCGTATTGGCAGGTAATATCATTTACCGTCAGCGTGGAACTCAGATTCATCCTGGCAACAATGTCGGTTGTGGTCGTGATCACACACTGTTTGCCTTGATTGAAGGTGTTGTCAAGTTTGAACGTATGGGCCGTGACCGTAAAAAGGTTTCAGTTTACCCTAACTAGTTTAAACATCATAAACAGAAAACAGACCCGGGAGATAATATCTTCCGGGTTTTTTGCGTTTGGCTCCTGAGTCCTGAACTGAGCCTGGTTGAGTGCCACATTTTCTAATCCAATTCCGAGATCAAAATATTGCAATGAAATTTATATATGATATGTTGCTAATATTATAAGCGTCTGTATATTAACAGGAGTTATAAATATGAAGCAACTTGGCGACATTCTGGTGCAGACCGGTATCATAAGTAACACCACTTTAAAACGTGCTTTAGAGGTTCAGAAAAAACAAGAAATTCGTCTTGGTGCAGCGCTGGAAAAGATGGGTGTTCTCACACAGGAAGAGCTGGCTGAAGCGCTTGCCAAGCAGTTTAATTTCAAAATGGCCAGGGATTTTGCCCATCGCAGTTTTGATCAGCAAATGCTGAGCATGATTCCGGTCGAATTTGCTATTAAAAACGTATTATTCCCGTTGAAGCAAAATGAAAATATGCTGGCGGTAGCCACAAATGGTCCGTGTGAGCAGG
The DNA here is from genome assembly GCA_964509295.1 of uncultured Geobacteraceae bacterium. Classification (GTDB taxonomy): domain Bacteria; phylum Desulfobacterota; class Desulfuromonadia; order Geobacterales; family Pseudopelobacteraceae; genus JBGSQR01. Next base: position 266,251 of record CAZDWS010000001.1, on the reverse strand, counting down.
AAACAATGGAATTGCTTTCACGATTTACAGGCTGCAACATCATTCCGGTTTTTTCGTCACGAAAAGAGATTCTGGATGCAATTGCAATAAATTATCTGAAAAGTACTGCCACCGGCCATGATAATAATACCATTCTGGTGGTTGATAATGTGGTTTCCTCGGCATCTGTCACACAATTTGCACTTTCCAGTCAGAGTTTTACAGTACATTTGGCCCATGATGGCCTTGAAGCCCTTCAAGTTGCAACGAAAGAGAGACCGGCACTGATTGTAACCGAACTTTATATGCCAGGGATGAGTGGATACGCTCTATTGCGGGCAATTCAGAACAATCCGATGACGGATCATATTCCGTTAATAGCGCTTACGACTGAAACAGCGGCTGAGGAAGAGCAGACCGCACTGGAATGGGGATTTGCAGACTATATTATGAAGCCGTCGCACCCGGTACGTATTACGGCCAGGGTTAAACATGCACTGGAAAATAACAGGAAAAACAGAATCTAGTCGCTTTGCCCTACAGGTCAAAACCACAGTAGGAAAGGTTAAAGCTTTTATTGCAGAGCGGAAAATCAGAGATCTGCTCATTACGTAGCGACATGGCCAGACCGTTCCAGTTGTGAAATGAAGGATCAGTTATTTTGTAGCGTAGAAATTTTCCCGCATTATCAGTAATTGCAGTATGACATATTTCGCCACGCCATCCTTCCACCAGCGCTACAGTCAGCATCTCAGATCCGGGTTGAGCAGAAGATTTCAGCAGAACTCCTCCAGACAAGGTATTAAGCCGGTCATGAATATACTCCATGGAGGCCAGAGATTCCTGCCAGCGCACTTGAGCGCGTGCCAGTACATCACCACCTGATTCAAGCTTTACAGCAGGCTGGGAGGCACGATAGAGGCCAAAAGGGTGGTCACGCCTGATATCGCGGTCTATATTACAGGCCCGGGCCGCCGGACCGACCAGTCCCAGTGCCAGAGCATCTTCACGTTTGACCAGGCCGGTTTTGGAAAAACGGGCCATTACGGATGCCGAGTCCCATAACAGTTCAACGGCACCGCTATAGTCAATGCGGGCAGCATTCAGCCTGCGCAGAAGTTCAACGACCTGGCCGTGTGAACAGTTGAAATTGACACCACCAGGCCGAATAAGGCCGCGCCCGAAACGGCTGCCGCAAAGAACAGCGGTCATGTTAAGAAAATCTCCCCTGATACGGCCACAATAGGACATGGTCGGCAGATAACCCACATCACCTGCCAGTGCTCCCAGGTCGCCGCAGTGATTCGCCAGGCGTTCCAGTTCCAATGCAATAACTCTGATGGACTCAGCCTGGGTTGATGGCTCCATATCGGTCAAACCTTCCATGATCATGGCATAGGCAGAGGCATGGCCAATTGTTGTGTCTCCGGCAATGGTTTCCATCTGAGCCATGGTTGTGGGGTGCGGACCATTGACAAGCGCCTGCTCGATGCCGCGATGCTGATACCCCATGGAAATTTCCAGGTGAAATACTTTTTCGCCATGACATTGAAATCGGAAATGCCCCGGTTCAATTATACCGGCGTGTACAGGTCCCACGGCCACTTCATGTACTTCCTGGCCTTCCAGCCGATAAAAATCACCAACAGACGGAAGGATGACATCATGCCTGTTCCGGCCCCAGGCATCGTGGCTAGTACGCATGGAATGGTGATAGCGGACAGGCTTGAACCAGGGATGATCCTCAATGATTAATCCGCATTGCTCGGCTATTTCACGTTCAAAAAGATGTGCTTCGGGACAGACGGACGTAATGCTGGGCAGGTTATCTTCAGCCCAGGATCTGACTGCACCCAGTCTCATATTTGAACCGGAAAGAATACACCACAGCGCAACACCTTCCTGGTCCACCACTCCGAAATAGCTGCAGATATGCCACTGCTGGCCGGTCAGTTCCACGATGGCCTGAAGGAAATCCTCCAGTGCCATCTCTGGAACATCATGAGTGGCGATACTTTCACCGTTGCGGAATGTCTTGATCACGGTTTCAGCGTTCATTTCGGAACCTCAAGGAGTGCTGCCGCAGAATTTAGAATATCCAGCAGCGGAGCGGGCAGCCAGATGCCGATGATTGCCAGCAAAATCAACAGTGTCATGGAGGGGGCAATCAGCAAAACAGTATCTTTGTATTTGGTGCGCTGCCTTTTGGCGGGCGGGTCTCCAAAAACAACCGGTAGAACAGTAAACGACATACCCAGAAAAGCCACTGACAAGAGTATGGCTAAGGTTATTGCTATCAGTAAATGCCCCTGTCCCAGGGCGCCGGAGAAAATGGAAAACTCGCTGGCAAAGGTGGCAAAAGGTGGAGAACCGGTTAAACCGAAAAAGCCGAGCAGAAACAGTGTTCCGCTCCAGGGTGCCCGTTTAAGTGTGCCCCTGGCAACTTCCATATTTTTGGAAGCAAAGGCCCGGTGGATGTTGCCGGAAACAAGAAACAACACACCTTTTCCCAGGCCATTGGCAATAACATGCAGCATGGCTCCAAATAGCGCTTTGCCGCCCAGCCCCAGAGCCAGTGTGAACAGTCCCATATGCTCCACACTGGAATAGGCCAGCATGCGCTTGAAATCTGTTTGACGAACCAGGAATAGTGCGGCAACTGCGATGGAAAACAGCCCCATGCCGATCAGGACATGATGAAAAAAGCGCACGTCCCCCGAATGCATGCAGATCTGATAAATCCTGATCAATCCCAGAAAACCGCAATTGGCAAGGCCACCGGCCATCATGGCGCCGACGATACCGGGTGCCTCACCATAGGCATCAGGTTTCCAGGTATGCATGGGTGCCAGCCCCATTTTGGTTCCATACCCGATCAGCATGAAGATAAACGCTGCATTGAGCCAGACCTTGGGCAAGCGTGAGGCATAACCCTGTAACTCTTCCAGAATCAGAGACGGTTCCAGTCCGACCACAACGGTTGAATAGGCCAGAAAAAATATCCCCAGCAGGGCCAGTGCAATGCCGACGGAACAGATCAGCATATACTTCCAGGTTGCTTCGATGGAACGGGCATTATGATTGAAATAGACCATGGGGGCCATGGTCAGAGTGGTGGTCTCGATGGCCAGCCAAAGTAGACCCAGGTGGTGGGATACAACCGTTAACGACATGGCCGATAGACAAACCAGCATTCCGGTACAGAGAACACGGTTGTCACGTTCGTGCCGGTATTGCAGATAGTCAACGGAATAAAATGAGCAGGCGCAGAAGAGTACTGAAAATTCCAGCAGAAAGACCTTGCCGATAGCATCCAGATGAATCCAGTCGTTGCTTGAACCATCGGTTGAGTATGAAACTGCCGCAACTGATAGTGCCAGGTGTGCACAGGCAAGAACCGGCAGCACCCAGGGGCGATTGTGGTTGGAAGGAACCAGCCAGGAGGTCAGAGCTCCCAGCAGCGGCAAGATTATCAGCAAAGTGACAGTCAGCATTATTCCGACTCCCGCAGTGCTGTTAAGTGGCTGGTGTCAATGGAAGAAAACTCGCGGTTGATATGATTGATAATAATGCCCATGACGAAAATACCGGCAATCAGGTCCAGCAGCGCACCGGCTTCGACCATTAATGGCATGGTTTCAGTCAATAACAGGCCGAACAGAAAGATGCCGTTTTCCAGCAGCAGATAGCCAACAACCTGATTGATGGCTTTTCTTCTGGTGGCCAGGTTGATGGCACCGGCCAGTATGGTAGCCAGTGATACCGGTACGATCAAAAGCCCCTGATGGGCTGGTGCCAGAGGCAGGTGGGTCGAAACGGCAAAGGCCAGTACAGTGGTCAGCGCACCAGCAATAATATTACCGCTGTAACCGAAAAGCGGACGCACATCTTCGGCAAAATGAACCTTTCTGATCGCTCTCAGCAGCAGCCAGGGTATGAAAAGACCTTTTACTGCCAATACCAGCAGAGTCATGGCAAGTAGTTGATAGCCGAAGGCGTGCATTATCAGTGGCAACAACCCTATAAAGATACCCTGGATGGAGATGGCGCGAATGGCAATATCCGTGCGTCTGGTACCAAGAATTACAATGTTGATCAGTAAAACAAGTGCCAGTAGCTGATCAGTAGCGAAATTCATGCAGTTACCTCAAGACCAGTATCATGGCAAAGGCGGAAAGAACACAGGCGGACAGCAGCATCTGAGGTATCCGTGTCATACGGAAACGGGCCATGACAGATTCAACCAGGCCGATAGCTACCGCAAGCAGAAAAATTGAACCCAGAAAAAACAGCCAATCCAGATAGCCATTGGAAATTCGCAGCGGCAGGGCAACATGCAGGAAGAAAGCACCAATAATGAACAATTTGAGTGTGGCGCTGTAAATGATCATCCCATAGGCAGGCCCGCTGTGATCCAGTGCCATGACCTCATGAATCATGGTCAGTTCCAGATGGGTGTTGGGGTCGTCAAAGGGGATGCGGCAGTTCTCGGCCAACAGGATAAAAAACAGGCTGGCAACCAGCATGATCATGGCCGCACCTGAGGTCATCCAGAGCATGGCTGAAGAATAGGTCAAAAGACCTGAAAGCGACAGTGAACCTGACAATCGCGAAAGGGAAAGCAGGACGATAAAGACGACCGGTTCGGCCAGGCAGGAAAAGGTGACTTCACGTACGGAGCCCATCCCTTCAAAACTGGAACCGGTGTCCATGGCAGCGACGGTGGTGAAAAAACGGCCAAGCGCCAGAAGATAGGCAAACAGGATCATGTCACCGTTAAATGAAACCGGTGGCCGGTGGTTACCAAGCGGGATCAGCAGGGAAGCGGTCAGCAGAGTGGCCAGGGTTATGATCGGACCGGCCTTGAAAACCCAGGTAGTGGTAGTGCTGAAGACCGTCCCTTTGCGCAGCAGACGGTACAGGTCATAGTAGGGCTGAAGCAGGGGAGGGCCGGTGCGGCCGGCGATCAGCGCTTTGGTACGGTTGATAATACCGAACAGAAGCGGCGGCAGGCTGGCAACCAGCAGAAGATGAATCAGGATATGTGTCAAGTCCATTCACCTCAAGAAGTATTCCGGACTACCTTTCATAACTGGCGACAATATACTCCCACAGTTAAAATGTGTGAAGAATTTATTGCAGTCTGCTCATTCTTCAAAAATAGCCGTATCAGCCCAGATAAGTCACCTTCATTTCAAAAGACTGCTTTTTGGGTGGAGATCCGGCCGCCCTGGAAGGCAGCCCGACAGGTACCACCGCCATAAATTCACCGGACGGTTCTTCAAGATACCGGAGGACATCATCTTTGAGCAGGAACATAATGCCGAGCCAGACTGTGGCCAGGCCGAGGGAGGTAGCTGCAAGCAGCATATTCTGAACAGCTGCTGCAGAGCTTTGGATCTCCATAGTCCTGAAAAAATCTCCGGCCAGATCCTTTTCCCCGCTGAACAGTTCGGTGCCATGGTCGATCAGGTCACCGGAATTGGCAACAGCGATTACAACCGGCGCGCTGGCGATGCTGCGGGCCGACATGCGCAGCAGTGCCTGGGCCGGTTTGGAAAAGCGGGGCGCAGCTTCAGAAACCAGATCGGCCAGTCCCTGTTTTTTTTCTCCCTTGAGAACAATAAATCGCCAGGATTGCTGATTATGGGCCGATGGCGCTTCATTGGCTGCCTGCAGCAGGATCCTAATCTGTTCATCAGGTATCTCGTCTTTGGCAAATGTTCTTATACTGCGCCGCGCCTTGATGGTTTTCAAGGTATCGTTGATTGCTATAGTTTCATCAGACATGCTCATATGTTATCTCCTAAACTGATCATAATGCGTGGTTCATGTACGTCAGCGCTTGTGCCGACCCCCGCTATTATGAGCTTTTCGAAACTCCCATGGGGGTTGCGGATTGGGTGTGCGCCACAAACCTTTGTGCCGGGCCCGGGCCCGTTCTTCTGAATCAATATATTGTGAAACGTAAGGCCCTTGCAGGTATTGACGATAGGCCCAGGCCATGCCGTCTGCAACCATCTCCCGGTTAATATCCCGTCCCTGATAGCGGATTACTGCTACAGCCCGATTGTATTTGTCCGACTCAATAATCTCGGCAGTCACCTCGCGTCCCATGACCTTGTACATCAGGGTGCGACGGGCGATCCGGGCATAGGGCTGTTCCGGGCGTCCGGTTTCAGGGGAGTCAATGCCGTACAGGCGAACCTTCATCTTGCTTTGTGTTTTGGTAGTCATCAGGATAGTGTCGCCATCGTAGACATTGCGCACCATGCCGATAACTGTCTGACCGGCAAAGACGTCTGTTGTCAGCAGTAGAAACAGCGAGCCTATGACAGCCAGGATCTTCACTTAAACCAGGCCCTGTGCATAATTGAATTCGGTTGTCCCCGGCAGTTCCCGGCTGGCCTTGAAGGCTCCGATAATATTGCCCCATGACTCACGGTCAGCCTGGCGCAGGTCAATCAGAAAGGCGCGGCAACCGTTGTGTCGTAATTCATGGTGACGAGCGGTCAGGGAAAACGGGATGGCCGCCGTAATGGTCTGCAGGCCGTCACGGGTGGTGACCCGATATTCCTCGCCGCGATCAGATTGCAGTGGAGTATTGCTGTGAACATCCTTCATTTTTATCTTGGTCGTCATGACAGGCAGGGGAGCATAGGCAATGATCCGCTGGGTGATGCCGATAGACGTAGAGAGCAGATCGGATAGATTTTCGGCGTCATCTTCGATATATAGCGTGGCGGTTTCGGCTCCCAGTTCCTGCCACGATTTCAGTGCCTGGCTGTTCAGGGAAAAGCAGCGGTGCCAGGTGGAAATATGGATGCCTTCAAACTTTTTCAACAGGTTGAAGTGGGAAATATTGGAGGCCTCGAAACGGCGGAATCCGGCGCGGTAAAGCTGTTTGAGTGTATCCCGGTAGAGCTCAATATCACGTTCAAAAATGATAAACGGCAGCTGCCAGATGATTTTATCCTCCGAATCCCGCATGCGCGGCACCGATGAGGGGAGCTGATGGATGGCTGCCTTGGTCAGTGTCAGCATGGTGAAATCGGCACCAAGCTGGAACGGAAAACGCCAGTCACGGGGCTGATCAATCAACAGAGTCAGAGTTTCACGTCCTCCGGTTGACTGGCCAGCGGAACGATCGACCGGATGCACGGACATGACGTCATTCAGGGCCGTCCTGCGGGCTTTGGCATTCAGTTCGTTGAACTTCTGGGTTACAGCTTCTTCCAGATTGCTGTAAAGCTGTCGGCGTATTTCTTTGAAATGTGAGGCGTGTATCAAGACAGGCGGAAAATCAGTTGCCTGCAGCGAGTCCAGGCGGAACGGAGCTTCACCGGTTTTGGAAAATTGTGACAGCAGCACACCCTGCATATCTGTGGAACGCGCCTCTTCCAGCTGCCCCAGTTGGAACTGGAAATCATATAAATTCCCGACCACATCAGCCTGGATGAAGAGTTGTCCGTCAACCAGCCTGATGGTCAGACTGCAGGGCAGCTTATCCTTCTTGATCGCTTGCAGGCGGCGGTTGCAGGCATTTTCACTCATGGTAAATGCTTCGCGTGAAGAAACTTTGTAGATTGAATCGCCAACGGAAAAACGGAATGGTGTTTCCACCTCAACCGTGCTGCCGGGGCGGGCCTCCATGACCTTTTTCCGGCTGCAGAACAGTTCGCGCAGGGTCCAGGCCTGGCCGGCCATATCGCTCTTGGGCTGGGCGCGCAGGCGGTCCCCCACAAAGAGGTGATCGCGGGTTTCGAAGGTCAGGCGATTGCCCTTGATCGCTTTGATCTGGCCGATAAAGCGACCGGTACCACCCTTTTGCCAGGGATTGGCAATGTCGTCCGGTTGTTGCGCAGACAGGAAGCCTTTGGTCGGTGTACGGCCGAAGGAGTATTTCAGCAGTTCTTTGCCGGCACGAACAGCTTCTTTAAGATCTTTTTCCGGTGCGTCCATAACCATACGATAGGCTTCCACAACACAGGCCACGTATTCTGCCGATCTCATTCTGCCTTCTATTTTTAGCGATTTGACACCTGCTCGAACCAGATCCGGAATCATTTCAATGGCGGACAGGTCGCTGGTAGAAAAATAGTGACCCTGTTTGCCGCGATGGTCATAAAGTCTGCGGCACGGTTGGGCGCAACGTCCGCGATTGCCGCTGTGCCCACCCAGGTAGGAGGAAAAGAAACATTGGCCTGAAATGGAGAAGCAGAGTGCGCCATGCACAAAAGTCTCGATTTCCACATCGGTTGAGGCCGTAATGGCGGCCACTTCATCCAGCGCCAGTTCACGGGCCAGTACTGCTCTGGTAAAACCAAGCTCTCCCAGCATGCGCACACCAGGCCCGTTGTGGACTGTCATCTGGGTTGAGGCATGTAATTCAAGTGAAGGAAAGTGATTGCGTACCAGGCGGGCAACTGCCAGGTCCTGTACAATTACACCGTCGGCGCGCATTTCCGTCAAAGCAGCCAGGGTATCAACCAGGTGCGGCAGCTCCTTTTCCTTGACTAGTGTGTTGAGTGTTATGTAGACCTTGCGATCCAGGCTGTGGGCATAGGCCACCATCCGTTCCATCTGGCTGATACTGAAATTTTTGGCTCTGGCGCGGGCGGAAAATTCCTGCAGGCCAGCATAAACTGCGTCGGCGCCTTTTTCCATGGCGGCAAAAAAGGACTCCAGTGATCCGGCCGGGGCCAGTAGTTCGGCTTTGTTCTGCTTCGAATTCATAATTTCCTTTTCAAACAAGAAAGCGCCCCAAGCAGGGCGCTTTAGTTGTATCTATTCAACTGAACATCTGTTCAAAAGTGGAGATCTCATTTTTCAACCAGTATCCGCAGCATTCTGCGCAGCGGTTCGGCAGCGCCCCACAGCAACTGGTCGCCGCAGGTAAAGGCTGAAATATATTCCGGTCCCATCTTCATCTTGCGTACTCTGCCAACGGGAACGGTTAGAGTTCCTGATGTTGCAGCCGGAGTCAGCTGACTGAGGGAGTCTGCCCTGGTGTTGGGCACCAGTTTGACCCACTGGTTATCATTCTTGATCAACTCTTCAATTTCTGCCAGTGGCAGATCCTTGTTGAGCTTGATGGTCATGGCCTGGCTGTGGCAGCGCATGGCACCGACACGTACGCAGAGTCCGTCCACCGGAATCGGATTGGTTGTGCCCAGGATCTTGTTGGTCTCCACAAAACCTTTCCACTCTTCGCGACTCTGGCCGTCTTCAACCTCTTTGTCGATCCAGGGCAGAACACTGCCGGCCAACGGATAGCCGAAAGCCTTGGTGGGGAAATCATCACTGCGCAGGGTGGCGGTGACTTCACGGTCGATATCCAGAATTGCGGAGGCCGGGTCCTTGAGCAGACTGATAACGGAATTGTGCAGTGCACCTTTCTGAGCCAACAGTTCGCGCATGTTTGGTGCGCCTGCGCCGGAAGCGGCCTGATAGGTCATGGAGGTGATCCATTCCACCAGACCGGCACGGAACAGACCGCCCAGCGCCATCAGCATCAGGCTGACGGTGCAGTTGCCGCCGATAAAGTCTTTCTGACCATTGGCCAGTGCCGCATCAATCACATTGCGGTTAACCGGGTCGAGGATGATGACGGCATTGGGTTCCATACGCAGGGTGCTGGCAGCATCGATCCAGTAGCCGTTCCAGCCCTGTTTACGTAGTTCCGGATGAACAGCGCTGGTATAGTCGCCACCTTGACAGGTGATGATGGCATCCAGTTTTTTCAGCTCCGCAATATCCGTGGCATCCTTTAGTGTTCCGGCATTCATGGGAGCAGGTTGTCCGGTCTGGGATGTAGTGAAAAAGACCGGCTCGATACCGGCAAAATCATTTTCCTCACGCATTCTTTGCATCAGAACTGAACCTACCATACCACGCCAACCGACGATTCCGACTTTCATCTCTTTCTCCAATCTTCTATATGAATACGTAGAAATTTATCATTTACAGTGCTGCAATAATCGCTTTGCCCATTTCTTCAGTACCAACCAGCTTTTCACCCGGCTGATTCTGGAAGATATCGGCGGTGCGGTATCCCTGGTCCAGTATTTTGGATACGGCGTTGTCAATAGCATCGGCGGCTTCGATCATGTTGAAGGAGAAGCGCATCATCATGCCCATGGATAGAATCTGGGCGATCGGGTTGGCAATTCCCTTGCCTGCGATATCCGGTGCCGAGCCGCCGGACGGCTCATACATACCGAATGTACCTTCGGCCAGTGAGGCGGAAGGGAGCATCCCGAGCGACCCGGTCAGCATGGCGGCCTCATCGGAAAGGATGTCGCCGAACATGTTTTCACAGAGAATAACGTCAAACTGCTTGGGGTTTTTAACCAGCTGCATGGCGGCATTGTCCACATACATGTGAGTCAGTTCCACTTCCGGATACTCTTTTGAGATGGTGATGACAATCTCACGCCATAACACCGAGGAAGCCAGAACATTGGCCTTATCAATGGAGCAGACCTTACGGTCGCGCTTCATGGCTGACTGAAAGGCCACATGGGTAATGCGTTCGATTTCGGGCACGCTGTAACGCAGGGTGTCGATACCAATCCGCTCGCGGCCTACACCTTCAATCCCTTTTGGTTGGGAAAAGTAGATACCGCCGGTCAGTTCGCGGATAACCAGTACGTTAAAACCGCCGGCAATGATCTCTTCTTTCAGGGAGGAGGCGTTTGTCAGCGACGGAAAGATAATGGCCGGACGCAGATTGGCATACAGGCCGAAGATCTTGCGCAGCGGCAGCAGTGCGCCGCGTTCAGGCTGCTCTTCCGGTGGCAGGGTTTCCCATTTTGGGCCGCCGACCGAACCGAACAGGATGGCGTCAGCCGCACGGCAGATATTAACAGTTGTTTCAGGCAGAGCCTTGCCTTCATTGTCAATACCGGCACCACCCACATTTGCGTGGGTGCGTTCGAACTTGACTCCGAATTTGTTTTCAACGGCATCCAGCACATGCAACGCTGCATTCATTACTTCAGGACCGATGCCGTCACCCGGCAGAACCGCTATTTTGAAAGTCTTTGACATTGCTCTCTCCAATTGGTTTCGATAAAAATAAAGCGGGGCGGTTAAGGTAACCGCCCCGCTTGTTAAATTACGTCGTACTGAAACAAGAATTGCGGAGCGGTCCTTTTAGAGACCCGCTTTTGCTTTAAGAATTGCGGCCTTGTCGGTTCTTTCCCAGGTGAATTCCGGCAGCTCGCGGCCAAAGTGGCCGTAAGCAGCGGTCTTCTTGTAGATCGGGCGCAGCAGGTTGAGCTGCTCGATAATGGCTGCAGGACGCATGTCGAATACTTCGCGGACCAGTTCTGCCAGGCGCTCTTCGGAAACCTTGCCGGTGCCAAAGGCATGAACCATGATGGAAACAGGCTGGGCAACACCAATGGCGTAGGCAACCTGAACTTCACAACGGTCGCAGAGTCCAGCGGCAACAAGGTTCTTGGCAACATAACGACCCATGTAAGCTGCTGAGCGGTCGACCTTGGAAGGGTCTTTGCCGGAGAATGCGCCGCCGCCGTGGCGTCCCATGCCGCCGTAGGTATCAACAATGATCTTGCGGCCGGTCAGGCCGCAGTCGCCCATGGGGCCGCCGACAACAAAACGGCCGGTGGGGTTGATGAAATAGCGGGTGCTGGCATCCAGCAGTTCAGCAGGGATAACCTTTTTGACTACTTCGGCAATTACACCGTCTTCGATCTGCTTGTGGGTAACGTCCGGTGTGTGCTGGGTCGAGATAACAACCGTATCGATACGGCTTGGCTTGCCGTTGACATATTCTACGGAGACCTGCGATTTTGAGTCAGGACGCAGGAATGGCAGTACACCGGATTTCCGTACGTCAGCCAGGCGTTTGACCAGCTGGTGAGAAAGCTGGATCGGCATCGGCATCAGTTCAGGAGTTTCGTTGCAGGCATAACCGAACATCAGACCCTGGTCGCCGGCGCCCTGCTCCTTGTGCAGGCCATCACCTTCGTTAACGCCCTGGGCGATGTCTGCAGACTGCTTATCAATGGAAACCAGAACCGCGCAGGTGTCGGCGTCAAAGCCCATTTCAGAGTCTGTGTAGCCGATTTCCTTGATGGTTTTACGGACGATATCGGAATAGTTGATAACGGCATTGGTGGTGATTTCGCCGGCGATTACGGCCATACCGGTGGTAACCATGGTTTCGCAAGCCACGCGGGCTGTTGGGTCCTGCTCGAGAATCGCGTCAAGAATAGCATCGGAAACTTGGTCGGCAACCTTGTCAGGATGACCTTCGGATACGGATTCTGAGGTAAAAATGAATTTTTCAGCCACGGCGTGTTACTCCTCTCGTTTCTATGAATGTAGTTTTATTTTCAAATCGTTTGTTTTGGACGCCGAAGCGACGCAGATCACTAAATCTATATGCAAGTGGTCAATTTGTCAAGCAAAGTCGGCTGTTAAAACCATCGTCTTTGTGCTGTTTATGTGTCAGCTGATCACGATTTCAAATTGTTCCTGGTGGAAACCGGGCTTGGCGCGAACCGTAATCCGTTTTTTAAAACGTTTTTCCAACTCTTCCAGACCTCGTCTTTCCTCGTCGTACAGCAGGTCGGCCACTTGTGGGTGAACTGAGACCATGGCCTTGGAACCACGAATATCAAGCATTTCCCGGCGCAGTTCGCGGAAGATCTCATGGCAGACGGTAGTCTTGGATTTGATATAGCCGCGTCCTTCGCAATAAGGACAGGGTTCGCACATCATGCGGCCGATACTCTCGCGTACACGCTTGCGGGTCATCTCCACCAGGCCGAGTTCGGATATTTTCTGGATATTTGTTTTTGACTTGTCGCTCTTCAGCGCTTCTTCCAGAGCATTGAAAACCTTGTCGCGGTTGACCTCTTTCTCCATATCGATAAAGTCGATGATTATAATTCCACCGATATTGCGCAGGCGCAGCTGGTAGGCGATCTCCTTGACCGCTTCCAGATTTGTCTTGAGAATCGTGTCTTCCAGGTTATGCTTGCCGACAAAACGGCCGGTGTTGACGTCAACCGCAGTAAGTGCCTCAGTCTGTTCAATGATGATGTAGCCGCCTGATTTCAACCAGACCTTTCGTCCCAGTGCGCGGCTGATCTCCACCTCCAGGCCGTAATGGTCAAAAATAGGCTCTTCATCCTCATAGAGGTCAATCAGGTACTTCATCTTCGGCATGAATGTGGTTATGAACTGTACAATCCTGTCGTAATCAGGTTTGGAATCGACGATAATTTTATCAACCTGTTCGGTAACTATGTCGCGGACAACTTTCTGGATTACATCAAGGTCGCAGTGAATAAGCGAGGGAACCGAAACCTTGTCTTGCCGCTTGGATATTTCACTCCATAAAGTTGAAAGATACTGCATATCCGAGAGCAGATCGTCTTCGCTCTTTCCTTCTGACACAGTTCTGACAATGAAACCGGTGCCGGGCTTTTTGAGCCTTTCCACAGCCTCGCGCAGACGTTCTCGTTCCTCTTCGTCCTCAATGCGGCGCGATATTCCGACGTGATCGACGGTTGGCATGTAGACCAGGTGGCGTCCTGGGAGTGAAATGTGTGAGGTGATCCTGGCGCCCTTGGTGCCGAGCGGCTCCTTGGAAACCTGTACCAGCAGTTCCTGACCTTCCTGCAGCAGCTCCTCGATGGGATGCAGCGGTTTGAACTCAGGCTGGCTGTCCTGGGGAAGAGGACCGCTGATTTCCTGATCCTTTTTGACACCATACAGAAGTGACTCGTACTCTTCAAAGGCGTCGAAAACATCGGCCACATAGAGGAAGGCGGCCTTTTCCAGGCCGATATCCACGAAAGCGGCCTGCATGCCGGGCAGCACCCGGATAACACGACCTTTGTAGATATTACCCACAATTCCTTTTCCACGCGTCCGCTCAATATGCAGCTCGGCGATGGTGCCGTTCTCGATAAGCGCAATGCGCGTCTCGTGGGAGGCGGCGTTAATAACCAGTTCTGTTGCCATGGTTTAAACCTCTGTATATGAAATGATAGATTGTTTTGTCGCCCCTCTCCCTAACCCTTACCCACAAGTGGAGAGGGTAGTTAGAAGCCAAGCTCCCCTCCCTTTATGGAGGGGTTGGGGGAGGGTAATGTTAATTAAGCCAGAAAAATCACTTCCAGCTTCTCGATCAGCAGGTCGTCGGCCTGCAGGTTTTCGTCATTACTGATCGCCATGGCGAATTCCAGCGGTTTGCCGCGACCGGCCACCAGTTCCAGTGCATTGCCGTTGGCGTTCAGAGAAACAATCTGCTGGCGCAGGTCAATACTCTGAGTCTGTCCCTTTTTCTTGCGGTGGATGAAGTGGCTCTCCTCAGCAAGGAACTTTTCACAGAGTGCCGGGAGCTTTTCTGTCCAGCTGGCGTCAAAGGTAATGCAGTAGCGGGTTTTGTCGATCAGAGTCGAAAGTGACGGTGCTTTCAGATCGAACTGCTCAGCTTCCAGGATTTTTATCCCTTCCGGCAAGGCGTTGTTCAGGCGCTGTTTGATCTCGTCAGCAGCGGTCCCTTCCTGCACGAACATATCCATGTATTCGGCTTGGGAATCAACTCCAACCGAGGTGGCGCTGGCAAAGGAAAAACGCGGATGGGGGTGGAAACCCTGGGAAAACATGATCGGTACGCCGCCGCGACTGACGGCACGGGTAAAGACGGTCAGCAGTTCCAGATGGCTCAGGTAGCGCATGCTGCCGCCCTTGGCAAAGCGCAGACGCATACGGACAGCGTTGACATTCTGCTCAAGATGTTTTTCCTGCTCCGTAATGGCGGTGTTATCAGAAAGGCGGTTGGCGATTTCGCTGAAATCGCAGACTCCGCAGGCGGAACAGTCGCCGAAACGGCAGTCGGCTGTGGCGGCCTCACTGAGTGCCTGCTGGCGTTCCTTGAGTAAAAATTCCCTGGTCACGCCGCAATCCAGGTGATCCCAAGGTAGTATTTCAGTCAGCTCACGACGGCGCAGATACCATTGCGGGTCAATGTTACAATCCTTGAAGGCCTGCTGCCAGCGGGCAAAGTTGAAATGCTCGTGCCAGCCGTCAAAACGGCAGCCGAGTTCAACAGCACGGACCAGCAATGGTGCCAGGCGGCGGTCGCCACGGGCAAAAACACCTTCCATGAAGGAAAGTTCCGCATCCTGCCATTTAAAACGCAGCTTGCGTTTTTTCAGGTCGGTGTGCAGCTGGTACTGTTTTTCCCTGATCTCGTCCAGGCTGATCTGTGGTTCCCATTGAAAAGGGGTGTGTGACTTGGGGACAAAGTTGCCTACCGAAACGCCAACCTCGCCGGAGGTACCGGCCTTTTTGGCCTGATCCTTGACCTGGCGGGACAAAAGTGAAATCTGTTCCACATCTTCGACTGTTTCACCCGGCAGGCCGATCATGAAATACAGTTTGATGGAACGCCAACCGGCCGAGTAGACATTGAAAGCGGTATCGATCAGGTCTACCTCAGTGATCCCTTTATTGATAACCCGCCTCATACGCTCGCTGCCCGCTTCCGGGGCCAGAGTGAAACCGGTCTTGCGGACCTTTTTGATGTCCTCGATCAGCCCCTCGGTCAGGGTGCCGACTCTCAGCGAAGGGAGTGATACGGCAATCCGGTCATGGGCATAGCGCGACATCAGTTCCGAAATCAGCGGCGCCACGCAGGAGTAATCACCAGTGGAGAGTGACAGCAGTGAAACTTCATCATAGCCGGTTGATTTGAGTGAATTCTTGACCAGATTCAGGATCGTTTCCGGTGAGCGTTCACGAAGCGGACGGTAGATGTAACCGGCCTGGCAAAAACGGCAGCCGCGCGTACAGCCACGGGCGATCTCAACAGCCACACGGTCATGTACTGTTTTCATAAACGGTACAACCGGCTCGGTAGGGTAGGTCGCTGTGTCCAGACTGCTCAGAAAACGGCGCTTGACGGTAGTCTTGTTCCCCTTCAACTGATTGATTGCGGCTATTGTTCCATCCGGATTATAGGTCGGTTCAAAGAAAGCAGGAACGTAAACGCCTTCGATATCAGACAGTTTTTCCAGCAGATCCGGCTTGGAAAGGCCGCTCTGCTTAGCCTGACGCACAAGTTCGGCAATCTCCACAATCGCTTCTTCGCCGTCGCCCAGCAACACGGCATCAAAAAAAGGTGCCAGAGGTTCCGGGTTGTAGGCACAAGGACCGCCGGCCATAATTAACGGATATGTTTCTCTCCGGTCCGCTGCCAGCAGAGGAATACCGGCCAGACGCATCATGTTGAGTATGTTGCTGTAGGAGAGCTCGTATTGCAGGGTGAAGCCTATTATGTCGCAGTCAGTCAGCGGGGTGGATGTCTCCAGGGTTGACAGACGAGCACCTTCGTCCAGCATCTGGCTTTCCATATCCGGCCAGGGGGTATAGACCCGCTCGGCGGCAATGCCGTCAATATTGTTAAGGATCTGATAAAGGATGCGCAGGCCCAGGTGGCTCATTCCGACTTCATAAACATCAGGGAAGGCCAGGGCGATTCGGAGGTCGGCCTGCTCCTTGCGGATAGAGCCCATTTCTCCGCCCATGTAACGGGCCGGTTTTTCAATTGCAAGCAGATTCATGTATGTGTGATGTTCCTTTATATTTTAGAGAAGTTACAAAATGTATCAAATCAATGGCACCCAGGCAAGGGAAATACCCATTTTTTTGTTGCAATGGGCTTTGAATTGGTGATATATAAAAAAATCACTCGCCCGGGTGGTGGAATTGGTAGACACGCAAGATTCAGGTTCTTGTGCTCGCAAGGGTGTGCTAGTTCGAGTCTAGTCCCGGGCACCAAAAAAAATTAAGGGTTTTCAGCAACTGCTGAGAACCCTTTTTTTATTTTCTGCATTAAAGTAGCGTCGGAAAGTGTATTTTGCAGGTCAAATCATGTTTCAGCTGTTTGAAACGGAGGTAAGACATGAGAGCCGTGATTGTGCCCTGATGACGGGCTGGTGGTCCAAGTAACAAGCGCCGGGTTGACAGTTTTTCCGCAGCAAGCATCAAAAGGGTTTTCGGCAACAGCAGGAAATCCTTTTGCCGTTTATGTTCTGTTGTTTTAGTTTTTAGGCAAAATATAAAATAACAGTTGAGCTTATTTTAGATTTTTGACAAAATCTAAAATAGCGGTCGTACATATTTTAGAATCAAGGTGGAATTTGGCATATGAAAAAATACCATGCAGGCAACTACATTCAACAGGGGCATTACAAGAGCTTCCAGCCAAATCTTATAAATCGTATCTGGACACTTGATGACATGACGTTGGTTCAGTTACTTGAAAAGGCTGACAGGGAACTGGGCCGCTTGGATATGTATTCTGAATATATTCCGAATCTTGACATGTTCATTCGCATGCATGTTCTTAAGGAAGCTACGCAATCAAGCAAGATTGAGGGCACTCGAACGAATATGGAAGAAGCGCTTTTGGAAAAAGAGGATGTGGCCCTGGACAAGCGGGATGACTGGGAAGAGGTGCAAAATTATGTGGCAGCCATGAATGAAGCAATTGAAAAACTGCATTCGCTGCCGTTTTCAGCACGATTGATAAAGGATACTCACAAAACACTCTTGCAAGGAGTACGTGGGAAACACAAGCTGCCGGGAGAGTTCAGGGAAAGCCAGAACTGGATTGGCGGGGCAACGATAAATGATGCTGTATTCGTTCCGCCGTTACATTCATCGATTGGCGAGTTGATAGGCGATATGGAAAAATTCGTGCATGATGAAGAACGCTATTTCCCCGAACTGCTGAAGATTGCATTGGTACATTACCAGTTTGAAACAATCCATCCGTTTCTGGATGGCAATGGCAGGGTAGGTAGGCTAATGATTACTCTGTATCTTGTGAGTAAGGGAATACTTAAACAGCCGATTCTTTATTTATCCGACTTCTTTGAACGAAACCGATCCTACTATTACGATAACTTGATGCAGGTAAGAGAGAAAAACGACTTATTGCGATGGTTCAAGTTCTTCCTTGTCGGAGTGATTGAAACAGCTAAAAACGGAATTGACACTTTCGATAAGATTCTGAAGCTTCAAAAGCAGGTCGAAGCCCAGATCCAATGTCTGGGCAGTCGCGCATCCAATGCGCAAAAGGTACTCAATTATCTTTATCAGCGGCCACTTGTTGATGCAGCAAAAGTTGGAGACATTGTTGGGATTGCACCCGCATCGGCTTACAAGCTGATTGCCGATCTCGAAGGATTAGGCATATTGAAAGAGATAACAGGTAGCAAGCGCAGGAAGCATTATCTGTTTGAAGAATATTTGAAGCTTTATAAATAAAAGACAACAGATTGATTGACTTTGTAAACGAGCAGTTGAGCAATCGTTTTTGGCGACCTATGCTGGCATGGCTATTTTAGTTTTTAGGCAAAACCTAAAATAAACCCAACTGTTATTTTAGGTTTTAACCCAAATATACTTTTTGTTCATGCCTTCGGTGTTCATGAAATCCCACTCTGGAACGAAACAAACGTCAGGTCAATTATGAAATAATCTTCTTTGCCTTCGGCCGCAGCCACTCTTCAAAATCACGGACATAGCTGAACATGACGGGTACGAAGATGAGGCTGAGTGCGGTGGATGAGATCAAGCCGCCCACTACTGCAATGTCAATGTCTGTTTCAAAGTCCGTATCGGTGGGCGTAATCGCCGGCTACGACCGTTTAGGCAGTGAAGCGGCTGACTCACCCCTTATCAAGGAGTGTGGCGATAAAAACCAATTCAGGGGCGGTTTGCGTATCAGCTATAAGTTTGGCTTTTAGCGTGAGAACATGAACCCAAAATGGATACGATATTTTTGTGGAGGCATTTGCAATTAAATGTGTTTCCAGTATTCTTGAAGCTCCCAGGACAACTCTACAATTCATAAAAAAGAGCTTCATAGAAAACTGATGTAAGAACTTTGAATAGTCTTTCCTGCTTGAACATGACTGGGCATTCAGAGAGATCATTCTCAAAGCCAATTTTATTCAGGGCCGATGAAAAGCTTGAATTAGGAGTGCAATTTAAGTGAAAACGCTGATTTCTAATAATTGACAGAAAAGCATAGCCCTATGGACATAAAAAATGCTCTGGCTGTACGTCCAGAACAAATTATGATTATTGATGTCCGTAATGCCTCACCAGAAATTCTGAAAGATAAGACTCAAAGGGGCCAAAGAGATTCCAGAATCACTGACTTCCTCAAGGCTTGCTGAGATTCCGAAAGAAAAAAACCTTCTTTATTGTTGGAAAACTTGGTGCAGCCTTGGAGTCAAATCCGCCTTACCCCATTTTCTGAATCAGTTTTAGAGTGTATGCGATTACAATATTTCTTCTGCCGACCGCCCTGTCTTGAATCTGGATGATGTCGCCACGGTACGTAAAATTGACCGATTCCCCAGCTGTTTGCAAGTAATTGAGACGTTTTTTGCATGTACTTCCCTTCATTTATGATGGTTTATCACAAACTGACTAAAAGTCTTATTCATACTGAGCCAATACACTGTCGGTGTCTGCCCTGATGCATAGATTACGAGTTAAAACGATAGCCGGCCCCCCAGATTGTTTCGATATAAACCGGCGTCGCAGGATCAATTTCGATTTTCTTTCGAATCTTCTGAATATGCACGGCGATCGTCGCAGTATCTCCAAAATATTCATTCCCCCAAATGGCGCTTAACATGCGCTCCTTTGTGAATACAATGTTTGGATGGGATGCCAGAAACACCAAAATCTCATATTCCTTTGTCGTCAGCTGCACTTCCCTGTCATTGACGAAAACCTGGCGGGATGCCGTATTAATTTCCAGTCCTTTGTGCAGTATTGTCTCATAGACGCTGTTATCGCCTTTGAGCCGCTCGTAGCGTTTCATGTGTGATTTGATACGCGCCACGAATTCAGCCGGACTGAACGGTTTAGTCAGATAATCATCGGCTCCGATTTCGAGCCCCCTGATTTTATCAATATCCTCGTTCTTTGCCGAAACGACAACAATGGGGATCTCATGCTTTTTCCGGATTTCCCGTATAATCTCGAACCCGTGTTTACCAGGTAGCATCAGGTCAACTACGACAATGTCAAATCGGCCTGAAAGGGCTTTTTTGAGGCCGGCCTCCCCGTCTTGAGCGATCTCCGCATGATATCCGTTTAATTGCAGATAATCCCGTTCCAGTTCTGCGATATCCAGATCATCTTCGATAATCAGCACTTTTTTCATCAAAACTCTCCACTGCCGGTATCTTCCGGGAGTAATACGGTAAAGCAGGCCCCTTCGCCTTCCTGGCTCGAAACAGAAATATTTCCTCCATGGGCCTGCACCAGCTCCCTGGTTATTGCGAGACCGAGTCCGGTGCTTTCCAGGTCCTTAGTCCGTTCCGAATCAATCCGGTAAAAACGGTTGAATATATACGGCAGCGCCTCCTGAGGGATGCCCGGTCCGTTATCCTGGATGTCGATAGCAACCCACTCTTCCTTCCTGTAGAGCTTCACCTGCAGGGACAATCCTTGATCGGGTCCGTGGCCTATGGCGTTACGAATAATATTATTGATAGCCTGATAAAACCGTTTGCCATCCAAATTCACATAAGTACCGCCTGCCAACAAACTTGAAAACTGCAATTGGATGCCTTGACCTTCAAGCTCCAATTGATATTCCTCCATCAAATCATCCAGGTAATCCCTGATGCGGATTTTTTCATAGTGAAACTCCAACTTATCCATATCCAGCTTGGAAAATAGAAAAAGATCATCTATGAGCCGGTTCAGATAGGCTGTGTTGTGGTGGATGACTCTCAGGTATTTTTCCTGCTTTTCAGGTGTTACGACCGGCTTGTCCAGAAGCGCCTCAATATGGCCCTGGATTGCGGTGATGGGGGTCTTCAGGTCATGGGAAATATTTGCGATCAAGTTTTTCCTGTTTTCTTCGTATTCAGCCTGAATTTTTTGACCCTGCAAAAGTTCGCCGGCCATTTCATTGAAAGACGCAATCAACAACCCAAGGTCATTGGGAGTTTGACATTCCACTCGAACATCATAATTGCCCTTGGCGATTTCATTCACTCCTTGTCTCAGCTCTTCAATGGGAACAATGATTCTTTTTTCCAATCGCATCAGGAAAAATAAAAGAAAAAATTCCTTGATGACAATTAAAACGGCGAAACCAATGCCAACCGCTTTGATGCCAACCCATCTGAACAACAGGTAGAGAATAACCAGGTTAAAAACGAGGAAAAAGGGGCGTGCATAGCGGAAATAGCGATGATAATGCTGGAATTCACGATGGAATTCATGATGGTGACGGTGAATGCGGTCGTGAAATGACTTGAGTCGATTCTGCATCTCCTCGCATTTAACTCCGCCCGACTGTCCCTTCCCGTTGTAGCAAGCCATCTGATCTCTCCAAGTATAAATGAACTCACGAAATAATAGCGCGAACGGACGCAAAATGCTTGCGCATTCTGCGTCCTGCTTCTTTGCTAATATGTAAACTGTACTTCGGCACTTGCCGACAGTTTCTGCGGTTCACTTGCCGCGTTCTGCACCTGGCCGTCCAGGTTGATTGTAAATGTTTCAATTTCACGACCTTTGTTGACCGCCAATACGACAACCCCGTCCAATGTTTCAAGGACATCGGATTCTGACAGAATACAACAATGCGGATGGCAGGCATGTTTTTGATTCATCTTTGTCAGCAGCAGGTTTTTCAGTTCTTCCGGGAGATCACTCAAATTGAGCGATATAACAGCATCGCCGTTCTCCTTCTCCTCCGCCTGAAGGCTGTTTAAAATGCCCAGCGCAAAGGAAATCCTGGTAAAAAACCCCTTGATTCCGCAACATTCTTCTGTGCCATGGTGATGGCGGAAAAGCTTTCCCAAAACTCCCCGGCCATGCCGACAATCGCCACTGGTGCTGAATTCGGTTAAGCTTTCCCGTTTTACCCGGCTGCCATCAAGGTTCAGTTCGCAGGACACTTTGCTTTTGGCCTCACCGGTAGAATTTTTACCGAACTCATTACGTAGGGAAAATACTTCCTCCTGGTCTTTGCGGACCCGCGCTGTCAGGATTCCATCAACCTTCTCCTTGGACTTCATGGTTCTGGCTACATCATACAGCAGCTTGATCTTGTTCATACAATAACCTCCGTTGATTTGTGATGGAGTCACTGTATGAAATGATTCTAAACTGGTCCTAAGCGATTGATAAAGAATTCATAAAGTTATTTGAAAGGATTATATAGATCAGATAGGTAACTGGTTTAAGGACAGGATAGGTTTTTAGTTGCTTTTTGGGTTTGTCACAGTAATTAATGTATCATTTGCTCTTTAGTTGTTGAAAAACATGAGTTGCCTCAAGTAGTTGCGAAAGAGCTACCAACCATTCTATCTGAAAGAGTAATTCATGCTTAAAGCATGATATGAACGTGAATTATTTTGGAACGCTCAATCTGATCCGCTTGAAGAAACAAGACTTTACGGTTTTCCGTAAAGCCTTGTTTCTTTTCTTCCTTCAAAACAAAATCCGAATTTTTATTGATGATCACGTAAAGTAAGTCCTAGTTGACAATATACATAATTTATGTAAACAATAATTTCCATTATGAATAATAAAATACCGATAACCATTTACCCTTCTTCTTCTAAAGAGATGGAATCCCTGGGTGAGCGCCTGAAGGATGCCAGGCTGCGTCGTCGTTTTTCCATGGAAACGGTTTGTTCCAGGGCCAATCTCTCGCGACCAACCCTTTCCAAAATCGAAAGCGGAGATCCAACGGTTGCGATAGGCTATTATGTGCAAGTTTTGCGTGTGCTGGGATTAACAGATGATCTCTCTTTGATAGCAAAAGAGGATGCTTTAGGTCGCAGGTTACAAGACGAGTCCCTTCCCCGGCGCCGCAGGGCACCTCGACGAATAAAAGTCTCAATTACCGATACAGATAAAAATGGCTAAAATAACAAGTGATCAAATATGGGTTTGGCTCGATGATCCAGCATTTGGACCTCTTCAGCATATCGGGACGATGTCCCGTGGTGAACGTGGGACCGTTCGTTTTGCTTACGAAAAAACCTGGCTCAAGCATGCCCACAGCTTTGCGCTTGATCCTGAAATAGATCTGTCTGCCGGCGAGTTTTTTCCAGGCAATTCAAATTTTGGCATTTTTATGGATTCCTGCCCTGACAGATGGGGGCAAGGCTTAATGCAGCGCAGAGAAATATTAGAAGCAAAAGAGGAAGCCAGAAAGCCAAAGACTCTTGACTCATGGGATTTTCTGCTGGGTGTACAAGATCTTACTCGCATGGGTGCTTTACGTTTCACCAGGCCGGGAAAACAGAATTACCTTGCCGATGAGATTCTGACTATCCCTCAGATTGCAAATATTGCAGAACTTCAGGCAGCGGCTATTGCGATTACAAGCAGTAAAATAAAGGACCTTAACAAAATAAAAGAATGGTTAAGGATTTTAGTGGCGACCGGTTCATCACTTGGTGGTGCTCAGCCAAAAGCAAATATTCTTGATAAGGATAGAAGTCTTTGGATTGCCAAATTTCCTTCGGCAGATGATACATACGATGCCGGTCTATGGGAAAAACTGTTGCACGATCTGGCTCGGACATGCGGTATCAATGTGCCCGAATCCAGAGTAATGAAAATCGGCGGCAAATATAATACTTTCATGGTGAAACGCTTTGACAGAAAAGGCGTCAATCGCCGTTTTTTCACATCAGCCATGACCATGCTCGAGCATATTGACACAGATGATGCCAGTTATTTGGAATTGGCAGAATTTATAGCGACGTATGGCGAGCCTGATCATATTCCGGAAGAGCTTGAGCAGCTATTCACCAGAGTTGTGTTTAATGTTGCCACAGCGAATCGGGATGATCATCTGCGGAACCATGGTTTTTTCAGGTCTCCAGCAGGATGGCGCCTGGCACCGGCTTTCGATATGAACCCCTCATTTAAAAAATCCGAACACGTTTTGTCACTGGATTTATATTCACGGCAGCCCGACCTGCAAACCGTATTCGAAACTTCCAGATATTATCAATTAACAGATGAACGCGCTGATCAGATTATTACTAATGTATGTAATACCGTCGGGAAATGGCAAACATTTGCAAAAAGACTAGGGTTGTCCAATCAGGACTGCCTGGAGGCAGAGCATTTATTTATTGAAAGAAAATAGTAAGTGTTTTTTGCTAATTAGCGACGGTTTTATTTAAAACGGAGGTAAGGCATGAAAATAATGATTGTTGCCCTGATGGCGAGCCTGATGATGGTCGGAAATGTTTTTGCAAAGGATCTTGAAACTGGGAGTGACATGATTTCTCTGATGCACGCCCGGAAGAGTGTCAGACAGTTCACCGGTGCGCCTGTAAGTAAAAAAGACCTGGACAGGATCATTAAGGCGGGAATGGCGGCTCCGTCGGCTGTCAATAAGCAGCCCTGGTCTTTTGTGGCGGTGACCGACAGAAAGATTCTGGATGCCCTGGGAGCCGGACTGCCGAATTCAAGGGGGATAGACAAGGCCGGTGCTGCAATTATAGTCTGCGCTGAACCTGAAAAAGCCAACCTGAAGAGCAAGGATTTTGCAATTATCGACGCAACGCTTGCCAGCCAGAATATCCTCCTGGCCACTGAGGCGGTTGGGTTGGGCGGGCGCTGGACCGCTGCTTTTCCCTATGAGGAGAAAGTGCAGCATGTACGCAAGGTACTCGGCATACCGAACGAGATAATTCCGTTGAATGTCATACTTATCGGTGTACCCACAGGCGTGGACAAGCCCAAGGACAAATACAAGCCGGAAAGAATCCACTGGGAGCGCTGGTAATATTTCTTCCGGTATTCCGGATCGGTTGTTTAAGTTACAAGCGCCCGGTTGGCCGTTTTTTGTTATGTTATTTTAGTTTTTAAGCAAAATCTAAAATAAGAGTAGAGTTTATTTTAGTTTTAACCCAAATATGCTTTTTGTTCTGCCTTCAGTGTTCATGAAATCCCGGCCTGGAACGAGACGAGTCGGCCTTCTTCTGTCTGATAGCTGATTTCAATGGGGTTGCAGCAAACTTCGCAGTCCTCGATATAGCTTTGATAACCGACCGACAGGTCCAGCAGCATGGAGATGCGCTCCCCGCAGTGCGGGCAGGAGAAGACCTGTTTGCGGGTGATGAAATGTTCTTCTTCAGGAATTTGATGTTTCATGATTCTCTCCAGGCATTTTGATTGCTTTCACCAACTCATTATTTTGAAAGCTTGAACACGCGGTTCCTCCCAAGGCGGCTATAAGGGGACGCATCCCTGATTTTAAGAGAATAACGTAATTGATGCCAGTCATCTTATTGTTACTTGCTTTAAACGCGACTGGATGGAAGTTTAAGGCCCGGTTACTTTAATTGATAGTAAGTTTACTGCCAAGGACGGTTATGGGCATTTGCCACTTTTATCTCAATTCAATGGAAATAGATTGTAAAGTCTGGTATGTGCAGTATTCGTCCGTATTCACATTAAACAAAAGGAACATGGAATGACCAAAGCAGATATAGCCGCCGCAATTCAGGCAGAAACCGGCCTTTCAAAAAAAGATTCCGCTGCAATACTGGAATCTGTTTTTGAGATCATGAAAACTACGCTTGAGTCGGGCGAAATATTGAAAATTTCCGGCTTCGGAAGTTTCATTGTAAAACAGAAGGCAGATCGCCGTGGCCGTAACCCACAGACTGGAGATGCAATAACCATTGAAGCCCGGAGCATCCTTTCTTTCAAGCCGAGCACATTATTGAGACAGGCAATCAACAGCAGGCCGCTTGATTAATGCTCATAATTGTTGAGTCGCCCACCAAGGCAAAAAAAATACAGTCGATCCTCAAAGTGAAGACCATGTCCACGATCGGCCACTTCAAAGACCTGCCCGATGCACAGATAGGCGTTGATCTTACCACCTACGAACCGACCTTTGTCTATCATGAAAAAAAAGCGCATCTGCCCAGGGAACTGCGTGCTGCTGCCAGCGGGGAAACCGTTATGCTGGCCGGTGACCCGGACCGGGAGGGTTATGCCATCAGCTGCCATATCTATGAAGAGGTCAAATCAGTCGCCAAAGAGTGCCTGCGAATGGAGATTTACGAGGTTACGGAAAAGGGGCTGAAGGAATCGCTGGCCAGGGCGGTTCCGTTCGAAAAGACAAACACCGGCCTCTACAATGCCTTTTTGGCAAGAAGAATCGGTGATCGACTGGTCGGTTACATCCTTTCGCCGATTACCAGTAAAAGCCTCCGCAACAGCTACAGTGTCGGGCGTGTCCAATCCCCGGCGGTCCGACTGGTTGTAGACCGGGAGCGGGAGATCCGTAATTTTAATTCATCCGCCTACTGGATGCTGGATATCCAGCTGAATAAGGATGGAACCGAGTTTCTGGCGCGTCACGTCAAAGGCAAGTTTGAAAAACAAGCGGATGCCCAGGCGATTATCGATGCCATCAAAGCCGAAACCCATGCCCTGGCAGAAAAAGTTGAAAAGAAAGAGGTCAAACAGTCTGCCAAGCCGCCGTTCACTACGGTCGACTTGCAGGCCGCCGCAGCTGTCCGTCTGAAGTTTACTCCGGAACAGACCATGAAAATGGCCCAGGGGCTGTTTGATCAGGGTATAATCACCTATCACCGCACCGACTCTGTCCGCATGGATGAAGCATTTATTGCCGAGATTCGGGAGTTTCTGGGCAAGTCACTGGGCAGTGAGTATCTCCCTCCAAAACCAAACCAGCATAAATCAAAAAATTCCCAGGCCGAAGCCCACGAAGGCATCCGTCCCACCCATATGCACTCGGTTGCCGACATTGCTGCGGTCATCAGGAAAGAGGGACTTACTTCTGATCATGCAAAGCTGTATGAGATGATCTTCAAACGTGCTGTGGCCAGTCAAATGGCTGCGGCACGCTATGATTCCACTGTCATGATCTTTAGTGTAGCCGGTGAACGCTTCAAGGCCGCCGGACGGATACTTACCTTTGACGGTTTTCTGAAGGTCTATGCGGAAGTTGACGAGGAAAAAGACAGGAAAGGCGATGAAGACAAGCTGCAGCTGCTGCCGGCCATTGAGGTTGATGAGCTGGTGCCGAAGGTGAAAGAAATCCTGGAAGAGAAAAAGACCAAGCCTCCCGGCCGGTTTACGCTCGGCTCACTGGTTAAGGAGCTGGAGCGGCTGGACATCGGTCGGCCTTCTACCTATGCAGCTATAACCAAAAACATTACTGACCGTGGCTATATCAAGGAAGAAAAGGGGCGGGTGGTGCCGCTTCCGGCCGGGGAAAAGCTGATAGACTATTTGACTGATAAGCATGCCTGGGTAATCAATTATGATTTGACCAAAAAAATGGAAGGTTTTTTGGATCTGGTTGTTGATAACAAGGAAACCTGGCAGCGTTTCTGTAAAGGCGTGCATAACAAGATGGGATTCGCTATTCCGGCGGCACGAACTGTTGGTGGCGGGCCAAGCGAAGGACAGTTGAAGTACGCCAATGATCTGGCACAAAAACATGGCCTGGTTATACCTGAGGAAACCTTGAAATCGGGCAAGGCGCTTTCTTTGTGGATTGAAGGTGCAATTGGCAAAAAATAGAAGCTGACCGTATACATATATTCAATCAGAAAATTACTGTTCTCCTGGTGGCGGATGAAATTCACAAAAACAAGAGTAGGTCAAGTTCAGCCACTGTTTTGGTGGTTATTTGACCCTTTTTTTCTAAAAAATTAAAATAACCTTGTTAATAGCGTAAAAAATGCTTTTAAAGCGGCGCCGAAGATGATAGGAGAGTATTCAGCTTATCTGTGTTGTACTGTTTATATGGATGCTTTGACTGGTAATAGCCAGTTGTAACTTAAAACGCGTTTAAGGAGAGAACATGACAAAAGCAGAATTCGTAGCGTCGGTTGCAGAAAAGACAGGTCTTACCAAAAGTGCTGCTGCTGAAGCAGTGGACGCATTCATTTGTTCTGTAACTGAAGTACTCAAGGCTGGTGACAAGATCACTTTCCCTGGTTTCGGTTCTTTTAGTGTGTCAGCGAGAGCAGCCCGTAAAGGCCGCAATCCACAGACCGGTAAAGAGATCCAGATTGCTGCTTCAAAAAGCGGCAAGTTCTCTGCAGGTAAGGATCTGAAAGGTCTGTAATTTCGGATATGATGGACCGTTTCAATAGTTGTTAAAAAAAGCAGGCTGCGCAATTCGCAGCCTGCTTTTTTATTGTTTATTTTACTTCCCCGGCACGCTTCCAGCGACGATGGACCCAGTACCACAGGTCCGTGTGTTCGACCATAAAATTCTCAACATAACGTGAGAGTGCCTGTGTTTCTCTTGTGACCCCTTCTTCACTCATGTCACCGCTGAAAACATGTTCAGGATAAAATGTGAAGATATGTTTTGTGCCTTCACGATGGGTAAAGACCGGGACCAGCGGAGATCCGCTTTTCTGGGCCAGGATAACCGGGGCTTTGGAGGCCCAGGCCTTCCTCCCCATTACTTCAATCAGGCTGCCATCCGCAGGAAATGCCGCCTGATCAGCCAGTAGCCCGACAATTGTGCCGCCTTTGAGTGCCTTCAGGATACCTCTGACGGCATTTTCCTTGTAGATGATCTTGCTGTTGTAACGCATCCGCATCCGTTCCACCATGCGGTTCAGAAACGGGTTGTTCTGGCGGCGGGCGACTACGGCACCTTCACCGAATAATCGGCTGAAAGCCAGACCCATCAGTTCCCAGTTGCCGCAATGTCCGGTGAAACAGATCATGCCTTTGTTTTTTGCCCTGGCGGCTTCAAAGTGCTCCAGACCACGCAGTTCAATGTTTTCAATTAGTGCATCACCACGACCATGGTAGAGCTTGCAGATTTCCATCAATGACAGACCTAGGTTATGGAAGATTTTTGTGGAGACATCACGGACATTTTCACATTCAGGATTCCAGAGTGGGTGGGTACGCATGAACGGCAGTGAGTTTTCAATATTGTCCATGACGATTTTGCGGCGTTTAGGGACAATAAAGGGGATGGCTGATCCGGCAAAGAGGCCGAAGCGTCTGGACAGGCTGTCAGGCAGATAAGCTGCAATCAGGGTCAGGATATAGAATACAGCGGTTTGAATTGCCCAGAATATACGTTTCATCTCTTCTCCGCTGGCGATTTAAAGGAATATGTCAATTGACTGAGTAAATAGTGGCAGGAACTTTTAATACTGTTGTTTCCTGAATAGAATCAGGTGTGCGGGATATCCGATTTGCCGGTCAGGTATCAGTGAAGAGTTTGCACACAATACCTTGGAAGGGTAAGCAAGTCAAAGAATTATAAAGCAATTTTTAATGGAACTTTGTGATTCTGTAAAAGGATCAGGTATATTTAACAGCTTAGGTGATTGTTATTCAAATTGGTTTCCGTTCGGAAACTAATCTAATTGACACTTGATCGTGCTAAGTTATCATTCTAAATAACTGCACGTTAAGCGGATCATCGCCAGAATAAGGAGTAATAAAATGACCCATCCTGTGATAGCGGCCCTTGCCGAACGTATACTTGTACTGGATGGTGCCATGGGCACCCAGATTCAGGCATGTGAACTGACTCCGGCGGATTTTGGCGGGGCGGAATACGATGGATGCAATGAACATCTTGTCCTGACCAGGCCGGACGTGATCAGGCAGATTCATCTGGACTATCTGGAGGCAGGGGCCGATATTATTTCCACCGATACCTTTGGAGCCACTGATATTGTTCTGGCGGAATACGGGATGGAAAGGCAGGTTTTTGAGATTAATCGGCAGGCTGCTGTAATAGCACGGACTGCATGCAGCAGTATGTCCACATTAGTAAAACCGCGCTGGGTGGCCGGTTCCATGGGGCCCACAACGCGCACTATTTCGGTAACCGGCGGTGTGACTTTTGAGCAGTTGGTAGAAGGCTTTCGTGGCCAGACCCTGGGGCTGATGGCCGGTGGTGTTGATCTGCTTTTGCTGGAAACTGCCCAGGATACGCTGAATCTGAAGGCTGCTGCGGAAGGGATTCGTCGTGCCTTTCTGGAACACGGCCAGCGCATTCCGCTGATGATTTCGGGCACAATTGAGGCGACCGGAACTATGCTGGCCGGTCAGACTGCAGAGGCCTTTTACGCCAGCCTGTCGCACCTGGAAGCAAATCTGGGGCTGTTCAGCATCGGTCTCAACTGTGCCACCGGTCCGGAGTTCATGACGGATCACCTGCGGGTACTGTCCGATTTGGCTACCTGCCATGTGTCGGTCTACCCCAATGCGGGATTACCGGATGAGCATGGCCAGTATGCGGAGACACCGGCCTCGCTGGCACACAAGCTGGCCCGTTTTGTGGATGAAGGGTGGCTCAATCTGGTGGGCGGCTGCTGCGGCACCACTCCGGCGCACATTGCTGCCATTGCGCAATTGGTGGACGGAAAACCGCCCCGTCGGCCACAACGGAAGCGTCGTCGGGTTGTCACCGGCATTGAGGCATTGTTTGTGGAGGAAGATGCCAGGCCGGTGCTGGTGGGAGAGCGGACCAATGTGATCGGTTCGCGTAAATTCAAGAATCTGATTGTGGCCGAGAAATTTGAGGAGGCCAGCGAGATTGCCCGTGCCCAGATTAAAGGCGGGGCGCAGGTGATTGATATATGCGTGGCTAATCCGGATCGGGATGAGGCTGCTGATATGGAGCAGTTGTTGAATTTTCTGCCGCGCAAGGTGCGGGCGCCGATCATGATAGACAGTACTGATGTGAAGGTGATTGAGCTGGCTATGCAGCGCTTGCAGGGTAAGTCCATCATCAACTCCATTAACCTGGAAGATGGCCAGGAACGTTTTGCCACGGTGGCCCCGTTACTGCATAGGTTTGGCGGTGCGGTGGTGGTGGGGTGTATTGATGAAGACCCGAAACATGGCATGGCTGTGACCAGAGAGCGCAAGCTGGAGATCGCCCGGCGTTCCTATGATCTGCTGGTGAATTGCTACAGGTTGAAACCGGAAGATCTTATTTTTGATCCGCTGGTTTTCCCGGTCGGTACAGGGGATGAAAACTATATCGGTTCAGCCGAGGAAACCATTGAAGGGGTGCGGCTGATTGCTCAGGAGTTTCCTCGCAGCAGTACCATACTGGGTATATCAAATGTGTCCTTTGGTCTGCCGCCAACGGGCCGGGAGGTGTTGAATTCGGTTTTTCTGCACCACTGTGTCAAAGCCGGCCTGACCTATGCCATTGTCAATACGGAAAAACTGGAGCGATATGCCAGTATTTCCGCAGAAGAGCTGGCTCTGGCGGAGGACCTGATTTTCTGGCGCGGCAGCGACCCGGTGGCGGCATTTGCAGCACATTTCCGCGACCGTCAGCCCGTATCCCGCATCCCTGCGGCAAGTCTGACCCTGGATGAACGTGTGCCGCGTTACGTTATCGAAGGGAGCAAGGAAGGGTTGACAGCGGATCTGGATGCCCTTTTGGCCCGTGGCGACAAGGCGCTGGATATTATCAACGGACCTCTGATGGCCGGAATGGCAGAGGTGGGGCGCCTTTTTAATGACAACCAGCTGATCGTTGCCGAAGTGCTGCAATCGGCGGAATCCATGAAAAGCGCGGTGACACATCTGGAGCCGTTCCTGGAGAAAACCGAGAGTTCCTCCAAGGGCAAGCTGCTGCTGGCCACGGTAAAAGGCGATGTGCATGACATCGGTAAAAATCTGGTGGAGATTATCCTTTCCAATAACGGTTTTCAGGTAATCAACCTGGGTATCAAGGTGCCGCCGGAAGAGCTGATTGCCGCTGCCCGTCGTGAGAAGCCGGACTTCATCGGCCTGTCCGGCCTGCTGGTCAAGAGCGCCCACCAGATGGCATTTACCGCTGCTGACCTGAAGGCTGCCGGTATTGACGTGCCTTTAATGGTGGGTGGGGCGGCGCTTTCCAGACGCTTTGCAGATACCAAGATTGCCGCTGAATACGGCGGTCCGGTGCTGTATGCCAAGGATGCCATGGTGGGACTGGATATTGCCAACCAGCTGGCCGATCCGACCCAGCGACCGGCACTGTTTCAGGCCCTGGCCGAACGTCAGGCGGAATCCCGCCTGGAAGCTGCGGCCAGGCCTCCAGCTGTTCAGTCGGCTTCGGCAGAGCTGCGGTCAGACATCTCAACAAATATGGTTTTGCCCACTGCACCTGATTTTCAGCCCCATGTCCTGAAAAATATTCCGCTGGATCATGTCCTGACCTACCTTAACCGGCAGATGCTTTACAGTAAACACCTGGGCCTGATCGGATCTGTTCCTAAGCTGTTGGAGGCCGGAGATGAAAAGGCCGTGCGGCTGCATGAAACCGTGCAGTCGATTATTGAAATGGTGCGCCAGCAGTCTCTGATCCAGCCCAAGGGACTCTACCGCTTCTATCCGGCCTGCGGTGACGGCAATGACCTGGTGCTCTACAATCCGGATGGAGCCGGCAATGAAATCATGCGGTTTTCCTTTCCGCGACAGCCGGGAGAGAAACATCTCTGTCTGGCTGATTATGTCCGTCCCGTAGCCGGTGGTGAAATGGACAGTGTGGCGCTGTTTGTAACAACAGCCGGGGAAGGGGTCCGCAGGCAGGCGGAACTCTGGAAAAGCGAAGGGGAATATCTGAAATCCCATGTGCTGCAGGCTTTAGCGCTGGAGATGGCTGAATCAACCGCCGAATACGTACATAAACGCATTCGTGACGCCTGGGGCATCAGTGATGCACCGACCTTGACGGCTATGGATGTGCTGAAGGGAGAATATCGCGGTATCAGGGTTTCGCCCGGCTACGCCTCCTGCCCGGAAATGTCAGATCAGGAAAAAATCTTTGCACTGCTTCAGCCGGACCTGATCGGCATGCAGTTGACAGAAGGCTATATGATGGATCCGGAAGCAAGCGTATCGGCCATTGTTTTCCATCATTCCCAGGCTCAGTATTTTACAATTGACGGTAGATAGTACGGGCAGGTTTTCAGGCGTGGCGCCTGAACCAGGTCAGCAGTTCCTCGACGCTTCTGGCTCCTGGCAGCTGGTCGATGAATTTCGCATTGCGGAAAAGAAAGACAACCGGTATGCCGCGAATTGCAAAACGGGAGGCCAGAGACGGGTTTCCCTGGGTGTTGATCTGAACAACGGCTGCTTTTCCGGCCAGTCTCTCGGCCACGCTCCTGATTGTTGGTGCGTATGAATGGCAGTGCGGACAGGTCGGGCCCCAGAATTCGACTAGTACCGGGCCGGGGTATGCGGCAAGAAATGCATCGAAAGTTGCGGAATTGAGTTGTTGCGAGGTGCGGTACATGGGGGGTAAAAGTTCGCGGCAGTTGCCGCATTTTCCACGTACTCCCTCTTTGTCTGCTGGTATGCGATTGTCGACGCCGCAGGAAGTGCAGGTTACTATAACCGATGAAGGCATTTTCATTTCTCCTGAAATATCAGGTTGACTGTTGTTCTTTCCTCTTCTGTTTGAATTCTTCCAGTTTTTCCATTTCAATTTTTGCACAATCGGGGCAGATTCCGTGGCTGAACAGTGCTTCGGAGTGTTCGGTTATATAGTTTTCCAGCTTCTGCCAGCTTTCTTTGTCATCCCGGATCTTTTTGCAATACATGCAGATTGGAATAATACCTTCCAGACGTCTGATCTTGGCCAGTGTGGCCTCCAGCTGTTCGATTTTGCTGGAAAGTTCGTTCTGCAAATGCTTACGCTCGGTGATATCGCTGACAAGCGCCAGAACCAGCGGTCTTCTTGCGCCATTGATATAGCAGAGGCTGATTTCAAGCGGAAACTCACTGCCGTCGCTGCGCCGCCCGCTCAGATTCAGCATCTGCCCCATAGGTCTATTTTTGTGCTCCTTGAAAAAACTTTTCTGATGTTCTTCATGGATTTTGCTCAAACGTTCGGGTATCAGAACGGAGTGGGATTGGCCCGCCAGCCCGTTTGCCGGGTACCCGAAAATCTGCTCGGCACGACTATTGACAAGCAAAATAGTACCTGAACTGTCGATGACAACTACACCTTCTGCCAGTGATTCCAGCAGCGAGTTGGCGGTGATGTCCCCCCGGAAGAGTTCGGAGGCTAAAGAGGTTTGACGTTCGGATATTGCTTTCTGATCATGTGTTGTCGTTTGTTGGTTGAGTTCTGGTATGGACATGTTCTCTCCGTAGCAGTAAGTGAATGGTGTTAGAGAATAATACCACCAAATTAACGTTCTGATAATAATACAATAGTCTGCGGTTTACAAATAACTGGGTTTTCAGCTATTGCCAAAAACCCAGTTACCAGATCTACATAAATATTAATTACATTTTGAATTTGCCGACCAGTTGTTCCAGTTTTACTGTCATGGAGGAGATTTGTGCGGCGCTTTCTTCAACGGAAGTCGCTTCCTGAGCAGTGCCTCTGATCGATTCGGAGATCTGGCCGATGTGCAGATTGATGTCTGCTGTTGCCGCTGTCTGTTGTTCTGCAGCTGTTGCAATCTGGTCGATCTTGACAGTGACTTCGCCCACTTCCTCGCGGATACTTTCTAAAGCCTGGCCGGAGCGGATTGAGGCGTTGTTGCCTATTTCCACCTCTTTGACCCCTTCTTCCATGCAGCTGACCGCCTGGCCGGTCTCTTTTTGAATATTCCCGATCATGCCTGTTATTTCACGCGTAGCCCTGGTTGTGCGTTCGGCAAGTGCCCTTACTTCATCGGCAACAACTGCAAATCCGCGACCCTGTTCACCAGCACGGGCAGCTTCAATGGCAGCGTTCAAAGCCAGCAGATTGGTCTGGTCGGCAATGTCGCTGATGGTCTCGATGATCTGGCCGATTTGTTCCGATCTAACGCCAAGAGAGTCGATTATATCGGAAGTTTCTTTGACATGATTGGCAATTGACTGCATACCGTTAATTGTTTCCTGCACAATTGCCGTGCTCGAACTGGCAAGTTTGGTGGCGCTGGCAGAGCTGGAGGCAACTGAACGGCAGTTGATAGAGATATCGTTTGAGGTGGCGGCCAACTCCCCGATAGCATTGGTGAAACCCCTGGCTTTGACTGCTATCTGAGAAGACTCCTGTGCTATCTGGTGGGAGGCTGATTGCAGCCGGTCTGCTTCTGAAGACAGATTGTGCGTTGTTGCAGATACTTGACCAACAATTTCACGCAGGTGTGCAGCCATTGTAGAGATACTTTCCAATAGTAATCTGATGGAGCCGCGTCCTTCAACTTTGATGTCCACGCATAGGTCGCCTTCTGCTATGCGGTTGGTTATATCGGCACAGGTTGAAAGGGTGTTGTGAACTGAACGGATTACCAGCAGAGAAAGCAGGGCTGACACAACGAATACAGCGATAACTATTACAATCGTTACCCAGTTGTACGTTTTTAGCAGGTTGACAGTGCTTTTTTCGATCTTTTCATTGCTTGCATTTGTAAGGGTAACAATCTTGTCGATTACACTCCGATGGGCATTATAATGAGGTGTAAGGCTTTTATGCAGAACTGACCCGGCAGCGACAGTGTCTTCGCGTTCAAGAGCAGGGAAGAAGTCCTTTTCTGCGCTGTTGAAAAATTCACGTGCAGCTTTGGCGGCGTCACCGATCATCAGTGTCTTTATTTCGCCGTCTTTCAACTCCTTGGTCCAATAGGTCTGGCGTTCTTCGAACTCTTTACGTAGTCGTTGGACGGACTTTAAATGTTCTTTTACAGCACCGGGGTCCTTGGCATCGTATGCCTGGAAAGCTACCAGATAGGATTCGATAATGTACTCGGGAGGGGGGAGTATGTCGGCTATCAGGTCTTTGCCCTGAATGATCTGCCCATAAATTGGGCCGTTTACAGCGGTCTTGCTCGATGTGTAAGCAGAGAAGGAAAGCAGAACAGTAAAGCCAAGCAGGAAAAACACAGCTAGAAAACTGACCAGTTGGGTAACACTAAAACGAGAAATAGCATGGTTTTGCGACATTTTAGACTCCCTTGTCCATTGAAAATAGGCATTCATTGCCTTGATATGATCCGCTCATTAAAGCAAAATTGGTGCCGGTACAAGGGGTATAAATTAAAAAGGGATTTCCAACTAAATCTGGAAACCCCTTTCAGATCATATTTATAATCGTATGGTTATTTGGCAAGAACCTGTTTCAAGGATGTCAGGAAGTGGTTGACATGTTCAGGGCGAGCGGTGTGCCCCATCAGACCGATACGCCAGATTTTGCCTGCCAAAACACCGAGCCCGCCACCGATTTCAATCTGGAACTCTGTGCGCAGACGCTTGCGGACAGCCGCCTCATCAATCCCTTCCGGTGCAATTACGGCATTCAGCATCGGCAGTCTGGACTTCTCCTCCACCAGCAGCGTCAGTCCCAATTCGGCTAACCCTTTGACCAGTTGCAGATGTGCCAGCCGGTGTCGGATAAAAACATTGTCAGCGCCTTCTTCGAAGAAGTTGTAAAGCGCCTGATAAAATCCATAGAGCATATTGATCGGTGCTGTATGGTGATAGGCGCGCGACTGGCCCCAGTAGTTGGCAATCATGGTCAGATCCAGGTACCAGTTGGGCACCTTGGTGGCCCGTTTCTTTACCGCTTCCATGGCGCGGTCGGAAAAAGAAACCGGAGAGAGACCCGGAGGACATGAGAGGCATTTCTGGGTGCCGCTGTAGAGGGCGTCAATGCCCCATTTATCCATGCAGACTTCGATGCCGCCCAGGCTGGTGACCGTATCAACCAGATAAAGGGTGTCGCTCCCTTTAAGCAGTTCACCTATTTCCGCTACCGGGTTCAGCACACCCGTGGAAGTCTCGGCATGCACTACGGCAACGATTTTGTATTTCTGGCCCTGCAGTTTCTGGCGAACCGCTTCCACCTGAACAGCTTCCCCAAAAGGGAATTCCAGCTTGTCTACTTCTGCTCCCAGACGTCCGGCTACATCAATCATGCGCAGGCCAAAGACGCCGTTGGAGAGAATCAGCACGCGATCGCCCTTTTCCACCAGGTTGACGAAACAGGTTTCCATGCCGGCGGATCCGGTTCCTGAAATGGGGATTGTATACTGGTTGTGGGTCCCCAGCAGTAGTTGGAGCATGACTTTGGTTTCATCCATCAGGCTGAGGAAGTAAGGGTCCAGGTGGCCGACGGTTTTTTTCGCCAGTGCATTCAGTACTGAGTCTGAAACCAGGGAGGGACCTGGTCCCATAAGCAGAATTTCGGGGGTGTTGTCCAGGATATTCTTCATTGCCGGTTCTCCTTTGAACGTGATGTTTATAGGGTGTGCCCGTAACAGCTGAAAAAAAGTCCAGTTATAATGATTGAATCGGTGCAGATGGAGGGAACAGTTTTGTGGAGAATATCACCCAATATGAGGCTCGTCAAATATAATAGACTATTCGTAAAAGTCGTTGATGAGAAGGTAGCTGCTCAACCGAGTCGTACATATTCGGTCCCTGTTCATTGGCTTGTATTATGATCTTTATCCGGTTGCTCGACAAAAAGCCCCTCCTGATTTTTCAGGAAGGGCATTTTTAAAAAATCTGCAATGCCTAACTACCATGAATTATTTCGAGTGTAACTTTAACAAACAAACGAAAAAGCAGTAACGAAATCAACACATAAAAAAACATGGCAAAATAAAATGCTACCGGATTTTCAGCTCTTGTTGCTCTTGCGCCCCTGATGTTGAATTCACCGGAAAAATGCGATCCTAACGCCATGGATGAAAAAAATAATGTAAATAGTAATAAAAAGGCTACAACACTAATAGATTCCAAAAATTTATCTTTTATAAAAAAATTCAGTGCAATGCCATTTAAAATACTAAGTCCAGCAAAAATATACGGGGCCATATTTAGAAGTTTTATTTTTTTCATGTTATTTATCGTGTACGGTTAGCAACGCATCGGTGAGAGACATACCAAAACTAATAAGTCTTCCTTTGAATCCTGGTATTGGGATTGCCCCCAAGGTAGTTGTATATGTAGAGGGCGTTTTGCCAGCCTCTTTATATGTTTCCTCGGAAAGCCCCTTGCACATAAGCCCTAAATTTGCATTACCAACAGCGAGTAATGACGTGCCACCCGTAACAAGAAGACCTGCCCCTGTCACAGCGAAGAACATGCTAGCCCCATCCAAGCCTATAGCCACAGGCTTTGTTACATTATTCTGACAGTACCAAAATGCCGCCTGTCGTGCCAGTATGCTATGTTCAAATATATGCGTTTCCGTGACCGTTTCTGTGGATAAATCATAACCTCGATTTTCATCTCCCATCTTGCACCTCCGTTGTTGTCCAATAAATAGTTAGTGATTAAAGGGTACAGGCTACTTGATGAGGAAAAGATGAGTAGCAGCTCGCCACCTTTAAATCTTTTAATAATTTATCGTGGCGCATCCCAGGAATCTTCTGCTTCAATTCCTGTTGCTTCCCAAGTCACCTTGATTTTTTTATAGGCAAAAGAAACTGACTCCATATGTTTTAAGACATCATTCGAGGACTTAAGAGTTACCGGTATGTAAGGACTATAGCCCACAACAATAGCCTCTTCGAGTTTTGTAGTGTAGTAATGCTCTTCAGTACCCTGCTTTGTAATGCGATAGTATTTTAATGTTACATCTTTCAGTTGTTCTCCGGTGACGCAAGCCTGGAATATCTTGGGCGAACTTTGGTCGACCTCTTTAACTACGGTCAGGGGGTTATGAACTCTTTTTGCCGTTGGAAACCCGTTATTAGGACTCTTTGGCATACCTATAGAGTGATGAAGTTCATAAACAAGAATCGTATTCTCTCTTCCCCTCATGTCGCACGAACCTCTGATTTCTCCCTGTTTTTCTCCTGTGAGTGTTAAGTGACAAGGCATTGGCATTTTTCATTTCTCCTTTCCGAGTTTAATAATTGAAATCATGGTGCGTAATCATCCGGATTGCGAATTTGATACATGACAGAGGATCCACATCCCGGAATACTGGTCAACCGCACAAACTGCTTTTTCTGCAACTCCTCGCATATGCTTTCCAACTCTTTCTGAGAAATTTTGTTGTCAAATAAACTGGTTATTTGTCCCAAATACATTTTACCCTCTCCGCTTTCCGTACTGTCAGCGATCATCAACAGGAAGAGGCGCAATTCTTTACCGGACAAAAAGCAGAACAGTTCATCGTCATGCAGCCTTCTCAGCAAACGGAGTTTATTCACCTATACCCCCGGATCGTTTTAAAAACTTTTTAAGATAAATATATAATATTGTCAAGCATTAATAATAATTATTTGGCTTAATAGTGGCACGGTTGACATGAAACGGGATAAACGGTATGGGTATAAAAAACCAGGACCGTTAGTTTAGAAGCATCCGGAGGACTATTTGAACTGGGGAATAGGGAACAAACTGAGGCTGCTGAGAATTGAAAAAGGGCTCTCACAGAAAGAGCCGGCCTCTATGGTCGTCGGCGGGCTGGACTAACCACCATTTATTATTTCGAGTGTAACTTTAACAAACAAACGAAAAAGCATTAACGAAATCAGCACATAAAAAAACATGGCAAAATAAAATGCTACCGGATTTTCAGCTCTTGTTGCTCTTGCGCCCCTGATGTTGAATTCACCGGAGAAATGCGATTCTAATGCCATGGATGAAAAAAACAATGTCCACATTAAACAAATAAAATCTGCAGCAATTTTTTTCATGTGAGCATCTTTTATATAAAAACTCAGTGCGATACCAATTAAGACACTAAGCCCAAAGAAAATATACGAGGCAATATTTAAAAGTTTTATTTTATTCATGTTATTTGTCATGTACGGTTAATAGCGTATCAGTGAGCGCCAAACCATAACTTAAAAGTCTTCCTTTTAAACCAGGTATTTGAATTGCCCCTAATGTGGTAGTATATGCAGAAGGTGTAGAACCGGCTTCTATAAATATATCAACAGCAGAAAGCCCCTTGCACATAAGCCCTAAATTTGCATTACCAACAGCGAGTAATGACGTGCCACCCGTAACAAGAAGACCTGCCCCTGTCACAGCGAAGAACATGCTAGCCCCATCCAAGCCTATAGCCACAGGCTTTGTTACATTATTCTGACAGTACCAAAATGCCGCCTGTCGTGCCAGTATGCTATGTTCAAATATATGCGTTTCCGTGACCGTTTCTGTGGATAAATCATAACCTCGATTTTCATCTCCCATCTTGCACCTCCGTTGTTGTCCAATAAATAGTTAGTGATTAAAGGGTACAGGCTACTTGATGAGGAAAAGATGAGTAGCAGCTCGCCACCTTTAAATCTTTTAATAATTTATCGTGGCGCATCCCAGGAATCTTCTGCTTCAATTCCTGTTGCTTCCCAAGTCACCTTGATTTTTTTATAGGCAAAAGAAACTGACTCCATATGTTTTAAGACATCATTCGAGGACTTAAGAGTTACCGGTATGTAAGGACTATAGCCCACAACAATAGCCTCTTCGAGTTTTGTAGTGTAGTAATGCTCTTCAGTACCCTGCTTTGTAATGCGATAGTATTTTAATGTTACATCTTTCAGTTGTTCTCCGGTGACGCAAGCCTGGAATATCTTGGGCGAACTTTGGTCGACCTCTTTAACTACGGTCAGGGGGTTATGAACTCTTTTTGCCGTTGGAAACCCGTTATTAGGACTCTTTGGCATACCTATAGAGTGATGAAGTTCATAAACAAGAATCGTATTCTCTCTTCCCCTCATGTCGCACGAACCTCTGATTTCTCCCAGTTTTTCTCCTGTGATTGTTAAGTGACAAGGCATTGCCATTTTTCATTCCTCCTTTCCGTGTTTTATAATTCCGAATCATGGTGCGTAATCATCCTGATTGCGGATCCGGTACATGACAGTAGATTCACACCCGGGAATTTTGGTCAGCCTCACAAGCTGTTTTTTCTGCAGCTCCTCACAGATGTTTTCCAATCCCTTCCGGGAAATTTCCCCGCCAAATAGCAAGCCCAAGTACCCAAGATGCAGCTCACCTTCTCCGCTTTCATTACTGTCAACGATCATCAGCAGAAACAGGCGCAGCTCTTCACCGGACAAACAATCAAACAGCTCACCGTCATGCAGTTTTCTGAGTAAACGAAGTTTATTCATAAAGGCCCTCGAATCATTTTAAAAACCTAATAAGATAAATATAAACTATTGTCAAGCATAAATAATAATTATTTAGCTTGCAAAGGCTCGATTGACATGAAGCGGGATAAACGGTATACGTATAAAAAATCGGAACCGTTAGTTTTGAAGCATCCGGAGGATTATTTGAATTTGGGAATAGGGAACAAACTAAAGCTGCTGAGAATTGAAAAAGGGCTCTCACAGAAAGAGCTGGCCGCAATGGTCGCCGGCGGAGTGGACTATACTTATATCGGAAAGATCGAGCGTGAAACACAGCTGCCTTCCCTGAAGATTCTGATCAGGATCTCCCAGGCACTTGACGTTAGTTTCAAATATTTTTTCTGTGACGGGGAAGAACACTCCGAATCACTTATACAGTCTGATAAAGTGACAAGTCTCGCCCTTGCAAAAGACAAATTAATTTTACAGAGAGAACTGAAACAGCTTGATAACAATGATCTACCGCTTCTGATCGAGATTGTACGTGCACTAAACAAGCATAGAAAACTTGAAGGCAAGAACGGTTGTCCACAGACAGGGGAACACCTTTCTTTGGTTGCGGAGAGAAAGCTGGACTATGAAAAGGATTAATGATTGATGGAATAATGGCTGGTAGTTTCAGATCAAAGGTGCATAAGGCTGGCACTTTGATATGGGACCGGATCCACTGATGGAAAATAAAACAGGCCCTGAAGCTGATCAGCTTCAGGGCCTTATTGTTGCACATTGATTCTGACATCACCCTCTACCCCAATACAGAAAAACGCCTATTATTTAGGAAACAATAAGCAATACAAATACATAAGCAGACTTGCTAAAACTCTCTTCACTGCCCTTTTAAAAAATATCTAATTAAAAAGTCAAACCAACACATCTGCAACGCCTGATTGCGGAGAACCATATCATGCAGAATTGTAAATTATTCGCCAGGTGTGATAACTTCAAGTATTAATTATTAAAAAAGGGTGGCGAGGAATATATGGAGATAAAAACCGTTTTATACCGTCTGGCAGTTTCCCTCTGGGTTGGAGGGGCGGCTCTGTTCACTTTTCTGCTGACTCCGGTGCTGTTCAAGTCCTACAGCAGGGATATGGCCGGCGGAATTGTTGGTGTGTTGTTTCCAGGCTACTTTCGGTGGGGGCTGGCCTGTGGAACTGTTGCGTTGATCTGTCTGGCGTTTTCCAGGGGGCGCTCTGCCATAGCTCCGGCGATTATCATCTCAGTAATGCTGATTATTACTGCTCTGCAGGCATTCGTCATCGAACCGCGTGCGGTTGAGTTGAAAAAATCCATAGCGTCATTTGAAACCACTCCGGCTGATAATCCGCACCGGGCAGCATTCCGCAAGCTTCATGGGATTTCTGCAGTGTGCAATCTGGCGGTGATTGGCGGAGGGATCGCTCTTGTCGTTCTGTTCAGTTGTGCAGTTCGGTCATCAGGGTTTTCAAACCCGAACGGGTAAATTCCAGTTCGTGCTGCAGCTTCCTGATGGTGCAGATCGCCCTTTTGTTTTCAGTAACAGAATGATGCAGCAGTTCGATTAATGCCTTTTCAAACTCTTTATGCATGTCAGGTGTCATTTCATTGACTTGATGGCAGTTGCGGTCAAGTTCCTGAAGTTTGCTAATACAGTCGTCAAGCATTCCTATCCTCCCGTAATTACTGAATTATAGCTGTTTAGGGGGTGGGGTTAATGGTTTTGGTCCATGATAATCTGCTATTAAATGCATAATTTATACCTTGA
Source organism: uncultured Geobacteraceae bacterium (assembly GCA_964509295.1). Classification (GTDB taxonomy): domain Bacteria; phylum Desulfobacterota; class Desulfuromonadia; order Geobacterales; family Pseudopelobacteraceae; genus JBGSQR01. The sequence continues at coordinate 223,387 of CAZDWS010000001.1, read as the reverse complement.
CGGTCCGGATTGGGCCAAGGATGAAATCTTACGGGAGAATTTGGCAGGTCAGTTGTTCTGATGGAAAAGATAACAGATTTGAAAGTCAGTATTCTGACTCAGAAGGGTCTGTTGTGCTGGCTGGAAATAAACAAGGGTTTTAGGCATCTGCCTAAAACCCTTCTGTGTTTTGTAATCGGTAATATTTTTTCAGCCGCGTTTGGCTTTTCTAACCGGATCAACACCGACAGTTGCCCAGCCGGTTGATCTCTCAAACCTGGCGATTTTGTCCGACTCGATCAGATCGTCCAACATCTCATCGGTTACATAGTCATAGCGATTGTCGTTATATAAAACGCGAATGATTTTCTTGGCTTTAACCAGGTGTTTGTAATCTTCATTGCGCGTAGTTTTTCTCAGTTCATCAAAACCGACGACCACCCAGCCTGAGGAACGCTTGAACCTGATAAGATCACTCTGTTTTATCAGAAGTCGTTGCAATGTCTGTTCATTTACATAGTCATATGTGTTGTCGGTAAAATGTACTTGGATCATCATGTTGGTCACCTCCTGTATATAATAGATTAATGCTTATTTAAATTTTATGTCAATTGAAAAAATGTGACGAAATTGTTAATATTTAAGAATAAACTGAAAAATTACATAAAAGTATCTTGATGGAGAATAAGATGAAAATATTTCTGACAGGTCTGTTTGCTCTGTTTCTGATGGTTGCAAATGGCTATTGCGCTGAAGACAAATGGTATACGGGCGATGACCGATGTCCGCCCCCGGTAAATGATGGGACTTTTTCAGCGCCATACGATGCCAAGGAGCATCCCCACGATTACCCAACTTTTCAGGGTGCTGACAAACCGGGTTGGTCGTGCTCATATCAAAAGGCTGACGGGGTGATTGTCCAATATGGCGACAGCAGAACGCCCCAGCAGCAATGGATGGCTATCTGGGGCGGGACAAATGACGATAAAAATTAATCCGGATGTGTAGGCGGTTATTTTTTTCCTGTACGAATGTCCTTTGCATTTCTGTTGTTGCCTGATGAACCGTTATTTTTGAAGACCTTTTTAGGGACGTTTCTGACAACTATCAGGCGGTCGCCAAGCATGGTGCCGTTCAGAAAATCAATAGACTCTTTGGCCTCTTCATCACTGGACATTCTGACATATCCGCAGCCCCGGTATTTTCCGGTTTCCGAGTCCTTCACAATATGTACTGACTCAACTGTGCCGACTATGGAGAATAGTTTTTTTAATTCGTCTTCAGTTACGGTGTCAGCGATCTGGCCGACGTAAACTTCCACGCCCATAAATTATCCTTATAAAGTTCTGCCTGAATTAATGTTTTTTGGTTCTGCTGCCACGGCGTCCGGTCTTGGGAGCCGGACGCTCCGGTATGACTTTTCCCCTTCGTGCCGGTTTGCCCATTTCCGGTATTTTGGCACTCTTTTCCTGTTCACTCTTAGGTTTGTACTGCTGTTTTGGCTGTTTGTTATCCCTTGGCTTGCCGCTGCGCTTTGCCGCCTGATGTGGAAACTCCTCAATCGTCTGGCGTGGAATGGGGTACTGGAGCAGTTTTTCTATGGCCTGCAGCATGGGTAGCTCCTGGGGAGATACCAGCGAAAGGGCGATCCCGTTTTCTCCGGCGCGACCGGTACGTCCGATGCGATGCACATAATCTTCCGGGACCTGGGGCAGATCATAATTTATTACGTGGGGCAGGCGCTCGATATCCAGACCGCGAGCCGCCACATCCGTCGCTACCAATACGCTGAATACACCCTGCTTGAATTCCGCCAGGGTACGTGTGCGGATCGACTGGCTCTTGTTGCTATGGATGGCTGCGGCCTTGATGCCGTCATAAAGCAGTTCTTCAGTCAGTTTGTCGGCCCCGTAGCGGGTCTTTGCAAAAACCAGAACCTGATTCCAGCCGCCGGTGCGGATCAGGAAAGAGAGCATTTCCCGCTTGCGGCTCCGTTCCACCTGGTAAACTGTCTGGGCCACTGCGTCAGCAGCGATATTGCTGCGTGCAACCTCAATCCGGCGCGGACGGTTGAGCAGTTCGTCAGCCAGCTGTTTGATGCTCTGGGAATAGGTTGCGGAAAATAGCAGAGTCTGGCGCTTGGCTGGCAGATACTCGGCTACTTTGTGGATGTCGTCAATAAATCCCAGATCCAGCATGCGGTCCGCTTCATCCAGCACCAGGAACTGAATTCGGGACAGATTGATGGTGCCGCGCTGGGCGTGGTCCAGCAGTCGCCCCGGTGTGGCAACCACAATGTCGACACCGCGGTGCAGGCGTTCGATTTGTGCCTGGATAGTTACTCCGCCATAGATCATGGTTGAGCGCAGCGACAGGCGCCGGGCATAGTTGTTCATCTGCTCGCTGACCTGGGCCGCCAGTTCCCGGGTTGGAACCAGGACTAGCGCCCTTGGTATTCTCCGTTTTTCACGGGGTGTGACTTTACTCAGCATCTGGACAATCGGCAGGGCAAATGCGGCGGTCTTGCCGGTGCCGGTCTGGGCGCCGGCAAGCAGGTCGCCACCTTCTAAAATTACCGGAATTGCTTCGGTCTGGATCGGGGTTGGTGTTGTATAGCCCTGTGAGACGATAGCGCTCAGTAGTTCGGCGCGCAGGCCGAGATTTTCAAAAGACATGCTTGAACTCCTTGTATGAACAAATCAGAGATGACGGTTTAAGTATGGTTTATCGCGAAAAATAAAAACCACAGGAGTTTCCCCTGTGGTTCCAATGTATTCCACTTATAACACGTCAGGCAGTTCAACGACAATCTGTTTATTTGTTTCAGATCCGGCAGTGAATTTGCAAAGAGTTGAACAGATTGACCGGGGGATAAAATGGAAACACCAGACAGAGAGGTTGCCAAGAAGTTGTTCGAACAATATCGCGTCAAGCGTGAAGGCATTAGAAACAAGCCCGAAATGGCCTCAATCTGCATGATCTGTGGCTCTGTGCACATCATCCCAAAGCCTGATGATGCTCATAAACTGGTCTGCCGTGATTGCGGCTTTGCTTTCTACCGATACATTTGCGGCAGTTGCGGCAAAACCATTGATGGGCGAGATCCTCAGAATCCGGCCTGTCATGTCTGCGGCCTGCGGCTCTGTACCTGCGGGGCCTGTGGCTGTTTTACAGGGTGTGATCATAAATAGAAAGGTGGATGTTATATGTTATTAGCTGAGGCAGGCAGCACAGTTACAGTCAGTTATGTGGGCACCATGGAAAACGGGCGGATTTTCCACAGTACGGATGAACATGGTCCGCTGGTTTTTACCATCGGCAATGATCAGGTTTTCCCGGCCCTTGAGCGGGGAGTGATCGGTATGCGGCCTAATGAGGTTAAAAATATCGTGCTCCTGGCCGAAGAGGCCTATGGTCCACGTTTGCAGGAAAATATAATTCAGGTTGCCCGGCAGATTTTTCCTGCCGAAAAAGAGATCGTTGCTGGTCAAAAATTAAGCATCGGCTTTGCCGATGGAACCACCAGGGTAATGGTTGTTATGGAAGTCAGTGACGCTGATGTGACTCTGGATGGAAATCATCCGCTGGCCGGATGTGATCTGACTTTTGCACTTCGGCTGGACAGCATAGATTGAATAAAGGAGAGTGAGTTAATGGAGCAGGAAAACAGGATTGATCGCTACGTATCATTTACAGGAATAGACGCGGACGGGAACTCGCGCAAGCTGATTAAGCTCCTGCTCGGCCATATTGACGACCCGCAAAAAAACAACCGTTTTTGGGATCTGTTCAGGGAAAAGCTGGCCCGTGTCGGACTGCCGGAGGAAAACAGCGGTCGTCTGCTGGATGAATTGTATCTGATTCATGCCAATATCAACAATATCAGGGAACTGTTTGAAGAGTATGAGGATCATCAGGCGCTGGAGCTGCTGGAGAAGATAGAGGTTGAAAGCTGCTGATGATGTTGATGGCTGTTATTCAATCATTACCAGCATTCAGCTCCAGATCCAGCTTTTTCAACATCCAGGTGACATAGACAACTACGATCAGGGCTGCTGACCATGTTACTGTAAAAACACCCCACCAGATACCGATAATCCCCCAGCCAAGAACAGTAGCCAGCAGATGGAACACTGCCGCAGGTGCGGCAATCTGCCGATAAAGGCCGATCCAGAGGGCAAACATCGGCTGTTTGATCCCCTGCATGGCAGAAACACAGATGTAAAGCAGCACATAGGCCGGAAAAACTAATGCTTCAATCTTCAGACATTGAACTCCAACGTTTATAACAGCCTGGTCACTGGTGAATAAGCCGATTAACTGGCTGGTAAAGATGACGGCGGCCACAGTGCCTACAGATGCCATGATGAAGCCATAGCGAAGCGATAGGGACAGGATCTGTTTGATACGGTCGGTGCGTTTTGCTCCGAAGTTCTGGGCAGTCAGTGCCAGTGTGGAGACATTCAGCCCCATGACCGGTAATAATGCGATCTGTTCAATACGCGTGGCAATACCGTAGGCGGCAACTGCTTCCTGTCCGTATCTGCCCACAAACCATGTGATGATAAATATACCCAGGCTGACAGTCATCATGTTCAGGGTGGCTGGAAACCCCTGTCTTGCCAGTTCACGATAGTGGTGCCAGCTTGGTGACAGCTCCTGCATCCGGAAGGGCCTGATGGTCCTGGTCCTGAAAACACAGTTGAAAAGATAAAGATTACCCAGGGCGTGTACCAGAACCGTAGCCAGGGCAATCCCCTGCAATCCCATTGGCGGTATGCCAAAACCTCCGTACATCAGCCATGGGTCCAGTGCCATATTCAGGAAAAAGCCTGAAATCAGAAAGTTCCGGTAGGGTATGGTGTTACCTCGGGAATTCAGGATAGCGCCCATGACAAAGTTGAGCATGAAAAAGACCGACCCGCAAAAAATGACATTCATGTAGTCCAGGGAGAGGGCCAGATATTCTCCTTCGGCACCCATAAACCGGAATATGTATGGTGAAAGCAGCAGTCCCAGAATGGTTATGAAAATGGTGTTTGCCAGGGCAAAGGAGATCGATTGGTGAATATAGGTTTCTGCTTCCTGATGGTCGTTGCGGCCCAGCGCATTGCCGATCAGTGTTGTTGTGCCGGTGGAGATGCCGTTGCCGAAGGACAGGATAAGAAAAAAGACCGGGAATGACAGCGACATGGCTGCCAGTGCTGTAGTGGAGAGCTTGCCGCCGTACCATATGTCGACCACGTTGAACATGGTATTGAAAAGAAAACCTGTTCCGGCGGGAATTGCCAGGCGGCGGATCAGCAGCGGTATGGGGGCGGATGTAAGGTCATTATGCATCGGGATTCCGGTAGTAAGCAGGCCAGTAATTATAGGTAACAGCAGATATTTCAGGAAACTATATCATAAAAAAGTTGAACCTGATACCGGTCCACTTTCTATGGGTTGGTGGTGAAGCAGGAAGCTTTCAAATCTTGGAGGCATCTGGTAAAATCAACATGTACAATCTGGAGTAATTCATGTCTCTTTAGCCCGTATAGGAGGTAGCAATGAAAAAGTTTTTTTTGGTCGCAGTGATGGCTTTGATGGCTCTGGCACTGAATGGATGCGGGTCAGAAGTTACGGTTTCTACTCCCACATTTGTAACCAATATTCTCAGTGATCCGGTTTATGACGGAGATATTTTAAAAGCTTTCAGCAACGGTTCATATTCGGTGACCCAAGGTAATACCCAGAGCGTTTTTGCTGGTAGATATACGTCACTGGATGAGTCGCGGGCCTTTTTACGTTTTCCACTGTCAGGTGTTAATGGTGTCCCGGGTAATGCAGAAATTGTTTCTGCTACTTTGGATATTTTTATCGACAGTATTCAACCACAACCTCTGGTCGGTACGATTCCGATCCGAATCGATCTGGTAAACTTTCAGCCTCCGAATTTGATTGGAAATGATTTTGAACGTTCACTTCTTGTGCCGTTGGCAACAACGACTATCTCACCGTCAATATCACAATTAGATTTGAACAGGCATGTCATAGTTGATGTTACTTTTTTGATGCGCGAAGCTCAATTCCGTGGTCTGCCTGATTTTCAAATCAGAATTTTGGCAGAGGGGGCGGGTGTGATCGAGATTAATGATACAACCGGAGGCAACCGTGCGGATTTGGCACCGTTGCTGAAGGTTGAATATTTCTGATCATTTTTAAAAAACAGCCTGCTCAAGGAGTCTGTCATTATAAAACTTCCAACAATTACTACAGAAAGCGGCAGATATTTTCTCACCGACAGGATCCGGGAAGAGGTTGACTTCAGGTCGACCTTGCAATCTCTTGGCGAGCGTCCTCCCGTTATTGAAAAGCCGGTTGTCAAAGGTGCAAAAATAATTGTTCTGCCAGAGCCGGAAACCTGGTCTATTCCGCCCTGTGACCTGCAACAGGCCATTGCCAATCGCCAGAGCCACCGCCGGTTCACGCAGGAATCTCTTGCTTTGGAGGAGTTGGCTTTTCTGCTCTGGGCCACACAAGGGGTAAGGGAGGAGCTGCACGAAGCTGCCGTGCTGAGAACCGTTCCCTCTGCCGGCTGCCGGCATCCTTTTGAAACCTATCTTGCCATCAACAGGGTGGAAGCGGTGGAGAGCGGTTTATACAGATATCTGCCGCTTGAACACGCCCTGGTGCTTGAAAAGGCTGTCCCCCATTTATCGGCAAGGGTTTCGGCAGCAACTCGCGGACAGGGCTTTGCCGGGCAGTCGGCAGTGACCTTTTTCTGGACCGCAATCCCGTCCCGGACCGAGTGGCGCTATGCGGAAGCATCTTACAAGGTTATTGCCCTGGATGCGGGGCATGTCTGCCAGAACCTGTATCTGGCCTGTGAAGCGATCAATGCCGGTACCTGCGCCATAGCCGCCTATAATCAGGCTCTGGCCGATGAACTGCTGGGGGTGGATGGCGATGAAGAGTTCTGCATCTATATTGCTCCGGTCGGCAAGATCTTCAATCAGCCTTGAATTGGCTGGTCTACATCATACTCTGCTCTGATGATTCGCTTTATACCGGTATCACAACAGATATTGAACGACGGTTCCAGCAGCATGCAACGGGCACAGGTGCTAAATATTTCAGGGGGAGGCAGCCTGTACGGGTAGTCTTTCTGGAGGATGGCCACAGCCGTTCTTCTGCATCCATCAGGGAATTTGCAATCAAAGGTCTGAGCAAAAGTGCAAAAAGCAAACTTGTTTCCGGACACCAGCCGCTTCTGAAAGGTTGAATTTTTTTCGCCGAAACTGTATTAATACAACGCAAACAGCAGCAAAATCCGAATGGTAAAGGGGAAGAACGTATGGGTAAATGTTCTGAAAAAGACGCATCAATTATAGGTGCTTTCGGTGAAAAGGCCGCACCAGAAAAAGAGAGCTGCAAAATTGGAGATTTTGGCGAGCCTTCAAAAGTAAAGGCCGCAGTAGATAAAGATAACATTGGAGATTTTGGAGAAGAGGTTTCGCCTTTTGCTAAGAATGCTGAAAAAATAGGTGATTTCGGTGAGGTTGAAGAGACTGCTGTTGCAGAACCGTCATGCTGTCTCGGCGATTTTGGTGAATCAGTTAAATGTGGTGAAACCAAAGCCGCTAAAATAGGCGATTTTGGTGAAAAATCAAAATGTAAGAAGTGAATGGCTAGTATCTGAAAATATCAGATCTGAATAAAGCCGGACTTCGGGGGTAACAACCCGAAGCCCGGCTTTTTATTTCCAGATCTGCGTTTTTGATAATAGTTCTTCTTTTAGCATCTCATCAATATAGCTTTCTTCAATAGCCTCCTTGACCCAGGTCTGGTTGCACTGGACAAGCACTATTGCGGCGCTTTCCGCAATGGCCGGAATATCACTCCAGAGGGCATTGCGGATGGTTCTCAACTCATTGGGATCTGCTTTTCGTCCATCGGCCAGCTCCCGACAGTCACGGCAGAGCATGGCCAGTGTTTCCATGGACAGATCCTGGTCCGGCTTGTAATCCCAGACCCGCAGATCCTCCCTGCTATCGCACCATTCACATTTAAAACCGGCCCTTTTTCCAATGCTTTTGCCGAAGGTGCTGATCTCTTCCATTCGTTCTTTGTTTGCTTTGTAGCCCTTGGACATATTTTCCTCGTAAAATCAAACCGGATCAGCCGATATTCCCTTCTCCCTGTGGGAGAAGGTGGCCGAAGGCCGGATGAGGGGGTGTTTATTTTGCCGCTAAAACAGGATAATCCGTATATCCTGACGGGCCTGGCGTGTAAAAGGTTGTTTGGTCCGGTTCTGCCAGTGCATCACCGTTTTTAAGCTTTTCCACAAAATCAGGATTGGAAATGAATGGCCTGCCGAAGGCGATCAGGTCGGCATCTCCGCTCTGCAGGTCAGTTTCGGCACGCTCCCGATCATATCCCCCGGACAGGATGATGGCTTTTCCACCGGCAGCCCGGAAGGCCTGGCACATGGCCTTGACGGTTGATGGGTCCGGCTTGGGAGCTCCCATGGCAGAATGATCGACCAGGTGCATGTAGGCCAGTCCCAGTTTGCCAAGTTCCGTAGCCAGTGTGGTATATTGTTCTGCTATTCCTTCATAGGTTCCGCTCATATCATTGAATACTCCGTAAGGAGAAAGGCGGATACCGACTTGACCGGCGCCGATGGCTGCAATAACCCCTGCGGCAACATCAAGCGCAAAGCGGTTGCGGCGGATCGGATCTCCGCCATATTCGTCATTGCGGAGATTGGAGCCTGGGTCGAGGAACTGGGTGATCAGATAACCGTTGGCGCCATGCACCTCTACACCGTCAAAACCGGCATCAACTGCATTTTTTGAAGCTTTGACGTATTCCTGGATTGTTAGCCTGATGTCCCCGATAGTCATCTCACGCGGCAGGTCATAAGGCTGCTCGCCCTGACTGTCGGTCCAGATCACTCCACTCATGCCAATGGCTGACGGAGCAACCAGTTCGGCTGTTTTGGGCAGGTTGAAAATGCTGCCGACCCTGCCGGCGTGCATCAACTGGATAAAAATTTTACCGTTTTTATCGTGGACGGCCTTGGTTGTCAGCTTCCAGCCCTCGGTCTGCTCCGGTGATGAAATGCCGGGTATGCGGGCATAGCCCAGGCCGTTGGGGGAGGGGGATGTCCCTTCGGTAATTATTAATCCTGCACCGGCCCTCTGGCCATAATACTCGGCCATCAGCTCGTTGGGCAGGTTGCCGGGTGCTCTTGATCTTGTCATCGGTGACATGACCACGCGGTTTTTAAGTTCTGTGTCGCCTATACGGCAGCTTGAAAACAGTTTCATGATGCTTTCCGTCCTTTCGCAAACAATCAATTCTGGATCATGGTGCAGATACGATGGTAGTCCTCGGGTGTATCCATGTCAATCAGGATGCCCTGGTCATCGGTTTCAAGGTGATGAATCATTTGTGCATGTTCCCTGACCAGATCACGCAGGATCATGCCTGGTTCAAGCCGGTCCAGATTTGACCTGGGAAAGAGCAGCGGGTGGCCGCGTTTTCCGTCATGGCAAGGTATGACGACTTTATCGGGTGCTGATTGATGTTGTCTGATCAGGTTGGCAATGGTTGCACTGGATACCAACGGATAATCGCAAAGACAGATAATTACACCGCTCGTTTCAGTAGCCAGGGAATCCCTGCCAGCCCGGATAGATGAGGCCATATCCCCATGGACTGCGGGATTGACAACTGTTCTAACCGGATAACCATCAGCAGCTTCCGCAACACTCTGACCCGCTTCGGAAATGACAACCACGATGTCTGTAACCCCACCCGCAAGCAATGTCTCCAGGCAGCGGGCGATGACTGTCTTGTCTCCCAACTTCAAAAGCTGTTTGCACCTGCCCATGCGTTGCGATTTTCCGGCAGCCAGCAAAATGGCGGCAACATTATGGTTCATTTGGCACGCCTGATGGAAATCAGCTGGCCGATGATGCTGACGGCGATTTCCTCCGGTGTCTGGGCGCCGATGCCCAGGCCGACCGGGGTGATGACCCGCTCCCTTTGGGTGTCGTCGAATCCCTCCGCTTCCAGGGTTTGCAGTAGCGTTGCCCGTTTGCGACTGCTTCCCAGCAGGCCGATGAAACCGGTTTCGGTGGAAAGGCATCCTCGCACCGCATCAAAGTCGTACAGATGCCCCGGAGTCGCGATGATGGCAAAGCTGTCCCGGTCCAGCTTCAAGTCTGCGAATGCTGTAAGCACCGGAGCACAGATGATCCGGTCGGCGCCCGGCAGCAGCGGCGCACTGGCGCATTCCGAACGTTCATCTACCACCACAACCCGAAAGCCGCAGTTGTTTGCAAGAGCTGTCACAGCCCGTCCCACATGACCGGCGCCGAACATAACCAGCAGCGGCCGACGGCCCTGTGGTTCCACAAATACAGACATACAGCCGCCGCAGGCATAGCCATGTTCTTCGGTCAGTACAAATTCCAGTGTGCGTGTTTCTCCGTCAGTCAGGGTGGCCAGGGCTGCATCAATAGTCTCTTTCTCAACGCGACCCCCACCCACCGTGCCCAGACTGCTGGCGTCACCCCGCACCAGCATCTTTGCGCCGGATTTACGGGGTGACGAACCGCTGTGCGCCACTACGGTGGCCAGTACAAACGGCTCCCCCTGACGGGTCAGCCGGACTACTTCTTCATACAGTTCCAGATCGGTCAACTGTTCACCCCTTTTTCATTGCAGCCGAAACTTTTCCCATGGTCATGGGCAGGGAACGCAGCCTGATGCCTGTGGCTGCAAAAACCGCATTGGCAACCGCCGGTGCAATCGGTGGTACGCCCGGTTCGCCGATGCCGCCAGGCGGTTCGTTGCTGTCGATGATGAAAACTTCGACCTTGGGCATGGCATTGATTCTTACAATCGGGTAATCATCGAAGTTGCCCTGTTTGACCCGCCCTTTATCCAGGGTGATCTCGCCATATAGGGCGGCGGAGAGGCCGAAAGTGATACCGGACTCCATCTGTGCCTTGATCGTGTCCGGATTGACAATCCGGCCGCAGTCCACGACACAGACAACCCGGTGGACTTTGATCTGCCCGTTTTTCTCCAGAGAAACTTCTGCCACCTGGGCAATATAGCTGCCGAAGGATTCATGAACAGCGATACCACGGCCCCATCCCGTTGGCAGGGGTTTGCCCCATTCGGCCTTTTGGGCTGCGGTTTCCAATACCTTCAAGTGGCGCGGATGCTTGGTCAGCAGGCTGCGCCGGTACTGGTAGGGATCTTTGCCGGTCTTGTTGGCCAGTTCATCCAGAAAACTTTCCATCACAAAAGCCGTATGGGAATGCCCGACGGAGCGCCACCAGAGAACCGGTACCGCATTTTTCGGGCTGTGCAGTTCGACCTGCAGGTTGGGGATCTCATAAGGTGTGTCAGAGGCGCCTTCAACGGAAGTATGGTCGATGCCGTCCTTGACCATGGCGCTTTCAAAGGGGGTGCCGGCAATGATCGACTGGCCGACGATGCGATGATGCCAGGCCAGCGGCATCCCTTTTTCATCCAGGCAGGCGCTCAGCTTATCGTACCACATGGGGCGGTAGTAGCCGGCCCGCATGTCGTCTTCACGGGTAAAGATCACCTTGACCGGTTTTTTGATTACCTTGGCCACCTGAACCGCTTCGACGACAAAATCCGAGGCTGTACAGGCGCGGCGTCCGAAACCGCCGCCAAGGAAGGTGGTTTCCAGGGTGACCTGCTCCGGTTTAAGTCCGGCCTCGCGGGCGGCGGCATTGCGGTCCCCGGTCTGGAACTGACTGCCGGTGCGGATATGGCAGCTATCCTGCTTCAGATCCACAAAACAGTTCAGTGGTTCCATGGTGGCATGGGCCAGATAGGGGAGCTCGAACTCGGCTGAAATAACTTCTTTAGCCTTGGACAGTACCCCCGGCGCATCGCCGTCCTTGCGGGCCATCATGCCGGGTGTGGCAGCCAGGGCTGCATACTCGGTACGCATGGCCGCTGTGGATACCGCTGCCCCCGTACCTTCGTCCCAGACAATCTGCAGCAGCTCACGCCCCTTGACTGCCGGCCAGAATCCGTTGGCAACAACAGCCACTCCGGCCTTGACGGCAAATACATCCACCACGCCGGGAAAAGCCTTGGCTTTGGTGGCATCAAAACTTTTTACCTGTCCACCGAAAACCGGTGGCCGGGTAATGACAGCGGTCAGCATGCCGGGTGCTTCCACATCGATGCCAAATATGGCCGTACCATTGATTTTGGCCGGGCTGTCCAACCGGTTTATCGGCTTGCCCAGCAAGGTTTTTTTACCGGATTTAAGTTGGGGTTTTTGTGGGACTGGCAATTGGGCCGCTTTAGCGGCCAGTTTGCCGAAGCTGAGCTGTTTTCCACCCGGACCGATGATGACACCATTCTCGGCACGGCAGTCACCCGGTTTGACTTTCCATTGCTGAGCAGCAGCGGTAATCAGCATCTCGCGCGCTGCGGCACCGGTCAGTGAAAGGCGGTCCCATTCGGAACGCACACTGGAGCTGCCGCCGGTAACCATCAGCGGCCCGTACTGGGCATGGTTGTATTCCGGCGCCACTGGTGCCGCCTGGAAGGTAACCCGCTGCCAGTCGCAGCACAACTCTTCGGCCACCAGCATCGGCAGCGAGGTGTAGACACCCTGGCCCATCTCGGATTTGTTGATAATAATAGTTACGGATTCATCTGTCCCGATCCGGAGGAAGGCATTGGGGGCGAAAACGTTTTCCCCTGCTGCCATTGCTGCGCGGATTCCGAAGGGGAGATGGCAGGCCAGCAAAAGGCCACCACTTGCAAGGGCGCTGGTCTTGATGAACTGTCGGCGGCTCATTTTAGTTTCCTCACTCATGGCTTGGCCCCTCCCTTGACCTCAGCTGCAGTATGGATGGCCTGGCGGATGCGGCCATAGGTGCCGCAGCGGCACAGGTTGCCTGCCATGGCGCTATCGATATCCGCATCGGTCGGTTTCGGTTTTTTCTCCAGTAGCGCCACTGCAGAAACGATCTGCCCTGGTTGGCAGTAACCGCACTGGGAGACCTCCTGGGCCAGCCAGGCTGTTTTAACCGGATGGTTTTCCGGGATGCCTTCGATGGTCAGGACTTTTTTGCCCTGCACGTCGCCAACCGGGGTGACGCAGGAACGTTCGGCCTTGCCGTTAATCAGGACCGTACATGCACCGCACAGACCTTCACCGCAGCCGTACTTGGTGCCGATCAGCCCCATTTTTTCCCGCAGCACCCACAGCAGCGGTGTGTCAGGAGTTGCCTCAATACGTGTTTCCTTGCCGTTGACATTGAAAACAATCATTTTAGCCTCCTTGAATTGCTATGAACTGTAGCTTGAAATTATACCTCACTTTTGAAGGGTTTTCATTGTCCAGAATTCGTGTTCAAATACCCACTGTTCCTTCATTGCCTCGACCAGACCGGTCATGTGTGCTTTAAATCCCTGCCGGAAAGGCTCTTGAGCGGGATATTTTTTCTTGTCGCGGATGCTGCAGCAGAGCTCCTGGCCAAGTTCATTGGCTTTCGCAAAAAGGTTTTCCTCTTCCGGGAATTTTCTGATGCCTGTCACAGCTGAACCAACACCGCCAACTGTTACAGCTCCGGTCATATTGACGAATTTGCACATGTAGTCCAGCACATTCTGATCCTCTCCTCCGCCGGAGGTTTCAACAGCTGCGGCATACTTGCCCTCCAGGGCCGCACAGTGCATCAGGCCGTTGCAGCGGTCAAAAAGTGCTTTCAGCTGGGCTGTTACGCTGTAGATGTAGTTCGGGCTGGCAATGATGAAACCGTCGCACGCCAGCAGTTTATCCTTGATCATCTCGTAGTCGTCCTTGATGCCGCAGATGCCGGTCTTGTGACAGATATCGCAGGCGACACAAGGTTGCACGGTTAAGGTCTTCAGGTTGAGAATCTCAACTTCGGCACCAGACTTTTTGACACCGTTCAGCACCTCTTCAAGCAAACGCCCAGTATTGCCCTGCATGCCGCGCGGGCTGCCATTGATGACAAGTATTTTCATATTGCTCCTCCAGTATGATTTATCGAGCCGGAATTATGTTCCAGCTTTCGGTGAGGCTGTCGTAAACAACTCGCGCCTGCCTGCTTTTTAGTTGCTGCATGACCTGTTCAATCTTTTCGTCAAGTGTGTGATCTGAATCAGCCAGTTCACTCCATTCGCGTGTAACAAACTCTTCGATCATCATGCGCAGGGTTTCAGGGTTGATTCTTTCCAACGGTATTTCCAGGGACTCTTCGTTCATGTCTGACCGATCCAGGCTGCACCGAAAACACCGGCAGAATCTCCCAGCCGGTTCTTCAGGATAGGTGTTTGCAGGTTGTCATGGAAGGCGTAATACCTGACGCGCTCAGCTCCGGTAGTATACAATTCGTCAATGTTTGAGAGTCCGCCGCCCAACACCACAGCATCAGGATCAAGTACGGAGATCAGCCCTCCCAGGCAGCGCCCAAAGTCGTCCAGAAAACGGTCGAAAATGTCTCTGCATCCAGGTTCGCCTGATCGTGCCTGAGTGACAATTTCATCCATGGTAAGCTTTCGGCCGTACTTGTTGAAATAAGCCGCTTCAATGCCTGAACCGCTGATCAAAGTTTCAATGCAGCCACGCTTGCCGCAGTAACAGTGGGGACCATTCGGAGCAACAACCATATGTCCCCATTCACCAGCGATCCGGTGAGCGCCTTCACGGACGACTCCGTCAATGCATAGGCCGCCACCGCAGCCGGTGCCGATGATTACTCCGAAAACCAGTCCATATCCGTGAGCCGCACCGGAATGACATTCCGCCAGGGTAAAACAGTCGGCGTCATTGCGAATCCGGACTTTCTGGCCGACTAAATGTTCGATGTCCTTTTGAAGCGGTTGCCCGATCAGGCAGGTGGAGTTGGCGTTGCGTACCAAGCCGGTTGCATTGTCAATAGAACCAGGTATGCCGATGCCGATGGAGTATGGTGAGTCACTGGAAAGTTTGGAGGCGGCCTCATTGATCATGTCTGCAAGATTGACCAGCATGGCTGCATAGCCATCAGCCCTTGGGGTGGGCCTGCGCTGCCTCCAGAGAATGGTGTTATCCGGTGCCAGCAGGATTGATTCTGTTTTGGTGCCGCCCAGATCAATGCCGATGGCAGATTTATGTGGGTAAAAATTGCTTTTGGTATGCATAGGCACCAGCTATAGATCGTGACGATACTTGTATAACAGATATATACCACCGCTGCCTGCAGCAGCCATAAGCAGGTCTCTCAGCCATGGAATTGGTTGTTCCAGCATTGAGTAGATGATAGGGTCGAGCAGGGCTGTTGTCAATAAGCCGACTGAAAACCATGTGAGAAGCTTTTTCAATACAAGTTCTCCTGAAACTGATTTAGCTTGTTTAGTATACCGTAAAACTTCAGGATATCTAATTTTACTGATGAACCAGATGATTTTTATATATTTAGTTGATCTATTTGGTCAAGTTATCTTTGGCTTGCCGCATCAGGAGAGTTGTGACAGAATCACCAGAAAATATCTCCAAAAGAGAGAAGAGAAAACCGTTATGTCTCATATATATCCAATACTGAGTAAGTTTTACCGTCATGCCCTGTTCGGGTTTTTGCTGGGACTTGTTTTTATTTCCTCGGCCTCTGCCCTGGAGCCGTTTGCCACCTATCCGCCTGCACCGGTCAGCTACAGTTCGATCAAGATTTTTGATAGTCATGGAAAATTTGCGGGAAGGATACTTTCCGATAAACGGTACTGGACGCCGATCGAAAAAATCCCGTTTTTTCTGCAAAAGGCGCTGATTGCCGTTGAAGATTCCCGTTTTTATGAACATTCCGGTATTGATTATCGCGGAATTGCGCGGGCAATGGTTAAAAATGTTGTCAAAAGAAGAATGGCCGAAGGGGGCTCAACCATTACCCAGCAGTTGATCAAGAACAAGTTCCTCACCAGCGAAAAGACTATCGACAGGAAGATTAAAGAAGCCGAGATGGCGCTTGAGTTTGAGAAGACTTACAGTAAGAAGCAGATCCTGGAGATGTATTTCAACGAAATTTATTATGGTCATGGTGCCTGGGGTATCTCCCAGGCGGCCCGGATTTATTTTGATAAATATCCGGAAGAGCTGACCGACGCCGAATGTTCAATGCTGGCCGGGGTGCCTAAAAATCCGGGTCGCTACAACCCTCTCGGTAAACCGGCCCAGGTTGCCCAGCGCAGGGATGTTATCCTCAAGCGGATGCTGGATCTGGAGTGGATCGACGCCAAGCAGCACAAGGCTTTGCGCAGTACCGCCGTCAAGGTTGTACCGCAGAATCAGGCCATGTATTACCTGGCCCATATACGGGCCAAACTGGTTGAAATCTACGGTGCCGGTATCATCGATCAGGGAGGGTTGGAGGTAACCACAGCCATGGACCTTAAACTGCAGCTGCTGGCAGAAAAGGCTCTGGCTGACGGCGTGAAAAAGATTTCTCCGGCGCTGCAGGGTGCATTGGTCAGTATGGACCCGACTAACGGAGACGTACTGGCGGCGGTAGGTGGAGTTGATTATGTCAAAAGTCCATATAACCGGGCATTTACAGCCAAGCGACAGCCCGGGTCATCCATCAAGCCCCTGATCTATGCCGCTGCTCTGGAAAACGGGTTTAGCGCTGCCACAGTCCTAAACGATACTCCGGTGGCCTACAACCGAGGTAATGGTGAGGTCTGGAAGCCGCTTAACTACGGCGGAGAAGTGCATGGCGATCTCAGTTTCAGGAAGGCTCTGGCTTATTCCAGCAACGTTATTACTGTCAAGCTTCTGGATACCGTAGGTGTTAACAATTTCGTCGATTACGCCGCCAAGTTCGGATTGACGCTGCGCAAGCCGAATGACCTGTCCCTGGCGCTGGGTACGGAAGATGTAACCCTCAGCGAACTGGTTACAGCTTATGCTCCGCTGGCCAATAACGGTTCACGCCCCGAACCGCGGACTATTATCCGTATTTTTGATCACAACAAGCAGGCCTGGACCGAAACCCAGCCGGTAGTTACAGCAGCTATTGCACCGGCTACGGCCTTTGTAACAACCGATATCCTCAAAGATGTCCTGACCTACGGTACGGCCAAGAGTCTCAAAAAATTCAGCCAGGAACGCCCTGCTGCAGGAAAGACCGGTACTACGGATGACTATAAGGATGCCTGGTTTGTGGGCTACACTCCCCAGATGGTTACCGGGGTCTGGGTTGGTCATGACAAGCCTAAATCAGGCGGCAGGGGATTCACCGGCGGAGCAATAGCAGCACCGATCTGGGCTCAGTACATGCGTTCAGCACAGTCCGGTAAACCGGTTGTGGACTTTCAGAGACCGGAAACGGTTGTGTCGGTTTCAGTTGATCCGACTACCGGTAAATTGGCAGCACCGGCCTGTCCGACAAAAAAAGATGAGTTTTTTATTGCTGGCACAGAGCCTTATGAATACTGCCCAAAGCATGGTGGAGACCTTTTACCTCCGTTACCGATACCGAAACAGCTGCCCATGTCTTCGGCCAAAGTACCAAAGTTGGATGGGGTTTTAAAAGAGGTTAGATAAAAACTTTTCCTGATTAGTATCAATCTCCCGTTAATCCCTTCTCCCTGAGGGAGAAGGTGGCCGAAGGCCGGATGAGGGGGCAGCAGTTCCATGGAAATCCATCCCCGCCCCCTCACCCTAACCCTCTCCCTCATGGAGAGGGGACTGCTTTTATGCCCATATAGGCAGATTGGCTCTAATTAGGAAATTTTTTGAATTACGTAAATTAAAACCAAACTATTGAAAGGAACAACATATGTCTGCCGGAAAACTTCTATTGTCACTGCTTGCAGCGTCTCTGCTTGCCACTACAATCTGTTCATGCGCCAGTAAGCCGTTAGTGGCTGAGCGCCCTCTTGAGGAGGCTTTTCGCATGGAATTGAAGAGAGAAGTGTCAACACTTAATGTACCTATTGAAACCTCGACCTATGATCTAGCCAGGGTCCTTAATCGGACTCTCCGTAATGAATTGTATAAAGGCTCCACCAGGACCAGCGGTTTGACTGCTGATGTGCTGCGCAACGGCGATATTTATATCAGTGCCGCCGATAACTATCTGTATATTACGATCCCGATCACCATGTCATTGAGCTACCGTATGTTTGAAACCCCGTCCGTCCCGCTGAAGCTGAAGTTCAGGGTCAATGCCGGTGTTAGTTCTGATTGGCGAGTGAGAACCGAAGTCCATTATCTTGGATTGAGTGACCTGATGGCCGAAGAGGTTGGCATCGGTTTTGTTAAATTCAAACCACGCAAGATTGTGGACGATGTTACCCTGCCTTTACAACAGATGCTATCGGCACAGATCACACAAAACATCAACGATCTGTTCCCGCTGAAAGCGCAGATCGCCAATGTGTGGAATACCGCCCATAAACCGGTCTTGCTGGACAAAAATTATAATGCCTGGTTGAAACTGACCCCCAGCGAGGTCATTCATTATCCCATGTATGCTCATAATAACAGTGTTAAACTGAGCGTCGGAATCAGTACCTTTGCAGAGCTTGTAGTTGGTCCTGAGCCGGCCAGTCAGTCGCCGTCCGCCTTGCCTGATCTGAAACTGGTCAATACTTTTGATAAGACTTTTCGCGTTGCGTTGAAGACCGATCTCTTCTACAAGGATCTGCGTAGTATTGCGTCCACTTTACTGCTTAACAAACCTTTTGAAAATGATGGTAAGAGTATTGTCATCAAGGATTTTGATCTGTATGGCAATGGTGAAAAACTGGTGGTTAAGCTGCAGACAGAAGGATCGCTGGATGGAATCTTTTATTTGACCGCCAAGCCGGCTTTTGATCCGCAAACCAAGGTTTTTTCTCTGGTTGATGTGGATTTTGACATGCAGACCCAAAGTTTGTTACTCAAGTCAGGTGATTGGCTGCTTCATGGCACCATTAGAAGCATGATTCAGGAAAAACTGAATATGAACCTGAGCGAACAGCTGGAAAAATCACGACAGATGGCCGGTAAAGCACTTGAGAAAAAGCAGTTGGCGGATAACGTGTTTTTTAGTGGAGATATCAAAACCCTTAAGTTTAATGACATGGTTGTCCAAAAGGATAAAATCTCTATTCAGGTTTATACTGAGGGAGAGTCGGCAGTAGTATTTCAATAAGGCTTTTCATACCAAAAAGTGATTATTATTTCCGTATAAATCCGAAGCAGAAGTAAATCAAAAAAATGTGAAGTGAAGAAAATCTCGTATTCCCAGGAAATATACCAAATCTCTCCGGCCGAGACAAAAAACGCGCCGGAGAGGAGTTTACAAACCTTCCTCCAGTTGATTCTCATGATTTGCGCCCTTCAAAAAGTCGATATTTAACAATAGTTACAGTTTAAATGCCTGATCCCTGCTTTCAGATGCCCATAAAAACGGTTATCAGTTTGATATCAGCTATGGCGGCCAGTATGCACAAGTTTTCAGCATGCTGCATTCATATCCGGCAGCAGCAGTAAAACCGACTGAGCAATCGGTAATGTTTTAAATATGTGAGGTTTTCCTGCAAAGCAGACAGGTTGCGGAGCTGAGGGCTGGGTTGGCTGGTTTTGGCAATGTGGGGATGGCTTTAATGAATAGGCACAGCTTGTGCTAGTGGAAGGTAATAATCTATTGCCTGATTGAGGCAATATGCACTCAAAGGAGAGAATATGCCGAATAGCCACCCCGCCTCGCGACGTACAAAAATCCAGTTGCCTTTGCTGGTCCTTTCTATTTTCCAGGTAGCACTGCTTTTGCTGGGAACCCGTTATGTCCTGGGGGGATCCGGCCATGAAAGTATTTCGGGTTCGCTGTACATCCTGATAAGCCTGGTGGGCCTGCTGTCGGTATGCGGCACCGGGCTGCTGGTGACCCTTGTATTGCGGATGCCGATCAGCGAACTCGGTGGCGTGGCGAATATCGCCGAAAATATCTCACAGGGCCATATCCGGATAGCTGCCGCAGGCGGCAAGAATGGACAGGTTGGCTACCTTGCCGGTTCCCTGGAAAAAATGACCTTCAGGCTGAACACCACCCTGAACAGCGCCATAGTCTATTCAAACAGGCTTTTCTCACTGGGGGCGAACCTGAATCAGAATGCCGACAGGCTGGCCGCCAATGTCAACGTGCAGGCGGAAAAGGCTTACCAGATAGCCAGTGCCGCCGAAGAGATGTCTCAATCCATCGATGAAATTGCCCATAAGGCCCTGAGTGCATCCCAAACCTCGTGTACTGCCATCAATGTTGTTAAAGAGAGCCAGGCAGCAGCAGTTGAAGCGGTTCAAATGACCCGGAAGGTGCTTTCTTCAACCAACGAGCTATCCGCAACAGTTGAGAAGCTGAATGCCAGCATACTGGCCATTGGCGATTTTGTAACGATGATCGAGAATATAGCCGACCAGACCAATCTGCTGGCTTTGAACGCAGCTATTGAAGCGGCCCGATCCGGTGAGCACGGCAGGGGCTTTGCGGTCGTTGCCGATGAGGTGCGCAACCTGGCATCCAAAACCATTCAGGTAACCTCGGAAATATCCACAACCATCAAGGGTGTTCAGGCGGAATCACTGCAGACGGCTACAGCCATGAAAGGTACAGCGGAAGATGTGTCAAAAACAACGGATTGCATTCACAATGTGAGGGCGTCCCTAGATCAGATCGCCGAGGCATTTGAGCAGGTCAACGAACAGATTACCCAAATCGCCTCTGCTGTCGAGCAGCAGTCGGCAACGACCCAGGAAGTTGCAGCCGGGATCGAACACTCATCATCGTTGTCCAAAGAAATGGGAGGCATGGCAGGGGAAGTGTCCAACGAGGTCAAGGCGTTGAGTGAGATTACGGACGGTCTGCTGGGGGTACTGGGCACACTGCGTCTGGAGGCTCATTTCAGAGGTAAGGAAGTGATTGAAGCGCTTAGCTTAAAACCGCAGATCCAATCCATGGCCCGCTCCAAACAGGAAGATGAGATGCGCAGTCTGATACGCCAGTATCCCTATATCGAGTTGCTCTACATTACCGATGCCAATGGCAGACAGATTACGGCCAATATTCACGGCGGATCTGACCTCAATACATCATACGGCAGCGACGGTTTCGCCATGGACTGGTCCAAGCGCCCCTGGTTCAGAGGAGCAATGGATAACAAGGCCAGTCATATTTCCGACCTGTACCTTTCATCGGCTACCGGACATTTCTGCCTGACTATCTCGGTGCCACTTCTGGATGATCAGAAACGTATTAAGGGTGTGCTTGCTGCGGATATGGATTTTGAGAAGCTTTGTAAGGCGCAATAACTCTGTTCTATGCAACGGTAACAAAGTAAAGGCGACCAATTGGTCGCCTTTACGGTTTTTATGAATTTATTTCTTTATTCCGGTAATCCCTAAAATCCACTTGATGCTTTTGTCCCCGATTCCCAGAAATTCCTTTGCCGATGTCCGTAACCGTTGATACACCGAAAAAAATGATAAAAAATCTTATGAAATGTTTACTTATTCTTGTAATATTCATGTGAATGAAATCCGACCATGTTCCTTTAACAACCTATAAAAACGAGCATAATGGTAAGTTTTTGTTTTTATGATATCTGAGTAGCCAATTATATCGAAAAAATTACTAAAAAAGGAGATTTCCCCATGAATCCAAACTGGAAAATTGACACCATTGCCGTACAGGGGGGCTACGAGCCTAAATCAGGCGAGCCGCGTATCCTGCCGATCATCCAGAGTACCACTTTCAAGTATGACAGCGCCGAGCATGTCACCAAGCTGTTCGATCTGGAGGCGGCCGGCTTTTTTTATACCCGACTGGCTAATCCTACAACTGATGGATTTGAAACCAAGATTACTCAGATGGAGGGTGGGGTAGGTGCCATGGCAACCTCGTCCGGCCAGGCTGCAACTACCTTGGCGATCATGAATATCTGCCGGTCCGGACAGCATGTTGTTTCTGCCAGCACACTCTATGGCGGTACCTATAACCTGTTTGCCGTAACCCTGCCCAAAATGGGTATTGAGGTGACTTTCGTCGATCCGGAAGCATCGGCAGAAGAGATCAAAAAAGCTTTTCGACCAACCACGCGCTGCCTGTTTGCGGAAACCATCGGTAATCCTGGCCTAAATGTGCTGGATTTCGAGAAGTTTGCTGCCATTGCCAATGAGATGCAGACCCCGCTGCTGATTGACAATACCTTTGGCACCCCTTTTCTCTGCCGTCCCTTTGAGCATGGCGCCCATATTGTTATCCACTCCGCCACCAAGTATATCGACGGCCATGCAACCAGCGTCGGTGGAGTGATTGTGGATGGTGGAACCTTCGACTGGAGTTGCGGGCGATTCCCGGAGCTGGTGGAGCCGGATGAGAGTTATCACGGTCTGGAATACGTCAAGACTTTTGGTCCCATGGCCTACATTATTAAGGCCCGCGTTCAGCTGATGCGTGATTTGGGCGCAACTCCGGCGCCTCTTAATTCCTTCCTGTTCAACCTGGGATTGGAAACTCTGCATCTGCGCATGCAGCGCCATAGTGACAATGCGCTGGCAGTGGCAAAATTCCTGGAAACACATCCGCTGGTTTCCTGGACCTGCTACCCCGGGCTTGCCAGTCATCCCACCTATGACCGGGGGCTGAAATATCTGCCAAAAGGGTGCAGCGGTGTATTGACCTTTGGAATCAAAGGTGGCGCCGAGGCAGGGCGGAAATTCATGGAAGCGACCAGGCTGGTGGCGCTGGTTGTTCATGTTGGAGATGCTCGCAGTTGCGTGCTGCACCCGGCCAGCACAACTCATCGACAGTTGTCGGAGGAACAGCAGAAGTCCAGCGGTGTAAAGCCGGACCTGATCCGGCTCTCCATAGGCATTGAGGATGCCGGAGATATTATTGCAGATATTGATCAGGCGCTGTATGCCAGTCAAAACCAGGGGCCGTAGACAAGGAGACTGACGATGAGCAAAACTTTGCGTTCACCACTGGATCATCCGGTACTTTCAGGCGGACTTTTTTACCCCTGGGCCAACCCTTTTAAAGATCCGTTTTATGTACAATGTGACGGCTTTCATCTTGGTTGTCGTTATCGGAAGATCAGCAGCGAGGCACCGACAGTCATTCATTTTCATGGTAACGGCGAAACGGTCGGAGATTATGTGGGGGAATTTGAAGAGAAGATTGTTGCTTTGGGGGCCAATCTTCTGCTGGCCGAGTATCGGGGTTACGGCATGTCCAGTGGAACACCTGCACTGGTTTCCATGCTGGTCGATGTGGAAAAGATTGTAACAGCATCCGGTGTGGATCCGAAAACCATCATCTTTTTTGGGCGCTCGCTGGGGTCAATTTATGCCGTCCATGGTGCCGGGCTATTTCCCCAGGCCGCCGGACTGATCATTGAAAGCGGTATTGCCGATCCTCTGGAGCGGACTTTGGTGAGAGCCGAGCCGTGGCAGATGGGTACAGATCTGGCTGGTCTGAAGGAAGCGGTTGACCGGGATCTGGACCAGCGCAGTAAGCTTGCTACATTTCAGGGCAGAACACTTGTTATGCATACCCGTAACGATGATCTTCTGGATGTAAACCATGCGGAAAGGTTGTATGGGTGGGCTAATGAACCAAAACGGCTAATTATATTTGAACGTGGTGATCACAACAACATCATGACGATCAACAAAATAGCCTATTTTGAAGCGGTGGAAGCCATGATTCGCGCAATGTGACAGTCTGGTGAGCCTCTTGTATAACTGTCTTCTCATGACATTTTGCAAGAGGCTCAGGTTTCTGTGGTTTGCTGACAAGAAAGGCGACCGATTGGTCGCCTTTGCTAATTCTGATTGTGTAATTTGTTACGAGCGGCTGGTTATTTCAACCAAATGATACCCGAATTGTGATTCTATCGGCCCCAATACCTTGCCGACAGGCTCTTTAAAAACCATTTGATCCAATTCTTTTATCAGCTGTCCCGGCTTGAGCTCTCCCAGTTCACCACCATTTACTCCGGTGGGGCAGATTGAATATTTGATGGCGCATCGGGCAAAATCAGCACCGGCCTCAATCTGGCTTTTAAGCAGCTCGCACTCTTCCAGCGTAAGTACAAAAATGTGGCGGGCGGTTGCTTTGGACATGTGATCTCCTTTCATTGATTTCATAAGATATTTAAAGTCGGAATTAAATTCTCATTAAACAAAAAAACAGCCGGGATACCGAAATTGATATTTCGGCATCCCGGCTGTCTCAAAGAGACCCTATAGGCTTTCCGCCCCACTCTCGCGAATGGTTAAGTATTGTCGGTTATCGAATTGCTATATTTTGTGACTATACGGAAATTGTTCTCATGAGTCAAGCGGTAGGAGGCATTGGAGAGCTGTTTTCAATACTGATTTGATATGTTACCCTGCGAAAGTATATTATTTTGTGGTTTGATGTGATTAAGAATACAAAAAGTATAGAAAAGGCGCATTAGATGAAGTTTACACTGTTAACACATGAAAGAGAATTTGCTAAGCGGTCCAATACCGGTCAAGTGGTGGTTGATGTTTTAGGGAGTGCTGCTGAACAGATCCGTTGGAGTCGAATGAATCCACCGGCTGGTCTGTTGAAAGAGATAGAGGCCGGTGGCGTGGCGTTGCTTTTTCCGGGGGCTGCTGATACGACCAGTGATGATTTGACCGGTATCAGTCATGTTGTACTGATTGATTCTACCTGGCCGGAGGCCCGCAAGATCCATCATCGCAGTCCATATCTGCATAAAATACGTCGTATTTGCCTGAACACAACCGAAAAATCAGTTTATAATCTGAGGAAAAATCAGAAAGAGTCCGGGCTTTGCACTGCCGAATGCGTGATAGAGATTCTGCGTAACAGTGGTGATATTAAGATGGCTGAAAGGCTGAAGGAGCGTTTTTTGGAGTTCATCAGGCCGCCGGGTAAAATGCGTGGCGAAATACTGGGACATTGAAAATGACAGGTAACAGTTGATGGATTTTGACATCATAGACATTAGCATAAAGGTTCAAGTTGATGAGAAGGGTCGCATCTGCTCGTTGTTCCCGAACTGCGGCAATGAATTTGCCGCATGCTGTCGTTCTTTTGCCTGTCGTACGCCTGAAATGAACTGCGAATGCTGTAAAAAGCGAGGTGCTTGTGACTGGTATTTTGTGTTCAGCCAGAATTGTGCCGAAGATTCCTTTGCATTGAAACGCCACCAGAAACCGGCCTTGCCGTTTGCCTTTTCTTTTCCGTGGCATGATGTTTCCGATACAAAAAATGTTGAAGGGGTGCTTGAGTTTCGGCTAACTGTGGTGGGCAGAGCGATTAGCGCTCTGGAGATGCTGCTGGCCGGGTTTTCATTGCTAACGGAAAGCGGTGCGCTTGCAGGTTGTTTTGTTGAAGAGATTGGTTCACGGGACCTGCAGGGGCAACTTATGCCTTTGAAACATGGGAACCTGTCGTTATTGTCATCCGGTTGGATCATGGATTCCCTCCCGAATAGCGGCCCGCTGGAGATGATTTTTTCTTCTCCTCTAAAATTGCTTTCCAACGGTAAACAACTTAACAGTTTTGACTTCGGACTCTTTGCCCGATCTGTCATGCGAAGAGTTTCTTCGCTGGCCTATTACTATGGCAGCTATGAATTTGAAGTTGATTTTAAGGAACTTTCCAGGCAGGTGGCAACGGCAGCCTGTATTGACAGCAGCTTTGGATTAATAGGACAGAACAAACTTTCCGGTATTATGGGCAGTGGGACTTTTGAAGGTGATCTTGAAGGTGTTCTGCCATTTTTGAAGCTGGGAACTTATCTGAATGTTGGAAAACTGTCCACTTTTGGAATGGGAAGTTTCAAGCTAGGCTGATGTCATCAACGACAGGCACATTTAACGAGATGGGCAAGAGTATTGAAAGAAGTTTTGATGCACTTAAGGCGGGTGGGTCATAACGGTAATGAGGCACAGCTGGTTAAATACCCAGTCGTGTTACTCCAGGTCCAATACTCAGAATATTGACCCATGATGGTTTCATTTTATTGGTATCGTCATTTATCCGTCCAACGTGGCGGGAGATCACCTGACTGTTTTTTGGTCAGGTGCATATTCCTTGTTGCAAATTGAATTATCTCTTATTCCTACTCAGGAAAGCCATTTCCATTTTCAATTCTTGCTTTTTTAACGTAGCTGTACTAAGTTATGTACATACTTGATTCACGTAGGAGATGTTAACTATGAATGCACTAACTTATACTTACACACGACAGCACTTGGCCGAAGTTATGCGATCAGTCAATGATGACCATAATCCTGTGGTAGTAACCAGTCAGCGGGGCAAGCCAGTTGTCATTCTTTCGCTTGATGATTACCAAGCCTTTGAAGAAACGGCATACTTGCTTCGTAATCCGCAAGGTGCCAAGCGGCTGCTCGATTCGGTCGAGGAGCTGCGTGCGGGAGGCGGTCAAGTTAGAGAACTGATAAAATGATGATCAAATTTTCAACCTCTGGATGGGAAGACTACCTGTACTGGCAGATAACCGACAAGGCAATACTCAAACGCATTAATACTCTTATTCGGGATATTCAGCGTGAGCTTTTTGCCGGTATCGGTAAGCCAGAACCGCTCAAGCATCAGCTGGCTGGTTTCTGGTCTCGCAGAATAAACAGCTGCCACCGTTTGGTGTATGCAGTCGAAGGCGATACAATTTTGATTGCACAGTGTCGAGATCATTATTGATAGATACTAGAATTTTTGTCCTTTATCGTGTTCCCGCCACGCCCTACAATAATTAGATTTCCAGGACCGTTTAGTTGGTAGTATTCATATCCTGCGGAGTTGCAGATTATCTCAAGATGACCACCGTCAACAACAAGTGTTAAATCTCCGGTATCTTCTGCTAAATCGGCCTTTATGATTTGTTTGCTTTTAATTGCCTTCTCTATCTTGTCGGCTGCATCATAAGCCACAGTCAATCCAAACTTGTGCCCGTGATCCTGAGTGGAAATGAACTCCCCGTTTTGTCTGATAAAACGGCATAATGTCTCCGCAGATATGGAGTACCCATTGCTTTCCTGTTCGAACCGTTAAAGAAGCCAGAAGCCGGTTGGATTTGTGAGGTTACATAAGCGGTGACGTGTCAGTCGGCAGGTACAAAAAAAGGCGGCCAAATGGCCACCTTTTAAGCATCAACAAGTAAAATACTATGAACGGCTGGTTACTTCCACAAGATGATAGCCGAACTGGGTTTTGACCGGGCCGAGAACCTTGCCCACTTCACCGGTGAATACAACTTCGTCGAACTCCTTTACCATCTGGCCGGGAGAAAAAGTCCCCAGTTCACCGCCGCTTCTGCCTGAAGGGCATTTAGAATGTTCTTTTGCGCAGGCAGCAAAGTCGGCCCCTGCTTCGATGTCTGTTTTCAGTTTTTCGCATTCTTCAAGAGTTGGAACTAAAATATGACGTGCACTTGCTCTGGACATGATAACTCCTTTGTTTTGCATTATGTTGTTCGGGATTGTTTCAAATAGCGGTTTAGCTGCTGTATGTCAAGCTTTTGGAATGATTATTCGGAGATTCCTTTGGATCGCAAGTGTGCTGCATACTCCACATCAATCTTGTAGATGTGATTTAAAAGCCATTCTTTGATAAAAGTCAGCATACCGATTGAGACCATAGTCCCTCCGACAGCCAGTTCATTTTCAAATCGGGCAATTTCGTCCATAAACAGTTTATGCTGCTGAATATGAGTCTGCATCTGGGGGTAGTCCAGTTCTTTCATCCAGAGTTCTTCTGCCCCAAAATGGTAGACAGTATACTGCTTAAGTTCAGTAAATACCTCCTCATAGGAGGAGGGCGGAGCATTACGGGTAATCAGGTCATAGATTATGTTAAGTAGCGAAAACAGGTGTTTATGGTGACCGTCGAACGGTTCCACTCCCAGCAGCAAGGTTTTGTTCCAGTCCATCAACGCCATATGGTACCCTTTTAAGTAATAAAATTATCAAACGGTCAACGCATTCCTGCCAGCCAGTCATAGGCTTTAATCAGTGATACCTGCACATCCTCCTGAGTCAACCCCATTTGTTCGAACTGTTCAGCAGGCATTCTGCAGTAGCTCTGTTCCGTAGTTATAGCCAGAGTCAACAGGCGGCCCAGAGGTCCGCTGCGTGAGATCAGGGCGGCGCTGATCTCCTCTGATAGATTAAGGCTTGTAATAATTTCATCCGTAGAGATGTTATAGAGAGATTCAAGTAGAGAGAGAATGCCGACCATGAAGGCTTGCTCGGAAGTGCCTGGAATGTTTTTCAATTGTGGGTGTCGGCCTGCCAGCTGTTCCATGAAACAGGCCCGGACTGCAGCCAGTTCCACCAGCGGGTGTGTCAGGCCACAGCAGTCATCTTTGGCAAACAGTGCCAGTTGAACCCAGCGTTTGATCTGCTGCCGTCCAAGAATCGCCATGGCATGTCGCACCGTGTTGATCTTTTCTTTGAGGCCGGTGCCGACGGAGTTAACCAGCAGGAGCAGTTTATAGGTCAGGCCGGGCCTGCCGCGAAAAGTCTTTTCAATCTCTTCCAGTTCGGCATCCTCATTTAGCAGTCTCATCAGCTTCAGGAGGGTTGTGCTGGTTTCATCAATACATTTTTTTTCTTCGAGTGACGGCCTTGCAAAAAAATACCCCTGAAACAATTCAAATCCCAGGTCGAGGCATTTGAGGTAAACTTCCTGTGTTTCAACTTTTTCTGCTAAAAGCTGAACCGGATAACCATGCAGCGCTTTAACTATTTCTTCTAGCTCATGATCCGTATGTGCCAGGAGATCAATTTTAACTATTTCAACAATATTGTAGAGTTCATTGTAATGGGGGTTGTAGTGGTGGTCATCCAGAGCGAAGGTAAAACCCTCTGATTCTAGAGTGCGGCAGCGGTCAACAAGTTCAGGGGTTACGGCGACGGTTTCAAGCAGTTCAAATATAATGCGGTCCCTGGGGATTAGCTCCAGCGCATCGCTCATCAGCATATCAGATTCCACATTGATCAGCCCGCGATGTTCCCCAAGCATTCTTTCGAAGCCAAATTCTGTAAGTGTGTTGATGATGACCTTGGCAGTTGCAAAGTTGCCGTCAACAACAACAGCGCAATCGCGTGAGGACTCAGATCTGAATAGCAGTTCATAGGCTACTGTCTGAAGATTTCTGTTGAGGATCGGTTGTCTGCCGACAAGGCAATTGGGACTTGGCATTGTTTTACCCTCAAGCTGAATTAGGTATTTATTAAACTTAAATACTGATGTCAAATGTCAGATTGAATAATTCAGATTAGATTAAAAGGTCGATGGTTACAACAGTTATTAAGGTCGGATTTGCGGGCAGGAAATTTGGGAACAGAATTAAAAAGGGGCCTGCAGCAATATTTAACAGCTGCAAGCCCCGATTGAATTAACGGTTGTAAACTTGATTAAAATCAAATAGTTAAGCTGCCTCAGCAACTCCTACATTGTCCTCGTCATCCGCTTCCATGATGCCGAACTCCATCAGCAGTTCTTCCAGCTCTTCCATTTCCAGTGGAGTAGGAATTATCAGCATTTTGTTGTCGTTGATCTTCTGTGCCAGCGTACGGTATTCCTGGGCCTGCGGATGCTCAGGAGAATACTCGATGACGGTCATGCGACGCATTTCAGCGCGCTGAACCTGGTTGTCACGAGGCACGAAGTGGATCATCTGGGTACCGAGTTTTTTGGCCAGTGCGCTGACAAGTTCGAACTCTTTGTCGGTCTTTCTGGCGTTACAGATCAGGCCAGCCAGACGGACTTTGCCGGACGTTGCGTATTTGAGAATACCCTTGGAGATGTTGTTGGCTGCATACATGGCCATCATTTCGCCGGAACAGACAATATAGATCTCTTCAGCTTTGCCTTCACGGATCGGCATGGCAAAACCGCCGCAGACAACGTCACCCAGAACATCATAAAAGACGAAATCAAGATCAGGTGTATATGCTCCGTTTTCTTCAAGAAAGTTGATGGCTGTGATGACACCGCGACCGGCACAACCAACACCCGGCTCAGGTCCGCCTGACTCGACGCATTTAACTCCGCCGTAACCGATTTTCATGACGGATTCGATTTCCAGGTCTTCTACCGTTCCAAGTTCACGAACCAGATCCATAACCGTATTCTGTGCCTTGGCGTGCAGGATCAGGCGGGTTGAGTCGGCCTTGGGGTCACATCCGACAATCATGATTTTCTTGCCCATTGCGGCCAGGCCGGCAACCAGGTTTTGTGTTGTAGTTGATTTGCCAATGCCGCCTTTTCCGTAAATCGCGATTTGTCTCATTTTAATCTCCATCGTCCTTTGTTGAGGACGTCTGTTTGTTTCGGGAAGGCGAGTCAAGTCACCTCATGGAGTCTTCGTTGATTCGCATGATTCCCGGCCTGTTGAGCCGTATGCTCCAATCGTAAAAAATGAAACGCCCCGCATCTCAGAGCTGAGAGCGGGGCGAAAATGCCGGGTTGACAGAGTGTGATAGTTGTCGGGGCAGACATAATTCGTGCTGCCTTGACAATGTATTTACACGATCTGTGCCAATGATGATAAAAAGCAGGCTATGGTCCGTTAAAAGGGGCTTTAACGAATATTTGAGCTCTTGGTGAAATAGCAGGAATCAGGGTAATTGATTAGATTCTATACAGAGTGACCGGTATTAGTGCAGTAGAATAGGACAGGTCGGCTGGCAGAACAGTAAAGGCTGTAAATGTTGTCAATCTGCATCAGGTAATCAGCAGCTTTTCAAAAGCCTGGGCGGCCAGTGACAGATAGCGGTCTTTGTGCTGCACCAGATAAAGGTTCCTGCTCGGGCCGCCACCAACCAGCGGTACTGCGACAACATCTCTGTCCTGCAGTTCGCGGTCAAGCACATGTCTGGCAAGCAGTGATACGCCAAGGTTGGCGGCCACAGCCTTTTTGACACATTCAGTGGTTCCCAGTTCTATGTACTTGCCGAGCTGTGTGTCATTTTGTGTTAACAGCGTGTCCACGATCGGCCAGGTTCCGGCTCCAAGTTTGGCCATCAGTAATGTCTGACTTGCCAGTTCATTGATGCTGACGGCGGTTTTTCTTTTTGCCCAGGGATGCATGGGAGAAACAACCAGGATAAGCTGTTCGGTCATGAATAACTTTACCGATAGTCTGGCGTCGGACACGTGTCGACCAACCAGTGCCAATTCCAGTGAGTTATCCAGAACCCTGTCAACGATCTGCCGATTGAAGGCCGTTTCCACCCTGATTTCGATATTCGGGTATTGTTGGCGGAACTGAAGCAGTTTTTCCGGCAGCAGGTAGGTGCCGATGGTTACGCTGGCACCGATATTCAGCTTTCCGGCTACCAGGCCGTTGATGTCATTGATCTGGGTTTTGGCGGCATCCAGGATATTGAAAATGGAACGTGTCGCCTGGAACAAAGCTTCACCGGCCTGAGTCAGTACAACTTTTTTACCCAATCGGTCAAATAGTCTGGCCCCGTAATGTTCTTCCAGCTCCTTAAGGTGTTTGCTGATACCGGGCTGGGTAAGGTGCAGTTCTTCTGCGGCGCGGGTAAAATTCAATAATCCGGCTGCAGAATGAAAGACGCGCAGTTGGTTAAGGTTCATATTAATCACCATAGCTGAGAGTTATCATAATTATGAAATATATTCATTTCACTCATATCATAGTTTGCCTTATCATCACAATATGTTGATTACAAGGAGGCACAAATGAAGTTGTATTTTCTCTTTTTGGTCATGGCAGCCGTTACGGTGGTCTGCCCCGGCCCGGGTGTCGTAATGACGCTAACCAATGCCCTGCGTTACAACATGGTCGGCACCTTTGCCGGCATTCTGGGCATCGCCATTGGTGCTTTTGTCGTGGCAGTTATTTCTGCAACAAGTCTGGGTGCCCTGCTTGTTACTTCACCGCAAGCCTTTTCCGTTATCAAGTATATCGGCGTCGCTTATCTGGTTTATCTGGGCATACGCCTTTTGAGGGCTCCGGCCTTCAAGTTCAAAGAACAGTCCCAGCATGAAGTGAGTTTTGGTAAGCGGCTTGTGGAAGGTGTTTCGCTGCAGCTGAGCAACCCGAATGTGATTCTGTTCTACCTTTCGGTTTTTCCCCAATTTATTGACCCGGAACTGGATTACTCGGTGCAGTTCATCAGCATGGTGTTTACCTATAGTGCCCTGATCGTAATTATTCACTGGCTTTATGCAATATTTGCCAGAAGGGCAAAGGGATGGTTTACATCGGAGTTGGGAGGAATGGTTTTAAATCGAGTGGCAGGTTTTGTCTTTATCGTTTTCGGTGCAGTGCTGGCTACGGCAAAGATTTGATATTTATGTGGTTGTAACGGCAAAAGGGGTTAAGCATTCGCCCCTTTTTATTTATAGTTATACCCCGGTTTAACTCTTCAGGATTTTATCCGGTCCCGATCCGCGTGTTTATCATTCTTCAGCAGGTTAAAAAGTGCCTGCTCAAGTTTTTCATCCACATGCAGAAACCTGATACCAATCCCAGGAACGCGTCTCTCTCCCCAATGCTGAATCCAGCAGACAACCACAGCTACTTCAAAGCCCAGCTCATGGAAAAATAGTTCGAATTCATCACCGATGCGGAACTTCTCCGGATTAGAGTTGATAATAAAGGCCCCGCCCCAGGAAACATTCAGTGTAAAGTGCCTTTCCTCGGTTCCGTCCAGTTTTCTAACCGTTGAAAGGTGTGTCTCGCGACGACGGTTTGATCTCAGCTTTCTTGCTTTAAATGCCTTGCAGGTGTTGAGAATAAAATCATTGATGCTACTGTCCTGTTTTGCTTCTCCCGGCATGGACATGGGCACCAGAACCGATCCGGCATTCCTGACTTTGAGTGTTGGGTAGAAGTTGGTCAGTGTGTAGGCAATGGCTTTCTCATCACCTTTTGCCTTGATGATTGAAGGCAGGTCAACAAGAATCCCATGATAACTGCTTTGAAGGGCAAGGTCTTCCGCTTCGGAAAACAGCGAGCAGGATACGGCGGGAATATCTAGGTTTTGCAGGCTCTGAGTCAGGATTCCCCGCGTATTATCGCAGTATGATATCACCAGGACCGGGTATTTTAGTGAAGGCATTATATAGTGTCCCTTCCAGCGCGGAGCTAAACAGATGCTGGTCTGACAGTTAACTTTTATCAGAATCAGACAAAAATGTAACATTAAAGATAATTGTTTGTCACGAATTAAAATTAATGAATGTTGGGTGCAGTCTGTGTCTTGACGGTGTAATGTTAACACTAGTATCCAGGCCGTAATACTGCTGGTAATGTATAGTTTTTTGGGAATAAACTCCTGTGAAATCGGCCATGTGCATATGCGGTATAATTAAAAGATAAAGACTTGAAATAAAAAATATGGTATGTATAGGCAATTAGTGTGGATTATTAGTAGGTTACAAATTGCTGCCTGCGCTTTGCAGGCGGGAAATAATTGGCTAATTCACTATCTTGTTTCTCAGGGCAAGGTGTTTAAGAGTCGAGGCTTTTTCTGAAAAATTGGTGAGAAAATAGTCTGACTCACTCTGCTCTGGTACAATCCTGACTCAGTCGTCTTTTACTATGGAGATCAATCATGCAAATTAAAATTATAAAACCCCTG
This sequence comes from uncultured Geobacteraceae bacterium, assembly GCA_964509295.1. Taxonomy (GTDB): domain Bacteria; phylum Desulfobacterota; class Desulfuromonadia; order Geobacterales; family Pseudopelobacteraceae; genus JBGSQR01. Next base: position 189,726 of record CAZDWS010000001.1, on the reverse strand, counting down.
GTGACTTTTTTTTCAGTCCTTGTCTGTCTGATTGTATTCGCCGCTGTCTCTGATGCGGCACCATTTAACAAGCTTTTGAAACCTCCCCTTGACGAACATCAGTTTGGTATTTATGTGGGTAAGGACCGGGTCGGGTTTTACAATCAAAAATTTACAGAAACTCCTGAAGGATACAGGATTGAGGCGACCGGCGGTGTGAATCTGAAGGTTATGGGATTTGTAAAGGATTCCACCTCTAAAGAAACCTATCTGGTGGATAAGAATCTGGCCCTGCGCTCATTTGATATTACGCAGACGCTTAACGGTATTAATACAAAAATAACCGGCACAAAGTATGATACCAGTCTGCGTCTTAAAATTGATAAGTCTGGCAAAATCATCGAGAAGCAGATGAAGTTTAGCGATAATATTATTCCCGGTCCGGCACTTAATATTTTCCCGTTGATGCAGGCAAATTTTATCGACAAGACCTTTAAAATTCATACTTTTGACATTGAAGAAATCAGGATTCATCCAATAAAGATAACGGTATTCAAGGAAGAAACGGCACCGACAGGTCAGCCGGGTCTAAAGATGCGCAACACCCTTTATCCGTTTGTGCATAATGATATCTGGGTTGACGCTAACGGAAATACCATGTGGGAATCTGTTCGTGATGGCCTGGTGATCACTAAATACGAAATTTCCAGGTTGCGGGATATTTTTAAGTAATTATGGTAAAAAGCCAAATACTGCAAAATATAATTGAATCTCTTGAGGCCGATCTGTCTGTGTTTTCTACCGCCGCCCGTGCAGCCCATGATGCGGCAACCAACGAGGAGTGCCAACCGGACAACAAGTATGATACCACCGCCCTGGAGGCTTCCTACATTGCCCAGGGGCAGGCTAATCGAGCCCAGGAAATCAGAATTGCATTGGAATGTTACCGTACTATCAAGATGCAGTCTTTCGATGATGACACACCGGTCCGGTTGACAGCACTGGTAACCCTGGAAGATGAAGCAGGAAGTCAAAGAATGTTTTTCCTGGGGCCCCATGGCGGCGGATTGAAAGTCTCTGCAGGGGCATCCGGGATCGTAGTAATTACCCCTCAATCACCACTTGGCAGAAACCTGCTGGGTAAACTCACAGGAGATGAAGTCAGGTCCGGTGACAATCCGATCAAAACCTATACCATTGTAGCTGTAAGCTGATTCAGGTTCATACCCTGTTGATCAAAGCCGGAGCATGCTGTGCCGTACGGGTATAATGAACTGCCGGTATTCCGAAAGCCATGGCGTAACCGATGACATGGTCTTCCGGAATTTTCAGTTTATTTCGGAAGTCTGGCAAAAGGTTGCTGAAAACATAGTGAGCGAATCCGTCCCAGACCGTTCCAACGCCCATGCTCTGGGCAAAAAGTTCAAAATAGCTCATGGCGATCAGACAATCCTGAGTTGGTGTTGCGCAACTGGCTGGGGCAGAGGTTATTAGCAGGTGCGGCGCATTTCGGAAAATAATATCAACTCCCTTTTCCTCCCACATTCGGACAAAGTCACCAAAAAAAGCCATGTTTTCCGGAAGATTGCCGCTGTTTACCATGCGGCCAAGACCCTCCATGATTTCGCCTCTCAGTAGAGACATCTTTTCCCGATCATCCACCACAGTAAACAGCACCTGACGGCAGTTCTTTCCAGTGGGGGCGTGCCAGGCTGCTTCCAGCAGCCTGTTGATAACTTCCGGTTTCAGGTTTTCCTGCTTGTAGCTGCGGATGGACCTGCGTCCCTTGATCAGGGTTTCCAGTTGATCCGGTGCAGGATAGTTGCCGACCAGCGGTCTGCTGTCGGACGCTTTCAATCCCAGGATGGAAATGGCCCCGGTTGGACAGACTGTCAGGCAGTGCTGGCATTTATAACAGTTTTCTTCCTTGTCAGCAGGGATGATAGGTAATCCGTCGGACATTTCAATTATTCTGGCTACGCAGCTTTTAACGCAGATCTGGCAGCTGGTGCAGGCCTTTGTGTCGATAGTGAAATCAAGCATTATTTACTCCGCATGAAAGAATTATGACTTTAAAGTGGTATATCATAGCATTCTCCAGGCAGGCCGGAAACACTTTTGAGGGCTGAAGCGAGTCTGCTGTCCGTAGAATGGCAAATATATGATGAAGGAGCTTGTTTCAGGTGTATTGATGGACAATCCAAAATTAATATAAAAGGGAGTTGTATTGGGAAACTGATCTGAAATCAGTTTAATATGCAACTCCCTCTGTTGGCTTGCCTTATTCTATTCTAGCGATATGAGGCTGTTACAGCTTTGTATTCATCAAGCAATGATGCCGTACCCCATTGGCCGGTTGCAGTGTTGTAACGATTTGTCCAGTATTGCGGATGAATACCACGGTTTTCTGACCAGATAGCTACGGCATTGCCGGCGGTATCAATGGCAAGTTGAGGGTTATTGGCATGGCCGGAAGTGTTAGTCTCAATCAACTCAGGTATCGACCAGCTGTTAGCTTCTGCAATGTATCGATTTGACCAGATGTTGAGACGGTAACCGTCATTTTGCGACCAGATAGCCAATGCATTACCGGAAGCATCTGTAACAATCTGCGGGTCATAGGCATTGCCCGTATCGTCGGTCTCAATTTTAACAGCTGCTTCCCAGCTGTTTGTGGCTGCAGTATACCGCTTTGCCCAGATATTACTCCGAATACCGTCAGTTTTGGACCAGACAGCCAAAACATTGCCATGGGTGTCGAAGGCCAGCTCGGGGTCATATGGGCTGCCAGCGTCGTCGGTTTCGATATCGAAGTTAGCTGTGGAAGCGGACTTAGAAGCAGAGGCCGCGTCGCTTCCAACCATTACAAAAACCAAAAGAAAATAGACTAAAACCAAATACTGAATAGTTCTGAAAAATGACATGGTAGACCTCCTTAAAAAAGTTTTGCTTCGATTTGGTTTCCTGTTTCGAAACCTAAACTGCAATATGTCATCCGAATGTTCAGGATGACTTATTGTTTGCGGCATCCTCTGCAAAATAGGGCATGATATTATCTTAATATTATTCCTATGGATCTGCCCCATGCAAGTCATTGAAATTCGCATGTATTGTTGTGAGAAAAAGATACGGACGTTGTAGGAATTTCCTTACAAGATGCCGTCGAGGGGGGTGTTATTTAAGGAAGTTTTTCAATTAGCTTGTTGTTGATGGTGTAAGAAATCATATCCGAATCGTTTCTAAAATTCATCTTTTTAAAAATGCGCCTTTTAAAAGTACTGATGGTTTTAACGCTTATACCCAGGTCGTCTGCAATGCACTTGGGAATTTGACCTGCCGAAAGCAATTTTAAGATTTGGAATTCACGGTTGGAAAGTGTTTTGTAGGATGGTGCTGTTTTGGCAAGTTCTCCCGAGATGGCCTGGTTAAGTATCTGTTCCGTCAGTACAGGACTGACATAGCGGTTTCCATTCAGCACCTGTGTTGTTGCTGCTATCAGTTCGTCGGCTGCCTGATGTTTGGAAAGAAATCCGGCGGCTCCGCATCTGAGTGCCCGTAAGGCATACTGCTCGACCGAGTGCATACTTACTACAAGAACAGGAAGGTCAGGTCGTTTCTGTTTAAGTTGAGTAAGTAGTTCCAAGCCGTCCATTCCAGGCATGGAGATATCCAGAATTGCAATATCATAGGCTGTGTCAGCAATCTTTTGCAATGCCTCGACACCGTTGCTTGCCTCGTCGCACCTGGCGGCGCCTGAAGGCAGTTCGTGGGTAAGTATGGTGGCTAGTCCCCTGCGGATCATGGCATGATCATCTACTATCAGGATGTGAGTCATCGCAGCTCCTTTGTGGAAGGGCTTTCAAGAGGCAACCTCGCCTGCACCCGGGTTCCGCCTGTCAATAAAGATGCAATCTCCAGTGTGCCGTCACAGAGCCGGGCTCTCTCTCGCATGCCTGAAATACCGTATTTAACGCTCGAACTGTCAGCATTATCCCGAATGCCTTGCCCGTTATCTTCAATGGCAATTGTCAGGCAGCCGTCATTAATTGAAACGGAAAGCCTGGCTTTTGTGGCGTTTGAATGTCGCGCAACATTGTTTAATGCCTCCTGGGTAATGCGAAAAGCGATTTTTGCGATTGTTTTTGAAATTTCCTTTTCACTTAATTTAATCGAAGTACGGCAGGGTATTTTACTTCTTATCTCCAGATTGTCTGCCAGGTAGCGTAGCGAATTAACAAATCCCAGTTCTTTCAATACACCGGAACGCAGCTCTTTCAGGATATTTCGTGTCATTTCGATGGTTTCGCCGACCTGCTCTTTAGCCCAGGTCAGACGCTTGCGCAAGTCGGTTGAATCCACGGTGCGGGAAAGAAAACCGAGTTCCAGGTGCACAGCCGTGAGCCCCTGGGCCAGATCATCGTGCAGATCCCGGGCTATGGCGGTGCGCTCCTCTTCCCGCTGCTGAAGCATGTGCATGGCAAACAACCGCTCCTCTGCCAGTTTGCGTTTACTGACGTCGGCCACAATACCGTGCCATAAAACATCTCCGTTTTCCAGTATTTCCGGCGAAGATTTAAAGTGCAGCCACTTGATGGTTCCGTCAAGCAGATAGCGACCTTCCCAGTCAAACGGCTGCAGTGTTTCGATAACTTCCTGCCGTAAATTAACAAATGACTGCAAATCATCCGGGTGGATCCGCTCGAAAAAAATGCCGTAATCGGCCCTGATGTTTTCTGCACTCACGTTAAGTATTTTCAGCATTCTGGGGCTGACATAATCCAGCGAAATAGGGCCTTCCGGGACTCTATGCAGCACATAGATGCCAACATCGATTTTCGAGACAAGATCATCGTACTGCTGTTTGCATTTTCTCAGTATTTCATCGGTACTGATATTTTCAGCGAAGTCCCTCAAGATGGTGGTCATGGTGTCCGGTTGCCCCTTTCAGTTCAGTTGATTTATCTGTCTGCAACAGTACCAGAGGTGGTGTGTATTTACTTCAAAATGCAATTGAATTGAATTAAAACGCGCAAAATGCGCCAACTTGACATTACTTGTAAATTGACACTGTCCGGAAGGGTGGTATTTTTTAAAAATACTCTTATATATCAGTAAAAGTCATTTTCAGAATACGGTAACAGATGTATATGAATTACTTAGCATATTATGTGACAATATCTGATTATATCTTCAGTATCAATGACTTATATTTATAAGGATCTATCAATGATACGCAGTTTTGTTCTCTGCTGGCTTGTCTCCTTATTTATTTTGTTGAATATGTTTAATCCGCTTTATGCAGCAGAAAGTGTCTCGCCTAAAATTTTGATTTTACACTCCTACCATCATGAATTTGCCTGGACTGATGAGATCCAGAAAGGCATTTCAAAAACAATCTGGGCCGCTTATCCCAAGGCAGAACTTTATGCCGAATTCATGAACACCAAACGTAACCCACCTGAAAATATTTTTCCGGTACTGAAAACTCTTTATCAGAAAAGTTTTTCGAATATCAGATTTGATGTAGTTGTTGTTTCGGACAATAATGCCCTGGACTTCATGCTGATGCATCGTGATGAGCTGTTTCCGGGCGTCTCGGTAGTTTATTGCGGCATAAATAATATCAATGATTACAAGTTTGTAGCTGGAAGTGGTTATACGGGCGTCAGTGAAGACCCGGACCTTGCTTCCACAATCCGGATTGCCTTGAAACTTCATCCGGGTACCAGAAAAGTGGCGGTTATTTCTGATAATACGGAAACCGGTGAAATCAATCTCGGTCTGGTTAGAAAAATTGTGCCCCAGTTTCCTGAGATCAGTTTCGTGGAGCTGAGCAGGTTGAGTGCAGACCAGTTGAGTACGCGACTTAAAGCATTGGGCAATGACACGATTGTCCTGAATGTCTCGTTTTTGCGCGATGCCGCCGGGCGGCTTTTTACACCGCGCGAGAGTATGGAATATATTGTCCGGGTATCTCCAAGGCCGGTTTATACAGGTTGGGACTACAATATGGCGCCCGGCGCCATGGGTGGAAAAATGCTCAGCGGCCTCGTACAGGGTAGACACGCGGGAGAGCTGGTTGTCAAGATTCTCAAGGGTGAAAATGCGGATGCTCTCCCAATGCGGGACAGTCCGACGAGCTATATTCTGAACTATGAGGGGCTTAAAAAATTCGACATCAAAGAGTCGCAATTGCCGCCTGATACGGTTGTTACCGGTAAACCAAATACGTTTTACGAACGTTATGCTTTCTATCTCTGGCTCGGGGCCGGGCTGTTTGCTGTGCAATGTACGATCATTGCAATATTGTTTTTCAATATTAAGCGAAGAAAGCAGGAAGAGATTGCACGAAAGGCGGCAGAAGTTGAGCTGCGGGATACGGATGAACTATTCAAGCTGCTTTTGCACCATTCACCTGTCTATATTTTTGTTAAAGAAGTTACTGCAACGGAAAGCCGGGTTTTGCGGGCCAGTGAAAATTACGCGCAGATGATCGGTTTTCCCGGTTCAAAGATGATTGGCAAAACAATGGCTGAACTTTTCCCGCCGGAGCTTGCTGCAAACATTACCGTTGATGACTGGTCTGTGGTATCAGGGAATCAAGTTATCAGGGTAGAAGAGGAACTGAACGGAAGGTACTACGTCACAATAAAATTTCCGCTTTCCCAGGAAGAAAAAAAGTTGCTGGCCGGCTACACTATTGATGTGACCGAACGCAAACTGGCCGAGAAGGAGTTGCTGTACTCAAACTCCCTGACAAATGCCATTTTTGAGTCAACTGCCGATGGCATTCTGATTGTGGACAGGGAGGGTAAAATAGTCAGGTGGAATCAGAAGTTTGTAGATATCTTGCATGTGCCTGAGTCACTGCTGGACAAAACCATAAAAGATCCTGTCCTGGAATATGTTCTTGGCCAGGTGGCCAGGCCAAAAGAGTTTCTGGACAAAGTGCAGGAGCTGTATGCTCACCCGGAAGAGTCGGGAATTGATCTGCTTGAACTTTCCGATGGACGGGTGTTGGAGCGCTATTCCCAACCTTTATGGATCAACGATGATATCGTGGCTCGCTTCTGGTCTTTCCGGGATATTAGCGAACGTGAAGAGTATGAAAAAGAACATCTCAAGATCGAAAAGCTGGAGTCCCTGGGGGTGCTGGCCGGAGGTATCGCCCACGATTTTAACAATATCCTGACTGGAGTTATGGGTAATATCTCCTTTGCACGTCTGTTGCTGGACAAGTTTCATAAGGCTGCAGAGCCTCTGTACGAGGCGGAGAAAGCCACTGTGCGTGCCGGTGAACTGGCCCGGCAGTTGTTGACCTTTTCACGGGGCGGAGAGCCGATCAAGAAAATTGTGTCAGTTCGGAATCTGTTGAAAGAGGCGGTATCGCTTGTACTTCGTGGATCGAATGTGAAGGGGACCATTGAAGCTGCAAACGACCTGTCTGCTGTAGAGGCCGACGAGGGACAACTGAATCAGGTCTTTACCAATATTGTAATAAATGCCACCCAGGCAATGCCGGGCGGCGGAAATCTTCTGGTTAAAGCTACTAATGAACAGTTGGAAGCCCATAACAAATTCGAGTTACCCGCAGGCAGCTATGTCAAGCTTGTTTTCAGTGATGACGGTTGCGGTATTCCGGCTGAGGATCTGATAAAAATATTTGATCCGTATTTTACTACGAAGTCGGCTGGGAACGGCCTGGGGCTGGCATCTGCCCACTCCATAATAGTCCGGCATGGTGGTGTGATTCGTGTCACATCCAGACAGGGTAAGGGCACAGAGTTCACGATCCACATTCCGGCAATTTCTGACAATATTGATGAACAGTCTGTTTCATCGCCTCCGAAAAGCACAGGGGGCCATGGCGGATCAGTTCTGGTAATGGATGACGAAGAGATGATTTGCACACTGGTTACTAACCAGCTTCAATATCTGGGCTATCATGTGACAACTTGTGCAGACGGAGTTGAGGCTATTGATCTTTACCGGTCTGCCATGGAGGCCGGGACGCCTTTTGTGGTAGTCATAATGGACTTGACCATACCGGGTGGCATGGGTGGTAAAGAAGCAGCCGAAAAGATTCTTGCAATTGATCCTCAGGCTCGACTGATAGTTTCCAGCGGTTATTCCGGTGATCCGGTTCTGGCGAACTTCAGGAACTACGGTTTCAGTGGAGTGGTTGAAAAGCCTTACAATGTGGAAAAACTGGAAGCTGCATTAAACTCGGTACTTTTCAAAAAACAGAACTAGTCAGCCGGGCCCGGATTGCCTTTATCAGGCATTTTGATTGCTACTTCAACCCCAATATCGGTATTGGCGACCTTGATTGTACCGCCCATATGATTTTCGATAATCATTTTGGCCATGTATAGGCCCATGCCGACTCCCTGCGACATAAATTTGGTTGTGAAGTAAGGGTCGAAAATTTTATCCATAATTTCAAGGGGAATCCCGCCGCCGTTATCCCTGATAAATATTACGGCGGAATTTTCCTCTTTTCTGCAGCAGATCTCAATGAACGGGTTCTGCTGTTTGTGTTTTTGAAATGAATCCTTGGCATTCAGAATGATATTCATGATTACCTGTGAAAACTCCTTTTTGTAGCCGAATATGAGCAGATCAGCCTCACAGGTATTTCGTATGGTAATGCCTTGAAAAGTCATGTCATCACGGATCAGGGAAAATATCTCTTCAATAGCCTTACAAGGTTTGAATGTCTGCTGTTTGTTGTCAGGCAGGTAGAAGTCCTGAAAATTTTCAATAGTGCAGGACATGTAAGCCAGATACTTCATGCATTCGGCAACATAGTCATTACAAGTGTCAACCGTCAGGGAGTTATCTTCAAATTCCAGTTGCATGTTCTGGATGATCAGTCCCACATTGTTCAGTGGTTGACGCCACTGATGGGAAATGTTGCTCAACATTTCGCCGATGGCCACCATGCGAGCCTGTTGGGCCATGATGCGGTCCTGGGCGATATTTTTTTCAACTTCCTGGGCCACTCTCAGTTCCAGTTCCAGATTCAGGCGTTGCAGCCGGTCTTCAGCCTCTTTCTGGTGAAGCAGCGCTTCTTCCAGTTCGTGTACCTTCTCTTCCAGTTTTGTTGCAACAATCTGACTGTATTCGCTGAGGTACTGAGCCTCTCCCGTCTCTGGAAGCTGTTCTTTGAAGGGTTTGCAGCCAATGGTTGAGGCGTTCATGACGGCACATATTTTCTGCCAGAGCTCTTCCGGCTCGGTCGGCTTGTCGATGAAGGCTTCGGCACCCAGAGAAAGGGCCAGTTTCTCTTCCTGATCTCCATCATAGATGGCTGAATAAAAAATAAAGGGAATTGTTTTCAGTGCAGAATCAGCCTTCAGGGCCCTCAGGAACTGAAAACCGTCCATGCGTGGCATCAGGGCGTCGGAGATAATAATGTCCGGCCTGGAAAGTGCAGCAAGCTCCAATCCCTCCTGGCCGTCTTTAGCTTCCGTTACGGTGCATTTGTGGTACTCAAATGTAAAGCGCATCATTTTGCGCATGTTGACATTGTCTTCAACTATTAAAACATTCATGTAAGATCCTTGAGTTTTTTCTAATTGAGTACAAAGAGTCGGCTTTGAGGCGGTTGCGGTCTTGTTTTTTCACCAAAGCACATGAATAATATTATCGCTACCGGTGCAGATTGCAAGTGCAGCCAAGGTTGGGGCATTACAATTGTATGTGTCAGGTTAATTAAATGGTGGAATTATTAAAATGCGATATACTTTATTTTAAAATAAAGTGCAGGTTTGAATGAAATGGCGGGGAAACAATGTTTATAAATAACTCATATAAAAACAGACTCATGTCAAGAGTCCTGCCGATCCTTTTTCTGGGGCTGTTGTCACTCAGCGGAGGAGCCTACTGGTTTATAAACAGTCTGATCGAAGATGAGTTGACAGCCAGCATGCTGGCAACAACCGGCAAGACGGCGGAGAGTATCAATACCTGGTTTAAAACGCTGATGCTGGAACCGGATACGATCGCTTCAACTCCTGCTGCCAGATTGATTAATAAAAGTTTCAGCCAGATAGACAAGCTGAATATAGAAAGACATAAAATTCTGCATGCAAAATATCCCGAGATCTTTCAGGACATCTATGCTGCCAACAGTAAAGGCGAATATCATACCGTCCAGCAAAGTGGAAATGAATACACTGTATTTGTCGGTGATATCAGAAACCGTGAATACTTTCGATCCATCATGTCCGGTGGGGCGACACAGATAACTTCACCGCTGGTATCCAGGACTACGGGTAAGCCGACCATATTTATTGTTGCACCGATCAGGGATGAACAGAACCGGCCGCAAGGTTTGATCGGTACGGGAGTGTCGCTGGATTATGTTGATCAGCTTGCCAATGATCTGAAAGCCAGTGATAGCAGATACGGCATCGTAATCGCAAAAGATGGGTTGATTGTGCACCATCCGGATAAAGAAGTTGCCATGCTGAAGAAAACAAATGAGCTTGAAGATGCGAGTACCCATGAACTGGGGAGGCTGATGACCTCCGGTAATTCGGGGGTGTTCCGCTATAAATACAAGGGACAAAAAAAGGTCGCGTTTTATCAGCCGATTCCAGTTAACGGCTGGTCAGTGGCAACGGTTATGCCGGAGTCGGAGCTGTTTGCCCCGGCATCACGAATGCTGTTTTCGCTGGCAGGTATCACTGTAATTGTTCTGATACTGGCCGGTGTTGCAATATATTTCACCGCCAGAAGCCTGACCAGGCCTTTGCGCCATCTGGCTGAACGGACCCGGGAGATTGCCGCCGGAAATTTGAATGTAGCGGCCCTGGAAGTATCCTCTCAGGATGAGGTCGGACAGCTGGCCGGCCAATTTAATATCATGTCTCAAAACCTCAGTAACATGGTGCAGGAATTGGAAATAAAAAACCGGTCACTGGAACAGGAAATGATGGAAAGACAGCAGGCTCAGGAGTCGCTGGTCGCTTCCGAAGAAAAATTTTCCAAGACGTTCAGTCATACTTCAGATTTTCTGGGAATTATCAGGCTGAGAGATCGGGTATACATTGATGTCAATCAGGCCTGTTTCAGAATTTTGGGATACAGGAAGGAAGAGATTGTCGGGCATACATCAGATGAGTTTGACTTGTGGCATGATAAAGATATGCGCGAAAAAGCCTACCAACAGGTCAAGGAACAGGGGGCGTTTCACAACTTTGAAACATATATGCATACCAAAACCGGAGAATTGCGTTTCGGACTGATTTCCGCAGAAACTGTGGAAATTGGAGGTGAGCCGTGCGTGGTTTATGCCTGGCGTGATATTACAGAACGCAAGCAGGCTGAGGATGCTCTGAAAGCTGCTCAGGAGGAACTGGTTCGCAAGGAAAAACTGGCCGTACTTGGCCAGCTTTCCGGCAGCGTCAGCCATGAACTGCGTAATCCTTTGGGGGTCATGAGCAATGCAATTTATTTGCTGAAAATAACCCAGGCAAAAGCAGATCAAGTCACCAGGGAATATCTGGATATTATCGCAACTGAAATCGACAATTCTACACGCATTATTACGGATCTGCTGGATTTTGCCCGTACCAAGGCTCCCCATGTTGCAACAATCGGAGCCAATGAACTGATAGATATCTGTTTGAAAAAAAGTATCATGCCGGAGAATATCAAATTTCAGAAAGAGGTCCCTCAAGAACTTCCGCTGCTGAAGGTTGACCCGCAGCAGATGGAACAGGTGTTTTTGAATCTGTTTACGAATGGAATTCAGGCCATGCCGGAGGGGGGCAGTCTCTGTATCAATGCGTGGTGTGACGAAGATTTTATACGTATCTCCATCAAGGACAGCGGCATGGGGATAGCGCCTGATAACATGAAAAAACTGTTTCAGCCGCTGTTTACCACAAAGCCAAAGGGGATAGGGTTAGGTCTGGTAGTTTGCAGAAATCTGGTTGAAGCCAATGGCGGTAAAATAGAAGTAACAAGTGAGCAGGGTAAAGGGACTACATTTACTGTCGTGCTGCCGGTTGAGTAAAATTTTTAAAGCGCATATTGGACCTGTAAAATAAGAATCAAATGCAGCAAGGTTAATTGCATCCTTCCTTTTTGGCCTGATAAAGGCATCATTATCTGAAACAAAAACCAGAAATTATTGATATGTCAGTGAAACCAGAGTACTCCCTCATCAGTATGACGGCTAGGAATTCAATCCGATGTGGGTGTCGTCTGGTTATTATGCAGGGATGCAATCCAGCGTATTTCGTGATATGAAGTGGGAGTATATCACGTTTTAGGAGATGTGAATGAAACAGACAACAATTGATGGGATTACACTTTCTCTGGCCGGTCCGGTAGAGTTGTCATTGAAATGGGTCGGTCAGGACGAGTTGTTGAAACAGCTTCTGGCAGCCTGGATGGTTATTGATGAGCAGGACATACCATTTAATCCGCGTCTGATCGGCAAGCCGGGGGTTGGTAAGACCACTCTGGCCTATGCCGCTGCCGAAAAACTGGGGCGCCCGGTCTATCTGTTCCAGGCAACTATGGATACCCGACCGGAAGATCTGATTATTACACCGGTAATCGGGCCGGACGGGAAAATTCAGTATGCTGCTTCATCTCTTGTCTCTGCAATGATTTCCGGCGGTGTGCTGATTATTGACGAAGGTAACCGCATGAGCGAGAAGTCCTGGGCATCACTGGCACCTCTGCTGGATGACAGGCGTTATGTGGAGTCCATCATCACCGGTCTGCGCATACCGGCCCACCGTGATTTCCGGATAGTAATCACCATGAACGAGGATGCCTCGACCTTTGAGCTGCCGGAATACATCCACTCCCGCCTGCAGCCGCAGATTTATATCGACTTTCCGGAAGCTGATGAGGAAATGATGATTCTGCAGGAAAATCTTCCCTTTGGAGATTGTGCTGTGCTGGCCTATGTGGTCAATTTTCTGCAGCGCGCCCATGCCGCCGATGAGTTGTACTCGGTGCGTGACGGCATCAATATTTCTCGCTATGCCATGAAGATGGGTGTTGCTGAGAATATCGCACCGATTGATCGGTTGCGTCTGGCAGTTGAGCGGATTCTGGGGGATGAAGCTCTGAGATATCTATAAAAACAGGTTGAGGTTAAGGTCAAGGTTTAGCCTTCCTCAACCTCAACCTTAACCTTAACCTTAACCTTAACCTGAGATTTTTCCATGCCCCTTCGACTATATACAGAAAAATTCGGCAATATCTGCGGTCTGCCCATATTGCACTACCGCCTGGAGTTTGCCCATCTGGTGCGTATGGCCTTCAGGCACCACTTACCCGACGCGATTGCCATCGAGTTGCCGGCAACTCTGGAAGTCCCTTTTCGCAGGGCCCTGGAACGTCTGCCCCAGGTTTCGGTCATCAGTTATCAGGTTCCGGTCGGCAGGGATCTTTTACGGGACGTATATCTGCTGGTGGAACCGGCTGATCCGCTGGTGGAAGCCGGACGACTGGCTCTGGAGCATGGCATCCCCTTACACTTTGTGGATGTGGATATGGATAACTATCCGATCAACCACGAACGCCTGCCGGATTCATACAGCATTTGCCGGATCGGACTCGGAGCTTATTACAGGGAATACCTGAGTGTCTTTGGCGGGGATGCGGCTGCGGCGGAAGATCAGCGGCGCGAACAGGGCATGGCCTGGCGTCTGCAGCAGTTGTCGGCTCAACATCGACAGGTTCTTTTTGTCTGCGGCATGTCCCACCTTGAGCGTGTTAAACAACAGTTTCTGCAGCCGCAGGCCGTGCCGCTGGAGCGGATCAGGCGCAAGGGGGTCAATGTCTGGAATCTGCATCCGGATTCATGCCGGGAAATCATGGCAGAGTTCCCTTTTCTCTCGTCGGTTTATGAATACAGGCGCAAAACGTTGCCCGATGAACCGGTTGAAGGTAGTTCCGGACTGCGTAAACGCTTTAATGCGCTGGAGCTTATCAACGGCGGCAAACAGGAATTACGGGAGGAACAACTGCTGGATAATGCGGTCAGGAGGAGCGCCCGTCATGTGGGGCGGGAAGGGGCTTTCCCGGACCGGCAGCGCATGATCTACCGCCTGTTTATTGAAGCATCCCGGCATTATCGACAGGAGACCGGAGAGCCGGTGCATATCTGGCAGAAACGGGCATTTTTCAAGTTCTGCCGTAACTACGCAATGGCTGGAAACATGCTGCAGCCGGATCTGTTTCAGCTGCTGGCAACTGCCCGTGGATGCATTGACGACAACTTCGCCTACGCTTTCTATCGCCTGGCAACACATTTTCACTGGCAGTCGGAGACCAGTGACCTGCCGACTATCAGTATCTCACCGGAAGAAATCTGGGGCGGCAGCAACAAGATTCGTTTCCGCCCACGTCAGAAACGCCATAAGGGCCTTTCCAAAATGGGATTCCTCAAGCGTAAACGTGAGCGTCGACCGGGTGAATGGCTGGACGGTTTTGACGATCCGTCGATCTGTTCCTATCCGCCGGAAGATCTTGCCATCGAGGCTTATGGAGATTTTCTAAAGCGTAAGGGGAGCATGCAGCTCTCCGAAGAGCAGAGCCGTACAGAAAAGTTTTCCGCTTCCATGCTGGACGGCATCGACATGCGTGAGACTCTGCGCAATATGCATACCGGCTCTGTTTACGTCAAGGAACAGCAGCGCGCCAAAGGCGGTGTCGGTTCACTGGTGGTCATCTTTGATGAGGATCGGGGAAACAAAAAATACCCTTACTGCATGACCTGGCTGGGGGAGCATGAACAGGAGTCTGACATGGCCTTTTATGCTACAGAACCGGCTGAAAATATCGTCGGACCGGGTATCTGCAGGGCAGAATACGGCGGTTTGCTGCTCTCATATCCGCCGCGCAGGATGATGGATGTGTGGGATGATCCTGATTATGGAGGTGCGGCAAACAAGGGTGAAGTGCTGTTGATGGCCGCAATGGATTATTCGCTGGAAAAATATGTGGTCTACGTTGCCGCTCGTCCGCCGCGCAGTGTCTTCAAACAGATGGCGGCCAGAATCGGCTGCAAAATTGTTTATATTCCGTTGGGCTCACTCTCGCCGATCAAGCTCAAACAGTTGCGGGTGCTGCATATTCTGGCGGGTAAGGATAAGCGGGAAATTGCAAAGGAGTATATCTGGTGAAACAGGGACTGGGGACTGGTAGAATCAAAAGCTTTTACCAGTCCCCAGTTCCCAGTTCCTAGCTTCTTGTCATCATCAGTTCATAATCTTCCAGCAGAGATTGCAGGTCTTCCTCGTGCTCTACCTCCTGGCTCAGGATGGTCAGGACCATATTATAGGTGACCGGATCGGCTTCCCTGGTGATATCCAGCAATTTTTTGTAAGTAGCGATGGCGCATTGCTCGCCTTTGATGTTCTGTTCCAGCAGAGTTTTGACGAATGGATCATCCGGTGCGTCATAGCCGCAGTTGGTGAACTTGTACCACTCTTCCGGCTTGGTAACAGGCGTTCCACCCAACTGGATGATACGCATGGCCACCATGTCGGCGTGCATCAGCTCTTCAGTGGCATGTACCAGCAGCTCTGCTCCGACAGCGTCTTTCATTGGTCCCTTGACCAGCTTTGCTCCCAGCCAGTACTGATAATAGGCCAGCCATTCATCGCTATAGGCCCGGCGAAGCAGGTCGATCAATACATCAACATCCATTCCGATAATTTCGCGTCCTTTAGAACCCATTGTATTCCTCCTTTGGGATGTAAAACAGTTCCAGATTAGTCTTTGTTCCTTCTCCCTGAGGGAGAAGGTGGCCGAAGGCCGGATGAGGGGGCAGAAGTAAAATGTATTGCAGCATTTCCCCCTCACCCTAGCCCTCTCCCTCAGGGAGAGGGGACTGTCTTCAGCTTTTATGTTGAATTATAATTTCCTGGAAAACCGTTTGATTTTCAAGCTTACTTAAACCGTGATTTCGCCGAGTCGATAGCCTCGCTAATCGCGCTCCAGGCCAGTTCTGCACCCGCTTTAAGATCTTCCCAGGCGACTTCGCCGGTCAGTTGCAGCTCTTCAATCTTCTGTTTTGCTTCTGCCTGCTTAACCTTTAATGCCTCAATCTGTTCAGTGTACTCGTGCTTGACGTCGGCTTTGACGACCTCTGCTTTAGCTGAAAGCACGTCTATTTCAGCGTTCCACTCTTCCAGCTTTGCCTGCATTTTACGGACATATTCGTCTCTGCTATTCATTCATATTCTCCTTTTTGTGGGTTAATCGTTCTAAAACTGTACCACAGTTTGCCGCAGTTGTAAGTCCGGCCAAAATTTTAATCCGATTAAATTGCTGCCATTTTACGAAGAGACTCGGTTTGAATCGCCACTGTTACCTGATTTAAATCATTAAACAGTCTGATGCTGGAGGGCAAAAGTCGAATCGACTTAACTCCGCTTCCGCCAGCCCATAGTAAAATATGGTCCGGCAGCATTTTGCGCAGTCTAACCAGCAGTGAGGCGGTGTTGCGCGGGGTTATGTACTCGCTGCATGATATTCCTACAATATGGGAGTTGCTGTCAACTGCTCCACGTACAATCTCTTCCAGAGGCGTCTGTACGCCGATGGAGAGGACGTTTGTCCTTTCCAGCCGTAGTATGCAGGCCACCATCAAGAGGCCGATGCTATGGGGTTCTCCCGGAAGTGTTGTCAGCAGGACCCTGGGGGATTCTTTGTCCTGGGGTAGGTTGCACATTGCGTTTATCAGAATAATTCTAATTTCTTCGGCGTATTGATGCTCTTCAATAATCCCGATTCTGCCGGCAAACCATGCTTCACCGACAGCATGATTCATTGGCGCCACCACTTCGGTCAAAAAGCGGCTCAGACCATATTGCTGCAGTAGTTTTTCCAGATGGCCCATCAAAGAGAAGCGTGGTGCCGTGCTGAGTTTTGTCAGCAACAGCTCCACATCGGCTGACAATGCGGCTGTTTCAGTTTTCTGAGACGTTAACTGCCGTAACTGATGCTCGTCAAGTTTGATCAGTTTTCCCGGCTGCATGCCCGTGTCCAGTAATTGCTTGAGTAATCTTAAACGTTCAAGTTCCTCGCTGCTGTAAATCCGCTCGCCACGATGATTTCTCTGCGGGGCGGGAAAACCGTAGCGCCTCTCCCAGATACGCAAAGTGTCGCGGCCGATTCCGGTTTCACGTTCTATATCGGTAATTGAATATAAAATTTTCATGACCATAATTTTGTCCTAGACAAAAATTTTTTTGTATGTAAAATTAGCATTATGAGAGTCAATTGTCTATAAAAAACTACTCCAACAAAGGAGGTTTTAAAAATATGTCAATGATTAAATGTATTGAAGGACACTATGAAGATACTTTTGAGTCGGTTCATTCGGGATTAACTCAGCTCGCAGGTCAGAATATGCCTCAGGCAAAAAAGATCATCAGGGGTATACTAAAGAGTCTGTATGTTCGGCAGGGTAATGACTGGACCGGTCGAGGTGCCTTGGGTAATGCTGAGGTTGACGCTTCAATTGCGGCGTATGAGTGCATTTTGGCCGATCTGGCGGCCAATGATATTCATAAAGCTAAGTAAGGAGAAATTGTGAAAACTGTATATACTTTAATATTATCTGTACTGTTTTTTGTTTTAGGGGTTGTGAATGCTATAGCGATTGAAGAGGCGGCATACAAGGTTTTAAAGTCCGCAAAAAAAATGGAGCTTCGGGACTATGCGCCGCACATTGTTGCAGAAACCTTTGTTGAAGGCACTTTGGAGGATGCAGGCAGTAAAGCCTTTAATAAGCTTTTCAAGTACATTTCAGGAGACAACCGTTTGCGGTCAAAAGTGGAGATGACCGCACCGGTCTCCCAGGAGTCTGTCGGTGAAAAAATCAGTATGACTGCCCCGGTAGGTCAGCAGCTTGTAAAGGGTAAATGGGCTGTAAGCTTTATGATGCCGGCGTCCTATACACTGGCAACACTGCCGGAACCACTTGATCCGGCTGTAACGCTTCGTATGGTTCCGGCACGCCAGATGGCTGTTGTTAGATACTCAGGTTTATGGAGTGAAAAAAACTACCTGGAAAATAAACTGGAACTGGAACTGTGGATAAAAGAAACGGGTCTCACTGTTGTGGGAGACCCGATCTGGGCGCGCTATAATCCGCCGTTTACACCCTGGTTTATGCGCAGAAACGAAATAATGATTCCTGTAAAAACAGGAGAATAGCGAAGAGTTGTAGCAGTTAATATAAGATCAGATAGGCAGCTGTTTTTTCATTACATACTCTGAAATTGTCTCGGC
This sequence comes from uncultured Geobacteraceae bacterium, assembly GCA_964509295.1. GTDB lineage: Bacteria > Desulfobacterota > Desulfuromonadia > Geobacterales > Pseudopelobacteraceae > JBGSQR01. The sequence continues at coordinate 171,468 of CAZDWS010000001.1, read as the reverse complement.
GATAGATTCGGTCGGCACCCTGCTGTTATTGAAAAGCATGTCGTAATAGCTTAAATCGTGCTTGTCCAGATTGAGGAACTCCTTGTTGAAGCGGTCACGCAATTGTTGTTTTCTTATGATCATTTTCTCTGCATCTGCTGAAGAAAGATCAAGCCTGCGAGAGATTGACAAGGTTTTAAAGCACATGGGTGCAAACAGTTTGAAGTGGTAACAGTTTTTCAGGTGTTGCGTAACGACGGCGCTGCCACGGCCAACTATGACAACATTACCTTCAGTAGCGATTGAAATGATGAACTTGCTCAACAGCCTGAAGTGGTCCTCCTGGCTGCCCCAGTTGGAAGAAAAAGCAGCCAGAAATTCGTTCAGGTAGCGGTTTTTTTCACCCAGATTTTTAAGCATTTCTTTGGAAAGATTGTGTTGTGTACAGACAGCCTCAATCAGGGCGTTATCCATCAACAGCCATTCATTTCCGGTTTGCTGTTTCATGACCTCGCAAACTTTTTCAGCCACCGGATATGCTTCACAGCCGAATTCTCGTGAAATTGTTATTGCCGGTTGTGGTTTCAGTCCCTTTTCTTTCATTTCGACTCGACTGAGCTGACGGCGGTTGTACTCTTCCAGGGCACCGATTCTGGTGTCAACTGATGGTATTAAAAGTGATTCCGGCATAATTTTCCTCTCTTCTGAAGTGATCAAAACGGACAGGTATATGTGCCAACTTTATAAGAACAGAACTAACTAAACAATGTTTTTTATGACAATTAAGTCATTTGTGGATTGACTTGAGCGTAATGCAGATTAGGCTTTGATTGATGTAGATTCTCAGGCCATGAAAAGGAAAGCGAACTCATGAAAATTGCAATCATCGGTGGAGGTATTTCCGGGCTACTGACTGCACACCTGCTGAGTGACAGTCATGAAGTTACATTGTTCGAAGCGAATAACCGTCTCGGCGGCCATACGGACACTCATGACGTAGAGGTGGGTAGTAAAAACTATCGGGTCGATACCGGTTTCATTGTGTTCAATGAACGGACCTACCCAAATTTCATCAAACTGCTGGACAGGCTCGGTGTCGCTTCACAGCCCAGCGTAATGAGTTTCAGCGTTTCCTGTAAGCAGACCGGCCTGGAGTACAGCGCCACAAATCTGGAGACGCTTTTCAGTCAACACAAAAATCTGCTTAACCTGCCTTTCTGGGCCATGTTGCTGGATATTTTCCGCTTTAATAACGAATCCGCCGAACTGCTTGAGGACAGCGATATGTCTTTGACTCTGGGCGAATATCTCAAGAAAAAGGGATATTCCAAAATGTTCAAGGATAAGTTTTTGATCCCCATGGGGGCGGCGATCTGGTCGGCTGATCCGGAACAGTTCCAGCAATTCCCGGCCGCTGCCTTTGCCCACTTTTTCTCCAATCACGGATTGCTGAATGTCATTGACCAGCCACGCTGGCGAGTTGTCAGCGGCGGTTCCAGCAGTTATCTGGAACCGATTTCCCGCCCGTTCCGTGATCGGATCAGGCTTTCAACTCCCGTTCGTTCGGTGCGCAGGTCTGCGGATTATGTGGAGCTGACGCTGCCGGATGGAAGTATTGAAAGTTTTGATCAGGTCGTGCTGGCCTGCCACAGCGACCAGTCACTGGGCATACTGGCAGACCCTTCGGAAACGGAACTGGAGCTGCTGGGAGCCATTCCCTATCAGCTTAATAAAACGGTGCTGCATACGGATGCCGCCTTGATGCCCGGTCTGAAAAAAGCCTGGGCCAGCTGGAACTACCTGATTCCTGAAACAGATGGCGATGGCGTAGCGGTTACATACTGGATGAACAAGTTGCAGTCCCTGCAGGCGCCGGTGGAATTTTGCGTTACACTCAACACGCCGGAAGCGATTGCTGCGGATAAAATTATTAAAAAGCTCATTTATCATCATCCGTCCTATTCTGCTGCAGCTTTTGAAGCCCAGAAGCGGCGCAGTGAAATCAACGGCATTAACCGGACCTGGTTTTGCGGCGCCTACTGGGGTTATGGGTTCCACGAGGATGGCGTCAACAGCGCACTGGCCGTCTGCGGACAGTTCGGCAAAAAACTCTGATGGAAAGCTGTCTTTATAAGGGTTCGGTCGGGCATCGCCGTCTGGTGCCGGTTAATAACGAGTTCAGATACAATTTGTTTTTTGTTTATCTGGACCTGGCAGAGCTGGACACCGTTTTTACGGATCGTCTGCTCTGGTCGGTGGAAACGTTCAATTGGGCCTCTTTCCGACGCAGTGATCATATCAAGCCGGGCACAGGAACACTTGATTCGGCTGTACGTGATGTTGTGGAAACGCAGCTTGGCTGGCGACCGGTCGGGCCGATCCGGATTATGACCCATCTCAGCTATCTGGGGTACTGTTTCAATCCGATCAGCATCTATTACTGCTATGGCAGTGATGGAACAACATTGCAGGCCATTGTTCCCGAAGTTCACAACACCCCCTGGGGAGAAGAGTACCTGCGGGCGCTGGATGTGAGTAAAAGCAAAAGAGAAGGTGACTGGCACGTTTTTGACCTGGAGAAGGAGTTTCATGTTTCTCCGTTCATGCCGATGGAGATTGACTACCAGTGGCGCTTTCTTGAGCCAACCGAAAATCTGTCAGTAAGAATGGAAAGCCGCAGGCAGGGAGAACTGTTGTTCCGGGCGCAGCTTGATTTGGAACGCCTGGCCATGACGGCGGGAAATATGTCCGCATTGCTGGTTAAATGGCCGGTAATGACCGCCAAGGTTATAGCCGCCATCTATTGGCAGGCGCTGAAAATTGTGGTTAAGGGAGTAAGGTTCTGTCCTCATCCGGCAGAAATCAAGATCAGGAAGGGGAGGTATCACCCTTGAACGGCGAAGAACAGATTACACCGGAATATGCCAATTCAATGGATTCGTCATCAAGTATTATGGTCAAGCTGATGCGGGGCATTGTTTTTAAAAGTATGGCTGCCATAAGTTACGGCAGGGTTATGTTTATTGAGGCAGGGGAGCAGGTACGGTTCGGTCGGCCAGGTTTAGAACCGGCCGCCTGTATTTCTGTTAATGATCCCGCATTTTACCGCATGCTGGTAGGCGGCGGAAGCCTGGGAGCCGCAGAGGCATATCTGCGAGGAATGTGGGACTGTGATGACTTGCCCGCTCTGGTAAGAATCATGGTGCGCAACCAGGCAGCTCAGAATAATCTTGAGAGCGGATTAGCCAGTTTCTTCTCCGGTTTTCAGCGTCTGCTGCACCTGATGAATGACAATACCCGCAGCGGCAGTCGGAAAAATATTGCAGCACACTATGATCTGGGCAATGATTTCTACCGGCTGTTTCTGGATTCGACCATGGCCTATTCCAGCGGCATTTTCGAAACTCCTGACAGTACACTGGAGGAAGCTTCCATGGCCAAGTTTGATACTATCTGCAGAAAACTTGAACTTAAACCTGGTATGACACTGCTGGAAATCGGCACCGGCTGGGGCGGCTTTGCCCTGCATGCAGCTCAACATTACGGCTGTCATGTGACCACAACGACAATTTCCTCACAGCAGCATGCCTTTGCAGAACAACTGTTTGAAAAGAGCGGCATGTCAGGCCGGATTTCGCTGCTTAAACAGGATTACAGAGACCTGCAGGGGAGTTTCGACCGTCTGGTTTCAATTGAAATGATTGAGGCGGTTGGCCACAGGCATTTGCCCGAGTTTTTCAAAGTCTGCGGAGAAAGGCTGAAACCTGACGGTGCGGCCTTGATCCAGGTTATTACCATGCCGGATCATGCTTATAAAAAATATCTCAAGAGTCCGGAATTCATAAACCATTATATCTTCCCCGGTGGCTGCTGCCCTTCTCTGACGGCCATGTCTGAAGCTGCATCAGTTTCCACTGATCTGAGACTGACAAACCTGGAGGACATTACGGGTCACTATGCCCGTACTCTGCGTGAATGGCGCTGCAATTTTCATGGAGCCCTGGACAGGGTCAAGTCACTGGGTTATCCGGAGCGCTTCATTCGTATGTGGGATTATTACCTTTGCTACTGTGAAGGAGCGTTTGAAGAGCGCTTCACCGGCTGCCTGCAGCTGAAATTTGATAAGCCATGCTACCGGCCAGTTTCAAAACCGTTAAACAAGGAGTTGTGACGTGCTCAGGAATATCAGCAATGCCATACTGTTTCAGGCGGCCTGGTTTACGGCGGTGCTGGGAGCAGGCAAGGGAATGCCATGGCTTGGTACGGTTGTGCTGATTCCGGTTCTGGCCATCAATCTGTACCTGATTGACAAGCCACGCAGTGAACTGCTGTTGATCATGTCAGCAGGTGTTTTGGGCTTTATCTTTGATACGGCGCTTGTTGCAGCCGGAATATTCACACCGGTGCAGTACCTGTTGCCGCCACCGTTCAGTCCTGTCTGGATGATCGGTCTTTGGCTGAATTTTGCCGCCGCTCTGAATGTGTCACTGGGTTGGTTAAGAGGTAGATACCTGCTGGCTTCATTGTTCGGGGCGGTGGGCGGCCCACTGGCCTATTACAGCGGAGGCAAGCTGGGGGCCACCGTGACTCTGCCCGATATGCAGGGGACCATTGTTCTGGCCATAGGTTGGGGCGTTATGACGCCGTTGCTGTACTGGCTGGCGGCATATTTCAGGAGCAGGGAGTAGTGGCTGGTGATATTTAAATCCCTTCTCCCTGAGGGAGAAGGTGGCCAAAGGCCGGATGAGGGTGCAGCAGGGCCATATAAATCACCTCTGCCCCCTCACCCTGACCCTCTCCCTCATGGAGAGGGGACTGTTTTAATGTCTATAGCGGCAAAGAGGAGTCTGAAATGTTGAAACGAATCACGCTTGCAATCTGCTCGCTGTTTGTAGCTGCCTGTGCCGGCGAGAGGCCGAAAGATCTGGGCGTGCGGGACGGCATGTTCAAGCGTTGCCCATCCTCTCCAAACTGTGTCTCCAGTCAGGAGGTTGATGAAAAACATCGCATTTCACCTCTTGCTTTCAAGGGAGAGGCGGATTCGGCTTTTTCCAGGCTGAAACAGACGCTTGTTTCCCGCAGTGATACAGCCATTACGGAAACTACAGCCGATTATCTCAGGACCGAATTCCGTACCAAAGTCGGTTTTGTTGATGATGGTGAATTCCTGCTTGATCGCAGTCAGTCGCTGATTCATGTCCGTTCTGCTTCACGTCTGGGGTATTCGGACCTGGGAAAGAACCGCAGCCGGATGGAAGAGATCAGGCAGCAGTTTGAGGGCCAGGGGGTAAGGCAATGAGAGCAGTAAATTTGCTGAGAATGTTTTGTTGTTTGGCGGTTGTTTCTGCCATGCTTTTGTGTGGCAGCCACAGCCAGGCCCGGACTTTTGAAAAAACCGAATTCAGCGACCGGATAACAGTCGGTGATCAGAAACTGCCACTGCATGGCGTGGCATTGATGCGCTGGTTGAAGACACTGCGGGTCTATGTGGCAGCATTGTATCTGCCGGAGGGCACTAAGCCGGAACAGGTTTTGGAAGATATCCCCAAACGACTGGAAATCAGTTACCTGATGTCGTTCAAGTCCACAGATTTCGGTAAAGGGGCTGAACCTGTGCTGGTTCGCAACAATACTCCGGAAGCGCTGGCCGGCCTGCGAAAGCGCATAGATAGGTTGAATGCCGCCTATAAAGAGGTTAAGCCGGGCGACCGATATGCGTTGACCTATCAGCCGGGACGCGGAACCGAGCTTACCTTGAACGGGGCACCGATTGTCACCATTGAAGGGGCTGATTTTGCCGCTGCATATTTTGGTGTCTGGCTGGGCAGGGAACCACTGGATGATAACCTGAAAGCGGATCTGTTGAAGAAAAGGAACTGAATGGTTCTGCTTCCCCGTTAAGACTGAAACAGTCCCCTCTCTCTGGGGGAGAGGGCTAGGGTGAGGGTGAACTGTTGCTGAAAAGGTTCTGTTGCCCCCTCATCCGGCCTTTGGCCACCTTCTCCCTCAGGGAGAAGGAATGGTAAAAAATAACACATAAAGGGGCATGGCAAATGATGACGGTTTTTTTACTGACCGGTGGTGCGGTTCTTTTATATATGACAACCTGGTTTGCTTTGTCGCTTCTGTTAAAGCGCAATGACATTGCCGATATCGCCTGGGGCATGGGATTTGTTTTTGCCGCCGTTGTGTCGCTGGTTGCCGCTGGTTTCTTTGCTCCGCGCGCACTGCTGGTGTCTCTGCTGGTGCTGGTCTGGGGACTTCGGCTGGCTCTGCATATCCATGCACGTAATCGTGGCCGGGGTGAGGATAAACGCTACAAGCAGTGGCGCCAAGAGTGGGGCAAGTGGTTTTATCCCCGTTCATTTCTGCAGGTTTTCATGCTGCAGGGGATTTTGCTGCTTATCGTGTCAGTGCCGGTAATCATGATCAATGCTTCAACCACCACACCATTTACCTGGATTGATTTTGCCGGAGTAGCGGTCTGGTTGTTCGGTATCTGTTTTGAGGCAATCGGCGACTGGCAACTGTTACGCTTCATGCGTAATCCGGCCAACAGGGGTACTCTGATGACAACCGGCCTGTGGCGTTATAGCCGTCACCCCAACTACTTTGGCGAAGTCACGCTCTGGTGGGGCATTTACCTGATTGCGCTGGGCATACCAAACGGCTGGCTGACGATTATTGGACCTGTAACTATTACATTTCTGATTCTGAAGGTTTCCGGCATACCGATGCTGGAGAAACATTATGAGGGCAGGGCGGATTTTGAAGAGTACAAGCGGCGTACCAGCGCCTTTTTTCCGCTGCCGCCAAAAGGATAAAGGAGAATACCATGTGGCATTATATTAAACTGTTTCTGGCCATGATTCCATTCATGCTGCTGCTGGACTATATCTGGATCGCCAGGCTGATGCAGGGCTTTTATATCGCCGAACTGGGTTCATATGCCAGGATCAGGGGCGCGGTGATTGAGCCGGTCTACTGGGCGGCCCTGCTGGTTTATCTTGCCTTGCCGCTGGGCATACTGCTGTTTGCCCTGCCGCGCGTAAACCCGGAAAACATGTTCTGGTCGGCACTGGGCTGGGGTGCACTGTTCGGGCTGATCGTCTATGTGGTATATGACATGACCAATATGGCTACGCTGGAAAGCTGGTCAGTCAAAATGACAGTGGTGGATATAGGGTGGGGCTGCTTTCTGTGCGGTACTTCGACTGTTTTTGCCAGTTATGTTGATAAGTGGCTGAGATGAAAGATAACGCTCAAAGATAAACTCCTCCCCCCAGCGGGGGGAGGTTGGGAGGGGGGGTGATAGCTGAATTTGCAACCTTTTCCCCCCTCCCTAACCCTCCCCCCGCTGGGGGAGGGGAGCTGTTTGAAAATATTTATACGGATTAGGGAGTTTAATGAAAACCTCCATCGAAATTGCCGCCCCTGCCGGCGCTGCCTGGAAACTGTTGACAGATACAGGCCGGTGGACAGAGTGGGGGCTGTCCATTACTCAGGTGGAATGTGGTCAGCGATATATTGCTCAAGGGACTTCAGGAAGAGTAAAAACGGTTTTCGGGTTCTGGCTGCCCTTCCGGATTGACACATTTGAAGAAGGAAAAAACTGGAGCTGGTTAGTGGCGGGGATCAAGGTCACCGGTCATCGGGTAGAATCAAGCGGGCCGGAGAAATGTCGCGTAATGTTTTCTGTGCCGCTATTGGCAGCGCCGTATCTGCTTGTCTGCAGGTTGGCTTTAACAAGGATTAAACGGATTCTGGAAAAGCAGCACTGATATTTGGAGTGTATCAGTTTTTAGTAAAAGGGTTGGGTGCAATGGGCGGACCACCCTTAGATGGGCCTGGCGGAGTGATTGTCGGTTGTCCGGCCGGCACATAGATAAACTTCCAGTCGCTGTACTTTTCCTTACCGGCCAGATCCTTCAGGTTGTCAGGAAAATTATCCATCTTGAGTGGTTTGTCCGGGCTGCTGCTGTAAACGCCGGTTATTACTTTGGTAACCGGGTTTTGGATAAGAACCCAGTCTTTATCAGTCATCGGGTCGGTGTACAGGCGCCTCAAATAGCGTTTCTTATCAACTGTGCGCGGGTCTTCCAGTAGATGTTTAAGGTCGGTAAGTGGTGTTACAACTTGTTGAACCTGTCCGACAGTCTTGTTTGGTGTATTCCAGGCAGTAATTGCATCCTTAATCTGGCCTCCACGAAAAAGCAGCTCCGCTTCCCGTTCCCTTTTGATGATGGTCTGCCAGGACTGACCGATTGCACCCAGCATGATCCCCATGATCATAATCAGAATCAGGGCCATCAGGTAGGTAAAGCCTTTGTTGTTCAGTATGTTTTTTTGCAGGTTCTTCATGTATCACCTGATTTTATTCAGTAGAGATAAACTTGAAAACTACACCAGCCCAAAAGACACTGCGATGTACCCACACCCGGCCTGCGGCCACCCTTACCCACGGGGCGAGAAATCTCATCTAGTCCCTTCTACCTTTGGGAGAAGGTGCCCCGAAGGGGCGGATGAGGGAGATTTTAAGGCTCTTCATGCGTCACCGGAGTAGGTAAACCTCATTTTGAAAAATCAAATTCAGTAACATCCTGAAAACCGTTGACCATATTGATTCGCTCTATCCGAACCTTGAATAAAGCGGCTTCCGGAGAGTGGGCAAAGTCGTTCAGGTGCGGGTGGCGGGCCAGATATATTTCCAGTGCCGAATCTTTTTCAGCACCGGACAGTTCTTCGGCTGTTCCAATCATTGTTGCTGCAGCGGCCTGCCTGAAATCTTCCACCTGATTGCTGCGGTTGTCAATCAGCAGCGCTACCTGTCCGTTGCTGACCAGATTGTTGAATTTGCGGGTTGCCCGCGGTGTTGCAAAATAGAGACTTTGCAGGTCGGTCGTGAGGGCAACGGCTACCAGGCTGGCGTAAGGAACGGTGCCGGCGGCAGTGGCAAGTACGGCCAGTGGCTGGCTATGGCAAAGGGTTTGCAAAGTATCTGTGTTATTCATAAAAATATCTCCAATCAATAATATTGCAATATTTATAACCTAACCCAAACAATCATGAAGATCAATCGATCAGTTTTGCGTCAGACTTCTGTTTCCGTTTGTCTCATATATTTAGTATCAGGTTGAGACAATGTCTCAATAATGAGTCGTAAGACATGAAGCTGAATCGATAACACTCTGAAATTAAACGGTTTTAGTTTTAATTATTAACGGCATGATTCTTGGATATTCATTAAACATGATAATCCAAAACCAACAATATGCGTCGCAACAAGCCGATGGTGAGCAGGATCCTCATCGAGTCCTGATTGTTGACGATGAACACGCGATCTGTTTTGCCTATAGCAGACTGCTTGAGAGCGAACGTTTTGGGTTTGACATCTGTGACAGTGTGGAAGCTGCAATAGAACTTTTAAAGTTAAATCAGTATTTTGCCGTAATTTCAGATGTGCGGTTTGCCGGATCCGATAATGCGGACGGAGTTTATTTTGTTTCTTGTGTAAAGGATCTTCAGCCGCAGGCAAAGGTGATCCTTGTAACCGGATATGGCAGTGAAGAGTTGAAAAAAACAGCCGATGAGCTGGGAGTTGCCCATTACCTGGAAAAGCCTGTTGAGCCTTCACTGATTCTGGTTTTGTTGAGGGCATTGCATCTGATAGCGGATGAAGCGGATGAAGAGGATGAAAAAAGTATGTTCTTGGAAAAAACTTTTATGTAAAATATGATAAGGTTAATGGCAACTCAAAAAAATAAATGGAGGAACACTGATGAAATTTGCTGCAAAAACCATAAGTCTTTTTACGGTCCTGTTGACCGGAACAACTCTGTTTGCCGCCGAACCGTCTGCAATGAACGATGACCAGAAAACTCTCTACGCCATCGGGCAGTCGGTTTCCCGTTCGCTGACTGTTTTTGAACTGACACCTGCTGAGTTTGAGGTGGTAAAGCAGGGGTTGTCCGATGCCCAGGCCGGTAAGAAAGAAGTTGATCTGACAGCCTATAACAGCAAAATTCAGGATTTGGCCAAGGCCCGGCGTAAAGCAGCCGGTGACAGAATGGCGGGTGCAGGTAAAGAGTTTCTGGAGAAGGCTGCCAAAGAAAAGGGCTCCGTAAAAACAGCTTCCGGAATGGTTTATTCATCCCTGGTGGAAGGGAAGGGCGCATCACCCAAGTCAACCGATGTGGTGAAAGTTAACTATCGCGGTACACTGATCGACGGCAAAGAGTTTGACAGCTCCTACAAGCGCGGCAAGCCGCTGGAGTTCAAGCTGGATAACGTCATTAAGTGCTGGATTGAAGGCGTACAGTTGATGAAGGTTGGCGGCAAGTCAAAGATGGTCTGCCCATCGGAACTGGCTTATGGCGATAAAGGTGCCGGCGAGATGATTCTGCCTGGTGCCACACTGATTTTTGAAGTTGAACTGCTTGAAATTAATCCGGCAGCTGTTGCAAAACCATCGACCGGTAAGCCCATAACCGCTTTTCCACCAGTTCCAAAGGAACCGGCTAAAAAATAACTGTTGAAAATTGATTTTTACATTCAGATTCCCTCCCCCAGCGGGGGAGGGGTAGGTAGAGGGATGTAAAGGCTGTAACTTCCTCCCCCCTCCCGGCCTCCCCCCGCTGGAGGGAGGAGTTTTAATTCCCCATCCGGTTAGAGAGTTCTCTTCTCCGTCATCAAAACAGGTAAATAATGAAATCAATAGCAGCCTTTATATTATTTGTTCTATTGAACATATCGCCTTCTGCCCAGGCCCAGACAGTAAAGTCTGCCGACCTCTCCAAGGCAGAAATCATAAGGCTGGGAGAGCGCATGTACCGGGAAGGTATCCTTCCTTCCGGTAAGCCGATGGAAGGATTTACCCGTGGAGATGTTGCTGTTGATAGCAGTGCCTACTCCTGTTCTACCTGCCATCTGCGTGCCGGAATCGGCTCTTTTGAAGGTGGCGTAATTATTCCTCCCACGGCTGGTAAAATACTTTTCAAGCCTTACAGTCGTCCACCGTCTATGGGTGATAAAGCCGTTAAGGGTGAACGATATGTATATGAAGGTCATATGGTTGAAAGGCCGGCATACAGCAGGGAAACGCTGGCAAGGGCCTTGCGAACCGGCATAGACTCCTCTGGCCAGTCATTCAATGACGTTATGCCACGTTACCGGCTTTCCGACAGCGACATGTCCATCCTGATCGGCTATCTGGAACAGCTTTCTTCTGAGCCGTCCCCGGGAATTACTGCAGATGTGTTCAGGTTTGCCACAATTATCTCTGATGATGTCAGTCTGGAGGACCGCCAGGCCATGCTTGGTCCGATCAAGACTTTTGTCGACAGAAAAAATCAGCAGATGGGCATGTATGAAGAGTTTCTGAAGTTCGGCTATTCGCCGACGCCGGAGATGCAGTTTGCATTCCGCAAGGCCACTCTGGATATCTGGGAACTGAAAGGTAAGCCGGAATCCTGGCCAAAACAACTGGCTGATTACTATGGCAAAAACCCGGTTTTTGCTGTCCTGGGCGGCATATCAAACAGCGACTGGAAGCCGGTTCACGATTTCTGCGAGAGCGAACGGTTGCCCTGTCTGTACCCGATTACCGACTACCCGGTTGTTTCAGACAGTGCCTGGTATACCTATTATTTTAACAAGGGTTATTATCAGGAAGGGGAGGCGGTTGCCAGCTATCTCAACCGTCTGGAGACCCTGCCGGCAGAATCAAGAATATTGCAGATAGTTCAGGATTCTTCTGCTGGCAAAGCTCTTGCAGCCGGTTTCCTGAAAAACTGGAAAGGTCTGGAGCGTCCGGAGATTACGACGGTGACGCTTTCACAAAGCCAGATACTTGACCGGGCAACCCTGGAGAGTCTGATTGCAAAACATAAATCACAAATACTGATCCTTTGGGCGGATGATGATGTTTTGAAGGCCTTACCCGAAATAGTTCCGCAACTGGGCTCCAACGGAATGGTTTTCATGTCATCCAGCTACCTGGGTAAAAAATCGGTTTCCATGCCTGAAGCGGTTCGCAAGTCCGTTTACCTGACATATCCATACCGGTTGACCCCCTATGTGGGAGCAAAAACAGGCGGTTTTGCCGCCCCTGTACCGATGCTGACAACCACTAAAGATCTTGGTGATCGCAGAATTGAGTCAAGAAGTACCTCCATACTGCAGCAGGTGGTCCTGCAGGGGCTGTTCCTGATCTACGGCAACTTGCAGCGCGACCACCTGCTGGATACCATGAGCATACAGATGGATGTGGTTTTGAGGGATTACGAGCGGATCAGTTTTGGCCCCGGACAGCGTTATGTTTCCAGGGGGTGTTATATTGTTCAATTGGGAGCGGGAGCTGATCCACAACTGATTCCGCGCAGCGGCTGGGTTATTCATTGATGTTTTGAGCCAACCTGCCTCCATGGGCATTAAAACAATCTCCTCTTTATGCGGGAGATGGGATTGACAGTAGCATTTTTAGACCTCCGAGGTTTTCGAAACCTCGGAGGTCTTTTTGTCTTGAGACAAAAATCTCAACTTGAGACAAAACCGAGACTCAGTAGCACCCTCCCAAAATCTCACCACAGTAATATCAAATACTTATCCCAACTACCAGGCTTGGCATGCTATCTGCTACACTATATAAATACTCAACAATCGTTCGTAAGATTGTTGCCGCAATCCGATAGCCTAAAACATGATTAATTAGCAAAATCGCGAAAGGAGAACAAAATGAAGAATCGGAAATCGGTCACACAAGTTTTTGTAGGACTGATTACAGCAGTAATGTTGTTGTCAGTCAGCTTTGCTTTTGCTGCCCAGCCTGCTCCCATGACGCCTGAGATGGCGGCCAAGAGGGAGATGGTTCGCAAGCAGGAAGAGCAGCGCATCACACCTGAAAAAAAGAAGGCTGCTGTAGAGGCACTCAAAGCAGAGAGGCTGAAAGTTTACAAGGCCAAACAGGATGCTGAGGCCGCAAAAGGCGTAGCTCCCATAACCCCTGAAAATAAGTAGAATAATATAAGGAGACAACATGAAAACTCTAAAAAAGTTTGACATGCGGCGATTCGGAACGGCATTGGTCACTCTCTGCCTTGCCGGTATGCCGTTGTTGGCGTCAGCTGCTGAACCGCTGGCAACGCCGCCGACAAGTCCGATTACCGGTTATCTCGCCCCTGGCGAAACAACCCGTACACCGGATTATTACACAACCGCCAACTGGGCCAACACACCCATGCTGCCGAAGTTTGTCGATACCCTGCCCGGACTGGGCAGCAGTAAGGCAAACAGCGTTGGCCAGTATATTCCGCTAGGCAAGCCTGACATCACTACCTATCCAGGGTCGGATTATTATGAAATAGACCTGGTGGAATTCAGGCAGCGTTTCCATCCTGATCTGCCTGCAACAACAGGTCCGACCACCGGAACCACCACCGGTACTCTGCTTCGCGGCTATGTTCAGGTCAATAAGGGCACAAACATTTCTGCCGGTACCTTGCCGAGTCAGGGACTGTGCGGTGCTGACCAGCATGCCTGTACAGCAGCCGATACGCTGCAGACCGGCCTGACTCCGGATCCTGCCCGTTACCTTGGACCTACGCTGATTGCAGAAGCCGACCGTCCGGTTCGTGTCAAGTTTACCAACAGGCTCCCTGCCAATACACCTGGTAATCCAGCTGGTGATCTTTTTATTCCGGTTGATGAATCAGTTATGGGTGCCGGTTCCGGTGCGGCAAATTCTGTTTCTGCCCGTGGCGATATAGGTACACCCTGCAACAATACTGTTGAGGGAAACACCTGTGCCAAGTACCCGCATAACCGCGCCACAATCCATCTGCATGGCGGACGTACACCATGGATCAGTGACGGTACACCGCACCAGTGGATTACCCCTGTAGAAGAAATAACACCGTTCATCAAGGGTGTCAGTGCGCAGAATGTACCTGACATGGTGGATCCGGGCGACGGTTCCATGACCTTCTACTACACCAACCAGCAGAGCGCCAGGATGATGTTTTACCATGATCATGCTTTTGGTACGACACGCCTGAATGTTTATGTTGGAGAGGTAGCCGGTTACCTGATTACCGATAAATGGGAAAAGGACCTGGTTGATCGTGGTTTGATTCCGGCTGATCAGATTCCTCTGATCATTCAGGACAAGACTTTTGTTGATGCCACACCGGTAACCCATCCTGTAACAGGACAGGCAAATGTCCCTCAGATCCGAGTGACAGATCCTCTCTGGAACTGGGGCAGCAGTGCTGCTGATGGCAACGGCGTTAAGGCGCCTGTTACCGGTGACCTCTGGATGCCGCATGTTTATATGCCGGCCCAGAATACTAATGCCGGTTTCGGCGGTGTCAACCCGTTTGGCCGCTGGATGTACGGACCATGGTTTTACCCTGCAACAGCTGTAGAAAAAGGGCCGAAAGCCAACCCGTATTATGATGCCGATTGCAGCAGCCCTATCCCTGCCGTATTTGCCCAATGCACAACCCCAGGTCAGCCGGAGCAGATTCCTGGTACGCCGAATGTCTCCATGGGTATGGAAGCATTTCAGGATACGGTTGTAGTCAATGGCGCTGTTTTCCCTTCATTAAGTGTCGATCCAAGAGCCTATCGCTTCCGCATCCTGAATGGAGCAAGCGACCGTTTCTGGAATCTTTCGTTCTATGTTGCCGACCCAACTCCAGCTCCTGCTGACGGACGTCGTGCATCAAACCTGACCGAAGTTAAAATGGTTCCCGCATCAGCAGCACTTGCTGCGGCAAATAACTGGCCGGCTGACTGGCCGGTGGATGGTCGTGACGGTGGCGTACCCGATCCGGGTGCCTGTGCTGTAGGTGGAATAAACTGTCCAAATCTTGGACCGAACTTCCTGCAGATCGCTACAGAAGGCGGATTCCTGCCTGCACCAGTTGTCAGGACACCACAACCTGTAACATACATTACTGACCCGACCGCCTTCTGGGTCGGCGTAGTTGATAAAACCGGTCTGGCTCTCGGACCTGCGGAACGTGCCGATGTTATTGTTGACTTCAGCGCTTATGCAGGTAAAACCCTGATTCTTTATAATGACGCACCGGCAGCCTGGCCAGCCAGGGTTCCAGGTTATGACTATTTCACCAATGCACCGGATATGCGTGATTCCGGCGGTTACGGCACTGGCGGTACCTATGATATTCCTAGCGGTACCTGGGTAGGCGGTACAGGTCCTCTACCGGGATTTGCTCCGAATACACGTACTGTTATGCAGGTTGTAGTTCGCCCTGCAGTAGGAACAGATCCGGCATACACCTTTAACCAGACTAATCTGGAAAGAGAGTTTACAGTTACAGCTGTTCCGACAGCAATCAATCCTGCTCCGGCAAAAACACTTTTCGAGCGTTCACAGGATCCGATTATTGTTGGTCAGCAGGCTTATTCAACCGCCTATCCAGGTAAGTATTTCCCACCGAACTATCCCTGGGAAGGTATTTCACAGATTAATGATCAGTACCTCAAGTTCGTGACCCTTGCTGGTGAGGCTGTAACAGCTCCGCAGCATCCAAAAGGTATTCATGATGAAATGGGCGCATCATTCGACCCGGTCTACGGTCGTATGAGCGGTAACCTGGCCATGCAGCTGCCTAATCCGACAACACTGAATGCACTGCTGATCCTGTACGGTTTCTCTGATATTCCAACAGAAACCATCAACAACTCCACAACAGTAAATGTTCAGGTTTTAGGAACACCTAAAAATGATGATTTCCTCTTTGATGGAGCAAATCTGAATTTCACAACTAACCTGGGTGACGGCACACAGATCTGGAAGATTTCACACAACGGTGTTGATACGCACCCGATCCACTTCCATATCTTTGACGTCCAGTTAGTTAACCGCGTCGGCTGGGATGGGCAGATAGCATTACCTGAACCGAACGAACTGGGTTGGAAAGATACCATCAAAATCAGCCCGCTGATGGATACAATCGTAGCCGTACGTCCGCGTGCACCTGGACTTCCATTCGGTATCACCAACAGTCTGCGTCCATTGAACCCCGCCATCCCGATTGACTCCGCAATGGGCTTCAACAGCGTTGACTGGAAAACCGGACAGGCCAGACCGACTCCTGTTACTAACATCCTGTATGACTTCAAGTGGGAATACGTATGGCACTGCCACATTCTCAGCCACGAAGAGATGGACATGATGCGTCCGATCGTACTGAACGTAGTTAATAACATACCTTCAGCGCCGACGAATTTTAACGCATCCTATGCGAACAACAGCAACAACCTGACCTGGACCGATCCTACACCGGCAGCATCCTCAATGGGCAATATCGCAAACGAGGTAGGGTTCAAGATTCAGCGTTGTACCGGTGGAGGTTGTACAAACTTCACAACAATTGATACCGCAATAGCTAACTCAACCAGCTATCGCGACTTCGCTATTAACCCGAACACAACCTACAGATATCGTATGTTTGCGTTCAACGCCGCTGGTAACTCGGCAAATACCGCCATAGATAATGCAACCTCCGGAGCAACTCTGACTCCTACGGTTTCAATTACTGCACCGGTAAATAATGCTGTTTACAACGTTGGTGATACAATCACCATCAATGCAACAGCAACAGTACCAAATGGCGTGACACTTAACAGTGTTGATTTTTATGATGGTGCAACACTGCTTGGTTCAGCTACAACAACTCCGTTCAGTTATGTTTGGACAGGTGCAACAGTAGGTGCACATACGCTTACAGCAAGGGTTAATCATAGTGCTGGTGCTGCTGTGGTTTCTGGTGGGGTTGGGGTGACGGTTAATGCTATTCCTTTAACTGCAGCTCCAACTTTAATTGGTCCAAATGGTAATGTGGCAACGGTCACTCCAACCTATACTTGGAATGCTGTTTCCGGTGCAACAAACTATATAATATACACAGATAACAATGGTTTCACTACGTTCACTGCGGCAGCAGTTGGCTGCCCAGGTGGGACGGGGATATGTTCTGCAGCCCTGTTAACTCCTCTTCAGGTAGGAATCAGTAGTGGTTGGACAGTTCGGGCAAGTAATGTTGCGGGCTTAGGACCATGGGCGCTTAATAGCATGTCAGTTACGGCGATTAGCCCACAGGCACCAACTTTGGTCGGGCCAAATGGAGTTGTGTTGTCAGCTACTCCAACTTATACCTGGAATGCTGTTTCCGGTGCTACAAACTATACAATTTATACTGATAATAATGGATTTACAACATTCACTGCTATCGCAGCCGGGTGTCCGTTAGGAACAGGAACATGTTCGGTTACTTTGCCGGCTCCACTTCAAATTAACATAAGAAGTGGTTGGGTCGTAAATGCAAGTAACGCTATTGGCGTAAGCCCATGGAGTACCAATAGTATGTCGGTAACGTTTGGAGTTTCCCCTGCTGCACCAACATTGGTTGGACCTAATGGTATAGTATTAACTGCAAATCCAACCTATGTTTGGAATGCTGTCGCCAGCGCAACAGATTACACTATTTATACTGATAACAGCGGTTTTACTACATTCACAGCAGCCGCAGCCGGTTGCCCGTTGGGAACAGGTACATGTTCGATTAGTCTTGCTACCCCACTTCAAGTTGGCATCACAAGTGGTTGGGTCGTAAAGGCTAGTAATGCTGCAGGCGTAAGCCAGTGGAGTCCTAATAGCATGTCTGTTACGCGTCAGTAATCTGAAAAAATACTAACTATACACTGTTGTATCAAACACTAATATAGCCTCTGGCAGAAATCGCCAGAGGTTTTTTTATGTGCGCCAGGCATCGCGCGTGGCGCATGAGTGCCATCCAGTCAGTTATGGTGTTTGACTAGAGACTTGGAGGTACAAGTCCTCTTCGGACCCTGATGGTGGAGCCGGATGGCAAGGGTGTGATGAAACTACGGTATGCAATCATTTTGGCAGGTACAAAAAACACACTGCGGAGCAAATTAAAATACATAAATAATAACAAAGAGTTAGACAGATTTGTAAATTGTATCAATTAAGTTTAAAAAACTCATGTGCAAGTTATCACGAGCAACTAGCTGTAATTAAAGGGACAATTCCGATCGTTTTTGTTGGCACGCAATCTGCTATAACTACTAAATAAAATGGTAGCATAAAATAATGTAAAGCTCCCTAAGAACAGATTTTCTAAGGGAACATAAAAAGGAGGAATAATATGATGAAAATGAAGAGAATAAGTAGCATATTTCTTTCAGCATTGATGGCAATGTCGATGCTGGCAGGTACGGTTCAAGCAGCGTTGCTGGACTTTGGACCAGTTGTACCTGAAGTGGTTGGTAGCACTCCACCTAATATTCAGGCTGGTTTTCCACTATGGTTCCGCGATACCAACCGCGTACCGCTTCAATTGTGTCTGGAAGAGGTTCCGGGATGTCTGTTTGCAGCAGTTGATAGACCGAATTTGGCTCAGCCGCTCGCATTTCCCAACATTCCGGATGAGCTTTTTTACTATTCGGCTACTGCAACAATAGGTGATCAATTGCTGTTCGCCGGTGTCGAGATGAACTTCGCTGATAATGGCAACGGCACTTATGATCAGGTAGGTTTCTCCAGGGTCAGAATCAGGATAGACAGCACCATAGCAGGAAATTATACCGTCACCACACCTTGGAAACAGTATTTTTTTACCGTTGACCAGGCAACAATCACTGCTAACAATGGCCGCAGAGTCATCAATGCTACAGAGGATATCGGGTTAAGGCCAGATGGCGAATTTGCCGGCATACTCACTGGCAATGTCGGCCCCTACGGTTATAGTCAGGGTGCGCCGTTTGTAACTGCCGCCGGATCCTTCCTCGGTGACAATACACCACGTCCTTTAGTGGGCACCCCCAATAACATCTTCCGTATAGAGGGGCCTGCCGGCTTTGCTACTGTTGAAACCAATCAGTTTTCAGTAACGGGTAAACTCTATGCAGATCCAATCCCGACACTTTTGGTTGTTGATAAGGCAACCTACACCCTTGATAACAGAGGGATGCAAGTAAATTCATTCGCAACTACTCAGGCAATGTCTAATCAGGTTAATGGAGCATTAGCATTTCCGTTAAACTTTGCTTTGACCAATGCACCATCTGCATTGCAGTTAAGCGGCGTGGGTATTCCAACACAAATTCTTGCAACAAATAGCCCGGCTGATGGCAAGTTCTTTGCTGCCAGCGGTTTGTTTGCGCCCCCTGGTTCTTTACCAGCTACGGTCACAATGACGAATACGGCAGATACACCGCAAACAATCATAAGTAATGTTCCTCTGGTGGATGATGTTATTATTTCCAGTGCTACATATAATCCACTGACTGGTAATGTTTCAATAGTTGCTTCTTCTTCTGACTTAGTTAATCCTCCTGAGCTTAAAGCTTACATCGCAGGTACAGAAGTACTATTAGGAACGCTTGTAAATGGGCAACTTACAGTTGCATTACCTAAGCCTATTGGCGCGAACACTTACAATATCCCCTCATTAAATGTAACGGTTAAATCTGCCAAACTCGGGTCTGCAACTGCCCAAGTAAGCGTAGGCATTCCGGTACCCGCTTCCGTTGTGGCCAACTTCGATATTGCAACAATCCCAGCAGGTACAACGGCTGTTATTGACGTTCTTTCCAACGACACCTCTGCGACCAGCACTATCAACCCGACGTCGATCTCTGTAAATGCAGCAACTGGCGGTTTAGCTGCTGCTAACCCTGACGGTACGGTTACCTACACTGCACCAACAACTACAGGGTATTATGCCTTCAACTACACTGTGAAAGATAATGCTTCAACTCCATTAACATCCAATGTTGCGACAGTGACAGTCACGGTGATAGAGGCACTGCCAGTAGCACCGACACTGGTTGGGCCAAATGGCATTGTGGTAACTACCACTCCAACTTATACTTGGAATGCTGTTGCCAATGCGACAAACTACACAATCTATACAGATAATAACGGCTTTACCTCTGTCACTGCTGCCGCCGCCGGTTGCCCTTCGGGAATCGGGACATGTTCAGTGACACTTGCAACTCCTCTCCAAGTTGGGGTCAGAAGTGGTTGGGTTGTAAAGGCAAGTAACGCTTCTGGTGATGGTCCATATAGCTCTAATAGTATGTCAGTTACACTTGGGGCGCCACCTTCTGCACCAACTTTGGTTGGGCCTAGTGGTACTGTATTAACTGCAACCCCAACTTATACTTGGAATGCTGTTGCCAATGCGACAAACTACACAATATATACAGATAATAACGGCTTCACTACTGTCACTGCTGCAGCCGCAAGTTGCCCTTTGGGAATCGGGACATGTTCAGTAACACTTGCAACTCCACTTCAAGTTGGCATCACAAGTGGTTGGGTTGTAAAGGCCAGTAATGCTGCGGGTGATAGCCCGTATAGCCCTAATAGCATGTCGGTAACGTTTCAATAACGATAATTAGTATTATTTTTATAGCTTTATGTAAATAATAAAGCCCCAGGTACGAGTTGCCAGGGGCTTTATTATTGTTCTGTAGTAATAGTAATGTGTATTTTAATTCGCAAATATTGGCGTTACTAAGAATACACAAAATTATGAATATCCAACAACTACCTTTATTGTTGATAAAAAAGTGATAACATGGTGGGTGTTGAACGTGCACTTTGAATCACTAGTTCCAATCAGTTTTGAGTCTTCGTAGACTTTTCGAACAATTGCCAATCATCAAGAACAACACCCTCTCTTACAGTGTTGTAAACCCTTGGCTTGAGACCAGGAACCAAAAAATATGACGTATTCGGTACAGCATCGAGCATAAAAGTTTCATCGTTTGACAGTGCGCTGAAAATGAGCCGAAAAAGGTTTACATGGGAAACCGGCTGACCTACGGGCACATTGACACCTTTTGGCCATTTAATAGCAAGAAAAACAGAAGAAACATCTTTAGTCAAGTCAGCAAGAGAAAAACCAAACTCCGCAGCATATGCTTTTAGTTCATCCAAGCTGGTGCTGTTTTTGTTTTTGTCCTCGATCATACGTCCTTTGAGCCAAGCACCATGGTCACCAATTAAAATTACGAGTGCCCCTGGATCGTATTTTTCTATATTTTGTACCACATCTAAAATTTCAACCTCAGCTTTTTGCACAATATCACGGTACTCTAATTTCCATGAAGCAGCATATTCCAATTTAATCTTTTGGTCGCTGATGCTTCCAATTCTGCTATCCGTATGTGCCGCTCCAATCCAATAAATAAACCTAAAAACGGGTTGACTGGTTTTGCTTGATTTAATAATATGAGTCATTAGTTCGTGTAAGCGTGCATCGCTTGTTTTTTCTAAAGAACTTGACTTCAAGTTAGCTACCCTGGGTTGTTGAATAAAGACAGTGCGTACCCATTCTCTAAAATTATTATTAAGTCTAAACATCGGCCTAATTAATTGAATCATCAGAGCTTCAATATCATATATAGGCTTAAATAAACCACCAAAAGGGAAATTAAGGTTGGTATAGTCTATTTTACTGTTCTTATAACGATATATGCCATTAATAGAATGGATATATGCTACTGAATATCCGTTGATTTTAAGGATATCTAGCGCATTGTTGCCCGGTCCGCCTGAAATGAGTTTGGATGTCTTTATATTTATGTCAATCTTGCCTCGATCTTCAGCGTAAAAGGAGTGATCCATACGAAAAAGTGATGCTGTGGAAAAAAGTGTAGCATAGTAATTTGCATAGACTGGGTCATATAATGAATAGCCTTCAGCCACCAACTTATTGGAAAACTGCAATGTATCAATATCATACACTTTTTTAAGAACGTCCCGAGAATGAAAAGATTCAAGTAAAAAAAGGTAAATATTTGGTCTGGTGGTGAACTGTACTTTCTCAATTGTAGTAGGTGTACTGCTAATGTCAGATAATTCAAAAGAGTCCCGCAAAATACTTAAGCTTAAGTGAACCAGTGAAATAAAGATAAACGAATAAAGCATGATTCCAAAAATACGTGCATTTACTGCAGAGTATAAAAGACCGAATGTAAAAAGAATTAGTGCATAAAAGCATACGATCGAAAAAGGATATTTCGCAGGCACCAAATTACCTGTTATCAACAAAATACCGAATAATAAAATAAGGAAAGTTAACAATATTAATGGTATAGTAAGTGTGTTTAGTACAACTTGACGTTTTATAGGTGTATTGTTTTCAATAGCGGTATTTCTAAATTTGAATAAATTTACGAGAGAACAAACTTCTAGGAATATAATACAGAATATCGTTACAAAAATAATAGAAGCAATGATTTGTGGTATTAAGTAAATATGTTGATTTTGAGCGACGATGAATAGTAATGGCGTAAGTGCTGCAACCACGAGCAGTACATTTTTTTTAAACATGAATAGTAAAATAAAATATTTATTCATGATCACTTAACTTTGCAAGGTATAACCATCGACCTTCGTTTGTCACTTTGATCTGGCGAATTATTTCAAAATGTTTGCCAAGCTCTCTTTCGAAAACATCTCTATTAAACCAAGAATAAAGAGCATCGCGTCCTCGCACTAAGCGTTTAAATTGAAGATCCTCTGGTCCTACATATTCAATAAGTAACCATTTTTTGGTCAGCTTGGATGCTAGAGTTATAATTTCATCAAGCGGTATCTGATCTGTTACTAATAGATGATGGCAAACCGCGAGCATCAAAACCACATCAAAATATCCTTCAGCTCGCTCAAGAAAAGAAAGTGTTTCGCGGTTGCGCCAGCCAAGTGCCGGTGTCGGCCATGCAATATTAACAACCAAAGGAAGGATATTAGCCTTTTCTTTCTTAGCATGCTGCCAAAGACTACCTACAACTTCGGGGTCAAGATCAGTTGCAACTACATTTGCACCATAACTAGCTGCAAGAAAGGAGAATTGACCGGTGTTGCAGCCAATATCTAATACCCTCTTGGGGCGTGATTCTTTAAAAAACTGCTCCACAAAGGCTGTTTTAAGCGAAGCATCATCAGAAGTATAAGTACAGGTATCATTGTATGAGCTCCAGATGCTTTTAGGATGTTTACGTTGGAATGATGATTGAATGGTATTTGCTATTCGTGCAAAAAGAGATTGCAGAATGAACTCTACTTGATCAGCGTTAGATAGTCTTTTAGGAGTATATAACTTACCAAATTGACGATCTGCTAATGCTGAAAAAAGTATTGGCATTGTTACATTTCCCAAAAACGGCGAAGATAAACGCGCAAGGGGACTCAACAAACGATAAACCTCTTCTGGTTCGATTCCATCACGCCGGGTAAGAAAGTGTTTATGGCAGGACATCCCATACCTAGAGTCCAATATAGTAGGAAATAAAAAATTTCTTACAAACTGGCCATGCGCCAGCCAGGTTGGATCATGCAAGTCGCGCGGTTGAAATGATAGCAAATCAATAAAAATGGGCGATGTCCCTTGAAAAAGAATATTAAATGGAGTGGCATCCTTTAGTCCAATTCCTTGTCGAAGTGACAGGACACAAAGATTAAGAGTGAGCTCGGCCGCTGCGCAAAGCATTTCTAATGGCCACTCTGAAGGATAAGATGGAAAACTTATTATAGTGTGATCCAAACAAAGGCAGTTAGCTGCTTCTATGCCTACAAGGCTAACGGCTTCATCAGTGCTTAAAAAACGAAAAGCGGCAATTGTTCCAGCTTGACATTGATCATTTAGCCACGATCCAGTAAGAAGCTTCCGATATTCGTTTGCAAATTCAGGTTTAATTACACGAATGAGTTGATTTTCGCACTTAACAAGGTATCCGGCTGGATCACGTAATGATGCCGTATGTTTAGCACTGATCATTTTTTGTGCAACAGTGCTTTGATAAAGTTGATGATTCGTCTGAAATAGAAAAGTAGACCAATGAAGAAGGATCCCAGTATTTGCCATAATAACAACCCTGAACCGGGATCGGTATATGCGTGAGAAAAAGAAGGAGAAATTAGTAAAAATAGAATTGATAATTTTATTGTTTGGGTAATTTTCATTACTACTCCATGGATAAAGCTATGTATTAAATATCTATTGATGCTGTTCCATTTGTCAAGCGTGTTGAACTAAACAAAAACATTATTGCGATTAAATCTTGCCTCGATAATTAAATTTTATAACAAAGACCGACTATATTGTATTTTGTATCCCTACAGCATAAGTCACAAATAGCACACTCAAGTCTCCTGCAAAAGTAAAATCAAATGTTTAGCCAGGAAAGTACTACAAATTTCACGGCCATCCTCCAGATATAATCTAACAATCACTTTGCTGAATTTTGAATAGAAATTGTCACTACTGTTCGGGATAATTAGTTGTACAACGCCTTGACAGCTTAAGATCTTTGATAAATTCACGTTTTTTGCGTGTCGTTGATTTGAAATCAGTTTGCATTGTCAACTGCTTTTCCGGGCTCTAAGAAAAATTATATAATGGAACATACCTTTGCCTGAAAAAGTTAGATGATCAATGTTTGACTCCTTCACTTTTTACAACTTTAATAAAAGTTCGAAAAATAATTTGTAAATCCAAGATAAATGAGCAATTTTTCAGGTAGTACTCATCAAACTTAACTTTGGCAGGAATTGGTAACTCATCTCGTCCGTTGATTTGTGCCCAGCCAGTAAGGCCAGGGATAAGAAGATGAACTCCAGTTTTAGTTCGTAATTCAATCAGATCATTTTGGTTAAACAGTGCGGGCCTTGGGCCAACGATGCTCATGTCGCCTTTTAGTATACAGAATAACTGTGGTAGTTCATCAAGACTGGTTTTACGAAGAAATCTGCCGACTGGAGTTACCCAACGGTCAGGATCACCCAGTAAATGGGTTGCGACGGCCGGAGTATCAGTGCGCATGGTGCGAAACTTTGGCATTTTAAATATTAAATTGTTACGCCCAACCCGGTCAGACCAGTAAAAAATGGGCCCTTGTGACGTTAATCTTACAAGCAAGGCGACCAGTAGCATCGGTAGGCCAAGTAAAAGAAGGGCAATTATTGTCATAGTAAAATCAAAAATGCGTTTCAGCATAAAATTTTGTCCAGAATCATAATAGATAACTCTCCTGTAAAACTTGTCAACAAATATCAATTAAATTGAGTCTTAAACCAATTTGCTGTTATCAGCAATCCTTCTTCTAAAGTAAAAGGAGGTTTCCAACTTAACTCTCTCTGGATTTTGCTAGAGTCTACTACCAAAGAACCGAGTAAGCGTTCTACAGAATTTGTTTTACCAGCGAGTTTGCCTACGATTCGCAAGATGGATGGGTGGAATGGGATAAGCCGAATTGGGCAATCAAGAGCAATTGCAACTTGGCGAATAAGCTCCGGCGTGGAAACGTCAAATCCATCACTAACTAGAAATGTCTTTCCTGAAGCATTTTTATTTGTAATACAGGCGACAATTGCATCAATAAGGTTGCCTAGATAGACTAAGCTGCGTAAATTGGTGATGCTTGCTAATGGAAGGGGTACTCCTAGTGTAACCATTCTGAATAGTTGTAAAAAGTTTGCCTTAACGCCTGGGCCATAGACTAGAGGCGGTCGGAGGATAACTACTTCAAGTCCATATTTTACAGCAATTTTACGGAGAACGACCTCTGCTTCTAATTTACTGATTCCGTAAGGATCTTGCGGCGCTGGCAGATTTTGTTCCGTGTAAGGTACTGCAGTTTCTTCACCATGGACTTTAACAGTGCTGAGAAATATAAGACGCTGAACTCCGTTTGCTGCCGCCTGAAGTGCCAAATTTTCTGTCCCCTCAACATTAACAAGTCGATAGGCAGTGAGAGGGTCTGCGGATTTATCATTCATTATGTGTACACGTGCTGCCAGATGGATAACTGTGTTGACACCTGATAGTGCATTTGACCAATCAGTGTCAGGATCAATGGATTCAATTAGAGGTGCCTGCATACCGTCAGGCAGTTTAGATTGGAATTCGGCTCTCCGTACACAGCCGCGTACTATATATTGATCTTTCTGAAGCCTAGTACAAAGAGGAATTCCAACAAATCCCGTTGAACCGGTAACTAAAACTCTATGCTCAGACGAAAATATTGGTTTCATTAAATCATACCTCATTTCTGGTTACTTCAGTCGCTTCGTACATCCAGTTTTCAAGCTTAGTAAGAAGAATATCTCGGGCGAAATTTGCTTTATGGTACTGATACCCGCATTGGCCCAACTTTTCACGCTGTGCAAGTGGCAGATGATACATGGACAAAACAGTCTCTGCTAGGGCAAGGGGATTTTCTGCAGGACACGTCAAACCAGCATTTGCCTCCCTGACCAGTCGACTTCCCTCACCTTCAAGGGCAGCGATTATTGGTTTTCCGCATGCAAGGTATGATTGAACCTTGCCTGGAATTGTAAGAGAAAATATGGGTTCATTCTTAAGTGTTACCAAAAGTGCATCGGCTAAAGCAAAAAAACGGGGCATCATTTCAACCGGATAACTACCCAGAAGGTGCACAGTTTTAGTCAGTTTTAATCGTTTAACTTCCGTTTCTACCCAAGCACGTTTTCGACCATCACCGATTATAACCCATTGAATGTTAGTGTACGAACGGAGTTCATTTGCAGCACCAATTATTGTTTCGAATGACTGTGCTGTACCGATATTCCCGGCAAACATAACTCGAAATCCTTCTGGAATAAGAGTTTGTTCAGTTGAGCTGGGATCAATTTTTACTGGCTGATAAAGTTCCTCAACACACTGGGGAAAATATATAAGTTTTTTTGAATGGATTCCAAGGCTTATTATTGATGGAAAGTAAGCCTGTGATGTTGTTAATATCTTGTCGCATCTTTGGTAGATGAAACAAACAAGTTTTTTTACCAGTTTTAATATTAACGGAGAACGAACGGCGCCAGTTGCTGAAAGGCTTTCCGGCCAAAGGTCCTGAACCCAGAAGAAAATGGGGATAGATTTTAGATGTTTCAAGAAAATAGCAGGTAAGCCAACAGTAATCGGGGATGGTTCGAAGACAAAAATCAAGTCAAATTTTCCGTTACAGAAAAATGGTGAACAAATACTTGCAATAACAGCAAAGGAGAGATAGTTCAGGGCGAGCCGTTTTCCATTTCCATTGCCTCTTGCAATAAGTGGCACTCGGATGATGCGGACACCTTTGTATATTTCTCGATGTCTTTTGAAGTACCCGTATCCAGCAAAAAAACGTCCTTGAGGATAGTTTGGAATTCCAGTAAGAACGGAAACCTCATGGCCGCGTTCAACAAGTCCAGCAGCCAAGTCGTTAATTCTAAAGTTCTCAGGCCAGAAATACTGGCTAACAATCAAAAGATTCATTTAAACCAGCTTCTTCCATACAACCCGGTTAACATAATCGGTATAACTAAGGATGATTCTAGCCACCTTCTCCGAAACGTTCGGCATGGAATAATCAGACACCTGTCGCAGGGTTCTTTCTCCCTCGCGTTTCTGATCTGCCAGGATTGCTAATCCCTGATGCACCCGATCCAACTCCAGTCCGGTCATCATGACTGATGCCTCTTCCATTCCTTCCGGCCGCTCATGTGCCTCACGCAGGTTCAGTGCAGGAAAGTTGAGGATAGACGACTCCTCGTTGATCGTGCCGCTGTCGGAGAGGACTGCATGAGCATGCATCTGGAGGTGCACATAGTCGGTCAAGCTGAGCGGCTTCAGCAGTTCGACCTTTTCGTGAAAACGGACACCCAGGTTTTCCACCCGTTTGCGTGTTCGGGGATGGGTAGAAACGATCACCCGTTTACCATAAGTTTCGGCCAGACCATTTAGGATTGCGACCAGCTTACGAAAGTTGACCTCCGAATCCACATTTTCCTCGCGGTGTGCACTTACCACGAAATAGTCCTGCTCTTCTAGCCCCAGCATTGCAAGAACAGAAGATGCTTCGATTTTTGGAAGGTAGTGGTTCAGAACCTCGAACATGGGGGAACCGGTCTTGATAACCCTATCCGGCGGGAGTCCCTCCCGTAACAGGTATTCTCTGGCAATATCGCTATAGGTCAGGTTTATGTCGCTGGTATGATCCACAATCTTCCGATTGGTCTCCTCCGGTACTCGCTGGTCGAAGCAGCGATTGCCGGCCTCCATGTGGAAAATCGGAATTTTACGACGTTTTGCAGGGATAGCTGCCAAGCAGCTATTGGTATCGCCCAGAACCAGTAAAGCATCCGGTTGAATCTCTGCCAGCAACGGATCAACCTTGATGATCATCTGCCCAATGGTTTCGGCTGCGGTAGCTCCGGCTGCATCCAAAAAATAATCCGGTTTGCGGATATCCAGATCTTTGAAGAATATCTCATTCAGTTCGTAGTCATAGTTCTGACCGGTATGGATAAGAATATGATCCATGTACTGATCCAGCTTGGGGAGTACGCGGGAGAGGCGGATGATTTCCGGCCTGGTTCCGACAACTGTTACAACTTTCAATTTTTTCATAGATGCTCCAAACAAAACTTTAATTCTTATTCACTAGGAGGCACAAAGCCACTAAGAGTACTAAGATTAAAAACCCAATGGCTTTGGGTCAGCAAAACCTCTTGTTTTTGACGTTCATCTTGCCTTCTATGCTCCGTATGAGTATCAATGCTGTTGATCTACCGGGTCAAAGAACGTATCCGGCTTTTCCGGATCAAACATCTCATTGCACCACATGACTGTGACCATGTCAGTATCGCCTGTATTGGTGAGGTTGTGGGTGTATCCGGTGGGTATATCAACTACCTCCAGCTTTTCTCCGGACACCCGATACTCTATAATTTCATCATCTTTCACCTTCCGAAAGCGAATCACGCCATGCCCACTGACTACCAGAAACTTTTCATTCTTAGAGTGATGCCAGTGGTTTCCTTTGGTGATACCCGGTTTGGATATGTTTACTGAAACTTGTCCCCGGTCGATGGTCTTGATGAACTCGGTAAATGACCCCCGCTCATCCACGTTCATTTTCAGGGGATAGTTGAACTGGTCAACAGGAAGATAACTCAGGTACGTACTGTAGAGCTTTTTGGTAAACGGATCAGACATATTAGGAATGTTTCTGTCTTCGCGGCTCTCCCTGAAAGAGCTGATCAATGCTGCGATCTCGCCAAGACTCAACGAATGGACAGGCTGCACCTGACAGAAGTAATCCTTCGTTGCTACGCTGCTGTCCATGGCTGCAATGAACGAACTCACCACATCGTCGATATATACCAGGTTCATCACAACATTCGGATCATTGATCTGAATCGGCAGTTCGTGTGCGATATTGTTGCAGAAGGTGGCTACAGCGCTGTTGTAGTTGGGGCGGCACCACTTGCCGAAAACATTCGGCAAACGATACACATATACAGGAGCGCCTGTTTGTCGGCCATAGGTAAATACTGACTCCTCGGCTGCGCGTTTACTGACACCGTAGGGGTTGTCCTGAGCAGCCTGTGTGGAAGAGGAAATCAGGAGTGGTGTTTTCTTGCCATGCTCTTTAAGGATGGAAATCAGGTTTTGAGTCAAACCGGTATTCCCGGTAACAAACTCTTCAACATTCTGCGGACGGTTGACACCAGCAAGGTGGAAGATGAAATCCGCTTCCAGTATCAAGGAGGGCAGGGTGGCTGGATTGTTGTCAGTGTCAAAGCAGGTTGTCTTTATATCCTTGCGCTGAGCAAGCGATACGGTCAAATTCCTACCAACAAATCCGTTAGCACCGGTTATCAAAACTGTTTTCATGTGATTCTCCGAAATTTAAAAAGAGCAGGGAGCATAGAGCTAAATATCTCCACGTTCCATTCTCTAAACTCCAAGCTCTTCCTTTATGTAATCAAGCTTCAATAATTTTTCCTTGATCTCTGCGACTGTCAGTCGTTGCGTATTATGAGAGTTGTAATCTTCAAGATGAGATATCTGTTCTTCCCCCTCAGTGAAATACTTGCCATAGTTCAAGTCACGGTCGTCCGGTAGGATTCGGTAGTAATCTCCCATGTCCTCAGCCTTAGCCAACTCTTCTCGTGTCAGCAGCGTCTCGTACAGTTTTTCTCCATGGCGTGTGCCGATGATTTTGATTTCATTTTCGGCATTAAAAAGCTCTTTGACGGCAACGGCCAGATCCAGGATTGTTGATGCTGGCGCCTTCTGCACGAATATATCCCCCTGTCGGGCATTGGTGAAGGCGTAGAGTACTAGATCCACGGCGTCATCGAGAGACATCAGGAAGCGGGTCATGTTCGGATCAGTAATTGTGAGCGGTTTCCCATCGTGAATCTGTTTGATGAACAAGGGGATAACCGAACCGCGCGAGGCCATGACGTTACCATAGCGGGTACCGGAAAAAATCGTTTTCCGTTCGCTGGTGGTTCGGGCTTTGGCAACCATCAATTTTTCCATCATGGCCTTAGAGATACCCATGGCATTGATCGGATACACCGCTTTATCGGTGCTTAACGTAATCACCTTTTTAACGTTGTTGGCCAATGCCGCATTAAGGACATTTTCTGTACCAAGAACATTGGTGCGGACTGCCTCCATTGGATAGAATTCACATGAAGGGACCTGCTTGAGGGCGGCGGCATGGAAGATGAAATCAACCCCGTCCAGGGCAGCATGGATGCTGTCGTAGGCTCGCACGTCACCTATGTAGAACTTGACCTTGTCGTTTTTAAGCTCAATGCGCATATCTTCCTGTTTTTTTTCATCACGACTAAAGACACGGATCTCCTTGATGTCTGTATTAAGGAAGCGACGCAAGACGGCGTTTCCGAAGGAACCGGTTCCACCGGTGATGAGTAGGGTTTTACCTGAAAACATAATGCCTCCACATGCACTAATTCGAAATTCATACTCCAAATTGTATTCATCTGGACAGTCCCAGAAGTATTTTTTGCCTAACTTCATCCGCCTTTGTAGAATCCAAAGAGGCGTCAAGTACACTTTTAGCCAGTGCCTTTGCAGCCGTCTCACCATTGTCCTTGGCATACATTGTCAGCAGTTCGTAATCCTCGATCCCCATGCGCCAGCCTTCCCAACGGCGGCTGGAAATGATCGTATTTCCCTCTCCCTCATAAATTACTGCATAATCAGGATTCACACCGTCGAAGTCATCCCATGCCGTGCCGGTGTTATCGCCCCACCCTGTATCTGCATACGCCCAGAATCCGATGCCCTTATAACCCTTCAAAAAAGCTTTCCACGCCATTAGTCGGTAATAAGAATAGGGCGACTGTGATTTAGCCGGCGACTTACTGTCATAAATCCAAATTTCGGCTTTTGTTTCTCCAAGTGCCGCCAATACTTCTGAATTATTTGCGATCTGTGCCACATCAAGATAAGGCAAAGACTTCAGGGACCTCTTGTTGTTTATTGTCGCATAAAACTGGATGCCGGGGATTTCCTTTTTTGCCCAGGTTGATAATTTAATGAAATCATCAACTTGCTGTCCATCCATTTCATCGTATGGATAGAGATAGATTTGCTGTGACGTGAACCCCGCAGCTGCAGCAACTCTTGCTGCGTTCTCATACCATCGTTTGAAATTTTCCTGCCATTGTTTACTCATAAAAGAATCTTTAGCAGTCACGGTTTTATGCTTTGCATCACCAAGGCCAGTATCAAACAACAACTTTGTGACTCCCTTGTGCTGCTTTAGATATGAACCAAGTCGTGATAAATCTACAGGCATTACCTGATTTGCCCCTGGTAAATATGTTAGAGGTACAACAAGCACATTGGTATGATGACTCAAAAGATCATTTGTAGCCAATGACTTTATGCTCTTGATAAGATTGAAATCTAGGTAACCCCAGTTTACTGCATTGAGGGTAAAATCTTTTGTTAGCTTAGTTCGTAAGACAGACATTTCAACAGGAACAACTTTGCGGAAAGAATTGTCACTTGTTACATTAACAGTTCCCTTCCAATTCCCGGTGTTTTCACCAACAGTACTTAAAAAAAACATTCTTGATTCTCCAGAACGTAGAATCAAAGGTCCTCTAATCGGGACAAGCGGATCAGCAACATACTCCATTGCTGCGCTTTGCACGAATGGTATATGAAATAAGAGGATTTTCGGTGCACCTGTTGCAGGCTTCACAATTGAAAGGTCAATTTGATGGGCTTCTGGCATCAAATTAGTTATTAAAAATGCAGCATGGCTGTATCCACCCTGCGGCATAACCATTGATAGCATGCGCAGAGGAACACCAGATGGCGGCATAATGGGAGACAATGAAGTCCATGGCCCGATTGGTTCAAGTAGGAATTGCTCATTTGGAAATTGGGTGCGTAGCCATTCTCCACGAAATTTCAGAATATCTGTTTCCAGTGTTTCGGCATCTGTTCTGGTTTGCAGTGTAGTTATACGATGTATAAGCATTGCAAAACGCTCTTTCAGTAATGTATCATAATCAATTATTGATGAAAGTTTTTTGGCCAAACTGGACAGAAGAACTTTTCCAATATCGATTCTTTTTGTCTGTTCTGACAGATTCCTAGCAGCTTCAATGGCTAGGTTTCCAAAGTTACCCTTGTCGTAGTTCCCCAACAGCACTTCGATTTCATCACAAAAAATACTGTTGTTCTCTGAAGCCTGGATTACCAAGAGGACGTACCGCCCTTTTACACCAACATCTTCCAACACGAATCGTTTGGTTTGATACGAGCCTGGCTTGTTATCTGGAGTATCAGCTACATCCCCAACATAACTAAAATGATCTTTGTCGGGACCAATAAAAGCAGAAATGTGAACCGGGTATTTTACTCCAGCACTTTCTCCCCGTGCTGTGCTGAAAGAAATACTACCTATAATTGAAACTTTTTCCAGATCAATCATGATTTCGACTGATTTTACTGGAAGCCAGCCTACAGTGGTTTTTTGTGTCCAGAAGTAGCCGGAAGTGTAAATACCGTCGGTAAGTGAAGCCCGATCAGTCGGTGGAGCTGAAAGCGCATAACTTGGTGGTAGTGAAACGGAATATGGCTTGCCAAGAGCCAGGTTGATTTTAGAATTACATGAGTGTACTGGGCCAGTCAGGCTATAGAATAATACTAGCCCGCATAGAATAATTTTATTAAATAAAACACTTAACACAAGTCGAACTCCACCATAAACGTTGTTTTTAAGGTGCTATAACAACAAGCCGTGCTCAGTGGCCTCAAAATAGTCAGATTAATACTGATCTAGTAATGACTCAAAAATTATCTATAAAAGTGACCTTAAATTGCTTATAAAACACGGCCTCGATAAACAAAAATATATTGGCGAAATAAAAATCCTACAGCATACCGATAAATCAATTTGAGATAATGAAATTTGGGACGGTAGTTCCTTATACTGGAAGTAGGATTTAGGCCTGCCGAATTGGATTCCAACTTCTCAATATATTCAGTAAAGACATGACGCTTTAAGACAGCGTGTGGTGGCTTTAAATTTAGAAACAAATTGGTGTTGTAAATATTTGGTGCAATTTTTTTGAACCCATGGAAATGATAAAACACGAGCGGATCGTCATCCACAAAGACCTGGCTATTGCGTAACGAAAAACGGTAATCACCGACGTTCCATGAAGCCACATTTGCCCCATGATGAGTGAACTCGTAAAATCCAGTATATAATTTAGGCCATTCATCAAGATAAAGCTGGTCACAGTACTTACCATCTTCATATCGTTCGTAACACCAGTCAATGCACTGGGATTGCCAGTGGTATAGACAGGCCATTCCATCGTCATCACGACGAAAACTAATCCATCCGACGTTAAAAAGGCCGGTTTTGTATGATCGGCGAAATTCTGGAAGATTATGCCCTACGACCCCAATGGAGTGGCCATTGAATAAATCAAAAAGCGGTTGAGGGTTGCTGTAAAAATACATATCGGCATCAAGGTAGGTTATTAAGTCAATATCAGGATTGATGTTGAGGACATATCTGATAAATGATGGGCCGCAGGTATAGTAATATTCAAGTGTGTTTCGCTCAGCCTTAACCTCCAACAAATCAGGATTGGCAGTTTCAAGTTCTGATAAGCTTACTGGGAAAATATTGTCCCGCCTCAATTCCCTTATCTGTTCTAGGCACGGTTCATCAAGGCAGAGGATAGTGAGAGTGAATTCCGAACAGTGCCGTTCAAGCGAATCAAGCAAACATAAACCACGAGCTAGATAATTAATGTCAAAATATGTACAAAAATGAAACATTTATGTCACTCACTTATAATGGTTTTGGAAAAATTTACTTTTCTATCTGATTTGTGTTTGTTGTTCGTCTAGTACATTGGAACATATTGAAAAGTTGTCGTACCAAGTTAGAACTTACATATCCAACAACACCGCCGGTAATTAAACTTGTTTCTGTTTTTAAAGTCATCCTTACCCACTTATTAACTCGCCGCTGGCTTACCGCTTATAGCAGTGTCAAAAATCATGCGCATCCGAGATGGTGTATATTCAGCAT
The DNA here is from genome assembly GCA_964509295.1 of uncultured Geobacteraceae bacterium. Lineage (GTDB taxonomy): Bacteria > Desulfobacterota > Desulfuromonadia > Geobacterales > Pseudopelobacteraceae > JBGSQR01. The sequence goes on along the minus strand of CAZDWS010000001.1, from coordinate 137,034 downwards.
CAACAATCGATCTACATTGGTTGGCGACCATTGTGCTTCGTGGAAGTTCATGTAACACCACTTCGATGCAACGAGCCAAGGATTCTGCTTCTCCATAGTGGAATATTGCGCCATTTATACCTTCATAGACGGCCTCTGACTCGGGCATTTGTTTATCGGAACAATTATTAGTTATGACAGGTGTTCCATATGAGAGGCTATGTATAACAGTTAAGCCTGCGGCACCGGGAATTACGGTAATATCGGCTGCTGAAAAACATACACTCAAAAACTCCTCATCATATCTGGCACCTGGAAGGGTCAAGCTCACTCCAAGATCGTCCGCCTTTTTTTTGAGCAAAGAACCTTCTGAACCTTCTCCGACAAGCAAAATATTAATTTCTAATCCATGACTTTTCAACATTGCTACGGCATCCAGAAGCAATGGGAAGCCCTTGACACTTGTTAAGCGACCGACACTAACAATTATTGGATTCTGTGCGTTTGCATGAAACCAGTCATCTCTGAATTTGATACACGTTTCTTCTGAAACAGATTTGCGAAAAAAGTCTATCTTGTCAAGATCGAGACTATTGTTGACCACATATAACTGTTCAGCTGGAAAGCCTAATTCTAAGCCAATCCGCCGGGATCGCTTTCCGTAAAGTAACAACCCATCTGATAATCGATAAAAACAATTGCGAAGCAAAGCCTTAAAACCGGATTCACGACGAAGCCATCCATGGGTATAAAGCAGGACGCGTTTTCCACGTAGTCTTGCGATCGGAATTGCCAGCCAGTTGGTTATGATAGCATAACCACCTTCCAGTATGTACGCGTCAAAATCTCCAAAAAGTGCTTCCCGTACAGCCTGCCACTGAAAAGCTACAAATTTACCCAAGGGAATCGTCCTGCACAGGCTAATCCCAGCTTGTGTGCATAATTCCTCCGGTATTAGTTCAATACCACTATTCATTGGGTCGTGATCATCACTAAAAAAACAGTACTTATGTGTCGAATTTTTTGCCAACTCTTTCACCAGACCAGCCTGATAATGGGCGAATATGCGTTGAAAAAAAGCTACTCGTAATTGAGGCCCATCGGCTATGCTGCGATATTTATTTTTCAAAGAGAAACCCCATATACAGATTTTGCTCAGGTGCTCCTTTTATCCGTGGACCGGCGTGATTTACAAATTGTCTGATCAATTTCATTCCCTGTTGCTCAACAAACTGGATGAACTCTTGTCGATTTAAAACCCATCCCAGATATTCGGTTCCATAACAAGCCGCACGCTGAATCATGACGAATGATCTTCCAGTATTTACAAACGGCATTCGGGTAATATAAAGATATTGATTTGATGAATCAATCAAAGCAGCTACCGTAGGACGCCAATCTTCTAAATATTGAAGTGAACCGCTTGAAAATACCAGATCAAAATGCATTTCCATCCATGTTTCGGTGTCGTGAAAAATGACTTCGGGGAGCAGTTTTCGTCCTGTAACACAAGCAGGTGGAAGATCTGCGCAATGATAGTTAAAGATGATTTTCGGGAATAGTTTTCTGCTGATTACGTAGTAATTACCTGCTCCACCTCCCCAATCTAGTACTGTAACGCTCTGCTTTTTTTGACATGCCAATCCAAGGATGAACCCAAATGACAAATACAAATTCTGAAGATCGATATTGACATACCTAGGAGAGAGCAGTGCATTTTCACTGAGCCCTAGAAAACCATTTCCTTCCATTGAAGAAAGAAAAGTATCCCAAATCTGTTGTCGATTTTCCTGCACTTTCACAGAATGCCATCCTTTTAATGGCATCCCATGCGGCCACGAATATCCAATAAATTCATACGATGATGGCCGCATGATATCAAGAATTGAATTAGCAAGCCGAATGGCTGCAGGTGGTACCAAGTCACGTACTAAGTTTTTGATGTTGTTATTCATAGTGTTTCCCTTTGTTTGAACTGTATTGATCTCATTCCATTAAGAAAAATCTTCCTGATACTATTACAATCATTATTAGTCATTACGATGGAGGTAGCTGTGGAAACGAGGTTTTTACGATAATCAGAATCGACAATTAGTTCCCTTAGTGCCGCTTCGAGTAGATCAACATTCCTCTTGTTCACAACGTGTGCCCATCCTTCATTACTTGCGGATGTCAATAATCCACTTGCTGGATGGCCGTACACCAAAATTGGCCGCTGGCTGAACATGAAGAGATGTGCTTTGGTTGAAATGGAATATTTATAGCCGTGTGCATCGTCGGAATTGAAGGTCTCCGGTAGAAAAAGCAGATCAGCGCCTTTGAGATACGACGGTAATAGTTCGTGACCGGGGTCATCATTCAAAGCAACGAACTTGCACTTTTTTACATTACTGTACCCGGTTTCGGTGATCCGTGTAGCAAGAACAGTTGTCTGTACTTGGACGCCTTCTTGATTCAGGCGTTGACATGCTTCGTCAAGGTCAAGAAGTTGTGGCCAGCGGGATTCATCGAAAATACCAGCAGCAATTATTGAAATAACACCAAGTGGGTGTAGGCGAATCGGTTCAGCCCGTCTAAAGCGTTCGGGGTCATCACAGTGCCTCAGGGTTGTGAAAGACTTACTGTAGCGGCGTTTATAATCTTCACCCATCAGAGCATTAAATGAAAAGGGCAAATCAGTTGCAGCAAGCAGTTGCTGGGTCGAATGGTTGACTATTCGACGCATTATTGGAGAAGTAATGGCGCAGAATCCATCTTTATAGGTATATAGGTAAGATGGCCAGTCATCTGAATTATAGAAGGCTATTGGTTTATTAAACTTCCATTTAAGTAATAGTGGTAACCAAGTAAAAGTAAGATTGTAACCTTGCGCAAAAATGATATCAGGATCAAATTCCTTAACCCAGTCAACAATTTCTTTTGATAGACGCACTTTGAATAGTAGTTCGTAGATGCCGGAATCTATGAGAAAGCATCCGACCTTATGTTTTAAGCTAGAATATATTGATTGCTTAGATCCTGTGTCATCGGGCTCAACAGAAAAAACGCTGTGTGAGGAATCAGAGTATTCACCCTTCAGTTTTAAGAAGATACTTCCAAATCGGCGGTCATGCGATCCTATCTTGTACTGATGATCACAAAACCCTTGATCACCGTTGCCGCCACCGCTGTAAACTTGAGCCAAGCGTTCACGCGGCCACTCTGCAAAAAGATTCCTTAAGAGCAGGTTATTATTAAAAGTATCATTTTTATTAATTCTGGAAATACAACAGATAAGTACTTTAGGATAATTTGTATACCTACTTATCGAAGTATTTTCTGATAAGATTGTCAGTGACAAAATATACCTACGACTATAACTTGCTTGTAATTAATCGCTAGTCTTTTTAAAACAATATTAATATTGTTTTCAGGTGATAATAAGCAATATAAATTCTGTGTCATAATAATGCCTGCTGGAGTCTAGCAATAAACAATTCTGGGAATTGTTCATTAACTCCCCATTCCGCTTCAAAGACGGCTGATTTCTCTTTATCGAAAATATTTGCAGGGCGTCTACCACGATGCCATATAGTCGAAGCAGTGCCGCTTAGATATACCCCCCAGGTGCTAAATGTGGAACATGAGCCAATAATGACGGAAGCTTGTGCTATTGACAAAATATCTGTAATTGCCTCTTTGTATATCGATCTGCTTATATTGGGCATGCTTAGTAAAGGGGCGAGTTCTGAATCGCGGCCGTCTGAAAATACAACCGCTTTAAGGTTAACTCCCAATGTTTTGCGCACTTGATGGAGTGCTGCTGAATACCATGCAATAGGTAAGCGAGAGGTCCATTCAGGTGAAGCATCATCAGGCACTGGATAATCTCCTAGTCGGACGTGAATCGCTATGAATGGTTCTACACACGGAGTAGGTAAAAATGCTGGACGTGTCATTCTGACAAGTGCTTGTTTAACTTCATCAGATCTTCCAACAAGCCTATCAATACATTCCATGTTGGAAAATTTAATGATCGTATCTTTTTCAAATTGAGTTTGTATGTCAATTTGTTCGTAATTGTATGCTTGGGTGGTAGATAATAAGAGGAGACGCTTAAAACCACTTATCTGGTTTTGAGCATTAAATAATCTCTGATAGGAGCGTTTATCCTTTTCTCTCCGCAAATAAGGACCAATACGTAATTTTGTCCAGAAGGGGGCAATCATTTCAGCATCGTGATCCTTGCACCAAAGATAACAATCAGCCCAGGTAAATAACATATTCCCCAATCCTGCCTTCATAAGTACTGGGTAACCATAAAGTTTATGCGATTGTATATAAGTCATCATAGGTCTCTTGTTTTGCAAATCTGTGTCAGTTGGATGAAAAAGCTAAGCTAAAGTAAAATCAATATTCAATCAAAACTGTTTTTGATGGATGCAAAGTTGCTATTTTTAATAAAAACTATTTCAACATGATCACCAATCCGCAACAGATTAAGTGCTTTGCGAACGGTTGAGACAATTAAGCCGGAACCACCATTAGACATAAAGTGTTGATATACATACGATGTAAAACGCTTAATCCAGGTTGGAGGATGCGTATTTGGTGGAATTATAAAATTATTCTTTTCGTTTTCAAATAAAGTGACATATTCAGTCGGCAGAATACTTACTCCTTGACCTCTTGCATCAGTTGGACCTGTGCCACAAGGAAATGGTGAGCCAGCAAAGCGTATCTTATGTATTGACAGGTTGTTCTGTCTCGCAATCCAGCGAGCACAACTGGTCGAACAAAATTGTATATGTTCCAGCAATACAGCAATACGCCAATTGGAGCCTGATCTTTGGGCAATCAAGCTATTAGAGTTGGGAGCATTCAAGATCAACTGTCCACCAGGGTTCAGCATTTCTGCAAGTGCAACTAAAGTTTCACTTAAATTAGTAAGGTGTTCAAATACAGCCCATATTGTTATGCAATCAAATTTGCCCAGTTCATATCTTGCATTTGAATCGGATACATCGACTCTGAATAGTCTCCCAACCATATTTTCCGGGATTGGCTGATCAGGTAGATAAGGATCAGCGCCATAGCTATCCCATCCTGCTTGCATTGCACACGCGACCAGATGCCCAGCTCCACACCCATAATCAAGATGCCGCCCATGCGGTTGCCCCATGCGTTCTACGCGTGGCCGATATTTATCAATTTCTCTTTGATTATTTACTGGTTCAGTAAAGTGAACATATCCAGTCCCGTAAATATGTTCAAGCAATAAACTGTTTGGTACGTATTCTTTAAAGGCTAAACTGCAATTACAGCACTGAAGAACCTTAACTTCCCAAAATAATTGAGTGACTGTAAATAACATTGAGGCCTTAGAAGTTGTTTGTCCGCATAAAGGGCAGTTCGAAAGACGGTCTAAAAAGGTGTCTAGATTAATTTGCCGCATAGATAAAAGTTGGGTAGACTTTAATTCAATAATTGTTTCGACAGGTAGTCGAGCCATGTTCAGGGCACTAATAACAATCTGTTGAGTTTCAGATGAGTATTGACAATCTGTAACAAATATTAACTCTCCATCAGTTTTGACTTGAACACAGGTCCCGATGAGTTTTTCGCAAATAGTGTTAGTTTTAGACATCTTAGTCCTCTAATGAACCATTTTCTGTGTTCATACTAAATTTAGTTTACTAGGTGTTTCCCAAATTAATAATATGTCAGGGTTTTCTTGTTTTTCTTAATTGATGGTGTGTATAAGTGATTGAAAACACAATTAAAAGTAAAACACCTTTAATTACTTCATTAGGCATAAACAAGTTGCCCTTAAAATTAGCAATAACCAAAAGAAGTGCAATGGATATATGTATGTTTTTTTCAATTATATCCGACCTACAGGATTCAATAATTAGCCAAAAGTATGGAAGATACAATAAAACAGATAAAACGAGGCCTCCATAGTGCAAATTAACAACATATCCTATATCTGATGATCGGTTGATTCCACCAAAAACGTTTTCCCCAGAACCTATTAAGATGTCTATACCTTGTGGCATAAACCACATTTTACCGGTAAGATCAGACAAGCCTCCTTCAATTAGTTCACCGCTAAATAAACTAGTAACCTCCTGAATACCGGAAAAAAACCAGACCCATCCATTCCTTGTTGAACTAATGCTGGCTTCATATTCAACAATTTGCGCAAAAATAAAAACGGTAATGATTATGGAAATAACTGTTGCCAACTGTTTATATGGGTTAAGTTTGAACTTTAAATAAAATACGCTAGCCATTGCAATAAACAAGCTTACGAGCGCTATTCTTGCGTTAACAGCAATTGCAAATATGTAAAAAGGGATTAATAGAAAGTATTTATATGATCTATATGCCCCTAACACATATGAAATTATTACACATAAACCAAGATAAAGTGGCATGCTAAACGTATAACCAGTAGTCAAACCATATAGTCTAAATATGCCAATCTGTTCATAAAGATCTAAGAGGTCTGGACTTCCAGAGCTTTCAATCATCCAATTCCTTAATTCTGGAAATATAAATGCTAAAACAACACAAATTACCTGTAATACGCCAACAATTAATATGAAGTCATAAAATTTATACCTATCAAAATTATTTTTAATGCATAAAATGGAAAGAAATAATGAACAGGGGAGTACTTCTAAAATAGTTGAAGTGGCCCAATATGTGCTGGAAAAATCGCCGGAAGATAAGTAATTTATAAACAAAGTGTATGAAATAAGAGCAAGGTGTAGCATCAAAAACACTCTTATTTCCGATAATATCATTACGAAATAGAAAGTATTGCTATATTTAGTTAAAAGAAAATATAGTGAAATGATTGTAAATAAATGAATAACACTAAATGGTAAATAAAAACGTGGGGTAAAAATAAATAAAAAAATAAAGGTTAAAATTGAGATATTTGTTAAATTCATGCTGTTTAAATAACTTTTAAACATTTATAGCCTCAGCATATTTCAGCATCTAATCAATTTAACAGACTTTGTTATAATTAATTAAATATGTTGTAAATAAGATTTTAATTGGTCAAATAAAGGGAAATTCAAATATAGTGAATTAGCTACTATAAGTTATTATCTCCACGAAAAAAACAACCGAACAATAGCCGATACATATGACATCTTATAAACATAACAAATAGATTTTAGCATACCTTTAAAAGCTAAAATCTTATGTTTTTTATATGCGGAAAACATAATAAAATTTCTGTAATTCCATTTTCTTATCGCTTCGGGGTAAAATTCTGAATCTTTATAGCCATTAATACATTCAAAGTGTGAGTTTGATGTCTTTATTGTAGGGGGTTTAGTCTTATGATCTTGGTTTACACGGTAATAAATTAAGTATTCGTCGATATAACCAATTTTGTATTTATTTGAGACTCGTAAATTCATATATAAATCTTCAGTGAAAATATCTTCTTTATAATATCCAACCTCGTCATAAATACTTCTTCTAAATAGATAGTTCACGGGTGGATGAAAGTTCATCAGGATTATGTCTTTAAATATATATCCACCTTTTAAATTATTATTGATTGCGGTAGTTAATTCTTGAATAACATTATTTGCATTATCAACTAAATAGGCTTTACCATAACACATCGGGATATCAGGATTTTGCTCCATGAAAAATACCTGTTTTTCGAGCTTTTCTGGTAACCAATAGTCATCAGATGCACAAAAAGTAAAGTATTTACCGCTAACATGATTTTGAATTCCTTTGTTTAATGTCCGTGATAACCCTATGTTGTCTTGTAATATGAGAGTGAAATGATACTTTTTCTGAAGAGTGTTAAGAATAGTACGGCTATTATCAGAAGAACCGTCATCAATAACTATAAGTTCATAATTTTTGTAACTTTGGTTAACAATACTATTGATGCATTGTTCTATGAAATGTTCATGATTGTAAGACGGTACTATAATTGATACTAATGGCCCAATATTTATCATATATGCTAAATCCTAATGTATTCGTGTTATGGAAAGTTATTGCTGCAGTTTGATATAATTTAAAAACTTGTAAAAAAACTTACTTATTCTAATATTTGATAGTTGTTCAAGTCGCTTCAAACAAAACATACTTACCCCAGCAACGATAAATATGTTAATTGCCCAGGTAGCATAAAAAAAGTTATTAAAAGTGCAATTGAGCATCAACAATGCCATAATAATTGATGCAATAATAGCCAGTTTTAGTGTGTGTTGATTCCAGGAAGCCCCCACCATCATGCGTATAACAAACAGCATTAATCCTGCATGAACAACATACAGCATCATGAAGGCAATGCCGGCCCCTTTGATACCCCATATTTGAATAAAAAAGAAGACTGCTGTTAAATGTAGTGCACAAGCAATAACTTCGGTGACAAAAAAGAGCTTACCTTTCCCTTTGGCAAGAATAACAAAACCCAGCGGCCAAGAGAAAACTCTTCCGAGAATTCCCAGAATACACCAACGAAGAACCGGCACTGCTGTGACGAATGAAGAAGCATAAAAGAGCTTGATGATTAGTGGAGCGAAAATCATCATCGCTGCTAACCCTGGCAATGAAAGCAAAACAGATATTTGCGATTGTTCGTTGACAATTCGATGGACACTTGTGTTGTCGCCAGCAACGGCGGTAAGTCGCGGGTAATAATCTGCCCCCATGGCTGAAAGCACAAATCCTACAAGGATGCCAGAAAGATTGAAGGCCGCTTGATAGATCCCGACATCAGCAAGGCTGAACTGCCTTAGCATTACTATTTGAATTAAATATCCTGACAGTGCAGTTACAAGTCCGGCTCCCATGAAACTAACACCAAGCAAAAGTAACTGCCGTGACTCACTGTAGCTGTCACACCATTTTAAGTGAATTATTTTCACTGGCACCTTTCGGGCGAACCACCAAGATGTTACCAGGGTGGCAAATGCAGAAAGAATAAGACTCGGAACTATCCCCGCTTGTCCCAACAGATAGAAGCATGGAATACTGATCAAGGTGCCGTTGATTGCGCTGATGATGCTAATTTGGGCCAGTTCAACTATTCTACGGGTGCCGTTGATGATACATGACTGACCACCAGCGATGGCTCCAGTCAACAAGGTAATGCCAAGTATTGCGATTGGCCAAGCGTAATCATTGGTTCCAAAGGTCATTATTGATAGAGGTACACAAAAGACAACCATCACCAGTAGTCCCAGTCCACCGGTTAGCCAGGATGTACGCCGAAGGGTGATGGCGGTGCGAGCGATCTTATCGTCATCGCCGGTACCAACGGATTCGGCAACCTGTCGTACACCACAATTACTAATTCCCATACTGGTCAAGCTAGTTATTAAATTGATAATTTGGCTGTACATGCCAAGAAGACCAACTCCGGAGGGACCAAGCAGAATGGCTACAAACTTGGTCCGCACCATGCTTATTAGGATATTGAAGACTGATGCACCGCCGATTAGTGAGGTAGATTTGAGGATGCTGTGGTAGCTGCTGGAGGCAGTTGGTGGCAATTGGGTCAAACTCATGAGTACCTTACCGATGGATAGATTGTCAGATTAAGTTCAAAATCCTAATATGGATATAATATTATAACGTTCTTAAGATTTTAGCAGGAATTCCACCGGCAATTACCCCAGAGGGAATGCTCTTGGTGACAAGTGAACCATTAGCAATAACAGAGTTGTGACCAATAGTTACTCCCTTCAATATAGTTACATTTGATCCGATGAAAACATTATCCTTAATTGTTACTTCTAAGGAATCCTCAGGACAACTGATACGTCGATGGTCTGGATTAAGTCCATGGAAACTACTATCAAATATCTCGACGCACGTCCCAATGAAGACATTTTGACCAATAGTAATACCCTTGTGGTCACTTATGGCGACAAAATTATTGTTCACATAGGTGCCATTACCAATTGAGACTTTTGCGCCTAAGTTTCTCGCTTCAATATACGCATAGCCGCAAAAATAGTATGGAGAAGGGAAAACTCCTATGGTCACTATCCCCTCAAAATAAATTTCTCCGTTCCCAACAAATTGTGCTGGTTGAAGCAAATTTGGTTTACCGAAAACCTTGCAATTGGACAAAAGCTTATATTTTAAAATTCGAGGGATTTGTGCCAGGCGCAACAGTTGGGGAAATAATCGTAACTTAATCTTATTTAAGAGCAACGCAAACTCCATCAATCACAGATTGTAAATCATTGGCTGCAATGTGCGCACCCATCGGCAGGCTTAAAACTTCAAGTGCTATTCGTTCAGAAATTGGAAAACTACTTTTGTTTAAGTTTAGGGACGTGTAAGCAGGTTGCAAATGCGGTGGAATCGGATAGTGAATCATAGTGCCGATCCCTATTTCTGTAAGCTCATTTTGTAGCGTTTCGCGTTGTAGATGACGGACCACAAAAAGATGCCAAACAGGCTCGGCCCACTCAGGCACATAAGGTAAAATAAGATCATGTTGTCTGGATAACCCATGTAGATAATGAGAAGCAATAAGCCTTCTACGCTCATTCCACTCATCCAATCTGCTAAGTTTTACACGCAATAGTGCAGCCTGTAGTTCATCCAGTCGTGAATTGTAACCTACAACGTCATTGTGATATTTGATGTGAGAGCCATAGTTACGCAAGGACCGAATTCGCTCTGCAAGTTCGAAATCGTTGGTTGTCACCGCGCCACCGTCACCGAACGCACCCAAATTTTTGCCTGGGTAAAAACTAAATCCTGCAGCATCTCCTAGGTTCCCGGCTCTTCGGCCTTTATATTTGGCGCCGTGTGCCTGGGCACAATCCTCAATAACCTTTAGCCCGTGTTTTAGAGCGATAACATTAATCGGGTCAATATCGACTGTTTGACCATAAAGATGAACAACCATAATTGCTTTTGTCTTTGGAGTGATTGCTTGTTCTATCCTTTCAGGATCAATGTTGAAGGTTTGTTCAATCGGTTCAACTGGGACGGGTATTGCGCCCGCATGAGTAACTGCCAGCCAGGATGCGATATAGGTATTTGCGGGTACAATGACTTCATCTCCAGGTCCTATCCCATATGCAAGAATAATCAGGTGCAGAGCTTCAAGGCCATTTCCAACACCGATGCAATGTTTTGCTTCGCAATAAGTAGCAAATTCAAATTCAAACGCCTCTACTTCTTTGCCAAGAATGTACCATCCTGACTCCATTACACGGCGATAAGCGGCATCAAGTTCTTCTTTCAGTTCGATGTAAGGTGATTTGAGGTCGAGAAAAGGAATCATATTTGGGTACCCACCAGAGAGATAAATTCATTGTAATCACGTATATAATCATTTGCATTGTAGACATCCGAGGCGAGCACCATCAGTACGGCATCAGGAGTGTATTTATATTGAACCCCCCAAACCATCGGTGGTATAAGCAAAGCAGCACTAGGTGTATTCAATACATATTCTTCTCGGTTGTGCCCATCATCGACCATGACAGAACAGGAGCCTTTAACACAAACAAGAAACTGATGTAATTCCTTATGGGCGTGCTCGCCCCTGACTTCACGACTTTGGACATCGTAGACAAGAAAAAAACGCTTAGGAATAAAAGGAAGATACTGGCCGTATTCAGCAAAGGACAGGCTGCCGCGCATGTCGGGAATGACTGGCAAATGTAAAAATTGAACTCCGGAAACTGCTGATTGTCCAAACACACCAAATTTATTATCGCTTAAGGTTTTTTGTTGTTTTTGCTGGGTTGATACATAACCGGTTATCTGTGCTGGGTTACCGACGACTATAGCGTTATGCGGAACATTTCTTGTTACCACAGCCCCTGCGCCGATCATTGCATTTCTTCCAATGGTCGTCCCTGCAAGAATTGTTGCATTGGCACCTATTGAAGCGCCTGATTGAACAATTATTGGTGTAAAACACTCAGGATGTTTCTTGCTTCGCGGAAACAAGTCGTTTGTAAAGGTTACATTTGATCCAATAAAAACATCGTCCTGAATTCGTACCCCATCCCAAATCTGAACACCACATTTAACTGTAACTCGATTACCAATCACAACATCATTTTCAATAAAACAATGCGAACATATGTTGCAGTCTTCACCAATTACCGCTTTTTTTAATACAATAACAAATTGCCATATTTTTGTCCCACATCCGATATTAGTGCTTTGTACATCAGATAGTTCATGTGTGAAAATAGACATGGTTTTTGCTCCTGGTGATTGAAAATTTGTGACTTCAATTAAAACAAATTTACATTCTACAATGCAGTAAATCGGTCAGAAGTCCTTTCCAACGTAACTTGTCTGCGTTAGGCATATGTTTAGCTTTCTCTAAGATATATGCGGCAAGAATAGTAATAAAAAAAGTAGTAAGTGTTAGTAGTATGACAAATCTGCTACGAGATGGTTTACTTTTTCGTTCGGGTACCTTGGCTTTCTGCAAAACCTGAAAAGGTGAAAAATCCTTTGACTCAGAGAGTCGCGCCATTTCATATTGCTTGGTCAATAACTCAACCATGGTTTCTTGAATTTTGAAGTCGCGCATCAGCCTCAGGTAGTCCTGCCCCAATTGTGGCACAGAGCCGACGGAAGGAATAGAGCTGTTGCCACTACTTCCTTCGAGGCGGAAAATTTGTGACTTCAGGTTTTCTACGGTGTCCCTGGCCCGTTTTACTTCCTGAGTGGAATCGGTAAACTGACGCTGCATGGCAGAAAGATGGACCTCTTGTATTGCAAGTCGCGCTTTGAGTTGAGCGACTCCTTCAATGGATGCCTTGGTTTGTTCTGCTACATTCAGCATTTTATTCTTGGTTTGAAAGTTTTTTAACTCATCACCGGCCTTTATTAAGTCAGCTTTGGCGGTTGTTAATCGCTCTTCCAAAAATAGGCGATTTTTGCCAGCGCTGTTCATGCTGAGTCTTGCTGCGATTCTGCCTAATTCATCCACATATGCATTAGCCATCTCGGCTGCTAGTTTTGGATCCTTGTCTGATACAGCAATCGAAATGATGCCATCTTTTTTCCCTGCGTTAATAATTGTAACGCCATTTAGTTTATTGTAGAGGTCACTTCGTACTTTTGCGTTGTACACATCATGAAGTTTAAAGCGATCAATAATTGGATCCTTCACGGTCTCACTTTTTAGCATGGAGACAAAAAGTTCCGTCTTTGTTGGCCCGCCAAGTGAACTTCCTGCAACACTAGCTAGGCCTCCGAGTTGAGCCATCATGGCGCTCATTCCGCTTTTTTCGTCATCCGTGGCGAGAAGCAAGGTGGTGGCGGTATAAATATTTGGCATACTTAGTGAGTACAACACACTTATTACTGCAACCACGATCGTGGTAACAAAGATCATCTTTTTGTGTCGAACCAAGATGATGAGTAAGTCGATAATAGATGTTTCAGAAGATTCTGCATTAGTATCTGGTTCAATTAAGGGTGCTTGCGAGTTGAGATTAGTAGCATCTGTTTGCTGCATCAAATTACTCCGAAAAAATAGAATATTTTCGTTAGTGTAGATTTTTGCCTAAATTTTCTAAAGACAGGACAAAATTGGCATATATCCATTTTTCTTAGACTGATAAGTACAAAATTATAGATGACATAGAAATAATTTTATACTCATTGATCAGTCGTTGTCTATAAACTGCGAATATCTTTAATGCTGTAAAACTATTCGTAAACATTTTTTTATAAATATTTAGTAATTACTTTCAATCATCAGCAATTTGATTACTTAGCCCACAATGAATATTTACGTTATTATTCGTTATAATCAAAAACTTTGTAGCCGTGTTTTTTTACTAACTCATCTCTCTCGGCAGCTTTAAGATCCTCTCTAACCATCTCTGCTACAAGTTCCTTGAAACTGATTTTTGGGGTCCAGCCAAGTTTTTCTCGTGCTTTGGTCGCATCACCTAGAAGAGTCTCAACCTCTGTAGGCCTGAAATAACGGGGATCAACTTTTACTATTTCATTCCCATGAATATCTGTTCCGATTTCGTCTACGCCGGTTCCGCTCCAGGTGATTTTCATGCCCAGCTCTTCTGCGGCAGCATTGACAAAATCACGCACACTGTACTGGATACCTGTTGCAATGACCCAGTCTTCCGGCTCATCCTGCTGCATCAGAAGCCACTGCATTTCAACATAGTCCTTGGCATGTCCCCAGTCACGGAGTGAGTCCATGTTGCCCAGAAACAGACACTCCTGCAGTCCAAGTTTTATCCTGGATAGTGCACGGGTGATTTTGCGTGTAACAAAGGTTTCACCACGTACGGGGCTTTCATGGTTGAACAGGATACCGTTGCATCCGTAGATGCCATATGCTTCGCGATAGTTGACGGTGATCCAGTAGGCGTAAAGCTTTGCCACTGCATAGGGTGAGCGTGGATAAAAAGGTGTGGTTTCTTTTTGCGGTATTTCCTGGACCAGACCGTATAACTCAGATGTTGATGCCTGGTAGAAACGGGTTTTCTTTTCCAGGCCAAGGATACGGATCGCTTCAAGGATGCGCAGTGGCCCGATTGCGTCGGCATTGGCGGTGTATTCCGGTGTTTCGAAGGAAACAGCTACGTGTGATTGAGCAGCCAGGTTGTAGATTTCATCGGGCTGTACAGCCTGAATGATACGGATCAGGTTGGTGGAGTCGGTCATGTCACCATAGTGCAAAACAAGGCGGCGACCTTTGTCGTGTGGATCCTGATAGAGGTGGTCGATCCGGTCCGTATTGAACTGGGAAGAGCGGCGTTTGATGCCGTGGACTTCGTAGCCTTTTTCCAGCAGCAGTTCAGCAAGATAGGAACCGTCCTGTCCTGTTATGCCGGTGATTAGTGCTTTTTTCATTTAGTCAAATCCTTTGCAATTATGTTCAATATGATATTGAACGGTTTTGATTTCGTTTTCTCGCTCGTTCGCTTTGCTCACTTAAGCCGCAGAGCCGCGGAGAAAGTCAACGGCAATATTCTATGGGTAAATCAAAATCAGACTCTACAGGTTTTCTGCTTTTCTTTGCGGCTTGCCTAAAGGCACCTACTTTTGGTTGCGTCTCCGCGTGAGAAATGCCTGGTTTTGAATCTTTTGTCTCACCCGTTTGCTTTGCGGTTTCGCGTCTTTTTGCTTAAAAAACTTACCTCAACCCAAGAAACACTGTTCCGGCAGAGATGGCAATCTGTGAAATAATGGTTGTGATGTCTTTGATGTCTCTCAGCCAGGCTGTTCTTTCCATTTTCTGGGGAACAATGATTGTATCGCCGGACTCAACAGGGCTGGAAAGAAAACCGTTATAAAACAGCAGGGAACTGGCCTGGTTTTTACTGAAAACAGTACCATCCGCCTTAACCAGATACATTTCGTCTTCGTCACCTTCGTTGGTTGGGCCACCGACTTTGTCCAGATAATAGCGTACATTGCGCCATGGTTCATACAGAGATGTTGTCGGGTTGTAGACGTTGCCAAGGACATGGACACTATTCGGATTGGAGGGAACATGGAGGGCGTCTCCTCCAGCCAGTTCAACATTTGAAGGTTTTCCGAGCATTTTATCAGGGCTTACCAGGGAAATAATCATCCGTCCTTCGGCTTTTTTTTCTTTCAAAATCTTTATTGTCCGTTCCAATGCGTCCATTGAAGCCTTGGTTGCATCCAGCTCTTCTTTGGAGGCTGCCGCAGAGATGGTGGCAGACTTCTTGTTGAGTACTACTTCCTGTGCACGGTCCAACGCCTCGTCCATGCGCTGCTGCTGGAGTTTTCGAACCGTCTCGCGGGTAAATTTGGCGGCTTTTGGATAGGCTTTGTCAGTAAAACCGCCAGCCCTTGTGATGACGGAACTCAGGCGCTCACCTTTGTAGATCGGGTATACGCCCGGAAAGACAAATTCGCCGGTAAGTGTCACATAGCGATCTTTGGCTACGGTCCAGTTGGGAATACGCCTTACACTCAATTCATCGAATGGCTGCAATACTATGTTGTGTTTGGCGTTTCCCTTGAGTGCCTCTTCCAGGTTGATAATGATCGGCAACAATTGGGCCTTTTCTTCATGGATGCTGATACGACTGATTTCTGCATCTTTCAGATAGGCAACGGCATTCGGGTTACCGGCCTGTAACAGCAGGTCACGGACGGTCATATCCTTGAGCAGTGGGTATTCGCCAGGTTCCTGTACTTCCCCGCTCACTTTTACAACAGCCTTTTCCTGCAATTGCCACTTGCTGAACAGTTTAATCGTATCGAACTCTTTAATCTCAATGTCCTGGGTTTGGTCTCCAGCCAGTGCCTTGTCCAGATCCAGCAGGATTTTTCGCGGTTCCAGATTGGGAGGATAAAGCCGGGTTACTTCTATGGTGGAGGCATATTCCGGTAATAACAGTTGATAGTTCAATACGGAGCTGATTTTTAGTCCGCTTTTGATTGCATAGGAACCGGGGCGTTCCAGATGTCCCTCTAATTTGAAATGGTTGCGCAGCAGCCGGTTAATTGGAAAGACCTTGACAATATCCATGTCCATAACAGGGATTTCGCTGGCGATTTGATCAAAGGTTTTTCCTGTCTTGACCGAGTCCAGATTCAGGTCAATGACCTGTTTGCCCTGGTTGGCAACTACACGTGAAATTTGAACCCTCTCAAGATAACCGATGGCGGTGACACCCTCCGAAAGTGCCAGCAGTTCTTTTAGTGTCTTTTCATCTTTCAGCTCATAGATGGCGGGTCGTTTAACATTTCCGGCAACAGTTGCTATACGTCCGATTACCGGAACAAAAATTGTGTCGCCTGATGAAAGACGGACATCCTTACGTTTGTCACCGGACAAGAAAAAGTCGTACAGGTCAATTTTTTCTTCGGCTTTGCCGGTTCTGCGGATTGTTATGTTACGAAGACTGCCGCTTTTGGTCGGCCCGCCTGCTGCGGAAAGTGCATTCAATACGGTGGCAAGTGAGCTGACAGTGTAGTCGCCTGGTGCGGCAACTTCACCGATGACCGAAATCTTGTTAGTGCGCAGTGTCCCCATATTTACAGCCAGATCAAAGTCACGGAAGACCTTGGCCAGATGAACGCGAAAAACATCATTCAGTTTTCCGAAAGGCAGACCGGCAATTCTGACCGGGCCAACCTTGGGGAGAATGGCTTCGCCACCACTGTTGATAATCAGCTCATAACTACCTTCAATACTACCCCAGACAGTCAGGATAATAGTGTCCCCCGGTCCCACCAGATAATCGGCGCTGACCTGTACATCGATTTGCGGTAATAGTGAAAGGTTCTGGAAATAGCTGTATCCGAACTGGGTCAAAGCCTTTGAAAGGTTAGTGTCGGGGATTTCGGCAGCTTCAATGATTTCATCGGCACTGACCAGTTTCTCTATTGGAGATGGTTCCGGCTTTTTGCGGCCTGCACGCTCGAAATCCGGATCTTGTTTTAAAGTTTTATCTATACGTTCTATATTTTCTTTACTGTCTTTACCGTTTCGCGTTTTTTGATCCTTGTCTTTCTGATCTTTTGATTTTGGTACTTTAGACTTCTTGTCAGTGGTCATTTTGTAGCTTGATTTTTTGTCTTTAGTCCTATTTGTATTGAAGGGCTGATTTGTTTCCTGATTTTCATCAGCATCCTCCGGAGCAGTAATTTCGGGATCACTTTTTTGTGTGTTTGTCTGTCCTGTTTTATACTGGGGTTGAGCTAATGGAGCGGGTTGTTTTGTCTGAGGCAGAGGTGCAAACGGGGAATAACTGCTGTCGTCAGGTGCATTCAGCTTGTCTTCAGTGTTTGTCTCGGCAGCTATACAGCAGACAGGCAGAAGTATGACAATCAAAGCAACTATGAGTTTAACGGGAGAAAATGACATAATCTGATTTTTCCTCTAGCAGATATTGAATTTAAATGTGCAATAGGGCTGCAAAATAAAGGTATTTTTAATAATCTCGGACTTTATCAAAATATGCGGGATATTACAATAATATAAGCGGTTGAGGTTTGTAGGTGTTTTGGGACACACAATTGGGAGAATAGCAACTAAACTACGGACCTTCTTTTCTAAACTGTGCCGCCGGAGACCAGGGGTAGTCCCGGATATGGTCGCCGTATTCTTCCTTTGTATAACGGTTGACCCGTTGAAATGACAGAATCACGACAATCAGAATTGGCAGAGTGTAGGTCAGGATGCTGGAGAGTCCCATGAACTTCTCTCCTATCCAGAAGGTGACGGAGATGTTGAAGACCAGCACGGAGAGATACAGGATCGGGCCGAGCAGGGAGCGGAAGGGCAGGTTGAATATACCGCAAGATGCTTCCCGTTGGCGGCGGGCATCAATCAGCTGAAAGGCGCCGACCAGAAACAGGCTGGTCAGCAGCCAGCCAAAATAGTTGGACAGCGGTACACCGAAGTGCAGCCCGTTTTCCTGATAGCCGTAGATCTGACCGAGAAACCAGCGTCTGCCCTGGAGCGCGACCGGGTCGATGACGATATCCAGAAAGGTTTGCAGGAATGAGGCGAGTACCAATGCTGAAAGGGAACGCCTGATTCGGCGTGTTTCAAGGGTGACCACGTTCCAGCGCCAGGACTTGAGTGGCGACAGGATAAACAGGGCGGTGGTGTAGCTGCAGTAGGCCAGAAAAACATAGGAGAGGGAGTCGAAGAACGGGACTCCGGCAACCCAGAGTTCCTTGTGGCTGGTTGTGTCTATGTAGAAGTACCAGCCATAGGGAAAGCCGGTGTTGATTGACAGCCACTCGGAACTGAAAGCGATCAGATAGCCGCTTATTGTGAATAACATGGTGCGTCGCCAGCCGATATGGGGTACGCAGGCCAGCAGGAAAGCGGCGAAGAAGGCAAATACGTAGGGACGCATGGTGAAGGTGCCGATGGCGATGTCCAGGAAATTGTGCATGTTTTTTTAGTTCAATCCTTTTCTGATCTGGTAGAGCTCTTCCATGTCCAGGCCGTTCTTTTCGTAGTACTCCCGTTCCAGCTCTTCCACATAGAATCGATCTATACCGGAGTTCTCCAGGAAATCCTCACGCAGGCTGATATTGCGCTCTGTGATGATGGCGGGCAGCAGGGTATGCAGGTACATGGCCTCTTTTTTGATGGTGAAAATGGTTTCGTCAAACAGGTAATCCGGAATTTCAGTCTGAATCCTTTTCTTTGATTTCAATTCCTCAGTTACTTCTCTGCGCAGGGCATCCTGATCGGCCTTGGTGTTGAACTTGGAGTAGAAGTTGCGGATACGGTCTCGCACATGTTCCAGCAGTACAATCGAGATGCGCTCGTCCAGGTCGGTCTGACGCAATTTGCAGAGCAGGTCGTCAAAGGTTGTTTTACGATTCTCTATTGAAACCAGGCCATCCATAAGGGTTTTGACCTTGATGCGTCCAAAATGTCCCAGGTAGGCGTTTTCATAAAGTTCCTTGATGAACAGATCGTAGAAACATCCTTCCTGCAGGTTGTCGAAGGCAGATTTGTGTTCCAGCAGTCCGCGCAGCATCTCTTCGGTGATGCGTACATTCTCCATGAAAGCCAGCTGGCTGATCAGGTTTCCCACACTGTCGAAGCGGTCCAGATAGGTGATCACATAGGAAAATCCGTCCATCAGACCGGGATCGGCACCATCTCGGATCTTTTCGTCACATTCCCGCGTTGCATCCAGCATGATCATGTCAAAAGAGTGGTCACGGTTTTCCAGTGCGCTTTTCTTGGCCTTGATCAGTTTAAGCATGTCTTCGCGGTCGATTAAGCTCTCGATCTGCTTCTCCCGCAGGAATATTCCCTCCAGCACCTCTCTGGTTGAAGAAAGATAATCAACTTCATCGCTGTTGGCAAGGTTGCGCCCCTTTTTCAGCATTTCATCCAGGGTGTAAAAGAGGGCGCCCGGAATTTTATTGCGTACCGAGAGGGTTTTCAGTCTGGTCAGACGGGCGTTGTCCAGCCTGCTGATATTCCTTTTGTCATTACAGGTCAGCAGGATGTTGCGGTATTCGTCAACAATGCGCTTGTTGGCCGGATGACGGTACATGACATCAATGCGGATCCGTTCCTGTTGATAGCGGTCAATATTATTGTCTGCGGCCAGCTTGACCAGGCGGCTATAGTCATCATCGGAAATTTTCTTGTTGCGGAAATAGAGCTGCCGGAACAGGTCGCGGTATTTGCGGTGAGGGATATTGATCAGCTTGAATATGAACAGTTGGGCATTGTCGTCGCCCAGTAGCGGGAATATTTCGGAAATAATCGTGTCGTCACGTTCATCTCCAATGGCCTCGGAGCGTTTGATTATTTTTCCGACTCTTCTGACCAGCTCTTCCTGTTGGTTTTTCAGCTTACGGGAAAGTTTGTTGGAGTTGATGAAAAAGAAATAGTTGCAGACCGCATTGCCGTCAAAGAAAAGGCTGTCGTAGCTTTCGCTGCCGGAGGTGCGATCGCTGAAGGTGACGGCACCGGTTGTCTCGTCAGGATGGGCTCCGTACATGACCAGCCGGTTGATTATTTCAGGCTTTGACAGGTCGGAAGAAGGCTGATCTACGCCGAACATATATTCGCAGAAATATCCGCCGTTACCGAGATAACTGATCCCTTCAGAGGTAATGATAAACTCGTTACCCGGGGAAAAGATGCGCAGTTTTCCCTCTTCCTGGGCAATGTTGAAAAAATAGCCCTGGTAGGCTTCAGTTCCGGCTACCATGATAAAGTACTCGACCAGATCGCTCGCCTGTCCGTGAAGCCTTATATCTTTGTGCATGTGGGGCCTCTTATCAATCTCCATACTCAAAAGTCATCCCGTCATAGGCAAACTCAAAACCTGGCGGCAGTTTTTCCAGGCCATCGGCATAAAGTACATCGTGTGAAAGGTGGGTCAGGATGGTTCGACGTGCTTTGACCGGTCGGGCAGCTGCGATAGCGGTCTCAATGTTGAAATGGAACGGATGCGGGTTCCATCTCAGGCCGTCGATAATCAGTATATCAACTCCTTGCAGAAGTTCCAGTGAAGATTCGGGAATGGCATTGCAATCGGTCAGATACGCCAGAGGTCCTATTCTATAGCCGAACGAGATCAGGTTGCCGTGTGCCAGAGGTATGGGAATAATATTCAGGCCGAAAAGGTCCATGGGGCCGTCCAGCAGGTTCGGTTTCATGATCGGTGGATAGGCCTCGTTACCGTTATTATCAAAAATATAAAAAAAGGATTTTTGAAGAATTTCAAGAGTCTGGGCAGAGGCAAAGCAGGGAATTACCTGTTTGTGCAGAAAGTGAAAACCGCGCATATCATCAATACCGTTCACATGGTCGGCATGGGAATGGGTAAACAGAACAGCATCGATATGCTGCAGTTTCTCACGAAGCGCCTGGGCTCTGAGATCTGTAGAAGTGTCTATGAGTATGTTTCTCTCTTGATGCTGAATCAGCAGCGATGATCGTGTTCGTTTGTCGAAAGGATCGTTGGATATGCAGACAGGACAGCTGCAGCCAACCATCGGAACACCGGTGGAGGTGCCGCTACCTAGTATTGTAAACTTCATGGGTCAGTTTGCCTGCCTTTTGGAAGAAGATGTGAGTCTCTTGCAAAACTACTGCGGGCCAGTTCTGCTACGCCTGCCCGCCGCACGCTCCGGCAGGCGGGTTGCCGCTCGCTCGGAAGCTCAACGTACCCCTCTCTCTATCTCTCTCCCAGAGGGAGAAAGAATACTTTTCCCCTCTCCCTCCGGGAGAGGGTGGCCAAAGGCCGGGTGAGGGGCCTCGCTCCCTCTCTTGCTTGCGCCTTGCATAACTGTCTCCTCATTACATTTTGCAAAAGGCTCTTGTTTATTTATTGATTAACCAGTTTTTTTGCAGTGCCAGGGCAATTTCCCTGCTGATGCTGCCCAGGCCGCGACTGAAAGCAAATACTATGGATTCATAATCGTTACCGAATGTTCTTTCCCGCAGTTGGGTGCGTCCGTTTTGGAGCGGTTTTCCATCTGAAGTTCGTATTGCCCAGAGTGCATCCATGGCGATGCCGCCATCGACTGATTCAAAACGCAGGATGTCCAGATAGATCCTGAAATCGGCAGCGAAGGAGGCATTTTGCGGGTAGCTTGAGACCATGTTTACCGCAAGTATGCGGGAAATATTATCCGCGATTGTTCTGGGAATTGCGCTCTTTAGCGGCTCTGCCCAGCGGTGTGTTTCCAGTAGTTCAACCTGTGATTTGTCGGTCCGTACGACCAGTTGCGGGCGGTCAATCAGTTCCGGTATTGTCACGGAGGCGATTGTAATTGATGGGGCATTCTTGCTGACAGGATGGATTTCCTCTGTTGCTGTTGCGATCAGGGTGTAAAATTGTGACCGTGGTGAGCTGGCACAGCCGGACATCAAGAGTGCGCTGCTCATCAGAAGCATCGCTGCCATATGTCTATACGAGGTTTTCATCGTTTATCCTCCTTCTTGCCGCTGATCAGAGCTTCGGGGTGTCTTTCCAGGTAGTCGCCCAGAACTCTCAGCGATTGGGCGGCACGTCCCACCTCACGCAATGTTTCGCGTAGATCCTGCTGCAGCGGGGCTTCTGCGGATAGTGTCTGCTTTGCACCTGCCAGCGCCTGGTTGGCTTCGCTGAGGGTTTTGCGCACATCTTCCAGCATCAGTCGTGTTTCCGGTACGACGGAACCATCAATGTTTTTAATCAGCTTGTCGGCACTTGTCAGAGCTGCTTCAAGAGACTGGAGCGTTTTGCGGGCATCTTCGGAAAGCTCCTCCAGCGGTATTTTGTCGATCTTCTGAACAATCTGCATCAGCATGGTCTGGAACTGCTCCATGTTACCCGGAATAGTTGGAAATTCAGGCGGGTTTTGAGACCAGTCAACTTTTGCCGGTAAAACTTTCGGAAAAAAGTCCAGGGCAATGTAAAGCTGGCCGGTGAGTAGATTGCCGCTTCTGATCTGGGCGCGTAATCCGCTGCTTACCAGAGCATTTATCAACTGTTTTGAATCCTTGGCGGCCGGCTGTTTGACTTTTGAACGGTAGTTGGCCCTCAGGCGCTCCGGGTAAAACATGACCTCCACCGGCATGACGAATCTTTTGTTCTTTGTATCCAACTCGACGCTGATGCGCGAAACTTCACCCACGGTTACACCACGCAGGTCTACCGGTGCACCGACGGTCAGGCCGCGCACAGACTCTTTGAAGACAAGCGTATAAGTCTCAACAAGGCTGTCAATTTTTTTCAGGGCCTGTTCTTTAGTCGTGAAAAGTGTGTAGGAGCTGTTATTGGGTGCGGGCTGAGCTTTTAAATTATCTTCCGGTGATTGAAAAGCAATGGCGCCCAGCAGAATCGAAACCATTGATTCGGTGTTTACCTTGATGCCATTGGCATCCAATGTGAAGTCTACTCCGCTGGCGTGCCAGAAGAGAGTGTTGGCTTTGACGAACTTGTCATAGGGATCCCGGATAAATACTTGTAATGTGACTCCCTTTCCGTCTTTATCCAGTTCGTAGGAGGTCACTTCGCCAACCTGCATACGCCTGTAGAAAACAGGGGAATTGATATTCAGGGAGCCGATATCTTGTGAATGAAGTTTAAACTGGCTGCCCGGTTCATCCGTGGTCAGGACCGGAGGTACCTCGAGCCCTTTGAAATCCAGTCGTTCCTCCTTGGATTTACCGGCACTCAAACCGATATAGGAACCACCGAACAGGGTGCTCAGGCCTGAAACACTTCCGCCGGAAATCCTTGCTTTTACGATCCAGAAACTGGTGTCATCTACCAGGAGCCCCTCGGCCCCTTTGGTAAGTTCTGCTGTTACAATTACTTGAGAACGGTCCTTGGAGATTGTAACACTCTTGACTTCCCCAATCTGAACATCCTTATATTTTATTCGGGTCTTACCAGCTTCAATTCCTTCGCCGCTTTTAAATGAAATGGTAACTACCGGCCCACGATTCATGTAGGATTTTATGGCCAGCGACAAGCCGATTAAAGCGGCTATGATCGGTATCAGCCAGATCAGCTGCGACTTCCTTCGGCTTTGCCTGTCTAAAACGGCTTCGGGAATAATTTCCATCTCGGGTGGTTGTTGGGCGTTGTCGGACATGTTGAACTCTCTTTCAATGGCTTTGGTTGTAAAGGATCCCAGATCAACCTTGGTTCAAACTTCATGGATGCAAACATGGTCAGCACAACGACGGCTCCAAAAGCGATCGCCCCCGGTCCGGCCTTGACTAAGGCAAAAGACTGCAATTGTACCAGTGCGGCCAGCAGGGTGACAACATAGATATCCAGCATGGACCAGCGGCCCACCAGTTCAATCAGGCGGTATAGCTGTGCCCGTTTGTGCATGTTCCGTTTTGATCGTCTCTGTACGGATATCAGCAGATAGGACAGCGCAATCAGCTTGAAAAGCGGGACGACGATACTGGCTACAAATACAATGGTTGCAATAAACATGGAACCTGTCTGCCACAGGTGGACTACTCCGCTTAGGATGGTGTCTTTGCGGTAGCTGATCAGAGAACCGGTCTCCATGATAATCATCAGGTTAGCCGGAATATACAATATGTATGCGGCAATCAGCAGTGCCCAGCACTGCTGGATACTCTGGTGTTTTCGCATGCTGAGCCGGGCATTGCAACGAGGGCAGTATGCAGATATTGAGCTTCCGTCATATCTTGAAAGCAGGCCGCAGACATGGCACGCGCAGAGTCCCCGGCTGGCTGCAGTAGTTGAATAGGCTCTGTAGCTCATGCGGGTTTTTTTTCATAATGCCAATCCAGCCGTGCCCATACATCACGGGGATTGAAAGTAGTCGCTATGGCGGCCATCAGAAAGGTTACTCCACCAAAAGACCATAGGGCAACGCCGGGGATGATGCTGAAGTTATCGGTCAGTTTTACCAGGGCAACCAGTATGCCAAGCATAAATACTTCAACCATTCCCCAGGGTTCGATATTCTGTAAAAAGCGCATGATCAGTGACAGTCCTGGCGGAACCAGCCCAAGTTTTAGCGGCAGTAGCAGATAGATCAGCAAGGAAAGTTCCAGTGCAGGTATAATGATAGCTGTTACAAAAACGAGCAGGGAGATGAAATGCATCTCCTGGTCCCATAAAGAGCTGACCGCACCATAAAGATTTGTGTCATTACCGTTGCCCCTGGATTCTATACCGAGAATCGGATAAATGTTGGCAATCAGAAAAAACAGAGCGGCAGCAAGGCAGATTGCCAGCGTGCGACTGAGACTTTCTGTGGTTTTTCGGTATAATGTTGCTCCACAGCGTGGACATGCTGCCGAATGACCGGATTTGAGGTCAATCTCACGCAGGAGCAGGTCGCATTCATGGCAGGCTACTAATTGTTTGTGGTGTTCTGTCATCTTTAACTGTCCGGAACGATTGGCTGCATGTGCAGATCGCTAATTATGCCTGCAATAGGCATGTTACCAGAAAACATCTTAAAGTCGAGTGTTTATGGCAGCTCAACCCTGCTGAGAAACTCCTGGTCTGCGATAAATTCCTCGGCATATTTGACATAATTCTGTGGTGACTGCTTCAGCCAGGCAATTTCTTCATTTGTAAGGTCGCGTTTGTATCGGGCAGGGGCGCCAATCCATAGTGTATGCGGGGTTACGTAAGTGCCTTCAGTTACCAGTGCCCTTGCGCCGACCAGGGCGCCTTCGCCAATAACAGCCTTGTCCATCACCATGGCCTGCATGCCGATGAAACATCCGTCCTGAAGTGTGCAGCCATGGAGCGTAACACTGTGTCCTACTGTGACATCGTTACCAACGATCAGCGGCGCTCCCGGATCGTCCGGGCCTTCCTTGTGTGTAACGTGCAGCATACTGAGATCCTGAATGTTACTGCGGTTTCCGATACGGATGAAATTCACGTCTCCACGCAGTACACAGTTGTACCAGATGCTGCTCTTCTCGCCGATTTCCACATCACCGATAATAACTGCTGTTTCAGCGATAAAAGCACTGCTATCTATTTTGGGAATAGTGCCCTGAAAGGTTTTGATCATATTATGCAAGCTCCTGTTTTTAGTAGTCAGCGACGTTGTAGAGTATACGGATTTTTTTGTGGATTAATCAAGCCGCTTTCCGAAATATTATATGTGGATTTTTTCACCACATCCCATAGCCTGGTTCATACATTAAATGCCTTTATTGTCAGACCCATCCTGTGTTACAAAAAAATCAATTGACAGTTGTCTTAGCTAATCCACAAAAACAGCGAGGAATCTTATGTCTGATCAGGCATGCGTTCGTCTGGGACGTTACCGGCATTACAAGGGAAATCACTATCAAGTCCTTGGAATTGCACGACATAGCGAAACGGAAGAAAAAATGGTGGTATACTGCAAACTTTATGACGATCAATCAATGTGGGTCAGGCCTTTGATGATGTTTACGGAAACGGTGATGGTGAAGGGCAGGGAAGTGGCCAGATTTGAGTGGGTGGGTGAACTATGAAAATAATTGTTTTGCTGATTGGAATGATTCTGCTGACAGCTTTTGATGCAAGGGCCAACTACTATAAATATAAAGACAGCAGTGGTGCGGTAGTTATTACGGATGATCTGGAAAGTATTCCTCACAAGTATCGCAAACAGTACAAGGTAATCTGGGACAAAGATCTGGAGGCAAAAGACCCTCTGGCAAAGCGCAAGGCTGCTTCCAGGGCCATAAATGAACAGCAGGAACAGGCGCAGCATAAACAGAAAGCAGCAGAAAAGAAGCTGAAGCCCAGTGACGGCAAGACACTTGTAATAACTGTCGATGAAGAGACCGGACAGATCATCCGTCGCATGGAATAATACTAATTCCAAATCAAAGCGCTACCTTCGCTGGCTCGACTTCGGCTCCTCAACGTACTGCGTGTACACCTTCGTCGCCTCAATCCTCGCCGCTTTGGTTTCGTCTTTGATTTGGAATTAGAATCAATTTTTGCTGTTCGTGAATTTAAAATAATCCGCAGTACCATTCCCCGCAAGATCAGGCTATTTCCCGCAATAAACGATCAAATCCGTCAAGATTGGTTTTGCTTCTACAACCGCAGTTATTTCCGCTTGTTGCCGTAGTGCATATTTGTTATGTTAACAAGTCCGGAAATTATATTAAAGGGGATGAACTGTAATGAAATTTACAAAGATGCAAGGCGCAGGAAATGATTATGTTTATGTAAACTGCTTCGAGGAAACTGTTGAAAATCCTCAGCAGATGGCCATACAGGTTTCAAACCGCAATTTTGGTATCGGATCGGACGGTCTGATTTTGATCATGCCTTCACATAAGGCCGATGTGCGTATGCGGATGTTTAATTCAGACGGTTCTGAATCGGAAATGTGCGGTAACGGAATTCGTTGCGTTGCCAAGTACGCCTATGATCATGGCATCGTCACCAAGAAAGAAATTACAGCTGAAACCGGCGCCGGTATCCTGACGCTGCAGCTGGTCAGCGGCGATGATGGAAAGATTGTGAAAGTCCGTGTCAATATGGGTGCCCCCCGCCTGACCCGTGCTGAAATACCCATGACCGGTGATGCCGCTGCCAAAGTTGTTGCGGAAGAGCTGACAATCCTTGATCGCACCTTCAAAATTACCTGCGCATCCATGGGTAATCCTCACTGCGTAATTTTTGTGGATGACGTGGAAAACTTTCCGGTCACAACCTATGGTCCGTTGATCGAGAATCATGAACTGTTCCCGCGCCGTACCAATGTGGAGTTTGTGCAGATCTATTCCCGCACCGAAGTACGCCAGCGCACCTGGGAACGTGGCGCAGGCGAAACGCTGGCCTGCGGCACCGGCTCCAGCGCAGTTATGGCTGCTTGCGTACTGAATGGCCTGACTGAAAAAAGCATCCTCAACCACCTTTCCGGTGGAGATCTGGAGATGGAGTGGGCCGAGGACGGTTGTATCTATATGACCGGGCCGGCAGTTGAAGTTTTTAATGGGGAAATCAGCCTTTAGTTCGTTTGGTGGCCGGGTCGAACATAAAGTCACGGTTATAAACAGGATATCCATATGATTAATGAAAATGACAAAGTGATTATTTTACAGTGTGCAGAAAAATATAACGTCACTTCTGTTTTTGTATTCGGATCTTCTATTGATGATAGTCGTGAATCTCATGACATTGATCTTGCTGTAAAAGGGTTAGATCCAAAACAATTTTTTAAGTTTTACGCTGAGTTGTTCAAGCTCCTTTCAAAGCCGGTTGATTTAATCGATATAACCAGAAAAACGCTTTTCAATGATCATGTGGAAGAATCCGGAGTTCGTATTTATGGGTAGTCTTCCCAGACAGATAATTGCAGAAGCGGAAAATGTGGAACTATCTCTTAGAAATCTTGAAGAGACAATGGAACGATCGACTAAGACAGTAGTAGAGCTGGCAGCTATGGGTACATTTTTGCATAATATTTATAACGGGATTGAAAACATCCTGAAGCAGTCATTGAAAGTGAAAAATATTCAGTTAAGCAGGGGAGATAACTGGCATAAAGAACTGATTAATATTTCCGTAATAAGCGGAATTATTAGTTCTGAACTTTCGGATGAATTATATGAGTATCTGACATTCAGACATTTTTTTGTTCATGCATATGGTTTTATGCTTGAAGAAGCACCAATGGAATCTTTGGTTAAAAACATTCCAAGTATCTGGTTGAAATTTGTTTCAGAAATTGAGAAAAATTTTGGTGAAATTGGTGGATAAAAATCGGGTCATTGACATAACTAACGTTTTCCTGGCGATTATCATCCTCGCCATTCTGGGGGCGATTATTGCCAATGGGCTTTCGCTCAAGTTGGACAAAAGTCTTTTGTCCAGGCTGGGCAAGGATGCCAGGCCTCCCGCTCCGGTCATATCCAGGACAGAAGATCTGGCATTTTATGCCCCTATCTTGAGTAACGCCCTTTTCGGCAATGCCACCAAAGGTGCGTTGACACCGATTGTAAAAGCCGCTGCCGGTCAGCCTGCACCTTCTACAGCTCCGACGGAACTTGTGCTGCTTGGTACGGCAACAGGATCGCACCGCGAAACTTTTGCCCTTGTGCGCCATACGGCCAAACAGGAGGAAAGGGTTTTTCGCCTGGGGGATTCCGTCTTTGATGCCGGTCGTCTGGTGCAGGTTACCCGTGAACAGGCCTTTATTGAAATAGGCGGAAAAAAAGTTGAACTGTTGACACCCATGACGCCTCCATCAGTTGCTGCTCCTGCTGCAGCGGTTGTCCCGGCAAGGACCCAGGCGGGCGGCGTAACCAGTCTGGGTGGAAATAATTTTGTGATTGATCAGCGGGCCTTGAATGCTGCACTGGATAATATCGGTCAGGCTATGACCGACGCCAGGTTGCTTCCCAGCCAGAAGGACGGGAAGGTCGAGGGGTTCAGGGCTTCCGAAGTTAAGCCGGGCGGTGTGTTTGGTATGGTTGGAATCAGAAACGGCGATGTGGTTTTACGTTTGAATGATTTTGCTATAGATTCACCGGATAAGGCGCTGCAGTCGTTTATTGCCCTGAAAGGGCAGAGCCGTTTGAAGCTGGATATGATCAGGGATGGTCAACCGGTTACGTTTAACTATGATATTCGGTAATTCCTTCCACCCAACCTCCCCCCTCCGGGTGGAGGAGAAGCGTATCCTCCCTCAGCGGGGGAGGGCTAGGGAGGGGGCATCTTGGAGGCAAGTTTGAGACTATATCTGACGCGAATCCTCTTCACTCTTATTTTTGGGGTCTCCTTGATTTCTTCACCGGTGCAGGCCGCCGGTAAAGGGGTGGTTCTTAATTTCAATGAGGTTGATATCTCCACCATGGTCAAGTTTATCAGTGACCTGACCGGAAAGAACTTTATCCTGGATGATCGGGTTAAAGGAAAAATTTCAGTTTACTCTCCTTCCAAATTGACCACTGAAGAAGCCTACAACGTGTTTGTATCTGTGTTGGAGTTGAAGGGTTTCACTGTTGTCCAGAGCGGCAAGGTCGCAAAAATAGTCCCTTCTGCCGGAGCAAGGCAGTCCGGCTTCAAGCTGCTGCCGTCTGATCAACAGGCACCGGTCAACGAGGGCTATATTGCCCAGGTTACAAAACTGGAAAACATCAAGGCGCAGGAAGCGCTGACCTTTTTGCAACCGATGGTTTCAAAGGATGGTCATATCTCCGCTTTCGGGCCGGGCAATCTGATCCTGATGGTTGATTCGGCTCTGAATATCCGCAAGCTGAAGAGTATTCTGGAAACAATTGATACGGAATTGACCCGTGACGGGATTGAAATAGTTTATCTGAAAAACGCCTCTGCTGAAACGGTTGCCACAACCATCCGGCAATGGCTTTCCGGCAGCGATTCCAAAGCAGCGTCCCAACCTGCAGCGGCATCAGCCGGAACGGCCGGCAGTGTGCTTGCCGATTTGCGCTTGAATGCCCTGCTGGTGTTCGGTAACGATACAATTAAAAAGGCTGTCCGCGAGATGGTGGCCAAACTGGATGTGGCACCTCCTGAGGCCAGCAGCAAGGTTAATGTCTACTATCTGGAAAATACGGATGCCACCGAGATGGGCAAGGTGCTGGACGGTGTGGTCAAAGGTATTTCCACCCAGGCTACAGTACAGCCTGGGATGGCGGCTCCCCAGTCCTCCCCGTTTGAAAGCGGCAAGGTAACCATTACGCCGGATAAAGGTTCAAATTCTCTGGTAATAATGGCTTCCCCAAATGACTATAACAACCTGGTGCAGGTGATCAAAAAACTGGACCGTCGCAGCAAGCAGGTTTTTGTGCAGGTGCTGATCGCCGAAGTCACACTGGATAAGTCGCGGGAATTTGGTTTGCAGAGCGGTGTAATCGGTGGCGGAGTACTGAACAAATACCTCACGGTGGCAGGTTTGTATGATCCACTAAATACACTTGGCAGTATCAGTTCCATTCTGACAGCTGGTGGCAGTTTGAGCCCAAATATATCCGCCAGTCCGGTAAATATTACCGGCGTTCTCAAGGCGCTGGACAAGAATGGCCTGGTGAACATTCTTTCCACCCCGAACATATTGACTTCCGACAACAAGGAAGCCGAGATCAATGTGGGTGAGAATGTCCCTTTTCAGGGGTCAGCCACACAGAGCACCATTGGAACCACCACCTCCGTAGAGCGCAAGGACATCGGCATCAACCTGAAAATCAAGCCTCAGATCAGTGAGGGCGACTATATCCGCATGGATTTGAATCAGGAAATCTCTGCAGTAAAAAATGACAAGGGACAGGCTGTGGACCTTGTGACCACAAAACGTTCGGCTAAAACCAGCATAGTTGTCAGGGATAAGGAAACGGTTGTTATCGGTGGCCTGATTCAGGATACGGAAGATGTGAATGTCAGTAAGGTGCCTTTTCTGGGCGATATTCCCGGACTGGGATGGCTGTTCAAGACAACCACCAAGACCCGTAAGAAAACTAACCTGATGATATTGATAACTCCTCAGATCATCAGGGATGCGGACGATCTGGCCAAGGTTTACACCGATCAGCGGATCAAGTTTGGAGATGCGGCTAAAAACAGCGGTCCCGTTGATGTGATCAAGGAGATCAAAGGACCATGAGCGGTAAACTGACGCCAGCGGAGTTGGAAAGCAGTGCCGCCCGTCTTGGAGTTGGTTTCCAGAGCGAGATCAGTGCTGAAGAGGTTGACTTGGCCCTGTTGGCCAGGATTCCGCTTACTTTTGCCAGAAGCAACCTGTTGCTGCCTTTGGACGAACGGGAAGGAGTTGTCAGGGTCGCTGTTGCCACACCGGCGGCTATGCTTGTTCTTGATGAATTACGACTGACCTTCGGTAAGCCTGTTGATGCGGTTTTTGTGCCCGAATCTGTTCTGGCTGATGCGATCAATCACGCCTATTCCGGTGTATCCGGTACAGCCCGCGAAGTGCTTCAGGAGTTGGAGGGTGAAGACCTTTCCACAATTGCTACTGAATTTAATGATCCCAAGGATCTGCTGGATCTGTCAGATGAAGCACCTGTCATCCGACTGCTGAATTCAATCCTTTCCGAAGCGGTCAAGGAAAGGGCCAGTGATATTCATATCGAACCTTACGAGCGTGACCTGCTGGTCCGTTTCCGCATCGACGGAATCCTTTACGAAAAACTTTCCCCGCCTAAAATAATTCAGGAAGCTCTGGTATCACGTGTCAAAATCATGGCCGGGCTGAATATCGCTGAAAAACGTCTGCCGCAGGATGGGCGCATTCGCGTAATTGTTGCCGGACGTGATGTGGACATCCGTGTCTCGATCATCCCCACATTCTATGGCGAGCGTTCGGTTCTTCGTCTGCTGGACAAGAAAAAGGGTATTGTTTCCCTGTCCGAGATCGGTCTTGGTGCCGCAGGCGCCCAAACCATGGAGCGAATGCTGTCCCGGACCAGCGGCATTATCCTTGTTACCGGACCCACCGGCAGCGGCAAGTCCACAACACTTTATGCCGCCCTGAATAAGGTTAACTCCAGCGAAAAAAATATTATAACCATCGAAGATCCGATTGAGTATCAGATCAAAGGGATTGGCCAGATTCAGGTCAACCCCAAGATTGATTTGACCTTTGCCAGTGGTCTGCGCTCAATCCTGCGCCAGGACCCGGACATTATCATGGTTGGTGAGATCCGTGATACCGAGACGGCGGAAATCGCCATCCAGGCCAGTTTGACCGGCCATCTTGTCCTCTCAACCCTGCATACCAATGATGCAGCCACGGCGGTCACCAGGCTGGTGGATATGGGGATTGAGCCGTTCATGATCGCGTCTTCGCTTTCTGCCGTGCTTGCCCAGCGTCTGGTAAGGGTTATCTGCCCGCACTGTCGTGAATCCTATAAGCCTGAGGATCAGTTTGAGGGGATTGAGTTGCCGGAGCTGCTCTACCGCGGCAAGGGGTGCGATAAATGTTTTGGGCTGGGTACACTTGGTCGAACCGCTATTTATGAGGTCATGCCGGTAGATTCGGAGCTCTGTTCCATGATTATCCGTCGTGCCCACGCAGGTGAAATTAAGGAATATGCCATTTCCCGCGGCATGAAAACATTGCGGGAAGACGGTCTGGCCAGGGCGGCAGCCGGTATTACTACCATTGAAGAGGTCTTGCGCGTGACCCAGGACGACTATGTCGACGTTCCGTTATAAGGCCTACAGCGCCAGCGGATCGGCGGTCTCGGGCACTCTTGAGGCGGATTCCGAACGCCAGGCGCTGGCACAGCTCAAAGAAAAAGGTTTGCTGCCGCGAGAAGTTATGGCGGAGGGCGCCACTGACCTACCTACCTCGGTTTTCTCTTTCAAGCGCGGCATCTCAACCGCCGACCTTTCCCTGTTTACAAGACGTTTAGCTACTCTGATCGCTTCTTCAGTTCCACTGTTTGAAGCGATGGGCTCGCTCTGTGAACAGGAAGAAAACGGTCCTCTGCGTCAAGTTATTTTACGGGTCAAGGACAGGATCGCCGAAGGCGCTTCTCTTTCACGGGCTTTTGCTGCTGAACCGAGAGTATTCAATGAAAGTTTTGTCAGCATGGTTGCGGCCGGTGAGGCCAGCGGTGCTCTGGACGTTGTACTGGAACGACTGGCAGACTTTCTTGAAGAGCAGGAGCAGGTGCGGAGCCGTGTCGTCTCGGCGCTGGCTTATCCGATCCTGATGGTGTTGTTTGGTGGCAGTGTGATGGTTTTTCTGCTGACAGTTGTCATTCCCAAAATTGTGGTAATATTTGAAGATAGCAAGGCTGCTTTGCCGCTGATTACCATCATGCTGATCAAGGTCAGTCACTTTATGCGGAACTGGTGGTGGTTGATTGCTGTTGCTGTGATTGCTCTGGTTCCGGTTTATCGTAAGGCCATGCTGCAAGAGAGGTTTCGCATGCGGCGGGACGAGCTGTTGTTGAGGTTGCCGCTGGCTGGAGCAATGCAGAAACAACTGATTCTTTCCCGTTTTTCACGTGTCATCGGTCTACTGCTCTCCAGTGGTGTTCCAATCATCCGTTCGCTGGAAATTACCTCCGAAGTGCTGGTCAACCGGGTCTATCGATCTTTTTTAAATGGAGTGATGGAAGAGATTGCCCAGGGAGGAACGCTTTCCGGTTGCCTTCGCAAGAGCCCGCTTTTTCCGCCGATGTTGGTGCATCTGATCGGGGTTGGTGAAAAAGGTGGCAATCTGGAAGATATGCTGCTTAAAGCGGGCGCCTCTTTTGAAAAGGAGTTCAACACGCGACTGACCCGTTTGATGGGGCTTATGGAGCCGCTTTTGGTTATAGGTATGGGTGTTGCAGTTGGTATTGTTGTTATGGCGGTGTTGTTACCTATTTTTGAAATGAATCAGTTGATCAAGTAGGGGCCCC
Organism: uncultured Geobacteraceae bacterium; assembly: GCA_964509295.1. GTDB lineage: Bacteria > Desulfobacterota > Desulfuromonadia > Geobacterales > Pseudopelobacteraceae > JBGSQR01. Next base: position 102,740 of record CAZDWS010000001.1, on the reverse strand, counting down.
CCATGTGGGTGTCCGGACTATTGATAGAGTAAAGGAGTTCTTATGGATTTTTCAAATTTGCTGCATAAATTTACGGTTGTACCTTCATTGGGCGGAGAACTGGCTGCCCTGCAACGGATTGCCTACAACATGTTTTGGTGCTGGGAACCGGAAGCCATCAGTCTGTTCCGCCGCATGGACCCTGATTTGTGGCAGAATACCCGCCATAATCCGGTGGAAATGCTGGGAATAATGCAGCAGACTACGCTGGAAGTGCTTAAAAACGATGAAGGCTTTATGTCCCATCTGCGTGTTGTGGACGAAAAACTGACCGAATACCTTCAAGAAAAGACATGGTTCCATAAAAAATATAATGGCACCTCCCGTATGAAAGTAGCCTATTTCTCCATGGAATTCGGTCTGCACGAGTCTTTGCCGATCTATTCCGGCGGCCTGGGAATCCTGGCAGGTGACCATCTCAAATCTGCAAGTGACCTGGGGATTCCGCTGGTCGGTGTCGGTCTGCTTTATCGCCAGGGTTACTTTCGCCAGTATTTGAACAACGAAGGTTGGCAGCAGGAAATATATCCTGAAAACGACTTCTATAATCTGCCGCTGATTTTGGAACGGGATACGAATGGTGATCCGCTTACTTTTGAACTGGAATTCGGCAACAGACACTTTCATGTCCAGATCTGGCGGGTGCAGGTCGGTCGTGTGCCGTTTTACCTTTTAGATACAAATGTTGAATCTAACAGCCCGGAAGATCGGCTGATTACGGCCCAACTTTATTTTGGCGACAAGGAGATGCGCATCCTGCAGGAAATCCTGCTAGGTATCGGCGGTATACGCGCTCTACACGCTCTTGGTATTGTGCCGAATGTCTGCCACATGAATGAAGGTCATGCCGCTTTCCTGGCACTGGAGCGTATCCGCCTGCTGATGGAAAAACGTGGAGTCAGGTTCAACGAGGCCCGCGAGATCGTCAGCGCCGGCAATGTCTTTACCACCCATACCCCTGTTGAGGCTGGAATTGACCACTTTCCTGCAGAATTGCTGGACAAGTTTTTCAGTCGCTACTACAAATCACTCGGTCTCAGCCGCGATGAATTCCTTGGTCTGGGTCGTCAGAATCCAAAAAACAATCAGGAAAGTTTCTGCATGGCGGTGTTGGCTCTGAGGCTGGCCTGCCATGTCAATGGTGTCAGCCAGTTGCATGGCGAAGTGTCTCGACAGATGTGGAAAAATGTCTGGCCGGAGCTGCCTGAAGAACAGGTGCCACTGACGTCGATTACTAATGGGGTCCATACCCGTACCTGGATGTCAAATCATATGGCAAGACTTCTGGTGCGCTATCTGGGCGTCCGTTGGCTGGAAGACCCGACTGACCATAATGTCTGGCGTCGCATTGCCAGAATTCCTGATGCCGAGTTGTGGCGAACACAACTAAGCGGCCGGGAAAGACTGGTTGATTTTGCCCGTCTGCGCTTGAAGGAACAGCTGATCAAGGTCGGTGCAACAACAAAAGAAATTGCAACAGCAGAAGAAGTGCTTGACCCTGAAATATTGACCATCGGATTTGCCAGACGTTTTGCCACTTATAAACGGGGTACGCTGCTGCTGAGAGATCTGGATCGTCTGGCTGCGATTCTGAATAATGCGGAAATGCCTGTTCAGATTATTTTTGCCGGCAAGGCCCATCCACAGGATCAGGAAGGAAAAGAGCTGATCCGTCAGATTGTGCAGGTTTCACATCAGGAACGCTTCCGGCATCGAATTGTTTTTATTGAGGATTACGATATTGAAGTGGCACGCCATCTGGTACAGGGAGTTGATGTCTGGCTGAATACACCGCTTCGACCGATGGAGGCCAGCGGTACCAGCGGTATGAAGGTTGCCTTCAATGGTGGCCTTAATCTGAGCGTGCTTGATGGATGGTGGTGTGAAGGCTATCAGGGAAATAACGGATGGGCCATCGGCAAGGGTGAAGTCTACCAGGATGTGGAATACCAGAATCAGATTGAGAGCCGTGCAACTTACGACCTGCTGGAAAAAGAGGTGGTACCGCTTTATTATGATCGTGGGCATGATGGTGTTCCGCGCGGCTGGGTAGCCACCATGAAAGCATCCATGCAGTCTCTCTGCCCGGTTTTTTCCACCGACCGTATGGTGCAGGAATATACGGAACATTCCTACAATCCTTCATACGAGCAGTGGAGCCGTCTGGTGGATGACGAACTTTCACTGGCAATAGATCTGGCCGGCTGGAAAGAGAAAATATTTGCGGCCTGGTCACATGTGCGGATTGAAAAGGTTGACGCGCAGGTTTCCGACGCAGTAGCCGTAGGCAGTTTGCTACCTGTGTCTGCAAGAATTTATATGGGAGAAATCCCGGCAGATGAGGTGGCTGTAGAAGGCTATTTTGGCGTGCTTGATTCAAAGGGCAACATTCAGGGGGGTGAAACCATCAGCCTGAAACATTCAAGCGATCTGGGAAATGGCCTGCATCAATTTGACGGAGAGATGGAATGCCGTTTCTGTGGCAGACACGGTTTTATGATGCGGATCATGCCACGGCACAAAGTGTTGGGAAATATATACGAACCTGGTTACCTGATCTGGGGATAGAGAGGCAGGTTGAGGTTTAGGTTTAGGTTAAGAACTGCAACGGTTTTTCTTGTTTTGCCTTCTCTTAACCTTAACCTTAGCCTTAACCTCAACTTATGGCAATAAATACGGATATTCAGCAAAAGGTCTTTGACCTGCTATCTCGGGCCTCCAATCTCTCCTTTGTCAGTGCTGAACAGGAGAGTGGAGGCCGACTTGCTTTAACCATTGGTCAAAGGGTCACGGCTGAGGTTGTGGAAGTCCTTCCAAATAATCTGGCCCAGGTAAAGGTCGGCCCCAGTCAGTACAAACTGGAACTGCCAATGTCGGTCCGGGCTGGACAAAATCTGGAAATGACGTTTGTTTCCAGTGATCCCCGTACTACTTTTGCCGTTGCCCGCCAGGGTGTTGCTGCACCGCCTGTGTCTCTGTCCGATGCTTCCCGGCTATTGGCCCTGCTGGTCAAGAGTGACCTCGCTGCGGATACTCAGATGCGCACATCTCTGCAAAGTGTCGGAGATATGCTCCGGCGCTCGTCCGGTGAGGCCGGTGTGCTGGCTAATCTGATGGATGAGGCATTGACATACTCATCATCCAGTAATGGTATTACTGTAACTCCCGGATCGGTGTCCGGTTTCGGACGACAGCCACAACCAGCTCTAACTGCTGAGCAGTTCCGGCTGACTCAGTTCGAGTCAAATGCATCACAAATCCTTCAAAATATCGCCCGCAACTCTCGTTTTGTCCTGGCTGAAGCGGCCAGTTCACCGGTTTCGCCACTACCGTTGATGCCGGGTGATGAGGTTGATGCGGCAGTGCTTGGTACACTTCCGGGTGGAAGAGTCTTTGTTCAGGTTGCCGGTGCTTCACTTGAACTGAATATGCCCCGACCGGTCACAGAGGGAGATATTCTCAGGCTGACTTTTATTACCTCACAGCCGAGGCCGATTTTTGCTGTTCCCCGCATGGTACAGGATGTGGGGCCGGGTATGCTCAGCGAGGCAGGACGCTGGCTGAGTGTGCTGGAACATAGCGAAGGCGGTGTATCCACTCAGCAGATGTTTGTACTGGAACGTCTGAACAATGTTTTGAAGAGTCTGCCCGCTGACTCTCCAGCCTTTACTGCCATAAAGGATGAGGCGATTACCTATGACACTCTTATACGGGATTCCCGCAAAACCTCAGAAACAAAGGATCAGGCTGGTGCCGCTGCTTTGACTGCGCAACAGGCCTCATTGCGCAGTGGTAATGGTATTGTGCTGAACGATGATATGGCCAAGCTTCTCCAGGCCTTGATCAAGGGAAATCGGCTGGCTCTGCTTGAAGCTATCAACCAGCAGGGAATACCGACCGGTTTCGCCCCCGGTCAGCAGGTTAAAGCGGAAGTATTGGCCCTGCTGGGAGCCGGTCGTTTTCTGGTGCAGGTCGGCAAACAGATGATGGAATTCAGCCTACCCAAAACTACACAGCTTGGTGACCGCTTTAGTCTCTTTTTTATTGGTGAGGAGCCTGATCCGGTATTTTTAATGACCAGATTCGGTCGACCGGGTGACTCTAAGGTCAGTGAAACCGGCCGCTGGCTGAGTGGTTTTATTGGTACCTCCGCAGAAAGCATGCAGGCAGAGGAAGCAATCGGCATCTTGCGTACTCTTTTGTCAGGACCTCCGACAGATGCCGCTGAGGTCAGCAAAAAACTTCAGCAGGGATTAAAAGAAAGTGGTCTGTTTTATGAGTCACATCTGGCGCGCTGGTTTGGCGGTGAATACTCCATTGATGATTTGTTGCAGGAGCCCCAGGGGCGTCTCTCCGGCTTAAAACAGGGAGCGGCTCATTTGCCTTTGATTATTACCAATGAAGCTCACATGAAAACAGCCAATGCGGCGCTGTCATTGGAAGCTATGGAGTCTGCCTTCAATAAGGCCGGCAAGGTGCCAGATAGTGAAAGTCTGGTAGACAGGCGTGGCATTGCAGTGGTCCGGGAACAGCTTGAAAGTTTGCAATCAGGACAGATTCTTTATCGAGGAGAGCTGTTTCCGGGACAAAAAATGGAGTGGTCGGTTAGTGAGCGCGAAGCTCATCGAAATAAAAAAGGTCAGCAGGAACGGGCCTGGGATACCAGTCTGAGTGTTGATCTGCCTGGACTGGGAGGTGTCACTGCCAGGCTCAAGCTGGATGGAAGCCGGGTGACACTGGATATTCAGGCAGGGCAAAGCGATTCGGCGACTCTGCTGGATTCAGGCAGGGGCAAGCTGGTGGAACAGTTACAGGCAGCCGGGCTTGACGCCGGAGAGATCAGGATTCGCCATGAAGAAAGCTGAAAATGAAGAACGCAAGGCGGCGGCGCTTTCCTACAAGCAGGGTTATTATGCCCCGGTAGTAGTGGCACGCGGCAAAGGGGTAATGGCCGAGGCGATTATTGCCTGTGCCCACGACAGCGGAATCTATGTCCACGAATCGCCCGAGCTGGTTAAGTTGCTGATGCAGGTGGATTCGGACCAGTTTATTCCGCCTGAGCTTTACCGGGCCGTGGCAGAGGTGTTGGTCTGGTTGTACTGGATGGAGCGGGAGAAGATTTGAGTTGGGCAATTCCCGCTTGCCTTTTAGTAACTCAAAATACAGTATTGGGTTTCAATAATTGAATCACAATAATTGAATTGAGTGGTTGATGAATCCTATAGACCCTATATTTTGCAAATGGCTGGCAAGGTAGGCGGATTTGCCCGCCGAAGAAAAGAAACAGGAGAAAATTATGCAAATCAAGTTTGGTACGGATGGCTGGCGTGGGGTGATTGCCCGCGAGTATACCTTTGAAACTCTTTCCATGGTGGCTCAGGCTACTATGGATTATCTGAATCGCGAAGGTCTGTGGGAAAAAGGGCTGGTGATCGGCTATGATCGTCGTTTCATGTCCCGTGATTTTGCCAGGCGGGTGGCGGAGGTGGCTGCCGGTAACGGGATCAAAGTTAGTTTGAGTGAAAGTTTCGCACCGACTCCGGCGATTTCCTGGGCTGTCAGGCAGATGAATGCCGGTGCCGGTGTCATGATAACAGCCAGTCATAATCCGGCTGAATATAATGGTTTTAAAATCAAGGAAGGTTTCGGCGGTTCGGCGCGTCCATTTACCACAAAGGTCGTGGAAGATATTGTGGCTTACAATATTGCCAATGGCCGCCGGGTCGTGGATTGTCCTTTTGATGAAGCTGTTAATAAAGGTCTGATCGAACTGTTTGATCCTTGCGAGGGGTATTTTCATCAAATCTGGCGCTATGTAAATCTGGATCTGATTGCAAAAGCGGGAATAGAGGTGGTTGTTGATCCGATGTACGGTGCCGGATGCGGATATATTCCCCGGCTTTTGCATGGAACGGATGAAATCCATAGTCAGGAGAATCCTTCTTTTGGCGGACAACCACCTGAGCCGATCGGTGAAAACCTCAAGGAGCTGTCGGCACTTGTGGCCAGCGGGAAATATAAAGTTGGACTTGCACTGGATGGAGATGCGGACCGTATCGGTGCTGTTGACGAAAACGGGGATTTCTTCTCATCCCACTGTATTTTTACAGTCATACTGAGACATCTGATTGAGTACAAAAAAATGACCGGTGCGGTTGTGAAAACAGTATCAACCACCCGCATGATAGATCTTCTGGCTGAGAAGTTCGGACTTCAACTGTTTGAAACGCCGATCGGGTTCAAGCATATTTGTGAGTTGATGCTGGAAAACGACATTCTTATGGGTGGAGAAGAGTCTGGCGGAATAGGGGTCAAGGGGCATATTCCCGAGCGGGACGGCATATTGATGGGATTGCTGCTGCTGGAAGCCATGGCGGTCAGCGGCAAGGGACTGCGTCAGTTGTTGAATGAAACCATGGATGAAATCGGCCATTTTTATTACCGCCGTATAGACCGTCATATTGATGTTACTGCCAAGGCGCAGTTGATTGAGCGTTTGAACGACCAGGTTCCGGATGAAATTGATGGTCGCAGGGTTGTTTCAACAAATTTCAGTGACGGTTTCAAATTTATTTTTGAGAACGGTGACTGGCTGTTGATTCGTCCTTCGGGCACAGAGCCGGTGTTGCGGCTCTACAGTGAATCTACTTCACCTGAACAGGTGGATCGGTTGTTGCGGGCAGCCAGCATGCTTGCCAGTACTTAATCGGTTGATAAATTATTGATTAAAATGCACATACTGTTGCCGATGTAGCCCTGTCTGTTATAATTAATCGTTGAAGCAGAAGTGATAAAAAAGAGATGATTTTTGTGTTTAATATGGTATTAAGTAAGCATTCAAAACAGCATATATCCACCCGGTAGGGGTCACAGAAAGAGGAGGATTTTTATATGGCAAACATTCTTATTGTTGACGATTCATCCACTATGAGAAAGATTATTTCCCGTTCGCTAAGACAGGCAGGCCTGCCTGTAGACGAGGTTTTCGAGGCTGGAGACGGCATTGAGGGTCTTAGTGTCATTGCTTCTGGTAAGTCCATTGACTTGATCCTGTCTGATATTAATATGCCTAACATGGACGGTCTTGAGTTTGTCAAAATGGTTCGCGGAAACGGGAATAACACTCCGATTGTAATGATTACTACCGAAGGTGGCGAAGAAATCATTCAGCAGGCTATCGACAGCGGTGCCAGCGACAGCATTAAAAAGCCGTTTACGCCTGAGCAGCTACAAGAGAAGCTTGGGGGCATGCTATGAGCCTGAACGCTGATATTTCTGCGTCGAAGGGTTTTAGCGAGGAAGAGCTGGCTAAATATATTATAGATTCAACACAGGCTGTTTTTTCGACAATGGTTATGATGGATGCAACGGGCGATTATCCTCTCAAGGAGCCGATTAACCGCTTTCATTGCAGCATCACCGGTATGGTTGGATTTGCCGGTACCTATTCAGGTGTTATTTCAGTACATTGTCCTGTTGAGTTGGCTAAAAAAATTACCTCCGCCATGCTTGGTATGGAATGTGACGAGGTCAATGATGATCTCAATGATGCCATCGGAGAAATTGCCAATATGCTTGGCGGCGGGGTGAAGCAGGTTCTTTCCAAAGGTGGTCTGGATGTGAAACTATCGACGCCAACTGTAATTTCCGGTGAGGATTATACAGTAACCTCCCTGTCTGATCTGGATTGTGTAGTGATTCCTTTCAAAATAGAAGATGATAAGTTTCTGGTCGGCCTTACTCTAAAAAAAGAAGACTGATTCTTTTTGTTTCCTCGATTTTCGCTGGTGTCATTGCAGTGGCCAACCGGTTGGCATGAAAAACGCATTGACTTTTAAATCTTATTCCGCCTCTTTATCGGTTTGAATAGGATTGATGAGCATTTGAATTAATTGATACCATGACAGAGAAAAAGCGGAAGAATACATACGATGGATGGTTATACCACACTACATGAGATGCTTGGGGCTGCCCTGAAGCAGGCCGGAGAAGAAAGCGGCATGCTTCTTGGGCAGGACCTTTCCATCTCACTTACCGATTCACTCAAAACCAATAAAACCTCATACTTTGGTGACCTGGAAGATGCCTGCTTCGTCATTGGCGTTGATTCGCTAGAGGCTTACGTCGGGCAGTTCTATCTGGTTTTTTCATTGCGGGATGCCATTGTAATGAGTGGTACTCTGCTGGGAATTCCCCCTGCACGTATTCAGGAGAAGAAGCGCTTGTCGATCATCGAGAATGATGACTTTGATGCTTTTTCTGAAATTGGCAATATGATTAACGGTTCTTTCAATACGGTCTTTCAGGGGACGCTGCCCGATAAGATTCGTCTGAAGGTTCTTCCACCCAAGAAGTTTATTCCGGAAATAGATAAAGTCACAGAAGAAGAGCCGATTCCCGAAGGGGAATACCTCATGTTCAGATCCAAACTGGATATGGGCGGCCAGGAAATGAATTATCTTGACGTGATGATCCCGGCTGCTCTCGGCAACCTGTTTGATCCACCGGTGGAGGCACCTCCGGAGCCGATGCAGGAGGAACCTGAAACCGAAGAGGCGGAAGTTTCTGCAGTCAGGGGGGCTGAGGCGGGAGAAATATCTGCAGTTGATGCAGGTGTGGACAGTATCGTTGTGCTTGAGGACGATGAAGACGCCCGTCGATTGATTGTGGAAGCCATAAAGTTCACCGGCTTTAAAATTGTCGAGGGGATGCTGAATGCGGATATCAAGGAGCTGTTCAGTGGCAGAAATGTAAGGTTGGTAATCATCTGTTCTCTGGATGCGGACGACCGGGAATTGGCGGTCTGTATTAAGGTCAATGCCATGCGTCAGGACTCACCGCCTCCCATAATCATGAGTGCACAGCGCTGGACCAGGACAGCAGCATTGAAAGCACTTAAATATGGTGCCCGTGATATTTTGATCATGCCATGCACTAATGAAGAGCTGGAAAAAAAGGTGCGCAAGTTTTGCAAGTTGACGGATTAGGATTCCGCAAAAACGGAGATTGGTATCCTGGTATGTGTCGAGTCATCAGGATGGCTTTCTATGTAAGAGGTTTAAAGCTGCCAAAGGTGCTTCTTTCGTTATTTTTGGTCGGGTTATTTGTGTTTGCGAGTATCGGTCCGGCAAGTGCAGCTGTTCCAAACAAGTTTTACCGTGTGGATATCCGTCTCAAAAAAGATTTCACTCGGATCAGTATCAAGCTTGAAAATCCCACCACGTATACAATATCATCTCTTCCCGGCAACAAGCTGCGTGTCATTATTGCTGATACAGACGGCACCCTTTTTAGAAAATACCGCAAATATTCCGATGCTAATATTGGCGGGGTTGTTTTTGCCAAACGTGGTGACAGCTTGTTGGTGACTTTTCAAATTGCCAACGGTGCCGGGTGGCGGGATATCAGTAATGAACAGGTCAGTGCAATTACTCTTGAAATTGGCAAGAAGATCAGCCGGTCGGCTGTCAACTCCTACCTGCCGGGACGTGAAAAAATCTGGAATGGCGTGGAGAAACTGGTGAGAGATTTTGATCCACCACTAAAATCCGACATTGTTTTTCTTCCCACAGATCGGCAGATTCTTAAAACATTGCTGGATGAAGAAGGCACCAAAGCTTTTGTTGCCGCTGAGGCTGCTCTGTATAAAGGTTATCTGACTGATGCTGAAGAAGTTTTTGCTGCTTTTGCTTCAAAGCCGGGAGCAATCAGGTCGTTAGCACTATACCGGCTTGGCGAAACATATTACAAGCTGCAGCGATACCCGCAGGCTCTGGTCGCATTTCGTGAAGCGGAAAAGCTCTGGGCTGATTTTTTGAATTTCAATCCTGGTGTTACTTTCTACTATGGAGACAGTATTGCCCGCAGTGGTGACCTTGTGGCTGCGCGCAGTATGCTGGCAGGGCTTATCGGACGTCTGGCAGACAAAAAATATGCTCCGGTACTGCTTGTCAGGTTGGCGGATATACTTATGAGGCAGGGGCAGGAAAAAGAGGCTCTTGCAGTATATCGAACGGCTGCCGAAAATTTCAAGGATAACAAGGCCAGTTTAATGGCACAGTTAAGGCTCAATGATCGAGAGTTTATGGGTGCGACTCCTTGGAATTTTAGTGTAATAAGTGAAAATTATCAGGATATTTCCCGCAAAAGCAGTGATATTGATTTGAGGGAAGAGTCGCTGTTTAAATTCATGTTACTTGAGTCGATCCATGGAGATGCCACTGCCGCTCTTCGCCAGGTAATGCAGTTTCAGAAAAAATTCCCGCGCGGAGCTTATTCAACGGTTTGCCGAACCATTCGGGAGGTTTTGGTGGGACTTTCCTATCGTCAGGGTGCGTTGGACAAAGATCCTGCGGCCTTGATACGCTTTGCTGAAGAACATCAGGAATATCTTGCCGGTTGTATTGATGTGCCGGATTTTCTTTTCAAAGTTAAGAAGGCTTACGATGAGGTCGGTCGGCCGATTGAGCTCGTCAGGCTGTTTAGTTCAATGCTGGAGCGCCAATGGTCTGCGCCGGGAGCACCATTTCTGTACGAGTCAATAGCGGAGAATTCGGAGTTGCTCGGTGATAACGTCCTGGCTGAAAAAAGTATGCGCAGTTTTCTACAGAAATTTCCGACGCATCCTCATGTTAGAATTATGTGGGAGAAGCTAGGTGCACTAAATTTTAACGCAGGCAAATATCAGGAGGCCAAAAATTCACTGAATTGGCTTCTTAACAAGGGCGAGAATGCAAAATTTGCTGATAGCTATTACTATCTTGGTAAATCTTTGTATGAGTTGAAGAACTTTAGCCAATCTGTAAAATCAATGGATTTATTCTTGTCCAGGCCTGAACGTTCGGAGCGCCTGCAGCCGGATGGTTATCTGGTTGCAGCTTCAGCAAGGGAAAATAGTAATGATCGTAAAGGGGCTTTGCGACTGCTGGAGATTGCCACAAAGCTGCCTGAAAGTGTCAGAAGCGATGAAATACTTTACAAGGCGGCAATGATCTCCAGGCAGGAAGGTAAAGTTCAGCAGTCCCGTGACTTTTTTGAACAGCTTGTCAAAAATAGCAAGGATCCTGACTGGCAGAAACTTGCTCAACAGGCACTTGAATCATTTTAAATTCAGTTTTCTCTGGCATTGGAAAAAGAGCAGTTTCCAGCCTAATTTTGTCATATTCATGACAAAGTCAAATTCATGACACAATAGTCTGCTTAACTTGGGCCAACAAATCATCTTTGTGGCCTTCTTGTATACGGCTTTTTAATGGTTTGCGGCTGCTGGCTGCTCGCATTAAAAAGAGGTATATATCTTGCATAGATATGGGCGATAATATGTGTAAAGGGGGTGCGCTTCCATGCAAGGAATATTCAGTTCTACTATAGAAGTGCTCGGCAAGAGTATTGATTTGCGAGCAAAAAACCAGAATCTTATTTCTTCTAATATAGCCAATGCCGAAACACCGAATTTCACGCCCAAGGCACTCAATTTTGAATCGGAGTTGCAGGGTGCTCTTAAGGGAAATGCCAAAAGCGGTCAAATGACTACGAACAGCAGGCATATACCCCTCAAGGGGGCGGCAAGCCGAATTCAGTCTGTTAGCGGTAAAGTGGTTGAAACTCCTTCCAAGTCTCCGGGCAGGGACGGGAACTCGGTTGAAATTGAGAATGAGATGAGTCGGATGGTTGAAAATCAAATTATGTTTAATGCATCGGTGCAGATGATTTCCAAGAAGTTTGAGGGGATTAAGGCTGCATTGAAAGTGGGAGGTTAAATGGACTTCTTCAGTTCAATGAATGTCAGTGCGTCGGCCCTTACGGCTGAGCGAACTAGAATGAATCTTATCTCCAGCAATCTGGCCAATGCCAATGCAACTAGAACACCCGAGGGTGGTCCTTACAAACGTAAGGATGCCGTTTTCGCGGCAACTCCTCTGGATAATCCTTTTGCCCGTGCCCTGAACAGTGCAGCTGCCAAGGATGTGCGTCAGGTTGAGGTGCAGCGTATTGTGGAGGACCAGAGCCCGCCACGCATGCAGTTTGACCCGAGCCATCCTGATGCCAATCCAGAGGGATATGTTTCCATGCCTAACGTAAATACTATGGAAGAAATGGCTGATATGATCAGCGCCACAAGAACTTATGAAGCAAACGTTACAGCTGTTCAGGCCGCCAAAAGCATGGCTCTCAAGACTCTTGAGATTGGAAGATAGGCGTAGTTTTTGAAAGTAATGATGGAGGTGTAATATGGAAATAAATGGAATTGATAGCGGATTTGGAATCGGTAAAGCTTTCCCCACATCCGGAATAGCCAAGAGCGCATCTCCTGTTGAAGGTGCCGGTAAGTTCTTCAGTGAGTTGGTTTCCAAGGTTAATGATATGCAGGTTCAGACTGACAAGTCAATTCAGGGTCTTGCAAGCGGCGAGAACAAGAACCTTCACGAAGTCATGATTTCAATGGAAAAGGCCAGCATTTCATTCCAGTTCATGTCGAGTGTTCGTGACAAGGCCCTCAGTGCTTATCAGGAAGTAATGCGCATGCAGGTTTAAAGATGCTTGTAATGACAGCTAATTTTATTAACCAACAAAAGAAAGGATTGCCAAACGACCAATGCCAGAAGGATTAAGAAGACTCATAGAGCCTTTTATGGCTCTGTCTCCGGGCAAACGTATGCTGATTGCCGGTGTTGCATTCCTTTCGGCGGCAGCATTTGCAATTTTGATTCTTGTTGCAAACAAGACGGATTATCGCCCTCTGTTTACAAATCTATCAGCTGAAGACGCCGGTGAGATAGTCAAGAAATTGAAAGATAGTAAAACACCTTATCAGGTTACACCGGATGGCAAGGGGCTGATGGTTCCGTCAGACAAGGTTTACGAGTTGAGGTTGACACTGGCGTCCGAAGGTCTGCCTCAGGGTGGTGGGGTCGGATTCGAAATTTTTGATAGAAAAAATTTCGGTATGACAGAATTTGTTCAAAAGCTGAATTATCAACGCGCACTTCAGGGAGAGCTTTCTCGAACCATATCCCAGCTAAACGGTGTTGAACAGGCCAGAATTCATCTGGTAATTCCTGAAAAGTCACTGTTCAAGGAAAATGAGAAGCCGGCTACAGCTTCGATCGTACTGAAAATGAAATCTGCCCGTTCACTTCGTGATAACGAAGTGCAGGGCGTGGTGCATTTGGTGGCTTCCTCAATTGAGGGGATGAACCCTGATAATGTGACTGTTCTGGATAGCCGGGGAAAGATTTTGAGCAAGGGGGGCAATGGTACAACTGATGCGGCTTCCAAACTGTCATCAGCTATGCAGGAAACCCAGCGCGGTTACGAAAAAAATGTGGAAGAGCGTATTCAGTCGCTTTTAGACCGGATTGTCGGTTCCGGCAAGACTGTTGCCAGGGTCTCGGCCACTTTTGACTTTAAGCAGGTTGAGCGGGTTGAGGAAAAGTTTGATCCTGAATCAATTGCGGTCAGGAGCGAACAGCGTACCGAGGAAAAAGCGGGAACTTCTGCAACAAGCGCCGGAGTACCTGGTGTGCAGACCAATCTGGGGCGTGCACCTGCCGGTGGAGGTGCTGCTGGCGGCGGTTCTAAAAACGATGAGACACTTAACTACGAAGTCAGCCGTTCGACAGCCAAGATCATTGAGCCGGTAGGTGCGCTTAGCAAAATATCGGTTGCGGTACTGGTTGATGGAAAATATGAAGCTCTTGCGCCAGCCAAAGATGGACAGGCGGTAAAGCCTAAATATATTCCGAGGTCGCCTGATGAACTGCAGAAAATAGAGGCCTTAGTAAAGAGTTCTGTCGGGTTCAATCCGGATCGTGGAGATCAGTTGACTGTACAGAATATTCCGTTTCAGGATACGGGTGATATGGTCGGGTCTGAAGTACAGCCGGCCTGGCAGCAGTGGTTGAATAATCCGGTTGTGATGTCATTTGTGAAAAACCTGATGATAGCGATCGGATTCATTGCATTGATTCTTTTGGTAATCAAGCCTCTGCTAACTTCGCTCCGGGTTTTAAGGCCAAACGCACCGGAATCCACATTCGAACCGCTGAATATGAGTTCAGATAAACTTACTTCAGGCGAAAAAACCCAGATCGCCGCGCAGATGGCTGAACAGCAGCAACTGATTGAAGCTGCTAAAAAAGACCCCTACCAGGTGGCCCAGATACTTCAAAACTGGATTGGGGAAGATAGTAAATAGGCGTAAAATAATAATGTAAAAGTAACAGGAATTTTATGACCGGTTCGGAAAAAGCAGCCATTCTGCTTCTTTACCTTGGCAATGATGTAACAGCCAAGGTTTTTGAGCATATGGACGATGAACAGATAAAGAAAATCAGTAAAGCAATGGCTTCGCTGGGACATATCAGCCGTATTACCATCAAAGAGGTTGTGGAAGATTTTACAACCACAATTAATCCGGAATCGGGCATTTTTTCACAGGGTGAGGAGTTTGTGCAAAAAATTCTGGAAAAAGCCCTTGGTGCAGATAAGGCGTTCATGTTGATGGAAGAACTAAGAGCCTCCAGTTATGGAGATCTGGTTGATATTCTGGCCGCAATGGACTCAAAGAGTATTGCCAACTTTCTGTCTCAGGAACACCCCCAGGCGGTTGCAGTTGTTCTGGCAAAGCTGAAATCAAAACAGACCAGCGAAATTATCAGCCTTTTACCACAAGAACTGCAGGCTGAGGTGGTGTTGCGTATTGCTGATGTGGAACAGGTTTCGCCGGAAATACTGATGGACCTGGATGAGGTAATGAAAAAAGAGATTCAGTCCATGGGCGGTACCCAGCGTTACAAAGTCGGCGGTATTGAAAAAGTTGTTGATATGTTCAATCACTTTGACCGTAGCAAGGAAAAACAGATTCTGGATAAACTGGATGTCATCAGTCCGCCTTTGGCAGAAATCATCCGCAAACACCTGTTTACCTTTGAGGATGTATTTAATCTGGATGACCGCAGCATCCAGTCAATTATGCGTGAAGTAAGTAACGATACCCTGACACTGGCTATGAAAACTTCGGCAGATGATGTCAAGGACAAGATTTTCAGGAATATTTCCAGTCGCGCTGCAGACATGATTAAAGAGGACCTGGAAGTTATGGGGCCTGTACGGCTTTCTGATGTTGAGAAGGCGCAGGGAGAAATTATCAAGATTGTCCGTAAGATGGAAGAGGAAGGAAAAATAGTTCTGGCCGGTCGTGGTGGAGAAGATCTACTTGTCTAGAATAATCAAGTCATCTATGCAAAATAGCTCAAATGTGGGTGAATTTTTATTCAAGTCACTCAAGCCCGGAATTCATGCCGGCCATGGTGAAGTCCAGAGTTGCGGATTTTTGCCAATGGGCCTGTTTGATAGTTCAGAAATGAATCGAACGGGTGAGGATCAGGAAGTAGCAGAGCCGCCCAGTATTACTTTGACAGAGGAAGCTCTGCAGCAGCAGTTGAGAGAGGCTTTTGAAAACGGTCTGACCGATGGTAAAAATCTGGCTGAACGCGGACTGGTTAACGTTTTCAGGTCGCTGCGAACCGCTGCTGAAGGCGTTCAGTCACTGCGAGAAAAAATTCTCAGGGAGTCTGAGGACGAGCTGGTCAAATTGATTATGCTTGTTTCCCGTAAAGTTATTTTACGGGAAATTTCACAGGACAGAGCCATTCTGACGAATGTTGTGCAGGCGGCGATCGGCGCCATATCGGAACGTGACGAAATTACTATCAGGTTGAATCCTGACGATTATGTGCTTGTCACAACCGGTCATGGTGATGTTCTCAGAAAAGAACTGATCACCAGCAGGATGCAGCTCAAGTCTGACCCCACCGTATTGCAGGGTTTTTGTATGGTGGATTCCGAATTGGGAACCATTGATGCCGGATTAGATTCCCAGTTGGAAGAGATCTTCCGCTCACTAAAAGAAGAACGAACCCTTTCCGTTACAGGTGCCGGCCCATAGTGCCAGGAGACCTTTAATGCCACAGACTAATTTGAATATGTCAAAATATATTGCAGCAGTCGAATCGGCAAAGTCGATCAGAATGCATGGCAAAGTCAGTCAGGTTGTCGGTCTTGTAATTGAAGGGTACTGCCCGGATACTTCTGTCGGTACAATTTGTGAGATAAGGCCGGTTGACGGTGAGCCGATTCCGGCCGAGGTGGTTGGTTTCCGCAATAATAAAACTTTACTGATGCCGCTGGGAGAACTGAGGGGCGTCGGCCTTGACAGTCTGATTTCAGTTCGCCGCGAGAAAGCCACTATGGGCGTTGGCCCGTTGATGCTGGGCAGGATTATTGACGGCCTGGGTAATCCGATTGATGGTAAGGGACCGTTGCACGTTGAAGAGGAATATCCGATCTACGCAACACCTGTCAATCCCATGTCACGAAAGCCGATTAGAAAACCGCTGGATCTGGGTATTCGCAGTATTAACGGATTATTGACATGTGGGCAGGGGCAGCGTGTCGGAATTATGGCAGGCTCCGGTGTCGGAAAGTCAACATTACTGGGAATGATAGCCAGGTATACGGAAGCGGATATAAATGTTATTGCGCTTATCGGTGAACGCGGACGCGAACTCAGGGAGTTTATCGAAAAGGATTTACAGGAAGAGGGGCTCAAAAAGTCGGTGGTAGTTGTTGCAACTTCGGATCAACCGCCACTGGTGCGTATGCGCGGCGCTTTTATCGCCACAACAATAGCGGAATATTTTCAGAAACAGGGGAAAAAAGTATTGCTGATGATGGATTCGGCGACCCGTTTTGCCATGGCAATGCGGGAAGTTGGACTTGCCATTGGTGAGCCTCCCACCACCA
This sequence comes from uncultured Geobacteraceae bacterium, assembly GCA_964509295.1. Classification (GTDB taxonomy): domain Bacteria; phylum Desulfobacterota; class Desulfuromonadia; order Geobacterales; family Pseudopelobacteraceae; genus JBGSQR01. The sequence continues at coordinate 85,895 of CAZDWS010000001.1, read as the reverse complement.
AAGGGTACACTCCGTCGGTGTTTGCAGCACTTCCGAAACTGATAGAGCGTACCGGAAACTTTATGGATGGCAGTATTACGGGATTGTATACGGTGCTTGTGGAAGGCGATGATTTTAATGAGCCAATTTCCGATGCCATGCGCAGTATTCTGGATGGGCATATTGTCCTGTCTCGAGATCTTGCCGCCAGAAATATTTACCCGCCGGTAGACCTGCTTGCCAGTGCCAGCAGGGTTATGGGCGATGTAACTACGGCAGAACAGCAAGCCCTGGCTGGTAAATTCAAGGAAGCGATGGCTACCTATAAACAGTCCGAAGATTTGATAAATATCGGTGCTTACAAAGCCGGAAGTAATCCGGGTATAGATTATGCATTGTTAAAAAATGAAGGTATGGTGGCCTATCTCAAACAAGCTGTTCAGAATCCGGTTAGTATGGAAGATTCTGTAAATGAATTGAGAGACCTTTTCGAAAATTGAATTAAAGGGTTTTTGAGGGAGTTGTCTTATTGTGGCAGTAAAACCTTTTGAATTGGAGCAGGTTCTTAAATACCGTCTGGAAATGGAGCGTATGCGTAAGCATGAGTTTGCCGCTGCCAAACAGGATGTGGAGCAGGTAAATGAACAGTTGGTACAGGAAGAGACAGAAGTACGGGATTTATCCAACCAGTTTTGCGAGTGTCATGCTGATTTAAACAACATAGAAGATATACGCAGATACAGCGATTTTTTTGCCCGTAAAAGAGATGATATTAAAAAGAAGCAGGAAGAACTTGATCAGCTGGAACGGGTCCTGGACGAGCGCCGGGAAGAACTGCTGGATGCGACAAAGGATAAAAAAGTTTTGGAATCGCTGAAAGAAAAAAAAGCGCAGGAACGCAGGAAAGAAACAGATCTGAAGGAACAGGCTTTCATGGATGAAATTGCTATCCAGAAACAGGGTGATGTGAAGTGATGCGCCGAGCAATACCGATAATGATTGTTGTTGGAGCCGTCAGTCTGCTTTTTCAGTTTTCTCAACCTTTAAGCTTGCTGCATGCTGCAGCACCAGAGGAAAAAAAAGCAACTGAAGCACCTAAGGATGAAAAGTCTGCAAAGGATGGGAAAGACTCACCACCACCTAATGCCTCCAGGGCGGCCAGGGAGGAAAAAGCGATACAGGATGCGCGCCGCCAGCAACTTGCAGAAAAAGAGGCTGCTATTGCCGCCAAAGAACTTGAACTGAAAAAAATGGGAGACAAGATCGATTCACAGATCAAGTCACTAAATGAATCAAAGAAAAAGCTGGATGACTCCAACAAGGCCCAGAAAAAAATACTTGATGAAAAACAGAAAAAAATGCTCGGTATGTTCAAGAAGATGAAAGCGGAACAGGCCGGTCAATTGATGGATCAGCTTGAGGAGAGTAAGGCAATTGCTCTTCTGAATCAGATGGATACCAAAACAATTATAAAGTTGATACCATTTCTGAAGCAGCCCAGGGTTTTGAAATGGATTAATGAAAACCTTAAAGGTGTATAGTTTTTGACTGAAATTACTTTATTGATGACATAGAATCAAAATCAATTCCCTGGTCAAGATTCTGTCCATACCAGGGGAAATTCAATAGAAAGGAGGTGAAAATAATGGATACAGGACAGTTGTTTATGCAGTTATCAGCAAGAGCAAAGGTTGATTTTTCAATGCCGGTAAATACTTCAATAACTTCAAAACCGTTTCAGAAGAATGAGTCTGGTTCTTTTGATGGTGTTCTTAGGAATGCTGCTCCTAAGAATTACGGTAAAACGGAACAACCAGCTCGAACAGAGGTAAAACGTCCGGCGGTAAAAGATGTTGAACGAAAAGCAGAACCGGTCAGACAGCAGAAACCCGAAGAGGTTTCAAGCAAAAGCAGTGATCAGATTAAGGTGCCTGATAGCAACATTGACCAGGTAGTGGAAAAAAAGCCAGAGTCAAAATTATCAGAAGTTCAGGATGTAAAAACGATTCCACAGAATGTGGATACTTCGGTAGTAGTCGCAGCGGCAACACTAGTACAGCCGTTGTTTGAAGGCAGAATGCCTCAAATAGTCGATGCGGAAGCTGATTCAGGTAAAATAGACGGGCTGGTCAGGGCGCAGAATGCGACCACTGAGTTGCTGTTGCCGGAAGACAAGCAGTTTCAAGCGGAAACAGCTAAAGCAGATTCGGGTATTTCAGGAGAAAATGTTGGTACGCAGAATGCGGCCAATGAGATTATGTTTTCTTCAGTTGAAGTTGCAGCCGGAATAATGGCCGACAAAAATCAGGTACAGGTTGAACTTTTAGCCCAAAATTCTGTTTTTAATGGTGTGTTGATGCAGCAGCCGGTAAATTTACAGGCTGGGGCGACTACTCAGGAGACTAAAACAACCGAGATTGCGGGAGTACAAATACCTTTAACGCCGGTTATAGCGGCGGGGCAGAATCCGGTTGTGGAGGGGCAGGCAGCAGTAGTAAAAACGGATTCAGATACAAAAACGGCTGGAGACGTTAGTCAGCAGTCAGTCAAGCCGGCAGCAGTCAGGCAGAAAACAGTTTTTTCTCAGGATCCGGTAAAAACAGTACCTGGACAAGTGTCAGCAGAAGCAGCAATTCAAAACACGAATGATGTGTTGTTGCAAACGTCAGTCAGCTCCCAGGCTTCTGTCTCTACAGCCGATTTCAAATTTTCCCGTTCCGCTTCTGTGGAGGCTTCACTGGGAATGGCTAGTGCTGTATTTGATCAGCCTCAGGAAAAGCTTGCTGTTTCAGTGTCAGATAGCGCAAAAGCAGCAACCGGAAATGCCGTTTCTGAAGCGATGCAAGCAGAATTCAGTGGTTCCGAATCAGGTTTTTCGGGTAAGGATAACGGTGGATTTGGTCAGCAGAATCTTGACTTGCCAAAGCCGGGTCTGCAGCAGATGACAAATGGTCAGGTAGTTAGTACTGCAAACATCTCAACAGGCAATGCTGAACAAATTGATATTTTGCAGCAGCCAAAAATGGCCAGCAGTGAAAATGTTGCCGGTCAGGTTAAGGCCCAGCTAAGTACTCGTGAGATTAAGCAGGGTAGTGATCAGATCACTATTCAGCTCTCACCGGATCATCTGGGGGACATTAAGGTGAATTTCAGGCTGGAAGATCAGCGACTGAGGGTTGAAATAGTTGCTGAAAACAGAAGTGCCAGAGAAAGCCTGCTTCAGCATGCCGATTCATTGAAAGAGTCTTTGGCTAGACAGAATATCAACATGGAAAAGTTTGAAGTTACCGGCGGCAACAACGGTAATGCCAATCAGGGTGGTAATTCTCAGCCCGAATGGCGTGAAATGGCTAAAAACAGGCAGTCCCAGCAGTGGCTGGCAGCCGGTGGGTACCGAACCCGGTCAGCAGAGTTGAATCCGTCATTGCCGGTTTATTTTGCCAGGGCAGAAAAATCAACACTGGATTTACATTTTTAAAGAAAGGAGGACATCATGATAACAAACGTAACTTCATCAACAACTACCGGCACTGCAGCGGACCAGATGAAGAAGTCATTCGGCATGGACAGTGAAGCCTTTCTGAAACTGTTTGTCGCCCAATTACAATATCAGGACCCGCTTAAGCCTCAGGATTCAACTGCAATGCTGCAACAGATCTCTCAACTAACGATGGTTGAGCAGTCGTATAATACAACGACAGCCATGAACAAACTTCTGTCTGCCCAGAACAATTCAGTAGCAGTCAACTCAGCTTCATTTATCGGCGGCAATGTCAAGGCTAACGGCACTGCAGTTAATTTTGACGGCAGTACTTCTGCTGTTCTGCAGTTTAACAACTCTGTGGCAACTTCTTCCGGTACCGTAACAATTACAAACAGTTCGGGAAGCGTAGTCAGAACCGCTACACTTGGGGAACTCGCCGCAGGAGATAACAGCTTTACCTGGGATGGCCGTGACGGCAGCGGAGCATTGTTACCAGCAGGGGCTTACAATTTCACAGTTAAAGGAACTTCAACAAGCGGTACGGCGATTGCCGGGACTACCTATACAACAGGTCGTGTTGATGGAGTGTCATTTGCCAATAATACTCCAACATTGAGTATCGGTTTCATTACTGTACCAATCACAGATGTGATCAGCATCAAGGGGGTATAGGGGATGGTGGATCAGGTATTTTTCCCGAATCCTGTCCAACCTGTAAGGACTGATCGACCACAGACCTCGAAAATACCAACTGCGGGTGAGATATCCAGCTCACCGTTTGCAAAAGTATTGGACGCAAAACTGCCATCACAAGGAGTAAAGTTCTCGCAACACGCTCAGGATCGATTAAAGGCGCGCAATATTAATTTTACTGCAAATGATCTGGCAAATCTGGAAGGCGCAGTAAACAGCGTGGCCCAGAAGGGTGGTAAGGAATCTCTGGTTATGATGGGTGATGCGGCACTGGTGGTCAGTATCAAAAACCGTACGGTTGTTACAGCGATGGACAAGTCACAGATGAAAGGTAACGTTTTTACCAACATTGACTCGGCAGTAGTCATTTAAAACAGGCAGGGCTGGACCTCCTTGAGGAAGCCCATGAAGCGCCGATCGATTGACGCGCTTCGCAACTCAAAAGAACGGAGGCAACACCATGAGTATCACATCCGCAATGTTTTCCGGCGTATCCGGCTTGTTGGCCAACGCTGAAGGAATTAACGTAATAGGTAACAACCTGGCCAACGTAAATACCATTGGCTTTAAGTACAACAGGATGCTTTTTGCCGATATGATCTACGTAGATGCCGGTAACGGCTCTCAGATCGGCCGTGGTACACAGATAGAGAAAATTGACACAGTAATGGGTCAGGGCGCCTTTGAAAATACAGAGGTAGTAACTGATATGGCCATTCAGGGAGAAGGTTTTTTTGCATTGGGAGGCACTAATGCCCCTAGCGGAACTGCTGTCGCTCCAAACAGTGCATACTACACCAGGGCAGGAGCTTTTCGTCTGGGTGCTGCAGTAGCCGGGACACCTGCAACAATGCCTTTGCAGAATCCTGATGGGTACAGGGTTTTAGATCAGGATGGTATTCCGATTTTTATACCGCAGACGTTTACAACCGGTGCACCGGCAGTTACTTATGATTTTCAAAAGATTACTACACTTGATAATAACGGTTTGATATCAGTGCTATATGCTGATGCTTCCGGAAACCCGGTCACAGCCTACTATTCAGGTTCGGGTGCAGTAAGTACAGTTCTTGCCAATGCAAAAAAGGTGGGTTACGCTTCCATTGCCAACCCGCCGGCACTATCAAAACAGGGGTTATCACTTTTTAAAACGACACTCAGTTCGGGTACGCCGATAATCAGTGCAGCCAACGGCAATAACAGCAAGATGTATTCAAACTCGCTGGAGCAGAGCAACGTTGATATGGCAGCACAATTTGTCAAGATGATACTTACACAGCGCGCATATTCCGCAAACTCGAAGACTATTACTACAGCGGATGAAATGACTCAGGAAGTGCTGAACCTCAAACGCTAAGGATAGCTAGATTAACTGCAGCAAGCGGAGGCGTGACCGGGTAAGTCGGTTCACGTCTCCGTTTGCGTTTTAAAAGGTTGCAAAAAGGCAGATTTAGTTTTAAATTTTACGACAATCCATAATTTCTATATTTTGTGTCCATCAGTACGGAGGAATGATCCATGGCCAAGGAAGAACAGGCTCCTGTTGAAGCTGAGGGTGGTGGCAGTAAAAAAAAGATGTTCATCATTATCGGAGCAGCGGTTGCCGTCGCTTTAATACTTGGTGTAGTGGCATTTATGTTGCTGGGTAAGGGTGGCAAAAAGGATGCACCAAAAGATGGAGCCAAGACAGAGGCCAAGGCTGATGCCCATGGTGGTGCTGCGCCGGCTGGAGGTGCCGCCCCCGGTGTATCCAGTATGTATCCCCTGGAACCATTTATCGTTAACATTTATGACGGCCAGGAGTTGCGCTATCTGAAGGTCAAGGTGGAAATTGAAATGTCTGCAGCAGTCAAAGCAGAGCTTGATGCGCGGCTTGCTCCTATCAGGGATGCAATTCTGATACTGCTGAGTGCGAAGACTCTTCAGGATATCCAGGATGTTCAGGGCAAAAATCAGCTTAAAGAAGAAATCATGACGGCACTTAACAAGATTCTTCCCCCTGGAAAAATAGCGAAAGTTTATTTTACGGATTTTGTAGTTCAGTAGAAAACAGTCAGGAATTCCATGGAAAAAATCCTTACAAAAGCTGAAATAGAGGCGCTGCTCAACGCGGTTTTCGATGGCCGTATTGAACCGGAAAAGGAATTGGCAAAGGCTGAGGGTGGAGTTGTGGCCTACGACCTTTTCAACTCCGACGCCCATAAGGGTTTTGTTCCCAACCTGGATATTATCTACGACAGTTTTATCCGTTATAATCGGGTTAACCTGTCCAATCGCCTGCGCAAGGTTGTTGAGATCAAAAAAATAGGCGCTCGTTCTTACAAATTCGACGATTTCCTTCAAACGCTTCCTTCCCCGGTCTGCATGGCTATTTTCAAGATGGAGCCACTTAAAGGCGCGGCGCTGATCTGCTTTGACAGCACCCTTGTTCTTTCACTTGTGGACAGCCTGCTGGGCGGAACCGGTACCGGAAATATTTCCATGGTTAACAGGCTGTTTACTTCAGTAGAGCTGCGGCTTATGGAAAAAGTTGTCAGGGATATTCTGCTGGATCTGGAAAAGGCCTGGGCACCGGTATATTCGACACACATGAATCTGTTGCGTATGGAAATGAATCCGCGCTTGATCAATATCGTACCGCCGGAATATCAGATCGTAACCATGTCGCTTAAGATCCAGATAGAAGATATTTCCGGAAACATGGTTTTTGCCATTCCTTATATGACGATTGACCCGATACGGGAAAAATTGAAGTCAGGAATGCAGTTTGATTTGATGGCGATTGATCCGCAATGGTCGTACCGTTTATCAGCCGGACTAATGGAAGCACCGCTTGAACTTTCCGTTGAAATGGGAAATGCGGCCATAACTCTTCGTGAGTTGCTGGAATTGGCACCGGGTGACACAATCATGCTTGACAAAGCATGTACAAGTGAGCTGCAGATCAAGCTGGAAGGGACTCCGAAGTATTCAGGCGTTCCAGGTATCAGGCACGGGAACAGAGCAATACAGATCAGCTCTATAACAGAAAGAGGGGCAAATTAGTGATTGAAAAGATTGAAGCAAACGAGACGGAACTGGATAAGAAACACCTCGACTTCATCCTTGATATCCCCTTGCAGGTTACGGTGGAGTTGGGGAGAACCAAGTTGCTTGTTAAGGATGTCCTTCAGCTTAATCAGGGGGCGGTAATCGAGCTTTCCAAACTGGCCGGGGAACCGCTGGATATTTTTGTCAACTCCAAGCTGGTTGCTCGCGGTGAAGCCGTTGTGGTAAACGAAAAGTTTGGCGTACGGCTGGTCGATATTGTCAGTCCTAACGAGCGGGTGGAGAAAATTCTGTGAAAGGAGCGGTAACCTTACTGCTCCTGATCCTGCCATCACTTGCAATCGCCGAAGGTTCCTCCAGCCCGGACTTCAGCTTTTTCTCCAGTTTTCTACAAATGATTGCAGCCCTGTCGATTGTTGTCGGGCTTATTCTGCTGACCAAACATTTTAGTACAAAACTCTTGAGTGGTTCCTCCGGTCCCCTGACTGCCAAGCATATCAGAATAATCGAAACACGCTTTATCGGTCCCAAGAAATCTCTTATTTTGGTTGAAGTTGGCGGCCAATATCTGCTGCTGGCCAGCTCCGAAAATAATCTGACTCTGGTTAAGCAAGTTGATATGATTGAAGAAATTGACATTATTGAAGAGAGCGCAGGTATTAAATCCGAGATTATGGGGCTGTTTAGCAGAAAAGTAGAAAGGCGGAACGACTGACATGCGGAATATGATTCAAAACAGGTGGCTTAAAACCAGCTTCTTGTTGCTGCTGGTGCTGTTTGTTACAACAGTGGCGCAGGCAGCAGAGCCGCTGCCGCTCCCATCTTTAAATATTGGAGTAGGAGCCTCGTCAAAGCCGTCTGACATGGCTGTTACTATCCAGATTTTCCTGCTGCTGACTATTTTATCTCTGGCTCCAGGCCTGTTGATAATGATGACCTCTTTTACTCGCATAGTGGTTGTTCTTTCCTTTTTACGCACTGCACTTGGAACGCAGTCGGCCCCATCCAATCAAATCATCCTGGCACTGGCCATGTTCCTGACATTTTTTATAATGAGTCCGATCTGGAATCAGATCAATCAGGAAGCTTATCAGCCCTGGAAGGCTCAGCAGATAACCCAGCAGGTGGCCATGGACAAAGCCGTTGCCCCGATCAGAAAGTTCATGCTGTCCCAGACCCGTGAAAAGGACCTGGCACTGTTTGTCAGTCTTTCCAAGCTGGCCAGGCCAAAAAATGCCGATGATATTCCGACTTTAACAATCATCCCCGCCTTTATGATCTCAGAGCTGAGGACCGCCTTTCAGATCGGTTTTTTGATTTATATCCCGTTTATTGTTGTTGATATGGTTGTCGCGTCGGTTTTAATGTCCATGGGTATGATGATGCTGCCGCCGGTAATGATCTCTCTCCCATTTAAAATTCTGCTGTTTGTCCTGGTGGATGGGTGGGGGCTTGTTATCAGCTCACTAGTAAAAAGCTTTGGCTAAAATAATAGAGGTTTGACTTATGACGCCAGAACTGGTTGTACAACTTGCACGCCGCAGCTTTGAAGCGGTTTTGTTGCTTTCTGCACCGCTGTTGCTGTTCAGTTTGATTGTGGGTTTGATCATCAGCGTATTTCAGGCGGTAACATCAATCAATGAAGCAACTTTGGCATTTGCTCCCAAGATCATCGCTGTCATGGTCGCAATGATTATCTTTTTCCCCTGGATGATGACTTACATGAGCGATTTTACACGAGAGATTTATGCACTGATTGCCACCATGAGACGCTAAATATATGTTTCCCCTGCTTCCATTCCCTTCTCCGAGGGAGGTAATCCTGTTTATGCTTGTACTCAGCAGGGTGGCCGGTATATTTGCTGCCATGCCAGTTTTCGGCGGGCAAACCCTGCAGGTAAAAATCAAAGCTGTAACGGTCATCATGATTACGCTGGTCTGTTTCCCATCCTTGGCAATTGTCCCGCCTGCTGAAATGCCTACCGATGTATTTACCCTGGCCTTGCTGGCATTAAGCGAAGTAATGGTCGGTCTGACCATGGCCTTCATTACCCAGATTATTTTTTCGGCAGTCGAATTCAGTGGTCAGATCATCGGTATGCAGATGGGTTTCACAATTTCCCAGATCATCGATCCTACAAGGGGCGGGCAGACGCAGATCATGTCCGTCGTTCAGGCACTGTTTGCAACCTTACTGTTCCTGTCCTTGAACATTCACCATCTTTTCATCAAAACAATCGTAGACAGTTTTTCCATTATTCCAATCGGCGGGTGGCATCTGAATGGCGAGATTATTACTTTTCTAGCCAAGCGAACCGCTGATATTTTTATATTGGGAGTCCGTTTGGCAGCACCGGTTATGGTCGCTTTGCTGTTGACCAGTGTTGCCATGGGTGTCATGGCGCGAGCCTTTCCTCAAATGAATATATTCATGATCAGCATGCCTCTTAATATCGGTATTGGTCTAATTGTATTGGGGATGACTATTACTGTTTTCTTTCATGTTCTGGAGATCTCTTTTGGGCAACTTAAGGGACAGATAGACACCCTTTTCTGGTTGATGACGAAAAAGGGGGGATGATCTCTGGCTGAAGACGTAGATAAACACTCCAAAACTGAACAACCGACCGGTAAAAAGCTCGAAAAAGCCCGCGAAAAAGGGGCTCCTCCCCAGAGTCAGGTCCTTACCTCCACCCTTACCCTGCTGGCCGGTATACTCTGCCTCTATATGTTTGGCAGCTCCATGGTGGATCGCCTGAAAAAACATGCGATTGCGATCTTCAATTCCATGGGGAAATACGAGTTGACTGATGCCAATGTTTACTCGCTCTCTCTTGATCTGTTTTTACTGATTGTCATTTTGCTGGCTCCGCTGGTTGTTATTATTATTGCAACGGCATTTGCCACCAAACTCGTACAGGATAACGGAAAAATTGAATTTAACCTGGCCAGGTTGACATTTGATTTCAGTAAAGTGAATCCATTGACCGGTTTTGGCAGACTTTTAAATAAAGATTCCATGGTTGAGGTTGTAAAGTCTCTGCTGAAAATTCTTGTTGTGGGATATATAGCCTATCGGGTCATGCTAGAGGAAAGCCAGAATATGGCGTTTTTATCTGAAGCTGACATTGAAACAATCCTGACTTACATTGGTCATATTGCTTTTAAGATTGTTACCCATACCTGTGGCGTTCTGATAGTAATCGGGATACTTGATATGTTGTACGTCAAGTGGCGATATATGGAAAACCTGAAGATGACCAAGCAGGAGGTCAAGGACGAAAGCAAGGATTCGGAAGGTGATCCAAAGGTCAAGGGCAGGATCAAACAGTTGCAATATGAAGCTGCCAGACGCCGTATGGTTAAAATAATTCCGCTGGCTGATGTTGTAATAACAAACCCGACACATTTTGCTGTTGCCCTCAAATATGACCGGGAAAAAATGATTGCACCGGTTGTACTTGCCAAGGGGGCGGATGTAATGGCTCAGGCGATTAAGAAAATTGCCAAGGAAAACAAAGTCGTGCTGGTGGAAAACCGTTTTCTCGCCAGAGAGCTGTATGATCAGGTGGAAGAAAATGCGGCAATTCCAGAATCACTGTATGCTGCAGTTGCAGAAGTTTTGGCGTATGTTTATCGGTTGAAGGGGAAACTCTGACAGCAATACATACTGACTTAATCCGCAATGCTTGCTTTATCACAGCTCAGCAATTCCAGCAAGGCAACTACAAAAGCCTTAACTCCTGTGCGGATAGCAGGTTCTGGGCAGGGAGCAAAAAAAGGGGAATGTAGCGGCGGAAGCGGTTCTTTCGATATTTCCATTTGCTCAAATTCGATGGGATCGACAATGCCCAGCCAGAACATACAGCTTGGAATTTTTCCATCTAAGCTCCAGTAGCTGAAGTCCTCACTCATCATAGAAGGCATGGTGCATACGACCTTTTCCCTGCCTAAAGTCTTTTTCCATGCACTCGAAAGTTTCTCTGTCAATTGGAAGTTGTTAAATACAGGTGGAGATGTAGATATCACAGAAACAGATGGGAATAGCTCTTTGGGAAGACCAGATGCGTGAGCAATTCCTTCTGTTATGCGCTTAATGGATGAACAGATCTGCTGACAAAGATCTTTATTATAGCCTCTGATTGATAAGCGGAGTTTCACCTCTGAGGGAATAATGTTACAGGCTTCACCACCTTGGATACTCCCAATTGTCAGTATAGCTGGCTCATGTGGTGATATTTCACGTGATATTATCGTCTGTAAAGCAAGGACAAGCTGGGCAGCTATCACAATTGGATCCTTACACAACTGGGGTGACGCTCCGTGTCCCCCCGTGCCATGAATAACGATTTCCATCTCACAGAAAAAAGCCATAAAATTACCCGGAGTGTAACCTACGCAGCCAGCGGGAATGTCGTTGGTACAATGCAAAGCAAGAACGTAATTAGGTATTGGTCCCAATCCAATAGCACCGCCCGCGATCATTGCTTGAGCTCCGTCGCCGTCTTCTTCTGCTGGTTGCCCAATGAAAACAACGGTACCCCGCCAAATATTCTTGAACTTATTAAGGATTCGTGCAGTTCCTACTAAGCAGGTCATATGAATATCATGCCCGCAGGCGTGCATTACCCCGACCTCTTTGCCATATCTAGCTAAATTTTTGACTTTACTCCGATAGGGCAATTGAGTCATTTCCTCCACAGGAAGTGCGTCCATATCTGCCCTGACAAGGACAGTGGGGCCAGTTCCATTGTAAAGAAAACCAACTACACCGTGAGCTTCAAAGCTAGGGTTTTGAAATAAACCGATGCCTTGATATACATAAAGCCCGAGAGACCTTAATTCTGCGGCGAGGCGCTCTGCTGTATATTGTTCAGAGCCGGCAAGCTCTGGGTATTCGTGAAAACAGCGGTATAATTCCGAAAGAGAGGGAATCTCCATTTCGATCTGGCTGTCTATGTCGACTGTTTTTCCATCATCCATATGTAATTGATGCATTTAATTACCTGCTTAAATTGTGATGCGGAAGTCATCCACGACTCATATACCCAGAACAACAAACAAAGTTTAGATTATGATATCAACAGAAAAATCCAATAGGATGCAGAGTTGAAATGTAAGTAATCAAATTGTCATAAGGTAAAATCAAATTTTTTACTAGACCACCTGACCTTCACCCTTCCGAATTTACTGCTATCGGAGATTTATTTGAAAACAAGGTGAACCAAACCGAAAATACAACTATCATGCAACCTAAACCTTTTGCTCTGCTTAGTGTCTCATTTAAGAAAAATGAGGCTACGATCAATGTCACTACAGGGACGCCATTAATAAAAACAGCAGCATTAGCAGATGAAACCAATGATAAGGCATAGTTATAGCATAAAAAGGCGCAATTTGTAGCAAATATCGCTAAAAACAAAAGGGAGGCTAAGCCTTTGGTTGTTATAGAGTTTACAATCATACAATTGTCACCGTGAAAACACATTGGTATGAGTAATAATGTGCCATAAAACATTTGAGTACATGTAATATGAATAGGGGAATACTTGCTGCCAAGATTGCCTATTAAAGTCATATAAAATGCAGAGGAAATAACGGCAAATAATATCATCATGTTTCCGTAAAAGTGGTGATCAACAAGATTGCTAAAACTTACTCCTTCGAAAAATATTATAAAAACACCAAAAAAGGAAAAAAACACCCCAAATATTGACGACTTTTTAGGGACGACACGTGCCTTTATTGAAGACACTAGAACCACCACAATCGGTATTAACGCTACAATTACAGACGCTTCTGAAGCGCTTGTGTATCGAAGGCCGTTAGTCTCAAAAATATAATACAAAAAAGGTTCAAATACAGCGCTAACGGCTATCGTTAGGTGATCACGTATTTCATATTTAGGGAAACCTACAATACCAAGTACTGGTATGAAAAAAACGAGAGCTAGTGCAAACCTATAAAAAATTAGGCTATTAACTGGCATTTCTTCTAATGCGACTTTTGTGGCCACAAAAGCTGATCCCCATATAAGGACTGCGACAATCAAAGCTATATTTGCAGTATTGACCGTAATGCGTTTCACTTTTTACCTTGTCCTCAAGATTAATATTTTCACAATTGAATCGGCAATATTACCAATATCTACGACTTGGTTTTTTGATCAAAAAAAGTCCATGCCAACTCGTGTTTACCCTGCCGATTGTACACAAAACCTTGGCACATATTCCTGCATTTATCCCAATCAGGGCATTCGACTTCATTACATTTATCTGGTTTCGAATCTCTGAAATGTTTAAGATCTTCTGAATTGCTATAGATGTCGATAATATCATCCTCATGGATATTGCCAATTTTAAAATTAAGATTCCCCTGATCACAGATTAAAATAGTACCGTCATTATGGATATGCAACCTATCGACTCCCTGAGGGCAAGGATTAAAGATCAAATTCTTTTCTGACTCATAAGAATAAATGTGATTATAGGGACTACATCGTGAAACATAAACGCAGCTAAGTTTTGTGACAATTTCTTTATGTCTATTCGCTAAAACTGACTCTATTGTATCAGCCAACTCTTTCGGTGAAAGAATATATTCCCATGGCATCGCGCCATTAGGTAGTCCACACTGAAGTTCGTGAATATCAACACCTAAGCCTGCCAAATAGTGATGTATAGCTTGAACACGATTCTTTGTATAGGATGTTAACAATGTCTCACAGTTAACAAGCGATCTGGTTGCGATGGCACATCTTATGTTTTCAACAAGTTTCATTTGAAATTTTTTTCGGTTAGTAATTATTTCATTTAACTGAATATCATCTAAAGAATTAAATGAGAAATGAAAGCAGGATAACCCCATGTCAGACAACTGCTCTATAACTAGTTGGTCAAGATTTAAACCGTGTGTATTCAACTGAGTGGCAATATTTTTCTGACTGCAAAATGGTATTATTTCATATAAAAATTCCATATACAGGGTTGCTTCACCACCTGTAATGCTAATGGATTCCGGATTAACTTGTTCTATTATTTTTTTTGTGTGTTCAATGGAGAGTATGTCTTTAGTGCGCAATTCTGGATCATTGCAACAATGAATGCAGATGTTGTCACACACTCCAATGCTTTGAATTTCTAGCGATCTGAGTCTCATATGTCTCCTTTTTAAAACTAAGTGATGTCGATTTTTTTTGAAGTTTCCCTTCGTTTGATATTTTTTCGACAAATTTCCTGTCTAAGTTTTACCTTTCATCTTGAATATGTTTAATAATGATAATTGTGAAGGTAAGCTTATGTCGTGCTAATCTAAAGCCTCCAAGTTTGTTGTCTGGATATTCTCTACGTTTATAAAAATCGATACTAAACTAGATAGTCGGTTTTTCTTTTTTTTGAAAATCATAATTTTGTAGTTGAGCCGAAGGGCAATTTCAAAGACACGTATTCTGATTATAGAAACTTTAGCGTAGATTCAAAACTGCCTCTGGCAGAGCCACCAAAATTTAAAAATAGACATCAATTTGAAAGACTATAGCTAAATCCTGATTGTGTACGAAACTCTGCCCGGAAAACCTGTGCCACCGTAAAGCTGCAGGTTGGTTCATCACCGGTTTCTATCCATGTCTTCTGTGCCTACTCCGGTCCAGCTCTTTTTCGGTAGAAGTTTCAAAAGGAAGTGACTACACAAACGGAGTAAAGCTTAGATTCATTTAGCGAGGTAGGTCGCCCCAGATTGCTAATATTGAAAGCATTAACGGCAAATTCCGAGAAGAATGCCTAATTGATAACGTATCCATAGCTTGCAAAGCGGCCTGAAGATGATTGCAGCATGGCGACAGGATTACAGCATAGAAAGACCACATAGTTCACTTAACAACCTGGTATCAGGTGAGTTTGTAAAACTTTTGAAAAGAGCAAAAAACAAAAACCCAAACTAAACCTTATAGAAGCAAGGTTGTAAGGTCGTGTTCACCAAAACATCATGGTCTTCTTGATAACGGATGAAGCTAGTGGCACTGGACTACATCTCTCCTACATCTGAAAATATTGAATAAGTTTTTTAGGAATTCATAGCAGAACAGTGGACTTTTTTCAAACAATATTAAGGACTAGCTAATTAGTGCTAGCCCATTAGTATTAGCCAGGCATGTTGCGTGCAGTTTGTAGAGGCAGTCATGTTGAACAGGTTTTGTTTAATGGCAGTGCATTGGCAAGACTTTAGAAGTAGTTATCTGAAATAGCTAACGCGCGACATGCAATCATAGGTTACGGTGCAGAAAAGAAGTTTGCTGTTAAAGACAGAGGCAAGGAGTTAAAACATCTCAGTTTTTTTGAATTTGTTGGTTTGCTCGATCGCTAAGACTATTCCACTTTGTAATGTTGTTAGGAAACCTAAGTTTACATTTTCCTCCCATTGCCAGAGAGTCAAAATACCAAAAACAATCATAGTTTTGTCAAACTGTTGACAGCGTTCAAGTTGTTGACAGTTAGATGGCCAGGGCAGATGTTTTGCCGCACACTAATAATGCGAGAAAACGGGGTATTAGGGCTTGGGGGATATGCGTGCTGCCCTGTGTTGAAGCGGTCAGGCGCGGCATAATAATTGCATTAAATGCGGTACAATATTAGCGCAGGAACGGGAAATAATGGCAAACGGAACGGTTGAAGCAATAGAGTTAGGCGGTTTACGCAAAAACTCGGATATTTATGTGGCTCTGGCATTAATCGGGGTCTTGTCCCTGATGATAATTCCATTGCCTGCATTCCTGCTTGACGTGTTCCTGGCGACCAGTATTACGATTGCTATCGTTATTTTGCTGGTCTGCCTTTATACAACCCACCCCCTGGACTTCTCGGTTTTTCCATCAATTCTGCTTGTTACAACACTTTTCAGGTTGGCTCTCAATATCGCCTCTACCCGTTTGATTCTGCTGCATGGCAGTGAGGGCGTAGAGGCTGCGGGTGCTGTAATCAAGGCTTTTGGCCAGTTTGTGGTCGGTGGCAATTATGTTGTTGGTGCCGTTATCTTCCTGATTCTGGTTATTATCAACTTTGTTGTTATTACAAAAGGTGCCGGGCGAGTAGCCGAGGTTACTGCAAGATTTACACTGGATGCCATGCCCGGCAAGCAGATGGCTATTGATGCCGATCTGTCCGCAGGCATGATTACTGAAAAAGAAGCCAGGGCCAGGCGCATCAAGGTTTCCCGTGAAGCCGACTTTTATGGATCAATGGATGGTGCCAGCAAGTTTGTACGTGGTGATGCCATTGCCGGTATCATGATTGTGCTGATAAATATTTTTGGCGGGCTGATTATCGGTGTTTTCCAGCAGGGTATGGCTGTCGAGGCTGCGCTGACAAACTATACATTGCTGACAATCGGAGAAGGGCTTGTGGCTCAGGTGCCGGCTCTGATCATCTCCACTGCTGCCGGTATCATAGTAACAAGATCTGCTGACGAGAATAACTTCGGCAGCGAGATCACCGGCCAGTTCATGAATTATCCCAAGGCCTTCTATGTCTCATCCGGGGTGTTGTTTCTGTTCGCCTTGATTCCGGGTTTGCCTCATTTTGCATTTCTGCTTCTGTCCGGTGTAGCTTTTCTGGTTGGCAAGATGGCCAGGGAGAAGGCACAGGTGGTTGAAGAGATGGCTATGCCGGATTCTGCCGGTGGGGAAGAAGCGTCTGACCAGGCTGCAATCAGGCCACTGGATGTTCTGGAACTGGAAGTCGGGTACGGATTGGTACCCATGGTGGATGCTGCCCAGGATGGAGAACTGCTGGAGCGCATTCGATCCATTCGCCGTCAGTACGCGCAAAAACTTGGATTTGTTGTCCCGCCCATTCACATTCATGACAACCTTCAACTTAAACCATACGAGTATAATTTGCTTATTCGCGGAGCCAAGGTCGGTGGCAGTGAATTGACCGGCCAGTACCTGGCCATGGATTCCGGTGCTGTGACCGGAGCAATCCAGGGTGTCAAAACCAAGGAACCGGTATTTGGTCTTGATTCGGTCTGGATCGGTTCTGACACAAGGGATGAAGCACAGGTAATGGGTTATACGGTTGTTGACAGCACAACTGTTGTGGCTACCCATATCAGCGAAATCGTCAAGCGTCATGCCCATGAACTGGTTGGCCGTCAGGAGATGCAGCAACTGCTGGATAACCTGTCGGTGACCGCACCTAAGGTTGTTGACGAACTTATTCCGAATCTGTTGAATCTCGGAACCGTTTTACGGGTGGTTAAGGGGCTGTTGAAAGAGGGCGTATCGATCCGCGACTTGCGCACAATACTGGAAACACTGGCCGATTATGCTTCATTAACCAAAGATCCAGATGTCTTGACGGAATTTGTTCGTCAGGGGTTGGGCCGCTTTATTGTTGATCAATATAAGCTGGAAGATGATACCCTCTGCCTGATTACCATGAGCCGTGAAGTTGAAGATGTGATTGCGGAGGCCATTCAGCCTTCTGATCAGGGGAGTTACCTGGCGATTGAGCCAAATACGGCACAACTGATTATCGGTGCTGTACGCAATATGGCGGACCGTTTCAGTGCCAGTGGCGCTCAGCCGGTGTTGCTGGCGTCGCCGTCCATACGCAGGCATGTCAGGAAATTGATTGAGCGATTTGTGCCGCACATGGCTGTCTTGTCCCATAATGAAATTCCGCAGAATGTCAAAATTCAGTCACTAGGGGTGGTGAGCTTCAATGTTGGTTAAAACCTTTCAATCAGCAAGTATGGCCGATGCGCTTCGCATGGTTAAAGAGGAGCTGGGCCCGGATGCCATGATTCTTTCTACAAAGAAAGATAAGGCAGGAGGAATCTTCGGATTTTTCAGCAAGCCGGTTTATCGCGTGACAGCCGCCATTGATCCGGCACGGAAGTCGGCTCCGCCGGCACCTGCGTACATTCCGGATGCATATCGTGAACCTCCCGTGAGAGAGCGCACCGCCAAGGAAGATCTGGAAAATTCCATGCTGGCACCTCTGGCAAGAGAGCTCAAAGAATTGCGCGAAAAGGTGGAATCCCTTTCCCGTCGAGAGGAAGCCCGCAAGGAAGAAACGCCGGAACCGGCTATGTTGGGGGCGGGGGCACAAGAAGCCGGTTTGAATCTCAAAAACATTCCCAGGGGAGATCTGGAAGAGATCAAGAAGCTTCTGCTGAATACCCTGGCCAAGAGTCAGGATGGTGGAGTCAAGACAGTTCAATGGCCTAATGCGGAAGAAATTGCATCGGCCAATGGACTTTCGGCAAATGCAATTCTGCCGGAAGATTCTCCGCTGGCGTTGGAGTTAAGCCATAGCGGGATCTCAACTGATCTGATCCGCAAAATTCTGGACACACTCAACACATTGCCGATGGAGAGTGAAAACCAGACTGTAAAGGGTCGGCTTGGTGAAACATTCGCTAGGATGATCAAGTTTGCCGGAACCCTTAAGCTGCGTAAAAACTCTCCGAGAATTATTGCACTGATCGGGCCGACAGGAGTTGGCAAAACAACCACTACGGCCAAGTTGGCCGCCATGTATGCGTTGAATAGAGGAAACAAGGTTGCTCTGATCACCATGGATATTTTTCGCGTCGGTGCGGTTGAGCAGTTGAAAACCTATTCAAGAATCATGGGTATTCCGCTGGATGTGGCTTCAACTCCCAAGGAGTTAGAGAAGGCGGTTGAAAAACACTCCGATTGTGACCTGATTTTTATCGATACGGCCGGCCGTAGCCATAAGGATAAGGAAAAACTGGATGAAATGAAAAACTTTCTTGAAAACAAAATACCGATAGAAACTTATTTATGTCTTTCTGCAACGACTAAGGATCGCGAACTTGAAGAGATTCTGAACAGATTCAGCATATTTCAAATCAGTAAAGTTGTTTTTACCAAAATTGATGAAAGTGAGAGTCTAGGCAATATGATCAACCTGTTGATGAAAGACAATCTGCAGATAGCATATTTTACTACAGGTCAGCGAGTGCCGGAGGATATCGAAGTGGCTACACCATCCAAACTGGCCGAAATGATTCTGCGGGGGGCGGCAAATGATTAATGTTGCCGGTAAAGGGGATCAGGCCGATACTCTGAGAGAAATGGCCAGAACCGCCAAAAAAAATCATCAGGCTGACTCGTCCGGTCAAACCACCACTTCCGATCAGAAGGGGATCCGTGTCATATCGGTCACCAGCGGAAAGGGTGGCGTTGGTAAGAGCAATGTCGTTTCGAACCTTGCCATAGCCCTTTCGGTCCAAGGCAAAAAAGTCCTGGTTATTGATGCCGACCTGGGACTTGGAAATCTGGATGTATTGCTCGGTCTTTCTCCGGTTTATAACCTGAACAATGTATTAAACGGCGAAAAAACCATTGCCGAAATACTTGTGGACGGACCGGCCGGCATCAAGATCATTCCAGCTGGGTCCGGTGTTCAGGAGTTTACCAGTTTGGGACAGCATGAAAAACTCAAGTTGCTGGATGAGCTTGATATGCTGGAAGAAAAGTTTGACATCATGATTGTGGATACTGAAGCCGGTATTTCCGAGAATGTCACATATTTCGCGGTGGCAGCTCAGGAGATAATTGTTGTTGTTACTCCTGAACCCACATCCATTACCGATGTATATGCGCTGATCAAGCTGCTCTCAACCAAATATTCCGAGCACCATTTCAAGGTGTTGGTCAACATGGCTAAAGACAGTGAAGACGCATTGGAAGTATTCCGTAAGCTGGCTAACGTGGCCGGGCGCTTTCTTGACATTTCCCTGGATTACCTTGGCTGCGTTGTCAAGGACGAGAAGGTTGTTGAGGCGGTCAAAAGGCAGCGGGCAGTTTCCGAGCTGTTCCCCGATTCAGAGGCAGCTGCCTGTTTTGTCACTCTGGCTAAAAGAGTTATAGAAAATACACGACAGACAAGGCTGAAAGGGAATATACAGTTTTTTTTCAGGCGCTACCTGGATCACCCGACAAACGACTGACAAATTAAAGTAATTAACCGGTTGAGTGAGGCTGTTTAGTGAATCGCGATGAATTGATCATAGAACATATGCCGCTGGTCAAATACCTGCTGAGCAGGATTGTTCCGCAGCTGCCGCAGCATCTGGATAAAGATGACCTGATGAGCGTGGCGGTAATTGGCCTGATTAATGCAGCTGACAGGTATGATCCAACGCGTGGAGTAATGTTTAAAACATTTGCCGAACAGCATATTCGTGGATCAATTATTGATGAGCTTAGATCTTACGATGTGTTGAGTCGTTCAATGCGAGACAAATACAAGAGATTGGAAAAGCAGGTATTAAGTCTGGAACACCAGCTGGGGAGAAATCCGACCGGTGAAGAAGTTGCTGAGTCTTTGGAAATCAGTCTGGCTGATTATTATGACCTGTTGGATGATGTACATGTTTTCTCTTTTATAAGTCTGGATGACAGCTGGAGTGACTCAGAAGGAAATGCACTCTGTCTGGCTGATGTATTGGCGGAGAGCGAAGCTAAAAATCCTCAGCAACAGGTAATGATGATGCAACTGGCCGAGGCACTGGGCTTGGCAATAGATACTCTGCCGGAAAAAGAAAGGTTGGCTGTAACTCTTTATTATAGTGAAGATCTTAACCTTAAAGAGATTGGTGAGGCATTGGGATTGACCGAATCAAGGATTTCACAGCTTATCAGTCAGGCCATGGTCAGGTTAAGAGGCAAGTTGAAACTGCATAAAGGCTAGAGGAGAAAACAATGAACAGCGGCATGTATTCAGCCCTGTCGGGCAGTATAACGGCGATGAAGAGGTTGGATGTAATCAGTAACAACCTGGCCAACGTAAATACTCCGGGATTTAAAAAAGACAAGATGATGTTTGAGAGCATGCTGAATGGCAATGTCAATCCTCCGGTAGTGCCGCAGGGAAGCACGGCGGATCCGATCCTGCAGAAAGACAGTGTTTTCATTGATTACAGTGCCGGTTCTGTTACCCAGACAGGTAATACATTGGATCTGGCAATAGATGGCGACGGTTTTTTTGTGGTTAATACGCCGAATGGCCCGGCCTACACCCGTCAGGGAAACTTCCGTATTTCTTCCGATGGCACTCTGGTTACTTCAGATGGATATCCGGTCATGGGTGATGGTGGGCCGGTAACTATTCCTGGCGGCAGCGTTGATGTCAGCAGTAACGGCCAGGTTATTGTGGATAGCCTGCCTTCAGGGACAATCAATCTGGTGGACTTTCCAAAGCCTTATAAGCTGACCAAAACCGGCAGTGCGCTGTTTGTTCCGACTGATCCGCAAACCAAACCCCAAGCCGCAACCGGAAATGTTCGTCAGGGACATCTGGAAGGATCAAATGTGGAAACCATAACAGAGATGGTCCAGATGATAGAAACAAGTCGATATTTTGATTCCTGTCAGCGGGTCATTAGAGGCTATGACGATATGGCTTCCAAGGCGGTGAATGAGTTGGGCAAATTATAACAGTTTAGATCGCTTAAAAGATAACGTGGAGGCATTATGATAAGAGCACTTTGGACAGCAGCATCCGGCATGCAGGCACAACAAAAAAATATTGATGTTGTTGCCAACAACCTTGCCAACGTTAATACAACGGGATTCAAAAGAAGCCGGGCCGATTTTCAGGACCTGGTCTACCAGAATCTCAAATCAAGTGGCGCCCCGGCTACTTCTACAACGCAAGTGCCTTCCGGAATCCAGATCGGTCTTGGAACACGACTGGCAGCCGTGACAAAAATGTTTTCAGCCGGAGATTTGACCCAGACCGGAAACGAACTGGACATTGCGATTGAGGGTGACGGTTTTTTTCAGGTTCTTCAGCCTGATGGAACAATCGGTTATACAAGAGCCGGATCATTCAAAAGGGATAGCACCGGAAGGGTTGTTACGTCTGACGGGAACCCGCTCCAGCCGGAAATAGTAATTCCTGCAAATGCAACCAAGATAAACATCGGCAACGACGGCACTGTCTCTGTAACACAGGCCGGTCAGTCTGCCACTACCAGCCTGGGAACTCTTCAGCTGGCTCTGTTTCCGAACCCGGCAGGTTTGTCCAGTCAGGGTAAGAACCTCTACCTGACAACTGACGCATCGGGTACGGCTACTACAGGTACACCAGGGCAAAATGGTATCGGCACAATTGCCCAGGGTCTGATTGAGATGAGTAACGTTAGTGTGGCAGAAGAAATGGTTCAGATGATTGTTGGTCAGAGGGCATATGAAGTCAATTCAAAGGCGGTTCAGGCTGCTGACGAAATGCTGCAGACAGCAAATAACCTGCGCAGATAGTTTTCTGATGTTTTAAGTTTATTGCGCTTTGCTTTATTAATAAGCAGGATAAGAAAGCATAAAATGAATAAAATTATTCTAGTTATAATTGCATTTCTGTTGTTACCGGCATTATCAAATGCCTCTCAGCTTTCGACTCTGCGTGACTCAGAGATTCGCAATGCCGTAATTACCTATGTTCAGCAAAAACAGGCCAATTTCAGTAATGAAGTCAGGTTAAAACGTTTTACAATTGGCGGAAGTCCGGTATTGCCAGAAGGAGATCTGGAATATGAGGTGGTTGCCCCGCAGCAGTGGGGTGGGTGGGGAAATGCAAATATAGCCGTTCTGGCAAGAAAAGGTGACCGGGTCATCGGAAATATAAATGTGCGTGTAGATGTGGAAGTGCTGGCAGATATGGTTTTTACTGTTCGACAGATTGATTTTGGCAGCATTATTTCTGCGTCAGATCTGGTCATTCGGAAAAATGATGTCGGTTCCGTACAGGGGCGCTATCTGGCCACTGTAAATGACGCCATTGGCAAAAAAGCCCGCTCGTCGCTAAAGGCAAATGTACCAATTAAAAGTGAACAGTTGGAAAAGAACCCCATAATTAAAAGCGGACAAATGGTTACGATTGTGGCAGAAAACGAGCGTATGCGAGTAACTGTAACAGGAAAGGCTAAGAGTGCAGGCTCTTATGGTGACACGATAATTGTCCAGAACATAAGTTCTTTGAAAGAAATGCCGGCACGGATAGTTAACAGTGAAACCGTTCAGATTGTGTATTAAGGATATATGGAAGAGGTTTCAATACATGAATTATAAAATATGTATTTTAATAGCCGTGAGTATGCTGTTTGGTGGCTGTGTTGTTCAAAAGGCTGAAGTCAAGACAACTCCCTTTGACCAACAACTCACGCGGCCAAAACCGGATTACTCTACCGGCTCCATCTGGCAGGCGAGTTCTGTCAGCCTGACCGAAAATGCCAAGGCTCGTAATAAAGGCGATATATTAACAATTGTCATATCTGAAGTCGCCAGCGCCTCAAAGGCTGCTAAAACTGATACTTCACGCAACTCTTCAATTAATGCCGGTATACCTAACTTTATGGGTATACAGACTACAGGTGCTTTGTCTGGTTTGGGCGATCTGAGCAAGCTGATCAATGCATCTGCAGCATCAACATATGCAGGTGCTGGCTCCACGTCACGCCAGGAAACTTTGAATGCCACCATTTCGGCTAAAGTAATTGAAGTGCTGCCGAATGGTAATTTGCAAATTGAGGGACGTCGGAACGTCAAGGTCAATAACGAGGATCAGATCATCGTTGTTGAAGGGACTGTAAGACCTACAGACATTGACCAGACTAATTCGGTTAACTCGATCTATATCGCGGATGCAAAAATTAATTATGCAGGTAAAGGGATTATCTCGGACCGCCAGAGTCCCGGCTGGTTGATGAACATAGTTGATAAGCTCTGGCCTTTCTAGCCTAAAAGGTAATAAACATGCGAAAAATAATCATACTGATTACTATATTAACTATGTTTACCGTAAGCGTCGCCCACGCCGTCCGTATTAAAGATCTGGCATCTTTTGAAGGCGTACGTGAAAACCAGTTAGTTGGTTATGGAATAGTGGTTGGTCTGAATAACATCGGTGACAGTGACCAGGCCCGGGTTCATCTGCAATCTGTTGCTACCATGCTGGAAAGAATGGGGATAACGGTCAATGCCAATTTGATAAAACTTAAAAACGTAGCTGCTGTAATGGTTACTGCTACTTTACCACCGTTTGCCAAGCAGGGTAACCGTCTTGATGTGCTGGTTTCCTCAATGGGAGATGCAAAAAGCATCGCCGGCGGGACTCTGATCATGTCGCCGCTTAGAGGTGCTGATAATCAGGTTTACGCTGTCGCACAAGGATCAGTGCTGACAAATTCATTTGCATTCGGCGGGCAGTCGGCCAGCGCCCAGAAAAATCACCCCACAGCCGGTAGAATTCCTGGTGGTGCATTGGTCGAGCGTGAATTGCCCAACACGCTCTTAGGCAAGTCTCAATTGCGTTTGAATTTAGGTGTATCTGATTTCACAACTGCATCCAGAATAGCAACAGCTGTAAATGACAGATTTGGTGCCGGTATTGCCAGCGCCGCAGATCCGGGTTCTGTTGGAATAAAAATTCCTGAGGCATACGCATCAAGAATGATTGATTTTATTTCCACAGTGGAGACCCTGGATGTGAGACCGGATATATTGGCTAAAGTAGTCCTGAACGAGCGTACCGGTACGATTGTTATGGGTGAACAGGTGCGTATTTCAACCGTGGCTGTTTCACACGGTAACTTGTCGCTGGTGATCAAAGAAACACCACAGGTGTCGCAGCCATCAGCACTAAGCAGGACAGGTACTACTGTTGTTGTGCCGAGAACGGATCTGAAGGTTGAAGAAGAGCAGCGCCGACTGATGGTTTTATCGGAAGGAGCCACAATCGGCGAGGTTGTCAGGGCGCTGAATACTTTGGGCGTTACACCGCGAGACCTGATTGGAATATTGCAGTCAATCAAGGCCGCGGGTGCCTTACAGGCAGAACTGACCATAATATAGTTGAAAGCTCAAGAAGAGCCTGATCAGGGCGATAAGAGAAATACGCATGGACAATAAAATTTCACAAAATCTGCCTGTAATCCCGGATTTGAATGCGGAAAAAGCTCGTTTGCTTCAGAAACAGGGTGCGAGTGTTAATGGGCTTAGCGAAAAACAGCGACAACAGGCAAAAAAAGTTTCTCAGGACTTTGAAGGTCTATTCATCGGTATGATGATGAAAACCATGCGTGAAACAGTTGCCAAAGATAAAGTGACCGGTGGTGGGCATGGTGAAGACGTTTACCGTTCAATGCTGGATGAACAATATGTTGCTGCAGCTGTTAAGCGGGGTGGCTTTGGACTGGCAAAGCACATAGAGAAAGATATCATCAGGCAGGAAAGTAAAAAACTAAGTAAAATTATCGATCGAAAAGAGTAGGTTAAGACTAGGTCTTGGAGCAGAACATGGAAATAAAAAAACTGGCTGAAGCACTTGTCATTCAGTCCAAATATTTTAAACAGCTTGCCATCTGCCTTGAGCGCGAAACCAGGGAGCTATCCAATGTTAATCTGGAGGCGATGGCTGAACTGAATAAAGAGAAGGAAGATATAGCATCCAGAATTGAATCTCACACAGAGCCGCTAAAAAAAGCGCTGATTGATGTTATTCAGCGTGAAGGGCTTGATCCTGAGACAACGCTGGGTGGTTTGGCGGTAATTCTGAAAAAGAAAGGTAATCTGGAGATACCAAGGCTTTACGGTGAACTAAAGCAACTTGCTGATAGAAACCGAGAGCTGCTGGTTCTAAATAAGGAAGTAGCAGAAAAGTTTGCCGAATCAGTTGGTTCAACTATAGAAGTATTAACAAAAGTGGTTAACCAGTCAAATTTTTACGGTTCATCTGGTGGATATCAACAGCGTCCGACAGGTGCCGTCCTGATCAACAGGGAGGCTTGAAATGGGACTTAGCACCGCTTTAGAAATTGGTAAAACCGGACTTACCATTTATCGGGTTGCCACGGAAGTAACCAGCCAGAATATCGCCAACGTCAATACGCCCGGTTACTCAAGGCAGCGAATCATATTGGAGTCAGCACCGCCAACCACCGCAAACGGTTTTCCGTTGGGCAGCGGAGTTAGAATCGGTTCAGTAGAGAGATATTATGACGGTCTGATTCAAAAGCAGATTGTCAATGCCCAGACCACACAGGGCTTTGATACAACAAAATCCAATGTTCTACAGCAGATAGAGCCAACATTTAATGAAGTTGCAAATGATGGACTGGGGACTGCAATTGCCGATTTTTTTGGTTCCTGGCAGGATTTGAGCCTAAACCCGGTAGGTTCTACTGAGCGCCAAACCGTAATTACCCGTGCACAGCTGCTGGTGGATAATTTTCACTCGGTAAGCGGCGCACTTACGGATGCGGCAACAACACAGGATCAGTCGCTGGTGCCTCTTGTAAATGATATGAATGCCACTTTACAGAGTATTGCCAAGCTGAACGGGCAAATCAGGTATACTGAACAGTCCAGCGGAAATGCCAATGAGATGAGGGATCAGCGTGATCAACTTGTGCGCGATCTTTCAAAACAGACCGGAATTACTTTTACTGAAAACAGCGATGGTACAACGGATGTAGTTTTTAAGGATACGGGTGCTGCGCTGGTAACCGGATCCAATTACGGTTCCTTTTCACTTACTGTCAATGCCGGTCCACCAGCTAAGTATGACGTCAATTTGACGCCAGTTGGCGGTGTGTCGGCTGTTGTTACTCCTTCTGCAACTACCGGTTCACTTGGTGCTACACTGGCTTTGCGAGATACGATAATTCCGGGCTATCAAGCAAAGGTTGACCTGTTGGCAACAACTATTGCTTCTACGATCAACACTCAGCACCAACTAGGTTTTGATCTGAACGGCACTGCCGGCATTGCTATATTCAGTACTGCTACAAGTGCTGCGGCAATAACCATTAATCCTCTGTTGACAAGTACTGCGCAGATTGCGGCTTCGGGCAGCGCTACGTTGCAGGGGGACAACAGCAATGCCTTAAAGTTGGCGCAAATTAAAGGTACCAATACGATGTCCGGCGGGACTACAACCTTCAACAGTTATTACAGCAGTATGGTCAGTACAATAGGTCTTGACGTCCAGTCCAGTAAAAATACCGTTTCACAAGATGACGCATTTTTAAAACAGCTGAATGCCTTGAGAGAATCAAGTTCAGGAGTGTCACTGGATGAGGAGTTGGCAAATCTGATAAAATACCAGCGCTCATATCAGGCTTCCGCCAAATTGATCAGTACTGCTTCGGATATGCTGGACATAGCATTAAACATGGTACGATAGGAGAATAAATATTATGCGAGTTACTGCCAATACATCGTCTGAAAACTCACTGTTTTATATCCAGCAGGGACGCGCAAAACTTGACAAACTTCAGGAGCTAATTTCGTCGGGGCAGAATGTAAACAGGCCGAGTGATGATCCGATTTCCACAAACCTGATTTTAGGCGTCGCTGACAAAATCAAGACCGGCGATCAGTTTAAGAGCAATATTGATAAGACGCAGATATTGCTGCAGGTAACCAGTACTGCGCTACAGGGAATGGCAGATACTCTCAAACTCGCCAAGGATCTGGCCAGTTCACTTGTAAACGGTAGTTCGGACCCGGATATACGCAGTAATGCAGTAAATCAGTTGCAGGCACTTAAACAGCAGATGATTGATATGGGTAATACTCAATTTAATGATAACTATATTTTCGGTGGTGCAGATAATACTACGCCACCATTCACCGGTGCGTCCCCATACTATTTTGGTGATGAAACCACACTTAAGGTTGAGATAGGAAATGCGACAACCCAGCAGACCAATATCCCGGGGAATCAATTGCTTACAGGTAGTAGCGCTCTTTTGCCTGCACCTGGGATAATACCTTATGGCAACACCAATATTATGCAAACAATAGACCAATTGATCGCTGATGTTGGCGCTAACAATGCCGCCGGAATCGCAACAGGCTCCACGGCTCTACTTGCGGGTTCTAAGCAGATACAGAATGCCCAGAATGACATAGTGACAAGAATAGTCAGATTGGACGGCGCAGAAAAAATGAATACTAATAACAGGAATACCTTGTTAACAATAGTTGGTAATGTTCAGAATGTTGATTACGCCAAGCTGGGTGTCGAATTGACACAACAGCAGACGGCATTTAATGCTTCATTGTCAGCGACAGCAAAAATAACTCAGTTGTCGCTGCTAGATTATCTGTAGTTGGTGTTGATACTTTATAAAAAAGGCGGGGGCCAATACCCCGCCTTTTTTATTGCAATTACATTGACCAGAACTGGTTCCGGATTTATAAGAAATAATGCGGCTTAATCCTTTCAAAATAAACGCCTCAGAACAGAGACCGGTCTCCATCAGAAGAGATGTATTAAGACTTTCGATGCCTGTTTTGCTGTCTTCCCTTTTTCAACGCCTTGTATCCATTGTCGATGTATTTCTTACAGGTGGTTTGGGAGCTGCTGCTATTGCAGCAACCGGGTTGGGGCAGTTGCTGATGTTTGTAGCAATGACTTTCTTTTGGGGGCTTTCCACCGGAACCACTGTTGTGATTGCACATTTATGGGGAGCTGGAAAGCAGAAAGAAGCTTCACAGGCAGCATATGTATCATGTCTGGCTTGTCTGGTTCTTACGGTAATATGCTCTGCGGCCGGATACTTCTGGGGTGGTGAAATTGCAAGAATAATGGGGGCAAGTGCAGAAGTACAGACGCTTGCTTCTGAATATATTAAACTGGTATTTCTCTGGATGATCTGGACTACCGGGTTGAATGTGCTTTCGGCCATAATGCATGGAATAGGTGATACACGCACACCTATGGAAGCGATCATTCTCGTAAACATCCTACATGTAATTATTGCCTGGCCATTGATTTACGGCAAATTTGGTTTGCCAATGATGGGAGTCAAAGGTGCAGCAATTGCGATCAATACTTCTGAGTTTATCGGTTGCAGCTATCTGCTGTTTCATG
Source organism: uncultured Geobacteraceae bacterium (assembly GCA_964509295.1). Taxonomy (GTDB): domain Bacteria; phylum Desulfobacterota; class Desulfuromonadia; order Geobacterales; family Pseudopelobacteraceae; genus JBGSQR01. The sequence goes on along the minus strand of CAZDWS010000001.1, from coordinate 56,783 downwards.
CCTTCAAGAAAAATTACATAACAATCGGACAACCTGACTTCGATCTGTTTAACCGGATATGGAAGATCGGGTGGCCGGTCGCCCTGGAGCGCATGGCCCACCAGAGTGGGCAGCTGATCTATTCAAGTTTTATTATAGGCTATGGTACTACGGCCTATGCTGCTCATCAGATCGGGCTTTCCATTGAATCACTATCCTTCATGCCTGGTGCAGGGATGGGAACCGCCGCAGCTACTTTAATGGGGCAGGCACTGGGGGCAAAAAAACTAAGGCGCGCACATCTCAGTCATTTAGAGGCATTACGACTTGCCGTAATTGTTATGGCAAGCATGGGGGTGCTGTTTTTGGCAGTTCCCGGATATTTGATCGGAGTCTTTACAGATGACCCGCAGGTGATTGAACTTGGCAGCGTCTTTCTCAGGCTCGTTGCCTTTGCTCAGGTGCCGTTGGCAATTTCATTTGTGTACGCAGGTAGCTTGAGGGGGACAGGAGACACTTTTTACGTATTTATTGTGACTTTACTGGCCATGTGGGGTATCAGAGTTGCCTTGTCGTGGGTTGCTGCAGATCTGCTGCACCTTTCACTATATGCTGTCTGGGGCGTTTTTTTGATAGACTGGTATGTGCGTGGAGCTGCTTTTGCCTGGCGATACAAAAAGCGGGACCTGCATAGTGTGGTGATTTAAATTTGAATAAAAAAGGGGGCCTCGCGAGAAGCCCCCTTTCTGTTTGGATACGGTTTGATACTAAAGGATGAAAAGCATCTCTGAGTAAGTAGGCAGAGGCCAGTGTGAAGAAGCAACAATAGTCTCCAGAGCGTCGCCATCGGCTCTTAATTCAAGCATTTTAGCAAATACTTTCTCTCTGAAAGCAACAGCTTGTTTTTTAACATCGCCAATTGCTTGTGCCTTCTCAACAGCTTCAGCCAGATCTGCTACATTTTTATTCATTGATGCAAGGCTGTTTGAAACTGCCTCAAGTAGCTCTTTTTGTGCTGAAACGTTGATTTTAGACGAAACAGCACTGATTGAAATAATAGAATCGGCAACTGTCTTGGCAAACTCCATCGAGGCGGGCATGATGCTGTGTTTAGCCATATCAATCATTGTAAGAGCTTCAATGTTGATGGTTTTGACATATTGCTCCATCATTATTTCATAGCGTGAGTGCAGCTCTTTTTCAGTGAAAACTTTATGTGCGGTAAACAGTGCTTCAGCTTCTTTGGTGATAAGCTGCTGCAGTGCTTCCGGTGTGTTAGGGATGTTAAGCAGTCCGCGCTTCTTTGCTTCCTTGACCCACTCGTCAGAGTAGTTGTTGCCATTGAATACAACGCGCTTGTGTTTTTTGGCAACTTCCTGCAGCATTTTCTGCAGTTCTGCAGAAAAGTCCTTTGCTTTTTCGAGTCTGTCAGCGAACTCTTTCAGGGCCTGTGCGATAATTGTGTTGATAATGATGTTCGGGCCGGCAATTGAGAATGATGATCCGACCATTCTGAACTCGAACTTGTTACCGGTAAAGGCAAAAGGAGAAGTCCTGTTTCTGTCGGTTGCATCCTTTGGAAGTGGTGGAAGTGTTGTTACGCCAATCTGCATGTCAACGCCAGCAGTGGAAGATTTAACATGTCCTTTGTCCATCTGCTCAACGATATCCGCAAGTTGATCTCCAAGGAAAACAGAGATAATCGCAGGTGGGGCTTCGTTTGCACCCAGGCGATGGTCGTTGCCGGCATTTGCACAGGAAGCGCGGAGCAGGCCGGCGTGTTCGTCAACAGCCTTGATGGTTGCCATCAGGAAAGTCAGGAACTGAGCATTATCATGAGGGGTCTTTCCAGGCTCGAGAAGGTTCTGGCCGTCATTGGAGCTCATTGACCAGTTGTTGTGCTTACCGGAACCGTTTACACCGGCAAATGGTTTTTCATGAAGCAGGCAGACAAGGTCATGACGAATAGCAACACGCTTCAAAACTTCCATTACCATCTGATTGTGGTCGGTTGCAATGTTGGTTGTCTCAAAAATAGGAGCAAGTTCGAACTGGCCAGGTGCCACTTCATTATGCTGGGTCTTGGCGGTTACGCCCAGTTTCCACAATTCTTCATTAACATCCTTCATGTAGTTAAGGACTCTTTCCTTGATGGAACCAAAATAATGGTCTTCCATCTCCTGACCTTTAGGAGGCATTGCGCCGTAGAGGGAGCGGCCAGCCAGCATAAGGTCAAGGCGGTCAAGGTAGAAGGATTTGTCAACCAGGAAATACTCCTGCTCTGCGCCAACAGTCGACATTACGCGTGTGGCTGTCTGATTGCCGAACAGTCTGAGAATTCTCAGTGCCTGTGTAGAAAGCGTTTCCATTGAACGGAGCAGAGGGGTTTTTTTGTCGAGAGCCTCTCCGGTATATGAACAAAATGCGGTCGGGATGCAGAGCGTAACGACATCGCCTTCTTCTCTAAGAAAAGCAGGTGAAGTACAGTCCCATGCAGTATAGCCCCTAGCTTCAAAAGTGGCACGCAGACCGCCGCTTGGGAAAGATGAAGCGTCAGGCTCGCCCTTGATCAGCTCTTTGCCTGAAAACTCCATCAGAACTCCGCCATCGCCGTCAGGTGAGATAAAAGAGTCATGCTTCTCTGCAGTAACGCCTGTCATCGGTTGGAACCAATGGGTAAAATGAGTAGCACCGTTCTCTACAGCCCACTCTTTCATGGCGGTTGCAACAGCATCTGCAATTGTCGGCTCTAGAGGAAGACCATCATCTATTGTTTTTTTCAATGCCTTGTAGATGGTTTTAGGTAGTCTTTCTCTCATTACAGTCTGATTAAAAACGTTTTTTCCAAAAATTTCCATTTTAACAGCCTCCTTTATATACAGCGTTGTGTAGAAATTAAGCAGCCTGATTTAGTGCGCTTATTATTTTTCAACTCTTTATGACTCATTAGTAACAAAGATCTGATTTAAGCAAAATGAATGCCATGCTTGGTCGGCTTTGACAACGAAAAATGTCAAACAGAAACAAATGTTGATAACTACCTGTAATTCAAGCTATATAAGTGGATCAAGCTGCGTTGAGACTAGTAAGTAATTTAAAAAAAAAATTTAGTATTTAATATTTAATTCGGTGATGCATAATTTTTATACACGTTTGAGTCTAATTGCAATTTTTGTTGAATAGAATATTGTAAATGCTACCGCAAGATGAAACAGATGCAATATAAAGTAACCTAAAAACATGTAGTAACAGCAATTTGCTAAAACAGGTATTTAGTGGATGAACAATAGCAGAAGTTGCGGAGTGGAAGTCAACATACTTCATCGGAAGACATAAAAACAAGTGTAAACAAATTTTGTGCAATTCAGACTGGGGTAAATGGCTGCAATCAATAAACTCAGGCTCTTTCAAGGCCAGCAAAGCGGAGCATGAGTTTCTTTGGGCCAACGGTATTGAACCAGACAATAGCTTTTTGGCCATCACCACTACCTTCGATTTTTCTGATCGTACCAACTCCAAACTTTCCATGTCTGACTTTCATGCCTATATAAACACCGTCCTGCTCATCAGGTGGTTCAGGGATTATCTCAATATCACTGGAGGATGAGTAGTCAGCTGCGGCAGAAAGATTGTGGGAACGTGTTTGTTGATTCATGCCGCGTGAATATGTGGAGTAAGTGGCTCCGCTTGAGCTGTAAGAGGATGACGAATTGCCGTACTCATTGATCAGTTCGCTTGGTATATTACCAAGAAAACGGGATGGCTGGTTGCACTGTTCCTGTCCGAACAGATATCTGCGCCGCGCATTTATCAGATAAAGCCGTTCTCTCGCACGCGTCATGCCTACATAACAGAGGCGCCGTTCCTCCTCCATGCCGTCTAGGTCATCAAGGGAGCGAACGTGGGGGAAAAGCCGTTCTTCCATGCCGATCATGAAAACAGCCTTAAATTCCAGGCCCTTTGCTGCATGAAGAGTCATCAGTGTTACGGAAGATTTGCCAGACTCGTTTTGCTCAAGATCCGAAACAAGTGATACATGTTCCAGAAACTCTGATAAACCGGCATCGGTATTTTTTTCAGTAAACTCTTCCATTGCGGCTAGAAGTTGTTCAAGGTTTTCAAGGCGCTCTGCATCATCTTCGTCACGGCTATCTTTGAGGCGTGATATATAGCCACTTTCCTTCATAATCATCTGAGCAAGTTGTGGAAGGTTGAGTGATTTGGCTGATAAGTTAAATCTTTCGAGCATGTTTGTAAACTCGGTAACCTTGTTTCGTGGGCCTGAGTTTAGAAGTGAATTGTTACATGCTTCACTCATGGCTTTGAAAAAGCTGATGCCATTGCTGGCTGCCAGAAAAGATATTTTGTCCAGGCTGCTATTGCCAATGCCACGAGCTGGAACATTGATAATGCGTTTGAGTGAGATTTCATCAGCAGGATTATCCAAAATACGCAGGTAGGCAAGGATGTCTTTTATTTCCATTCTAGAGTAAAAACGTACGCCACCTACAATATGGTAGGGAATGGCTTCGGCGACTAGTGACTCTTCAACTAACCTGGACTGGGCATTGGTTCGATAAAAAACTGCAATTTCATCGATTGTTAATCCATTTGCAGATAATAAACTTATTTCACGACTGACAAAACGAGCTTCTTCCCGGTCGGAATCGGTTCTGTTGTAATGAATCTTTTCTCCCTCCGGGTTTTCTGTCCAGAGAGTTTTGTTTTTACGACCAAGGTTTTGACGGACAACGGCTCCTGCTGCTTTAAGGATTGTAGCCGTAGAACGGTAATTTTGCTCAAGTCTGATAACCTTGACTCCAGGAAAGTCTTTTTCAAATTCAAGAATGTTTCTTATATCTGCCCCGCGCCAGGAATATATGGACTGATCATCATCTCCAACAACGCACAGATTTCTGCGTTCGCCAGCCAAAAGTCTGATCAGTTTATACTGCACAGGGTTAGTGTCCTGATATTCATCTACCATAATCCATTTAAAACGTTCCTGATAAACGCGGCAAATGTCAGGAAAACTTTCAAATAGCTGAACTGTAAGCATAAGCATATCGCTAAAATCAAGGGCATTGCACTTTTTTAATCGGGTCTGATAGGAAGAATAGATCTGAACGATCTTTGAGTTAAATATGTCTCCGGTGGAAACAGAGTCAATTTGATGCGGGAGCAATCCTCGGTTTTTGTAATCGTCAATTTTAGCGCCGACCGATTTAGGGTTAAAGCGTTTTTCGTCCAGGTCCATTTCTTTCAGAATATCTTTTAATAGACGTTCAGAGTCGCGGTCGTCATAGATTGCGAAATTGGAGTCATAGCCAAGATGCTGAATTTCGCGACGAAGTATTCTTCCACAAGCCGAGTGAAATGTGGCGATCAATGGTATTTCATTGCCACCCAGCAATTTTCTGACTCGATCGGCCATTTCTTTGGCGGCCTTGTTTGTAAAGGTAACAGCCAGTATGTTTATGGGATGGGTTCCCAGGTTGTGAACAAGATGAGCAATGCGGTGAGTAATGACTCGTGTTTTACCAGAACCTGCTCCAGCAAGTATAAGCAGGGGGCCTTCTCCATGGAGAACAGCATCTTTTTGAGGGGGGTTTAGGTGTTTGGTGAAGTCCATGCGTAAGTTTTAGTCGCTCAATACCAAAGCGTCAAGCGGAAAAGGGTGAAAAATGTAAAATCAAAAAATGAAAATAAATAAAAAACAGGACAATTTTGGTCGCATTTTAAAGAGCTAAAAAACCACAAAAAAAAATAAAAAAAAGTTGTAAAAAACTAGAAAGATGTTTTAATAACAGGTCGGCAGTTAAATATGTAATGATTTGGTGTGAAATCATGGCATATACAACATACTGTAATATAAAGTTAATATAAACATAGGTAAATCTAATTATTAATGAAACGCCCCATTATTTGTGTGTTTATCAAAAAACAGGATTTTAGGTACTTTTTTGTGAAAAAAAGATTGACATCTGATTTATTAGTGGGTAATTTGGCAAGTGGTAAGGCCAATTCTACCCTCCACCCCTCTTAGTTTTTTTCGAAAAAACTAGTATAAAATAGTAAGTCGTAATTTGGTGTAAACATCTTTATTGAAACCAGCCTGGAAGTATGTGTTTAGCAATGCTTCCGGCAAAGCAAGGAGAGCCAGATGCTTATCGTCGCCTGTATCAAGCAGGTTCCAGACACGACACAGGTCAAAATTGATCCTGTGACAAATACCCTGGTACGTGAGGGTATTCCTTTTATTGTCAACCCCTATGACACGCATGCTTTGGAAGAAGCATTGCGTCTCAAGGAAAAGTATGGTTGCAAAGTCGTAGCCATCTCCATGGGGCCGCCAAACACTGAGCTGACTCTGAAAAAAGCGCTGGCTCTTGGTGTTGATAGAGCGATCCTGCTTTCTGACAGGGCTTTTGGTGGTGCGGATACCTTGGCTACCAGTGCTGTTCTTGCTGGTGCTATTAAAAAGCTTAATGATGAAGTTGATGAGGTTGGTCTGGTTCTTTGTGGTAAGCAGACTATTGACGGTGATACCGCACAGACCGGACCTGGAATTGCCAGTCGTCTTGGTCAGGTGCAGCTTACACTTGTAGACAAGGTGCTTAATTTTGACACCAAGACTAAAAAGATTCGTGTCAGCCGCAAACTTGAAGGTCGTCACGAAATTGTTGAGTCCCAAATGCCTGCAATGCTGACCGTTGTGCGCGAGTTGAACCGCCCTCGTTATCCTAAGGTTCCTATGCGTCTTGCTGCAAAAGATGCAGTTGTTGAGACGTGGGATAATCAGGTGTTGAAGCTTGATGCGTCTACTATCGGTCTCAAAGGCTCTGCAACGCGAGTCAGCAAGATTTTCTCTCCAGAGCGTGAGCAGGGTGAAATCATAGCAAAAGGTATTACTGACCCGAAACTGATTGCCAAAACTCTAATTGACAAACTACTGGCCAAAGATATGTTGCCGGTATAGACCAAGGATCCTTCACATGAGCGAAACGAAGCCAAAACCAAAAAAGCCTAGAGGCGTAGCGCAGCTGCTGGCTGGAGTATGTATCGCATGCGGTGCAAGATGCCAGAGCTCCTGCCCAGTTAACTGTATTGAGATGAATGATGCGGGTGAACCGATTATCAATTCTCCCAAGTGTATCGGATGTCAAAAGTGCGTTAAGGTTTGTCCTGCCAGTGCTCTTGAGATGTATTTTACGCCAGAAGAACTTAAAATTCTGGAAGAGCTCTCAAAAGATGGCGCCGTTGTAGAAGAACTTGATCCTGAAGCAGCCGCACTGGCTAAACTTCTGGCTCAGTACCGTGGCGTTTCAGTATTTATCGAGCAGACCGAAGGTGAGCCAGCCAAGGTTTCCTGGGAATTGCTGGGTGAAGGCGCTAAGCTTGCAGCCAAGTTGGGTGTTGAGCTGAGTGCAATCGTAATTGGTGAAAATGTTGAACATGTCTGTAAAGAGGCATTCAAATACGGTGCAAGCAAAGCTTACATGATTGATGCACCTGTATTCAAATACTACCGTACTGAGTCGTATCAGCAGGCTGTCTGCTATCTTATCGAGAAGTATAAGATGGAAGTCATTCTGATGGGTGCTACCGGTATGGGCCGTGACCTGGCTGGTGCTATCGCAACTGTTGTTGCAACCGGATTGACTGCCGACTGTACAGGACTTGATATTGATGACAAGCGTGACTTGATGCAAACCCGCCCAGCATTCGGCGGTAACATCATGGCAACGATTATGTGTGAAAACACTCGCCCGCAGATGGCTACTGTTAGACCAAATGTTATGGCTATGCCAGCCCGTAACGAAAACGCTACCGGTGAAATTATCCGTGAAGAGTTCGCAGTTAAAGAATCGGATATGCTTACCAAGGTGCTTGAGATTATCCATGACAGTCATGGTAATGATAACGTGGATGTTACCAGCGCCGAGTTTATCGTTTCAGGTGGGCGTGGTATGATGAGCAAAGAAAACTTTGTTATCCTCCAGGAACTTGCTGATGAGATCGATGGCGTAGTTGGCGGATCACGTAGTGCTATTGACGCAGGATGGTTGCCACTTGCACGTCAGGTTGGACAGACCGGTAAGACAGTAAGACCTAAGATTTACATTGCCTGCGGTATTAGCGGAGCTATTCAGCACTTGGTTGGTATGCAGGATTCAGAGTTGGTAATTGCAATTAATCGCGATCCAAATGCACCAATCTTTGAAGTTGCTACTTACGGAATCGTTGGTGATGTATTGCAGATCGTTCCAGCATTGACAGAAGGTATTCGCGAGCTGAAAAAACAAAGACGTGCTCAATAATACCAGGCAACTTGTAAACAGAGATTAATACAGTTGTCATCCGGTCCATTGCCGGCCCGGATGACAATTTAAATTATGTCTTTCAACGTTTGATTAATTCGTCCATCGTGGCTAAATTTAAGAGGTTAATATGACACCCAACCCGACGATATTTACCCTGCTTCTGATCGCTTCCTTTGCAATTTTTGCATTTGGATGCTGGCGTAGATTCAGCCTGCTGACGCTCGGAAAGCCAGAAGAGCGCTCCGGCAGCTTAACCGACATGTTTGTTTACGCCTTTGCACAAAAGCGCGTTATTTCACAGCCTTTCGGTCTCAACCACTTCGTCATCTTCTGGACATTCATTGTGCTGTTGATCGCCAACGGCGAGTTTATGGTTCATGGTGTTTTCCCTTCCATCGCGTTGGAAAAACTCCCTGTTGCCATCTACAACCCACTGATGTTTGTTCTGGATTTCGTTTCCCTGCTGGCATTGGCAGCTGTTGTTATCGCTGCGATCCGCAGAATGATATCCCCTCCATTTCCAGAAGCTCGTACAGCAGAAGCATTCTTCATTCTCAGCCTGATCGGCTCTCTGATGCTGGCTTATTTCGGAATTAACGCCGGAAAGCTTGCTGATGGCGCAGCTCATGTGTCTGCTTCAATTATGCCTATCTCCAATATTTTCGCCTCTTTCATTGAGCCTGGTAAAGGTGTAGCTGTTCATGACTTTGCCTGGTGGGTGCATGCCATTGCATTGCTTGTTTTTATGAATTATCTGCCTTACAGCAAGCATATGCACATCATGACCGCAATTCCGAACTGTTTCCTGAAACGTCCTGAAAATCCGAATACCCAGCCTAGAGAAGATTTCGTAAAAGGCAATACTTTCGGTGTTGAGCGTATCGACCAGTTTACATGGAAAGACTTGTTGGATTCATTTTCATGTACAGAGTGCGGTCGCTGCCAGAAGGTTTGTCCGGCCAGTCTGACAGGCAAGCATCTTAATCCGCGTGGTATCATTCATGAGATGAAGATCAACCTGCTTGAGAATGGTCCACTTCTTAAGAATGGTGAAAAGCCTGTTCTTCCTCTGATTGGCGATGGCGGCGAAGGTAGCTGTTCAGAAGCAGCCATCTGGGATTGTACTACTTGCGGTGCCTGTATGGAAGCCTGCCCGGTCTTTATCGAGCAGATGCCAAAAATTATTCAGATGCGTCGTCACCTTGTTGAAACTGAAGCCAAATTCCCTGAAGAACTTCTCAACCTGTTCGAGAACATGGAAGGTCGCAGTAACCCTTGGGGTATCGCTCCTTCAGAGCGTACCAAGTGGATTGGTAACATGGATGTCAAGCCATTTGAACAGGGTAAAACAGAGTATCTCTTTTACGTTGGTTGTGCAGGAGCATTTGACTCCCGTCAGAAGCATGTAACGGTTGCTTTGACCCAATTGCTTGACAAGGCCGGCATTAGCTGGGGTGTTCTTGGTAAGGATGAAAAATGCTGTGGCGACAGCGCACGTCGTCTTGGTAATGAGTATGTTTTTGATGTTATGGCTAAAGAAAATGTTGCTCAGTTCATCGAGCGCGGTGTTAAAAAGATTATTACCCAATGCCCACACTGCTTTACTACCCTCAAGAACGATTACCGTCAGTACGGGATTGAGCTTGAAGTTGTCCACCACGCAGAATTGCTTCAGCAGCTGGTAAAGAACGGCAAGCTTAAAGTTGGAACAAAAACCGACCTGGGCAAAACTCTGTTCCACGATTCCTGCTACCTGGGTCGTCACAATGATGTATATGACGCACCTCGCGAAGTAATTGCATCTGCTACGGGCAATGCTCCTGCTGAAATGGAACGTAACCGCAATAAAGCTTTCTGCTGCGGTGCCGGTGGCGGCAGGATGTGGATGGAAGAGCATGATGGCGACCGTATCAACCTGACTCGTGTCAAGGAAGCTCTTGTTGAAAAGCCTGATACAATATGCGTATCCTGCCCATACTGTCTGACAATGTTTGAAGATGGTTTGAAGGATGTTGGCTCAGATAAAGTAATCGTTAAGGATGTTGCCGAGGTTCTGGCAGAAGCAATCCTGAAGAAATAATTTGGAAATAATAAGTTGTATAGAAAGGGGCCCGGGATAACCGGGCCCCTTTCTGTTTTGATGGCATTTTGACATCAGTCTTATGGGAAGCAATAAGAGAATCATTCATTATGTCTTGCATTTGCTGGCCTACTCTGCTAATTTTTAGCACTTATTTAATTTGCAACTGAAAGGAATGCATAAAAATGCTAAAAATATTTGACTACCTTTTTGGGATGTTTTCCAATGATTTGGCAATCGATCTTGGAACCGCCAATACACTCGTATATCTGAGAGGCAAAGGAATAGTTGTACGTGAGCCGTCCGTTGTAGCCGTACAGCGTATGCCAAACGGCCGTCAGATGGTTCTTAAGGTCGGTATGGAAGCCAAAATGATGCTTGGCCGCACGCCTGGCAGTATAACAGCTATTCGACCGATGAAAGATGGCGTCATTGCGGATTTTGATATAACAGAAGAAATGCTTAGATATTTCATTCATAAAGTTCATAATCGTAAAACACTGGTGCGTCCCCGAGTTGTAATCTGTGTTCCTTCAGGAATTACACAAGTTGAAAAACGTGCTGTAAAAGAATCTGCCGAGTCAGCTGGAGCGCGCGAAGTATATTTAATTGAAGAGCCAATGGCAGCAGCTATTGGTGCAGGACTGCCTATAACAGAGGCCTCCGGTAATATGATTGTTGACATTGGCGGTGGTACAACAGAAGTTGCTGTAATTTCACTTGCCGGTATCGTTTTTGCCCAGTCGACCCGCATGGGTGGAGATAAAATGGACGAAGCGATTGTTCAGTATATTCGTAAAAAATATAATCTTCAAATCGGCGAGCGAATGGCCGAATCAATTAAGATTGAAATTGGTGAGGCATACCCAGGTCCTGAATTGTTAATCAAGCAAGTAAAAGGAAGAGACCTGGTTTCAGGTATTCCGAAAACTATTGACGTCAATTCTGATGAAATTCGCGAAGCGCTTAAAGAGTCAGTGAATTCAATTGTGGATACGGTACGCATTTGTCTGGAAAAAACTCCTCCCGAACTTGCTGCAGATATTGTGGATAAAGGTATTTTCCTTGCTGGTGGCGGAGCACTTTTACGCAACCTCGATATGTTGCTGCGCGAAGTTACAAAAGTTCCAGTTTTAATCGCAGAGAATCCATTGGACTGTGTAGTTTTAGGTTCAGGTAAGGTGCTGGATGAACTTAATCTGTTGAGGCGTGTGGCAATATCCTCTTAATCTCTTCACCGTTTTCAGAGCATACTGTATGTAAATTTTAGTTGATTACCGAAATAACCTTCATAATTGCGGGCGCCATTCCGGACCTGACCCGGATGGTGCCCTCTTTTATTGAAACAGCATTTTCTGCCAGTTAAGATATTGAATTATAAAGAGCTATATGCGCACACCCTCCGTAGACATAATTATACCTGTTTGGAACAATCCCTTTGAAACACGTAATTGTATCGCAGCTATCCGTGATTATTCATCTGATGCTCGCCTGATAGTGGTCGATAATGCTAGTAATCGTGAAACTGAGTTGATGTTGGAAGAGTTTTCAGAACCTCTTGATGATGCTGCTCTTTTCATGAAATCTGAAAAAAATGTCGGACTTGTTAAGTCTATAAATTTGGGTTTGGCACTTTCAGACAGTGATTTTGCCGTAATAGTCAGGCCGCATGTTCTTGTTACTCCGAACTGGCTTGATGAACTGATTGATGCGGCTAAATTGGGAATGTCTTGTCCAACCTATATCGGAATTAATTCACATAATACTCCAAAGCCATTAAATGGAATTACCCGAATGGAAACCTGCGGTATTTCTTTTTCCGTGTTGGCACTTAGCAAAGATATGCGAAATGAGATTGGTGATTTTGATGAGATCCTGGACAGTGGTGTCTGGTGTCTGGCAGACTATGTTAAAAAGGCAGCCACTCACGGTTATAAGATTTTTGTCAGTTCAGGGTCTAAAGTGTCAGCTGGACATGCAACCGTCTATGGTTCAGACGAAAGAATTGCAGAGATAACTAGAAATAGTCTTTCGGTGTTTCAAAATCGCTGGGGTTCCAGAAAACATTATGCTGTTTATTTCGGTCGGGTTGTAGACATTGAGGCATTGCAGAAGTGTGTTGATATTTTACTGAATGCAGCAAGGCATGGCCATTTCTTTAAACTTTTACTCCACAGGAAACAAAATAGTATTTTTATAAGATCTGGTTGGAATTTTCTGCACACATCAATCGAATTGTGTCCGATTTCCCTATTGTTTCCAAAGCGGGATTTACACAAAAAATTGGATTCGCTTAAATCCAAATATCCGGAAATTATAACTGTAGACGGCTTTTACGGTGCGCTGAAAAATATTGATGAAAATGCGGTCTCATTTGAAGAAATCACGGCACTTTTGCCTAAGCAGCTATAGATTAATATTAATTATGACAAAGGGGCTTATATGATTGATGATGTAAAGTCGCAATTGCAGTCTCAGCGGACAGTGTGCGAGCTGATTGAGCGTGACATGCCTACTCAGATTGTTGCATTGGTAAATATGTTGACGGAGTTATTTAAGCATGGCGGTAAGCTTCTAGTCATGGGTAACGGCGGATCTGCTGCAGATGCACAACATTTTGTAGCGGAAATAGTTGGACGCTTCAAGCTCGAAAGGCGTGCATTACCTGCAGTTGCATTGACAACGGATACATCTATATTGACTGCAATCGGAAACGACTACGGATTTGAGTCTATTTTTAGCCGGCAGGTGGAAGCACTTGCGAATGAAGGTGATCTGGTCATTGGAATATCAACAAGCGGGAATTCCCCCAATATTTTAAAGGCGCTACAGGAGGCCCGACTTAGGGGCTGTCTGACAGCAGGCCTTCTCGGTAAATCCGGTGGAAGCATCAAGGAGTTTTGTGATCTTGCATTGATAATTCCTTCAGACGATACCCCTCGTATCCAGGAGGGGCATATCACAATTATACATATAGTCTGTGACCTGATGGAAAAGGCCATGTTTCTTTAAACTGACTCGGGTTTTGCGGGGGGATAGTGTGGATAGAAAATCAATTGAATCTTTATTCAGTCATAGCGGCCGATTAAAATGTCTGGTTATAGGCGATCTGATGCTGGATGAATATCTTTGGGGCAAAACAGACAGAATTTCTCCTGAAGCCCCGGTTCAGGTTGTTGATGTCGTTCGCGAGGAAATGCGACTGGGTGGTGCAGGGAATGTTGTAAATAATCTGGTGGCCCTCGGAGCCCAGGTTTCAGTCTGCTCAGTTATCGGACAGGATCAGAATGGTCAGACACTGCTGAGTACCTTCCGGGACAGGAATGTGTCTGTGGATGCTATTCTGCTTGACCCGAAACGTCATACAAGCAAGAAAACTAGAGTTGTTGCGTCAAATCAGCAAATTGTCAGAATTGACAGAGAGTCTCGCGACGTTCTCTCAGCAGATTTTGAACAGCTGGTTTGTAATTGGATTAAAGAAAATGTTTATATGTTCAATGTGATTTTATTGTCGGATTATCTTAAAGGAGTACTGACAAATAAGGTCATCGAAACAGTAGTTTTTACAGCCATGCAACATGGAATTCCGGTGTTGGTTGATCCGAAAGGTTCAGATTATAGCCGTTATAGAGGGGCAACAATTCTTACGCCAAACCGTAAGGAGGCAGAAGCAGCTTCAGGAGTGGCTATAGTAGATAAAGAGTCACTTGCAAAAGCTGCGTCAATAATACTGGAAAAAGCAGCTTTAAAGTACTTGCTGATTACAAGAAGTGAAGAAGGTATGTCCCTTTTTTCTCTTGATAAAGAACCTGTTCATATCCCTACCGTTGCGCGTGAAGTTTTCGACGTTTCAGGTGCAGGTGATACTGTTCTTGCTTCAATTGCAATCGGCATTGCAGCAGGCATGGAAATTACTGAAGCTGCCGGCCTGGCCAACATTGCTGCTGGAATAGCCGTGAGCAAGCTGGGCACCTCAATTGTTACACCGACTGAAATAATCAATGCTGTTGCTCTGACTCATAGTGATAGTGACTCAAAAATTAAAAACCGTGATGTGCTTGCTGCTATTGTGGAAACTGAAAAAGCTAAAGGTAAAACTATCGTGTTTACAAATGGCTGTTTTGATCTTCTGCATGCCGGTCATGTTAAGTATCTGCAGAAAGCACGCTGTTTGGGGGATATGCTGATTCTTGGCTTAAACAGTGATACTTCTGTACGACGTCTTAAGGGAGAAAGCCGTCCGTTGATTGGTGAAGATGAAAGGGCGCATATTCTGGCTGCCCTGAATTGCATAGATTATGTTGTTATCTTTGATGGTGATACACCGCTGGACATTATTACGCAATTGAAGCCGCATATACTTGTCAAAGGTGGTGACTACGCCGCTGAAGATGTTGTTGGCAAGGATGTTGTGGAGTCTTACGGGGGGCGAGTAGAGCTGGTTACATTTGTTGATGGTAAATCTACGACAAACATAATTGAACGTATCCTTGAAAGATATTCCTAGATTAGCTTGTTTTTCAATTATATCTGGTATTTAACCAATATTTCTGGTATGAGTTCTTCAATGAATCAAGCTGATAGGAGTTGTTATGGCACCTGAACTCGAAAGAACACGTGAATTGTGGGTGTTGGGAGTTAAGTCTGGAACGGATAGAGAACAGTTGCTATGTTCGTATCTGGTGTCCGGCGGTTACAATATTCGTGTAGAACAATTCGAAAACCTTACTACAGGTAAGCCTCTTGGAATAGTACTGGATATATCTCCCTATTCAGATGATGGCTGGGGTCTTTTGCTTAAAATAAAGAAAAATCCTGCTACTCGGAACATACCTGTTCTTTTGGTCTTTTTAAGTGAAAAAGGAAAAGTCGGTGGTATTTTCCCGGTTGCCGGTTTTTTTACACAGCCGGTGCAACAGGAATATGTGCTGGAAAGGCTGGCTGTCTACGGTCTGACTGAAGAAGCAGAAACCTGGGATTTGCAGGCACTTGTTGTTACGCGGGCCGGAGATGAAAAACTAACTAAAGTCCTTGAAACAGTAGGCTTTGAAGTCGTGAATGCTTATAACGGTAATGAATCTCTGGCGCTGACATCAATTCATCCAAAATATATGGCATTTGTTAATCTGATGCTGCCCGATATGTCTGCCTTCGAGTTAATGGAGAAGTTTAAGCATTATCCCTATAGTAGTAATATGCCTGTTTTCGTAATGCTGAAAGAGGAAATGAAGGAAGGTGAAAAGGTGGCCATGAGCAGAGAGATGGCTCACCTGGTTTCCAAAAGACAGCTCACCTGCGAGGAGTTTCTCAGTCATCTGCGAAGACGCGGTTAAAGCCGGTACATAGCTGGTAAATTCAGCAATATCTCAAACGTATAAAGCCATTCATCTTAATAAAGTTGAATGGCTTTATGCATTATGGTCATTTGGGAAGTGAGCTGATTTAAATCAAGTCCTTCAGATCCTTTATTTCAATGCTGGCTTTGGTGCGTAGGTCAGATGCCCAGCGCGCAAAACGTTCTTCGGATTTTTTTCGGTATAGCGCTTCCTGAATTTCGCTCTTTACCGATTCCAACGGTTTAAGTTTGCCTTTGGATCTTTCCTCAAGTTTAATAATATGCAACCCTGACGGGGTGTAAATCAACTCACTAATGTCGCCAGGCTTGAGCGCTGAAATGGCGCTTTCAAGTTCCGACTGCATATCTCCTTTTTTAAAACTTCCCATATCCCCGCCATCTTTCTGGGCGGCAGGGTCTTGAGAGTATTTTTTAGCCAGCTCGATAAAGTCTTTGCCACTTTTTGCTTCAGCCAGAACAAGAAGGGCACTGGTCATGGTGCGCTTGATTTCTTCTGCCGGAGCTGTTTCGCTGGTCCGGAAAAAAATATGTCTGGCTCTGAAGAGGTCTTCCTCACTATATTTCATCGAGTTTGCTTCATAATAAGCGAGGATCTCGGACTCGCTAACATGGATATTTGATCGGACTTCAAGGCTGATAAGTTTAAGCCTCTCAAGTTGTTCTGTCAGCTGGGTCTTATATTGCTCAAAAGCGATGCCTTGGGCAGAAAGTGCAGCAACCAGAGCCTCCTGAGTCATATTGTTCTGTTTTTTTACATCGTCGATGGATTGCCTGACTTCATCATCTGAAACCTTAATATTCAATTCCTTAATTTTCTGTTTGAAAAGAGTCTTATCAATCAGTGTCTCAAGGGCAGCTTTATTCATTTGGCTACGCATCTTATCATCGATTGCGGCAGTCTTTTGCTTTTCATTGATCATCAACTGGGCTTCATGCTGAACATCATAAAGAGTTATCAGGTCATCATTAACAATAGCCGCCAAGCCGTTAATTACTTTAACGGATTTGAGCGGTCTTTCCGCAACAGCGACTGGATTGGCAACTTGTGTTGTAATCGCGGATGTATCTTTTTTTACGACTGTTTCGTTGCTGCTGCATCCTGACAGGGCAGAAAAGCAAGAACAAGCGAGTAAAACTATAAGGTTGTTTTTTGTCATACTTTTCCTATTTCTTCCGGAGGTCAAAAACTGAAGGGTGGACAGTAGCCCACCCTTCAATTATTTAAGTATAGCGTTTAGGCAGTGGCAGTTTGCTCACTGTTACTTCTTTTCTGGTGCAGCAGGTTTAGCGGCTTCTGCAGGTTTTGCCGGTGCGGTCGGTTTGGCTGAGTCACCTTTTACTTCAGGCTTTTGGGCTTCGCCGCCATTAGGTGCTTCTTCTTTAATATTTATTTTGGCATTTTTCTTTAGGTCTTCTTTGATTTTCTGGAAAATTTCCTGCTGTTTGGAAGGCATTAAAGCACCTTTGATCTGCTCTTTAACTTCTTCAAAGGGGCGTGTGCCGGCAGCACGTTTGCCAGTCAGTTTGATAATGTGAAAGCCGAAATCGGATTTGACGATACCGGAGACCTGACCTTCTTTCAGAGCCATTGCTGCTTTTTCAAATGGAGGGACCATGGCGCCTTTGCCAAACCATCCCAGGTCGCCACCTTTTGCTGATGAAGAATCCACAGAATGCTTCTTGGCAAGCTCTTCAAAGTTACCGCCAGCCTTGATTTTGGCCAGAATTTCTGTAGCCTCTTTTTCTGCCTTTACAAGGATGTGGCTGGCCTTGACCTGCTCACCAGATTTGAATTTATCGATATTCTGTTCGTAAAACTTTTTCAGGTCAGCGTCGGAAAGCTGAGAATCAGTTTCCACTTTCTTTTTGAGGAATGCTTCTACGATCAGGCGTTTTTTAAGGTCCTGCAGCTTTTCTTCAATATCCTTACCCTTGTCGATTCCGTCCTTGGTAGCCTGCTGCAGAATCAGCTCACGAATGACCATTGTATCGAGCATCTCTTTACGGCCTTGCGGTGTCTCAGCCATGGCTTTCAGATAATCAGGAAGGTTTTTAACTTCACGGGCAAAATCAGCACTGGTGATGTTTTTGCCGTTTACCTCAGCAAGTGTTTTTACTTCTTTGCCCGCTTCCGGCTTGGCAGATGAGTCCTGTTTGGATTGGCAGGCGAAGAGTGCTGTTGCGCAGATAGCAAGTACGAGAACTTTAGTTGTAGTAAAGACTTTCACGATAACTCCTTTAAATAGTTGATTACCCATTTTAAAATACTTTAAAATTTATCATAAAGACTCGTGCCATATCAAGAAATTTCTGGTTTAAGGATGTATTGCTGCCTTAATGGATTTATTTTATGCTGACTGTTGCGAGTGTTAGTAGGACTCCATCCTTGGAGTTTTGCAGTTCATTTTTATCAAATACATGAATTTGTCCAAATTCACCATCGTATCCTGCCTGTCTGATGACCTGCCGATTGCGTATGCGCTCAATAGCAGTTGCAAGAAGTGATGAATGCCGGTTTATCTGATCAAGATCGGCGTTAAGCATCAAATTAAATTCGGAGCCGAATGTGTGAATAGTTTGTGCATAGTGCTGCATAACCCGTTTTGATGCGGGGCCGACGCCAAATATTTCACCGAGTATTTCAGGTAGCGGGACAATGCTGAAGACATGAGGTGAATCCGGTTTATACTGAGGAACAGTTCGATCGGCCAGATCAGTAACGCGATGGAGTACGCCAATGGTAAGTGGTTTATTGCAAACAGGGCAAAGCAGGCCGTTTAGTCGTCGGCTCTCAGTTGGATCAAGGCAGATCTGGCAATCCCTATGTCCGTCAAAATGATATTTGCCTTCTTCAGGGAAAAATTCTACCGTTCCACGAAAACTTGTGCGCGAATTACTTTTCAAGGCATTCCGCAGTGAAAAGTAATCAAAACCGGTTGAGAAGAGATTCGCTTCGCGTCCCAGTTTGGAAGGAGAGTGGCAATCAGAGTTGGAGATCAGGGCAAAACGGTCCAGCTTGCCGATAAGCCTGTTCATGTCTGGATCTGATGACAGACCGGTTTCAAGGGCAAAAATCTGGTCGGTAAGGTCCCCAAAACACTCTTCAATATCGTCAAACCCGGAACGGGAGCCGAACAGGGAAAACCATGGCGTCCAGACGTGCGCCGGAACAAGAAAGCCATCTGGAGAATGCTTTAACAGTATCTCCAGCAGATTGCGGCTATCCAAACCTAAAATAGGGCGTCCATCTGATTTGAGGTTGCCAATTTCTGCCAACTCCGCATTAATTTTTCGAGCGGCCTCAAGATCCGGTACATAAAGCAGATTGTGTACTTTTCTGACTTTACCGTGTCTTTTGTAGATGCAGCTGATTTCAGCCGAGAGCATGAAACGGACGGTGCCTTCTGGAACGGCAATATCTGCAAACGGAGATTGAATGGACGATTCGTTTTTCAGCTTGAAGAAACCGGGCTCTGCCGGTTCAAGTTCCTTACTGATTAACTCAATCCATCCGGGGTGGGTAAAATCACCGGTACCGATAACCTGAATGCCTTTGATTCTGGCCCAAGCCGCCAGGCCGGATAAGGAACTTTCTGGGCTGGTAGCGCGGGAGTAGGGTGAATGAATGTGAAGGTCAGCAATATAGTCCATGGTTGCTGCATATTATCAGAGCTTGGCCATGGCGAAAAGAAATAATGATTGCATCAGTATCAATCAGATTGTAGTTTGCCCCAGGCCCCAGGCCCCAGGCCCATATTCCGTTGACAAACAACCGGCCAGCACCTAAACTTGCCCAACCGAGGGGAATTTTGATGATCAGTAAGGATAAAATCAAACAGCAGATTAAAGCCGTTTTGTCTTTGGATAGCCATCCTGGACATATTTCAGCAGGTTTTGCAGCAGGAGTATTTATCAGTTTTACGCCGCCGATTCCCGGGCTGCACACCGGTCTGGCCTTGTTAGTGGCTTTTTTGTTTCGCCTGAACAAGCTGACCTGTGTTGCTGGTAGCTGGATAAACTCTCCGATTACAGTGGTACCTTCCATGATATTTGCCTATATGTTAGGTGCCAAGATTCTGGGGGGGCAGGCCACTGCTCTGGATATTAGCTCATTGGATTGGGAGAGCATGAAGGATTTGCTGGTAAATCACTCTAAACCATTAATGCTTGGTTGTTCCATAATCGGTTTTGTAGCCGCAATAATAGCTTATTTTGCCTGTTATTGGGCGGTTGTTTTTTTTAGAAGGAAGGATGCAGTACTTGAAGAAAAAACCCGTGAGATGGAAGTTATCGGAGATGATTTAAACTGAAGGGCGGCATTAATGCCGCCCTTTATTATTTGCCTAGCAGAGGAGTTAATGCCTGATAAGTCATATATGAAACAAAGGCTGATGCTGGTATTGTGAGAATCCAGGCTGTAATAATCCGCTGTGCAACCATCCAGTTTACTGATGAGAGACTTCTTGTAAGGCCAACTCCCAAAATGGATGAAGTTACTACATGGGTTGTGCTGGTTGGTAAGCCAAACATTGCTGCACCGATTATGACGCAGCTCGAAGATACGTCGACAGAAAACCCGGTCATCGGCTGAAGTTTGACAAAGTCACTACCAACAGTTTTGATAATGCGCCAACCGCCGGCTGCTGTGCCGAGAGCCATCACCAGTGCGCAGGCGAACTTGACCCACATTGGGACTTCGAAAACGGAGATGGAGCCATAGCTCAGAAGGGCCATGGTAATAACTCCCATCGATTTTTGGGCGTCGGCCGTGCCGTGAGAAAAAGCCATTGATGCGGCAGAAAAAATCTGAGCCCGCCTGAATCCGCGATTGACCCCAGTTGGTGTCTTGTTCGCAAAGATTCGTGAAAAAATAACGACAAAAATGAAACCAGCCAGCGAACCAAGTATTGGTGACAGTATCAATGCCAGAACAATTTTTTTGATTCCTGCAGCAACCAGTCCAGACGTCCCGACATGTGCAATCATTGCTCCCATCAGGCCGCCAATTATTGCATGTGATGAAGAGGATGGCATTCCATAGTACCATGTGATCAGGTTCCAGATAATGGCGCCGACTACACCGGATAAAACTACCATTTGTGTCAGGTCGGCAGTGTTGACAATGCCGGTTCCGATGGTCTTTGCAACCTTGGTGAAAGCCATGGCGCCAACGAAGTTGAGCGTCGCAGCCATCATAATTGCAGCTTTTACAGAAAGTGCCCTGGTGGAGACGCAGGTGGCTATGGCATTGGCTGTATCATGGAAACCATTGATATAGTCGAATATGAGCGCTGCAGCAACGACCAGGCAGAGCATTAGAAAGGCAAGGTCAAGCATTTTTTACCACCACACTTTCAAGGGTGTTGGCTGCATCTTCACATTTATCTGTAGCTGTCTCAAGGAATTCGTAGATTTCCTTCCATTTGATCAGTTGAATCGGGTCTTTCTCTTCGTCAAACAGTCTGCGGATTGCCTCGCGGGAGACTCGATCAGCTTCATTTTCCATTGAATTTATCTCAACACAGAGTTTGAAAATCCGGTCGTTTGCTTTCTGGCCGAGGAGGGCTACGGCCTTATCAACCAGAATACATGACTGGAGGATGATGAAGCTGAGTGACTTTGCTTCTGGTGTGATGGTTTTTACGTTATACATGACGATCCGCTGTGCTGATGCGTCGATCAGATCAAGTATGTCGTCAAGCTGTGATGCCAGGGAGTGAATGTCTTCACGGTCCAGTGGAGTAATAAAGGTCTTGTTCAGTTTTTTCAGGATTTCATGGGTTATTAAATCGCCCTTGTGTTCCAGATCCTTTATTTTGCGTTGGCTTTCAATCGGGTTTTCAAAGTTATCCAGCATATCTTTAAGTAGTTTAGCGCCTTCAATAATGTTTTCCGTCATGGCCTTGAACAGCTTGAAAAACTGTTCATCCTTGGGAATAAAACCGAACATGTGTGCCTCCTATATTGCCATTTCTTACTTTAAAATAAAATCCATTATTAATAACATGGTTTTTTGTAGATGCCCACAAAAATGTAACAAAACTGAGACAGAACTGTAACACTATAAGGTTTATTTGGCCTTGGCTAATAAGTTGTGTTTAATTATTGAATTTGTGCGGTTGTTACGGTATCTTGAGGTAAAATTTTACCTGATTGTATCAGGCCTCAAAAAAACAGCAAGTTAAGAGGTGAATTAAATGGCTGGTGGCATAAAGGAATGGCCGGAAGATGAACGCCCCCGGGAAAAAATGTTCAGGCGCGGGGCAAATTCCCTGACAGAAGCGGAACTGCTGGCATTGATAATCCGTACCGGAGATACGGCTACAAAAAAGAGCGCCATTGATTTGGGCAGGGAGATTATCGCACACTTCAATGGCAATCTGCGTGAGCTGGCCAGTGCGGATATTTCTGAGATTACAAGAATCAAGGGGATGGGGCTGGCCAAGGCTGCCGGGGTTAAAGCTGCTTTTACCCTGGTGACCCGTTTTCAGTCCCGCAAACTGGAACACCTGGATCGTTTTACCTCTCCGCGTCAGGTGTTTGATTACTTCCATCATGAATTCAGGGATTGCCGCAAAGAGTATTTTCTGGTGCTGCTGCTGGACGGAAAGAACCGCATCATCCGTCGTGTCCAGATCTCTGAGGGAAGTTTGAATCAAAGCATCGTCCATCCGAGAGAGGTCTTTGCCCCAGCGGTAAAGGAGTCGGCTGCAGCAATAATTCTGGTGCACAATCATCCCACCGGAGATCCTGCCCCAAGTTCGGAGGATATCGCCATAACCCGCAGGCTAAAGGAGTCCGGAGAGATCATGGGGATCAAAGTGCTGGATCATATTATTGTTGGTGACGGAGATTATGTGAGTTTTGTGGAGCGGGGCTTGATGTAGATTGAACAAAATATGAAGAAGGAGTTGCTAGGGAAAATCAGCATAATACCGTTTGAGTTGTCTTAAAAATTAAGGCATAATTAATTCGTCTGCATATACAATACTCACCCGCAAAAAACTGAACAATGCATATCCGCCGTGAAGACGACCTGGTCGAGAGAAATTATCAACAGGGGGCATCATGATGTCAGGACGTTCAGCTTTTTCTGCCGGGATCTTCATTTTTCAGGTTTTCTTCTGCATCGCAACGGCCCTATGTCCCTACACAACCGCATCTGTCTCCGCCGAATCTGTACCCCGTCTTCTCGTTCTCAACTCCTACAACATCGGCTATGACTGGTCGGATGCAGAACTGCTCGGGTTCCGCTCTACTCTTTCCAAGACCTACAAACGCCATGATATTTCAATTGAAAACCTGGATACAAAGAATTTCCCTGACAAGGCACACTTCCTTCGTCAGGCCGACCTGATCGAGGCCAAGTACCGCAACTTCCGGTTTGATGTAATCATTGTTATGGACAATGCCGCGCTTGAGTTCGCCATCCGCTACCGGCAGCGACTATTTCCAGGCATTCCCCTGGTTTTCTGCGGCATCAACAACTATGAACCGGCCATGATTGTCGGGCAAAGCCGCATTACCGGAGTGGCAGAGAGTCACGACTCGGCCGGCACCCTGGCACTTGCCCTGAAACTGCATCCGGATACGCGTGAAGTAGTGGTGGTCTCTGATTACACCGACACCGGCATTGCCATGCGGCAGGAATTTACAGCGGCAGTCTCACAATATCCGCAGGTAAAAATAAGTTTTCTGGAAGAGATGCCGCTGGACAAAATCCTGGAAAAATTAAAGCAGCTGGCTCCCGGCAGTATTGTCCTGATGCTGACCTACACGGCTGAAAAAGAAGGTCGAACGTTTAGCCAGGCCGAAGCGGCCCGGCTTTTAAGCAGCGCCAGCCCGGTTCCTGTCTATGCCATGACCGCAGAAAAGCTGGGAAAGGGTGTTGTTGGCGGATACATGCTTGAAGGCGAGGCTCAGGGACAGAAGGCCGCTGAGCTGGTTATGAGGATCCTTGCCGGAGAAGACCCGGCAAATCTTCCGGTAATAACGGCAAATATTTCACATGCAATGTTTGATTACCGCTTGCTGCACAAGTTTAGTATTAATACGGCAAAACTTCCCCAGAATGCCGTGGTGATCAATAAACCGGCCCCGACCTATGCTGTCAATAAGGCGGTATTCTGGCTGACAATCGTTTTTTCAACGTGCAGCACGCTGGGACTGATCGTTCTAATTCAGAATATCCGCCGGCGCAGGAGTTTGGAAAAGTCCCTGCGTTTCCAAATCGTCGAATATGAGCAGTCGCAAAAGAATCTTGAGGTAACGGAAGAGCAGCTTCGCAAACAGATTTTTGATTATCTGCGAATTCATGATCAGCTGCGTACCACGCAGGATGAGTTAAGGATTCAACTGCAGGCCGTAGCAGCCAGTGAGAAGAAGTTCAGAACAATCCTGAATGACGCCGTGTACGCCATCATCACGACAACAACCGACGGCCTCATCACCAGTTTTAATCCGGCCGCGGAAAGACTTCTCGGCTACCGGGCCGACGAATTGATCTGCAAACAGACTCCGGTGATATTTCACCTGGCGGAAGAAGTCACTGCCCTGGCAGATGAATTATCCCGCAGGTATAATGAAGCCATCTCGGGTTTTAAGGTGTTCATATCGCAATCACTCCATGGCGATATGAATCAGCGCGACTGGACCTATGTCAGAAAAGACGGCAGCCACGTTGCCATTCGCCTCGATGTAACGGCGATGCACGATGACTCTGGGCAGGTGGTCGGTTATCTGGGTTTTGCCGGCGATATCACCGAGCAGCGCCAGCTTGAGGCCCAGATCCGTCAGCAGCAGAAAATGGAGAGCATCGGTCTGCTGGCGGGAGGCATCGCCCATGACTTCAATAACATGCTGGCTCCGATTTTTATCTATGCCGAGATGATCCGCAAAAAATTTGCCGAGGACGATCCTGTTTACAAGCGTGCTTCCATTATTCTGGATGCTGCCGGCAGGGCTCATGATCTGGTTAGGCAGCTGCTGAGCTTCAGCCGTAAACAGATTCTTGCCACACGCCATTATGACTTGAACGAAATTATTACAAACTTCAGTGATATTCTGCAGCGAACCATCCGCGAAAGCGTTGTCATCAGTCATCTGCTCAGCTCAAGTCCCTGCCCGGTCAAGGCTGATCGCACCCAGATTGAACAGATCCTGCTCAACCTGGCTGTCAATGCACAGGATGCCATCAGCGGAAACGGTTCGATCACCATTGAAACCGGTCAGGTCGCGCTGGATGACGAGTTCTGCCAGCTGCATCCAGGGTCCCGTCCGGGGCGCTATGTCGTGCTGACTGTAACCGATAACGGCAGTGGAATGGACGAGACGACCCTGTCCCACATCTTCGATCCGTTCTTCAGTACCAAAGAGGTTGGCAAGGGCACCGGACTCGGGCTTTCCACGGTGTACGGCATTGTCAAACAGCATGATGGCTATATCACTGCCCGGAGCATGCCCGGACAGGGGACAACGTTTTGCATATATCTGCCGCTTGCGGCAATGCCCGGAGAACAGAAGGAACTGGCACTCCGGAACGGTGCTACAGTCACAACACAGGTAAGCGCAACGATCCTGCTGGTAGAGGATAATGAAATGGTCATGAATATGACCCGCGAACTGCTGGAAAATAGCGGCTATACAGTGCTTTCGGCTTTTCAGCCGGAAGAGGCCCTTAGCGTTGCCCATGAGCATCGGGGAAAAATCGATCTGTTACTGAGCGATGTGGTTATGCCGGAGATGAGCGGCCCGGAACTGTACTGCCTCCTCACGGAGTTCCTGTCGGACCTGCCGGCCCTGTACATGTCCGGTTACACCGGTAATCAGGATGTGACCATGGGCGGACTTGGAGAAAAGGATATTTGTATCACCAAGCCGTTCACGGCAGAGGCGCTGATCGACGGCGTGGCACGAATGCTGACTCAAAAATAATTCCTGCGAGCGAGGCTACATGGAAAGTCTTAGCATGATTCCCAAAACCATTCTGCTCATCGATGATGACGCCTTTTCCCGCAAGTCAATGGCGCTGTTTCTTGAGGATCTGGATTATTGCGTAATTGAAGCGGATAACGGCCGCGAAGGGTTGGAGGTGTTCTACCGCGAACAGCCCGATCTGGTGCTGACCGATCTGGATATGCCTGTCCTGGACGGGTTCGGGGTGGTGGGGCGGCTGGCGCAGGAATCCCCCGAAACGCCGGTGGTAGTGGTGTCAGGTGCTAATGATGTGCAGGAGGCTATCAGGGCCATTCAACTGGGCGCCTGGGACTATATCTGCAAACCGATTCAGCATGTGGATGAGTTGATAATTATCATCGAACGGATGCTGGAGCGTGCCCGACTGCTCCGCGAAAACCGCGACTATCAGCAGAACCTGGAAAAACTGGTAGAAGAGCGAACACAACAGGTCCACTCTTCGCAGAGCAAGCTGATTCAGGCCCACAAGCTGGCTTCCATCGGCATGCTCGCCTCCGGTATTGCCCATGAAATTAATAACCCCAACAATTACATAGCATTCAACAGTGACCTGATGACTGAAATCTGGTCAGACGCACTGCCGGTACTGGATGCGTACGCCAGGGAGAACTCTTCATTCACGCTTGGCGGGCTTCCCTTTGAAGAGATTCCGGCTACAACGGCGCGCATTTTGAGCGGCCTGGCCGATGGTTCGCGCCGGATCAGCGCCATAGTCAGCCAGCTGAATCAGTACGCCCGCCCCGGCACGGTTTCTGGAGATGGTTTTGACGTCAACAAAGCGGTGACAAACGCCGTAGCGCTGCTTGACCATCACATCCGGCGCCGGACCGATGCCTTCACTATTCAGCTCGCTGAACAGTTGCCGCAGGCTCAGGGTGTTTCCCAGCAGATTGAACAGGTACTGATCAACCTGATTACCAATGCAGTTCAGGCTCTTACCGACAGAAGCCAGGAGGTAGTGGTCAGCACCTTTCAAGACTGGAAAAACGGTGAGGTCGTAATCATGGTGTCTGACCAGGGGCAGGGGATGACGCCGGCCACAATGGCCCGCCTGAAGGAACCGTTCTTCTCCACCCGCCACGGATCAGGCGGCACCGGCCTGGGGTTGTCGATCAGTGATGATATCATCCAGGAACATGGTGGTTCGCTGCAGTTTGAAAGCGAGCCGGGCAAGGGCACGCGGGCGTCTGTCCGCCTGAAAAAGGCGGAGGCACCACAATGAATCAACACTTTCCGGGGAGCGGAATATGAAAACTAAAATGATTGACCCAGCCATTCTGCTGGTGGATGACGAAGAGGAACTTCTGTTCAGCACTCAGCTGATACTGCGGCGTAGCGGTTTCACCAACGTGCTTACCGAGTCCGACAGCCGCAAGGTGATGGCCCTGCTGGCAGAACAGTCGGTGGTTCTGGTTCTGTTGGACATGACCATGCCTCACCTGTCCGGAAATGAGTTGCTCATCCGGATCAAACAGGCCTACCCGGATATCGCCGTAGTCATGATTACTGCCGTAAACGACCTGGAAACAGCGGTCAGCTGCATGCAGGCCGGCGCCGACAACTACCTGGTCAAACCGGTTGAACGCGACCGGCTACTGGCCACGGTGCGAACCTGTTATGAGCTGGCCTGCACACGCGGGGAACTGGACCGTCTACGGCGTCACCTCTCATCCGGAACGCTGGGCAATGAAACCGCCTTCAGCAAAATTATTACAGCTTCTCCCCGTATGCGCGGCATCTTTCATTACCTGGAGTCTGTGGCGCCGTCACGCCAGCCGGTGCTTATCAGCGGCGAAACAGGCACCGGCAAGGAGCTGATTGCGCGGGCCGTGCATGATGTGAGCGGCTGCACAGGGGCATTTGTGGCTGTAAACCTGGCCGGGCTGGATGACAACATGTTCAGCGACACGCTCTTCGGTCATTTACGGGGTGCTTTTACCGGTGCAGACCGGGTGCGTGAAGGGTTGATCCGCCAAGCAGCGGGCGGCACGCTTTTTCTGGATGAAATCGGCGACCTGGCACCTGCTTCCCAGGTCAAGCTTCTGCGCCTTCTGCAGGAACGTGAGTATTTGCCGCTGGGCGCGGACAAGCCGCACACCAGTAATGCCCGCATCGTGGCCGCAACCCACAGGGACCTGAAAAGCCTGATGGATAAGGGGCTGTTCCGCCAGGACCTATATTACCGGCTCTGTGCGCATCACGTGGAGCTGCCGCCGCTGCGGGAGCGTCTGGAGGATCTGCCGCTTCTGACGGAATTCTTTCTGAAAAAAGCCGCTTCAGGTTTGGGCAGGCCGGGCCCTTTGACGCCATCGGAACTTGGGCTTTATCTTTCCGCATATCGCTTTCCGGGCAATATCCGTGAGTTGGAGGCGCTGATTCACGACGCCGTGGCGCGCAGCAACGGGCGCACCTTGTCGCTGGAGCCTTTTATCAGCAGAATCGGCACCAACCTCGCCGTTCCCGCCGATGATAGCGCAGCCTCCAGGCTCTGTCCGGCCTGCCCTTTTGCCAAAACTTTTCCTACTCTGAAGTATGCAGAAGATCTCCTGATCGCCGAGGCCCTGCGCCTGGCGGACAACAACCAGCGACTGGCCGCCACCTACCTGGGGATCACGCGCCAAGCGCTCAACAAGCGGCTTTCACGGGCAGAAGCGTAGCCATTGCGCTAACTTGTAAATAAAACATGATTAGTCTCATTTTTCCTAACCTGGACAAGTCGGAACCCTAAAAATCTTGTTTCACGCAACGACGCAACGCTTAAAACCATAAATAAAAAGATTTGTTTAAAGACTTTCGTTGCGTGAGTAAATGCTGTTTTGGTTTGAAACAATATTCAAACATCATTCATGTTTTTTTGGTCACTTCAGCACAAATTTCAATGTTAGTTTTTACTAAAAACTTCTCAAGCAAGTTCCCCCCCCAAGCGACAAAAGTTGCCTATGCAACTTTTGTCAAACATCGCCAATCCCTTTCAATTGTGCAGAACTGACACTCTTCGCTCACAACCCGTCAACTAACGTCGCAGCTCCGGTTTTGATGCTGATTGCGTAACTAACCAATTTTATTAAATATTTGCCCTTTAATTAATTGGCACGCTGTCTGCTCTGTAATAGTCAATAGTAAGTCAACATCAATAGCCTTAAAAGCCAGGCACATAATACGGGAGAAAAATCATGAACAAAGCCTATCGCTTGATCTGGAGCGCAGTAAGGGAATGCTGGATGGTTGTATCTGAAAAGGTATCAGCCAAAGGATGCCTGCCTGCCATCACTGTCGGAGCACTAACTGTTGCAACGCTGTTCGGCTCCGGCAATATTGTCCATGCCCTGCCGGGCGGCGGGCAGGCCGTGGCCGGGCAGGCTACCATCAGCCAGCCTGCGGCCGGACAGATGAACATCAACCAGACCAGCAACCGGGCCGTGATCAACTGGAGCACCTTCGGCATTGCCTCAGGCGAAACCGTCAACATCAGCCAGCCCTCCAGTCAGTCGGCCCTGCTGAACCGCATCGTCGGCAACTCCCCTTCTGAAATCTTCGGCAAACTCAACGCCAACGGCCAGGTGTTCCTGGTCAACCCCAACGGTGTGCTGTTCGGTAAAGGCGCAAGCGTCAACGTCGGCGGTCTGGTCGCCTCATCGCTCAACATCAAAGACAACGACTTCATGTCCGCCAACCTCAGCTTCAATAAAGACGGCCAGGCCGGCAGCGTAATCAACCAGGGTGAAATCTCCGCCGGGTTCGTTGCCCTGCTTGGGCCCCAGGTTTCCAACAGCGGCAGCATCATCGCCATCAAAGGGAGCGTGGCCCTGGGCGCAGCCGACAGCATCACCCTCAACTTTGACAACAACGGCCTGATCGCCCTTAAACTAGATCAGGGCGCGCTCAATGCCCAGGCCGGCAACAGCGGCCTTATTGAAGCCGACGGAGGCCGGGTCCTGCTCACCGCCAAAAGCGCCGACAATATCCTGAAAAGCATGGTCAACAACACAGGCGTGATTCAGGCCCGCACCGTGGAAAACCGTAACGGCGAAATCATCCTGCTGGGCGACATGCAGAACGGCACAGTCAACGTGGGCGGCGCCCTGGACGCTACAGCTCCTGTAGGCGGCACCGGCGGCTTCATCGAAACCTCCGCCGCCAAGGTAACCATCGCAGACAATGCCAAAGTAACCACCCTGTCAACCCAAGGCACTAACGGCACCTGGCTGATCGACCCGGACGGCTTCACCATCGCCGCCTCCGGCGGCGACATGACCGGCGCCCAGGTCCAGAGCGCCCTGGCAGGGGGCAATCTCAGCATTCTCAGCGTCAACGGCAGCGGCGCTGGCGGCAACATCAACGTCAACGACACCATCAGCTGGAACGCCAACAAGCTGACCCTGACCGCCACCAACGACATCAACATCAACAATGTCATGACCGCCTCCGGTTCTTCTACCCTGGATCTAAATGCCGGCGGCCAGGTTCTTTGCGCATTGAATACCGCCACCGGCGTGTTCACCGGCAAGGTTGATCTACCCGGCAGGTCGGGCACCGGTATCCTGACCATTAATGGAGCCGGTTATACTGTCATCAACAGTCTGGGCGCTGAAGACAGTATTACCGGCCTTGATCTGCAGGGGATGAACGGCAACCTGACAGGCCGCTATGTGCTGGGCAGCGACATTGATGCCGGCGCCACGTCAGGCTGGGAATTGGGCTTCAAGCCGGTGGGTAATGTCAACAATGCATTCAATGGAACTTTCAACGGTCTGGGGCATACGGTAAACGGCCTGTTCATTAATGTTGGGTTAGATGATCTGGGCTTGTTCGGAGTGACGCATGACGCCGTGCTGAGCAACGTCAGCCTTACTAATGCTTCAATTTACGGCGGTAATAATGTTGGCGGCTTGATCGGCCGGCACAACTCGGGCACTACAAATATTTACAATAGCTTTACCAGCGGCACCATTACAGGTTACGGAATCAGCGTCGGCGGCGTGGTGGGTTATTATAATGGAGGAGACAGCGGCGGATCCAGAATCATGGGACTCGGCAGCAGCGCAACCGTAAACGGTGACTACATTGAGGCTGTGGGCGGCCTGGTGGGTTACTATCATACCGGCGCTGGTGGCGGAGCCTCTTTTGTCGACAGCGCCAGTAGCGCAACCGTAACCGGTTCGATAGCTGTCGGCGGTCTGGTTGGTCTTTACAGGAACGGAACGGGTGGGGGAGCCATTTTTGCAAATAACAGCAGCAGTGGAACGGTAAGCGGCGATACGAACAATGTTGGCATTGGCAACTCTGTGGGTGGCCTGGTTGGTGCTTATGAAGCCGTTGCCAGCGGCAGCAACTCCTTTCGTGACAATGTGAGCAGCGCAACTGTAACCGGTAATGAGCATGTGGGCGGTCTGGTTGGGACTTACCATGTTACATCGGCTAACAACACCCTTACCAACAACAGCAGCAGTGGCACGGTAACCGGCTACTACGATGTGGGCGGACTGATCGGCTATGCGCAGAATGTTATCATCAGCAACAATAAGGCTAGCGGCGCTGTCATCGGCCACGACAATGTGGGCGGCCAGATCGGCGAGATGGCGAGCATGACCTTCGATGGTACCGGTTTGGGGACCCTGACGGCAAATGTCACCGGCAACAGCAATGTGGGCGGCGTCATCGGCTCCATGATTAACAGTACTCTCACCAACACCACTGTCAGCGGTTCAGTGTCCGGCACCGGCGACAATGTGGGCGGCCTGGTGGGGCTGGGACAGGATCTGGGGCAGACGATAACTATTGCCAACAGCTCCAACAGCAGCGTTGTGAGTGGTAATTATGCTGTCGGCGGCCTTGCTGGCTATCTGCAGGGTACTGTTGTGACCGATAGTTACAACACCGGCGCTGTCTCCGGTATTTACCTTGTGGGCGGGCTGGCAGGTCTGGCCGACCAGGGAAGCATTGCCAACAGCCAAAACAGCGGCACAGTAACGGCGAAACCTTCTTTTGAGCCGGAGCGCGATGGATTTATTGGCGGCCTGGTGGGGTGTGCGGGATGTCAAACGAATCCAGTGTCCATTTCAAACAGCTATAACACCGGCGCCGTCAGCGGCATTCCTGACAATGGGATGCATATGGGAGGTCTGGTAGGTTATTTGTACGCCGGAACGGTTTCCGACAGCTACAACACCGGTACAGTTTCCGGCACCACCATTGTGGGCGGTCTTGTGGGCGAAATACTTCCGGGAACTGCCATCACTAATTCCCACAGCACCGGCGCCGTTACCGGCAGCGGCGCGGACATTGGCGGTTTGGTGGGGAGGGCAGACGTCGAATCGACCATCAGCAATGACTATAGTACCGGTTTGGTGAATGGCGGCGGTAATGTGGGTGGCCTGGTGGGAAATGCCATAAGCGGGTCTGTAATCATTGATAGCACCGCCAGCGGCGACGTCATTGCCACCGGCGACAACGTGGGCGGTTTGATCGGTTATGCCGATAATATCACCCTCAGCGGCTCCATCGCCAGCGGCGCTGTCAGCGGCAGTAGCTTTGTGGGAGGCCAGATCGGCGTAATGCTGAACATGACTTACGATGGCTCCGGTCTGGGGACCCCGGCTGTCAATGTCACCGGCTATGATTATACGGGCGGCATCATAGGCCAGATGGTGAACAGCACGCTCACAAACAGCAGTGTCAGCGGAACCGTAACAGGGCACGATTATGTGGGCGGTCTTACAGGCAGCAGCGAAAATATCAGTATGATCAGCAACAGCGTGAACAGTGCAAATGTGACAGGGCACTACATGATCGGCGGAGTTGCCGGTATTGCAAACAACACCCGGATTAACGACGTGCATGGCACTGCCGGGGCAGCCATTGCCGGTACATCTGATTATGTGGGCGGTTTGGTCGGGTCTGCCACTGACAATTCGATCATTCTGCACAGCTACAATGACAGCGCCGTCAGCGGCAACAACGGTGTAGGCGGCCTGGTGGGACTGGCAAATAGTACTACCATAACTGAAAGCTATAACACCGGCGCTGTTACCGGCGCCGGCAATTTTGTGGGCGGCCTGTCAAGTGTGCTGATAACTTCAACCATTACCAACAGCTATAACAACGGCGCAGTTTCCGGCAGCGGCAATGGCGTCGGCGGTGTGGCCGGATATGTGGCACCCGACTCCACCATCACCAACAGCTACAACAGCGGCGAGCTCTCCGGCAGCGGCATCGGCGGTGTGGTCGGCATTCTGGAAACAGGCGGAACTGTCAACGCCTCCTTCTTCGACACAACCTCCGCCGGGACAACCACAGGTGTAGGCACAGGCTCCAGTGCCGGGGTAACCGGCCTGGCTACGGTGGATATGATGAAAACTTCCACCTATGCAGACGCAGGGTGGGATACAACTACGGTTTGGCGCTCCTATGACGGCCACTGGTATCCTCTTCTCAAATACTGGCTGACCCCCATTGCCGTAAGCTCCAATGACCATACGAAAACCTATGATGGCATCGGCTACAGCGGCGGCAACGGCACTAACTATTCCGCCACGCCCACTGCGTTTCTTCTGGGCACCGGCACCTATGCCGGCAGTTCCCAGGGTGCGCGCAATGCGGGTACCTATGCCATTGCGCCGGACGTCTACTCCACTGCCCAGCAGGGCGGGTACGATGCCACGGTTACCAGTGGCAGCCTGACCATCAGCCCAAGGGATCTGTATATCACCACCGCCAATGTCAGCAAAACCTATGATGGCGGAGTAGTAGCCGCAGGCAGTGCCATCGCAACCAACGGCACTTCTTTGGAAGCGGGCGACAGCTTAAACGGCGGCACCTTCCTCTATGCCGACAAGAATGCAGGCGGCGGCAACAAGACGGTCACCACCGACGGGGTAACCATCAATGACGGCAATGGCGGAGCCAACTACAACTTAATTGGGTATGTAAACAACACCGCCAGCACCATTAACAAGGCCATTCTGAATGTCACGGCAACCGGTCAGAACAAAACCTACGATGGCCTGACAACTGCCGCCGTAACCTACAACGATGACCGCGTGGCCGGCGATATTCTGGCTGTCGGTGGAACAGCCGGCTTTAACGACAAAAATACCGGCACCGGCAAAGCTGTTAACGTCAGCGGTATCAACATCAGCGGCACAGACTCGAACAACTATACATTAAATTCGACAACATCTGCCACCACTGCTGATATTGCCAAAGCCAACCTGATTATTAACGGCATCACCGCAGACAGCAAGGTCTACGACGGCTCTGCTGCGGCCGTGGTTCACAGCAGCAGCGCAAGCTACAGCGGCCTGGTAACCGGTGATGACGTAACAGTAAGCGCCACCGGTGCCTTCAGCGACAAAAATGCCGGCGCCGACAAAACAGTCACCCTCAACAGCAGCATCGCCGGAGTTGATACGGGCAACTACAACATTACCACCCAGACCTCTGCTTTGGCAGATATCACCAAAGCCAACCTGGCCGTCACCGCAAACAACGACCAAAAGGCCTATGATGGTCTGGCCTACAGCAACGGCAACGGTGTGGTTTACAGCGGTTTTGTCAACAGCGAAACTTCATCCGTATTAGACGGTTTTCTTGTCTACGGCGGCAACAGCCAGGGTGCGGTCAAAGGCGGAAACTATACGATAGAGGTGAGCGGTTTGACCTCCGGAAATTACAATATCAGCTACCTGAAAGGCAATCTTGAGATACAAGCTGCGCTGACGCTGCCAGTGCCATCACCGACAGCGCCTCAATTGCAGGATCAGATTGTTCCTCTGCAGTCTTCGCTCAATGCTTCAAACCGCGTAACCACAGGTAACCGGTGTGATTTGTCCCGGGCTTTAGTCGGTCTGGGTACTGCGGCAACCGGAAATATCAATGTCAGCGCAAATAACAGTGCCTGTTACGGCACAGGTGACAACGATTTGAACAGCCAGCTAGTCGTTCTGGATGGCGGTGTGCGGCGGAACGAAGCCGGGAACCGGTTTAGCGTTCCATCGGTTTCCGAGGGAAAGGCATTCTGATAGGTTTTGAGGCAATAAGGGGACAAGCTGCTTATTGGTAATAATCAGCCTGTCCCCTTTAGGACCTCCGAGACGTGGTTAAACCCTGAAAGCGTTGTGTAGCATGTGAAGCATGATTTTAAGAGCCAGGCGTATCCGGCTCACAATCTCAAATACTGTTATAGATTAAAAGAAAGGATTGATTATGAAAATTAGAATTGCATCACGATTGATAGTCGGCGCCGCCTGCCTTGTGCTGTTTTCAACTATTGCCCATGCGGCCACCCCGCCGGATGCCGGTCGGTTGTTGAGGGAAGGCTCGCCGCAGACTGTTACGCCGGTCCCGAAAAAACCGATGATTGAAACTCCGGCAGAGAGTGCCCAAAAGCCAATGCCCCCTGGCATCAAGTTTCTGGTCACGTCGTTCATCTATAGTGGTAACAGCGTGTTCAGCTCTTTGGACCTGGACAGCATTATGGCGCCGGTGATGGGAAAGCAACTGACCCTGGTGGAGCTGGAAAAAGCTGTTGAACAGATCACCCGGGCCTATCGGAGCAGGGGGTACTTTCTGGCCACTGCCATCATCCCGCCTCAAACAATCAAGTCCGGTCAGCCGATAAAATTGCAGATCCTGGAAGGGAGGCTGGAAAAGATCGACCTGAAGGCTTCCCCGCCTGAGACCAGGGTGCCCCGCAGCCTTCTGGATCAATATCGTAACAGGATTGCGACAGGCAAGCCGGTTGAGGAAGCTGAACTGACCAAAACCGCCATGCTGGTTAATGAACTGCCGGCCCTGCGTACACGCATCGTGCTGGAGCCGGGCAAGGAAACAGGTACCACCAGGGCCACGCTGGAAGTGACCGAAGGCAAGTCCTATAACGTATCCCTGACAGGAGACAACTATGGCAGCTACAGCACCGGCTATTACCGTGTCGGAACCGCCCTTGACCTGTATTCGCCCTTCAGGCTGGGGGATCGGGTTGCTCTGCGCGGGCTGTCGTCAACCAGCGGCGATACCCAGAATGCGGGGGCAAGCTGGAGCGTGCCGCTTTCATCTGCCGGTACCCGCCTGTCGCTGGACTACTCCTGGGTGCGCTATGAGCTGGGACGCAGCTTTAAAGCTCTGGAGGCTGATGGAGATGCATACGGTTTCAACCTGATGATTATGCAGCCGCTGGTTCGCCGCATCGATATGCTGGTTAACTTCCAGTTTGGTGGCGAGGGGAAGCTGCTTGACGACCGGGTCAAAAGCGTCGGCAGTATTAACCGTCGCCATCTTGTCAATGTCATGGCCGGTCTGAATCTGTATGGGGAAGACGGCTTGCTTGGAGGTGGTTCGACTATTTTCAATCTGACCTATACAGGCGGTTCCAAAATTTTTCACGATGATGCGGCCAGGGCAAATGATCAGGACCCAACCGGAAGGCATACTGAAGGTGCCTATCAAAAAATTGCCGGCGGTTTATCCCGTACCCAGACCCTTTATGGCGATCTTTCCCTGTTTACCGGTATTAACGGCCAGTGGAGCGACAAAAACCTGGATAGCTCCGAACAGTTCTCCATCGGCGGTCCCTTTGGCGTGCGTTCCTATCCGGTGGGAGAGGCCAGCGCCGATCAGGGGATGGTAAGCACTGCCGAGCTTCGCTACCTGCTCCCCAAAGTTGAGTTGCTGCCAGGCAGGGTGCAGTTGGCCGGTCTGTTTGATCATGGCTACGCCCAGCTTGAGTCCAGACCACTGGCCGGAAACAGCGGCAATGTGCGGCATCTGTACGGCGCTGGATTCGGTGTGAACTGGCAGTGGGAACAGTATTTGACTTTGAGATCCAGCGTGGCCTGGCGGATGGGCGAACTGCCGATGTCGGACAATAACAGCGGCGAAAAGCCTACAGTCTACTTTCAGGCAATGGTGCGGTACTAAAAATATAACGATTCATTTGAAAAGCGGGGTAGGGGGATTTGCACTAAATGCAAATCCCCTCCTTTCCCAAAGAGGGTAGATAATCGGCACCCTTGCAATAAGTATTAAAAACTATTTTCACGCAACGACGCGAAGACGCTACGAAAGGCTTTCAAAACAAATTCCTGGTTTGATTTTACCGTTGCGTCGTAGCGTCGTTGCGTGAGACAGGTTTTGCCGGTACCTTTATTTTGGTTATAGTTCCGTTTATTTATGTAAAAGATTGCTCAGCTGCTGTTATTGAACAATTATTAAAATGAAAAAGAAAAATATTAATAAGGTGATAAACTATTTACATTAGAACATATTTGCGCCGCAGTAACATCTATGGAGTTTTAGAGACAGACTTTCCTATAAATAAACAACTTTCTCAACAGGCTGAGCGAGGTGTCTCATGTGTAAGCGTCTGTTCATTTACCTTCTCCCCGCTTTAGTCGCTATCCTGCTTGCGTTCAATTCAGACGCAATAGCCGCCCCTCAAAAAAACATCCTCATCCTGCACTCATACCATAAGGGGTACAAATGGACCGAAGACCAGGCAAGAGGCATTGCCAGCCGCCTGGACACTAAAAAAGATGATTTAAATGTCTTCACAGAGTATATGGGGGCAAAATGGGTTTTTAACGATGCGTATTTTGATAAACTCCATGAAATGTATCATGAAAAATACAGATCAACCCGTTTTGATCTGATCATGGCGACCGACAATGATGCCTATGATTTTCTGAGACAATACCGTAACGATATCTTCGGAGAAGTTCCGGTTGTTTTTTGCGGGGTAAACTGGTTCAGCCCCGGCCAGATCAGAAACAACACTCTTTTTACCGGCGTGAACGAGGATGCCGACATAGAAAAAAACATTGATCTGATGCTGCAGCTGCACCCGGCTACAAAACATATCTATATGATTGTCGATCTGACAACTACCGGCAACATAATTCACAACGAAATTAACGCAATCATCCCCAGGTACCGTGACAGGGTAACCATACATATTCTTGACGATATGGAACTGTCAGAAATGCTGAATAAAATATCAACCCTTTCAAATGACAGCCTTGTTCTGCTGACGCTTTTTCAAAAAGATAAAAAAGGCGTTTTTCTGGATGTTGCCGAAATAGCCAGCAAGGTTTCAAAAAAGAGCAGCGTGCCGGTTTACGGGTTGTGGGATTTCTATCTCGGTTACGGTATTGTCGGCGGTTTTCTGACCACCGGGTTTGAGCAGGGAGACAGTGCCGGGATGCTGGCCCTGCGTATTCTTAATGGAGAATCGGCGGCGGACATACCTGTGATTATGAAAAGTCCTAATATATATCTGTTCGACTTTAACCAGCTGAAAAAATATGAAATTTTTTCGTCAATGCTGCCTGACGGGAGCGTGATAATAAACAAACCTGATGATTCATATACAATACCTAAAACCGTTTTATGGGGATTGGTTGCCGGCATAACAGTCCTCTCGCTGTTTACCGCTGCCCTCCTGGTCAACATTCGGAAGCGCATTCTTGCAGAGCAATCTCTCAGCAACAGTGAAGAAAAATATCGTTCACTGGTGGACAACCTGACTCTCGGGGTCTACCGAAGAGAAGGCTGCTCATCGGGTAAATATATTCAGGTAAATCCGGCAATGATTAATATTTTTGGATATGAATCAGCTGAAAAGTTCATGAATCTGACTCCGGCAGAAATCTACATGTACGCAGACGAAAGAAATATATTTGTCGAAGAAATCGAAGCTAACGGTTTTGTAAAAAACAAAGAACTACTAATGAAAAGTAAAACAGGGAAGCCGGTATGGATTTCAGTCAATGCCAGGGCACATTATGATGAGTTCGGCAAAATGGATTGGATTGATGGAACAGCTGAAGATATTACTGAAAGAAAAAAACTAGAACATCAGCTGAGACAGGCCCAGAAAATGGACGCATTGGGGACTCTTTCCAGCGGCATTGCGCACGATTTCAACAACATTCTTACCGGCATAATCGGCTATGCCTGTCTTATGAAGAAAAATGTGGATAAGGCTACTCGCCAGAAGGAGTTTCTTGACGAGATACTGGCGGCTTCCGAGAGGGCGTCTTCTCTGACCAGAAGTCTGCTGGCTTTCAGCAGGAAGCAGGAGATTGAAACAAGGGCTGTCAGAATAAATGAAATTATTTTGCACTTTAAAAAATTCATGACCAGAATCATTGGTGAGGATATTGAACTGAAAATAGAAACTTCACCGGAAGAGATGATCATTATGGCGGACAGCTCCCAAATTGATCAGGTGCTGATGAACCTGGCGACAAACGCAAGGGATGCAATGCCGAATGGCGGCATGCTGAGCATAGCCACAAGGCCTGTGGAGCTGGATAATGAATACGTAAAAGCCCATCCGCCACTGAAGCCGGGCAGGCATTTGGAAATTTCAATTTCAGACACCGGTTCTGGAATGGATGAAGTCACGCAGCAAAAGATATTCGAGCCGTTCTTTACAACCAAGGAAGTGGGCAAAGGGACAGGACTTGGGCTGTCCATAATTTACGGCATAATCAAGCAGCACAACGGAGAGATCATTGTCTACAGTGAAGTGGGCATAGGTACTACTTTCAAGATATACCTGCCGTTGTTGAACGCAAAGGTCGAGGAAAGTGAAGAACAATTGACCACGCATCTTACAGGCGGCAATGAATGCATTCTGCTGATAGAAGACGATGTTCTCGTAAGGAATCTGCAGAAAGAAGTACTGGAACAGCTGGGATACAAAGTCATTGTTGCTGAAGATGGCGAAGAGGCTGTTGCCAAATTTGTTGAAAATCGCGAACTGGTCCAACTTCTGCTGCTGGATATAATTTTGCCAAAGAAGAACGGCATAGAGGTTTACGAAGAAATCAGAAAAATAATGCCGGATATCAAAGTCCTTTTTACAAGCGGATATACCGCCGACATTATCCAAAGGCAGGGCTTTCTCGAAAAGAACCAGCATTTTCTTTCCAAGCCCACTACTCCCTATGTGCTGTCAAGAAGCTTAAGAGAAATATTGGATAATTGAAAATAATTTTCTGACCTTAAGCATGTCCTCCGTCTAACCGGGGGGCAGGCGTCTGTCGCGCAACAAACCCTGCATCGTATTTACCGACTTCCTCGGCGACAAAAATTGCGTAAGCAACTTTTGTCGGGCCATCACCAATCCCCTTCAATACAGCTGAATTCGTGCTTTCCATCCAGATCCTGTCAACCAATGTCGCTCCCCCGTCCTTGAGGTTGGTCGTTTAACTGCTCAATATTATTAAATAATATATTGCA
This sequence comes from uncultured Geobacteraceae bacterium, assembly GCA_964509295.1. Taxonomy (GTDB): domain Bacteria; phylum Desulfobacterota; class Desulfuromonadia; order Geobacterales; family Pseudopelobacteraceae; genus JBGSQR01. The sequence continues at coordinate 16,825 of CAZDWS010000001.1, read as the reverse complement.
AACGGATTGGCACATAGTCTGCTCTACTAATTATCAACATCAAGGGTTTTAACCCGGTTGTCGTCAAAATACATGCCGGCGTTCAGCCGGAAACACTATCTGGAAAAAGGAGAAACTACATGTCAACAGTTAGAGCTGGTTTGGGTTTCGGTACGAAAATACTGGTTATGGTTCTGGCGTGCAGCATCGGCCTGGCGATGGTGTCCACTGGCATTGCACTGAAAGAGTACGTGAGCTCCTATACCGGCTTCATCGGCATGTACAAAGCCTCCCTGTTCAGTGACTTTGATACCCAGGCCAGGAGCGAGGTGGAGACAGCGGTCAGCATGCTGCAGAATATCCATGACCTCAGTCGGAAAGATGGCAAATCCCCGGATGAAGCCAAAAAACTGGGAGCCGAACTGCTGCGTGGCCTGCGCTACGGCAAGGACAATTATCTCTGGGCTGATACCACTGAAGGTATCAATGTTGTTCTGTTGGGCAAGCCGGTAGAAGGCAAGAGCAGGATAAATGATCAGGATGCCAAAAATAAATCATTCATCAAAGAAATAATTGAAAACGGGCAAAAACCTGGCGGCGGTTACACGGATTACTGGTTCCCCAAGGCCGGTGAAACCGCTCCATCCCCGAAACGGGGCTATTCACTTGAGTTCAAGCCCTTTGGCTGGGTAGTCGGTACCGGCAACTATGTAGACGATCTGGATGCCCTGGTGAAGAAGGCCGCCGACGAGAGCCGGCGTAGTCTGAAAAAGGGGATCTACCTGATCGTGGGGATAAGCCTGACCATGATGATAATGATTTCTGTTTTATCGATCTTTGTCACCAGACGTTTGCTGCGGAGCATCGGCACGGAACCGACCCATCTGGAGGAGATCACCCGCCAGGTGGCTGACGGTGACCTGACCTATCGCTTCGAACAGGGCAAGGGTGGCGTGTATGACGCCATGCGCCAGATGGTGGAACAGCTGCGGCAGGTTATGGACAAGGTCAATAACAGCTCCCAGGAGGTGGCATCTGCTTCGGTTCAGTTGAATAGTAACGCCGATCAGATGGCCAGCGCTTCCCATGAAGTGGTCAGCCAGGCCAACACCGTTGCCACTGCCAGTGAAGAGATGTCCGCAACCAGTATGGACATAGCAAATAATTGCCATAGAGCTGCGGAGAGTTCCAGCCAGGCAAGCAGGACCGCCCAGGAAGGTGCAGGCGTGGTCCGGAACACTGTTGACGGAATGGCCCGTATTGCCGACAAGGTTCGCAACTCTGCAAATGTCGTTGAACAGCTCGGAACCAGGTCCGAGCAAATCGGTGAAATAGTCGGGACGATCGAGGATATTGCCGACCAGACCAACCTGCTGGCTTTGAATGCGGCGATTGAAGCAGCAAGGGCCGGAGAGCAGGGCAGAGGCTTCGCCGTTGTTGCCGATGAGGTGAGAGCCCTTGCCGAGAGGACCTCCAGGGCAACAAAAGAGATTGGCGAGATGATCAAGAATATCCAGAGCGAAACCCGCCAGGCGGTCTCTTCAATGGAGGCCGGAGTCAGGGAGGTTGAACAGGGGACAACAGAGGCAGCCCGTTCCGGCCATGCCCTGGAAGAGATCCTGGAAAAGATCAATGAAGTAACCATGCAGATCAGCCAGATCGCAACCGCTGCCGAAGAACAGACAGCCACAACCCGTGAGATCTCCAACAATATCCAGCAAATCTCCGATGTTGTTGAAATGAGCGCCAAGGGTTCCATGGACATTTCCCATGCATCAGCGGGCCTTTCCGAACTCTCGGTTGGACTGCAGGACATGGTCAGAAAATTCAAGATCTAATAATCGTAACTTGTTTTGGAGGGCATAATTATAATGGAATCAGAAATGAGCAAACCGGTCCTTTTGACCATAGATGATGATGGGTATATTTGCGAGAGCCTGGCGGACTATTTTGCCGAAAACGGATTTACCGTGGTACAGGCATATACCGGGTACGAAGGGATCGAGGCGCTGCATGCCCGACGTCCGGATATAGTGATTACCGATCTGCTTATGCCAAATGGTGACGGATTTGAGGTGTTGGATGCAGTACGTGAGTTTGATGACAATCTGCCTGTCATAGCCCTTTCCGGAACCGGTGAAGTTGAAGATGCCGTCATGGCCTTTCAGCAAGGCGCCTGGGATTATCTGGCCAAGCCGGTGATAAACCCTGCCGAGCTTGAGCATGCGGTTACCAGTTGTCTTGAACGTGCCCGGGTAATCAGAAAAAACCGTATTCACAAGACCGAAATGGAAATGCTGGTCAGGCGATGCACTTCAGAACTGCGCAAAATGAAAAAATCGAGGGTTTTTTGATTTTTTAGCCGAGCAGAGGGGGGGGTAATAGCAATGGAATCTGAGATGAGCAAACCGTTACTTTTGATCATAGACAATGATGAATTAATCTGCAGCAGTCTGACGGAGTATTTTGCGGATAGCGGTTTTTCCGTGATTAAGGCTTGTAGCGGCAATGAAGGGATCAAGGCGCTGCACGCCATGCGGCCGGATATCGTGATTACCGATTTGTACATGCCAAATGGTGATGGTCTTGAAGTTTTGGATGCAGCGCGTCAGATGGATGACAATCTGCCGATCATTGCCTTTTCCGGAACCGGTGTACTTGCGGATGCAGTTATGACTCTGCAACGTGGCGCCTGGGATTATCTGGCTAAGCCGGTGATAAACCTTGCCGAGCTTGAACATGTGGTTACCTGCTGCCTTGAGCGTGCCCGTCTGGTCAGGGAAAACAGAAATTACCAGGTCAATCTGGAATATCTAGTCAGCCAGCGTACCGCGGACCTACGCAAACTGATTACGGTTGTAGAACAGGGCGGCTGCTCTGTAATCATTACCAACATTGACGGCGTTATCGAATACGTGAACCCCAAGTTTACCGAGATAACCGGCTATTCCAGCCAGGAAGCGCTGGGGCAGAATCCGCGTATTCTCAAGTCCGGCGTCCATGATGCAGAGTACTACAGCAATTTATGGGAAACGCTCCGTTCCGGCAAAGAATGGAAAGGCGAATTGTGCAACAAGGCCAAGGATGACACGATCTTCTGGGAACTGTGCAGTTTTGCACCGGTCAGGGATGAGGCTGGTGTTATTACCAGTTTTGTTGCAATCAAAGAAGACATCACCATCAGAAAACAGAATGAAACACAACTATATCATCAGGCCAACCATGACGCCTTGACCGGGCTTCCCAACCGGTACTTTGCTCAGAAAATACTGTCGAAACAGCTGGAACAGATGGACAGCGACAGCCGGAATCTGTCACTGATGCTGCTGGGTATCGACAATCTGAAGTTTGTCAATGATACATTCGGTCACGAATTTGGCGACCTGCTGCTGAAAGAGTTTGCCGAACGTCTCCAGGAGGCTTGCCGGAATCACTGCACCGTGGCCCGCTTTCTTGGTGATGAGTTCATTATTATTCCGCAACATGCCTGCGAAGAGAAAGACGTCGTTGTCCGGTCGGAGAAAATTTGCAGCGCCATGAATACGGTGTTTATGATTGAAGGCATTGAGGTGGTTTCTTCGGCCAGTATCGGCGTCGTAGTTTATCCCTATCATGGCGAGTGTGCTGAAAAATTGCTGAAAAACGCCGGAGCCGCGCTTTCCAAAGCAAAAAAGCTCGGTAAGAACAAGGTTGCTTATTACACAAGTGAATTGAACAGTCAGCTGGAACGGCGCTTTGCCATGGAAACCCGACTGCGTAAGGCGCTGGAACGGCAAGAGTTCAGCTTGCAGTACCAACCACAGATCAGTCTTGACCACAATTGTGTAATTGGTGTTGAAGCGCTTCTGCGCTGGACCCCCACGGGCGAGGCGCCGGTCCCGCCCAACCAGTTCATCCCTCTTCTTGAGGAGACCGGCCTGATTGTGGAGGTCGGGGAATGGGTGCTGTGGCAGGCATGTAAGCAGGCCGCTGAATGGCAGAACCAGGGGCTGCCGCCGTTGCGCATATCCGTGAATATTTCAGCTCTGCAGTTTATTCGCAGTGATCTGGATGCGACTGTTAAGCGGGTACTGGCTGCTACCGGTCTTGAGCCAAGCCGGCTCTGTCTGGAATTGACCGAGAGCATGATCATGATTGACAGTGACCGGACCCTGTCCATTCTGGCCGGATTGAAAGAAATAGGCACGATCTTGTCACTGGACGATTTCGGCACCGGCTACTCGTCCCTGGAGTACCTGGGACGGCTGCCCATCGATGAGCTGAAGATCGACAGGTCCTTTATTCAACGAATGCTGACGACGAGAAATGATGCCGTGGTAGTTAATACGATTATTGCCATGGCCCAGTCGCTGGGGATGGAGCTGGTTGCGGAAGGGGTTGAGACCGGGGAACAACTGAATTATCTGATGGAAAAAAAGTGCAGTATTATTCAGGGATTCTATTTCAGTAAACCCTTAAAAACGGATGAACTGCAGCAGTATTGCAGCGGGCACTCATTTTTTCACGCCATTGAGCTGCCGTGATTACGTCCAGCTTTTTTTATCCGCAGATGTCACAGATGGACGCAGATTTTAAATGAATAATTAGGTTTGAAATTATCTGTGAAATCTGCGTAATCTGCGGATACTTTTTGAAACGCAAGTTATTTGAAAAAGCATCTGTAAAATAGCGAGGGGCGTTCATGAAAACGGTAATACAGCGGGTTACGTCTTCGAGTGTCACGGTCGATAATGCAATTGTCGGAGAGATCGGACAGGGTATTCTGGTCCTGCTGGGTGTTGAAAAAGGGGACACGGAGCAGCAGGCCGACTGGCTGGCTGAAAAAATCAGCAACCTGCGCATCTTTGAGGATCAGGACGGCAAGATGAACCTGTCGGTCCAGGATCTGGGAGGCAGCCTGCTGGTTGTGTCCCAGTTTACCCTGGCCGGTAACTGCGACAAGGGGCGGCGCCCTTCTTTTGATTCTGCGGCTGCGCCGGATGAGGGAAGGCGTCTGTATGAATATTTTGTGGAAGCTGTCAGGCGGCTGGGTGTTTCGGTGGCAACCGGTATTTTTCAGGCTGACATGCAGGTGGCGCTGGTCAATGACGGCCCTGTTACTTTTGTTTTGGAAAGATGATATGGGGACTGGGAAAATCACTTGTAATCTGGAGGTCTGATGAAAAAAATAATTCCGTATGTAATGGTCCTGTCTGCTCTGTTTCTGTCGGTTCCAGCTTGGGCAGCTACTTGCGAGGAAGCGGTTAAGTCAGTGAATGCGCAACTGTCACCCAAAACTGATCAGGTTGAGCTGGTTGAAATTTTGAGGATACTGAATAAAAGTCACAATCAGCAGTTGCCGGTCAAGTTCATCAAAAAAAGAGATGCCCAGAACCTCGGCTGGAAGCCGGGGCGGAATCTCTGGAGCGTTGCCGGTTTGCATGGGAAAAGTATCGGTGGAGACCATTTTGGAAACCGGGAAAAGCGCCTGCCTGATGGAAAACGTAAATGGCGTGAGGCCGACCTGGATTACAAGGGCGGGCATCGCGGAGCAAAACGGCTGCTGTTTGCCAATGATGGTTTGCGTATGATAACGGTAAATCATTACCAGACTTTTGTGGAGGTGCCGACATGCCAGTAAATAATAAGCGGACAGTCAGGGTGACATTAAGTGGTGATCAGGTCGGCACTATAGAGCAGTTTTATGATTCACTGGAGAAACAGCTTAACCTGCCGACCCACTTTGGCCGCAATCTGGATGCACTCTGGGATGTTTTGACAACCGATGTGGCCGGTCCTGTAGAGATCGTCTGGGAGCATGCGGGGAAATCAAAGGCATCCATGGGTGAGGTGGGGACAGTGCTGATGGAGTTATTGCTTGAGGTTGCCGACGAGCGCCGGGACTTTAAGGTTTTCTTGAAATAATAATTCGAATTCCAAATCAAAGCGCTACCTTCGTTGGCTCGTCTTCGGCTCCTCAACGTACTACCTGTACGCTTCGTCGCCTCAATCCTCTCCGCCTTGGTTTCATCTTTGATTTAGAATTGGAATAAACTTCATGCAGCTGCCAGTTGCCCCAATCTCAACAGCTGTTCAATGCTCTGGCTCAGGTAAACAGGGCAGCCGAGCTGTTCCGGCAGTCGCAAATCCACGTCATAGCGGTCACCGACAAAAAGAACCTCTGACGGCTGGTAGCCGGAAAAACCGATGATCTGGCCAAGCCTTTCCTCGTCCGGTTTTGGGCGCCAGTTGTCCTCGATAGTAAAAATATGTCGGAACAGGACGCTTAATCCGAGATAGTTCATAATGCGGGTGGAAAGAACACGATTGTTGTTTGTGTAAATATACAGATCAAAACGCTTCTGCAGGTTTTTCAATAAATCAATAACCCGGTTGTCCCGCAGCAGATAGGACTCCGGATTCAACTGTTTTTCAAAATGGGCGTGCATTCCAGGCACGCTGCCACCCAGGGTGCAGCAAACAATCGATAGTGTCGGCTCCGTATCGCTCTGCTCAGTCAGGCAATTACGGACTTCATTCATCCGAATACCGGCTTCCGAAACACTTACGGACAACAGTCCGGCCATATAAACGGCGGCCTCGTACTTGATGGCAGTTGCAAATTCATCGCAAGCATACAGGGTGCCGTCCAGGTCAAAAACAATAGCACGGATGTCAGTTGGTTTCAGGGGCTGCATTGGGTCTTTCCTTGTTTTTTTGTAGAGGAATCAGTTTTCAGTTGTCCTTGCCCCGATAAAACTCCCGCATTTCCCGGACCTGGCGCTTAACCTCACGTCTGAGTTCAGGCGGATCCAGCACCTCGGCATGTGCTCCGTATGACAGTATCCAGGAGACCAGTTCCATTTCGCCGGCTGCATCGAATTCAATAATTACTCGACCATCACTATCTGTGGTCAGCAGTTGTTCCGGCATCCAGCAGCGTTCCTGTACCGTATGGGCAATCTTATGGGAAAAACGGACCCGCACATGCATGGGGTTGTCATTAACAATTCCGAAAGCGGAATTAAAATGTTTTTCCGGATCGTAATCTGGCGCAATTTCGAAACGCTGTCGGGTCAGCTCCAGCCCCCGAATCCGCTCCAGTGCAAACAGCCGGATCGCCTTGCGGTTGTGGGCGTAGCCCAGCAGGTAGATACCGCCTTTGTAAAACACCAGGGTGTATGGATCCAGCTCATAGACGCTACTGTTTTTCAGTCCCTTCTTGGCATAGGTCAGGCGGATGCGGTACTGCTGCAGCAGCGCTTTTTGCAGATCTGTAATAAAGGCCGAGGCGGCTGTATAATCTCTGGCGCCATGCAGGATCGGCAGGGAAACCCGGGCGATGCGCTCCAGATGAGCTGCATAACGATCCGGCAGAACGGAGTTGATGCTTCTGAACAGCTCTTCAATCTCGGCCTGAAACGGCGTGCCGGCCAGATGAACACCCAGCGAACGGAGCAGGTAAAGCGACAGAAGCTGGTTGAGGGTAAAGGTGATCGGCGGGATATTGCGGGACTTGGTCAGGAAGTGGTAGACCTTTTTGCCATCCTCCCAGTCGCTGGTCAACGGGTACCCGGCTTCTTCCACGGCCCGCAGGTCGCGGTGAATGGTACGCCGGTCCACATCGCACTCTTCTGCCAGATCATCCAGAGTCATATTGCGGCGGGTTTCCAGCAGGCGGATGATGGTGTGAAGCCTGGAAGCCTGGGAATATTTCTTGTTTGGTTTTCCCTTCTGCATAATCACTCCTTGCCGAAAATTTATTTAACGCTACAATGAGGCGACAAAAGTCCCCTCTCCATGAGGGGGAGGGGCAGGGGTGAGGGGGCAGAGTTGGATCTGCTTGGCACTGCTGCCCCCTCATCCGGCCTTCGGCCACCTTCTCCCTCAGGGAGAAGGAATTTTTAGCTGCCATGTTATGTTACCTGCAGGAGTATTTTAGTCCATTGGAACATTTTGACAACACATTTCTGACATATACTGTCCTGTTGCATGACTGGCTCAACCAGCCCGGCTACGGCTCACTGTTTACTCTCAGCCTGCTGGCCTCCTCACTGATCCCGCTCGGCTCCGAGTGGCTGCTGGTGATGATGCTGGCCAAGGGGTATTCGCCCGTTGCAACGGTTTTAACGGCCACAGCAGGAAACTTTCTGGGTGCAGTGAGTACCTATGCCATTGGCATTTATGGCGGTCGCTGGCTGATAGAAAAGGTCTTGCGGATTTCAACGGAGCAGCAGGAACGGGCAACCGGTTATTACCGGAAATACGGTTCGGTTTCGCTGTTTTTTTCCTGGTTGCCAATTGTTGGTGATCCGCTCTGCCTTGTGGGTGGGATCTTGAAAACGCCGTTCTGGCTTTTCACCATACTTGTACTCAGCGGCAAGCTGCTGCGCTATGCGGTTGTTGCCTGGATCACACTTGGATAAAAGGCATCTTTCATGAACGGCACCATTCAACTTAACTCACTTGACCACTATTTCGCCGAATTCATCAAGGGGCAGGACTCTGCACCTTCCGATGAACTGTGGCTGGCTGCTGCGCTGGTCAGTGCCGAGAGCGGGCAGGGGCATATCTGTCTTGATCTGGCATCCGTATCCGGTCGTGAAATAGTTCCCTTTCTGCCATCGGGCTCCATATTGCGTGTGCCGGAAACAGCTGCATGGATCAAGGTTTTGTCAACCTGCAATACGGTGGGCAAGCCGGGTGAATACAAGCCGCTGGTTCTTGATGACTCCGGCAGGCTTTATCTGTACCGTTCATGGAACTATGAAAGATCAGTTGCCGACAGCCTGACAGAAAAAGCGTCCCGTATTGCTGAAACAGCCGGGCTGCCCACGGAAGCTTTGGAAAGGTATTTCCCGACTGTTGCCGGACCGGAAGACAGGCAGCGGATGGCTGCAATCGCGGCTCTTACAGGCCGCCTGACCGTAATCAGCGGTGGTCCGGGTACCGGAAAAACATCAACGGTGGCACGCATACTGGCGCTGCTGCTTGAACAGAGCGGAGAGCGCGAACTGCAGATTGCACTGGCTGCGCCCACCGGCAAGGCGGCCAGCAGGCTGCGGCAGTCGATTCTGCAATCGATCCGGCAATTGCCCCTGGATGAGACAATACGGGCACGAATGCCCCATGATGTTAAAACCATTCATCGCCTGTTGGGGGTCGTGCCAGGATCATCAAACTTCAGATATAACAAGGCTAATCCGCTGGCTTGTCATGTGCTGGTTGTGGACGAAGTGTCCATGGTGGATCTGCCGCTGATGTCAAAACTGCTCGATGCAGTCCGCCATGACTGCCGGGTAATCCTGCTTGGCGACCAGGATCAGCTGGCATCGGTTGAAGCCGGAGCGGTATTGTCTGACATCTGTAACTCCGGGGCAGGCAGGCGTCTGGATGGCCCGTCTGATGCAGAAAATATCAGTTTGAGCGGACCAATTGCAGGTGCAGTTGTCAATCTGACTAAAAGTTACCGTTTTGGTGATGAGAGCGGCATCGGCAATTTGAGCAGGCTTGTTAATGCCGGAACCGGTGATGCAGCCTTTGAAATGCTGGCAGGTGGACATAAAGCGGATCTGGTCTGGAAGCCGCTTCCACCACCCCAGTTGTTTGAAGCGGAATTCAGTTCTGCAGTCAAAACAGGATACGGAGAGTATGTTGCCGCACCTACTGCAGAACGCGCATTGGAAATACTGGACGAGTTCCGGATTATTTCACCCTACCGTGAAGGCACCTGCGGCGTTGAAAACCTGAACCGTTTGGCGCTTGCAGCACTGGGATTGAAAAAGCCGGAGGGTCAGCCTGCCTGCAACCGTATGCCGGTTATGGTTTCGGGGAATAATTATGAACTGGGATTGTTCAACGGTGATACTGCTGTATTGATGCAAAATGAGTCGGACAAACGACTTCTGGCCTGTTTTGCCGAGCCGGAAGGCGGCATCCGGCATGTTTCTGCCCTGCGTTTGCCTCCTTTCGAGTCGGCTTTTGCATTGACTGTGCATAAAAGCCAGGGGTCGGAATTTGATACGGTCCTGTTGATCATTCCCGAATTGGATTCTGAAATATTGACCCGGGAGTTGATTTATACCGCTGTTACCCGTGCCAAAAAGCGGGTGGAAATCTGGTGCAGCCGGGAGATGTTCTGCAAGGCTGTGGAGCGGCGGATTGTCAGAAGCTCCGGGTTGCGTGAAAGGTTGTGGGGAGAGTAGCGCTGAGGGTTGTGATTGATATGAAAAAAGGCAGGTCGGAAATATCCGTCCTGCCTTTTTTTCTGGTCCGATTAGCTTGAATACAGTTTGATCCGCTTAGTACTTCAGATACAGATCCTGAATCATCTTCACATCGGTTGTTTTAGTCAGGGCCAGCATCAACAAAATACGGGCCTTCTGTGGGTTGAGGTTGTCGGAAACGATGAAACCGTATTTGTCGTCATCGGCTTCGCCGTTGCGTGAAACATTGCCATTGGCGATGCGTGAGCTGCGGACAACTACAACGCCTTTTTTCAAGGCAGCTTCAATAGCTGGATATTCTGCTTTGGCGATGCTGCCGTCACCTGTGCCGGCATGTACGAGGCCTTTTGCACCAGCAGCGGTGGCTGCCTCGATCATTGTTCCGCCATTTCCGGCATAGTGATAAACGATATCCACTCGTGGCAGCTCAGTCATGTTGCTGACGTCAAATTCGGAGTCGGCAGTATGCTTGCGCAGGGTCTGACGATAGAAAAACGGCTGATCGCCGACAAAGAAGCCGAGCGGGCCGATTTCAGCAGCTTTGAATGTATCCAGACGGTTGGTGATGGTTTTGGTTACGTCGCGACCGGCGTGGATAGTGTCATTCAGCATGACCATAACGCCTTTGCCTATGGCATCTTTGTTGCCGGCAAGAATTACGGAGCGGTACAGGTTCAGCGGGCCGTCAGCACTCATGGCTGTGCCGGGGCGCATGGCGCCGACTACGATAACCGGTTTTTTGCTTTTAACAACCAGGTTGAGGAAATAAGCGGTTTCTTCCAGGGTGTCAGTGCCATGTGTGATGACTACGCCGTCAACATCATCACTGGCAAGCAGCTGGTTAACGCGTTTGGCCAGTTTGAGCCAGATTTCCATGGTCATGCTTTCGCTGGCGATCTGGCTGATCTGCTCGCCGCTGACATTGGCTATCTTGGTCAGTTCCGGCACGTTGGAGATCAGTTTGTCAACCGCAGTAACAGCGGCTGTATAGCCAACGGTTGTAGTGCTTGTTACGCCTGCGCCAGCGATGGTTCCACCAGTGGCAAGGATCTTTACATTGGGAAGTTTTCCTGCGGCATAGGACAGCGGACTGCAGAAAACCACCACACATACGGCTACGAACAGAACCTGAATTCTTTTAATCATACTTGTTCTCCTCCTGCGTTTGATTGATGTTACCCATTCATTGTAAAGTGTTGCTACAGGCTGCATGGGTTGCAAAACAACTGCCAAGCGGGTGATAAATTATTCAGGCCGCACCAATAGTGACTATTAGCAAAGATTAAAAAAGATCGCTTATGCAGGGGGGTATAACCGTGGTGAAAGTGGTGTGCTTGTATTAGTTAATTGTTAATAATAACAGTCTGTTAAATGTTGGATATGAGGTTATGGTTAATTGTTTGGTTATAGCGGTTTGTTTGATAGATTGTATTTTATAAGCCGGATTTAATCAATCCGGTTGACTAAGTATCCGGCTTACGACATATTCCATTGAAAACTGGGCAGGAGGTCCACTGCATGAAAAGTTTTGTAATGGCTTTGTTCAGGCCGCAGACGACTTTTGATCTTGGTGAAAACAGATCGGAACTGTCTGCTCTTGTGGTAAACGCTTTGAGCGGAATGTTTCTGGTAGCATCATTTTTTTTACCGTGGCTTTCTTTGATTAAGATATCTCTTTTACTTGTGCTTAGTCTGTTGTTTGGTCCTTTGGTGGGTTTTGTTATCTCGTCAACCTATGCAAGATCAGAATGGTTGGTGGGTAGAAGGTTCTGTGGCACTGCCAATCACTCAAGCATTTATCGTCTGTTTGCCTGGTCTTTTTTACCGGTCGGGCTTGCTGTTCTCCTTTCTACCTCTATTATGATGATACTTGATAAACTGGATAGAGGCCCTGCAGCATTAGCATTTATCCCTTTTATGCTGGTTTTGGGTATCACTGCCAGAAACTACTTCATCAATCTTGTTGACCTGCAACAGTTGTCTCGAAAAAAAATAATTTCCAGCATGCTGCTGTCATGGTTACTCTTTGTACTGCTGATTGCAGCAGTGCTGATGGTTTTGGCAATGCTTATCAATATGGGTATGGGCGGAGACATGAAACTGTTTGAAATGCTGGTGGGCTTATGAAAATCAGCATGAAAAAGATCTGGATCGGAATAATTTTGTTTTATGTAGGGATTTTCACTTTTATGGCCCTTTATGATGAAAAACTTTCCCCTGAGGTAGAAAGCTTGTTGCAGGAGAAACGGGCCATCATTATTGAACCGGGGAATGCCTGGCTCCCGATTGTCGGAGCTGAAGCACCTGCAGGACAAGATCCGTTTGAATATGGGATGGCAAAACTGAAAAAAGTTCAATCAATAACTAACAATGCCCAAAGGATGGAGTATTTAGTCGAATCAGTCGCAGCTATGGATAAACAACATCTGGAATTTAAAGGTAAAATGCCTGGTTTTTATGGAACCGATGGCATGGGAATAATTGCTTATGCACGGACAAACAGGGCCGCAGCTGAAAAGCTGATTGCTGATAATAGTGAAATGCTGTCTCGCCATGAGAACCTGCACAGGTACAAGAATTACAATGAACCGTTAGCTACGGGGATAATGTCACCTACTCCAAATTTATCAATTCTCAGAAATGGCCAGAGACTTAAACTTTTACAGTTGGCAATTAAAGCAGAAGAAGGCAATCTGGAAGGGGCTTTATATGGTCTGGAGCAGGAGGTCAGGTTTGCTGAATTGCTTGCCACCAGAACAAAAGTTCTTATTACTAAATTTATGGGCAATATAACTTTAGAGACAAATATGCGTTTTGCTGCTGATTTGGCCGTTAATTTTAAGCTTAATAATCATCAGCTTGGCCGGTTAAAAGCCGTTTTGAAACCTTTTGAAAATGGTGAAGCATCTATGACAACTGCTTTTGAGGGAGAAGCTGTCTACATGCTTAATAGTATTATGTGGGATTTGAAATACAGTGATGAGAAAGCTCCGGGAAAAGTCTTTTTAAAGCCTAATGCCATGAGAAATCGCATGTATGATAATATGAGACAATTGATAGCATTATCAAAGCTCACGGCCGCAGAATATGCCAATGATGTTAATAAAGCGGGAATAGAAAATTCCGGTTTAAATAAAATCGGGCTCAGCTTCTTATATGATCCTGTTGGCGAAGTTCTTGCCCAAGTCTACCAGGGTGCAAGTTTTGCCAGTTATATTGAGCGTGGCCATAATCTCGAAGGTCTGCGCAGGCTGGCATTGCTGAAGATCATGATCAAGGAAGAGCAGATACCTAAAATGCAGATCCAGCCGTTTCTAGATAGAAACGCAAAGGAACTGGGTAATCCTTATAATGGCAAAGCAGCCAGATGGGAGTTGCATAAAGGAAAGATTGTGTTCCAGGGCGCTACTGAAAAATCTGAAATATATTTTATACTCTAGTTTGCCAACTCAAAAGGAGCTAAAATGAAGAACAAAATATTGTCTATACTAGTTGTGATGGTGTTATCACTCTCAAGTACCGCCTTTGCCGAAGACCTCACCCCAGCCAAGAAAGCTGATATCGAAAAACTGCTCAAGGTCACCGGGTCGCTTAAAATTGCCAGCATCTTCGGCAATGCGGTTACAGCCCAAATGTTTGCTGCGCTCAAACAGACTCGTCAGGATATCCCTGAAAAAACCGTTGATATCATTTCGGAGGAAACTACCAAGGTAATCAACGAAAACATCAACAGCCTGATCGACCCCATGATAATCATTTATGCAAATAATCTTAACCATGACGAGATCAAGGGATTGATCGCTTTTTACGAAACCCCGCTGGGCAGGAAAACAATTGAAGCCATGCCGGTCATGGCCCAGGAAGGGATGAAGGTTGGGCAGGAGTGGGGGCAGAATTTGGCACCGCAACTGATCAAACGGATCGATGAACGGCTGAAAAAAGAAAAACTGATCGACTAGTTTCAGTGGAGCAGAAAATGAAAATATTTATCGCAGGCGGAACAGGTTTTGTGGGTGGGCATGTCGTTCGTGAGTTATTGTCCAGGGGACATGAGGTGCGACTGCTGGCCCATCGGCGTAGTGAATCTACCAATGCTGGAATAGAAATGGTTGAGGGTGACGTGACCCGCATGGAGAGCTTTGCCCATGCAGTAGCAGGCTGTGATGCCGTCATCAACCTGGTGGGTATTATCCGTGAATTTCCGTCCAAAGGGATTACCTTTGAGCATCTGCATGTGCAGGCAACGGACAATATGCTGGCCGCTGCGGCAAAAGCCGGTGTCAGGCGCTACCTGCAGATGTCCGCCCTGGGGACCAGACCCAATGCGGTGTCAAACTATCATAAGACTAAATTCATGGCGGAAGAGTTGATCAGGGGCAGCGGGCTGGATTGGTCAATCCTGCGTCCCTCGCTGATATTTGGGCCCAAGGATGCCTTTATCAATATGCTGGCCGATCAGCTGCGCATGGTGCCGGTGATGCCGGTCATCGGTGACGGACTTTATCGTCTGCAGCCGATTCATGCCGATGATGTGGCGCGTTGCTTTGCCATGGCGCTGGAGATGCCGGAGACCATAGGCCAGACTTACGAATTGTGCGGTAATGACCGCCTCAGTTACATGGAACTGCTGGACACGGTTGCCGCAGCAATCGGCAAAAACCCGCCCTATGAACCGCATCTGCCGCTGGGTCTGATGGAACATGTGATTCCGGTCATGCAGAACATTCCCCAGTTTCCCATTACCATGGACCAGTTGCAGATGCTGATTGAGGAAAATATCTGTGATTGCAGTTGGAAAGAGACCTTCCGGTTTGAGCCGAAAGGTTTTAAAGAAGGGATCGAGGAATATCTGAAAAAGTAATATCAGATATTTAAATAGTATATTGTTCTTAATAGACCTCCGAAGTTTTTGAAACCTCGGAGGTCTGTTGTTTCAGCAGCAGCTTAATACCGCTTCAAAATAAACATGAAAATGTAGAACGCAAACATGACAACTGCTACGATTATGGCAATTGGGCCGCCCTGTGTTGCCGATGCGGAGGACTTGCCGCTTTCCGTCAACGAAACGGCCCGGCCTGACTGGGGCGGTTTGTCAAAGAAGGTGTCCCTGTCTCTGATGATCGCCTGTGGTATCAAAGTATCAGTCCGGGTTGTAATGCCCTCCATTTTTTTAACCGCGGTTCCGATTGCCAGAAACTCGATCAAACCCCCGCCAAGTTCGTAGACATGGATCTTGACTCCGACCACTTCATCGGCGCCATGGCGCTTGGCATCCAGTTGGATTCTATCCAGAGCTTTCTCTCTGGCTTCATACAGCAGGGAGGTCAGCACACTCACCTCGCCGCGCACCATGGACCTGAACAGTGATTTGATCCCTCCCACAAGCCCCAGAGAATAGACCGAAACCCCCATCACCAGGCGGATCGGCATGTAGCCGATATTGATCATGTTCCACATCTCTTCGTTGGTCATGTCCGAGGTGATCGGGTTGGTAGTGTATTCGGTCAGTGCCGGATGGAACGAGGCGGTGCCGAGCATGAGCATTTCCTGGGCACCCATGAACGGTGTGATGGTGGTATTGATGCCGATAACTGCATTGGCCTTGCATTGCCTGGCTTCGCGGGTAATACGTTCAAGCGCCAGATGCCGGGTCTTGTCGAATATTTCGGAATATTCGGAGACTTCGCCACGCCCCAGGCTGCGCAGAAATCCGAAAATATTTCCACTGAGACCAATGGAGTAGGCCACATTGCCGATAACGTACTGAATCGGCCTGAAGCCGCAATCCACCTGGCAGTAGAGCTGCTGAGCATCGGCGGAAGTGGAGAAGGCCAGGGTTTCGTTGGTGGCATTAGCCTTGTGAATAACAGAGCCGATGGAGAGGAATTCGATATTGCTTCCATGGTTGATAAGCTCGGTGCTGACACCGGTTACGCCGGTGCCGCCACTGGCCTTGGCCTCTACCATCATTCGCTCGATGGCATTGATCCGACCGTCATGGATCAGGCTGGTCACCTGGGGTATCTCGCCGCCGACCAGTATGTTCAGTCCGGCTGTCAGACTACCAAGAATACCCAGCGCAAAGACGCTATTGCCGATGCAGATGTTGCCGGGGGTGAAGGAGAGCTTGTTCAGGCAGTAGATTTCATTGCCGGAGAGGTTGGTGACGTGGCTGTGGGTGTTTACGCTGGACATGGGTTCTCCTTTTAAAGGTCTAAAATCAAAACAATACCTGATTGGTTCAAATTAGTTGCTATATTTAAATCCTCTTCCCCTTCAGTGGGAATATTCAGCTGCTGCTTCTGTTTGTTTGGTGTTTAGTCTTTTACCAGATTCATCTCTTTTTAAGGACTGATAGTTCTATAAAGGTACCCCTCCGATGTTAGTCTGATTGATATTTGTTGTAACGTTATTGGTTGACTTTTGGTATTTTCGTTGTTACAAATTTAGTTATGAAGATTGAATTCGATCAGATCAAATCAGACAAGAACTTAGCCGAGCGTGGCTTGCCGTTTGATCGTGCCTCTGATTTTGTATGGGGTACCGCTGAAATCACTGTAGATATCCGTAATGATTACCCTGAAACCAGGTATGTTGCTGTCGGATATCTTGACCACCGTCTTCATATTCTTTGTTTTACC